>CAWCUP010000024.1:0-136650 GCA_963798765.1 uncultured Alphaproteobacteria bacterium | reverse complement strand
CAGCTTGGGGGCTCCGGAGCCGTCTGGATGGCGGAGAGAGGTGGCTCGGTTTGTCTGAACAATTTTCTGCCGGCCGTTAAGTGGATACCCGCATTGGTTACGCCGCCGCCGGAATTGGCGTCAGTCGGTTGAGATAGGCTTGGTCGGGCGTCCGCCGCCAAGCGCCGAATGCGGACGCGTGCCGTTGTAGAAGCTGAGGTAACGGCCGATCGAGGCCCGCGCCTCGGAGACGCTGACATAGGCGCGCAAGTAGACCTCCTCGTATTTCACCGAGCGCCAAAGCCGCTCGACAAAGACGTTGTCGCGCCAGGCGCCCTTGCCGTCCATGCTGATCGCGATCTCGGCGTCCTTCAGCACCTGCGTAAACTCGATGCCGGTGAACTGCGAGCCTTGGTCGCTGTTGAAGATGTCCGGTCGGCCATGACGGTCAAGCGCCTCCTCCAAAGCCTCGACGCAGAAGTCCGCCGACAGCGTGATCGACAGCCGCCAGGCCAGAACCTTGCGGCTGAACCAGTCGACGACGGCCGCCAGATAGACGAAGCCGCGCGCCATCGGCACGTAGGTGATGTCCATGGCCCAGACCTGGTTCGGCCGCGTCACGGCCAGCTTTCGCAGCAGGTAGGGATAGACCTTGTGGCCCGGGGCCGGTTTCGACGTGTTCGGGACGGCGGTAGATCGCCTCGATCCCCATCTTCTTCATCAGCGTCGAGACGTGAAGCCGGCCCACCTCATGCCCTTCGGCTTTCAACAGACCCTTCAGCATCCGGCTGCCGGCGAAGGGATACTCCAGATGCAACTCGTCGATCCGGCGCATCAGCGCGAGATCGGCGTCCGAAGCCGGGCGCGGCAGGTAGTACACGCCGCCCCGGCTGATCCCGAGCGCCTTCGCCTGCCGACCGAGGCTCAGCCCATGGTCGCGATCGATCATCGCTTTGCGCTCGGCAACAGGCCGGCCTTGCCGAGCGCCCCGGACAAAAAATCGTTCTCGAGCGTCAGCTCCCCGATCTTCGCATGCAGGGTCCTCACGTCCACGGCCGGAGCCGGCATCCGCCGTGGCGACCGCGCCGAAGACGCCAGAGGCGCCTTCCAGCAGTTGCGAGCGCCACTGCGTGATCTGGTTGGGATGAACGTCGAACTGCTCGGCCAACTCGGCCAGCGTCTTCTCGCCCCTGATGGCCGCCAGCGCCACCTTCGCCTTGAATGCCGGGCTGTGGTTCCGGCGCGGTCGTCTGGTCATGGTGCTCTCCTCGCTCTCGGCAATCATGCCGATATTGCGCGGATCATCCACTCATCGCCCCTGTCCAGATTTCCCGAGCCACCTCTGAGCTCAGAACAGCAGGATCTCGTGGAGCCCCGCCCCTTGGGCGATCGTGAGCGTGAGCCCGTCCGGGTCCGCCTCCAGATCCACGTCGGCGGACGCCGCAGCGAGGCTCTCCACCCCGTCCTCGGCGTAGATGATCACGGCCGTGCCGCCGGAGAACACGTTCGTGCCGGAGGCCGACGAGAACGTGCCGCCCTCATACCCCGTCAGCACGATCCGGTCGCCCGCCCCGAAATCGAGATCGAGAATGGTGTCGGATTCCGACCCTTTCACGTCCCCGCCGACGAAGCGGAAATCGTCCCCGCCGGCGCCGCCGTGCATCACGTCCGAACCGGAGCCCGCCACAAGCCAGTTGTCCGCCGCGTCTCCGATCAGCACGTCATCGCCGCCGTTCGACGACGCCGCGCGCCAGCCGCTCGTTCCGGCCAGAACGACCTCGTCGCCGGAGCCGCCGCGACCGTCCGTAACCAAGGTCCGGCCCGTATCAGCCGCCAGACCGGCATAGTTCTTCGAAGCGATCGCCGACGCCACCGCGTCCAGATCCGACTCCGCTCCCCCGGGAGCCGGCGCGGGCGTGGGAGAGGGTGTGGGCGCGGGCGCGGGCGCGGGCGTGGGCGCGGGCGCGGGCGTGGGCGCGGGTGGCGGCGGAGCCTTGACGGGCTCGCCTCCACCTCCGGAGCCGCCGGAAGCCAAATCCGCCAGCAGAATGTCCTGACTTCCCGCCGCCTGCGCGATCGTGAGCGTGAGCCCGTCCGGGTCCGCCTCCAGATCCACGTCGGCGGACGCCGCAGCGAGGCTCTCCACCCCGTCCTCGGCGTAGATGATCACGGCCGTGCCGCCGGAGAACACGTTCGTGCCGGAGGCCGACGAGAACGTGCCGCCCTCATACCCCGTCAGCACGATCCGGTCGCCCGCCCCGAAATCGAGATCGAGAATGGTGTCGGATTCCGACCCTTTCACGTCCCCGCCGACGAAGCGGAAATCGTCCCCGCCGGCGCCGCCGTGCATCACGTCCGAACCGGAGCCCGCCACAAGCCAGTTGTCCGCCGCGTCTCCGATCAGCACGTCATCGCCGCCGTTCGACGACGCCGCGCGCCAGCCGCTCGTTCCGGCCAGAACGACCTCGTCGCCGGAGCCGCCGCGACCGTCCGTAACCAAGGTCCGGCCCGTATCAGCCGCCAGACCGGCATAGTTCTTCGAAGCGATCGCCGACGCCACCGCGTCCAGATCCGACTCCGCTCCCCCGGGAGCCGGCGCGGGCGTGGGAGCGGGCGTGGGCGCGGGCGCGGGCGCGGGCGCGGGCGCGGGCGTGGGCGCGGGTGGCGGCGGAGCCTTGACGGGCTCGCCTCCGGTGGCGGGTGGCGCGGCCTCGTCCGGAATCCGGCCGGCCTTCACGTCCGCCGCCGACAATGCGCCACGCAGGAAAACCAGATTGTCGATCAGTCCCGTGAAGCCATCGCCGATCCTGAGATCCTGCGTCGAATAGCCGTTCTGAACATGCCCCTTGAACCCGGTCTCCCGGCCGACCTCTTCTCCGTCTATGTAGAGGATCGCGTTTCCGGTCTCACCCGAGAAGGTGAACGCCAGGCTGTGCCAGTCTGTGTCGTCGATCCCGAGATTGCCGACCTTGACCCGCGCGGACTCCTGATCCGTCGTGAATGTCACGTAGACCGCGTTCGCCACCATAGAGAAGACGATGTTCGCGGCGAGGTTGAAGAGACGCGCCGTCTCGGTCCCGTCCCTCTTGAAGTCGAACGTGACGGAATATTCGGGATTGCCGAAGAAGTGCGCGTCGACGTCATAGACGATGTCGCCGCCGTTGAGATCCGCCGCCTTTCCGTCGGGACCGTTGACCGTCCGCACGGCGGAGCCGACGGAGTTGAGCACGGCCGTCCTCGTCTCGTCTCCGAATCCGCTCTCGAATCCGGCTTGAAGGGCGACGGGAGATTCCGCCTCAATGGTGCGCTCCAGCGACAGCCTCCGGCCGTCCGCCAGACGGATGTCGGCCGTCACCACGTATGTCCCGCTCTCCTCGTAGTGATGCTCCCTCGACAGGCCGCTTCCTCCGGACCCGTCGCCGAAAGCCCAAGTAACCGAAGCTCCGGCGGTATCGACGCGACCCTCTGGTCCCCAGATGTTCGTAGCATCGAAGGGATAGTTCGAAAGGTCGAACCCCGACCCGCGCTCCGCTTCGATGTAACCGTCGAGACCGGACGCGGTCCGGCCCAGACGCATCATGTCCGGCCCGACATCCATGTCCTCGACGATGCCGCCCGGAACCGCCCGCAGCGCCGCGATGTCCGGAATGTCCTGAAGCGGGTCGATGAGCGCGTTAATGTAATGGTCTGGCGAGAAGCGGTCCTCCCATTGCAGCGCGAGCGACCCGCGTTCGACGATCGAGGAGGCGTATTTTGAAGTGACCACCACTCCGGAAAGAATGTTGTCGACGATCTCCACGTTCCGGCTGTCCTGCCGCAGATGGAAAAGCGGCGGCTTGTCCTCACCTAACGGCTGGAGAAGCGCGTTGTTGGCCACGCGCGCGCCGTCCACGTGCTCGAACAGGATCCCTTGGCCGGCTCCGGTCAGGATCGTGTTGCCCTCGATCACGACGTTCTTGAACCCGAGCGCGTTGCGGTCGTCGTCGAGATAGATCCCCATGATCGACCCGCCGGTGCCGATCTCGAGAAAGTTGTCGGTGATGGTGATGTTCGTGCTCGGAGTGGTCTGGGCGGCCGAGGTCCAGGGGTGGATGAAGTTGGCGTGATCGCCCACGCCGCCGAGATTCCATGGCTTGGAGGAATGGATGTGGTTTCCGTCGATCACCAGATCCTGGAAGTCGCTTCCCCTGATCGCCGTGGTGCGCAGTCCGTGCAGCTCGCTGGACAGGATCTTCAGGCCGTGGGCGCTGATGCCGACGATGCCGCTCCCGAACTCGGTGATCTCGGTGTTCTCGATCACCACGCCATCGGATTCGCGTATCGTCACCGCGCGTGCCGTGGGAAGGCCGATGATGCTCCCGGTCGGATTGGAGGTTCCCGGCGCCGCGTCCTGGGGGAGACCGTTCACCGCAGGGCCGCCGACGAGGCGGGAATTGATGACGCTCACGTTCTCGGAGTAGAATATCTCCACGGCGCTGTAGAAGTCTGCGGTCTCCATGTCCGGAGTGAACTTCACTTCGATGCCGTCGAAGGTGAGGTTCTCCGCGCGCCAGACCTTGAGCGTGCTGAAGCGCGCCGGGTCGTCTGCGTCCGCGGACCGGATCGTCACCTCGCCGGAGAACGCGGCGTCACTGAGCCTCACGTCCCCGTAATCGCCTCCCGTCAAGGACGATCATGTCCCCTGCTCTCGCGGAGGCCACGGCGCCGAGGAGCTGGGCCGCGTTGGATGCGTTGTGTGTCGACATGCTGGAACCTGATCGTTTGCCGGCCGCGCGGGTCCGCGATGCGCGCATGGGACGCGCAGCGGACGGCTGCTCGGGAGGTGAAAACCGTTTTTGCGCCTGCCGGAGCGGGCTGTCCGAAGGGGTTAAAGACAATCGGCTTTCGTCTCAAGCGGACGGTCCGAAGTGAGCGAAAACGCGCCTATGGCGACAACCTGCCCATGATGAACAACCCTTGGTTGTCAGTTTGCGATCATTGTAGCCACGCGAGCATCGCCCCGGGCGCGGGTCGCCGCGCTTGCGGGCGGAGCGCATCCCCGCTAACCGGCCGGGAAAATCACGACAGGACCGCCCGTGCCCGACCCCGCGCTCACCGTCATCGTCGTCAGCTACAACACGCGCGAAATGACGCTGGAATGCCTCGCCTCGCTGCGCGCGGAGACGGCGCGCGGAGTTCGAGACGATCGTCGTGGACAACGCCTCGACCGACGGCTCGGCCGAGGCGATCGCCGAACAATTCCCGGAGATGGATCTGCTGGCCGAGACCGCCAATCACGGCTTCGCCGGCGCCAACAACCTCGCCGCCCGCCGCGCGCGGGGCGAGTATCTGCTGCTGCTCAACCCCGACACCGTGGTGCTGAACGGCGCCGTCGACCGGCTTCTGGCCTTCGCGCGGGCCCGGCCCGAGGCCCTGATCTGGGGCGGACGCACGCTCTACGGCGACGGGAGCCTCAATCCGGCCTCGTGCTGGGGCCGCATGACGCTCTGGAACCTGTTCTGCCGCGCCTCGGGCCTGACGGGCGTCTTTCCGCGCTCGGAGCTGTTCAATTCCGAGGCCTATGGCGGCTGGGACCGCGGGACCGAACGCGCGGTCGACATCGTCACGGGATGCTTCCTGATGATCCGGCGCGGGACATGGGAGGCGCTCGGCGGCTTCGACCCCGCCTTCTTCATGTACGGCGAGGAGGCCGATCTCTGCCTGCGCGCCCGCGCGCTCGGCGCCGCGCCCCGGGTCACGCCCGAGGCCGAGATCGTGCATTACGGCGGCGCGGCGGACACCGTGCGCGCCGACAAGATGGTGCGGCTCCTGTCGGGAAAGATCTCGCTGATCGACCGGCACTTCCCGGCCTGGCGGCGCCCCCTCGCCCGCGGCCTCTTCCAGGCCTGGCCGCTGTCGCGGATGGTCGCCACCCGCGCGCTCGGCGCCGTCACCGGCCGCGAGGATCTCCGCGCCTCCGCCGCCTCCTGGTCCGAGATCTGGGCGCGGCGCGCCGAGTGGCGCGGCGGCTGGCGCGCGGGCTGAGACCGGCCCGGCCGCACCTTGCGCGCGGCCGCCGAAAATGGTTCTGTCCGGCCGCACGGAGAGGTGGCCGAGTGGTCGAAGGCGCACGCCTGGAAAGTGTGTAGGCGGGGAACCGTCTCCAGGGTTCGAATCCCTGTCTCTCCGCCACCTGCCCTTTACCTGAGAACACGGCCATTTTCCGGCGGGGGGGAAGAGGACGCTACTCGGCCCTCTTACCCGCCGCCGGCCTCAGCCGTAAAACGGCGCGCTGCCGGTGGAACCGTCCCTGCGCGATCACCCGGGCGGGACGGGAAAGCTTTTCGAGGCGCCCGGGGGGACTTCCAGGAAATCGCCCGCCCCGGATCACCTCCCCGCCGGAAAACTACTCATCGGCCGCGTGAACGTAATTGACGGTGAGACGGTCTCCGCTGGTCGCGTCGACGACGACCGTCACTTCGCTTCCGACGCCATCATATGCTGAAAAGAGCTGCATATCCGCGTCCACCAGACGCACCTGACCATATCCGGCGCCATAGAGCTTCGCCGCGGCGCCGTCGAAATGATCCACTGGCTCGTCGGACCAACCGGCGGTCGACAGTCCGAAGAGCGCGGCCGCCGCCGCCATCGAAATCGTCGAGATTCTCATGCTTTCCTCCCAGGATCAGAACCGCTGCATGGGGCAGCGCCCCCCGTACCTGTGGAGTCTGAGGCATTCGCTTCGGGCAAGCTTGACGCGTTGCTGAAGAATTTCTGCAGAAACTCCTGCTTATGATGTATGCTGTCAGATGCCTTGGACCTTCGGAGACTTCGAACTCGACGCCGAGCGGTTTCAGCTCAGCCGTCGCGGCGATCCGGTGCGGCTCGAGCCGCAGGTGCTTTCCCTTCTGATCCACCTCGTTCGAAACCGCGGCCGCATGGTGACGAAGGACGAGCTCGTCTCGGCGGTCTGGCTGGGCCGGGCGGTCTCGGACGCCAGCATCTCCAGTCGCGTCCGCTCGGCCCGTCAGGCGGTCGACGACGACGGGGCGCGACAGGTCGTGATCCGCACGGTGCATGGCCAAGGGTTCCGATTCCTCCCCGAGGTGGGGATTTCGCCGCCCCCGCGCGCGGCTCCGGACACCGCCGACGGCGGGACGCCCGACGTTCCGTCGGACCATCCGGCCGGACGTCCGTCGATCGCCGTGCTGCCCTTCCAGCCTCTCGGAATGTCGTCGGGCCTTGCCATTCTGGGCGAGGCGATCCCGCACGAGATCATCCAGGCGCTGTCGCGGCTGCGCTGGCTCGCGGTGATCGCGCGGGGCTCGTCCTTCCAGTTCAGGCGGGCCGTCGATCTGGATCTCGTGGCGACCGCGCTCGCGGCCCGCTACGTCCTGTCCGGGATCGTCGAGAGCCCGGACGGCAACGTCGCGGTGACGCTGGAATTGACCGATACCGACTCCCGCGAGATCCTTTGGGCGGACAGGCTCCTGGCGCCGGTCGACGAGACCGACGATCTGAGGGCGCGGATCGTGGCGCATCTGGTGGCCGCGCTCGAGGCCCACATACCTTTCAACGAGGCGCGGATCGCGCGGCTGAACGGCCCCGACGGCCTCGACGCCTACGCCAATTACCATGTCGGCCTCGCTCATCTCTACCGGTTCACGGCAGCCGACACGACGCTCGCGCGGGGCTGTTTCGAGCAGGCCGTCGCAGCGGATCCGCGGTTCGCGCGCGCGCATGCGGGGCTGTCCTTCACCAGTTTTCTCGACGCCTTCCTGCGCCTGAGCCCCGATCCCTCGGCCGCGGCGCTTGCCGCGCGTCGCCACGCCGAGCGCAGCCTGGAGCTCGATCCCCTGGACCCTTTCGCCAACTTCAACATGGGGCGCTCGTTCTGGCTCACGGACGAACCCGAAATCGCCGCGGACTGGCTGGCGCGGGCGACGACGCTGAACCCGAACTACGCGCAAGGCTTCTATGCCTCGGCCTTCACCTCGATGCTGACGGGAAACGCGCCGGCCACGTTCGCGGATCTGGACGTCTCGCTGCATCTCAGCCCGCTCGATCCGCTGCTTTACGGGGTCTACGGCGTCCGCGCGCAGATGCTGATGCAGCGGGCGGACCATCCCGCCGCCGCCCGCTGGGCCGATCGCGCCGCCAACTCGCCCGGCGCGCACTACCTGATCGCCATGATCGCGCTGGCCGCCAATGGCCTGGCCGGCCGCCACGATCAGGCGTCCCGCTGGCGGCAGGAGGTGCGTCGGCGCCGGCCGCATGCCACGGCGGCCGACTATTTCACGGCCTTTCCGACGCGCGACGCCGCCTCACGCGCGCGCATCGACGCCGAATTGCGTCGACACGGCTTCTAGTGCCCGCCGTGTCCCTCCGCGCGCGAGATCCGCGGCACGGACCCGCCTCACACCCCCGGGGCCCCGACGATCTGGCCCGCGCGGCCTCCTGGGACGCGGTCGCCGAGGCTCTCCGGGACCGGCGTCAGGCGGTCATGCTCGAAGTCCGGTCCTTTCTCGCGGCCCTGCCCCGCGCGCCGCGCCGCGCACATCGAGGGGCCCCGGCCGCGCGCGCGGCAACCGGGGCCCCGGGTTTTCGGGTCCAGGGACCGGGCCCGCGGGCCCGTCGCGCCGTCAGTAGTCGTTTCCGACGCGCTGGCGGTCGGAGAACGACCGGTCGCGGTTGTATTTGGCGGCGACGATCTGGTTGAGCGTCAGGCCCTCGGCCTCTTCCGCCGTCAGGCCGGCGCTGGCGATCAGCTGGGCGTGGTCGGCCACGTCGATCATCGACCGGCTCGACGCGGTCACGCCGGAGGCGCCCGGAAGCGGCTGGCGGTCGTTGAAGCTCTTGCCCGCATTGTAGGCCTCGATGACCTCGGCCGTGTCGCCCGACGGCGTCAGGGCGACGGCCTGGCGGTCGGAGAACGACCGGTCGCGGTTGTACTTCGCCGCGACGATCTGGTTGAGCGTCAGGCCCTCGGCCTGCGCCGCGGTCAGGCCGGCGCCGGCGATCAGCTGGTCGTTGGCGAAGGACGGCGCGGCGGCGGTGAAGGCGGCGGCGACGATGGCGGCGAATGCGAAGCTGCGTGTCATGGTTCCATTCCCTCAGGTCTTTCGTTTCATGAATCGCCGGGGAGGTTTCCGTGTCCCGGGCGGCGGAGCCTGCGCGGCCCTCGGAAACAGATACGGAGCTCGATCGGGCATTGTTTCGACTGATCACGCCTCGGTGTTCAGGCATCACGGCTTCGGCAGGCAGTGAAACCTTCGGGACGGCGAGGACGTAGCGGGCCGGATCCGGGCGCGCCGACGCTTCCGGTCCGTGATGCCGATCACCTGACGGCGCCCCTGAAGGCCGTCAGACCTCCAGCCGCTCCGCCACCAGATCGGCGAGCGCGAGACACGCCGTCAGACCCGGGGATTCGATGCCGAAAAGGTTGACCAGGCCCGCCACCCCGTGGACCTCCGGCCCGTCGATCCGGAAATCCGCCGCCGGCTCCCCCGGTCCCGACAGTTTGGGCCGGATCCCGCAATAATCCGGAACCAGCGCGCGATCGTCGATCCCCGGCCACCAGCGCCGGATCGAGGTCCGGAACGCCTCCTCCCGGTCCGGCGAGACCCGCAGATCGGGATCGCCCTCCCCCAGCCATTCCACGTCCGGCCCGAACCGCGCGTTTCCGGCCAGATCCAGGTCAGATGCACCCCCAGCCCGCCCTCCTCGGGCAGCGGATAGATCAGCCGCCCGAACGGCGCGCGGCGCGGCTCCGGCGCGTAATAGTTCCCCTTGGCCAGATGCCGCGGCGGAACCGCCGCCTCCGGCGTCCCCAGCGCCCGCGCCGCGTCCCAGGCCCCGAGACCCGCCGCGTTGACGACCCCCGGCAGGAGAGCCGCAGAGGAGCCTCCCCGCCGATCTGAGCCTCCGGGCCCCCTGCCCCGGCCCCGCCGCCCGTCAGCGGCGCGTGGAGCGCCACCACGGCCCCGCGATCCTCCGCCTCGCCCTGGAGGGCCAGCATCAGCGCATGGCCGTCCACGACGCCCGTGAGGGGCGACAGGAGCGCGCCTGCGCAGACCAGCTCCGGCTCGAGCGCGCGCGCCGCCGCCCCGTCGAGCCGCTCCAGCGCGACGCCGTTGCCTTCCGCCGCCGCGCGGACCGCATCGAGGCGCGGAACCTCGGCCGCCTCCGCCGCCACGATCAGCTTGCCGCTCCGCCGGTGCGCGATCCCCCGCTCGGCGCAATACGCGTAGAGCGCCTCGCGCCCCGCCACGCAGAGCCGCGCCTTGAGCGAGCCCTTCGGATAGTAGATCCCCGCGTGGATCACCTCGGAACTGCGCGAGCTGGTCCCCGTGCCGATCGCCTCCGCGGCCTCCGCCACGACCACCTCGCGCCCGGCCAGCGCCAGACGCCGCGCGACGGCGAGCCCGACGACCCCCGCGCCGATGACGAGAACGTCGACGCGTTCCATCCCTCTCCCCGCAGATCAGACCCGTGTTCCCGGGCGCGGGGTCACCCTGCCGGGCGCGGTGATCCATGTCGAGATGCCCGGCGTCCCGCCGGCGCGATCCGGGGCTCGCGCCCCGCAGGGATCAGGCCGGGTGCCAATGCGGCCGCTCCGCCGCCTCGCCCTCGCCGAGGAATATCTCGTCCTCGAAATACGGCAGGTCCTCGAGCAGCCCGCGGGTGGTCGCGAGCGCCGCCGCCTGCGCGAGCGTGCGCGCGCCGAATCCCTTGAGGATCGACCGCTCCACGGATTTGAACGTGCCCCAGGCGAAGCGCAGATCCTCGATCTCCGAGACCGACCGCCCCGAGGCCACCGCGCGCAGCACCCTGAGCTGGTCGTCGGTCGGGTCGAACGGCGCGGATTGGCCGTGGTCGCACGCCAGATCGCTGAACACCCCGATCAGCAGCGTCGCCATGTCCGCCAGGTCCGACATTTTCGGTCCGACATCCCGCCGGAACGCCTCATGCTCCGCCGCCGCGCAGAACGACACCGCGACCGTGCTGCCGTTCGAGCTCCGCTCGACGAACGTCACCCCGCCCGGTCCGATCCCGCGCTGGAAGGCGGTCTTGATGAACTGCTTGGTGCAGGGGTCGGTGACGATCAGCTCGTCCCAGAGAAACGTGCCGGGCCCCTGCCGGCTTCGCGCCATGATCGGGTCGATGCTCGAATAACGCCGGTCGACGTATTCCGCGACCCAGTCCTTGGCGAACGTCGTCAGGACCTTGCGTCCGAAATACGCGGTGCTGCGCTCCCGGACGCAATGCACCGTGCAATGGCCCATCCCGAACGTCGCGGTGATCTCTTTGAGCAGGCTGAACAGCGCCTCCAGCGACTCGCATTCCGACACCTCGTCCGCCAGGCGCTCCACCTCCGCCGACCGGTACAGCACCATCCCTCCGATGTCGGGATGTTCGCGCAACCGGCGCAGGCTGGCCGCCAGATCCTCGTTTCCCGCGCGCGAAAGCGCGTCGGCGGCGTCGACGAGGGACGACTCGATCCATGTGGGCATTTTTTTGGCACTCGTTACGCAACTTACTGAACTTGCGATCAATATCCCTATCAGCGTTAAGCGGGTATGAAGCGGTCGAAGATCGCCGCTCCTCCGCTCGGGTCGCGGCCGGCGCCCGCCATCGTCGTCATCGCGTGGGCCGGCGGCCATCCCGCCACGCGCGTCCTCCGCATCGGATTCGAACGCCTCAGGACCCCGCCGGGAGCCGATCCGAACCCTCCACGCCCGGAAACGCCTCCTTCCAAGGTCGCGAACACGGAGAGTCGCAGAGGTTGCCACGCGGTTAACGCGATCCGGATACCGGAACGATATCAGACGCTTGACAAAAACGACACGCGTGTCGCTTCTCGCGGGTCACCCCCCGGACGCGGCGCGGAGGCCGCTCCGGGGTCCGGGATCAGGCCCGGATCAGGCCCATGTTCTCGAGCTTCAGGATCACCTGCTGGGCGCAGTAATCCACGTCGAGATTCTCGGTGTCGAGCCGGAGCTCGGGATCGGCCGGCTCCTCGTAGGGATCCGAGATGCCGGTGAACTCCTTGATCTTGCCTTCCCGCGCCAGCTTGTAGAGCCCCTTGCGGTCGCGCCGCTCGCATTCCTCGATCGAGGTCGCCACGTGGATCTCGACGAAGGCGCCGAAGGCCTCGACGTCCTCGCGCACCGCCGCCCTTGTCGCCGTGTAGGGCGCGATCGGCGCGCAGATCGCGATGCCGCCGTTCTTGGTGATCTCCGAGGCGACGTAGCCGATGCGCCGGATGTTCAGATCCCGATGCTCCTTGGAGAAGCCGAGCTCGGAGGAGAGGTTCTTGCGCACCAGATCGCCGTCGAGCAGCGTCACCGGGCGCCCGCCCATCTCCATCAGCTTGACCATCAGCGCGTTGGCGATCGTCGATTTGCCCGATCCGGAGAAGCCGGTGAAGAACACCGTGAAGCCCTGCTCCGCGCGCGGAGGCTTGGTCCGGCGCAGCTCCTCGACCACGCTCGGGAAAGCTGAACCAGTCGGGGATCTCCAGCCCCTCCTGGAGCCGCCGGCGCAGCTCGGTGCCCGAGATGTCGAGGATCGTCATCCCCTCCTCGACCTCGTCGCGCGGCTCGTACTGGGCCTTCTCCTGGACGTAGACCATCTGCTTGAAATCGACCATCTCGACGCCGATCTCGTCCTGGTGCTCGGCGAAGAGCGTCTGGGCGTCATAGGGCCCGTAGAAATCCTCGCCCTTGGAGTTCTTGCCCGGCCCCGCATGGTCGCGCCCCACGATCATGTGGGTGCAGCCGTGATTGGCCCGGATCAGCCCGTGCCAGACCGCCTCGCGCGGGCCGCCCATGCGCATGGCGAGATTGAGCAGGCTGAGCTCGGTCGTCGAGGACGGATACTGGTCGAGCACCGCCTCGTAGCAGCGCACCCGGGTGAAATGGTCGATGTCGCCCGGCTTGGTCATGCCGACCACGGGATGGATCAGCAGGTTCGCCTGCGCCTCGCGCGCGGCGCGGAAGGTCAGCTCCTGATGCGCCCGGTGCAGCGGGTTGCGGGTCTGGAAGGCGACGATCTTGCGCCAGCCGAGCTTGCGGAAAAACGCGCGCAGCTCGTTGGGCGTGTTGCGCCGCGCCTTGAAATCGTAATGCACCGGCTGCTGGATGCCGGTGACCGGGCCGCCGAGATAGACCGGGCCCGCCTTGCGGTGCAGATAGGCCACCGCCGGATGGGCGATGTCGTCGGAGCCGAAGACCGCCTCGGCCTCGCGCGCCTTGTCCGGCGTCCACTTGTCCGTGACCGACATGATCGCCAGGATCACGCCCTCGGCGTCGCGCAGCGCGATGTCCTGGTCGGGCTCGACTTTCGCCGCGAAGGCCTCGCTCACGTCGAGCGTCACCGGCATGGGCCAGAGCGACCCGTCCTTCAGCCGCATGTCCGACAGGACGCTCTCGTAATCGGCCTCGCCCAGAAAGCCCTTGAGCGGACGGAAGCCGCCGTTCATCAGCAGCTCGAGATCGCAGACCTGGCGCGGCGTCAGATCCCAGGACGGAAGGTTCCCCGCCTCGACCTTCAGTTTGGCGGCGCTCTCCTGCGAGACGAAAAGCTCCGGGATCGGAACGAGGTTGGACGCGGTCATTGGGGTACGCTTTCGATGCTGATTCACTTGGCTGCCGTCCTAGCAGCGCGTCCCGGGGCGGTCAAAGCGTCGCGGAAACACATGAGAAATTTCTGTTGCGGCGCAACAACTGGCGGAGCTTCCGCTCAAACCGACTGTCGCCAAGCCAGGTCCAACCGGCCCGGCAGTGGTTTGCCTAAAAACCAGAGAGTGGGTGCAGAGACGTCCTTCTGCGCCGCCTTGTTCAGCTCGGCCGACCAGATCTCCTTGCGGATTTCCCGGCCTTGATCGCCTTCTTTTCGCCGTCGGTGTCGCGCTGCTTCGGCGCCGTTCCTCATCGCCATCTCCTCTTTGCAGTGGGTTCTTAAGAGGTAGCGACCGCCCGTCTCGGCAGCTCCCTTTCGTTCCCGCTTCCCACAGATTGATGTCAATGACGCTTGTGGGATCCGATTGCCCGACCAGCATCGGCTTCCGGAACGCGTTTTTCGGCGGCGTCTGGCGGCGTTGCGGATCTCGGGCGAGTGTCCGGTTCACGCTGCATTCGGAGCTCCGCTCCGGGCCTTCGGCGTGCCCAAGGGCCCCCTGATGCGGGACGGGACCTGTCCGACCGGCGCCGGCCCTGTTCAGCCCGCGTCTGTACCAGGTCGATCTCGACATGCCGAGCGCTTCCCATGGTTTTTCCCGTGAGGTCGAGTTCGCCGCGAGGTACGTGTCGCGCGCCTGCCCGCCCTCGGCCTCGCGTTTCCCGCGGCGTCTCGCGTTCCTGCGGTCGCGGCGCAGATCCGGCGGAATGATCTGCTCGAGGCCCAGCGCATCGGCCATCGCGCCGTCGATACCCAGGATCTCGGCCATTCGCGCGCCGGAATAGTTGAGCCTGGGGTCATGCGCCGGACCTTTGAACGAGCCGACTACGGACTCGGCGCGCGCCACCGCCGCCTTGATCGTCGCTTTGATCTCGCTTTCTGGCAGGCCCGGAACGGCCAGCGCCGCAAGCCGCCGCGCGTCGGCCTCGACCTCGCCCGCGGGCAGGACGAAACCGAGCGCCGTCGCCGCGAGATGCAGCCAGATATTGCGCAGCCCCTCCGGGACCTCCCCGCCCCACGCGGCTCTGAACCGGTCGAGGTCCCTCAGCACGGCGGCGAACCGCGCTTCGGGCGGCAGGCCGCGGACACTTCGCGGCTTGTCCGGCCCTGTCGCGCGGTGGCGGGCCGTGATCTCGGCGCGCGTGGGTCGCCCGGCCGCCGAGTATACGCTGTCGCGAGTCCGTCGAAGGCGTGCCTGGTTCCGTCGCCGCGCACGACGGTGACCGCCCGCCCGGATTTCCCGTTCAGGGTTTCCGGGATCCGCAGCACGCGCGCGGCGTCGCAACAGGCCGGATCGGCCCCGAGAGGCGCGAGCAGCCCGACGAGACAGCGCTGCGCCTCCTGCCAGCGCGGAAGCGCTCCGCGGGGAAGCGGCTCGATCAGCCAGATGGCGTAGAAACCCCGGCCGCTGTCCACGAGAAATGACGGCTCCGGCAGACCGAGCGCGCCGATGCGGCCGAGGATGGTCTCCGCGACCACGTCAGGAGCCAAGGCCATGAGATCCGGTCGTCGATACGTGTCGAGATCGGCGTAGAGGCAGGTGAGTTCCGCGATCGGCCGCTTCCCGCCCCGTGGGCCGAAATACCGGTTCAGTCCGACATACGACGTCGTCTCGGTCCAGACCGGCAGGACCGGTTCGATCTCATCCGCGGGAAAGCACCGCGCGAACGAAGCGCCTCCGCTTTTGGCGAGCAGCGAGACTTTTCCTCGGGATCCCGGCGGATGGAGCGCGCGCATGAAATCACCGGACGTCCAGGGTGGCGTCCGCGGAACAAGAGTTGGGGCGTACGGCTCGCCCGCATCCGGTCCGATCCAGTTTCCGCCATCAAGCATGCCCGCCTCCGATCCCCGTTCGAGCGAGGACCTGGGTGCGAATGCCGGCGATCCAAAACCGAAGTCACGACAGTTGATCTGCGGTCGCGTTAGCAATGCTGCCGGAGCCAATTTAATCTCTATTTGAGAAGCGACAGCATTGGTCCGGATTTTGGATGCAGATCCGTTTTCCCTAATTCCTCTTCAGACAGTTTTTGAGGAGAACATCATGCTGACAGTTCAGCAGATCGCGGAGCACTGGCGGCAGACGCCGGCGACCGTTCGGGCACGGATCCATCGAGGCGATCTGCCCGCCTGTCGCATCGCGCGGTAATTCAGTGTCGAATGGCCGGACGTCTGTGCGCTCGAGGCGGGTCCGCTGCCGCTCGGTGCGAACCGGAGCCGCTATATGGAACCGCTTCTGACGAAGGCCGATCTCGCGGAGCTGATCGCGGTAAGCACCCGCACGGTCGAGCGCTGGATCTTCGACGGTCTGCCGACGCGCAATGTCGGCGCGAGCGTCCGCATCGCGCCCCGTGACGCGGAGATCTGGCTCGCGCGTCGCTTCGGCATCGAGAGAGACCTGGCTCCCCGATCCGGCCACGCGCAGAGGCGCCACCGGGCGGTTCGTCCCGAACGGGTTCGATGCCGGCTCAAGTTCGCACAGTCCCGACCGGCTTCCGCGCGACACCGACGGAACCGTCCCGCCAGTCGCACAGCAGCCCCCCTGAACGCATCGGCGTTCTGTTTGACCCCTTCGGTGCGAAGCGGCCTTTTTCCCCGACAGGATGTGCTAATTCGCCCCGCCCGACACCGATGATGAAAGCCTGTAAAAAAAGTCACGGTCACGCCGCGCCCGGGTCTCTCGCGTGAAGACCCGGGATGCGCAGGCGGCCCGATGAGAAAGCAAAGAGGAGAGAGAGATGAACACCCTGTACGACGTCAAGATCTGGGCCGAGGCGAACGGCGAGAGCTACGACGCGATCTGCGAGATCGCGAAAGTTCCGGCACGGCTCGGCCTGCACGACGACGATCTCGCCTCGGTGCCGGCGTGCCCGCTGCACTTCGAGGAGGTCGTGGCGGAGTCCGGCTATGCCGCCGTGTCGAAATCGAAAAACCTCAAGGCCGCGCGTCGGCGCGGCAACTCCCGGATCCGCAATCTACTGAAGCGCTATCACGGCGTCACATCCGATACGGTCGACGGGGCCGACCGGGCGGCGTGGGACGCGATCATCTCGCATGTCGAGGGTCGGGAGGGCTTCGTCGACAGCGGCGCGCGCTTCACCAAGGGCGCCTCCAAGGCGCTCTGGATGCTGCGCGCCCGCGCCGGATGCGCGCCGTCCGTGCTGGATCAGCCTGCGATCGACATTCTGAACCGCTCCCTCACGGCGGATCGGCGCAAGACGCTGCGCAAGGCCGTGAGGTTCATCAACCGGCTGGTGGCGGAACGCGAGACGCTGCCGGAGATCGCGCATCTGCTGCCGCGCGCGCCGCTCGCCCCGCCGGGGCCGGTGGACCGTTCGCCGAAGATCGACTGGTACGTGCTGCCGGCGTCATTCCTCGACTCCATGGAGGCGCTGATGTCGGCGACCATCTCGACGCCCGAGATGCAGGCCGAACTCGCGGAGGCGCGGATCGACGCGGGCGATGATCGGGATGCGGTCATGGCCGAGTTCGAGGCCCGTCGCGGGCGGAAAGTCGGCAATTCGTCGACCGCGCTCGAAGGCTACCGCGCGGCGATCGCGTGGCTGGTGAAGTCGGCGCTCGCCGACGGCGTGCCGGCCGGCACTCTCGCGGACGTGCGCGACGTGTTCGAGAAGCGCCGGATCCGCGCGGCGCTCGAGGCCGGCGCCGCGGCGGCCCGCGCCTCGGCGACGCTCAAGGATCCGGAGAAGAGCCAGACGCTGCACAACCGCATCGCCAATCTCAGGGTTCTCGCTAACCACGGGCTCCTCGATCGGGCGCTCGTGCAGGACATCGACCTTCTGCGGGCCGCGAAGAAGGCCATGCTGAAGGAACCCGGCGAGGACGGGATGAGCGAGGAGATCGACGCGTTCTGCAAGCTGATCCAGCGCAACGCGAACGTCGCCGCCAACATCGTCAACGCGCCGGCGCTCATCGCGCGGAAGGCCGAGGAGGATCTGGCGCGCGTCATCGCCGCCAGGACGCTCGCGCAGTCCGAGAGGCTCGAGCGCGAGATCACGCTCTGGCGACATGGCGGCGCGAGCGGGCGTCGAAGCCCGCCGATCAGCCGTAGGAGCACGAGCCCGTCCTGTCACCCGAAAGCCTGCGGATGCTCGGTCGGGAACGGCCGGCGCTCAGGCTCTACGCCGGCGCGGCGCTCTGGGTGATCCAGATGTCGCGAGCGGTCCGTCCCTCGAACCTGATCCGGAGCCGAGTGCGGGACGCCCCGGAGGCGAAACGGAATCTCGGCTGGATCGGAGAGACCGACGCGGAGATCAGTTACCCGAAGGGCGAGATCAAGAACGACGTCGCCGTCACCGTCCCGGTGACCCGCGACGATGCGGCGATCCTTCGTCGGTGGGTCGAGGAACTCCGCCCGCGATACGCGCTGATCGACGGGGTGGTGGACAGCGTCTATCTCATCCCGGGCAAGGCCGCGCCCCGTCACGTGAAGGACTTCGTGCGTCTTCCCTCCGGCTGCGTCGCCGTCAGCACGCTGGCGGAGATCTGGGCCGCCGCCACCGACATCATCGGCGTCGAGATGACGCCGCACATGTGCCGCCATGCGGTCGCCACCCTCGTGCTCGCGGTCGAGCCCGGCAACTTCGCCAAAGCCGCCGCCATTCTCGGCGACACCGAGGCGACCGTTCGAAAACATTATGGCCGCGACAGCGGAAAAGCCGCCGCCGCGACGATGCGCCAGGTTCTGCTCGAGGCGCATCCGCAGATGTTCAAGCAGCTCAGGAGGGCTTTCAAATGACCGATACGGCGCAACCTGCACGTCCGGAAAATATCCGTCGAAGTCGCCGCTATGGAAGTTGCCGATGCGCGCAAACTCGCGCGCGTCGCGGCGCAGCTCGCTGCGGCGTCGGGCCCCGTCCGGAATCGGATGCTGGCCGGGGCGGCCGGTCCAAGCCGGGAGAAGCCGCCGTCGTCGGGCAGTTCTTCGGCATCCTGATGGATCGCGGGGAAAAACGGCCATCCGAGCCGGGCCTGCTTCGATCTCGCCGCGAAGTCGGAGCCGACGCTTCAGACGCTTCTCGCCGCGCTGGAGCGGCACGCCCCGGATGTCGGTCTCGCCGGCGGACGCGAGGCTCGCGCGGTTTGGTATGCCGCGCGATCAGTGAAGAGGGGCGGAAAGCTCGCCCGGCGGAAGGGTCCCGGACCGATGCGTCGGAGGCTCCCGCGCACTGTCCCGACGAATGGCGTGATCTCTTTCCGGGACTGCTGCAAGCGGACATCCGCGACTCGTCGAAGCGGCGCTACATCGCCTCGATCTCGCGTTGCGCCGATCTGTTCCGGGGATCGACGCGGAATCGGAGCTCTGCCGCTGGACCGCGTTCCGTCTGATGCAGGCGCTGTCGACGCAGCGGAAGCTCAAGGGCAAGCGCAAGAGCGATCCGCTCTCGTGGGCGACGATCGTCAACTACCTGTTCGGGCTCGAGGCTCTCGCCATCCACGGCGGCGCGCCTCCGGCGGCGGTGGCCGGCGTCGCCGACATGCGCGCGCACGCGCAGGTCCAGGCGGCTCTCGCGCCGGCGCTCAAGGAGGCTCGCGTCCGCGACTTCACGAGGACGGCGGCTACGAGAAGCTCATGCGGACGGCGGTCGAGCTGCGCGCGCTCGCGTCGGGCATGGCGCAATGGAGGTCCGAGGCCCAGCAGCTCCGCAGCCAAGTGGCCGTGCTGCTCGTGGCGATCAACGCGCCGGCGCTCGGCGGTGACATGTCTTTCTGGCGGCTCGGAGAAGAGCTGATACGCAGGGCGGACGGAACCTGGGAACTCGCTGGGTCCAAGGCAAGTCCGTCGGCGAGGTCGATCTCGGAACGCTGTGGCCCGAGATCGCCGTCGTTCTCGACGAACTGGTCTGCGCCGGTCGGCGGATCGCTTCGCCGGGCTTCAATACGCGCGGCTCAGGGGATGCAACTGGCTCACGCACGCTCAGATCGGTCCGAGCGAACGCTACGCCGGCCAGCTGCTGCAGGAGGCTATCGAGATCCCGGTGCACGACGTCCTGACGCTGGCCGCCGACCATCTGCGCCAGTCGCGGCCAGGGTAAGCCGCGCGGCTCATCGTGACGCTGCTCGGTCACCGGGATCCCCGGTCCGGCGAGGCCTACCGCGCGACGCTGAAGGACGGCAGGCGGCGATGGACTGGGCCGCCATACGTTCGGGTATCGCCAAAGGCACGCGGAAGGCCGCGCGGGGGGAGACGCGCGGCCTGACGGCCTGAGGCGTGGCCCCCGCCGCGGCATCGTGGTGGGGAGGACGGTGGCGCGTCCCGGACGCGGCGACACGACGTTAACCGTCGACATCATCTCCCGTCCGGGGCGTTTCCGGAGGAAGCCGCCGAAGCGCGTGGCGCTCAGAAAGCAACATCCGGGACTGGTTCCACTTCGTCCATTCCGGATGCGGCCAATCTCATGTCTGAACCGGACGGGGAGAAAGAGATGACGCGGAAGCCGGCTTTCGGAAAGGATGCGGATGCTTCCGGAGAAACCGTCGAGGTCACGCTGCGCGTGCCGCAAGCGATCTACGATGCCTGTGAGGAACGGATTCCGCTCGGGTGAAAGCGCGAGCTTGGAAGACGCTGCTCATGGATGGCTCGAGAGGGCTGGAGTTCGGAGGCGCGCCGCAGAGCGGGACGGGGTCTCGAGAGCCTACAGACGGGAAGCAGTCGGAGGATCGAAGCATCCGCGACAGCCCTGCGGGCGAAGACGCCGATCCCTGACCGGGAGTTTTCCGAGGGAGCATTGAAGGCGGACGATCATGTGCCGCCGGACGTCTCGGAAAGGAGACATCGATGCTCTCATATCCTTACGGAAGGCGCTCCAGTCATATTCCCGCTCGTGGTCCGCGTGCGTTACGACGACCGTGTCCGACATGACGCGCTGGATCTCGTCGCGAAGAACGGCGCGCGCCTTCTCCACGCCGCCCGCCGGGCGACGACGGCGCGGCGCTCGCCTGCGCCTTCGGCGACATGGTTCGTGACGGCGACGTTCCGCCGGAAACCTGGTCGCTTCGGAATGTCATCGAGCTGCTGAAAAGCGCAGATCCGTCTCGGGACGTGCAGGTCAGGATCCTTCTCGATCGGCTGGAAGGCCTCGATGCCCTGATCCGTGCCTCCGTCATGGCGGACATTGTCGAGATCCGGCGGGGCGATCCGGCCTCCCTCCCCGGCGCCGCCTGACCGGGCAGTTCCGTCCGCGCGCCCGTCGCGTCAGACGGCTTGACCCGCCCGCGACCCGGACGGTCCGCCCGCCTCCTCGCGGGCGTATCGCGTCCGATGTCCGGTCGCGTTCAAGCATGGGAGTTCCGACATGGAAGCCGACACCGAACATCACGACGACCCTTACGCCATCGCGGCCCGGATCCACACCGCCGGCCGCAGGCTCGTGCCAGCCCTGCGGCGCGAACTTCCGGCCCTGCTCGGCGACGGCACCCCGGGCGTCCCCGGAATGATCGCGGGTTGGGCCGAGCGGCGGTGGCTTCTCGAGTTCGCCGCCCGCTCGGCGATCGAGGCCACGATCGTCCGGTGCGACTGCGCGATCCGGGCCGGGACCACAATCAAGGTCGACTGGTACATCGCGCGGCATGTCGGCGGGGACGAGGAATGGGAGTCCCGGGAGATCGAGGTTCTCTCCGACGAGGCGCAGCGGATCGCCAGGGTCCGGCAGGAGTTGGCCGGGATCGCAGAGATGATCGAACAGGTCGATGATCTGCTCGCCGCTCAGGAGGCGATCAGCCGGTTGTGAAGTTTCCGGTGGGGCGATACGCGCGGACCGGAGCCTGCATAGGGCCGGTCCGCGATCGGATGATGCGGGAAATCCGGTCGCACCACACTCCGCCGGCTTTCACCTTTAAGTCTGCGAAGGCTTCGTCAAAGCAACTGATGTTCCGCGCGCGGAACATCTCAGCGCGGCGCGGCCCTCAGCGCGGCGAGGATCTCCGCCCTCAGTTCCGGCGTGACGCCGGGCCCCTTCAGCCGCAGGGTCAGCGTGCGGCCGCGCAGCTCCTCCTCGAGAACCACGCCGGGCCGCAGATCCTCGGCCGCGGCCCGGGACCTGGGCTTCGGCGGCGGCGCCGTGAGCGCGGTCAGCGCCGCGAGCTCCGCCTCCGGCGTCGCCGGATCGGCGGCCTCGACCGCGTCGCGGATCGCCGTCGCCCCGCCCCGCGCGCACCATCTCCACCAGTTTCAGGCCGAGCCGCTCCGGCAGATGCGCCGGAAACCGCAGAACGCCGTCGAGCGCGTGGTAGATGTCGAGGAACGCCCGGATGCGCGAGCGCTTGGCGCGGCTGGCGGTGGCGAAGAGCGCCAGAAGCGCCTTCTTCTCGCTCTCGAAAATCCCCCGCTCGGTGGCGCGCGCCGCGACCCGCGCGCGCTCGTAATGGCTGAGACCGAGACGGATCTCGTTCTCCTCGACCATGTTCACGTAGGCGTCCGCGGCGGTCTCGGGGCGCCGCACCAGCGCCTGGACCGTGGCGAAACGCGCCTCGCCGGTCTCGGCGTGGAGCGCCTTGAGCGCCGCCAGCCGCCGCCAGCCCGAGATGAGACCGTAGGGCAGCGCGCCCCTGACCGGGGTCACCTCGATCGGGGTGCGCTGCCCGTGCGCGCGGACGCTTTCGCGCAGGGCCGCCATCTCCTCGTCCTCCGCGGGCACCCGGTCGCGGGCCAGGTGATCGGGCGCGATGTCGCCGAGCGGCAGATCGAGCACCATGCGCCCGGTCTCGCGGGCGCGGGTCAGCGTCTCGGCAAGCTCCTCGAAAGCCGCCGCGCCGGCGCTCTCGGCGGCCTGGCGGGCGATCGGCGCGGCGGAGGTCTGGCGGGTCGCGTCCTTGGTCTCGAGGAAATGTTCCGCGCGCGGAACATCCGGCCCGTGGGCGGGGGTCAGGCGGCGGCGCGCCATCAGACGGCCTCCTTCTCGCGGGCGGCACCGGCCGCGATCTCGTCCCGCCGCCAGGACGCGAGCAGCAGGCGTTTGAAACCGGCGTATGTCTGGTCGAAGGTCTGGCGCCCGCGGGCGTAGGTGTCGCGGTTGAAATCGCGGTAATCGGCCTCGTAGATGCCGTTGACCTGCTCGCCGGCCTGGCCGACCAGCGCGGTGAAATCCTGCCGCCAGGGCGAGAGCGTGCGGCCGAGATAGGATTGCATGAGCGCCGCCAGTTCCGCCTGCTGCATGCCGTCGTAGCGGGTGATGACCGCGCGCACCGCGTCCCATTCGAAGCGGATCTCGTCGCGTCCCAGCGCGCGGGCCGCCATGTTCTCGCCGTCCTCGATCGACTGGAAGGTCGAATGCAGCATGTCGAAGAAGCGGCCCGTGGAGTCGAATTCGAGAAACGACGCCCCGAGCGGCACCAGCAGGATGTCCGCCGCCGTCAGGCCGTTGATCGTGAGGTAGCCGAGGGCGGGGGGCGTATCGAGGATGACCACGTCGTATTCGTCGAGGATGCCGTCGCGCGTCAGCGCGTTCGAGAGCGCCTCCCAGAGCTTCCAGCCGCGCAGCGACATGCGCCAGACCGGGATCTGGAACTCGGCCCAGTAGAGGTTCAGCTGCGCGCCGATCAGATCGATGTTGGGCCAGTGGGTCTTGCGGATGACGTCCCTGGTCTCCCGTCTGAGCGCGTCCGAGAGCATGTCCTCGAAGGGCAGGGGGGTGTCGCCCCGTTCCGCCCGCCGCCGGTTCTCGGCCTGGAGACCGGTCGCGTAGTCCCGCGCGATCAGCGGAAAGACCGTGTCCCACTCGCTCTCGACCCGTCCGCCGAAGATCGAGGTCATCGAGCCCTGGCTGTCGAGGTCGATCACCAGCACCCGGTAGCCGTCGAGCGCCGCGGACATCGCCAGATGCGCCGCGATCGAGGTCTTGCCGACGCCGCCCTTGAAGTTCGCCACCGCGCAGATCTTCGCGGGCAGCCCCTCGGGACGCCAGGGGACGTATTCCTTGGTCCGGCTGCCTTCGGCGGCGAAATGCGCGCGCAGGCGCAGCACCTCGTCGAGGGTGAACCATTTCGCGCCGCCAGCCGTCTCGGTGCGGCCCTGGGGCAGGGCGGGATTGGCGCGCAGCACCCGGCGGAAATGCGGGGTGGCGACCGGGATCAGATACCGCGTGATCTCCCAGGTCGAGAAGAGCCGCAGGCTCCGCTTGGCGCCCGGCTCGTGGCCGCGTCCCGCGAGATCCTCGCGGCCCTGGGCGCAGAGCGCCGCGATGCGTCCGAAATCCGCCGTCCCTACCGGGTCGCGCATCTCGGCCAAGGCGTCGTCAGGGGATATGTTGAAATAGGGCGGAAGCGCGCCGTCAGGGGCTTGGGACATCTGCTCGGGCCTCATATGCCGTGTTTTCCACAATGTACCACGATTCCCGGCATATGGAAGCAGAACCGGCATCCGGCAGGTCTTTTTTCAATGAAATCGGGGGTTCGGGCGTCTTTTACCGCGCTTTCGGAGGGCCGGGCAATTTTTTCCGCGTGTTATTTGAGTGTTAGATATGTGTTACGGCTCCGGACCTCGTGCGCATCCCGCTGGAATCGTTGTCCGAACGGAGCGCCCGGAAGGCTCAGGTGATTCCGGAACCACGTTGAGACGATTCCGGAACCACGCCATTGCGATTCCGGAACCCCGAAAACTTTCGTTGCGCGGTTATCCACAGCCCCGTACCTTCCCGTCACTGAAACCACGATAGAAAACGGAATCACCGTTTCATGAGGCAGAGCAGTGGCGGCCCGATCGTCTCCTCCGGGAGCGGCGGGGAAGGCGCGGGACCGGCGGTCCGGGCGCAGGGCGGATTTTTCATCTGCGACGTCCTGGGGGCGATCCCCAAGGACGACATGGCGACCATGGAGCATCCGGTCTTCACGCTGGCCACCCGGCCGGACCGGCGCATCCTGCGCTATGAGCACGGGGCCGCCACGATCGAGATCACGCCCTCGGTCAAGGGGCTCGCCACGATCCACGACAAGGACATCCTGATCTACTGCATCAGCCAGCTGATGGCGGCGGTGAACGCGGGCCGGCCCACGGGGCCCGTCCTGCATCTCAAGGCGCATGATCTTCTGGTCGCGACCAGCCGGGAGACCTCGGGCGACGGATACCGCCGGCTGCGCGAGGCGCTCGAGCGGCTGTCGGGCACGCGGATCGTCACCAACATCGAGACCGGGGGCGTCGAGAGCACGCGCGGCTTCGGCCTGATCGACGGCTGGGAGATCCTGCGCAAGGCGCGGGGAGGGCGGATGATCCACGTCACCGTCACGCTGTCGGACTGGATGTACCGCTCGGTGATCTCGAAATCGGTCCTGACGCTGCACCGGGATTATTTCCGGCTGCGCAAGCCGCTCGAGCGCCGGGTCTACGAGATCGCCCGCAAGCATTGCGGCCGCCAGGCCGAATGGCGCGTCGGGCTCGAGACGCTGCTCAAGAAATCCGGCTCGACAAGTCCGCGCCGGGTGTTCCGCAAAATGATCCGCGACATGGCGGCGGAGGACCGGCTGCCCGATTACACGCTGAGCCTCGGCGATGCCGACGTGGTGCTCGTGCGCGCGCGGGGCCGGCTGGCGGACGCGGCCGGGGAGGGACCGCGGCTCGATCCGGAGATCCACGCCCGCACCCGCGCCGTGGCGCCCGGCTGGGATCCGCACTGGCTCGAGGCGGAATGGCGGCGCTGGTGGCGCTCGACCGGCGGCCCGGCGCTGCGCAGCCCCGACGCGGCCTTCCTCGCCTTCGCCAAGGCCCGGGCGGACCGCGGTCCGCGGAACTGAGCCGGCCCTCGGGGCGCGTGGCCGGCCGCAATCCGAAGGCTTGCCGAATGGCAAGCCTGTTTCCAGCCGCTTTCCGGCCCGTTTCCAGACTCGAAAACCTTGAAGGGGGAGGTGGAAATCTGGGAGGGCGGCGGGTCGAAGGTTGGAATGGCAGCCGCGCTGTTTCCAGCGTTTCCGGCCGTTTCCAGCCTCCGAAAACGAAGCCTTTTCCGAAGCCTGCGCCGAATTCTCCGGCCTTCGGCGCTTTTCGCCGCCTGATGGAGCCGGATGTTCCGCGCGCGGAACATCCGGGGCGGGCCGCGCGATCTCCCGCCGGGCTTGCGGGCTAGCGCCTGGGTTCAGTCTTGGGCGGCGCGAGGGGAAGAGCGGTAGGGGAGATACGGTGTGTCTTGGGGCAACACATCATCAACACACGGGCCGAGGATGGCTTGATGTCATCTGCAGGGGATGGTTTTTCGACGGCATGTATCTCGACTGGGCATCGAGGATAATCTGGTCGATGTGGATGTTGGCACGGGATCACCGTCCGGGCGCGTGAACACGCGCGTCACGGGCAACGTCGTGCGGAACGTCTCGCCGGGACGACTGGGGCCGCCTTCGGTGGTTCGTCGCATCGTATAAGGACGGTCGGTAGGCGCTAGACAACTGTTGCCGGCAACAGCGCCACGAATTTCCGTACGAATAGCATCGTAAGCTTTTACGATGCCAAGGTCATGATAGCGCGAAAGCTTGATAACTCCGGTTCGATGGAGCCGGCTAACGCCTCTCGTAGACCCCCGCCGAGCGCTCCTCGACCCGGGTGACGCCGTCCTCGTCCGCGGCGACGGCGTAGACCACGCCCTCCACGTGCTCCGGAAACCCTTCGGCGTCGCGGGTCAGGACCCGCGCGCCGTCCGGGGCGTAGTCGGAGGCGAAGCCGTCCCGGGTCCGCGTCCAGCCGAGCGCCGCGCCGTCCGCGGCGTAGAGGTAGTCGTCGCGCCACGGCATCGCGGGAAAGAGCGCGGGATCGGCGTAATCGTCCGGACCGGCGGCGCGGTCGATCGAGACCGGGCGCATGGCGCCGTCCGGACCGGCCTCGCAGATCCGGGTCTCGTGGCGCGGCAGCAGGATCGAGACGAAGGCCGGCGCGCTGTCATGGACGCCGTTCGAGGCGAAGACGCCGATGTCGACGCGCCGCGAGACGATGTCGGGCAGACCGGGCACGGCGCGCGCGTCCTGCCAGTCGACGCTGATCCGCGCGCGCGTGCCCGCCTCGTCCAGCACCTCGACGCGGGTCCGCTCCGGATCGCCGCGCAGCACCGCCCAGGTGAAGGTCAGCGGCCGCCCGTTCGGATCCGCCGTCGCCTCCGCCGAGACGGTCATCGAGCGGGTGCAGGCCGAGGAGCGCCAGATCCGCGCGATCGCCGAGGGCGTGTCGAAGAACCGCTCGTCGAGCTCGGCGCCGAACTTCTCGACGCCCTCGCGGGCCGTATCCTCCTCCGTCACGCGCAGCTGGACCATCGGAGGGACGTCGCCGGGTCCGATCGCGTTGGCCAGCGCCACCATGCGCGCGAGATTGATCACCTTGCGGTCGAAGACGGACGGATGCGCGAGACCGCTGAGATACGCCGCGCGGCTCAGCACCGTGGCCTGGCTGCGCCGCCAGACCATCTGGATGGTCGGGGCCAGAAGACCGTTCTCGATCAGGAACGCCTTGGTGTCGGGCCGGAAGGCGGCCATGATCATCGCCACCGCCTCCATGTGCGGCCGGTCCGAGCCCGACGAGCCCTGCGAGATCAGCATGTAGGGCGTGTTGGCGGGGATGAGGTCGCCGAATTCCGGGTCGTGGTCCCGGTGCTCCGGATAGACGTAGATCTGGCCCGCGGCGTAGTTCTGGAACAATCGGTACGGCCCCGACCCGTCGCCGCCGGTGAGCGCCAGACGCGGCTGCGAGCGCCACCAGGCCCCGGCGGTGAGCGCGGTCGAGGAGTTTCCCAGGGTCGGCGCGTCGAAGATCATCCGGTCGCCCAGACCGTAATGCAGATCCTCGGCCTTCGCGGCGTCGTCATAGGTGACATGCGTCAGCTGCGGATGGTTCTCCGGCGGCAGGCGCGAATGGCCGTCGTCGCGGTTGTCATAGAGATCGCCGAGGTTTCCCGCGGCCTCGCCGGCGGCGTGAAGCTCGCGCAGCATCCGGTAGGCCGCGCCGTCCTGGTCCCCCAGAACCGGCGCGTCCGTCTCCGGCGGAAACGCGAAGCGCGCGAGCCGGCGGCCGATCTCCGGGACGGGAACGGTCTCGGCCAGCCGCACCGGGGCCAGACCGTCCGCGACCGGAACGGGCGGGGGCAGGCCGGTCCCGTCCGCCGCCTCCACCGCCGCGTCCGTCACGGCGGGCCCGCCGGGTTCCGCGTCCGCCTGTTGCGCGCGCGCGGGCGCGCCGGACGCCAGCGCGACAAGCAGCGCGAGGAGAAAGGAGCGGGACGGGCGCGCTGTCATGGCCTTTCCATGCATCATTTCCGGGAGCCGCGCACCCCCCTTCGATCCCGTGTCCCGCCTTCCGGCGTGCCGGACGCGCGGACCGGCCTGACGGGATGCCGGCTCCGGTCGGGAAGGCCTCACGGTTAACCGGCTGATAACCGGTTTCGGGCCTGATGCGGCGATGTTTGCACCGCAACAGGCAGGGCGGAGAGTATGAGCACCTTGGATATGGGCGTCGCGGCCGGCGCGGCACTCGCGGGCCTGGTCGCGATCCTGTGGCTGCGGAGCCTGCTCAAACGCAGGTTGGGCGGCAAGGCCGACGGCGCGGCGCGGGCGCCCGCCAACGGCGCCGACGCGCCTCTCATCGAACGCAGGGTGAGCGCCGTGGAGCGCGCCCAGGCCGAGATCGTCGGCCGGCTCGACGACATGGCCGAGACCGGCGCCCCCGAGGAGCGGATGCAGGCGATGGCCTCGTCTCTGGTGGGCCTGATCCGGGACAAGAACGCCGCGATGGAGACGGCTCTGGCCGGCCTCGACCAGCTGCGCGCCCGGCTCGGCACGCTCGAGAAGATCGGCGACATGGCCGAGGCCCGGGCGCTCTTCGACGGGATGGCGGAGCGGCTCGACGCGATCGAGACCGGCCGCAAGGAGGCCGAGGCCGCGTTCGGGGCGCGGCTCGCGGCGTTGAGCGAGCGGCTCGAGGGCGACGGCGGACCCGCCGCGGCGCTCGCCGCCAGGCTCGAGAAGCTGCATGAGCGGAAGGATGCCGGCCTCGCCGCGACGATGGCGCGGATCGAGCCGCTGGAGACGCGGCTCGGCCGGATCGAGACCGCGATGAAGGCGCTGCCCGCCGAGGCGGCGGAGCGGGTGGAGGGGCGGATCGGCGAGATCGCGCGCCTGCAATCCGACGTCCAGGCCGAGCTCGCCGCGCTCAGGGCGCGCGCGGACTCCGCGCCCGCGCCCTTCGCGGAGATCTCGGAACAGCTGACGCGTCTCTACGCCCAGAAGGATTCGACGACCGAGGCGATGCTGGCGCGCCTGGCGCCGCTGGAGGCGAAGCTCGCGGAGCTGGAGACCGGCCTGCGCGACGCCGACCCGCGCGCGGCGCTCGACCGCTTCGCGGAGCGGCTGGCGGAAAGCGAGACGCGGCTCTCAGGCGAGATCGAGACGCTGAAATCGGCGGAGAACCCGTTCGCGGAGATCTCCGATCAGCTGACGCGTCTCTACGCCCAGAAGGATTCGACGACCGAGGCGATGCTGGCGCGTCTGGCGCCGCTGGAGGCGAAGCTGGCGGAGCTGGAGACCGGCCTGCGCGCCGCCGACCCGCGCGCGGCGCTCGACCGGTTCGCGGAGCGTCTGGCGGCGAGCGAGGCGGCGCATGGCGCGGACCACGCGCGCCTCGTCGGGCGAGATCGAGACGCTGAAATCGGCGGAGAACCCCTTCGCGGAGATCTCCGATCAGCTGACGCGTCTCTACGCCCAGAAGGATTCGACGACCGAGGCGATGCTGGCGCGTCTGGCGCCGCTGGAGGCGAAGCTCGCGGAGCTCGAGACCGGCCTGCGCGCGGCCGACCCGCGCGCGGCGCTCGACCGGTTCGCGGAGCGTCTGGCGGAAAGCGAGACGCGGCTCTCAGGCGAGATCGAGACGCTGAAGGCGGCGGAGAACCCCTTCGCGGAGATCTCGGATCAGCTGACGCGTCTCTACGCCCAGAAGGATTCGACGACCGAGGCGATGCTGGCGCGTCTGGCGCCGCTGGAGGCGAAGCTCGCGGAGCTCGAGACCGGCCTGCGCGCCGCCGACCCGCGCGCGGCGCTCGACCGGTTCGCGGAGCGTCTGGCGGAAAGCGAGACGCGGCTCTCAGGCGAGATCGAGACGCTGAAAGCGGCGGAGAACCCCTTCGCGGAGATCTCGGATCAGCTGACGCGTCTCTACGCCCAGAAGGATTCGACGACCGAGGCGATGCTGGCGCGTCTGGCGCCGCTGGAGGCGAAGCTGGCGGAGCTGGAGACCGGCCTGCGCGCCGCCGATCCGCGCGCGGCGCTCGACCGGTTCGCGGAGCGTCTGGCGGCGAGCGAGGCGGCGCATGGCGCCGACCACGCGCGCCTGGCGGGCGAGATCGAGACGCTGAAAGCGGCGGAGAACCCCTTCGCGGAGATCTCCGACCAGCTGACGCGTCTCTACGCGCAGAAGGACGCGGTGATCGAGGCGATGCTGGCCCGGCTCGCGCCGGTCGAGGCGAAGCTCGCGGAGATGGAGAAGGCGGTCGCCGAAAAAGATCCGCAGGCCGCGATCGAGCGCTTCGCGGAACGTCTCGCCGCCAGCGAGGCGCGTCTCGCGGGCGAGATCGAGACGCTGAGATCGGCGGAGAACCCGTTCGCGGAGATCTCGGACCAGCTCACCCGGCTCTACGCCCAGAAGGACGGGACGGTCGCCGCCATGCTGGCGCGTCTGGCGCCGCTCGAGGCGAAGCTCGCCGGGATCGAGACGGAGATGGGCGCGCGGGATCCGCAGGCCGCGATCGCGGGCCTGGCCGAGCGCATCGAAAGGCTTCAGGACGGGCAGGGCGATCTGGCCGAACGCCTCGCGGCCGCCTCCGCCGCGGCCGTGGAACCCTATGGCGCGCTCTCCGAGCGCGTGGCCGAGCTCGCCGCGCGCGCCGAGGCCGCCTCCGAGGAGATCGCCGGGCGCATCGCGCCGCTGGCCGAACGGCTGGAGGCGCTCGAGACGCGCGGGATCGAGGACGAGGACGCGGCCCGCGCCGAGGCCGAGGAGATCGCCGAACAGCTGATCGCGATGCGCGAGGCCGCCGAGCGCACGGCGCTTTTCGCCGACCGGATCGCGATGCTCGAGACCAGCCTGCCGAAGCTGACCATGGCGCAGTCGCTGATGATGGAGGCGCTGGAACGCCGGTCCGCGGACGGGCGTGAGCCCGTCGCCGAAGCCCCGGCCGCGCCGGCGCAAGCGGCGGAGGCGCCGCCCGCCGCGGAGACGCCGGAGACGCCGGAGCCTGCCGCCGCCGCCGATGCCGAATGCCGATGCCGGCGAGGAGCTCGACGACATCTGGAACATCCCGCGCGTGGTCTCGATGCATCAGGGCTGAGGCCCGGACGCGTCCGCTAACGCGCGCTTAACCAATTCATCCGACGCTCACGCCGTCTGATTTACCAGTTGGCGGCCCCGCTGGCCGCCCCGAGCGAGAAGGGCCTCACCCCGTGGACACCCAAGCCTCCGACGCCGCGACGGGCGTCCTGTCGAACCTGGTCGCGGCGGACCTCGTCACCCATGAGATGATCGGCGACCCCGCCCGGCTCGACGGCGAGGCCGCCTGCCTGCGCGCGCTCTGCTCGGTGGTGGGCGGGTCCGTCTACCGCCTCGATCCGTTCCATTACGCCTTCCGCGCCGGCCCGCTCGATCTGGGCGGCCGGCTCGGCGACGCGGGTCCGGGCGACTGGGCGGCCGAGCTCGAGACGGCGCTCCAGGAGATCCTCGGGCCGGACGCGCTCTGGATCAGCGCGACGCCGCCCGCGCCGCGTCTGGTCGGCGCCGAGGAGGACGGGAACGCCGCCGGCGCGCGCGCGCCGGTGACCTATCTGCGCGCCTTCGCCGAGGCCGCCGGAGGTCTGGAACCCCCCGAGCCCGGCCTGCGCGCGGTGATCGACGCGCGCTACGCCGCCGAGATCGCGCGCCTGACCGCCGGAGCGGCGCCCGGCGAGGCGCTCGACGGCCGGCTCTCGGGACTGGAATCGCGGCTCGACGCGATGGCGCAGTCGATGGTCTCGATCCTGGCGCGCCTCGAGGCGTCCGAGACGCGGCTCGGACTGCTTCTCGAGCGGGACGGCGGCGGGACCGAGTTCCAGGACAATGTCGGCCTCGCGCTCGCCGAGTTCCTCGCGCGGCTCGAACGGCGCGCCGAGACCGGACGCGCGGCGACGCCCGCGCGGGAGACGGCCTCCGGGCCGCTCTCCGCGGCCCTCGGCGTCTGAGGAGGCGCGTCATGGCGACCGACCCGACGGGAACCGACCGCGACCTCCGCCGCCGCAGGCTCGCCGCCCGCATCGCCGAGGAGCGGCGCAAACGGGCGGGACGCGCCGCCGCCGCGTCCGATGCCGGTCCCGACGCCGGATCCCCGGCGGACGCGGAGGCGATGCAGGATTTCCTCACCCGCCTGACCGGAGGTCTCGGCCTCTCGGGCTGGACCCCCGCGCCGCGGGCGGCGCCCGCCGGGACGCCGGTCTCGCGCGCCGTGCTGCCCTTTCCCGGTCCCGTCCCCGCGCCCGCGGAGCCGCCCGGGGCCGGGCCGGAGCCGTCTCCCGCCTCTCCCGAGGATCTCGACGCCCTCGCCGCCGCGCTCGAGGCGGCCTGCGATCTCGACCGGCTGCCCGGCGCGGGTCCGGGTCTGGTCTGGGCGCTCCGGCGCGCCGGGCTGCGCCGTCTCGACGATCTCGCGCGCCTGGAGCCGGGGGATCTCGCCGAACGGCTCGGACCCGTGGGCCTCCTGGTGCCGCTGGAGCGCTGGATCGGCGTGGCGCGGGCCGGAGCGGCGGCCTGAGGCCGGATCCGCGCCTCCCGCACGCCCGTGATGGCGCCGGCCCGGGCGATGTGCTAACCCAACCGCAACGCGGCAACAACCGAACGGTCGACACATGTCCAGAGTAACGCTTTCCGCATCGGCGGCCCTCGTGCTGCTTCTCGCCGCCTGCGGCGGCTCCTCCTCCGGCGACGGTCCCACGCTCGACGATCAGATCGACAACGAGCTCGCCGACAATGACGGGGTGCTCGACGGACAGATCATCACCACCCCGGACGGCACCCGCTACGTGGTCGACGCCATCGATCCCAACGCTCCGGGCGTGTCGTCGGGGTATCTTCTGGTCGCGCGGCTCGACAGCCGGGGCAATCCGGTCGTGATCGAAACGGCCACGGCGATCGGCGACGCTTACATCCGGCCGAACACGACCGGAACGTTCACCTATTCCGGGAACAACGTGGCCTATATCGCGAAAGCCGGAGAGGCGTTCCAGCGCTTCAAGGGCGATTCCACTCTGTCGCTGAGTTTCGACGACAACGAGAACAATGGCCGTCTCCGGAGCAGGTCCGAGACGGTTGCTGGTTCGACGGTCCCGGCGGTCGCGGTCATCGACGCGCCGCTCGATTTCAATCCCGCCACGGGCAGTTTCGCCAGCGATGGCGGCACGATGCGCTACACCGACGCCGACGGTACCCTGGACTCCTCCTGGGGCGTCGCGGGCGGCGTGAACGGCGCCAACGCCGGCTTCTCGGCGACGCACGGCTCCGAACAGGGCGCGACCGCTCTCATCGGACGCGGCGTCATGGCGGGCGAGCGCCGGTAGACCGCGCGCCGGCGGGACTCCCTTCGGAGAGTCGCGCCGACACCCCGTCTCCGTCGGCCCATTGAGGTGGACCGGACGGGAACGCCTCAAGAACGCGCGCGGGACGTGGGGGCGCGTCGCGCGCCCTTCCGTCCGAAAGACCGCTGATGTCCGTCAGATCCCTCCTTTTCATCGCCGCGATCCTCCTCCTGCTCTGGCCCGCCCTGCTCAACGGCGGGCCGCTGGTCTTCTTCGACAGCGCCTCCTATCTCGACCAGGGCCGCCAGGCGGTGGAGGAGGCCCTCCGGCTCGTCGCGGACCGCCCGTCTCCGGACGCGGCCGGGGCGGGGGGCGGCGCGGCCGGGGCGGGGGAAGCCGCCCCCGAGGCGAACATCGTCCGCTCGGTAGTCTATTCCGTCTTCGCCCATCTCGCGTCCTCGACCCCGCTGGGGGAGTGGGGAATCGTCGCTCGTTCCATTCGGTCCTGGTCGTCATCCTGCTGGGCATGCTGGCCGGGCGCGCCCTGCTGGAGGCCGCGCGGCCCGCCGACATCGCGCTGGCTTTCCTGTTCTGCGCGGCGCTCACCCCGCTGCCCTGGTTCGTCTCGTATCTGATGCCCGACATCCTGGCCGCCGTGGTGATCCTGTGCGGGATGCTCGTCGCCGTCGGGCTGGAGCGGTTCGGCGCGACGGGGAAGGTCTTCATCCTCGGGGCCGCCAGCTTCGCGATGCTGTCGCATTACGGGCACATCCCGCTCGGATTCGGGGTCGGCGCGGCGGCGCTCGGGCTGCTTCTCCGTCCAGCGCCGGCTCACGCCCGCGGCCGTGGCGGTCGCGGCGCTGCCGGTCCTGGTGGCGCTGGGGGGCAACGCGGCCGTCAACCGGGTGGCCTTCCACGAGCCGGGCGTCGGCGTCGCCACCAAGCGGCTGCCGGTCCTGCTCGCCCGCTCGCTCGCGGACGGCCCCGCCCGGTGGCATCTCGAGGAGAACTGCGCCGCGGAGGGCTACGCGATCTGCGAGGTCTTCGACGGAAACTTCTCCTCCAATCTCAGCGTGATCCTGTGGAGCGACGCGGGCCTCGGCGGCGCCAGTCCCGAGCAGATGGACCGCATCCGCGCCGAGGAGCCGCTGATCCTGCGGCGCGCCTTCATGGACTACCCCGCCGAGCAGATCTGGTCCTTCGCCGGCAACGCGGTCTCGCAGACCTGGACCTTCGGCATGGACGATTTCAGCTGGTCGCGGCTCGAATGGCTGCCGGACGGGAGGGTCGACACGGCCCCCCTCGATCCCGACCGGTCGCGCGCGGGACTGGACGCGATCGGGGCGGCGCATCTGGCCGCGCTGGCCGCGGCCGCGGGGCTGATCCTCCTCTACGCCGCGCGCGACGGACTGCGCGCCGGCGCGCGCGAGCGCGAGATGCTGTTCATGGCGGTCGCCGGCCTTCTGGTCAACGCGGCGATCTTCGGCGGCCTCTCGGTGCCGGTCGACCGCTATCAGGGCCGGGTGATCTGGATCATCCCGGTCCTGGCCGCGCTTTTCTGGCTAACCCGGCGGAACACGCGCGCGACACGCGTGACGGAATTGGTAGCTTCTGATTTGAATATTTGTGTTCGGCTCCTGTCGACTCGGTCCGCCAGCGCGTTCCGCACGGTGCCTTCGGTCATGTTCGCCAGCAGCGCCAACTCCCGCGTCGTGAACGGGCTTGGCAACAGTCGAGCTTCCATCGCGCGAAGGCGGCGTCCGCGACGGTCTGACAAGGGCCTTCCGGCGTCATGAACCGATGGGTCTCGCCGCTCGCGCTTCGCACGCGGCGTTCCACGCATGAACTCGTGAGGTCCTGAGCTTCGCGCTCTGGGAAGGTGTTCAGGAAGCTGGGCCGGAAAGTGTCCTCTAATCCACTTTCGAAAACCCCCGGCATCTCGAATCTGCCCAGATCGACCCGGGCCGGATCATGATCGGGGTACTCCGCCTCGCCCTCCAGCCCGAAGTCTATGAACCGCTTGGCGGCGGCATCGCCGGCGCCGAGGCGGATGTGACCGGCCTCGAAAAGGAAAACCATACGGAGTAAACATATTACTCAATGAAGGACGGCCGAGGGCCCGGACCAGCAGATGTCCGGCTGATGCATGATACTGAAGACGTCCTCGATCCGCGCCGCTCTCAAGGCCGCCACCCGTTTGACCCGTCGCGGGCGCGTCACCGACGCATGTCTCGTACGGGGATTGAGTGAGAAAAAAGGTTTCGTCCGATCACGTCCGGGCCAATCTGTCTTCAAAGCACTCTGACCCTACTGGCGACCGACTTCCTTGATCCGTGTTGATGCGGACCGCCAGAGGGATTCACCATCATGCTCGACCCAGCTTCTCATGACCGGACCGACCCGGTTTCCTGCGCCGCCGCCGCCCTCGGTCTCGCGCGCGCGATCTCGACGCGTCTGCGGACCGACCCCACGCTCCAAGGCTCCGCGACCGGAGCGGATCTTCGCCCGATCGCACAAGGCTGCGCCGAGGGCGCGATCTTCGCAAATGCTTTCGAGGCCAGCCTGGCCGCGGCGATCGACGCACCTCGACGCCTTCGTCGGGGACCGCACGGTCACCGGAACGGACTGGTATCCGGACGCCGACGACACCCTGCACGCATACCGCCGCGAGATCGTCGCGCCCGAGGCGCGGACGGCGGCGGAGGCGGCGCATGGCGCTGCGCCGGCTGCTTTCCCTCATCGAGCGCGTGCGGACCTGCGTGCCGCCCGACGGCTGCTCGACGACGCGCTCTGACGCCTCCCCGGCTCCGCTCCCCCGCCCGGTTCCCGGACCAGGCGGATTGACGGCCCGCCATCCCGGCGCGCCACAAAGGGGGCACCCCGATGAATCAGCTTTCCTCTTCCTTCGCCGCTCTACTCTTCGGCCTCGCTCGAGGAGTCGCGCCGGCGGCTCGTCGAGGCCGAACGGACGGTCATCGCCGAGATGCAGCGGCTCGTGCTGTCGTCCGGACGCGAGATCGTGGCGCATTGCGCCGCGGTGGCCTGCGCCGAGGCCGGCCGCTTCGCGGACAGGTGCTGCGACACCGTTCTCTGGAGCCGCTCGGCTCCGGACACCTGGCCGCTGCCGCGGCTACTCGGCCTGCTCGAACGCCAACCGTCCACGGTCGCGATGAATGGCCCGCGTGCGGCATGCCGGCGGATCGCGCGCGACGTCATCCGTCTGAAGGCGCGCAGGGTGCTCTACGAGAGCGTCGCCGCGCCAGGACCACTCGACACGCCCGGCCTGATTCTCCGGCTTCCCCGCCGCGCTCACGTGCGGCGGGGCGGCTCGAATTTCCCTCCGACCGGCAGGCGGGGGTCCGTCGGCCGGTTTCCGGGCGTGTCGGGCCGCGGGGCGGTTTTCCGGCATGACCCGGGTTTCGCTGTTCCGCGAGCTCCGCTCGGGGCCTTCGGCCGGCCCAAGGGCCCCCTGTTGCGGGACCGGACCTGTCCGACCCGCGTCCGGCGTGGAAGCCCCTTCCGTCGATGACGGTTCCGCGTCCGCCGCCTCACGCAGCCGGCGCGCGTACCACGTCGATCTCGAGATGCCGAGCGCGATCCAGGGTTTCTCCTTCGAGACGGTCCTGCTTTCCAGAAACTCCTCGCGGCTCTGTCCGCCCGCGGCCTTGCGTCTCGCGCGCCGCGCCGCGTTCCGCCGGTCGCGGCGAAGATCCGGCGGGATGATCTGCTCGAGCCCCAGCGCCTCGGACATGGCCCGGTCGATCCCGAGGATCTCCGCCATCCGCGCGCCGGAATAGTGCAGTCTGGGGTCGCCCGCCGGCCCTTCGAACCGGCCCGTGGCCGCCTCTGCCCGCCCGACGGCGGCCTTGACCGTCGCCTTGATCTCGGCGTCCGGAAGCCCCGGCGTCCCCAGCGTCGCGTGCCGCCGCGCCTCGCCCCTCGACCTCGTCCGCCGGTCCCACGAAACCGAGGGCGGTCGCGACGAGATGCAGCCAGCTGTTGCGGAATCCCTCGGGGATTTCGCCGCCCCAGGCGAGCCGGAACCTCTCCAGATCCCGAAGCACCGCCGCGAAGCGCGCGGCCGGCGGCAGGCCCCGGACGACGTCCGCGGCGTCGTCACCGGCCCGGCGTTGACGGCGGGCGGCGAGTTCGCCGCGGGTCGGTCTTTTCGCCACCTGATAGATCCGGTCGGCGAGGTCATCGAACGCATGCGGGCGCCCGTCGCCGCGGACGACCGTGACGACGCGGCCGCACCTGCCGTTGAGCGTCCCCGGGATCCGCAGGACGCGGGCCGGATCGCAGCAGGCGGGGTCGGCCCCGAGCGGCGCGAGCAACCCGACGAGGCAGCGCTGCGCCGCCCGCCAGCGCGGGAGGGCCTGTCCCGACAGCGGGTCGATCATCCAGAGCGCGTAAAGACCCCGTCCGCTGTCGATGAGGAACGAGGGCTCCGGAAGGCCGAGCGCCCCGATGCGCCGGATGACCGTCTCCGCCAGCGCCTCCCGCGCCAGCGGGGCGAGCTCCGGCACGCGATAGGTGTCGAGATCGGCGTAGAGGCAGGTCAGCTCCGCGACCGGCCGGACGCCGCCGCGCGGACCGGCGTAGCGGGTCACGCCGAAATAGGCGGTCGTCTCCATCCACGTCGGAAGGACGGGATGGACCTCTTCGGCGGGAAAGCATCGGGCGAAGACGTCGTTTCCCGTCTTGGCGAGCAGCGAGACCTTTCCCCGGGACCCCGGCGGATGGAGGGCGCGCATGAAGTCCTCGGGCGTCCAGCCGGACGCCTCGCACGAAGACGGTTTCAGGGGAGTTCGCGGATCCATGACCCGGAGGTCGGTCCGTCGCGGCCGACGCGGAAACATCCCGGTCAAAGCGTCGGATCGTCCTCGCCCGCTTCCCCGGGGATCGCGGAGTGACGGACCTTCGGCACGGTTTTTGGGGCGACGCCCTCCGGGGCGCATGTCCCTCCCGAAAGGGAGATGAACCATGCGAAATCCGAAGACCGCCACCGTTTCCGAGATCGCCAGACATTGGCTTCTCACGACCGACACCGTCCGGAAGATCCTGAAGGCCGCGGGGATCGAACCGGTATCCACAGGGCCTCAACGTTACCGCTGGACCGACCTCTGGGCCTACGAGGGTGCCGGATGGGTCGCGCCCGCCGACGAGGCGGCGTTCAAGGCGCCGCTGATGAAGGCGTCGGAGCTCGGCGACTTCTTTCCGAACGTGCCGGCACGGACGATCACCGATCAGGCCAAAAAGAAGAAGATCCCGGGCATCCTGCTCGGAAGCGACCGGCGCTTCCGCGAGATCACGCTCGCGCGGTGGCGGGACGATGTCTGACCGGAACCTTCAGCCGGGTTCCGCCGCGAAGCGGGCGGTCTCCGGCACCGACCGCCCGGTCTGGCGCGAGTTCAGCCGACCGCCCCCCGACATACCGGGAATGTATGTCGCGGGGCGTCTGGCTGATTCCGCCCGTGAATCGGCCGGTTTCCGGCGAAACCGGCTGATTTCCGGCAATGCCGGAAAGCGGCGCGGCCAGCCGAGGCAGACAGGCTTCCAGACAGGTTCAAGCAGACGGAAGGGCCCGATCGAGGGTCCGGACGTGAACCCCCGACCAGGTCCTCCCATGGAAAGAGACAGACGATGAAAAGAACTCCGATGACGACGGCCACGGCGATGCCGTCGGCGCCCCGCACCATGCGGGATCTCGAGACGCTCCTGCCCACTCTCGGCTATTCCCCCTCGTCCGGCGCCAACGTGCGGGCGGCGATCCGCAAATGCGCCGTGGCCTACGGGGAGCCCGATCTCGCGCGCATCGCGGCCGACCTCGCCGCGTTCGAGCGGAAATGGGGTACCGGCCGGGTGTCCCACCTTGCCGCCGGCTTCAAGACCCGGGATCAGTTCATCCGCTGGCGCAAGGACATGCGCGCCGTGCTCCGCCGGACGACGGTCGTCCCGACGCCGAAGACGGCTCTGCTCGACCCCTGGACGGAGATCGTCGGCCTCGTGCGGGAGAACCAGGGCAAGGGCAGGCTCTTCGGCGCGAACTCCGACATCACGCTCGGGCGGCTCGCCCGCGAGGCCTCCGCCGACGGCCGCCTCCTCGACGGGCTCGACGCCGACTGGATCGACCGGACGAGCCGGCGGCTGAAGGGCGAGGAGCGCAAGAGCTTCCTCCGCGGGATCCGGGCCGCGAACCGCGTCATCGAGCATGCCGCGGTGCTGCCGGAGATCGCGCATCACCTGCCGGCCGCGCCACTGCCCGAGCCGACCCCGTTGCGCGACGCCCCCTCGATCTGGCTGCGCGGCGCCGACCATCCCGCCATGGCCGCTCTCTGGAGCGAGTTCGACGCCATCATCGAGATCAAGCGCTTCGGCGAAAGCGGGCCGCAGGTCGTAGGCGAACCGGCCAACTTCAAGGACACCTCCGCCGAGGCCTATGGGCGGGCGGTCGAGTGGGTTCTCAAATGGCTGGCCAAAGCGGACATGCTCGACGCCGGGGAGGCGCCGGGACTCGCGGACGTCATCACCCACGCCAATCTCGTCCTCTCCGCCAACGCCTGGATCGAGGCCCGGGAGGCGCGCGGACTCGCCACGGACAAAGGCACGCTGCATGCCCATGTCACCAAGCTCGTCCATATCGCCACCGTCTATCTCGGCATCTCAGACAAGGAACGGCGCCGTTTGCTGGAGCTGCGGCGCAACAAGCGGATCCGAACGAGATCCGTGGGGCGCATGTCGGCCGAACGGGAGAGCTGGATCCGCGAGTTCGACGCGAGCCCCGTCCTGCAACGCGCCGCGCACCGCCTGCCCGAGACCCTCCGACGCCAGTCCCAGGCCATCCTCGACAGGCTGAGGTCCAACCGGCCCCCGCGGCCCACCGAGATCATGGCGGCGCTCCGCATGGGCGTGGCGGCGATGATGGCGGCGGTGCTCTTCCGGGCCTCGCCGGTCCGGGCCACGAATCTCCGGCATCTTCGGTTCCGGGGCGACGATGCCGATTTCCGCATCTCCGAGGACGGCGGCACGGTGCGCATCGTCATTCCGGGCGAGCGGGTCAAGAACGGCGCCGGGATCGACGACGACGGCGACGACGATCTCGCGCCCATCCTCGAATGGTACCTCGCGGAGATCCGGCCGCGACTGATCAACGCGCATCCCTTCAACCACCCGTACCACGACGGCGACCATCTCTTCCCGTCCACGAGCGCCGCTCCGATGGAGGAGAGCATGGCGGCGAGCTGGTACGGGTTCGGCTGCACCGAGGCCGGAATCGCTATGACCCTGCACCAGGCGCGGCACATCAGCGCGTACTGGATCCTGTCGGTCGATCCGAACGCCTGGGCGGACGCGGCCGCGGTGCTGCACATCGACGAGATGACCGTGCGCAAGCACTACGCCTGGATGAATGAAAAGCGCGCCAACGAGTGCCGGCCGCGGGAAGCTGCGCGAAGCCCGCAAATCGGCTCGGAAACACCGGAAGGGAGAGTTCGACCATGCCGCATGAGATATCGACAGGGTCGCATTGGCCCCGCCCCGCCGCCATCGCCGCGCTGGCGGCCGTCGCGACCGGTGCGATCGACGGGGCGGCCCTGCGCCTCGCCGACCGGTGGTTCCGTCATCTGGCCGAACGCCGGGTCGCCGTTCCGCGCGAGCGTGACTTCGCCGCGTTCGGCGGGGTCTCCAAGCTCGAACGCCTCCGGCGGGCCCTCGCTCCGATCGCTCCAAGGGATCTGCCGCCCATCCTCCCGGCTCTCAATGCGAAACGCTCCGAGACGTGGCGAAAGACCAAGGCGGCCACGGCCGCCAAGGCCGCAGCCGGAACTCCGGCGCCGCGTCCGCGCGGCCCGGCGCCGGAGCTCTCGGCGCCGCTCGGGGATCTTCCGAAGTCCTGGCTGCGCGCTCTCCACGAGATGCGGAGCCTTCGAAAGACGCTCGATACCGGCCGGCTGAGCCTCGACGACCGGACGCCGCCCTCGGCCAAGGTCATCAGGAACCTCGAATCCACCCTGCGGATCCTCGCGGGCGACTGTCTCCGGAAGAGGTTGCCGGTCGAGCTCACGTGTCGAGACCTTCACCCTCTGGCGCGCGGCGCGCCTCTCGCCCTGGACCGGCAAGGCGGGGAAGCGACGGGCCCCGAACCGCCACATCACCATCGCGAGCCGCTGCAAGGAACTCGCGCTCTTCGCGGCGTGGTGCGAGATGGACGAGACGCTGATCCACGAAATCCACGAGCGTCGGCGCCGCCACGATCGTGCGGGTAAGGGCGCGCGCAAGCGCAAGGAGGAGTGGATGCTGGCGAATGACGTCGGCATCGGCGACGTCTGGGTCCGGGCGGAAGAGCTCCTGGAAGCCGCCGAGGCGGCGCCGCCCGCTTCGGACCTGCGGGTTCAGCTGACCCTCGACGCGGTCTGCCTCGCGCTCAGCATCGTCGCGCCGCTCCGGATCGGCGACCTGCACCGGCTGCGCTTCGGCGAGCATCTCCAACGCCACACCGACGGCTGGAGCCTCTCGATCCTGACGGGGAAGACCGGCGCGCTCTACGAGCGGCCCCGGCTCTGGCCGGAGCTCACGCCGTTCCTCGACGCCGTCGTCCTGCTCACCGCGCCCGGGGGCGACTTTCGGGCCGGCTACGACGCGTGGAGCACGCCATCCACGGCCGTCTTCTCACAGGATTTCGGCAAGACCGGATGCTGCGAGCTCTGGCCCACCAAGGTCTGGACGCGGCAGTTCGGCATCGGCGCGCACATCGTCCGCAGTCTTTGGCATCAGATGATGTTCGAGAGCGAGGACGACGACCAGTACATCGCGCTCGCGCTCTGCGGTCAGGGCAACGGCCGGACGGCGATGGAGTACATCATGAAGGGCAACCGGCAGCAGCGCCAGTCGCGCCGCGGCCGCGCGAAGATACGGGCGGCCCGCTCCGCCGAATGCGGATCCTGAAAAGAGCCGTGGGGAGGCTGGATCCTGTCCGGCTCTTCCTGACGGCCTTTCTCCCGAACTTCAGGAGCATGGCGTCGAGAACCGGCGTCGGTATCTCGATCAGGCTCCAGCCCTCACGGGATCGCGGCATGACCCGGCCGGCGACTTCGAGTTTGATCTCATTGCCTGCAATCTCGCCGAGTTCGCGCCTGAGCGTCCTGATCACCGGCGGAACGCGCTTCTTGGCGATCGCGTAGAGATATCCAAGCGGCACGCCGGAGACCCCACCGGCCGCGACGAGTTTAACGTCCTTTGATGTGATCGCGTTCGGGGACCCGACAGGAGGAGATGACGCCTCTTCGCCGTTCGGCGGGCGCGGCAGGCGCGGGCCGCGGACTTGCCGCTACCCTGAGCGCATGAGCCGGCTGGCGATCCTCGCGAAGCCCCATTGGGCGGGCTTCCTTCACATGTCCGGGCTCGACGCTCTCCCTACCCCGGCTATGGCGGCAGCGAATCGCTTCTTCGACTTCTGCGTTGTGCGGGACCTGAGCGATCCTGGCCCTCGCGACATCGCCGACCGGTGGAGCGCGAGACGGGGGGCGAGGCGGAAGGTCTTGTGAGGCTTCGCGATCTGGCCACCGCGAGGGGTGCCTATCGCGGGTTTCGCAGCACAGGTCGTTGACGCTGGCGACGCTCAGCGCGCGGACGACGAATCCGAGCGTGCTCGCATCCGAGCGAAGTGCCGCAAGCACGGCGTCGACGTTCCGTCGGCTGCTGCGGTTCTTCCAGCACGCCGATCCCGTTGAGGACCGGGCCGCGTCCGTGGTGGCGGGGCTGGCCGGGCTCGACGGTCCGGTGACGCCGATCCTCGACCGGACGACTTCGGCTGAACGTGCCTGTCAGGCCGGTGTCACCTGCGGAACGCGGACCGGCTCGTTTCGTTTGACAGGCGTGCGAATTGTTTCATACTCCGAAAGAAGGAGTATATGGAGTCCGTATTGTGAGGGCGAAGGTCAATCTGTCGTTCGATCCGGACGTCGTGTCGGAAGCGCGGGCGCTGGGACTGAACATGTCCCGTCTCGCGGAGGACGCCGTCGCCCGCGCCGTCAAGGTCGAGCGTAACCGGAAATGGGTCGAGGAGAACCACGAGGCGCTCGACGCCTATTCACGCGAAATCGAGCGCGATGGACTGCCTCTGGCGCGCCACCGTCAGTTCTGACGTCGTGGCGCAGTTCGAGGTGTTCAAGGTGGGCGACACGCTGGTCGTCGATGTTCAGACCGATCTGATCGGGCTCGACGTCACCCGGGTCGTCGCTCCCCTGAGAGAGAAAGGTCTGTACGCCTCGTTCCCCCATCTGACGCCCGAAGTCGAGTTCGACGGCCGCCGCTGGATCGTCCGCGTTCAGGAACTCGCATCGGTCACGGCGGGCGATCTCGGCCGGACGATCGGGCGGATCGGCGGGGGGAGGGACGAAATCCTGAGGGCCGTCGATATTCTGACACGAGGCTTCTGAGTTCGCCCGAAGCAGACCGGCCTTCCGGCCATCAGAGCCGCAAGCCGATCTCTCTCCTCGGCCGTGAGGTGGTTGTATCCTGACATGGCAACACCGTTCTCCGTTTCGATAGGAACGGATACATCATCCGCCCCCGCTGTTGCGCTTCACGCCGGAACTCACCGCGCCTTCATGTTGCGCTCGTGGAGGGCGATGGCCTCCCTGACGTTCTCGAACCATGTCGCCCGGCCGTTCTCCAGCACCAGGCCGCTGTCGCAGTAGTCGAGGATCGTCCGGTCGAATGCGAGACCATCAGCATCCCGGCGTCCCGGAGCCGGTGCTTGAACACATCGAGGGATTTCTTGCGGAAGGCCGTGTCGCCCACGGCGGTGATCTCGTCCACCAGATACCAGTCGAAATGCACCCCCATCGAGAGCCCGAAGGCCAGCCGCGCCTTCATGCCGGAGGAATAGGAGCGCACCGGCATGTCGATGAAATCGCCGAGCTCGGCGAAATCCTGGACGTAGTCGACCAGCGCGTCGGTATCGATGCCGTAGATCCGCGCCACGAAGCGGATGTTCTGCGCGCCCGAGAGATCGTTCGCGAAGCTGCCGGCGAAGCCGAGCGGCCAGGAGATGCTGCCCGCGCGGCGGATCTCGCCGCCGTCGGCGCGCACGATCCCGGCGATCATGCCGATGAGCGTCGATTTCCCGGCGCCGTTGCGCCCCAGCACGCCGACTTTGGCGCCCCGGGGCAGGGTGAGCGTGAGGCCGTCGAGGATGACCTTGCGGCCCCTGGGCGTGAGGTAGTGCTTGGAGACGTCGCGGAACTTGATCATCCGGCGCGGATCCGCCGCGCGCGCTCAGCGGTTGTCGCGCACATTGTACCAGACCAGCATCAGGACGCTCCAGCCGAGCAGCAGGAACAGCGCCGCGAGGCCCGTGATCGTCGCGCGGCGGGGATAGAGCGCGCGCTCGGCGCAGCGTCGGCTCGACATGCGCCGCGAGATAGCGGCTCTGCCTGCGGGCCTCGGCGCGCGCCACGGCGAGGTTGCCGAGGGCCTGGGTGTAGGCGGTGTTGGAGAATTCCAGATCGACCAGCAGCTCCTCGTAGGCGCCGATGATCTCCGGCAGCGTGCCGCCCGCGCCCGCGACGCCCGCGATGCCGAGATTCGCGCGCTCCTCCTCGATCCGCTCGGTGATCGCCTCGATCCGGCGGTTGGCCTGGACGACGCGCTGGTCGCCCTCGTCGGCGTAGCTCAGCAGCATGTCGCGCTCGACCAGCGCCTGGGCGAGCTCGCCCGAGAGCGCGTTGACCAGCCCCATCTGCCCGGCCACGTCCGCCGAGGGGTCGACGATGCGGTTCTCGCGGCGGAACTCCGCGAGCCGGCGGCGGTCCTCGGTCAGGCGGGCCTCGGCCTCGCCGAGATCCTCGGTCGCGAAGCGGATCGCGTCGCCGCGCGCCTGTTCGGACAGCCGGTTCACCAGCGCGCTCGATTCCGTCGAGGATCGCCGCCGCGATCGCCTGCGCGTCCTCGGGGGTGAAGGCGTTGGCGCGCAGGTCGATGATGCCGGTGCTCGATCTCGTAGCGCATGTCGATCATGCGCCCCCAATAGGAGACCAGGTCCTCGATCGAGACGTCCTCGCCCAGGGTGAAGACCGGATCCCCTTCGGGCCGGTTGTAGATCCGTCTGAGATCGAGATCGGCGTCGATGCGTTCGACCATCCGCTGGCTGAGGATGAATTCGAAAAGGATGTCGGAATCCGACGCCGAGCCGCCGCTGACCTGGGTGAGCGCGCCGAGGATCCCGGCGGTCGCGGCGCCGGGATCCTCCGAGCGGATCGAGAAGGCGACCTCGGAATGGTACTGGTCGGCGGCGCGGGTCTAGAGATATCCCGCCACGGCGGCGAGGGGGAGGAGCACGAGAAGCGACGAAGCCCGCAGAGCGCGGCGTAGTGCCGGGGCCGGGCGCGCGCGGCGGTCTGGTCGCGCGGACGGGGGCGGCGGCGCGGCCGGAGGCTTCGCCGCGGGTTTGGCGGCCGGCCTGGCGGCGGGTTTCGCGGCCGGCCTCGGCCGCCGGAGCCGGCCGCGCCGCGGTCTCGACCGCCTTGAGGTCGGGGCGTTTGGGCGGTTCGGCCGCGCCCGTCCTGCGATGCTGTCGTCATCCGCTGCAACCGCTCCGGTCCGCCGCTCGAGGCTTGTCATTCCGCTTGGCCCGGGTTTACTCCTTGCGCGTCCGCAGACGCAAATTCCGCGAGGCCCGGCCGGGACCCGAAGCGATGACGATTTCCCCAGAGACGCCGGCGCGTCCCGTACGCCTCCAGTGGCTGCGCGTGCTCTTCGCGATGATGGTGCGCGAGATGGGCGCGAAGTTCGGCCGCTCCGCGGGCGGATATTTCTGGGCGATCGCCGAGCCTCTGGGCGGCATCGTGATGCTGGCGCTCGCGTTCAGCGTGGCGCTGCGCAGCCCGCCCATCGGCACGAGCTTCATGTTCTTCTACGCCACCGGCATCATCCCCTTCAGCCTCTACAGGAACGTGGAGGGGGCGGCGGCGAACGCGGTGCGCTCGAACAGGGGTCTGCTGACCTATCCGGTGGTGACGCCGCTCGACGCGGTCCTGGCGAATTTCGTTCTCGGCACGCTGACGATGATGGTGGTGGGCGCGATCCTGTTCGCCGGGATCATCCTGATCGAGGACGTCCACGTCAATTTCGACCCCCCGCGCGTGCTGCTCGCGACGGGGATGGCGGCGGCTCCTGGGCCTCGGCGTCGGCACGCTCAACTGCGTGCTGATCGGGTTCTTTCCGACCTGGAAGAACGTCTGGGCGGTGGTGACGCGGCCGATGTTCCTGGTCTCGGGGATCTTCTACACCTACGATTCCGTGCCGGCCGCTTTCCAGCAGCGTGCTGTGGTACAACCCGCTCGTGCACGTGGTGGGCACGATGCGGTCGGGGTTCTACGGGGTCTACCGCGACGAGTACGTCTCCGTGCCCTACGTGATGGGTTTCGCGCTGGGAACCTTCGTGATCGGGGCCTGGCTGCTGCGTCGGCACGCCAGCCATCTCATCGAGCAGTGAGCGCGTCCCCGGGGATCTCGGTGATCATGCCGGTCTGGAATGCGGCCGCCACGCTGGCGGAGGCCGCGGACTCCGTCCTGGCGCAGAGCCGGACCGACCTGGAGCTGCTGCTGATCGATGACGGGTCGACGGACGGCTCGCGGGATCTGGCGGAGGGGTTCGCGGCGCGGGACGGGCGCGTGCGGGTGCTGGGGGACGGGGTGAACCGGGGCCCGGCGGCGGCGCGCAACGCCGGCATCCGGGCGGCGCGCGGGCGCTGGATCGCGTTTCTCGACGCCGACGACCGCTGGCGGCCGGAGAAGCTCGCGGTGCAGATCGGCTACATGGAGCGCACGGGCGCGCCCTTCACCTTCACGGCGCTCGACCGGATCGACGAGGGCGGCCGCAGGCTTGGGCACGATCGGCGCGCCGGCGCGGGTGGATTACGCGCGGCTCCTGAAGGGCAACGTCATCCCCTGCCAGACCGCGGCCTTCGACCGGGAGCGTTACGGGGCGGTGGAGATGCCGGACCTGCCGCGCCGCCAGGATTACGGGCTCTGGCTCACGCTGCTGAAGCGGGGCGGCGAGGCGCACGGGCTGGATCAGGTGCTGGCCGACTGGCGCATGCGGCCGGGGTCCCTCTCGGCGAACAAGCTCAAGGCCGCGGCCGGCACCTGGCGGGTCTACCGCGAGGTGGCGGGGCTGGGGCGCGGGCAGGCGGCCTGGCATCTGGGCCAGAACCTCGCGCGGGGGGTGCTCAAGCGGCTGTGAGGGCGGGACTCGGGTCATGAAACGCGCCGTGGCCACGCGTGGCCAAATCGGCAAGCATCTGACATTGAACAGGTTTCAGAAACGCGTTAACCCGGTGGAAAGCTTCGTCGACGCGGCTGGCGATTGACTTGAAGTACTACCTGGTGGTATTCTGTTGTCCTCGACAGAGAGGCGCTCCGATGTCCGTCAAGGCCTCCGTTTCCATCTCAGAGCAGCAGGAGGCCTTCGCGCGGGATCTCGTCGCGCAGGGGCGCTACGCGAGCCTGAGCGCCGTCGTCCAGCGCGGCATCGAACTGCTCCGCGAGGAGGCCGAGACGCGGGAGGCGGAGCTTTCGGCGCTGCGCGCGCTCCTCGACGCCCGGGCGGCGGGGGAGTTCGTGACGGTCGATGCCGGCAGGGAGGCCACGGAGACGATGATCGCCGCCAAGCGGCGCGCGCTTGGTCTTTGACGTCGTCAGGTCGCGCGCGAGCGACCGCGATCTCGATCTGCTGTTCGATCATCTCCTGGAGGTCCACCAGGCGCTCGGCGATCCGGTCGCGGAGGCTTTCGAGCGCGCCGCCGCGCGCGTGCGGGCGGTGGAGGCCGACATGGAGCGTCTGGGTCATGCGCCGCGCCAAGGCACGCTGCGCGAGAATGTGAGGCCCGGACTGCGCCAGGTCACGCGGAACCGGGCGGTATTCCATTTCGAACTCGACGAGGACCGGGAGGAGTTGCGCGTTCTGGCGGTGTTCTTCGGCAGCACGACGAGGGTCGGAAGCGAATGGAGAGCAGGGCCCTTTCCCGAGCTTGCGAAAACCACTGCAGCGCCGCATATGGATGCCAAAGAGCCATGTCGGCAATGCGTCCGTCATCCGGCCGGGATCAGAGCGATGGGTTCTGCATGAAGAAGCGGTCCGAGATCACTCCGGTAGAGGGAGGATGGGTCAAGCGTGAAGCAGCCTCCGGCCGTTTCATCGAGGTTGTTACGAAAAAAGGCGTCGCCAGGTCCAGTCCGATAACCCGAACAACGGTCAAGGAAGCTTCGTCCAGGCGCAGTTCGGCGCTGAAGCGGCTGGCTGATCGCTAGTCGGCACTACAGGCTGACCTTGGCCGACGCGTTTAGGCGCATGACGAAGCCCTGACGTATGGCGGACGGGAAGGCGTTAGCAGCCTGCATCTGATAGAGTCCGCGCTGGCGCGCCCATACTCGGGGTACCACCATTCCATCGCCGACAAAGCCGCGGCTGTCCTCCACAGCATGGTGGGCAATCATGGTTTTGTCGATGGCAACAAGCGAACCGCCTGGCTGCTCGTGGAGATCCTGATTGATCGCAGTGGATATTGGCTAAACGTTCCATATGACGAGCCCATAGACGATCTGGTGGTGGCTGTCGCCGCCCGACAGATGGAATTTGACGCACTGGTCTCTTGGTTTGGCGGCAGGATCGAGAGGCGGTAGCTGAACTGCAAGCCTGCAGCAAACGCTCCCCTCACACCCCTACCAGGTCGCGCATGGGGCCGGCGATCTCCACCTCGGCGGCGATGCGGCGAAGTCTGTCGGGCAGGCCGGCGTTTCCGAGGACGTGGCAATGGAGCTTGGCGGGCCCAGAGGAAGAGCTTCCGGCGCGGCGCGAGGCCGCCCATTTCGGAGACGGGGAACCGGAACGATTGGTCGGCCACGAACTCGTAGGGATGCAGATAGAGCTGCGGCGCGAGGCCGGCTTCGGCCGCGGCGCGCAGGGAGCGCGCGGTGAGCGGCGCGGGGGCGTATTTCAGCGCGGCGCCGCCGGTGCGCAGCGCGGGCAGGCCCGGGGCGGGGCGGCGGCGCAGGACGGGCAGGAGGGCGAGGCGGGTGACGCCGGTGGCGGCGCGCAGGCCGCGCGCCTCGGCGCCGTCCGCGACGGTCAGGCTGGAATCGTAGGCCAGATGGCGCTCGAGGGCGGCGAAATGCGCCCGGTCACCCGGTTTCAGCGAGAAGCGCGGGGCGCGGAAGCCGAGCGTTTTCCGGCCTGAGGCGGCCTCGAGCGCGTCGATGGCGCGGCGCAGATTGCTCTCGAAGACCTCCGGCGGGTCGAGCCGGCAGGGGTCGTGCCAGAAATAGTGGCAGGCGATCTCGTGGCCGTCGGCGGCGATGCGGGCGACGATGTCGGGACATTTCTCGGCGAGGATGCCGGTGGTGAAGAAGGTCAGACGGGCGCCGTCCAGGTCGGTCCGGCAGAAGGTCTCGATGGCGTCGTAGGCGCGGCGGAGCGCGTCTTCGCGCAGGGACCCGTCCTGGGGGATGTCGAACTCGCGTTTGAAGTCGTGCGCGATATCCTCGAAGTCGATGCTGAGCCAGGCCTTCATGGCGCGGCTCCCGCCGCCTTCCGCCACGTCCGGTCGCAGAGGAAGCCGCCGATGGCGAGCAGGTCCATGTCCGAGCGCAGCCAGGTGTCGATCGGCCTCGGCGGGCGTGTTCACGATCGGCTCCTGGATGTTGAACGAGGTGTTGAGCAGCACCGGCACCCCGGTCGCCGCGCCGAAGGCGGCTGATCAGGCGGTGATAGAGCGGGTTGGCCTCGGCGCTGACGGTGTGCACGCGCGCGGTGCCGTCGACATGGGTGACGGCGGGGATGAGGGCGCGTTTCTCCGGGCGGACCTCGGCCAGGATGTTCATGTAGGGGCTGGCCTGGGCGAGATCGAACCAGTCGGGCGCCGCCTCGATCGTCGTCGAGGGGGCGAAGGGGCGGAAGAGCTCGCGCTTCTTGATCTTGGCGTTGATCGTCTCGCGGATGGCGTCGTCGCGCGGATCGGCGAGGATCGAGCGGCTCCCCAGCGCGCGCGGCCCGAATTCGGTGCGGCCCTGGAACCAGCCGACGACGCCGCCGGCCGCGAGCGCCTCGACTACGGCGGCGATCAGCGCGTCCTCGTCCGCGGGCGCGCGGGGCGGGCAGGCCGCGCTCCGCGAAGGCCCCCGCGATCTCCGCGTCGGTGAAGCCGGGGCCGAGATACGGCGAGCGGGCGTTCCGGGCCGGGCCGCCGCGCGCCAGCGCCGCGCCCGACGGCGCAGCCGGCGTCATGCGGGGCGGGAGGGGCGATGATCTCGGAGAAGAGCCCCGACTGGAGGATGCGGCCGTTGGCGGTGACGTTGAGCGCGCAGCCGCCCGAGAGCACGAGACGGTCGATCTGCGGAGCCTGCGCCTTGCCCCAGGCGAGCAGGTGCCGCTGCGCCGCCTCGAACGCGGCCTGGACCGAGGCCGCGAGATCGAGATGGCTCTGGTCGGGCTCGGCGTCGGGCGCGCGTGGCGGGCCGACGAGGTCCGCGAGGCCCGGGTCGAAATCCCCCGCCAGCGCCCGGTGATAGTCGCAGAGGCGCGTGTCGAGCCGGTAGCCGCCGTCGTCCTCGAGGCGCAGCAGGCGGTCGAGGATGGCGTCGCGGAAGGCCGGCCTTCCATAGGGCGCGAGGCCCATCATCTTGTACTCGCCCTCGAGCATGCGGAAGCCGAGCCAGCCGGTGAAGAAGCTGTAGAAATGCCCCAGCGAGTTCGGCCAGCGCACGCGTTTGAGATCGGTGCGCCGGCCGTCCTCCACCAGGCGTGAGCACCGTGGCGTCGGCCTCGCCGCCGCCGTCATAGGAGAGCGACAGGCAGGACGGCCAGTCGCGCGTCGCCTCGCCGTAGATCTGGTGCGTCAGGTGGTGGTCGTGGAACGTGACGTCGGCGGGGCAGGCGCCGAATTCGGCCTGAAGGATGCGGCGGACGCGGAAGAGGTCGGACCAGCGGCCGGTATCCTCGGGGCGGGATCTCGATGTCCCGCCGCCGACCAGCGCGCGGCGGGTGCGCGCGGCGATGGCGCGGCGGGCCTCGGGCGAGGCGAGCGCCTTGCCGAGCGTGCCGGCGGCGCGGGTCCCGATCCGCCAGCGCTTCCAGTAGACCGCGACCGCGTCCACCTCGGCCATCGTGACGCCGGCCACGCGGAGGCATTCGGCGACGGCGCGGAGCGGGAAGGCGCCGTCGTTCTTGATCCGGCTGAGCCGCTCCTCCTCGATGGCGGCGACGATCCCGCCGTCCCGCATCAGGCAGGCCGCCGAGGTCCCCATGGTGGCGAGGCCGAGGATGATCATGGGGGCGTTCCGGTCATGGCGCGCCTCATAGCAGCTTTTTCCCCTCCCGGAAGGCGCCGCGTCCCGACCCGCCGTCGCGGGCGGCCGGCATGGCCGGTCCGCGCGCCTTTTCACCTTGATTCCCGGGGTTGCGGCTCTCTACAAGGAGCCAAAATCCGGGGGCGTTCAGGCAGGATGGCGCTTAGAACCTTATGCGTCTTCGGCACCAGGCCGGAGGCTATCAAGATGGCGCCCGTGGCGCTCGCGCTCGCCGCCGATCCGCGCTTCGACGCCGCCCTGTGCGTGACGGCGCAGCACCGCGAGATGCTCGACCGGGCGCTGGAACTCTTCGGCCTCGTTCCCGACCGCGACCTCGACGTGATGCGGCCCGGCCAGGATCTCACCGACGTGACCTCGGCCGTCCTGCGGGGCATGCGGGACGTCCTCGCCGATCTGCGTCCGGACATCGTCCTGGTCCACGGCGACACCGCCACCACGTTCGCCGCCACGCTCGCGAGCCATTACCGCCGGATCCCGGTCGCCCATGTCGAGGCGGGCCTGCGCACCGGGGATCTCTACGCGCCATGGCCCGAGGAGGCCAACCGCAGGCTCACCGGCGCGCTGGCGGCGCTGCATTTCGCGCCCACCGGAACGGCGCGCGACAACCTTCTGGCCGAGGGCGTGGCGGCGGACGCGGTGCGCGTGACGGGCAACACCGTGATCGACGCGCTGCTGTCGATCGTGGACCGCCTCCGGAACGATCCGGATCTGCGCGCGGGTCTCGACGCGCGGTTCGGGTTTCTCGCGGCGGACCGGCGGATCCTGCTCGTGACCGGACACCGGCGCGAGAGTTTCGGCGGCGGCTTCGAGCGCATCTGCGCGGCGCTGGCGCAGACCGCCCGGAGCCGCCCGGATCTCGAGATCGTCTATCCGGTCCATCTCAATCCCAACGTGCGGGAGCCGGTGGGGCGGCTGCTCTCGGGAATCGGCAACGTGCATCTGATCCCGCCGCTCGACTATCTGCCCTTCGTCTATCTGATGGACCGCGCGCATCTCATCGTGACGGATTCCGGCGGGGTGCAGGAGGAGGCCCCCTCGCTCGGCAAGCCGGTGCTGGTCATGCGCGACACCACCGAGCGGCCCGAGGCGGTCGCGGCCGGCACCGTCCGGCTGGTCGGCACCCGGACCGCGGACATCCTGGACGGGATCGACCGCCTCCTCGACGACGCAGGCGAATACGAAAGGATGAGTTTTGCCCACAACCCTTACGGCGACGGCCACGCCTCGGACCGGATCCTCGACGCACTCGCGGCCTGGGGCGGATCCCGCGCCGATGCCCTTTGAGACCATCTCGGTCGTAGGCCTGGGCTATATCGGGCTGCCGACGGCCGCCGTTTTCGCCGGGCGCAAGGTCAAGGTCGTCGGCCTCGACGTGAACGCGCGCGCGGTCGAGACGGTCAACCGCGGCGAGATCCACATCGCCGAGCCCGATCTCGACATCGTGGTGCGGGCCGTGGTCGCGGGGGGCTATCTGCGGGCGAGCACGGTCGCGGAGCCGGCGGACGCCTTCCTGATCGCGGTGCCCACGCCGTTCCGCGCGGGCGAGACGGACGCGCACGAGCCCGATCTGAGCTACATCGAGGCCGCGAGCCGGTCGATCGCGCCGGTGCTCAAGGCGGGCGACCTGGTGGTGCTCGAGAGCACCTCGCCGGTCGGCACGACCGAGCGCATGGCGGACTGGCTGGCGGAGATGCGGCCCGACCTCACCTTTCCCCGGACCCACGGCGAGGCGTCCGACATCCGCGTCGCCCATTGCCCGGAGCGGGTCCTGCCCGGCCACGTGCTGCGCGAGCTGGTCCAGAACGACCGGCTGATCGGCGGCATGACGCCGAAATGCTCGGCCCGCGCCGCGGAGCTCTACGGGATGGTCGTGGAGGGGGCGTGCATCGTCACCGATCCGCGCACGGCCGAGATGGCCAAGCTGACCGAGAACAGCTTCCGGGACGTCAACATCGCCTTCGCGAACGAGCTGAGCCTGATCTGCGACGAGTTCGGCATCGACGTCTGGGAGCTGATCCGGCTGGCGAACCGTCACCCGCGGGTCGACATCCTGCGGCCCGGTCCCGGCGTCGGCGGGCACTGCATCGCGGTGGATCCGTGGTTCATCGTCTCGGGCGCGCCCCGGACCGCGCGGCTGATCCGCGCGGCCCGGGAGATCAACGACGCCAAGCCCGCCTGGGTCCTGGAGCGGATCGAGCGGGAGATCGCGGCCTTTCTCCGGCGCGAGCCCGGACGCGGCGGCCCGGAAGGGGTGACGGTCGCCTGCTACGGCCTCTCCTTCAAGCCCGACATCGACGATCTGCGCGAGAGCCCCGCGCTCAACATCGTGCGGGACCTGTGCGACCGGCATCCGGGCGGGATCCTGGCGGTCGAGCCGCATGTCGCGGCCCTGCCGCCCAGTCTCGCCCGTGCCGAGCGGGTCGACCTCGACGCGGCGCTCGCGCGCGCCGACATCCACGTGCTGCTGGTCGGGCATTCGGCGTTCCGGTCGTCCGAGGCCCTGCGCGCCGCGCGGCCGATGGACGTCTGCGGCGCGCTGGGAGCGGAGAGGGCATGAGCGACCCTCGTCCCGGCCCGAATTCAGCACCGCCGCCCGACGATCCAGAGCGGACCGAGGACCCGGTTCCGGCGGCTTCCGGCACCGAGGCGCAGATCCATCACGACAGGATCACCGAGGCCTATCTCGGCGAGATGGGTCAGAACTTCATGTATGCCACACGCCGGCGGCTGCACTGGATCTGCGAGCAGGTCGTGGGTGCGCGGGTGCTTGATATCGGCTGCAGCCAAGGCATCTCGACGATCCTTCTGGCGCGTGCCGGCCACCATGTGACTGGCGTCGATATCGACGAGCAGGTCGTCGCCCAGGCGCAGGCCTATCTTGAGGCCGAGCCGCCGGAGATCCAGGCCCGCGCGCGCTTTCTCTGCGCTGACGCGGGCGAGTTGCCACGCGAGGCGGCCTTCGACACCGTCATTCTCGGCGAGATACTCGAACATCTGGCCGATCCGGGCGCGCTGATCGGGGCGGCGGCAGGGCATCTCGCGCCGGATGGCCGTCTGATCGCGACCGTGCCGTTCGGGATCAATGATTTTCCGGACCATCGCCAGACGTTCTATCTGAGCGAACCCTTCGCGCTCCTGTCGCAGTTCTGCGATGTGGAGACCGTCACCATCCTGGGAAACTGGATAGGCTTCGTGGCGCGCAGGCCGGCGGATGCAGGCAGCGCGCGCCGGGCGCGGCCGGATCCGGAGTTTTTCGCGCCGCTTGAAGCCGGGTTCCATGCGCTGGAGAGGGGATTGCGCGACAGGGTCGCGGAGCTTCAGGCGCAAGGCGCGGAACTGCGCGATACCCTCAACATGGCGCGGCGAGAAGCCGCCGCTGCCCAGAAGGAAGCCCAGGACGATTTCAAGCGGATCAAACGCCGCTTGGACGCGGCGCAGTCCGAAGCCGCGGCGCTGAAGGCCGACCTCGGCGCGGCGCGGCGCCGGCGCGCCGCGATGGAGGCCGAGAAGCGGAAGGAGATCGAGGCGCTGAGGGAGGCGGCCGAGGCCGAGGTCGCGGCGCTGAAGGCGGCGAAGGAAGCGGCCGAGGAGAAGGAGGCTTCGATTAGGACGGCGCTCGCCGCGCTGAAGGCGGATCTGGTCAAGAGCGAGCGCCGGCGCGCCACCGCGGAGGCGGCGGAAAAGAGCATGAACGCCCGCATGGCCGAGCTCCGGAGCAGCGTGACCTATCAGCTTGGCGACAGGCTCAAGCGCGCCGCCACCTCGCCGCGCGAGGCCGCGCGCCTGCCGGGGGCGATCGGACGCCTCTTCGCCGACGGGATGCGCAACCGCCGCGCGCGGGTCCGGCGCGCGGCGAAGCCCGCCCCGCGTCCCGCGGCGAAGCTGCCCAAGGAACCGCCCGGCCCGCCACCGGTATTCGTTCCGCCGCGCCCGCTGTCCGCCATCGCGCCCGCGCCGCCCGCCGCGGCGCCATCGGACGGCGCGTCCCGTCCGCTGCGGGTGGCTGCGGTTCTCGACGATTTCTCGGCGGGCGCGTTCGCCCCGGAGGCGGAGCTGCTCATGCTGACGCCGGAGAACTGGCGCGCGGAGATGGAGGGGGACCGGCCCGATCTGATTTTCATCGAATCCGCCTGGCACGGGCGCGACGGGCAGTGGACGACCAAAATCAGCAACAACGGCCCCGAGCTGCAGGACATCCTGGCCTGGGCGGCGGAGGCCGGCGTGCCGACCGCGTTCTGGAACAAGGAGGACCCGGTCCATTTCCAGACCTTTCTGAACACGGCCCGCGGCTTCGACCACGTCTTCACCACCGACATGGACTGCATCCACCGCTACAAGGCGGCGCTCGGCCATGACCAGGTGCATTTCCTGCCGTTCGCCTGCCAGCCGGCGGCGCACAATCCGCTCGAGCGCTACGAGCGCAAGAACGCGATGAGCTTCGCGGGATCCTATTACGTGCGCTACCCCGAGCGGACGCGGGACCTGGAAACGTTCGTCGCGCATCTTCCCCGGCTCTGTCCGATCGAGATATTCGACCGCAACTTCGGCAAGGACAATCCCAGCTACCAGTTCCCGCCGGAATACCGGCCCTATATCGTCGGCACCCTGCCGCCGGAAGATATCGACGTGGCCTACAAAGGCTACCGGTACGCGATCAACCTGAATTCCATCAAGCAGTCCCAGACGATGTTCGCGCGGCGGGTCTTCGAGCTTCTGGCGTCGAACACGCTGACGGTCAGCAATTATTCGCGCGGCCTGCGCCTGATGTTCGGCGACCTGGTGCCGAGCTCGGACGACGGCGCCGCGATGCTGGCGCGGCTTTCCGCTCTCGCTGCCGATCCCGATCGGGAATCGCGGCTGCGGCTGATGGCGCTGCGCAAGGTCATGACCGAGCATACCTATCGCGACCGGTTGGACTTCGTCCGCGCGCGGGTCCTGCCGGACGCGCCGCCGCCTCGGCGCCTGCCGCATGTGACGGCGCTCGCCGAAGCGCGCGACGGTGCCGAGGCCGAACGCGTCGTGGCGGCGTTTCTCGCGCAGACCCACACCGACGCCCGTCTGATCCTCGTCCTGGACGATCCGGCCATGGCGCCCGCGCATCCGCGCGTCGAGGCGCGCGCCCGGGGGGCGCTCGAAAGCCTGAGGCTGCGCGACATGGTCGATGGCGGGGCGTGGCTGGCATGCCTGTCCGCCCGGGACCATTACGGCCCCCACTATCTGACGGATCTCATCCTCGCCACCCGCTACAGCCCCGCGTCGCTGATCGGCAAGGCCTCGCATTTCGCCTGGACCGGCGCGGGTTTGGAGGCGGCGGATCCCGGCCTGACCTACCGGCCCATGCCGTCCTGTCCCGCGCGGCGGTCCATCCTGCGCGGCGACCGCGTTCCGGCGGATCTGGGCGCCGGGGAGGCGCTGTCCGGCCTCGACGCGCTCCGCTGGGATCAGCCGGACGGGCTCGCCGCCGATCCGTGGAACTACGCGGCCGACGCGGCGGGCGCGGACCCCGCGCGAATCGCGGCGCGTGTCGACGACCCCGCGGACGTCGATCCGGGGCTCTCCATGGCCGATCTTCAATCCGTGGCGGACGCCGCCGGAGCCGAGGAGATCCCGCCCGTCGCGGCGGAGGGAACGGCCGGCCTCGATTCCGGACGGTTGGCGGAACTCTTCACCGGTAGCGCGGGGCGTCTGGTGTCCCAGCGCGGCGAGGGGGACGCGCTCGTGGTGGAATCCGTCCTGGCCGACGGCGTCCACGAATATCTTTACGCGACGCAGAACATCGGCGTGCGGGACATGATGGCGGATGACGCCGAGCCGGGGATGGTCAAGTGCCATCTGGAGATCGAGGCCGGGTTCATGGCGGTGAATCTCGTGCTGCGGTTTCTCGACAGGCGCAAGGCGCGCATCAGCCACGTGATGATGCCGGGCAATTTCAACGGAGCGGCCGAGATCCCGCCGGGCACCGCTTTCGTGCGGATCGGGCTGCGCGTGATCTCGGGCGGGACGGCCCGGATCCGGCGGCTGCATTTCGCCCATCTCCACCTGCCGCCGGCGGCGGTTCTGGGGCGCGGCGACCACCTGCTGATCGACACCTTCTATCCCGCCTATGACGACCTCTACCGCCACGGCTTCGTCCATACCCGGGTCAAGGCCTATCGCGCCCGCGGCGTGCCGGTCGACGTGTTCTGCCTGCGTCCGGGCCTTCCGCTCGAGGGGCGGGAGTTCGAGGGCGTGGACGTGCTGACCGGCGACGGCGCCATGCTCGACCGGATGCTCGCCTCGGGCCGCCACCGCTCGGCGCTGGCGCATTTCCTCAATCCGCGCATCTGGGAGGTGCTCGCCCGGCACATCGACCGGATCCCGGTCACGGTCTGGGTCCACGGCTCGGAGATCCAACCTTGGTGGCGGCGCCAGCACGATGTCGGCACCGAGGCGGATCTGCGGGCCGCGAAGCTGCGAAGCGACCGGCGTCTCGCGTTCTGGCGCGGCCTGCTCGACCCGATGCCGCCGAACCTGAAACTCGTCTTCGTCTCGCAGCATTTCGCGGAAGAGGCGATGGAGGATCTCGGAATCGTCCTGCCGCGCGAGCGCTATGAGATCATCCACAACCCCATCGACACCGAGCTTTTCGGCTATGCCGAAAAACCGGCGGAACAGCGCGCGAAGGTGCTTTCCGTCCGGCCCTACAGCTCCGCGGTTCACGGAAACGACCTCGCGGTGAAGGCGATCGAGCTTCTGTCGGGAGAGCCCGGCTTCGAAGACATGGCTTTCAGGATGGTCGGCGACGGCCCGCTGTTCGAGGCGACGCTCGGTCCGCTGCGCCGCTTTCCGAACGTGACGCTGGAACAGCGGTTCCTGACGCAGTCGGAGATCGCCGCTCTTCACAGGACGCATGGCGTGTGCCTGATTCCGACGCGCGCCGACACGCAGGGCGTGTCGCGCGACGAGGCGATGTCGTCCGGCCTCGTGCCGGTCACGAACGCCGTGGCGGCGGTGCCGGAATTCGTCGACGGGAGCTGCGGCATCCTGGCGCCGCCCGAGGACGCGGCCGCGCTCGCCCGCGGCATTCTCGATCTGCAGGCGGATCCGGAGCGGTTCCTGCGGCTCTCGAAGGCCGCGGCGGCGAGGGTCCGCGCGCAGAGCGGGGCCGAAGCCATGATAGCCCGGGAGATCGCCGTGTTCGGGCGGTCCGCGGTGGAGATGCACATCCTGCGGGCGGCGGCGGGGCGGGAGAAGGCCGCTGGCCCTGACGCGTTTCAGCGCGGGCGGGAACGCCCTTGATCTGAGCGGGCAGCCTCCCGTCCTTTACAGCGGCCTCCCGTTCCTGCTGCGGCGTCCAGTGAACTGTTCCGCCCCGGGACCTGCCTTCAGGATTCCGTCTCTGCGCGCGCTGACGCGGGCCTGTTCTCGAAAGAGATGTCATAGCGGAGTGGAGCGTCCGGAAGCGGGCCGAAAACGATGACCGTGCTATCCTCGCATATATTGAACTTGTTGCTGCGAAGGCTCCAGAAGCGGTCGCTGATCTTTCCCGTGAACTGGGCGATCCTGAGCTTCTCCGCGCCGTCTGCGAGCCGGATCGTCATCTGTTTGCGTCTTCCGGAAACGACTGCCGCGTTGTCCGACAGACGAACCGTCCTGTCGCCTGGAACATGCCAGAGGGAGAAGACGGGCCGCGCGGCGCGCCCTGCGATGGTGTCAATGATGCCGATCGTGCCGGACTCCTCGACCTGGACATCGCGCTGGAGGGTGAGGCCGGTGTACATCCGGGATGTCGCGCGCACGGCGAACGCGGTGGCGGGACCAGCCCCCGGAATCGGCCGAAGCCCCCAGTCCCGTTCGTCCGCGTCGGGTTTGCGCACTGCTCTTTCGCCCTGCACGAACGGCACGTTGTGGGCCGCCGCCGAACGCATGTAAATGCGAACCGGATCGTTCTTTTGATGGTTATACATGCCCGAATCGATCAGCCAGTCCTCCCCATGGGCATATAGCAGGAGGTTCAGATCGTCGTCGTGGCGGTGGTATTCGCTCCTTATCCCGCATTTCATGATGAGGTGGATCTGGCCTCCCCAGTTCTTCCAAGATGACCGGTAGATCGCGTAGCCGGAGTCGGGGTAGATGCGCGTCGTCTCTGCGGGCGCTACGCCCTCCGTGCCGCCTGTGACGGCGAACCGCAGGGCCGGCAGGGTCTTCGCGCCGGCCAAGGACGCCGCGCGCGGATTGGGCCGGCGCTGGACCGTGTCCCCGATGCAAGGCAGGAAGCGGTCGGGGCGCAGCATGAAGGCCATGAATTCGACGGCGCCGTCGATGATCGGCTGAAGCGAAACGATGTCCTCGCGCCGCGCGGCCCGGAGGATCTTCTCGGTGCGCGCGAGATTGTCGATCATTCCCGCGTGGTATCCGGACTATTCTCGACATGGACGCCCTCGGAGGTGAACGCGAAGTCGACCTCGTCGCGGATGCGCTCGATCGAAAGCATGGCCCAACGGTGGGAGGCGGCGTGCTCGGGAAAGACATGTGCGGCGAGCAGGAGCGCGACGGCCTGGTCGTAGCCGTGATTGGTGCGGCGGCTGTAGAAATCCTCGTTTCCGAGAATTTCCATATGTTTGCCAGCGAGATGCGCAAGCGAGACGTCGAGGCGCGGCATCCGGTCCCCGCGCCTTAGCAGATGCAACCTGAGCTTGCATATCCGTTCCAGCCGGTAGGCCGTTGCATGGTCATGCCATGGGAACTCGCTTTCCTCCGGGGAGCGGGCGAAGAAGCGCTCCTCCCACTCGATGCAGAGGTGCTCGATGAAGGCCAGATATTCTTCCCGGCCAGTCAGCGCATGCGCCTTGATCAGATTGTCAAACGGGAACCAGCTGTGCAGCGCCCATTGCCATGTCCGGTTCTCCGGGTCCCCGGCGTCCCAAAGTGATCCCTCGAACGCCTGCTCCCCGAAACGCGCAATGACGATACGGCTCTCTCTGCAGAGCCCGTCCGCAACCGCAACGGTGTCGTCCGCTGAGGCGTAGCCGTCACCGATAGCGGTCAGAAGTCTGTAAGGATCAAGCGACAGGCAACGTCGCTTATGGGCGAGTCCCTGTTGCAGATCCGAGAAAGGCGTCACCCGTCCTCCGCTCAATTTTTGCTGCCTGCCCGTCGGGTTGCGCTTCCAAAATCTGTTTGGCATGGAGGCGAAACGGGAACAAGGTGCGCATATCCAATCTGCGGCCGAGTCCGCAGTTCTGTACCGCCGGAAGGATGAGCCGAATGGGCGATCGGAAAGTCATTTTAATTGACGAAATAAAAGTTGCCGCAGTTATAAACTATAAATGTGGATACGCAACTCTTAATAACTACATTAATATAGATGAAAATATAAAATCACACAACCCAAAATCCATTTTAGATATATTAGATATAAATTATAGAAAAGTAATATTTTTTCGTGATCCGTACGAGAGATTCGTATCATTTTACAAGGGGTGGATTGCAAACAGTACAGAGCAATCTTTATTAAGCAGAGGTAAGAAAAATTATTATAAATTAATAAAAGATTTCGGCGGAAAAAACCTGTATGAAAAATTCTGTAGAGCTAACGCAATCGAAAAAATGAATACAGAAATGTTCGAAGATTTTATTGGAATTTGTGAGCCATTTTATAAGGACGATCGTCATACAGTTCCGCAGTCGGATATTTACAGGCGTCATGGGCTCACTGTTGAATTGTTTGACGAAAAAATTCCAACAAGACAAACTACCAAGTTTATTTACGATAATTTTGGTACTTCCGTAAAACCAAGAAATGTAACGAATTCAAATATACATAAAGAGATATTGAACAACAGATCTCTTATAGAGTTCTGTGACAGACATTATCAAAATGATTTTATTGACTTTGAAATTCCAACTTACGGATTGAGGCACAGCGCGCTGCGGAGCCCGTGAGGCTGCATCTGCGGATTGGTACGGCGGCGAACCCCAATGCGCGGGATGACGCCAAATTGCACCGGTCCGATCATCCGAGCGGCCGACGGGGGTCCCGACAGTTTCGCGCTCCACCGCATCATCGGCAACGATCTCGAGCCCCGGCACCGCAGGGGCCAGTCGCGCGAGAACCTGCGCTTCATCCTGGAGAACGAGCCGCCGCTCGAGGCCTGCGAGAAGCGCTGGGTCGTGAACCGGATCGTCGACGCGGACGAGGAGCGCGCGATCCTCGACCTGCTCGAGGCCCATGGCCAGCGCTGGATCCGCATCCCGTTCGATCCGGACGCCTATCGCCGGATCGGCTGGGACACCGGCTGCCTGCCGGATCCGGACTATCTGCGGAGCCGCGCCTTCCGCAGGCTGGACCCCGAGGCGCGCCGGCGGCTCCGGCTCGCCCAGCTCCGGCCCGGGATCAACTACGTCATGAACAACAACGGCGCGCGCAACGCGGCCCTCCGGGAGGGGCGGAGCCTCGCGAAATGGGCGCTGCCCTGGGACGGGAACTGCTTCGTCACCGCGCGGGCCTGGGAGGAGATCCGCGCCTCGGTGGCCGCGCGCCCGCATCTGCGGTATTTCGTCGTGCCGATGGCGCGCGTCGCCGACAACGCCGACCTGCTGCGCGAGGATTTCGCGCCCGATCCGGTGGAGGAGCCGCAGATCCTGTTCAGACGCGACGCGGCCGAGGAGTTCGACCCGGAGCGCCCCTACGGCCGGCGCCCGAAGGTGGAGCTGTTCTGGCGTCTCGGGATTCCCGGCAAGTGGGACCGCTGGCGGGACGATCCCTGGGATCTCCCCCGCCGCGGCCGCGCGGCGGAGGCCGGCCGGTTCGCCGCCGCCGGCTGGGTGGCGCGGCTGTCCTCGGGGCGGAGCGAGCTGGAGCGGGCGGACAAGGCCGGCTTCCTCGACCGCGGGCTGGCGCGCCAGGAGGCGATCCTGGCGACCCTGAACGCCGTCGACGACGCGCTGGACAATCCGCACGCCGATCCGGGCGGGCTCCTGCATTACGGCACGGGGGCGCTGGACGCGCTGCGCGCGGACGCGGACGGGCTCGCCTCCGTCATCCTCGGCGACGCGGAGGCGGCCTCGGGGCGCGGCCCGTTCAGCGTCGTGGACAAGACATCGCTGCCGCCGAGCGGCGACCGCCGGGACTACTGGCATCCGGCGCCCTACTGGTGGCCCAACCCCTGGATCCCGGGCGGGCGTCCCTATCTGCGGCGCGACGGGCGGCGGGTTCCCGGAACGCGGATGCACGAGCCCGACAGCGACCGCTACGACCGGTCCCGCCTCCAGCGTCTCTTCGACGACACCACCGCGCTCGCGCTGGCCTGGCGGCTGACGGGCCGGCGCGGCTTCGCCGCCGTCGCCTCGCGCAACGTCGCGACCTGGTTCGCGGACCCGGAGACCCGGATGAACCCGCATCTGCGCTATTCCCAGGTGCGGCGCGGCTGGAACCGCGACGAGGGCGTGGGCACCGGCATCATCGAGTTCAAGGATCTCTATTACTTCCTCGACGCGGTCCGGATTCTCGAGACCGGCGGCGCGCTGGCTCCTTCCGTCGGCGCGGATCTGTCGGCCTGGCTGCGCGACTATCTCGGCTGGCTCCTCGACAGCCGGCAGGGCGCGCACGAGCGCGCCGCGACCAACAACCACGGCACCTATTACGATCTGCAGGTCGCGGCGGTCGCCGCGCGCCTCGGGGAGCGGGACGTCCTGCGCGAGACGCTCCTGCGCGCCCAGGCGCGGGTGGCGGCGCAGATGACGCCGTCGGGAGAGCAGCCGGAGGAGATGCGCCGCAGGACCGGCGCGCATTACTGCCTGTTCAACCTGCAGGGATGGGTGAATCTGATCCGGATCGGACGGCGGACCGGCCTGCTGCGTCCCGATTTCGACGCCGAGCCCTGGACGCGGGTGCGCGCGGCCGTCCTCTGGGTGCTGGAGCGCGACATGGCGGCCTGGTCCGGCGAGGCCTTCGACGCGGAGAGGATCATGCCGCTCGCCGCCCAGGCGCGGGAGAACGGGATCCTCCCCGAGGGGTCCGGCGCGGGCGGCGCGGAGCCGGCCCGGCCCGTCTTCGACCCCCATGACGGCATCGCGCCCTACTGGCCGCTCTGCGCCCCGGATGCCGGCGCGGGGGCGGCGGCCCGATGAGGACGGTCCTGCACATCGGCATGCCCAAGACCGGATCGACGGCGCTCCAGGATCTGATGCGGGCCTCGCGTCCCCATCTCGAGGAGCGCGGCGTGCTCTATCCCGCGAACCCCGCGGGATGCGGCTTCAACAACCACCGCATGCTGATCTTCGGCTTCGTTCCTTTCCACAGGCTGCCGCGGCACATCCTGCAGCATCCGGAATACACCCGATGGAACCTGCGGGAGCATTACGCCGCGATGCTCGCCACCCTTCGGGACCAGATCGGGGCGGTCCGGCCGCGTCACATGGTGCTGTCCTCCGAGAGCCTCTTCAGGCGGCTCCATCTCCCGGCGCGCTGGAAGCTGTCGCGCACGCTCGCGCCGATCATGGAGGACGCGGTGATCGCCGCCTATCTGCGGCGGCCGTCCGCGTTCTACCTCTCCAATCTGCAGCAGCGCCTGCGCCATTCGCATGTCATCGGACCCGTGCGGACCCCGTCCATGTACAAGATCCTGCGGGATTACGGCGCGACGTTCGGACGCGCCGCCGTCCGGCCCCGGGTCTATCACCGCGACAGCCTGCTCGGGGGCGACATCGTTCACGATTTCCTTGGCGCGTATCTGGGCGACGCCGCCATCGACCCGGCGCGGCTGACCCCGGGCGGCAACGCCAACGAGACGCTCAGCGCGGAATCGATGGATGTCCTGCGGCGGTTCCGGGAGACGTTCCATCCCGGGATCGACAACGTGCCCCTGAAAAGCGGCGTCCTGCTCGCGCGGACGCTCAGGCAGGCGGAGGAGGCCGCCGGCGCGGGGCGGCCGAGGCTGAGGCCGCATGTCGCCGAGATGATCGACTACGCGCGTCCCGATCCGCTGCTTCTGCGCGACGCCTACGGGATCGTCTTCCCGGATATCGACTACCGGCGGTTCGAGCGGGGCCGGACGGCGCCGGTCCCCCGGAAGGACTGGCGGCTCGACGAGTTGATCCTCATCGACGCCGGCATCCGGCGCCGGCTTCTCCGGAGCGTCGCCCGCTCGAGATGGGCGCGTGAGGATCCGGTCCGCGGGGAATGGGCCCGAGGTCTCGCCGAGGACCTCGCGGACGGCTCGCGGCCATGAGCGCATGATTTCGGATTCCGCGCCCCTCTTCTCGGTCATCGTCCCGGTCTATCGTCACTGGCCGCTGGTCTCCCGGCTTCTGGAGGGGCTCGCGGCGCAGCGGCCGCCGGGGGAGGCCTTCGAGATCATCCTCGTGAACAACGCCCCCGGCGATCCGCTCCCGCCGCTCGGCCTGCCCGCGAACGCGCGGATCCTCGACTGCGCCAGGCCCGGCTCCTACGCCGCCCGCAACGCGGGGGCCGCCGCCGCCGCCGGCGCGGTCCTCGTCTTCACGGACGCGGATTGCCGGCCGGCGCCGGACTGGCTGGCGGCCCTGGCGCGCGCCTCGCGCGCCGCGCCCGGCGCGCTGCTCGCGGGAGCCGTCGAGACCGTCCGCGGCGACGCCCCGCCCAGCCGCTACGAATCCTATGACAGGCTGCGGGGGATTCCCCAGGCCCGCTACGTGCGCAACGGATATGCCGCGACGGCCAACCTTTCGGTTCCCGCGCGGATTTTCCGCGCGCTCGGCGGTTTCGAGGAAGACCGCTTTTCCGGCGGCGACGCCGAGTTCTGCCGGCGGGCGGGGCGTGCGGGCCACCCGATCGTCTTCGTGCCCGACGCCGCCGTGGCCCATGCCGGACGGGCCGGCTGGGAGGAGCTGGCGATCAAGGCGCGGCGCGTGAAGGGGGGGCAGATCATGGCCGGCCCGGCGTCGCGCCGGGCGCTCTGGTTCCTGCGGACCCTGACGCCGCCGTTGCGCGCCGCCGAGCGCTTCCGCCGGGCCGACGCCCCCCTGGGCGAGCGGCTGGGCGCGATCCGGGTGCTGTTCGCGCTGTGGTTCGTGGAACTGGGCGAAACGGTCCGCCTGCTCGCCGGCGGCGCGCCCGAACGCAGATAGCGCTCCGGGGGCGGGACCCCGGCGGGGTCAGCTCCGGTCGGCCCGCCATTCCACATGCCACTCCGCGAAGCGCCGCACGCCCTCCTTCACGGAGGTGCGGGGCCGCCAGCCGGTCGCGCGCATGAGCCTGGAGCTGTCGGCCCATGTGTCGGGGACGTCGCCTGGCTGGAGCGGCAGCATCTCTTGGACGGCCTTCTTTCCCAGGGCGTCCTCGAGCGCCGCGATGAAATCGGCGAGTTCGACGGGTTCCGCGGCGCCGATGTTCCAGACGCGGAACGGCGCGTCGGAGGTCGCGGGATCGGGATCGGCCGGATCCCAGTCCGGGTCGGGCGCGGCGGGGGCGTCGGAGGCGCGGATCACGCCCTCGACGATGTCGTCGACATAGGTGAAGTCGCGGCTGTGCCGGCCGCGGTTGAAGACCTGGATCGGGCGGCCGTCGAGGATGGCGTCGGCGAATTTCATCGGCGCCATGTCGGGCCGGCCCCAAGGCCCGTAGACCGTGAAGAAGCGCAGGCCGGTGCAGGGCAGGCGGTAGAGATGGGCGTAGGAATGCGCCATCAGCTCGTTCGCGCGCTTGGTGGCGGCGTAGAGCTGGAGCGGATGGCCGACGCCCTGGCTCTCCTCGAAGGGCATCGTCGTGTTGGCGCCGTAGACGCTCGAGGTCGAGGCGTAGGTGAGATGCGGGCTCTCCGCCCGGCGGCAGGCCTCGAGCACGTTGGCGAAGCCCACGAGGTTCGACTGGACGTAGGAGGCCGGGTTCTCGATCGAATGGCGCACGCCGGCCTGGGCGGCGAGGTGGATCACCCGGTCGTACCCGCCCGCGAAGGCCGACGTGACCGCGTCCATGTCGGCGAGATCGGCGCGGATGAAGGAATAATCCGCGCCCGTCTCGGCGGCGGCCTTCTCCAGTTCCGCCAGACGCGCCTCCTTGAGCGCCACGTCGTAATAGTCGTTGACCACGTCGAAGCCGGTCACCGCGTCGCCGCGCGCCATGAGCGCGCGCGCCACATGGAAGCCGATGAACCCCGCGCTTCCGGTGACGAGGACGCGCATCGTCAGGCCGCCGGGACGCCGAGGCCGCGGCCGATGGCGTAATAGGCGAAGCCTTTGCGGGCCATGCGTTCGGGATCGTAGAGGTTGCGGCCGTCGAACACGGCCGGAGTCGAGAGCCGCTCCTTGATCATGTCGAAATCGGGCGCGCGGAAGGCCTGCCATTCGGTCATCACCACGAGCGCGTCGGCGCCTTTGAGCGCCGCCTCCTTGGTGCCGCAGAGCGAGAGCCCGTCGCGGTCGCCGTAGATGCGCTGGGTCTCCTCCATCGCCTCGGGGTCGTAGGCCTGGACGGCGGCGCCCGCGTCCCAGAGCGCCTCCATCAGCACGCGGCTGGCCGCCTCGCGCATGTCGTCGGTGTTGGGCTTGAACGACAGACCCCAGAGCGCGAAGGTCTTGCCCTTGAGATCGCCGCCGAAATGCGCGCGGATCTTCTCGAAGATCACCGTCTTCTGCGCGTCGTTGCGGTCCTCCACCGCCTGCATCAGCGTCGGCTCGAAGCCGTTCTCGCGCGCGGTGTGGATGAGAGCCTTCACGTCCTTGGGAAAGCACGAGCCGCCGTAGCCCGCGCCGGGATAGATGAAATGGTAGCCGATGCGCTGGTCGGCGCCGATGCCCTGGCGGACCATCTCGACGTCGGCTCCGAGCCGCTCGGCCAGGCCCGCGATCTCGTTCATGAAGCTGATCTTGGTCGCGAGCATGCAGTTGGCGGCGTATTTCGTCAGCTCCGCCGAGCGCACGTCCATCACGATGATCTTGTCGCGGCTGCGGTTGAAGGGCTCGTAGACCTCGCGCAGCAGATCCTCGGTCGCGGCGTCGGAGGTGCCGATGACGATGCGGTCGGGGCGCATGCAGTCCGCGACGGCCGCGCCCTCCTTGAGGAATTCGGGGTTCGAGACCACGTCGAAGCCGAGATCGCCGCGTTCGCGGCCGCCGAGCGTCTCCATGATCCGCGCGCGCACCTTGTCGGCGGTGCCGACGGGGACGGTGGATTTGGTCACGACCACCTTGGCCTCTTCCATGTGGCCGGCGATGGTTCCGGCGACGCCGAGCACGTATTGCAGGTCGGCCGAGCCGTCCTCGTCGGGCGGCGTCCCCACGGCGATGAACTGGATGCGCCCGTGCGCCACGCCGCGGGCGGCGTCGGTGGTGAAGCTCAGCCGGCCCCCGGAATGGTTCTTGCGCACCAGATCCTCGAGGCCCGGCTCGAAGATCGGGACGCGTCCGGCCTCGAGCGCCGCCACCTTCTCCGCGTCGATGTCGACGCAGAGCACGTCATGCCCGACCTCCGCCAGCACGGCGCCCTGGACGAGGCCGACATAGCCGGTTCCGAATACGGTGATCTTCATCGCTGGACATCCGTTCCGCTTTGAGGTCCGGCCTGGACGCCGGCGGCGGAGACAGATGCGCCATGGCGCCGCCCGGGGTCAAGGCCGGGCGGCGCCGGAGGGCGGACGGCCCCCGGGGAGGGGTCAGCCGGCGGCGCGGCGCCGGCGCCCCGCCCAGCCGGCTCCGGCCAGCGCCGTGCCGAGCAGGAGCGCGCCCGCAGGCAGCGGCACGGCCGCCACGGTGAAGTCGCCGACATAGATTTCCGGGCCGCCCTCCACGTATTCCAGCTCGAAGCTGCTCGCCGGCGCGATCAGCGCCAGCAGGGCCGCGCTCACGACGCCGTCGGTGATCGTGAAGGTCTCGCCGCCGATCAGGAAGTCGCCGGTCGGCAGCAGATGGTTGGCGTCGCGGATCGTCAGGCCCTGGATCCGCACGGCCCTGTTGAAGGTGAAGAGAAGCCCCTCCTCGGCGCGGTTGAGGTTGTCGTCGCCGGTGAACGCGCCGGGGACGCCTGACTTGCAGCTGGCCGACGAGCAGACGCCGAGCCCGGCGTTCTTGGAATCGAAGAACGCGTCCGCCACGGCGCCCATGGAATTGAGCCCTTGGGCGCGGACCGTGATGCCCGTGGCCTTGTCGATGATGCCTTCGCCGGCGCCGACCACGGCCGCGGAGGCGTTGATCCCGTCAGGCCTGTTCCAGTTGCCCTCACGGCCCGCGCGTTCCGTATCCGGAGCCGCCGTCGAATAGAACGTCGCGCCGTCCGCGATCGCGTTGAAATCGAACGTCGCCGTGGCCGCGGCCGCCGGCTGCACGCTCAGCGCCGCGCCCGCGACGGCGCAGACGCCCGCGAAAACCCTGATACCCATCATACCCACCCCTCACTCCGACCGCGCCCCGCGCGCCGCCGCGCCCTCGCGGTCGGCGAGGGACGCGATCCTCTTACGATCATTTCGGAAGCGGATCAAAGTCGACGTTTACGGAAGGTTAAAAGAAGGGCTTCCCGTTAACCAGGGTCCCGCGCTGCCGGTCAGCCGGGACGGCCGGGACGCCGACCCCGGGCGATTCCCCGCCGTCCCGCGAACCCGAGCCCCGCGAGCGCCGAGCCGAGCAGGAGCGCGCCCGCTGGCAGCGGCACGGCCGCCACGGTGAAGTCGCCGACATAGAGCTCCTCCCCGTCCGGCACGTATTTCAGGGTGTAGGAGCTTTTGGGCGCGAGCAGCGCGAGAAACGCCGTGTCGACCGCCCCGTCGGTGATGTCGTAGCTGACGTCGTCGACGGTGAACGTCCCGTTCGCCGGATGGTGCAGGGCGTTGATGATCGTCAGGGCCTTCACCTGCACCGGCATGTTGAAAGTGAAGACGAAGCGATTCCTCGGCGCGGTTCAGGTTGTCGTCGCCGGTGTTCGCGCCCGCGACGCCGGTCTTGCAGCTTACGGAGAGTGACAGGGAGCAGACGCCGAGTCCCGCGGGACGCGGGCCGAAGCTGCTGCTGTCGAAAAAGGCGTCGGCGGTTCCGGACACGCTGAGTCCCCGGGCGCGGACGATGATGCCGCTGGCGAGGTCGACGATGCCCGCGCCGTCTCCGACGACCGGGCCGATGGCGCCGTCGATCCCGTCGACCGCGTTCCAGTTGCCCTCGAATCCGGCGCGCGGGATGTAGGGCGCGTCATCCGAGGCGCCATCCGTCGCCCAGAACGCCGCGCCGTCCGCGATCGCTACGAAATCGAATGTCGCCGTCACCGCCGCCGCCGGCTGCGCGACCGCGGCGAGAAGGCCCGCCAGCGCCGCGCCCGCCGCTCCATGAAGTCCTGTCATCGGTCCCACCCATGCCTGGAGCCGGCTCTTCCAGGAGCGCGGCGTTCCAATCCGAAACGAAATACGCTGAACTCAAGTCAATCCGAGAAGCAGCACGTTACACAGGCCTGATTCTAACAAAATTCCATCCGCGACGCCAGCGCGGACGCGAAAACGTTTCGTGATTATCTGGGATTGAAAACTAAATAATAGAACTCAACCTTGAATAGATTTAGCACGGGTGTCGAGGCTCTTTCCCGGCGGAGAATTACTGAGGGAAAGTTGGAAAAACGGTCAAGGACGTGTTAAGATGCGACCGCTTGTCGGAGGTTCCCGCTTTCCCGGACGATCCTCGGGAAACCAGACCTGCGGATGCCATTTGAAGAGCAATGTGGGGACAACAGGATGCATTTCGATCACCGTGCCGCCGCTCTCGCTGCGGTTCTGAGCGTCGCGGGGGGCGCGGCGCTCGCCAATTCCGTCGCTCCGGCGACCTATTCCGACACGCTGGCCATCGGCGAGTCGGTGACGATCAAGAAGACCGTGACGGTCGACGCGGGCCGGCCCGACAGCGCCAGGGTCGACGTCTTCTTCCTCGCCGACACCACGGGCTCGATGGGCGGCCAGATCGGCGCGGCCAAGACGAACGCCAGCACGATCATCTCGAGCCTGGCGAGCCTCGGCGACGTGCAGTTCGGCGTCGGCGAGTACAAGGACACGACGGACAGCTTCACCTATCGCACCAACACCGCGTTGACCGCCAACACCGCGGCCGTCACCTCGGGCATCAACCTTTGGAGCGCGAGCGGCGGCGGCGATTTCCCCGAAGGCAATCTGGTCGGACTCGAGCGCGTCGCGAACGAGACGGCATGGCGCTCCGGCTCGACGCGGGTCGTCGTGATGTTCGGCGACGCGCCGGGACATGATCCGAGGGAAGGCTCCACCGAGCTCTCGGCGGTCGCCGCGCTCAACGACAAGGGCATCACCGTCCAGATCGGCAACACCGCCGGCACGTCGCTCAGCGGCATGAACTCCGCCGTCGACGGCAAGCCGGCCGGCCAGGCCAACCGCATCGCGGCGGCCACGGGCGGCGAGGTCTTCACGCTGTCGAGCTCCGGCGCGGGCATCGCCGACCTGATCAAGGACGCGGTCGACGCCACTTTCGCCGAGTACGACAGCGTCTCTCTCTCGCCGCTGGGCGCCGCGCCGGGCGTGGGCGTGACGGTCTCGGACCCGATCCTGGGCTCGTTCGACCGCGAGGAGACGCGGACCTTCGATTTCGACGTGACCTTCACCGGCCTCGAGGAAGGCACGCATGACTTCGTGATCCACGCCTTGGTCGACGGCGGCATCGTCGCCACCGAGACCGACAGCATCGTCGTCGGCGAAGGCGGCGAACCCGGTCCGGGACCCGGACCGGGACCTGGCCCCGGACCCGCGCCGATCCCGCTGCCCGCGGGTCTGCCGCTCCTGCTCGGCGCGCTCGGCGGTCTTGGTCTCGCGAGCCGTCGCCGCAGGGGCTGAGGGACGGCCCGCGCGGGCCGGAGGACATCGACGCGGGGAAGGGGGCCTCCTTTCCCCGCGTTTTCTTTCGCGCGTCTTCCACGTTGTCCCGCCAGGGTCCGGCCGGTAGTTTCATGGACACGCGCCAAGGGAGGCCGGCCATGCCCGATCCGTCACCGCTCCGCCTGATCGCGGTCCTGCTCGCCGCGGGACTGGTCCTGGCGTCCGCCGCGCCGGTCTTCGCCGTGCCGATCGGCGGCGTCGAGGAGGTGGACACGGACGAGGCGGATCTGCGCCGGGCGCTCTCGCTCGTCCAGGAGGGCGACGCGGAGGCCGCCGGCGCGCTGACGCGCGCGGTTCTCGCCCGCGCGCCCGATCTGGCGGCCGGCCACGAGATTCTCGGCGTGGTCCTGGCCATGCAGGGCGATCTGGCGGGCGCGGCGGCGGCTCTGGAGCGGGCCGTGGAGATCGAGCCCGCCCGCGCCGGAGCCTGGACCAAGCTCGGCGACGTGCGTCTGGCCCAGGACGACCGGGCGGCGGCGCGGCTGGATTTCGCGCGCGCGCTCGAGCTCGACCCCGCGAACCGGCACGCCAACCAGCGCATGGGTCTGATGCTCCGCGAGGAGGGCGACGTGGCGGGCGCGATCTCGGCGCTGGAACGCGGGATCGCCGGCACGCCGCCGGACTATCTCGGGGTGAAGCTCGATCTGGCGCTCCTCTACAATCTGGCGGGCCGGCCGGAGCGGGCGGTGGATCTGCTCGCGCCCTTCGCGGCGGAACCGGGGGCGGACATCGCGGTGCGCCGGGCTCTGGCCAACGCCGAACTGACCCTGGAGCGGTTCGACGAGGCCGAGGCGGAGTACCGCGCCGCGCTCGCCATCGACCCCGACGACGCCCAGGCCCTGCTCGGTCTCGGCGTGGCCCTGCGGGCGGGGGGCGACATGGACGGGGCGCTGGCGGCCCATGAGGCGGCGCTGGAGCGCGCGCCGGGCAATCCGCTGGTCACGCTCGAACTCGCGCGGACCCGCTACGCCGCGGGCGACGCGCGGGCCGCGATCGCGGGGCTCGAGGCGGCGCTGGCGGACGGGCCGGCCGATCCCGCGCCTTTCGAGACGGCGCTGGCCGAGCTTCACGCGGCGTCCGGCGACGCGGACCGCGCGGCGGAGATCTGGGCCGCGCAGATCGAGGCGGGCCGGGGCCAGCCCGCCTCTTACGTCAATCTCGGCCTCCTGCGGCAGCGCGCGGGCGACGTCGCGGGGGCCGAGGCCGTCTGGCTGGAGATGGCGGCGGCTTTCCCCGACAGCGCGGAGGCGGATTTCCGGCTCGGCGCGCTCTATGGCGCGCTGGACCGCTGGCCGGAGGCGGCGGCGCGCTACGAGGCGGGACTGGAGCGCGCGCCGGGCAGCCCGGAACTGCTGCGCGGCGCGGCGGCGGCGCGGCAGAGGACGGGCGAGGGCGCGCTCGCGGTCGGCTACGCCGAGCGGCTGGCCAACCGGGTCGACGCGGAGCCGGCGGACCAGTTCCTGCTCGCCGTGCTGCTCCAGGGCGAGGGCCGGGCGGACGCGGCGGCGGACCGCTACCGCCGGACGATCGCCGCCGCGCCGGACCATTGGCCGGCGCTCAACAATCTGGCGGTGATCCTGACCGAGGCGGGCGAGACGGAGGAGGCGCTGCGCCTCGCCGCGCGGGCCTCGGAACTGGCGCCGGACGAGGCGGCGGCCACCGACACGCTCGGCTGGGCGATGTTCCAGGCCGGCGATCCCGAGGCGCGCGGGATCCTCGCGCGCGCGGTGGAGCAGGATCCGACGGGCGCGATCTACCGTCTGCATCTGGCCCGGGCGGAGGCCGCGGCGGGCGACGCCGAGGCCGCCCGGACCCAGGCCGAGGCGGCGCTGGAACTCGACCCGGACGGGCCGGAATCGGCGGAGATCCGGGACTTTCTGGCCGGGCTCTGAGGCCGGAGAACGGGCGGATCGGCATGTCCAGGCTTGGACGCCTCTTAAATGATTGAAAAACAAAGACGAAAAAGTAGACTGAGCGTTAACGGCCTCCGGCGGCGGCCTCCGTGGCGGGAAACCGCGCAGCCGCGAAACCCAACGTGGACAGGGCCGGGAGCGGATCATAGAAGATCCGGATCCCGCCGTGCCGTGCCCGTCCGGAGACGCGCGCCGCGCGAGGGCATGGCATTTTCAAGCGTCATCCGTCATATAGGCGGCGGGTGGTGAAGGGACGGAGACGGGTTTTGCAGACTTCGATCGACACGCCGCGATCCGGTTTCAGGGGCGCCGGCGGGCTTTTCGTGACGCTCGGCGTCTTCAGCATGTTCGTGAACCTGCTGATGCTGACCGGTCCGCTCTACATGCTCCAGGTCTACGACCGGGTTCTCGCCAGCCGCTCGGTCGCGACGCTGATGGCGCTGACGGTGCTGATCGCCTGCCTTTACGCGCTGATGGGCGTGCTCGATTACGCGCGCGGTCGCGTCGCGGCGCGGATGGGGGCCGAATTCCAGGCCCGGCTCGACACGCGGGTCTTCGAATCGGGGCTCACGCGGGCGCTGATGTCGGGCGAGCGCGGGCGGCCCTGGTCGGGACTGCGCGATCTCGAGGCGGTGCAGCGCTTCATGTCCTCGCCGGTGCTTTTCGCGATCTTCGACCTGCCCTGGACGCCGGTCTTCATCGCGGCGATCTTCATGTTCCACCCCTGGCTCGGCTGGTTCGCGCTCGGCGGCATGGGGCTCCTGGTGGTCGTCTCGCTGCTCAACCAGACGCTGTCGCGCCGCTCGATCGAGGAGGCCTCGAAAGCCTCGATGTCCTCGGACGCCTTCGCCGAGACCGTGCGCCAGCAGGCCGAGGCCGTGCAGGCGCTCGGGATGCGGCCGGCGGTGCTCGCGCGCTGGCAGACCAACCGCCGCCAGGCGCTGGCGGCCAACATCGCCTCGGCGGACGTGGTCAACCAGTTCACGACCCTTTCCAAGACGCTGCGGTTCTTCCTGCAGTCGGCGATGCTGGGTCTGGGCGCCTACGTGGTGGTCCGGGGCGAGATGACCGCCGGCGCGATGATCGCGGGCTCGATCCTGCTCGGCCGGGCGCTGGCGCCCGTGGAGCAGCTGATCGGCGGATGGGCCGTCGCCTCGCGCGCGCGGCAGGGCTGGGCGCGGCTGGAGGCCTCGATGGCCGGCGCCGGGGCGCAGGCCGAGGAGCCGACGCCGCTGCCCGCGCCGAGGCCGCGCCTCGCGCTTGAAGGTCTCACCGTCGTGCCGCCCGAGCAGGAGCGCCCGACGCTCCGGGGCGTGAGCCTCGCGCTCGAGCCCGGCCAGGCGCTCGGCGTGATCGGACCGAGCGCCTCGGGCAAGTCGACGCTGGCGCGCGCGCTGGCCGGCATCTGGCGTCCCGCGGCGGGGGCGGCGCGTCTCGACGGCGCGCGGCTCGAGCATTACGGCGCGGATCTGGGGCGCTACATCGGCTATCTGCCCCAGGACATCTCGCTTTTCGACGGGACCGTGGCCGAGAACGTCGCGCGCATGTCGGCCATGCCGGATCCGGAGGCGGTGGTCGCGGCGGCGAAGAAGGCCGGCGCGCACGAGATGATCCTGCGCCTGCCCGACGGATACGACACGCGCATCAACGTGGGCGGCGCCCGGCTCTCGGGCGGACAGCGCCAGCGCATCGCGCTCGCGCGCGCGCTCTACGGCGATCCGGTGATGCTGGTGCTCGACGAGCCCAACTCCAATCTCGACGGCGAGGGCGGCGAGGCGCTGATGATGGCGATCCGGGAGTTCAAAGCCACCGGACGTCTGGTGGTGGTGATGGCCCATCGTCCCGCGGCGATCACCGAATGCGATCTGCTGCTGGTGCTGCAGGACGGGGTGGTCCAGGACGTCGGGCCGCGCGACGAGGTGCTGCGCAAGCACGTGCGCAACCACGCCAGCGTGGCGCTGCATCCGAAATCCGCCGAGGCGGCCGCGGCTCCGGGCCGCCAGGCCGCGGCCGGACCGGTCCGCGCGGCGGAGGCCGGAGCGTGAGCGGGGCGGCGACGGGAGGCTGGCGCGCCGGACCTTTCGTGCTTCTGGGCTACGCGGCCCTGGTTCTTCTGCTCGGCAGCGTGGCGCTCTGGGGCGCGACGGCGCGCATCTCGGGGGCGGTGATCGCGAGCGGCACGCTCGAGGTCGCGGGCAACCGGCAGGTGGTGCAGCATCCCGACGGCGGCGTGGTGACGGAGATCCTCGCGCGCGACGGCGACCTGGTGGCCGCCGGCGACGTGCTGCTCCGGCTCGAGGGCGGCCGGCTCGAGGCCGAGCTCGAGATCGTCGAGGGCCAGCTCTTCGAGGTGGTCGCCGAGGAGGACCGGCTGGAGGCGCAGCGCGACGCGGCGGAGGCGGTGACGTTCAGCGCCGAGCTCATGGAGCGCGCGCCGGACACGGCCGCGATCGCGGAGCTGATGGTCGCGCAGAACGCCCAGTTCAACGCGCGCCGCGACGCGGTGCGCAAGGAGCGCGACCAGCTCGACGAGCGCGCGCGCCAGGTGCGCAACCAGATCGAGGGTCTCGAGGCCCAGGACGCGGCGGTGGCGGAACAGATCGCCTTCACGCGCGAGGAGCTCGATTCGAGCGAGAGCCTGCTCAGCCAGGGTCTGATCCAGATGGCCCGCGTGATGGAGACGCGGCGCGATCTCTCGGAGCTGAGCGGCTCCAAGGGCCAGGTGGCGGCGCAGATCGCCGAGAACCGCGCGCGGCTGGCGGAGATCGAGATCGAGAAGCTCAAGCTCGAGGGCGCGCAGCAGGAGGAGGCGATCGACGCGCTGCGCGATCTGGAATTCCGCGAGATCGAGCTCCGCGCCCGGCTCCGCGCGCTCCAGGACGACATCGCCCGGCTCGACGTGCGCGCGCCGGTGGCGGGCGTGGTCTACGGCAGCACGGCCGACACGCTCAGGGGCGTGATCCGGGCGGCCGAGCCGATCCTGTCGATCGTGCCCCAGGACGTCGATCTGATCGTGCGCTCGCGGATCGAGGCGGGCAAGGTCGACCAGGTCCACCAGGGCCAGGACGCGGTGCTGCGGTTCCCCGCCTTCGACGCGCGCTCGACGCCCGAGGTGGCGGGGCGGGTCGCGGCCGTCTCGGCGGACGTGTTCACCGACGAGCGCACGGGCGCTCCGTTCTACCGGGTGGACATCGCGCTGGCGGAGGCGGCGGAGGACGCGCTGCCCGGGAAGACCCTGACGCCGGGCATGCCGGTGGAGGCCTTCATCTCCACGGCCGAGCGCACGCCGCTGAGCTATTTCGTCAAGCCGTTCACCGATTATTTCGCGAAGGCCTTCCGCGAGCGCTGAGCGACTCGCGGAAGGGCGATTCCGGCCGCGGCGGATTTCCCCCGCGCCGGAGTCGCGCCGGTCCGCCGCGCGGCTCGGAGAGCACTCCCATGGCGTGCATCACTCCACCGGAAGTATAGCCGTGTCCGAAAAAAAGACGGACAGGATTAACCACTTGGCCGGTTTGACTAAAATTCGAGTTTCCTTTCGCCGGCATTTGTGATGGTTTGTCCCCGGGTGAAGTCGTCGAGAGGGCGGTGGGGCCGGGGCGGACCGGGATTGGTTCCGCGCCGGAATGGTTGATCGAGTTTCGGCGGTGAAAGCCGGTGTTTCCTTCAGGCGCGCGTCTCGCGATCGCAAGGCGCATCCTCCCACACATATCCTTTCGACTTCGGGTGTCCGGACCTGGCGGCGCGGTCTCGCGTCGTCCGGCCGGTTGGATATGAGCCGCGGCGTCGTGCGACGCGTCGGCATGCGGGGGTGGGACCATGGCCGTTACCAACAATTTCTCGGCGAGCACGCTTGATCTGAACGGACAGGTCAGCCTCAGCCAACCGACCGCGCTCGTGTGGGGGCCGGACGGACGGCTCTACGTGACCGAGGTCGACGGCGACGTGAAAGTCCTGACGATCGCGTTCGGTGACAAGAACCCCGCCGACGCCGACGCCACCGCCCAGTTCTACGTGACCGAATCGGTGACGGTGGGCCTGATCAAGGGCGCCATCCAGAACCACAATGACGACGGGACCGAGAACGGCGGCGCGAACCGCCAGGTCACCGGCATCGACGTCACGCCGCAATACGACGCGAGCGGCGCGCCGATGACCCTGCCCGACGGCACGCCGATGGTCACCATGTACGTGACCTCGTCGGACAGCCGCATCGGCGCCGGCTCCGGCGGCAACGACAGCGGGCTCGACACGAATTCCGGCGTCATCACGATGATGACGCAGACCGGTCCGGACAGCTGGACCGCCATCGACATCGTGCGGGGTCTGCCCCGGTCGGAGGAGAACCACGCCACCAACGGGCTCGAGGTGATCCAGGAGTTCGACGGGTCCGGCAATCTCGTCTCGGAACGGATGATCGTCGCGAATGGCGGTGACGCCAATTCCGGCGCGCCCTCGAACAACTTCGCCGGTCAGGAGGAGCAGCCGCTGTCGGCGGCGATCCTCGAGGTCGACCTGACCATGCTGAAGACGATGCCGGTCCTCGACGATGACGGACGGGCCTATGTCTACGACCTGCCGACGATGAACGACCCGTCGCGCGCGGACGCGGGCAACGACGACGTCAACGATCCCTTCGGCGGCAACGACAGCAAGAACAGCGCCAAGCTGCTGGATGACGGGCCGGTGTCGATCTACTCGCCCGGCTACCGCAACGCCTATGACGTCGAGGTGACCGAGGACGGCCGCGTCTGGACCTATGACAACGGCGCCAACAACAGCTGGGGCGGCCGGCCGATCGGCGAGGCGGGCGACGACAACACGACCGACAACGCCCAGGCGCCCGGCTACATCGCCACCAACCTCAACAACGGCGAGGGCAACTCGAACGACGACATCAACCTCGTCGACTGGAATCCGTCGAACAAGGACAACTTCCACGAGGTCACGCGCTCCGACGACCTGAACGGCGGGGCCCTCTCGGTCGGCGGCAACGGCGCGGTCACGACCTTCACCGGGCCGGACGGACTGACCTACGTCTATGGCGGCCACCCGAACCCGACGCGCGCCGAGGGCGCGATGGCGGGGCTGCTGTTCTCGCCGGACGCGGGCACCGACAACGCGTACCTGCTGGTGTCGGTCTTCGACACCTACGACGATGACGGCGACGGCGACGCCATGACCAACACCGATTACGACCAGGTGATCGCCTGGCTGGCCGAAGTGGAGGCGAACGACGCGGACTTCCCGTCGAACGGGATTTTCGGCGCCGGGACCGGCGACCTGACCAAGAAGGTGCTCGCGGTCATGCCGGGCGTGCCCTACGACATCTATTCCTTCGCCGACGGCTCGGGCGCGGCGGTGGTCGCGGGCGGGGCGGCCCCTGCCGGCGGAACGCTGCAGGGAACGGCGGGGCTTCCCGCCGACATCGCCGAGATCGTGGCCTACAGGAACCCGGTCGAGGGCGACTACAAGGAGGCCGGCAAGACCGACGGCGCGCTCGACACCGGCAACGGGTCGATCAACGGCCTGGCCGAGTACACCTCGACGATCCTCGACGGCGGCGGCACCAAGATGTCGGGCGCGATCCTCGCGACGCAGCTTGGCGGCGGCAACATCATCGTCATGGGCCGCAACGAGGACGGCTCGATGTCGAGCACGGTGTCGGGCGGCTTCGCCACGGCAGCCGACCGCACGATCATCGCGGCGGGCGGCGGGCCGCTGGGGATCACCACGGTCGGCGACGACTACATCGAACGCGGGCTGACGCAGCCGTTCCAGGGCTCGATCTGGAGCGCGGTCTACCAGCAGAACGGCCCGCTGATCGAGATATTCCAGCCCAACAACGGCGCCGTGCCGCTGGCGGGATCGGAGATCGTCAACCCGACCGACCGCGACCTGGACGGCGTGGACTACGTCGCGGACCCCTTCGAGTTCAGCGACGACAACGGCTACGCCATCGCGCCGGGCCAGAAGATCGTGCTCGACTTCAATCCGCAGAACACGAATTTCCCGACCTCGCTGTCGGGCACCGGGCTGCTCGGCGCCGCGCTCGACGGCGAAACGGCCAACACCGATGCGCAGACGGCGTTCGAGAACTTCCCAGTCGACCAGCAGTTCGACGGGCTCTACGATATCGGCGGCAACGTGCTGCCCGGCGGCAACGCGCCGATCCTGCAGATCAAGAAGGTGATCGAAGGCACCGTCGTCGGCACGGCCAACAGCGCGCGCGACGTGCTGCACACGGGCGTGCTGCCCTCGGCCGACACCGACCGCATCGTCGCCACGATGAACCTGAAGAACTGGATCCCCGCCGAAGGCGGCGTCGCCCCCGGCCAGCTGACCGGCATGATCTTCGGCGACGGCACGCAGGCGAACTTCGTGCGCCTCGTGTTCGGCGCGGTCGATCTCGGCGGCGGCCCGGTGCCCGGCATCGAGGTCGGCTACGAGATCGGCGACGTGAACTACACCGTCGTCGAGCGGATCGCGCTGCCCGCCCTGAGCAATGCCGCCATCAGCCTGCTCGAACTGCGCCTGTCCATCAACAAGGCCGACGGGTTCGCGGTCGGCGCGGCCTATCGGCTCGAGGGCGAGACGGAGTTCACCGCGCTCGACCTTGGCGGCTTCGCGCTGCCCGCGGGCGTGCTGCAAGACGTGCTGACCGGCGCTCACACGATCGGGACCGGCCCGGCGGAGCAGACCTCCGGCGCGGCCTTCGGCTTCCTCGCCGAGACCTCGGCGGGCAACGACCTCGAGGCGGTGGACTTCAACGAACTGGCCATCGAGGCCTTCGGCAACGAGATCCCCGCCGACACGGCGGCCGAAGTCGGCTTGCCCGGCTCGGCCAACATCGACACCGTGATCTACACCGGACCGGACACCGCGCTGGCGCCGCTGGCGTCGAACGTCGAGAACTTCGACGGCACCGGCTCGACCGCGGATTTCGTGCTGACCGCCAATGATCTCGACAACCTGATCCGGGTCGGGTCGGGGACGAACACCGTCACGACCGGCGCGGGCGCGGATTCCGTGCGCGGCACGCTCGCCGATCTGAACGGCGACGAGATCACCGATTTCTCCGTCGATGACGAGGTGATCCTCGAAGGCGCGACGCTCACCACCATCGGCACGCCGACCTTCGGCGGCGGCCCGGGATCGGCGACGGTCACCCTGGGCGGCGCGACCATCACGCTCAGCGGCGACGATCTGGCCGATTACGACCCCGCCGACGGCGGCGCGTCGATCAACATCACGCAGGGCGCGGACGGCGTGCGGATCACGCTCGAACCCGCCCTGTCGCCGGTCATCGCGATCAGCGCGGGCGGCGCCGATCTGCTGAACGCGACCGTGCGCGACCAGAGCGTCGACTTCCTCTCCGACGCCGCCGGCGGCGCCGCGGCGCAGTACCTGACGGGCGTGACCTCCAAATCCTACACCAACGCCACGATCGCGGGCACCGACATCCCCGACACCGTTCTCGACCCGATCCACCAGACCGAACGGTCCGCGGTCGACGCCGGAAAATGGGGCTACGCCATCCCGGTCGAGGACGGCAGCTATCTGGTCGATCTCTACTTCGCCGAGATCTTCCACGGCGTCGCCGGCGGCACCGACGGCCCCGGCGGACGGCTGTTCGACATCTTCGTCGAGGACGACACGGTGGAGACCGGGCTCGACGTCTACGCCGAGGCCGGCGGCCCCGCCAAGGAGCTCGTCAAGACCTATCAGGCCACCGTCACCGACGGCGTCCTGAACATCGAGTTCGACGCCAGTGTCGACCAGGCCAAGCTGAGCGGCCTCGTCGTGTGGAAGGTCGGCGGAACCTTCACGCCGCCGCCGGATTCCATCGCGCCCGAGATCGTCTCGATCGAGCTGCCCAATCCGCCGAGCGTCCAGGACGGCGAGCGCTTCGCGATCGTGACCCTGTCGGACGAGACCGGTTTCGACGCGGCGGATTTCACCGCGCTCGACGGATCCGAGCTGGTCTTCACCGGCATCGTGCCGGACGCCGTGTCGGCGCCGGCTCTGGTCCTGAGCGATGGCGGCAAGACCGCGACCCTGACCTACACGCTCACGCGCGATGACAATTCCTGGCCGAACGGCACGGGCGAGGTCTCGGTTCTCGCGGACGCCTACGGCGACGCGGCCGGCAACACGACCGGCGCGGCGAGCGCGGGCTTCGTGCTCGAGGCCAATCTGGCCAGCCTGGTGCGCGGCGGCCTGGTGCGCGCGATCAACGTCGGCACCACCGACACGGCGGCCGCCACGAATCTCGGCGTCGATCTGGTCGAGGGCGGGACCGACAACAGCCGCTACGGCGGCGCCATCGCGGCCGACAGCCTCATCACCGACGCCGGCGGCAATCCGATCGCCTTCGAGGCCGACGACGCGGCGTATTACACCGCGCCGAAAACCGACGCCCAGCTCAACGCCAACGTCGACGGCCAGTCGGGCACGACGGGCAGCAATTCCGGCGGCGTCGATCTCGACGGCTCGGCCTATCACACCTACCGCGATTCCGGCGCCGACACCTGGACCGCGACCTATTCCGGCTTCGAGAACGGCACGTATGTCGTCGAGCTGCACTTCGCGGAGCTGTTCCAGACCGCGCCGAACACGCGCGTCGGCGACTTCTACATCCAGGGCCAGCTCGTGCTCGACGATTTCGACGTCTTCGCCGAGGCCGGCGGGGCGGACAGGCCCATCTCGCGCACCCACAACGTCACCGTCACCGACGGCACGATCACCGTCACGGTGGATTCGTCGCAGGGCCAGGCCGGCTACAGCGCCATCGCGATCTACGACGCGGTGCCCTCGGACCTGCCCCCGACGGTGTCGGTGGGCGACGTGAGCGTGGCGGAAGGCGCGGACGCGACGCTGGTCTTCACCCGCATCGGGGATCTGAGCGAGGCGGTCACGATCGACTATTCGGTGACGCCCGGCTCGGCGGACGCGGGCGATTACACCGCCGCCGCGACCGGCCAGGTGACGATCCCGGCGGGGCAGGGCGGCGTCACGCTGACCATCCCGACCGTCGACGACGCGGACGAGGAGGGCGCGGAGAGCTTCACGGTGACGATCACCGGCGTCTCGGCCGGCGCGGACATCGGCGACGGATCCGCCACGGTGACGATCCAGGCGAGCGACAGCGACCTGCAGGCTCCGGTCGGCGCAACGATCTTCGAACTGGATTTCGAAGGCGTGACCGGCGAGCCGCTGGCCGTGGGCGGCTTCGACGGCGCGCTCGGCACCGACAACGCCGTGACCATCGTCGACGCGGATGCCGAGATCACCGGCGGCAAGCTGGTGGTTCAGACCTCGGAGGGCGACATCAACGACGGGACCGACAACGCCAGCAACAACGATTTCACCAAAACGGTGGATCTGAGCGATCCGGCGCTGACCGAGATCTACCTCACCACGCGCTTCGACAATCCGTTCGACGCGGCGTTCTTCACCGCGAACGGCCTGACCGGCACGTTCGTGCCGAACTACGCGCAGCAGGGCATCGTGATCGGGACCGGCACGCAGCTCGCGGGCGAGATGGTCAAGCTGGTCTGGGGTGGCGTCGCGGGCGGCGCCGACACCGGAGTCCAGATCTGGACCAAGGGGTCCGGCGCCAACGGGCTCGACCAGAAGGTGACGCTGGAGGCGATGGCCCCGGGGGTCGCGCTCTTCGACGTGGCGTCGGTGGAACTGACGATGCGGATCGACAAGGCGGCGGGGACCGTGGCGCAATTCGTCACGCTCTATGACGCGTCCGGCGCGGTTCTGGGCGGCAGCCGTCCCGATGCGGCGCCCGGCTTCGCCACGGCGGCGCCGGTGACCCTGACCGCGCAGGTTCTGAACAACATCACGTCCGATGCCGCGCCGACCCATGTCGGCGTGCATTCTTCCGACAACAGCAGCCCCGCCGAAAATGTCGGCAGCTTCGAGGCGACCTGGGATTTCCTGCGTCTGTCCTCGCCGCAATTCACGGAGACCGGCGGCGACGCGCTCGTCTCGATCGCGGCTCCGGCCGACGCCATCGAAGGCGGCGACACCGGCGCGACCGACCTGGTCTTCGCGCTGAGCGCCGATGACGGCCTGACCGGAAGTCTCGAGATCACCCTGTCGGTGAACGGGACCGAAACCGTCGAGACGATCGGCTTCGTGGACGGCGCGGCGAGCTTCACGGTCTCCGTGGCGCAGGATTCGCGCTGGAACGGGACCGAGAGCGTCGAGGTGGCGATCGTCTCGGTCGGAACCGCGGGCCACGCCCCGAATCCGTCCGCCGCCACGGCGACCGGAAACGTGACCGAGGACGATCCGGCTGACGCGTTCGCCGGCGCCCCGGTCGGCGACTTCTCCGACGACAGGCTCGCCCCGACCGATGTCGGCGCGCTGCAGCTCGGCGAGACCGTGATCGCGGCGAGCCAGCAGGGCGACGCCGCCCCCGGCGGCCGCGACCGCGATTTCATCACCTTCACCGTGGCCGCGGGCCAGGCGCTGAGGCATCTCTGGCTGGACGGCTACGACACGACCGAGATCACCCAGCAGGCCTTCATGGGTCTGCAGGCGGGACCGGCGATCACCGTCGATCCGCTGACCGGCGCTCCGGACGCGGGTCAGCCCGGCCTGCTCGCGGGCATCGTCTACGGCCCCTCGGGGCCCGACGCCCTGGACCTGCTGCCGATCCTGGCCGATGGCGATCCCGCCGACGCCCAGGGCCAGGACTTCCCCGGCTTCACGCTGCCGCTCGCGGCGGGCACCTACACGCTCTGGCTCAACCAGGGCGGCCCGTCCACGACCTTGAATCTCAGACTTGTCACGGAGGCCCTCGTGCCCACAGTAACGATTTCAGACGCGACTCCCGTTCTCGAGGCCGACGGCGCCCGGCTGGAGTTCGCCCTGACGGCCTCCGACGCCACGCTGGACGGACAGACCGTCACCGTCACCTATGACACCGCCGACGCGGCCGGCCTGACCCAGGACGTGCTCTTCACCGGGACCACGGGCACGCTGACGATCGACGTGGTCAACGACGACGTGGCCGACGGCGACGACATCGTCACCGTCACGCTGACCGGCGCGAGCGGGGGCGTCCTCGTCGACGCCACGCCCGCGAGCGGGACCGTCACCGAGGACGACGTCGACGCCGGCCTGCCGAAAGGCGCGCTGGTGCTCGCCATCAACGCGGGTCCCGCGGGCGCCATCGCGGGCGACGCGATCGAAGGCATCGACTTCGGAGCGGATGCCGGCTTCTCCACGCCCTCCAGCACCTTCACCGATACCGGCAGCGGCGGGGACACGAACGGCAACGCCGCCGCCTTCGACGGCACGATCTACGAGACCGAGCGTTTCGCCAAACTGCTGACCTACACGCTGACGCAGAAGGCCGACGGGACGCCGCTGGTGAACGGCGAGCAGTACGTGCTCGAGCTCTATTTCGCGGAGCTTTACCAGAGCGCGGTCGGCGCGCGGAAATTCGACGTCACGCTGAACGGGACCGAGGTCCTGGCCGACGATCTGGACGTCTTCGCCGAGGTCGGCCTCGACGATCCGGCCACGGCCGAGGTCGAGGGCCTCTACCGGATCCAGACGCTCGCCACCGTCGTGGACGGCGCGATCACCGTCGAGCTGAACGCGAACGACGCCGTGGGAGGCGCGGACAACGCCAAGATCAACGGTCTCGCGCTCTTCGAGGCGCCTGTCGATCCGACCGCCGTCTCCGTCTCGGTCGCGGACGTGACCGTCGATGAGGACGCCGCCGAGGCCACGATCACCTTCACCCGCACCGGCGCGTCGACCGAGGCGGTCACGATCAGCTATTCCACCGCCGACGGCACCGCCACGGCGGGCGCGGATTACACCGCCGTCTCGGCCAGTGTCGAGATCCCGGCCGGCGGCGACGGGATCGTCACGGTAACGGTCCCGCTCACCGGCGACACCGTCGAGGAGGTCGACGAGACCTTCACGATCACCATCGACGCCGCCACCGCGCCGAGCAACACCGTCACCGTCGCCGACGCCTCGGCGACCGTGACCCTGACCGACAACGACGCGCCGGCGCTGCCGGTCGGCTTCGGTCCGGGCGACGATCTCGACCAGGACGGAAGCGCCAACGCGGACGATGACGACATCGACGGCGACGGCGCCCCCAACGGCGACGAGACCTTCGTCTATGACGGCACGAACGCCGGCACCGCTCTGACCGCGGGCCAGGTGGTGACGCTCGGCTTCGACACCGACGGCACCCCGTTCGAGAACGGCCTGACCGGCGCGCTCCTGAGCCCGAACAAGCCGGCGGCTCCCGAGATCGACCTCGGCAACGCATCGGTCCTGAACGGCAACCTGAACGTCACCGCCACGACGGGCGATCACTTCAACGCCAACAACACTCAGCAGAACGCGCTGGTGGCGGGCTTCACGGCCGTGGAGGGCCTGCGGGTCGAGACGCGCTTCGCGATGCCCGACTTCAATCCCGCGACATCGGAGGTCCGGGACGCGCCGGCGAACTACCAGGCCGCCGGCGTCGTGATCGGCTTCGACCAGGACAATCTGGTCAAGGCGGTCTTCGGCCGCGGCGCGGCGCAGTTCCAGCTGGTGCAGGACAACGCCGCCGGCCTCGGCGTGAGCGAACTGCTCACGAGCCCTGTCTATCCGGACGGGCTCGGCCTCGCGGACGTCGCGGAGGTCTCGATCTCGCTCGAGGTCTTCATCGACGACAGCGGCGCGGAGCCGCTCGCCAAGGCCAGAGCCTTCGCCACGTTCTTCGACGCGGCCGGACAGGCGATCCCGGGGACCGAGGATCTCGCGATCGGCGAGATCACGCTCGAGGACCAGGCCCAGATCGCCAACGGCAGCAAGGGAACGAGCCTCGCGAGCCAGGTTCTGAACGGCGCCGTGCTCGGCGCCGGCGTGATCCAGACCGGCACCGGGGCGAACATCGGCTTCGACGTCTCCTACCAGTATCTCGAGATCACCGCGCTGGGGACGCCGCCGGTCGATCTTCCGCCGAGCGTCGCGGTCCCGCTCGAGGACCAGAATCCGGCCGAGGACGCGGTCTGGAGCTTCGCGGTTCCCGCCGGCACCTTCGCCGACGACGCGGGCGAGGGGGCCCTGACGCTCGCGGCCACGCTGGCCGACGGGACGACGCCGCTGCCCGCATGGCTGGACTTCGATCCCGCCACCGCGACCTTCTCCGGCACGCCGCTCCAGGCCGACGTCGACGCCGGTCCGATCGCGGTCCGGGTCACCGCGACCGACGCCTCCGGACAGGCCGTCTCCGACGAGTTCACCGTCACGCCCTCCAACGTCAACGACGCGCCGACCGTCTCCGGAACGCTCGCCGACGCCGCGACCACGGTCGGCGCCGCGACCTCGGTCGACCTGTCGGGCCTGACGCTCGCCGACGAGGACGGCGACGCCGTGACGCTGCGCGCCGAACTCCAGGGGGGACTCCGCTTCCCGCCGGGATCGCGCTGGCGCCGGACGGGACCGCGCTCGAGATCGCCGACACCGTGGCCGAGGGCGTCTACGCCATCGACGTCTTCGCCAACGACGCCCAGGCGGATTCCGCCACGCCGGTCAGCGTCACCGTGACCGTGGGCGCGCCGGTCGATCTTCCGCCGAGCGTGGCGGTCCCGCTCGAGGACCAGAATCCGGCCGAGGACGCGGTCTGGAGCTTCGCGGTTCCCGCCGGCACCTTCGCCGACGACGCGGGCGAGGGGGCCCTGACGCTCGCGGCCACGCTGGCCGACGGGACGACGCCGCTGCCCGCATGGCTGGACTTCGATCCCGCCACCGCGACCTTCTCCGGCACGCCGCTCCAGGCCGACGTCGACGCCGGTCCGATCGCGGTCCGGGTCACCGCGACCGACGCCTCCGGACAGGCCGTCTCCGACGAGTTCACCGTCACGCCCTCCAACGTCAACGACGCGCCGACCGTCTCCGGAACGCTCGCCGACGCCGCGACCACGGTCGGCGCCGCGACCTCGGTCGACCTGTCGGGCCTGACGCTCGCCGACGAGGACGGCGACGCCGTGACGCTGCGCGCCGAACTCCAGGGGGGACTCCGCTTCCCGCCGGGATCGCGCTGGCGCCGGACGGGACCGCGCTCGAGATCGCCGACACCGTGGCCGAGGGCGTCTACGCCATCGACGTCTTCGCCAACGACGCCCAGGCGGATTCCGCCACGCCGGTCAGCGTCACCGTGACCGTGGGCGCGCCGGTCGTCCTCGGCGAGCCGGTCCGCATCCAGGCGGAGGACTTCACCAGCGCCACCTCTACGCCATGCAGTCGCTGAGCGCCGCGAGGCGGAGACGAGGTGATCTTCCTGCCCGAGAACGGCGCGTCGGGTTCTGCGACCTTCGATCTCGCCGCCAAGGGCGTGACGCCCGGCACCTACAATGTCAGATCGCCTATTTCGACGAGAACGACGGCGAGAGCACCATCAACCTTGCGGTGGATTCGACGCCCATTCGGCGCATTCACGCTCGACGAGCCCACCGGCGGCAACGCGGCGCAGGCAGCCAGCGCCTGCGGACCAAGACCTTCTTCGACGTCGCGGTCGGCGAAACGGGCCAACTGGTCATCGACGGCTCACGCGGACGGCGGCGAATACGCCCGCATCGACTACATCGAGTTCACTCCGGTCGAGGATACCGGCGGTCCGGACAACACCGCGCCCTTCGCGCCGTTCGACCTGCCCGACGCGCAGCTGGATCGAGAACGCCGCCTTCGATTTCGACGCCGGCGCGCTCTTCGCCGACATCGAGGAGGACGCGCTCACCTTCACCGCCACGGCCACGACGGCGGACGGCGTCCTCGACGGCCTCCTGCCCGCCGGCGTGACCTTCGATCCGGTAACGGGCGTCTTCAGCGGCGCGCCGAGCACGGCGGGGATCCTACGTGATCACGGTCATCGCCAATGACGGCGAGTTCGACAGCGCGCCCGAGACCTTCACCCTGACCGTGCCGGAGACGAACGACGCGCCGGCGCTCGAGACGGCGATCGACGACCAGACGGTGCGGGCCGGCGATCCACGTCGCGCTCGAGCGTCGCGGGCGCCTTCTCCGATCCCGACGGCGACGCGCTCACCTATTCGGTCGAAGGCGACCTGCCCCCGGCGTGACGTTCGATCGGAGACGGGCGCGTTCGGCGGCGCTGGCCTCGGCCACGGCCCGCTCCTATCAGGTGACGGTCACCGCCACCGACCCGGACGGCCGAACACCGGTCTCCGACACGTTCCTCTTCAACGTCATCGGAAGCGGCGTGGACACCCGCCCGACGGTGCGCATCGAGGCCGAGACGGCACGCTCGTCGACGGGTTCTTCGTCGAGGCCGGGCTCGCGCATCCGCCTGCTGGCGGAAGACGGCGGCGACGGCCACCTACGACCTCTCCGGACTCGCGCAAGGCGACTATCTGGTCAGGGTCGCCTATTTCGACGAGAACGACGGCGAGAGCACGCATCGGTGTCGGCGTTCGACGGCAGCCGTGGTCGACACGCTTCACGCTCGACGACGCCGCGACCAGCGGCAACGCAACCCAGGCGCCGAACTTCCGGGAGAAGACGCTGGCCAACACGCTCACGCTCGGCGCGGAAGGGCGGCCGTCTGCTGACGCTGACCGGCCAGTCCGCAGGCAACGGCAGCGATTTCGAGTTCGTGCGCATCGACTGGATCGAACTGATCCCCGTCGGGCGGCGGCTCGGGCAACTTCGCGCCGACCGAAGCCGGCGACGGCATCCCCGACACGACGGTCCAGGGTCTGGGCGCGATCGCGCTCGACGCCAGCGGCGCCTTCTCCGACCCCGAGGAGGACGCGCTCACCTACGCCATGGTCTCCGGCCCCGACTGGATCTCGGTCGACCCGGCCACGGGCGCGATCACCGGCACGCCCGCCGGCGGGCGGCGTCTACGCCGTGACCGTCTCGGCGGAGGACGCGGTCAACAATCCGGGCATCCTCGCCACCTCGGACTTCACCCTGACGGTGGATCTCTCCAACAACGCCGCCCCACAGGTCGTGCTGGCCGCTCGGCCAGGTCGTCCTCGATCAGGGCGCGGCGCTGGAGGAGCAGGCGCTCTTCACCGATCCGGACGGCGACGACGCGGCGCTGACCTACAGCCTAGCGCCGGGGGCGCCGGACTGGGTCTCGATCGATCCCGCCAACGGCGAGCTGACCGGCACGCCGTCCAACGCGGACGTCGGCGAGGTCACCTTCGGGGTGGTCGCCACGGACGCGGCCGGCGGGACGGCGACCGACCTCGTCACGGTCACGGTCAACAATGTTAACGACGCGCCCGGACTTGGCGCGGCGCTCGAGAACCAGGTCGCGCTGCAGGGCCAGCCCTTCGCCTACGACCTGCCGGCCGGCGCCTTCACCGACATCGATCTCGACGTCGCGGGCTCGGGCGAGAAGCTGACCTATTCGGCGACGCTGGACGGCGGCGCGCCTCTGCCGGGCTGGCTCTCGATCGATCCGGACACCGGCGCGCTGACCGGCACGCCCGACAGCGCCGCCGATCTCTCGGTGGTGATCACCGCGACGGACGCCGCCGGCGAGAGCGTCTCGGCCCCGCCGATCGCGATCGACGTCACCACCTCGGTGACGCCCGCGGTTCCGGTGACCATAGAGGCGGAGGACTTCACCGGTGTGGACACGGCGGACAACTACGAGGTCAACGCTTTCAACAACGCCTCGAACGGTCAGCTGATCCGCGTGACCCAGACCGCGTTCACGAGCGAGATCGAGACCCAGCTGGGCGGGCAGCCGAACGTCACGACGGGCGGCGCCTACAGGATCGGCGTGACCTTCGTCGACGAAACCGGCCCCGGCGCCCCGAGGCGAAGATCTTCGTCGACGACGTGGAGATCGGCATCTGGCTCTTCGACGGAACCTTCGGCGACCAGGTCGCCCCGGGCGCGCCGACGGGAAGCCACTCCCAGCTCGGGAACTTCCGCTACGTCGAGTTCGACACGCCGGTGGTCATCGGCGCGGAGTCCGTCCTCAGGATCGAGATGAAAGCCGTCTCCGGCGAGCCGGGCCGGATCGACTCGATCACCCTGACGCCCGCCGGGATCCCGGCGGAGAACCAGGCTCCGCAGGTCGTGCTGCCGCTCGGCGAGGTCGTCCTCGATCAGGGCGCGGCGCTGGAGGAGCAGGCGCTCTTCACCGATCCGGACGGCGACGACGCGGCGCTGACCTACAGCTTAGCGCCGGGGGCGCCGGACTGGGTCTCGATCGATTCCGACAGCGGCGAGCTGACCGGCACGCCGACCAACGCGGACGTCGGCGAGGTCACCTTCGGGGTGGTCGCCACGGACGCGGTCGGCGGAATGGCCACCGACCTCGTCACGGTCACGGTCAACAATGTCAACGACGCGCCCGGAATCGGCGACGCGGTGATCGAGAACCAGGTCGCGCTGCAGGGCCAGCCCTTCGCCTACGACCTGCCGGCCGGCGCCTTCACCGACATCGATCTCGACGTCGCGGGCTCGGGCGAGAAGCTGACCTATTCGGCGACGCTGGACGGCGGCGCGGCGCTGCCGGCCTGGCTCTCGATCGATCCGGACACCGGCGCGCTGACCGGCACGCCCGACAGCGCCGCCGATCTCTCGGTGGTGATCACCGCGACCGACGCCGCCGGCGAGAGCGTCTCGGCCCCGCCGATCGCGATCGAAGTCACCACCTCGGTGACGCCCGCGGTTCCGGTGACCATAGAGGCGGAGAACTTCACCGGTGTGGATCACGGCGGACAACTACGAGGTCAACGCCTTCAACAACGCCTCGAACGGTCAGCTGATCCGCGTGACCCAGACCGGCGTTCACGAGCGAGATCGAGACCCAGCTGGGCGGGCAGCCGAACGTCACGACGGGCGGCTCCTACAGGATCGGCGTGACCTTCGTCGACGAAACCGGCGCCGGCGCCCCCGAGGCGAAGATCTTCGTCGACGGCGTGGAGATCGGCGTCTGGCTCTTCGACGGAACCTTCGGCGACCAGGTCGCCCCGGGCGCGCCGACGGGAAGCCACTCCCAGCCGGGCAACTTCCGCTACGTGGAATTCGACACGCCGGTGGTCATCGGCGCGGAGTCCGTCCTCAGGATCGAGATGAAAGCCGTCTCCGGCGAGCCGGGCCGGATCGACTCGATCACCCTGACGCCCGCCGAGATCCCGGCGGAGAACCAGGCTCCGAGCGCAGTCGTACTAACGCCGGTCCTCGCCGGGATCGCCGAGGACGCCGACATGGGCGCGCCGACCAAGGTCGCCGACATCGCAGTGACCGACGACGGGCTCGGCGTGAACATCCTCGGCCTGACCGGCGAGGACGCGGGTCTCTTCGAGATCGTCGGGACTGAGCTGTTCCTCAAGGCGGGCCAGACGCTTGACGCGGATCTCAATCCGACGCTCGACGTCGCGGTCACCGTCAACGATACGGCCGTGGGCGGTCCAATCGACGCCACGTCAGCGTCGCTGGCCATCCCGGTGACGGCGACGATCGATCCGAGTGGCGACGCTCTGGCGCCGGACGGCGATCTCGACGGCGACGGCATTCTCAACGCCGTCGATCCGGACGTCGACGGGGACGGCGCCGCCAACGCGGACGATCCCTTCGCCTACGACGCCGGCGACGGCATGACGCTGGCGGCGGGCGAGACGAGGACCTTCGACTTCGAGACCGACGGCACGATCTACCAGAACGGCATGACCGGCTTTCTTCAGGGCACCGCCACCGCCGGCTTCGACGAGGACACCGGGGCCGCGACGGTCTCGGGCGGTTTCCTGACGGTCGATCCGGTGACCGCCGGCGATACCGGCGGAGCGAACGACCCGCAGGACGACGCCCAGGTCGGCGTCAAGAACGGCTCGTTCACGACCAAGGCCCTGGTGGTCAACCCGTGGTTCGGCCCGGCGACCAATCCCAACAGCTTCGATCAGCTCGGTCTGGTTCTGGGCCTCGACAGCGACGACATGATCAAGCTGGTCTTCGGCCAGTCGAGCGGCGTGGTGGAGTTCCAGAAGCAGGAGACGACGGGCGCCACCACCACCGCCACCAAGTACGGCGGCTCCGGCTCCAACGCCAACGTCCCGCTGCCGGCGGGCGTGACGCTCGACACCTTCGCGAAGGCCGAGATCGTCTTCGAGGTGGTCTCGACCGGCCCGACCGCGGCCGCCGTGACCGGCTCGATCAACTTCCTCGACGCCGCGGGCGCGGTCATCGCGACCGGCCTCTACGGCACGGCGCCGATCGGCGGCGCGCTCGCGGCCGCGCTGGCGGATCCGGCCATCGGCGTCGGCGTGGGCTTCACCCATGTCAACGGCGGCGGCGATCCGGGCTTCGTCGCCCAGCTCGACAGCCTGTCGATCACGGCGGCGGGGGGCACGGTGGAGGATGTCGACGCCCCGACCGCCGCGCTCACGCTGACCAACCCGGCGGACGCGAACGGCCCGCTGCTGGTGAGCGTGGCGCTCGACGACGCCTCCGGCATCGATACGGCGACGCTGGGCGACGAGGATCTGGCGCTTTCGGTCGGCGGCTTCGAAGTGGCCGATCCGGACGTGACGTATCTGGGCTTCGCCGACGGCGTCGCCAGCTACGAGATCGCGGCTTCGGCCGCGGGCTGGCTCGACGGACAGCAGATCGAGGTCACGCTGGTCGCGGGCGAGGTCGCGGACCAGGCCGCTTCGCCCAACGTCAACGCGGCCGTCAGCCAGGGCCTGACGCTCGACATCGGCGGAGGCGCCGGCGGCGGCGAGGACGAGGTGGTCTACCGCATCAACGCCGGCGGCGCCCTCGTCGCGGCCACGGATGGCGGGCCGGCGTGGACGGCGGACGGGATCGGAGTCGAGAACGCGGACAACCCGTATTTCAGCGGGACCGACGACCGGGGCGACGCCTTCGGCTACGGCGGGACCGCCGCGGCGATCCCGGCCGGCGTGCCGGCGGCGGTGTTCGACACGGCCCGCTCCAGCGACGGGGTCTTCAGCTACGACATCCCGACCTCGGCCCTCGGGGGCGGCGAGAACTACGAGGTGCGGCTCTACTTCGCCGAGACCTTCACCGGCTCGGGCGCCCAGACCGGCGGCTTCCGGAACTTCGACGCGACGGTGGAGGGTTTCGTGCCGGCCGCCTTCGACAACATCGATCCGGGCGCGCTCTTCGGCGCGAACGCCGGCGTGCTGACCACGCAGGTCAAGGTCACCGACGGCACGCTGAACATCGGCTTCACCCAGGACGTGGCGCAGAATCCGATCATCAGCGCGATCGAGATCGTGAAGCTCTCGACCGACGTCGAGAACCCCGAGCCGCCGGTAAACCCCGGCAACGCGCTCGAGGCCTTCGCGGCGCAGGACGACATCGTCAAGGACGCGACCTACGGCGCCGGGACGACGGGATCGGCCGTGCTCGGGATCATGACCGGGAACAACGGCGTCCAGGCCTCGAACTACGGCTCGAACTCCTTCCAGGTGACCAATACCGGCGACAAGAAGATCTCGGCGATCTTCATCGACGTCAGCTCGGCGCTCTACCAGGACAGCGTGTTCGATCCGGACGGGCAGGGCGGCGACAGCACGGCCAAGCCCTGGCAGATCAACAGCGCGGGCAACACCGGCGCCTTCATCTCCGGCTCGGGCTATTTCCTGCCCGGCGTCGATCCGATCCCGAATTCGGGCGGCTCCGGCGGCGCCAGCAACGGCGGCTTCAAGGGCGCGATGGTCAAGTTCGACGCGTCCAGCAGCGGCGGCTTCCAGAACGGCGAGACCGTGGGCTTCTCCGGCGACATGGATCCCAATTCCATCGCCGGCATGTCCAAGGCCAGCGTCGACGGCTCCGCCATCCTGAGCTGGGACGTCGGCGGGATCTCGGGCCACGAGCTGATCGGCTCGCTCTTCACGGTGCTCTTCGACGACGGCACGACCGCGAGCGGCCAGCTGGCCTCCGACGGAAGCTCCGCCGGATCCCACGCGCTCGCCACCCAGGGGGCCGCTCCGGCGGCCGCTCCGGGGATCGTGGTCAACGGCTTCCAGCCCGGCCAGAACGGCACCTATGGCGGCACGCTGCCGACCGTCACCGTGACAGGAAATCCGGGCGACACGGTCCAGATCACGATGACAAAGGGCTTCAACCCGGTCGTCGAGACCTCGAACGGCATCGCCGACGTGGTCGAGGCCCGGCTGGAGCGCTACGACTTCAAGGCCAACAACGTCTTCGACGCCCAGACCAAGATCGTCACCATCGGCGCGGACGGCACCTTCGACGCCTCGACGCTCTTCGACTACGACGACGCGATCAACAACGACGTCGGCTCCGGCACCTTCCCCGGGGACGACGTGGCGCAGATCGGGTTCGTCGCGACCAAGGTGCAGACCGGCGGCGCGCAGCTGCCGATCGGGCCGACCACGGCGCCGATCTATCTCTCCAACGAGGGCGGTCCGGTCTCGGGCGACCCGACGGGCGGGACCGGCGGCGGCGACGGCCACTTCCAGATCGTGGGCGCCGGCACGGGCGCCTATTTCAAGATGGAGATCGAGGACGCCAGCGTCGCCAACGGCGGGACGGATCCGGGCGGCAAGTGGACCTTCGTCGACGCGGCCGACGGGGAGAACCGCCAGAGCGGCTTCACCGGCGACGGATATTATCTGTACGGCTCCAACACCAGCACTTCGATCAACAGCGTGATCGGAAGCGAGGTGCTGGAATACACCATCCTCGTGCCCGAGGGTGAGACCGGAAACTACAACTTCCAGTTCCGGGTCTCGCGCGACGGCCTGGAGGCGGGCGACCAGCAGAACGACCTGTGGCTCAATTTCAAGGAGGCGGGCCGGACCGGCGCCGGGGACATCGAGGCCTATCTCACCAACACCGCGAACGAGCCCGAACCGCTCAGCAACGGCTACATCAAGATCTTCGGCGGCCCGAACAACGGGACCTGGGGAACGGCGTCGAACTACGACGGCCTGCCCGGCGATCCGGCGGCGCAGATCGCGATCACCGAGCCCGGCCTCTACACGATCCAGATCGCCGGCCGCAGCCAGGGTTTCCACGTGGACAGTTTCTGGCTCGCAAAGGCGGGCGGCTCGACGCCGAACGCGGGCTCGGCCAACTCGGCCTTCGTGGCGGCCGGACCGGCCGCCCCGGAGATCACCGGCGGATCGACCGCGACCGTCCAGGAGGGCGCGACGGTGGCGCTCGACGTGAACGCGACGGACCTCAACGGCGACACGCTGACCTACAGCATCAGCGGCGGCGCGGACGCCGATCTTTTCGACATCGACGGCGGCACCGGCGTGGTCAGCTTCAAGGAGGCTCCGGACTTCTCGGCGCCGGACGACGCGGGCGGAAACAACGTCTACGACGTCCAGGTGACCGTCTCCGATCCGGGCGGTCTGACGGACGCGCGCGACTACGCCGTCACGGTGACCGAGGACGCCGCGGGCGGCACCGCGGAGCTGCGCAAGGCGATCGTCGCGGGCAGCGACGACACCGACCAGAACGCCGGCGCCGGCACGGTCAACCTGACCAAGGCCGACGTGGAGCTGGGCGACGGCGGACGCGACGTCGGTCTGCGCTTCACGGATCTCGATCTCAAGAGCCTGGAGGGCGTCGACATCCTGGACGCGTACATCCAGTTCACCGCGAGGTCCGGCAGCAGCGGCGCGATCAACGCCACGGTCAAGCTGGAGGACACGCTGTCGGCGGCGACCTTCAGCGCGGCCAGCGGCCCGACGGACCGCGACACGTTCGACTTCGTGGCGAACTGGACCGACAGCGCCGTCCCGGCCTCGGGTTCGACGTTCCGCACCGACGATCTCTCGGACCTGATCGAGACCTTCGTGGCGGAGAAAAGCGCGGATCTCGGCATGCAGGACGATCTCGCCTTCGTCATCGAGGACGTCAGCGGCGTGCGGAAGGCGCTGTCCTTCGAAGGGGGCGCGGCGGCGGAACTGGTGGTGGTCTACGACGACATTCTCGGCTGACGCCGCGTTTGCGAAGTTCTCCGCGGGGCCGGAACGCAAGCGTTCCGGCCCCGCGCGTTCGGCACGCGTCCGCGGCCGGGCGCGTCACCGGACGGAATGGCGGCGGCGGCCCTTGGCTCCCGGAACGGCCGGGTTTTCCCGCGCGCGGTCGGCTCGCGTATCGCCGGTCAGCCCGCGTGCTTTTCGATGAAGGCCCGGGCGGCGGCGGGCTCCATGGGCCGGCCGAAGAGGAACCCCTGCATCTCCACGCAGCCGTAGGATCTGACGGTCTCGAACTCGTCCTCGGTCTCGATTCCCTCGGCGGTCGTCCCGATTCCCACGGTCACGCCGAGATCGAGGATCGCCTTGACGATCGCCGCGCCGTTCCGGCCGTCCCTGAGATCGCGGATGAAGCGCTGGTCGATCTTGATCTTGTCGAATTCGAAATTCTGAAGGTACTGCATCGACGAGTATCCGGTGCCGAAATCGTCCATCGACACGCGGATCCCCAGGGCCCGGATGGAGCGCATGATCTCCAGATTGTGCTTGCCGGCGTCGAGCAGGGCGGATTCGGTGACCTCGAGTTCCAGCCGCGTCGGATCGAGGCCCGTCAGGTCCAGGGTCTCCCTGATGTGGTCGAGCAGGTCCGGATCGCGGAACTGCAGCGGCGAGAGGTTGACCGCGATCCGGATGTGCCCGGGCCAGCCCGCCGCCTCGGCGCAGGCGTGGCGCAGGACCGCCCTGCCCAGGGGGATGATGAGTCCGGTCTCCTCGGCCAGCGGAATGAAGGTGTCCGGCTCGAGACGTCCGCGCTCGGGATGCGGCCAGCGCGCCAGCGCCTCGAACCCGGTGATCCGGCCCGTCTCGGTGTTGACCAGCGGCTGGTAATGGACCTCGATCGCGTCGTCCTGGATCGCCTGGCGCAGATCGACCTCGAGCGCGTTGCGGTCGTGATGCTCCTTGAGCATCCGCTCCTCGAAAAGGACGGGCCGGCCGCGACCGGCGAGTTTGGCCCGGTACATGGCCAGATCGGCGGCCTTGAGCATCGATTCGAGCCGATGGCCGCAATCCGACGCCCGCGCGACGCCGCAGCTCGCCCCGACCTGGAACGGCTGCCCGTCGATGAGGACCGGCTGTCCGGCCGCCGTGACGATCCGCTGCGCGAGTTCCATGCCCGCGCCGGACGCGCCGCCCTCGAACAGGAAGACGGCGAACTCGTCGCCGCCGAGCCGCGCCACCGTGGCGGCCTCGCCCACGACCCCGCGGAACCGCGCGGCGATCTCCTGGAGGAGCCTGTCGCCGATCTCGTGGCCGTGCACGTCGTTGACCGCCTTGAACCGGTCGAGATCCATGAACAGCACGGTCGGCTCGGCCGCGGCCAGCGCCGGATCGGCCAGGGCCTCGCCGACGAGATCGCGGAAGGCCGCGCGGTTCAGAAGCCCGGTCAGCGCGTCGTGATAGGCGAGATAATGCAGCTTCTCGTCGGATTTGCGCCGCTCGCCGGCCTCGCGCGCCGCGACGGCGTGCAGTTCGGCGGCCTCGCGCTCGATCTCCCGCGTGGCGGCGCGCTCGGCGTCCGCGACCCGCTTGCGGCCGAGCTGGGCGTTGATGCGGGCGAGCGCCACCACGAAATCCACCGGTTTGGTGACGTAGTCGTTGGCGCCGAGCGCGAGGCTTTCCGCCACGTCCTCGCTCTGGCTCTTGGCGGTGACCATGATGACCGGCAGTTCGGTGTCGGACATCGTGCGGCGGATCTCGCCCAGCACCTCGTTGCCGCCCATGTCCGGCATCATGATGTCGAGCAGCACGACGTCGAAGGCCCGGGCGCGGATCTGCTCGAGCGCCTCGAACCCGCCGGCGGCCTCGACCACGTCGAAGCCGCGGCGCACCAGGCGGCGGGTGAGGATGTCGCGGTTGTCGAAGACGTCGTCGACCACCAGGACCAGCGGCCTCGGCGGGGCGGAACCGGCGGCCGGAGCCGTGTCGATGCCGGGATGCGGGCCGGCGGCGTCCGGGATCATCGGTTCGCCCGCCGTCGCGCGGGGGATGTTGAACGGAACCGTCATGCCGCCACCCGGGCCGCCGCGTCGGCCGCCGCGGCGCGGTCGTCCGCCTCGAGGTGGATCCGCGCGGGCGCCGAGAGGGCGAAGCGCGATCCGTGGCCCGGACGGCTGGCGGCCTTGATGTCGCCTCCGAGCACGATGGCGAGCTTGCGGCTGAGCGCCAGGCCGATGCCGGTCCCGCCATAGCGGTTGAAGGTGGAGGCGTCGGCCTGCACGAAATCGGTGAAGAGCCTGGGCAGGGCCTCGGGCGCGATGCCGATGCCGGTATCGCTGACCACGGCGTGCAGATCCTCGTCATGGGCGTGGAATTCGATGAACATCTCGAGTTTCACGCTGCCGCCCTCGGTGAACTTGCCGGCGTTCGAGAGCAGGTTGAGCAGGATCTGCCGGAGCTTCCTCGCGTCGGTCCTGAGGACGTGGTCGCGGCTCTGGCAGACGAACGAGAAGGCGTTCCCGTTCTTCTCGACCATCGGCAGCGCCGTCGCCACCACCTCGTCGCAGAGCTGGCCGAGCCGGAACTCGGTGATCTCGACTCCCATCATGTCGTTCTCGATCCGGTTGGCGTCGAGGACGTCCGCGACGAGCGACAGGAGGTGCCGTCCGGCGGCGTTGATGCGGCCGACGTCGCGCGCGCGCTGCCGGTGCTCGGGCCCGCCGCCCTCGCAATCCTCCAGCAGGATGTCGGAATAGCCGATGATGGCGTTGAGCGGCGTGCGCAGCTCGTGGCTCATCTTGGCGAAGAAGCGCGCGCGGGCCTGGCCCGTCTCCTCGGCGGTCGCGCGGGCCTTCTCCAGCTCGATCGAGGTGTCGCGCTGCCGCTCGATCTCCATCTCGAGCTCGGCGCGCAGCCCGATGATGCGCGAATAGTAGAGCGCCATCCAGGTCATGTAGATCGTGGCCGACGAGATCGAGAGCCATCCGATGACGCGCAGCTCCTCGATCGGGATCCGGTGCGGCAGTCCGGCCCAGGCGATCACCCCGAGGAACGCCGCGATGTCGAGCGCGAAGAGCGCCAGCACCGCCGGGACGCTCTTGGAGAGGTAGAACAGGCCGAGCAGCAGGCTGACCACGAACCAGGGCAGGAAGGGCGAGCTGAACCCGCCGTAATGGAACGCGCCGAAGAGCGAGATCGTCGCGAGACCCTGGAACGACATGAACGCGACGAGCCTCACGCTGCCGGTGAGGCGCAGCAGGAACGGCAGCGTCCAGAAGCTGCAGATCCCCAGGACCATGACGAGAAGCGGCGCGTCGACGCGCGGCGAGACGAGGATGAGATAGAGCGACATCGGCTGCGCGATGAGCGGTCCGAAGAGGTGGGTGAAGACGAACGTGCGCGCCATGCCCAGTTCGGTGCGTCCGCGCACGGCGTCCTCGGGGATGAACCACGTGACGATCCGGTCGACGATCTGCTGATCGGCCATGGAGCCCTCTCTCATGTCATCACCCGCCGGCGGTCATCCCGCGAGCGCCCGGGGCGCCGCGCCGGACTCCCCGGCTCCGAGAAGGTCGCGCGCGATCCCGAGGGCGGCGCCGACGCGCTCGGCGGCGGCCTCGATCTCGGCGTCGGCGTGCCCGGCCATGACCTGCAGGCGGAACCGCGCGAGACCCTTGCCGACGGCGGGGAACTCGACGAGGTTGGCCACGAGTCCGAGGCGCGGCAGCTCGCGGGAGGCGAGCCGCGCGAGCGCCTCGTCCCCGGTCTTGACGCAGACGATGGCGGACGGGTCGCCGTAGACCTTCATGCCCCGCGCGCGCAGCCGCTCGCGCAGCATGCAGACGTTGTACATCAGTTTCCGGCGCAGCAGCGCGCCCTCGTCTGACCGGACGATGTCGAGCGCGCGGGTCACGGTCGCCACCTGGGCGGGCGAGAGCGCGTTGGAGAACGTGCAGGACGGGCTGTAGAACCGCAGGTATTCCTTCACCGCCCGGTCGTTCATCGCGACGAAGCCGCCGTTCGAGGCGAAGGTCTTGGAGAAGCTGCCCATCACCAGGTCGACCTGGCCCAGCATGTTCTGCAGGCCGAGATGGCCGGTGCCGTCGCCGAGCGCGCCGAGATCGTGGGCGACGTCGACCATCAGGGTCGCGCCGTATTCGCGGGCGAGCGTCTGCATCGCGGCGATGTCGGGCGTGTCGCTGTCCATCGAGAACAGGCCCTCGGTCACGACCATGATGCCCGCCATCGGATCGCGGGCGCGGATGGTCGCGAGCTTCTGGCGGCAATGGTCGATGTCGAGATGGCGGAACGGCACGACGTTCCGCGTGGCCGCGTGCGCGCCGGTCTGCAGGCAGGCGTGCGACAGCGCGTCCATGACGATGTGGTCCTTCTCGCGGACCAGCCCCTTGATCACGCCGAAGCCGGCGGCCCAGCCCGTGGGGAACAGCAGCGCCTCCCTCATGCCGAGAAACGCCGCGACGCGCGCCTCGAGCGCCACCGAGGTCGAGGTGTTGCCCACCAGCGCCGGCGAGCCCGCCGAATGCGCGCCCATCGTGTCGATGGCGTTCCGGGCGGCGGCGAGCACCTCCGGATGCGACGAGAGGCTGAGATAGTCCTGGCTGGCGAAGTTGACGCCCCGGCTGAGATTGCCCCGGTCGTCGCGGATCTCGCAGCTCGAGGCCGGGCCGCTTTCGGTCGAGCGCGAGAACGGCCAGGTGTCGGACCGCCGGCGCGTGTCCTGCCAGTCGTAGAACGCGCCGGTGCGCGCCAGCAGGTCGGGACCCGACGGGATGCGGAAGTCCCGCATGCTGCCCGCGAGCGCCGCCTCGGGAACGCCGTCGATGAAAGTGCGCGTCATGAGAAAATCCCCCAGATTCCGCGTGGAGTATGGCGACGGTTGTACGAACGTCCGGTAAATCCGCGGGCCGCGGGGGCGCCGCGCGTTCCGCCCTGGTTAACCGGGGATGACCGGGCCGCGCCGCCGGGCATCTCAGGCCGGGACGAATTCCGCCCCGGCGGCGGACGCGCCGTCCTCCGGGCGGCGCCGCCCCGCGAGCGGCATGGTGACGGTGATGGTGGTGCCCGCGCCGGGCGCGCTGCGCACGTCGATGCTTCCGCCCATGGCGTGGCAGAGCTGATGGCAGACGGCCAGATTGAGTCCGGTGCCGCCATACCGGCCGCCCGCCGCGCTCTGCGCCGTCGCGAAGGTGTTGAAGAGCGTCGCCATCCGGTCCGGGGGGATCCCGTTGCCGGTATCGGCGACCGCGACGCGGAACGCGGGTTTGCCGGCCGGATCCCTCGACGCGGTCAGGACGATCGCGCCGCCATCGGTGTGGAGCGCGGCGTTCTCGAGGATGGCGTCGACGATCTGCAGGAAACGGTGCCCGTCGATCTCGACCCTGTCGAGACCGGGTCCGACCTCGATGCCGACGCGGTTCTTCCGGTCGTCGATCAGGTCCCGGCGCGCGGCCACCGCCTTCTCGAGCAGCGCGCCGATCCGGTGCGGCTGAGCGTCGAAGCTCATGCGGCCGGCCTCGATCTTGGCGAGATCGAGGATCATGTTGATCAGCCGCACCAGGTAATGCGCCGCGTCGAGGATGCGGGCGACGTCGGCCTGCATGGCCCGGTCGTCCTCCTCCTCCGCCTCCTCCTTCAGGAGCTGGCCGTAGCCGATGATCGCGTTGAGCGGCGTGCGGATCTCGTGGCTCATGCGCGCCAGGAATTCCGATTTGGCCGATCCGGTGCGGTGCGCGAGCGCCACGGCGCGCCGGAGCTCGTCGGCCATGGCGCGGCGGCGCCTGACCTCGATCTCGAGATCGACCCCGGCGTCGAAGACGCGGGCGTAATAGACCGCCATCGTCGCGACATAGGCGAGCGTCGCGACCATGGAGACCGCGCCGAGGCCCAGCATGGCCGCGGCGGGCACGTCGTTCGGCGGCGGCCTCAGCCAGGAATACGTCCCGAAGAAGATCCCCAGGGAGACGGCCGTGACCCCCAGCAGCCAGGGCTGCAGCCGGCGCTCGCCGCCGACGTAGAACAGCGACAGGATCGGAATGATCAGCACCCAGGTCAGCGTCGGCGAGGCCACGCCGCCGTAATGGTAGCAGCTCCACAGGATGGCGAAGTTCAGATTGACCACCGACAGCACCACCAGCCTGTCGTAGGCCACGCCCCACCGCAGCAGGAACGGGAAGACCCAGAAGAGGCTGATGCTGAGCGCCAGGATCAGCACGTCGATCCGCGGGGTCGGATCGAAGATGAACAGCGCGATCGGGACGGTGTTTCCAAGCACCGGGCCGATCGTGTGGCTGATCAGGAACATCCGCGCCTGGTTGGAGGCCTCGCGGTCGCGCGCCGTCGCCGCGGGAACGAAATAGTCGGCGATCCGCAGCCACGCCTCGGCGAGCCGCGCGAAGAACGGACGTTTCCGGGCCTCCTCACCTGTCAAACGCCGCACTCCCCGCTCCGGACGGGCCGGCGCCCTCGATCCGCCAGCCGCGCGGATGCTTGCCGCGAAATCGTTGCTTTCGGGTAAAAACCGCCGGAAGGAGGCGCGCCGTCCGGCCGGAACGCGGGAATCCGGCCAATGATGAACGGGTGCGGGGCCCTTTTAGCGCTTTGTTAAAAACTTTCATATTAATGACTTGCCAAACGCCGCCGGCCGCCGTCGGGGCCGGCCGGCCGAGAGGAGAGACAGGATGTTTGTCCGGACCATGATCGCGGCGACGCTGGCCTTCACGCCCGCCCTCGCCCAGGAGCCCGCCGACTGGTCGGGCGGCTACGTCGGCGGCTTCGTCGGCGCCCTCCGTTCGACCGGCGCCGCGTCTCTGGGGGATTACCAGGGCGCCCTTCTGGAGCTCGACGTCTCGAACGGGCTGTTTCCCGAGGACATCGACGATGCGGACGTCGCCGGGACCGGCGGCCTGACATTCGGCTGGAACCGCCAGAGCGGCGCGCTCGTCACCGGCGTCGAGATCGATTTCGCGCTCACCGGCTCGGACGTCGAGAACGGTTTCGCGCGGCGCGACCCCAATCCCGATCCGACGTTCAACGGCGTCAACACCGTCACCGGCTACGGCACCGAACTCGACACGCTCGCGACGGCGCGGCTGCAGGGCCGGCTACGCCTCCGGCGCGACGCTGTTCTACGTGACGGGCGGTCTGGCCGCCGGCCGGGTGCGGAACGGCTTCTCGCTCGAACTGACGGAGCTCGGCTACGCCAACGACTGGAGCGCGTCCGGCACCCGCTTCGGCTACGTCGTCGGCGCGGGAATCGAGCGCCGGATGTCCGAAAGGCTCAGCGCGAAGCTGGAAGTCATGGGCTACGATCTCGCGGACGCGACGGTGAACGCCTCCGACCCCGTGGTCTTTCCGGGCCAGACGATCAGCTACGAATTCGACAATTCCGGCATGGTCGCCCGGATCGGCCTGAATTTCGGGTTCTGAGACGACCGCGCCCGGCCGGGCCGGGCGGGGGATTTCCGGACGGACGGCGTCCGGTCCCGCGGGACCGGACCTTCGCGTCAGAAGTGCCAGCCGAGGCGCAGACCGATGCCGGTGAGCCGTCCGTCGTCGAACCGGGTGCCGGTGATGGTGTCGGCCTCCCCGAGCCAGCCGTAGCTGACGCCGCCGGAGACCGTGAGCGCTCCGACGTCGTAGCTCAGCGAGGCGGTCGCGACCACTCCGCCATCGACCGGTCCGAGCAGCGTCAGAAGCGTGTCCGTCGCCGGCTCGTAACTGACCTGGAACGCGCCGGCGAGCCGGTCGGTGAACTGGCGCCCCACACCGAGCATGTAGGACGTCCAGGCCTCCTCGTATTCCACCATCGGCACGTCGAGCGGATAGTTGGCCGGATCGATCTCGAACTGCGGCCAGTCGACCCAGCGCACGGCCCCGAAAACCAGCGTGTCGGCGGCGATTCCCGACTGGAATTCGAGCGAGACCGCCTGGGGCGTCTCGACGTCGAGCGTCGAGTCGACGCTCCCGAACTCGACCGTGTCGAACCCGTGCGAGATCGCCGAATAATAGGTCAGCGCCACGCGCATGGCGAGCTCCGGCTTCTGCCAGGCGGCGCCCAGCATGTAGCCGTAGCCGATGTCGGCGTCGGTCTCTATCGTGTAGCCGCCGAGGAACGGCACGGCGCCGTCCGCCTTCATGCGCTGCGCCCGGAGCCCGCCATAGACCTTGAAGGCGGGCGTCACGTCGTAGGCGAGGATGCCGGTCAGGGTCACGGTGTCGATGTTGGCCGCGGTTCCGGCAAAGAGACTGTCGGGATAGTCGGTCGAGCTTCCATACGGCTGGTCGGCGATCAGCGCCCAGGACAGCCCCCCGGCCAGATCCGCCTTGTACGCCGCCCCGAGACCGCTGAACGCGCCGAGGACGTCGCCGGTGGATCCGGTGATCGGAACGCCCGGCGCGAGAGCGCCGCCTTCGCCTTCGAGGTCGGGATCCGCATAGGCCAGCGAGAATTCCGCATACCGTCCGGGCTCGAAGAGGACGCGGCTCGACAGGACGTTGCGCTCGATACCGGCGGCGGCGGCGGCGGACCCGCAGGCCGAGGCCATCAGCGCGATCATGGCGCCATGTCCGGCAATTCGCGACATGAGTGGACTCCACAGGCTGACATCCACCAAAGGACGGGTGGCGGCGGAGTTATGCGGGACAAATCTTAAAGACGACGCTAAGAAGCCGCGTCTCGCGCCTGGCCGCGATCCGATCGCTGTTCGCGGAAAAACTTTCGGCGGCCGGAACGCCGCCGTTTTCGGTTCGGCGACAACGGCCCGCTCAAGCGGGGTTTATTCTGAGAACTGCTATTAAACATAATATGCATTATCCGTCGCGCTATGGCGCGTGCGGCCGGCCGCCCTTTCGGCGCGGACCGTCCGGCACCGCCGCCACGGGGGCCGGTTCAGGCGGCGTCGAGTTCCGCGAGAACCCCGTCCAGACTTGCGCGCCAATCCGGGCGCGGGACACCGAAATCGGCCTCGAGCGTGGCGCAGTCGAGGCGGGAATTGCCGGGACGCCGCGCGGGCGTGGGATAGTCCGAGGACGGTATGCCGGTGACGGCCACGTCGAGACCCGCCCGCGCGAAAATTTCGCGCGCGAAACCGGCCCAGGTGACGTCCGGCGCGCCGGCGAAATGGTACGTGCCGCCGGGCGCGCCGTCCCGCAGCGCGCCGGCCATGGTCAGGAGCGCGCCCGCGACGTCGCCGGCCGCCGTCGGGCCGCCGGTCTGGTCGTCGACCACGCGCAGCGCGTCCCGCTCGCGGCCCAGACGCAGCATGGTGCGGACGAAGTTCGCGCCGCGGGACGAGAAGACCCAGGAGGTGCGCAGGATGGCGTGCCGCCCGCCCGCCGCGCGCACGCCGGCCTCTCCCGCCAGCTTCGAGCGGCCGTAGGCGCCGAGCGGACCGACGGGATCGTCGGGCTTCCAGGGGGTCTCGCCCGAACCGTCGAAGACGTAATCCGTCGAGACGTGCAGGAACGGCACGTCTTTCTCGGCCGCCGCGCGGGCCATGGCGGCGGGCGCCGCGCCGTTCACGACCGTCGCGAGAGCCTCCTCCTCCTCGGCGCGATCGACCGCCGTATAGGCGGCGGCGTTGATCACCGCCTCGGCGTCGGAGGCCAGGATCGCGGCGGCGCAGGCGGCCGGGTCCGAGAGATCGGCCGCGTCCCGGCCGAGCGCGGTGACGGGCGCGCGCCGCGCGAGTTCGCGGGCGACCTGGCCGGTCTCGCCGAAGACGAGGATCCTCACGCCCGGGCGCCCAGCCGCGCGCCCACGCCGTCGCGGTCCTGCAGCGCGCGCCACCAGGGCTCGTTGGCGAGGAACCAGTCGACCGTGCGCGCGAGCCCCTGTTCCAGCGTCACCGAGGGCCGCCAGCCGAGTTCGGTCCGGATGCGGGTCGGGTCGATGGCGTAGCGCAGGTCGTGGCCGGGACGGTCGGTGACGAATTCGATCAGCCGGTCGTGCGGCGCGCCACCCGGCCGGCGATCGTCGAGCAGCGCGCAGATCATGCGCACGAGATCGATGTTGCGCGCCTCGTTCTCCCCGCCGATGTTGTAGCTCCGTCCGACCGCGCCCCGCCGCAGCACGGTCAGGAGCGCGTCGGCGTGGTCCTCGACATAGAGCCAGTCGCGCACGTTCTCGCCCGCGCCGTAGACCGGGATCGCCGCGCCGGCCAGCGCCTTGAGGATGACGACGGGGATCAGCTTCTCGGGGAAATGGAACGGCCCGTAATTGTTCGAGCAGTTGGTGACGATCACCGGCAGCCCGTAGGTCTCGCCCCAGGCCCGGACCAGATGGTCGCTTGCCGGCCTTGGAGGCGGAATAGGGCGAGTTCGGCGCGTAGGGCGTGGCTTCGGTGAAGGCTCCGGTCGCGCCGAGCGTGCCGTAGACCTCGTCGGTGGAGACGTGGTGGAAGCGGAACGCGTCGGGACGCCCCCTGCCCGTCCAGTACGCGCGGGCGGCCTCGAGCAGATTGTAGGTGCCGGTCACGTTGGTGTCGATGAAGGCGCCCGGCCCGTCGATCGAACGGTCGACATGGGATTCCGCCGCCAGATGCAGGATCGCGTCGGGCGCGTGCGCGGCGAGGATCCGGTCGAGCGCGGCGCGGTCGCGGATGTCGGCATGCTCGAAGGCGTAGAGCGGGTCTGTCGGCGACGGAAGCGACGTTGTCGAGGCAGGCGGCGTAGGTCAGCGCGTCGAGATTGACCACCGCGTCGCCGTCGGCCACCGCGCGGCGGACGACGGCGGAGCCGATGAAGCCGGCGCCGCCGGTGACGAGGAGTTTCATGGGATCAGTCCCCGTAGGTGAAAGGCGTGTCGAAATCGCGCAGGCGCGGCTGGACGCGGTCCTTGTCCGACAGGACCGGCTCCACGTCCAGCGGCCAGGCGATGCCGAGATCGGGATCGTTCCAGAGGATGCCGGCGTCGTCGGCGGGCGAGTAGATCCCGCTCACCTTGTAGATCACCTCGGTGTCCGGCTCGAGCGTCATGAAGCCGTGGGCGAAGCCGACGGGCACGAGGATCTGGTTCCATTCCTCGGCCGAGATCACCGCGCCCGCGTGACGGCCGTAGTCGGGCGAGCCCCGGCGCAGGTCCACCGCCACGTCGAAGACCGCGCCCCGGATCACCCGCAGCAGCTTGGCCTGGGGATGCGGCGGCGTCTGGAAATGCAGGCCCCGCACGGTGCCGCGCGCGGCCGAGAGCGACTGGTTGTCCTGGACGAAATCGATGTCGATCCCCGCCGCCTCCAGCGCCGCCCGGCTCCAGGTCTCGGAGAAGAAGCCCCGGGCGTCGCCGTGCTTCTTCGGGCGGATGACTTTCACGTCCGGAATTTCGAGCGGCGAGATGTCCATGGCGGCCTCTTGGGTGGCGCCGCGCGGCGCGCGCCTTGGTAGCGGCGCGGGAGTGGATTTTCAATGAAGGCGTGCCGGTCGCGCGGAATCGCGGGCCGGTCCAAGGTTGGACGGGCCGCAACCCTCTGACATCAATGGACTAAAGTATTAACGTGCCGGATCTCTCCAGCGCCGCGCGGCCGCGAGGCCGCCGAGCGCCACCAGAAGAAGCGGCGCGCCGGCCGGCAGCGGCACGGGCGACGGCGCGGCGGGCGTGTTGGCGAGACCGCCCTCGGAGGGCATGAAGAAGAAATCCGCGTAGAACGTGTCGCCGGCATCCAGCAGGATGTCGAAATCGTGGACGATGCTCCGGGTCACGCGCGTCCCGCCGTCCGACCGGGCGTTGGCGGCGAGATCCGACCTCAGCGCCGCGACCGCCTCGGGGGAGAGCCGGCTTTCGGCGTCGGAATAGCCGCCGGCCGCGTTCTGAATATAAAGGTCCGCTCCGAGGTTCAGCGCCTCGGCGGCGGCGGTCGCGGTGACCACGGTGCTGAACGCCTCGGCGAAGGCGCGCCGGTCCAGATGGAAGCTGGCATGCAGCGGGTCCGCCGAGACGTTTCCGAACGAGAACGTCTCTCCGTAATCGAAGATGTAGGACATCGCCGACACGCGATATCCGGCGTCGAAAAGGCTTCCGTTGTCGATATTGGCCTCGGCTATGCCGGGGGGGACCGGATCCAGATCGTTTCCGTCCGCGTCCCGGACGGTCAGTTCCTGATAGTTCTCGCCTCCGAAAGCCCCTCCGCCCCGTCGCACCGCGTCGGTTCCGACCGGCGTCCCGTCGACGGCGCGGGCGCCGGTGAGGGTGAGCGAGGTCCACGCGGAGGATTCGTAATACGCCAGCGTCACGGCGGTGGCGGCGCCCGGCCCGGCCACCGAGAAGACCGCCAGCGCGCCGACGAGAGGAAACGTCAGGACGCCGAAGCCCGAAAAACGTCTGGACATGACCGCCCCCCGCCGAGACTCCGCATGACGTTCAGGAATTCACATGCGATGCCGGCGAGTCAAGGCTCGCGGCGGATCGGGCGGCGTGAGGCGGGACGGGACCGGATGCGGGCGGGAGTCCGGGAACCCGCTCCCTCAAGGAGAACGGCGCGGCGGCCGGGAGACGCGGGTCGGCGCTCCGGAGGCGGGCCGGGACGGCGATGACGCTCCGCCGCGTCGCGCCGCCCTGCTCTCGCGCGCCGCGCCGGGAGCCGCCGCCTCCGACGGCGCGCCCGCGCCGGCCAGCCATACCCCCGCGCCGATATAGGCCATCACGACGGTCGAGGCGGGACCCCAGACGTGCACCGTGGCGAGCGTGAAGAAAAGCGCCGCGGCGCCCGCCACATGGCCGGTGCGGCACTGCCCGTCGGCCGCGGAGAGTTCCCGGTTCGCGAAAATGCCCCGCAGATTGAACACGATCGCCAGAACCAGCAGAAGCAGCGCCGGAACGCCGTAGCGCATGGCCTGCAGGAGCCAGAAATTGTCGAAGGACGGGCTCATCCATGCCGGCCGGACCCAGTCGCTCAATCCGATGCCGAAGATCGGGCTGCTCTGGATGTTGAGGATGCCGTAGTTCCAGATGTGGATCCGGTTGTAGGCCGTCCCCTGGTTGAACGTCCCGTAGGAGATCAGCACCTCCGCCGGCGTACGGTTCGAGAGAAGGTCGATGACGATGTAGCCCGCGACGGCCAGACCGGCCAGAAGCTTCCATTTCGCGCCGGTCACCTTGTCCCAGACGATCATGCCGAGCTGGATCATGATCGCGAGGACCGCCGCCGAGGACAGCGACATGAAGGTCATGAAGATCGCGAATCCGGTCATCGGCAGCGCCCTGGAAAGGCGGTCGCGATTGAGAAACCAGAAATTCGATATGGCGATGGAGCAGAACAGGCCGAAAAGGATCGGATGCTCGAAAACGGTCTGGATCCGGCTCAGACCCATTCTCATCTCATGGTCCACGTAAGGATAGGTGTCGAACACGCGTCCGAGGATCTCGTTGATGAACACCCGCCGCGTGAACTGCTCGGAGATCACGAAAGGCAGAAGGAACAGCAGGACATACAGGAAGTACCGGAAAAACGTCCGGTAATCCGCGCCGCTGCGCACCGCCATCCGGCCGAGCAGATAGCCGCCGAAGAGTTCGATCACGGCGCTTCCCGCGAAAGCCACCCGGTCGAGCCCGTGATTGACCACGAGCGCCAGCGCGATCCAGGCGCAGTAGAGGAACATGAGCCAGTCCACGGGCAGGATCCGGCCCGCCTTGCCCCCGACCAGCCGGAAGAACAGCGGAATGAACACGATGAACAGGAAAAGCCGCGTCGGCGTGAACATCAGATCGCCGAGATGGATCTTCACGGGCAGGAGCAGCGAGCCCAAAAACAGCGCCATCAGGACGGAGGCGCCGGCCGCCTCGTCCGAGGGCGTCGCGGGCGCGGCGGCGACGCCTGTCCGGCGCGCGGGAGCGGTCCGCGCGGCGCCGCCGGTCCGGGGAACGCCCGCCGGGCGCGCCGACGCGGCGCCTTGCGCCCTGTCCTGCTGCCTCACATCAGATCCTTTCGGCGACCCGCGCCGCGGGCCCGATATAGCCGCCGCGCGGAGCGATGGAAACACGGGGCCCCGCGTGCGGCATCTCGTATCCCCGCCATCATGAAGCCCCGGTAAACGGCGCGCCGCGCAGGAGGGTCATGGCGCGGACGCGCAGGTCCCGCATGGCCAGAAGCACCGCCGCGGCCGCGGCCAGCAGGATGACGTCCCTGGAAGAGGTGGAAATTCGCGAAGACCTCCGGCCGGGGCGGCCGGAGCGCCATGTCCGCGACGACCAGCGCGAGAACGCCCCCCCAGGCCAGGATCGCGGGGACAAGAGGCCGGACCGGCACGTCCAGCAGCGCGCGCAGCAGCGTGAAGGCCACAGCGAGGCCGACCGCCTCGCCCAGAATGGCGATCCCGACGACCGTCTCCATGCCCGCGCCCCGCTCCACCATGAGCCACGCGACCGGCAGCAGGGCCACCCGCGGGATGCTGGCGAACATCGGGCTGCGGGTCTCGCCGCGGGCGAGCGCCACCACCGAGACGCCCATCTTGGCGACGCGCACCGCCTGCATCACCGCCAGCCAGACCAGCACCGGGAGCGCGCCGGCGTATTTCGCCCCGAACAGGATCAGCACCAGGTCCGCGCCGAGGATCGAGAACCCGACGGCGACCGCGAGGCCCACCACGAGACCCACCTGGACCACGACGCGGGCCAGCGCGTCGAAGGCGGCCGGATCGTCCTGGAGCGGCGCCAGTTTCGGCAGGAACAGCCGGTTGATGGTCTGGGCCAGAACCCCGGTGGGCATGAAGGTCAGCATGAAGGCCAGAGAGAAGAGGCCGAGCGTGGCCGGGCCGAGCTGGTTGGCCACGATGATCCGGTCGCCCTGGAAGATCCCGAACATCAGCGCCGCGTTGAGCAGGAGCGGCCAGCCGAAATGGAGCGCGCGCAGCGCCAGCGCCCGGTCGAGCCCGAGCGCGTAGCGCCGCTCGGCGACCAGATGCGAGAAAAGCATCGTCAGCGTCTCCTGGACCAGGAGCGCGCCCAGCACGACGCGGTAATCGCCGAAGACGAGAAAGAGCGGCCAGACCGACAGGAGCCCGATGAACTCCGCCCCCATCGTGATCTTCACGAAAGGGCCGAAGCGCATTCCCCGCTGCGCGCGCGCCATGTCGAGATGCGTGAAGCCCTGGATGAGCGGCAGCAGGGCCATCAGCCGGAACGCCCAGGCGACCTCGGGCACGTCCATCAGCGCGGCGAGCGGCCCGGCCGTGACGTAGAGCACGCTCGCCACGAAGACGCCGCGCAGCACCTGGAGGCTGTGGAGCGTCGCCTGGACCCGCTCGAGGCCCGCGTCGCGGGTCTGGATCAGGAACCGGTCGAGCCCGAGAAAGGCCAGCATCTCGATGAAGCCGAAAACGATGGCGAAGGTGGCCGCGATGCCGAAATTCTCGACGCTCAGCAGACGCGCGACCAGGATGTTGCGGGCGAATTTGAGAAGCGCGACGCCGAGATTGCCCCCCAGCAGCGCCATGGCCGCCCCGATCATGCCCGACCTCGCACGCTTAAAACCCATCGCCGCCGGGCGGAGCGATAGCATCCCCTCCCCCGGCGCCGCAATCGCGCAAAGGCTTTCTTGACCCCCGGCGCCCGGCGGCGGATACTCCGCCGCCTTTTCCGTACCCTTCCGACCTGCGCCCGGCTTGACGAGTCCCGTTCCGATGAAAAGACCGCTGCTCCATGTCGGGTACCACAAGACCGGGACGACCTGGCTGCAGAACAGGTTCCTCGTCCCCGAATACGGATACGGCAGGATCCTGGACCATGACGAGGTCTCCGCCCTGATCGTCGACGCGCACGAGTCCGGACGCGACGCGGACCGGCTCGCCGCGATCGCGGCGGAGCGGAGCGGAGCGCTGGAGCCCGGGACGGTCCCGGCCGTCTCCTCCGAGATCCTCTGCGGCAATCCGTTCCACGGCGGCGCGGGCGGCGCGCACAGCGCCCGGCTGCTCGCCGCGGCCTTTCCGGACGCGCGGATCCTGATCACGATCCGCGAGCAGACGCGCATGCTGACCTCGGTCTACATGCAGTATCTGTCGCGCGGCGGCGCGCTTCCCCCGGAAGGCTTCTTCGCCGAGGAGAACGCGCCGGGCTATCCGCGCTTCCGGGCCGAGCATTTCCGCTACGACTGGCTGATCGGCCTCTACCGCGACCTTTTCGGGGCGGAAAACGTCCTGGTGCTGACCCAGGAGGAGATGGCGGGCGATCTCGCGGGGTTCCTCGCGAAGCTCTCGGCCTTCGCGGAGGCCCCGCGCCAGGACGGCTTTCCGGCCCGGGCCTCCCGCTCGGGCGCGAGCTACCCCGAGGCCGCGGCGCCGCTGCTGCGCCGGATCAACCATTTCCGGGCGGGGCCGGCCTCGCCGGAGCCGGCGCTCGATCTGGGCGGGGTCTCGGACGCGCTCTACCGCTGGGCGGGCGGGGCGGCGCGCCATCCGGCGCTGGCCCGCGCCCTGGCCGGCCGACGGCCCGTGACCGATCACGTGACCGCCCGCTTCTCGGGGCGTTTCGCGGAAAGTAACCAAGCCCTCGCGCGAATGGTTCCGGGACTTGACCTGACCGGCTACGAGATGTGAGACGCGCGCAGGCGCGCGGCCGGACGGCGGCGGGCCGGGTAAAGAGGGCGATCCCCGTGACCGGAACGGACCTGACCATCGGCCTGCTGTGGCATTCGGCCGTCTCGGACAATCTGGGCGTCGGCGCGCTCACCGTGTCGCAGATCGCCATCGTCGAGAAGGTCGCGGCGGAGATCGGGATCCGCGTGCGCTTCGTGATCCTCGGCTGGCGCGATCCGCGCCCGAGCTACATCGAGGCCCCGAACGTGACGCGTTTCGAGATGTCGGGCCGCGATCTGGTCAGCCCCGGCGGGCTCTATTCCGCGGTCCGGCGCTGCGATCTGGTGCTCGACATCGGGTCGGGCGACAGTTTCGCCGACATCTACGGGCCCGCGCGCATCCGCAAGATGCTGCTCGGCAAGTTCATCGTCCACGCCGCGCGCCGCCCGATGATCCTGAGCCCGCAGACCGTCGGCCCCTTCACCCGCGCCTGGGCGCGGAAAGGCGCGCTCGCCTCGATCCGGCGCTGCCGCGCGGTCTTCACCCGCGACGCGCTCTCGACGACGTTCCTGCGCGACATCGGCTTCACGGGGGAGATCGGCGAATCCACCGACGTGGCGATGCGCCTGCCGCTATGATCCGCCCGCCCCGCGCGAGGGCGGCCCGGTCCGGGTCGGGCTGAACGTCTCGGGCCTCCTGATGAACGGCGGCTATACCGGAAAGAACATGTTCGGGCTGACCACGGACTATCCGGCGCTGATCCGCGAGATCCTCCGGCGCTTCGCGGCGATGGAAGGCGTCGAGACGCATCTGGTGGGCCACGTGATCTCCGAGAGCCAGCCGGTCGAGGACGATTTCCGCGCGGGCGAGGCCCTGGCGCGGGAATTTCCCGGCGTGGTCCTGGCCCCGCGCTTCGCCAGCCCGTCGGAGGCGAAATCCTACATCGCGGGCATGGATTTCTTCATGGGCGCGCGGATGCACGCCTGCATCGCGGCCTTCTCGAGCGGGGTCCCGGTGATCCCGATGGCCTACAGCCGCAAGTTCGCGGGGCTTTTCGGCACGCTGGGCTATGAGCGCACCGTCGAGTGCACGACGGGGACGAACGAGGCGATCCTCGAAGCCGTGTTCGAGGGGTTCGCGGACCGCGCGGCGCTCAAGGCCGAGGTGGACGCGGCCTTCGCCCGCGCCGAGACCCGGATCGCGCCCTACGAGGCGGCGCTCGCGAGACGCTGGGCCGGCTCGCGCGCGCATGAAATCATGCCAGTACTTCTCCAAGCAGTTCTTGCTCTTGCCTTAGCCTGTCTACATTCCGGGCGGAACCCGCGACGCCCTGCCCTCCCTGCATCTGGCCCGCGTGGCGCCCCTGCCCCTCATCCGGGTGTCGGACGCGACGAGCCCCGATCGGCGCGCTGCTCGGTGCGCCGGTCGATCTCGAGCGAGGACCGTCCTCGAGGAAACGTACACGATCCCCGAGGCGCTCAGAGACGACATCGACGGCTTCGTCGAGCGCAACGTCTACGCCTTGGGCGATCGTTCATCTTCATCCTCGACGTTCCGGGCGCGCGCCGTGTCTATCTCGACCCCTGCGGATCGCTCTCGGCGGTCTACGATCCAGCGACGCGGCGCGTGCGTGCCACCGCCTTGGCGCTTCTGGACGCGGACGAGGCGAACCGCTATTCCGGCGCGATCTTTACGACCGGCTCGGGATCCGCTGCGAGGGGTGGTTTCCCGGCGGACTGACCGCGCACGAGGGCATCTCGCGGCTGTTGCCGAACTTTTATCTCGATCTCGCGGATTTCACCGCGAGGCGGCACTGGCCGCGCGCGCCGATCCCCGAGGATCCCGATCCCGAGGCGGCGTGCGGGCGGATCATGTCCGCCTGTGAGGCGGTCATCGACGCGGTGGCGCGGCGGGGCGAGACCTTCATCGGACTGACCGCGGGAAACGAGACGCGGCTCCTCGTGGCCGCGAGCCGGACGTCCGGAGCCCGCCACCTTCGTCACGGTGGAGGTGACGGACCCGCCGCTGACCTCCACGTCGCGCGGCATCTCGCCCGGCGCTTCGGCCTGCGCCACCGGACGCTGCCGCTGGTCGTCAGCACGCCGGCCGAGGCCGCCGACTGGCATGCCCGCAACGGCATGTGCGTGCGGCGCGGCGATGGACAGCTACGGAAGCGTCCAGGTCCTGGGCTCCGGTGCGGCGCTCGTCGGCGGCGCGGCGGGAGAGGTCGGGCGGGGCTTCTTCTGGCGACCCGGGACACGACGCGGACCGAGATCACCGCCGAAGGCCTCGCCGCGCGCTGGCATGCCCGCTGCGGCGGAGGTGACGAGGCGATCGCCGCCTGGCTGCCGGCGTGGAGGGGTTCGACGCCTTCCTCAAACTCGATCTGGCCTATCTGGAGCTGCGCATGGCCTGCTGGGGTTTCGCCATCTCCTATTGCAGCCCCCACCGCCACACGCTCAGCCCGCTCGTCTCGCGCAAGAGCTTCGCCGCGATGCTGAGCCTGCCCCCGTCCTGGCGCGCATGGAGAACGGCAGCAACCAGATGCTGCGGACCTGCATCGCGTCGCGCTGGCCCGAGCTTCTCGAGGTGCCGATTGACGCTATGCACTGCGCGATACGGTCTCGCTCGCGCGGCGCGCTATCCGCCGGCCCTATCTGGTCGCGAAGAAGCTCCGCAAGAATCGCCTACACGTTTTCCAACCCCAGCCGATCAGACCCCCATGACCCCGAGCAAGGACCCGCACCGGCACCCTGAGCCTCGCCCGCACTCGCCCGGGTCGCGCGCGGCGATCTCTGCTCGGGCTGCGGCGGCTGCGCCGGCCTCGCGCCCGGCCGGATCGACATGGTCATGGAGCCTCCGGGCTGGCTGCGCCCGCGCCAGACCGCCGCTCGACCCGGCCCAGGAGGAGGCCGTCGCCGCGACCTGTCCGGGCCTCGTGGTCGAACAGGACCGCCCCGGCCATCCCTATTGGGGGCCGGTTATCGAATGCCGCACCGGACATTCCACCGATCCCGCCCTGCGCCATCAGGCCTCGTCGGGCGGCGGGATCTCGGCGCTTCTGGTCCATCTTCTGGAGACGCGCGCCGTGGACCGCGTGATCCAGACCGCCGCCTCCGGCGCGGTTCCCGTCGCCAACGAGACCGTCCTGAGCGTGACGGAGGCAGAGGTCTTCGCCGCCGCGGGCTCGCGCTACGCGCCTTCCGCGCCGCTGGCGCGGCTCGAGGAGATCCTGGAAACGCCCGGAAAGGCCGCCTTCGTCGGCAAGCCCTGCGACGTGGCGGCGCTGCGCGCGATCGCGAAGCGCGATCCGCGCGTGGACGCGAAGATCCCCGTCATGCTCTCGTTCTTCTGCGCCGGCGTGCCCTCGCAGGCGGGCGCCGAGGCGGTGACGGCCAGGCTCGGCGTGGCGCCGGAGGATCTCGCCGCCTTCCGCTACCGGGGCGACGGCTGGCCCGGCTACGCCACCGCGACGCGGCATGACGGCGGCGCCGAGCGCATGTCCTACAACGACAGCTGGGGCGACATCCTGACCCGGCACGTGCAGTTCCGCTGCAAGATCTGCCCCGACGGGGTCGGCGGCGCCGCCGACGCCGTCTGCGCCGACGCCTGGGAATGCGACGAGCAGGGCTATCCGATCTTCGAGGAGCGCGAGGGCTCGAGCCTGATCCTGAGCCGCACGGAAAAAGGCGAGGCGCTGGTGCGCGCGGCGATGGAGGCCGGCCGACTCGCGACGGAGCCCCTGCCCGTCTCCGCGATCGCCGCCATGCAGCCGGGCCAGGCCGCCCGCAAGCGCAACGTCGCGGCCCGTCTCGCCGCCATGGCGGTGCTGGGCCGCCCCCGCCCGGCCTATCCGGGCTTCGACCTGGTCGCCCGGGCGCGCGAGAACCCGATGGAGAAGAACCTGCGCAATTTCGCCGGAACCCTGCGCCGGCTCCTCAGCCGTCATCAAACAGCGGAGGGGCTGATCCCGGCGGCAGCGCCGCGCCGTATCAGACGACGTCTTGGGACGCGGCTCGACTTCAGAGATCGTTCGCCATCGGTTTCCGCCAGATCCTCAGAACGATCATGCAAATTGAAAATTTTCTCTGATTTTGGTACCCTTGCCAAACGGCTGGTGCATTCTTCAACATTGGAGAAGCTATAATGAGAGATTTTTTGGCTAAATTCTTCGACCGCAGGGCTGTTTCTCGTCATGGCCACCCCTCTGAGTGCGGCTTCGGTCCAATGGACCGAAGCAAGCGGCGGCAATGGTCATTGGTACGACTTTGTCTCCACCGGCGGCTTGGTCCCGGATCTTGAGGTGGTCGCCGAAAATTCCAACTTCATGGGTCTGGATGGCTATCTCGCGACAATCACATCGCAGGCGGAACAGGACTTCCTGAATTCGATATGGCCCGGTCCCAGCGGCGATGAGTTCGGCAATAATTTCGCGATCGGGGCTTCGGACCGTGCGGTGGAAGGTATGTTCCGCTACATCGGCGGACCCGAAGAGGGTCAGCTTGCGTCCTATACCAACTGGAAACCAGGCGAGCCGAACAATGGCTCCGGGTCCGCCGGCAGTGGGAATGAGGATTACATCCTAGCATGGTGGCAGGACGACGCCGGTGGCTCGTGGAACGACGCGAACTTCGCCAGCGGATATCTGGTCGAATACGGCGCCTCGCCGGCAGCCGTCCCGATCGGCGGCGGCCTGCCATTGATCGTCACCGGAATCGGCCTGCTGGGGGCGATGGGTCGGCGCAAAAAATCACGGAGGACCGCAACGGAATTGGTCTGAACGCAACCGGACGATCCATGACCTCGCCGCCGTTCTCATTGACCGGCGCTGGTCTCGCCGAGCCCGGCCACCCGCCCGCCGTCCGCGTGTTTCTCGATCCGCTGCACCTGTCCGTGCGGGACAGGATCGAAGGCGGAGAACGGCGGTGGCAGACCCTGGGTCCGGGTCGGCGACGTGACCGTCAATCCTGGTCGCTCACACGGTCGAGGAAAAGGGATCGGCCGACGAGCCCGTGGACGTGATTCACATCATCTCGGCCAGACGGCGGGTCCTGACCCTTGAACCTGGTCCAAACTGACCGCGAGTTTTCGGGCAGCAGGTCACTCAAACACAGATTCCAGTGACCCTTGGATGAACGATGGGGTCACGTCAGGAAATCCGCGAAATCGAAACCCATCGTCCCTCCGGCCGGCCGGAAAAGCGGCGTCCCGCGGCTCCTGTCAGAAAGCCGTGAAGTTTTCAAGAATCCGGAAAAGGCCGGGGATCAGAGCGGCTCGTTCCGCCAGTCCCAGGCGTCCGTCGCCACGCCGTCGACCAGCCGCCAGCGGCCGATCCAGTCGACCCGGACGCCCCGGATGGTCCAGACGGCGCCGCGTCCCGCCAGCAGGTTCGCCCAGGCCCGGGGCTCGGGCGCGAGGTCGCCCGCCCGCCAGTCGCGGAAGATCGCGCGTTTCGCCCCCTCCTGCCAGAGCTCGCCGATCGCGAGCGCCTCGGACGCGCGACGAGGCTGGTCGAGGCCGAATGGCCCGAGACGTGCAGGTTGGCCGTGCGCATGGCGTAGCTGTTGGGCTCGGCGATCTCGCGCGACAGGATCCCGTCGACGATGTTGTTGACCAGGACCATGCCGAGGAACGGCCGGCCCGCCGGCCAGTCGGGGCCCATCCCGGTCCCGCCATAGAGCGTCCAGCGCCCCGGATGCGCGGCGCGGACCCGCGCGAAGCTCTGCTCCGGGGCCTTCGGGCGCGCGGCCCGCCTCGGCCCTGACCCAGGCCCGGCGCTCGGGATCGTCGGGATCGCGGCGCGCCTCGCCCTTGCGGATCCGCTCTCCGGGCACGTCGTTCCAGAGCGGGATCGTGTCGATCCTGAACGCCTTGCCGTCGGTGACGTTCAGCACGTTGTTGTTGGCGAAGACGTGCCCGCCCAGTTCGGCGTGATCCCTTTTGGGCCCGTAGAACGCGACGGTGTTGCCGTCGCCCATGACGAAATCGTTGAAGACGATCGCGCAGTTTCCCGCCGATTGCAGCGTCATCGCCATCCCGCCGTGACCCGGCTGGAACACGGTGTTGAAGGCGATCAGCAGGTCGCGGCAGCCCTGGTAGAACGAGAACCCGTTGCCGTGCACGCCGGCGGGCCGCCCCGAGACGTTGCCGAAGACCCGCGTGCCGGAACAGCCGTAGAGGCTGATGCCGGTCGAGCTGGTGACGTCGGCGGAACAGGACCGGACCATGCCGCCCTCGACGCCGTTGAGGAAGATGCCCCGGCAGGACGCGCCGAGCATGTTGCGCGCGTGGCAATCCTCGACCAGGGGCCGCGCGATCGTCCCGCGCGCGCCGTGCAGATAGATCCCCGCCCCCGCGACCACGCAGTCGTCGACATGGCACCGGCGCAGAACCAGGCCCTCGGGGACGCCGCCGTCCCCGGACCGCGCCAGGACGCCGGCGCCCAGCGGCTCGGCGCTCGCCACCATCCGCACCCGCGCGCCCGAGACCGTCACGTGCGGCGCGCGGATCTCGATCCCCGAGGCCCCGCCGCCCGCGGCGGCGGCGAAGCGCGCGGCGCCCGGGCCCGCGCCGCCGAAGGGGCGCAGAATCAGCTTCGAGACCGCGGGATCGACCAGATACTGGCCCTCGGCCCGCAGGCAGTCGGGATGGTTGATGATCGCCAGCTTGCGTTTGGCCGGCCGCGTGTCCTCGCGGGGAACCAGCGGCCTGTCGTGAAGATAGGGCACGATCTCGGCGCGACCCGTGGCCGGATCGTGATCGGCCACCTGGTAGACGTCCGTCCGGTTGCCCCAGCCCCAGACGCGCAGGAGCAGCCCCGCCTTCGGCCCGGAGATCGCGGCGAAGGCGCCGGGCGCCGTGATCCATTCCCGCCAGCCCGTCCCGCGCGAGCCCGCGTTCTCGTAGGCGTCGTAATCGAACCATTCCGCGAGATCGGAGGTCCGGGCGAAATCGGCCGGTGTCGGCAGCTGCGCGAGACCCATCAGCCGGCCGTCCTGCGCGATCATCAGGGTGTCGGTCCAGCGCGCGCGCGGAACGCTGGCGGGAAAATCGGCGCTCAGGATCGCGGCCCCGCCGACCGGCGCGCCGGCGGCGAGCCCGGCGAGCGGCTCGGAGAGATCCACCAGCGCCGGCGGCGCGCTCCGCTCGCCCCAGGTCTCGAAATCCAGAATCACCGGCGCCTCGGCCGTGCCGCCGGAGGTGACCAGGATCGGATCGCGGCAGGTCGAGCCGCGCCGCAGAAAGACGCGCGCGCCGGGCGCGGGCGCCGCGGGAACCGCGCGGAGCGGATCCTCGGGCGTGCCGGCGCCCCGCGTCGCGGCCGGCGTCGGGATCGACGAAGATCCCGGAGGACGGCGCCGCCGCGGGCGCGGCCCGCTCCGCCTCGACGGTGATCATGAAGGCGGTCTCGGCGGACCCGCCGGAATTCTCGGCCCGGACCGTGACGATCTCGCCCGCCCGCGCCCTGCCGGTCCCCAGCGTGAGAACCCCGTCGCGCGGGTCGATCCGCGCGCCGCCGCCCGCGACGGAGAAAAGCAGATCCTCGCCCGCGAACGTCCCGGCCGTCCCGACGGTCCAGTCGGCGCCGGCCTCCCCCATGGCCTCCTCGCGCAGGACGCCGGAGGTCCGGGGCGCCGCGCGGGTGACGCGCCGGGCGGGCGTCACGGCCGACCCGGTCCCGACCGTGACGCGGCAGCACACCAGCCTCAGATCGTCATCCGGTCGCGGAACGTAAATCGCCCCGGTGGCGCCGGGGATGTCGACGCCGTCGCGAAGCCACTGGAAGGCCGGGCGCTGCGCCTCCGCGCCGGACGCGGCGCCCGGCCGGACCCGCAGGGCCTCGCCGATCCGTCCCGTCCCGGAAAGGCCGGGATACGACGCCGGCACGGGATTTCCGGGCTTCGGCGAAGAGGACGGCGCATCCGATTTCCGCATGAAACTCCCCGACCCGCGCACGCCGCGGTTCAGATGCGGAAGTCTCGCATGTCGCCCGGGAAGCGTCCAGACGGACCGGGACGCCCTGCCCGACCCCGGCCGGTCAGACCGCTCTCATCCGTCCGCGTCCGACCCAGCCGAGCAGACCGAGCGCCGCCAGATACCCCGCCGCCGCCGGCGGAAGAGGAACCGCCGCGATGCCGGTACCGCGGAAGCTCGCCCGGAACGAGTCGTCGTACTCGTAGATCTCGCCCGCCTCCTCGCCGTGAGTCTCCTCATACTCGAAAATAGCGCTTATCTTGAACTCGGAGAGGAAATCGCCGGTGGCGTTCGGCGCGAAAATGACGTCGGCCATGCAATCGAAGCCGATGCCGATCTGAGAGCATAGAACCGCATCGAAGGAGAACACGTCCGGCGAACCGGAGATCAGGTCGAACCGGGGGCCGTCGCCATCGAGGAAGTTTTCATCCTGGCCTGTCTCGCCAAGTCCGAAATAAACGCTCATCGTACTGGACGAGCCGACCGCCACGGCCGGAAAACCGATCTCGCTTCCGTCTCCGAGATACGTCTCCGCGCCCGCCGCGCCCGCGATCAGGGCGAGCGCGGCGGCGGCGGCAAGCATTCCAGTCATCGTCTGATCCCCCATTGATCGATGCGCCTCATCGGCTCATTGTGAGGAGATTACGGGACCGGAAGCGACCGGCAAAGCCCTTTCCGCCTCAGGCCGCCAGGACCGAGAGCCGCAGGACGCGCGAACGCACCACGGGCCGGACCGGCTCCTCCGGAAGCGGCGGCGGCGGCGGAACGATCGGCCCGCCCGTGCCCGGCGCCGCCCGGTAGTCGGCGTCCGGATCGACGGTCGGACCGGCCGGCGGATCGGACCAGTCGATGGCCGCGCCCACCATGTCGCGCGTGAACACGGCCGGATCGACCTGCGGCCAGCGCGCCTCGAACCCGGCGATGAGGCCGGACCAGTCCTTCGCCGCGAAGGTGCGGACCTCCGAGCCGGCGGGATAGGAGAAGTCGTCTTTGACCGGGTCCGCGTAGAAGGCGAGCGGATCGACCGCGATGTCGTTCGGCCCGCGCGTCCCTCCGCCCGTCCCGTTCATCGTGTTGATGTTGTGGTCCCAGTCCGCCAGCGCCGCGCCGTCCTCGGCGCTGCTGCCGTGGTGGATGTTGTTCCAGACCGTCCAGAGATCGAGCGGGGCGTAGGAGCTGGACACGGACAGGCCGTTTCCGAGCGTGGAGCTGGTCACGCGCGACGGGACCGGGATGCCCCGGTTGTTCAGGAAGTAGGAGCCGAGCCAGCCGTGCACGTTGCCGGGGTGCTCCGAGTAGCGGTTCTGCTGGCCGCTGTAGGCCCGGTTGCCGCCGTTGGGCGTGGTGGACGCGGAGAGCGCGCAGAATGCGACGACGAGGCTGTCGCTCTCCTGATGCGTCCCGTAGCCGTCCGTGCCCTCGCCGTTCACGCCCCAGATCAGGACGTTGTGGCAGCCCTGATACGGGTTCCAGGTGTTGCCGTGCGTCGCCTTCGCCGCTTGGCTGATGACGCCGTTGTGGATCGCCATGTCCTTGACGGTGAACAGCCGGATCGGCGCGCTCGCGCAATAGGTGATCACGAAGTCGTGGACGTGTCCGCGAAGATCCTGATCCACCAGCGAGGCGTCGCCCTTGTCGTCCCACTTGGAGAGGTCGGAGACCGTCCCGACGCTCGACCCGCCGACCCTGATCGTCTCGCCGACGTTGAACGGCTTGTTGCTGTCCGCGCGCCCGCAATAGATGTCCGTTCCCGTCGTGAACCGGACGGTGGCGGTCTGGCCCGACGACGCTCCGGTGATGACCGCGCCCTCGGAGAGCGAGACGCCGCCCGCCAGCCGCATGCGCGGCCAGTTGGCCTCGTTCGCCCCGGCGCCCTGGAAGAACATGCCCCACATGCTCTGCGCCCGCGTGATCCTGAAGTCGTGGAAGTGATAGTCGTTCGCGCCGCCGACATAGAGCGCCGCGTATCCGGCGACGCCGTAGCTGTCGTTGACCTCGAAATCGTGGACGTGGATGAACGAGTGCTTCGTTCCGTTGTCGACGAGAAGAGGCGCCTCCGACGCCAATGCGGACGACACCTGGCGGATCCTGAAATCCGCCACTTCGACATGGCTCGCGCCGCTGAGGTTCAGGCCGGTCCCCCGGGCGGAATACTCGATCTCGCCCGAGGCCCGGACGTAGATCGTCACGTCGGATCCGGCGCGCCGGAAGCCCCATTCGCCGGCCTTCATGGACGGCAGGAGGTTGAACAGCGCGAAACAGTCGTTGAAGGCGTTGCTCGATCCGGCCCAGGGCTGCGGGGAGACGAGCCCGATGACCTTCGTGCCCGCGTCGAAGGTGACGGCCGAGACGCCGGCCCGGTTGGACCCCTGGACGAAATTGCATTCCGCGTTTTCGATCTGGGCCTTGGTGTAGAGGTCGGTGACGGACGGCTTGACGAAGCCGGTGATGTCGCTCCCGCTTTTCGTGATGCTGTCGGCCTTGTGATAGTAGGACGACTTCGTGAGGAAAAAATCGTCGGTCGTGTCGGCCCGCTCGACGCAGATCGGCATCTGCACGCCGTCCTCGCAGAGATTGCCCGCGTAGGGATCGCCGCCGGGGAAGATGCCGGCGCTGACCGTGGTTTTCCGCATCTGCGACCAGTTGTCGCCAACGTAGACCGCGTCGGCCAGGACGCATGGAACGAGCCCGGGCAGCGCCTCGCCGCCGCTGATGACGAACGGGTCGAGCGGATCGCCGAGAACTCTCGTCGGATTGGAGAGCGTGCCGGATTTCCCGGAAAGGCTCATCGTCTCGCGGTAGATCCCGCCCGCGACGCGGATCGTGTCGCCGCCCCGGGACGCCGCCACGGCTTCCGCCAGCGTTCTGAAGGCCGTGGCCTCGCCGGTCCCGGACCCCGACGCCGACGCCGCTCCATTCACATGCCATTCGGCCATATCAGGCCTCCCTCATCTCGAGCCAGCCGAGGATCGCCCGGTCGGCGGATGTCCAGACGTAGCCGTGGCCCTTCGGACCGCCGGCGGTGACGGTCTGGGACGCGGTCGCGAAGCTGACGTCGCTGGTCGCGAGCGGACCCGTCTCGCCCGTCCGGAGCGCCGTCGCGCCGCCGGTGACGCCGATCTCGGCGCCGCGCGCCCCGGAATTGACGCCGAGCGCCGAAAGCAGCAGCGCTCCCTCCGCGGCGGCCGGACGCGTGAAGGCGAGCGCGGTGACGATGCCCGAATCCACCACGCCGGCCGCGGCGACCGGCGCGGCCTGGTCGACGCCGCTCAGTTCCACCAGCGTGACCGCGCAGGCGCGGGTCGACAGGGACCAGTTCAGCGACAGGGTCCCCGGCCCCGAGGCCGGAGCCGGGAGGACGTAGGCCGCGATCCATTCGCGATGGTCCAGATCGGCATCGGTCGAAGGCGGCAGCGCCGGCGTCATGGCGGCGCCGCCGAACGAGATCGCCACGTCGCCCGGAACCGCGCCCGCGGCCGTCGAATAGCCGTGGACGAAGGCCACCAGAGCCCGGTTCGCGGCGGCGCCGACGACGAATTCGGATCCGGCGTAGCCCGGGCCGCCTGAACTGCTGACCGTGACGGCGGATCGCTCCACCCGGATCCCGCCGCTCGCGGGAGACGCCGTGACGAACGCGGTCGAGACGACCGCCGACCGGTTGCCGGCGGCGTCCTCGTGCAGGACGTGGAACCGGTAGCCCGTCGCCGGGCTCAGCCCGGCCGCGTCCACCGGCGGCTGGAGGCCCGCCGCGCCGACCGGACGCGCGCCGCCGGCGGCGCCCCCGCCCGCGAGGATCTCCTCCGCGCTCCGCGTGGCGGCCGCGTCGACCATCCAGTGGAGCGTTCCGCCCGCCTCGTCGGTCGAGACCGACAGCGCGGCCCCGGTCGCGCCGGCCGTCACCGCCATGCCGGACAGGACCGGCGCCGTGAGATCGGACGGGACGAGATCGAAGGTCGAGGAGATGACGTTCGACCGGTTGCCGGCCGCGTCCCGCACCGTCAGGTGCAGGGTCCAGGCGCCCGGGGCCAGCGCGCCCAGATCGACGTCCGCCGTGGTCGCGCCGGAGCCGACCTCGAAATCGCCGCTCGCGGCGCCTCCGCCGGCCTCGACCTCCGCCGCGCCGCGCGTCGCGGCGCCGTCCACCATCCAGAAGGCCGTCCCGCCCTCGCCGACCGTGACCGAGAGCGTGGCGGGACTCGCGGCCACGTCGAGCGCGCCGGCCTCCAGGACGGGCGCCGCCGTGTCGGCCGCCACCACCGTCACCGCGAAGGAGACCGAGGCCGAACCGCCGGAATTCGTCGCCGTGACCGTGACCGTCTCGGCCGCGCGCGGCGCGCCGAGCGGGATCGAGACCAGGCCCGTCGCCGGATCGACCGACGCCCCTGCCCCGGAGACGCCGAAGACGAGCGCCGCGCCGGCGAAGGCCCCGGAGGCGTCGAGCGTCCGCGCCCCCGGTCCCTGATCGAGAACCAGGTCCGCCAGCGCGCCCGCGCGACCGGCGCCGGATAGGTGATCCGCACCGCCTCCGTGACCGCCGAAGCCGATCCCGAAGGGTTCGACGCCGTCACGACGCAGTCCAGATCCGTCCCCGTCATCGGCCGCGACGGGCGTGTATTCGACCCCGGCGGCGCCGGCGATCTCCACGCCGTTCCGCCGCCAGCGCGGCGACAGGACGGGCGTCGGATCGCCGCCCCAGACGCCCGTGTCGACCAGCATCGGCGTCCCGACGCGGCCGGGCCCCGACAGCGACGGCGCGACCGTGGAGACCGGCGGCGTCAGGACCGGCGCGGCCACCACCGTCACCGCGAAGGAGACCGAGGCCGAACCGCCGGAATTCGTCGCCGTGACCGTGACCGTCTCGGCCGCGCGCGGCGCGTCGAGCGGGATCGAGACCAGGCCGGTCGCCGGATCGACCGACGCCCCTGCCCCGGAGACGCCGAAGACGAGCGCCGCGCCGGCGAAGGCCCCGGAGGCGTCGAGCGTCCGCGCCCCCGGTCCCTGATCGAGAACCAGGTCCGCCAGCGCGCCCGCCGCGACCGGCGCCGGCCAGGTGATCCGCACCGCCTCCGTGACCGCCGAAGCCGTGCCGGAGGCGTTCGACGCCGTCACGGCGCAGCGCAGCTCCGCCCCGTCATCGGCCGCGACGGGAATGTATTCCGCCCCGGCGGCGCCGGGGATCTCCACGCCGTTCCGCCGCCAGCGCGGCGACAGGACGGGCGCGGGAACGCCGCCCCAGACGCCCGTGTCGACCCGCATGGAGGCGCCGACCAGCCCCGGACCGGACAGCCCCGGCGCCGCGAGCATCGCCGGGGCGACCCCGGTCGCGGGCTTGCCCCGCCGCTTCAGGCCGGGATTCGCGTTCGAATCCGTTCCCGCGCCGACCGCCATCTTGACCATCCCTCAGGCCCTCCCCGCCGGAATGCGGAGAGCCCCGGCGGAACCGGGGCGCGCGGCCCGCCCGGCGGCGCGCGGCGGCGCGGACGGGCGGCGAAGAAGGGCGTTCGATGGAAGGGACATGTGTTTCCTCGGAGTTCCGCGCGGGCCGGGCGCGGGTTCGGGAGACGCGGCCGGATCGGGCCGCGCGGGAGGGATCAGGCGCGGATCACCAGAATCCGACGATGCCGTCCGCGGTCGTGTCGGAGGCGAACACCTGGCGGACGCGAAGCGGCAGGAAGCTTCCCGCCGGCACGTCCCGCAGGGTCACCCTCGCGCCGCTCTGCATCAGAAGGGCGATGTCGCCAGCCACGCCGACGTAAAGCGCGCGGGTCACGTAGGACATGGGCGCGCTGGCCGCGTCGCTCGGGGTGATGCCGGCGGCGTCCTCGGGCGGCGAGGTGAGGCTGCGGGCATGGGTCTTGAACAGGTCGATCATCGAAAATCCCTCTGAAAATGGCGCCGTTCGGACGCTTGCGGGATTCGGGAATCGATGGAGGGGCTGTGCCGCCCTGGGACCTCGCGCGCGCGTCTGAAAAGCTCGCGGTCTGGAAGTCGCGGGGTCCGGCGCGCGACGCGGCGGAACGCCGCGCCGGATCCACCGGGCGCAGACGGGTTCTACCCCGCTTGGCTTAAGGACGGATTAACCACGGCCGCGAATCCGCCGGTCGCCGCGGCGAGCCGGGCCTTCGCGGACGGCGGCGGCGCGCCGAAGGCTCAGTAGTAGCCGTATTCCTCGCCGACATAGCGGCACTTGTTGAGAACCACGCCGAGCACGTTCGTCTGCTGCGCCAGATCGTGCTCGCAGCGGTCGATCTCGTCGACCGTGCTGATCTCGGCGCCGGCGATCAGCAGGACGCAGTCGACGTTGGGCAGGAACGCCATCACGTCGTCGCAGGTCAGCATCGGCGGCAGGTCGTAGATCACCGTGTCGGGATGGAACCCGGTCTTCATGCGCGCCAGCGCCGCGCCGCAGGACGCGTGGTTGAGCAGCTCCGCCGGATTGCGCGCGGGCCTGGGGCTCGCGCCGATCGCGAGACCGTCGCCGTAGCGCACGAAATTCCCGCCCGTCTCGCCGCCGGTCCGCAGAAACTCCTCGATCTCGTTCTTGCCCGTCAGCCCCAGCGTCTCGGCGACCGCGGGCCGGCGCAGGTCGAGGTCAATCAGCACCGTGCGGCTGTCCTTCTGCTGGGCGAAGCTGAACGCCAGATTGAGGCTCGCCATGGTCTTGCCGCATTCGGGCGTCGGCGAGGTGACGGCGAACGAGCTCCAGCCGTTCTCGGCCATCATGCGCAGGATCTTCGTGCGCATCATGTCGAAGGTCATGTGCGCGGGGTCGGACCGCTCGAAGGAGACGATCCGCTCGCGGCGCATCCGGTCGGGATCGGGAGAGAAGGACGGAAGATCCTCCCACAGGGCCGCGTCGCGGGACGCGGCCGGCGCGGCGCCGAGCGGCGCGCCGCGCCGCGGGGCCGTCGTGGTCTCGGCGCCGGAGCGCTGCTCCTTGGCCTTCTGGATGGCTGCCTGAATGCGTTCCATGGTCGCGCTACATCTCCCGGGAGGGGGCCCCGCCGGACGGGCGGCCGCCTTGGATCATGACAGAAGGCCGGCCAGACCGATCCTGTCCGCGAGATTGCGCAGGAGAAGATCCATCGGCAGATAATAGGTGTGCAGCGCGAAGAGCGCGGCCGGGATCGCGATGGCGATCAGCGCCAGCACGCCCAGCACGACCGCGCGCTTCCGGCGCGTCTCGCTCCGGGTGCGGATGTAGGGGATCGTCGCCATCGGCTGGATGCCCAGCTTCGAGGTGATCTCGACCGGCCGGCGGATGCTGCGGTTGAGCAGCTCCATCAGGAGGATGAGGCCGAGCCCCGCCCCCAGCCCCGCCGCGATGCTGCCGCCGCCGATCAGCAGGCGGTTGGGGCTGACCGGGGCTTCCGGCGCCGTCGCCTGCTCCACCAGCGTGAACCGCTCGCCCTTGGCCAGCACCTCGATGCGCTCGCCGACCTCGGCCGCGGCCAGGCGCGACTGCGCGGCCTCGTATTGCGAGCGCAGGCCCGACTGCTCCCGCTCGAGGGCCGCGAGCGTCATCTCGTTTCCGGGCGTCTCCTGGATCGTGCGGCGCAGCTCCTCGAGACGGGCGCCGATCCGGAGCTTCTCGGCCTCGATGAAATCGAGACGGCCGTCGAACTGCGCGAGCTGGATCTCGTATTCCGACATGCCCAGGAATTCCGGGTTGATGACGGCCAACTGCTGCTCCACCTCCGGCTCGAGCGCCGCGATCCGGTTCTTGAGGATCGTCACGTTCGGGCTGGTCTCGGAATAGACCGTGCGCGCCCGGTCGAGCTGGCGGCGCAGATCGGCGAGCTCCTGCTCCTCCCGGCTGAGCTCGCGGTTCGAGAACACCCGCCCGGTCTGCTCGTAGATGCTGACGACCCGCGCGCGCGCGTCGCGCAGGCTCGCCTCCTCGCGCTCGAGCTGGATCAGCCGCTCCTGGTTGAGGGTCTGCTCGTTGCGCCGGAACTCCAGGCTGTCGGGCAGCGAGTCCTGGTTGCCGTTCTTGAACTCCAGGATGGCGGTGGCGACGCGGGTGAGCTCGGCGCCCAGATCCTCCACCTCCTGCTCGAAGAAGTCGAGCGTGCCGGTGGCCCGCCCCGTCCGGAGCGCGACGTTCTCCTGCAGGATCAGGGTCGTGATCTCGTTGGTGACGTCGGCCGCCATCGCGGCCGTCGGCGCCCGGAACGAGACGCTGATGATCGTGGCGCCCTCGGTGCGGCGGCCCGGCGTGTCGGTGTCGAAGGTCGTGCGGGCCCGCATGTCCGCGACGACGTCGTCGGCCGACATGCCGTCGACCTCGGCATAGACCCCGAAACGCTCGGCGAGGCTCAGAAGATTGGTCCGGGTCATGAGACGCTGCTGGATGATCTGGATCTGCTCGACCGCGTTGACCGGCACCGTCGACTGGGCGAGATCGCCGGGGATCTGGGAGGATTCCACCAGCATCCGCGCCGTCGACTGGTAGGAGGGCGGCAGGATGAAGGCCACCGTCAGCCCGATCGCCGAGACGAAGGCGAGGATCACCATCAGATACGGCAGCCGCCGCACGAAGACCGAGAAGTAGTATTTGAGATCGAGGCTGTTCATTCCGTCCGCCTATGCCGTCGCCGCGAGCCGGCCGCGCGCGCGCCGGTCCGCCACCACCTGTTCGACCACGCCCGCGTCGACCTTCTCCAGCCCGTCGGTGAAGGCGTAGACCAGCGCGTAGTCGCAGATCTGGTTGACCAGCCTCGGCACGCCGCGCGAGGCCAGATGCACGCATTCGCAGGCCGCCGGCGTGAAGATCTCGCGCTCCGCTCCCGCGACCGCGAGCCGGTGCCTGATGTAGTCGCTGACCGCGGCGCTCGACATCGCCGGCAGATGGTAATCCGCCGCGACCCGCTGGGCGAACTGCTCGAGCCGGGGCTGGTGGATCATCTCGCGCAGCTCGGGCTGGCCGACCAGCACCAGCTGGACCAGCTCGTCCTTGTCGGCGTTGATGTTGGAGAACATGCGCAGCTCCTCCAGCGTCTCGAGCGAGAGGTTCTGCGCCTCGTCGAAGATCAGCATCGTGCGCCGGCCGGAGGCGTATTCCTCGATCAGGTAATCCTGGAACTGCGCGAAGAGCCGGACGTAGCTCGCGTCCGCCTCGGTCTGCACGCCGAGCGCCATCAGCACCCAGTGCAGCAGCTCGCCCCGGTTGCCCTGGGCGTTGGAGATCAGCCCGACGGTGAAATCCTCCGGCAGGCTGCGCAGCAGCTGGCGGATCAGCGTCGTCTTGCCCGCGCCGATCTCGCCGGTGACCAGCGTGATCGGCGAATGCGTCAGCATGCCGTATTCCAGCATGGCGTAGGCGCGCGAATGGTTCTCGGACCAGTAGAGGAAATCGGGATCGGGCAGCAGCGTGAAGGGCCGTTCCGCCAGACCGAACCAGTCGTTGTAGATCGTCAGCGTGCTCGACATGCCCATTCGCTCTCTACCCCCACACCGTATAATCGGCCGCACTGTGTGACGCCGGCATTAAATATGCGTAATCTTCCGGGCTGGAAGAGCCTGTACACGCTCGGACGGGCGACATCACCCCATGATTTCGTGATTTTTAACGTCCGCGCGTCATCCGGGGCGGGTGGAAGCGGTGGCGGCCGAGAAAAAAGGCTGCCATCGCGTCCAAAGCGCTTTAAGGGGTCACGCGCGCCGCACGGGCGGCGCGAGCGAGGCGGAGACGATGGCGAAACGACCCCCCCATGTCCTGATCCTCGTGGAGAACCTGCCGGTGCCCTTCGACCGCCGGGTCTGGCAGGAGGCCCGGACCCTGCGGGAGGCCGGATACGCCGTCTCGGTGATCTGCCCGAAGGGCAAGGGCCAGGACGCGTCCCGCGAGGTGATCGACGGCGTCGCGATCTGGCGCCATCCGCTCTTCCAGGCCCAGTCGGCCAGGGGCTATCTGCTGGAATATCCCATGGCGCTGGCCTGGCAGCTCTGGCTCTCGCTGCGCGTGCGCGTGGCGGGCGGGCCCATCGACACGATCCAGGCCTGCAGCCCGCCGGACCTGCTTTTCCTCGTGGCCCTGCCCTGGCGGCTCCTCGGCACGCGATTCGTCTTCGACCATCACGATCTCTCGCCCGAACTCTACGTCAGCAAATTCGGCCGCGAAGACGTCTTCCACCGGATCCTGGAGTTCTTCGAGCGCCGCACCTTCGGCCTCGCCGCGGTCTCGATCGCCACGAACGAGACCTTCCGCGACATCGCGGTGGACCGCGGCGGCATGGATCCCGACCGGGTCTTCGTCGTCAAAAGCTATCCCGAGGCGGGACGCTTCGAGCGCGTCGCGCCCGATCCCGCGCTGAAGGTTCCCGGCCGGAGCCTCGCGGGCTACATCGGCATCATGGGAGCCCAGGACGGGGTCGACGCGCTCATCGACGCCATGGCCGAGATCCGCGGGCCGATGGGACGGAGCGACATCGCCTGCCTGATCATCGGCGACGGGCCGGAGCTTCCGGCGCTGCGCGCGCGCGCCACGCGGCTCGGCCTTGACGGGATCGTCACCTTCACCGGATATCTCTCCGGAGAGCCGCTGATGGCGGCGCTCTCGGCGCTGGATGTCGGCGTGATCCCCGACCCGCCGAACGCGTTCAACGACAAGCTCTCGATGAACAAGGTGTTCGAGTACATGATGATGGGCCTGCCCTTCGCGCAGTTCGACCTGGCCCAGGCCCGCTCCGAGGCGCGCGGCGCCGGTCTCGTCGTCGAGGAGCATTCCCCCGCCGCGCTCGCCCGCGCCATCGTGGATCTCGTCGACGATCCGGACCGCCGCGCCGCCATGGGCCGGACCGGGATGGAGATCGCCGCGCGCGACTTCCGCTGGGAGACCGAGGCCGCCCGCTATCTCGCGGCGCACGAAGCCGCGCGGACCTGAGGCCGCCATGAGCGGAACGCCCCCGATCGGCCGCGAAGGCGCCCCGGAAGCCGGCCCCGGGACCGGCCCGGAAATCAGCCCCGAAATCAGTGTCGTCATCCCGCATCTCAACCAGCCCGAGCACCTGCGCCAATGCCTCGCCTCGCTCGCGGACCAGAGGGACGCGCCGCCTTTCGAGATCATCGTGGTCGACAACGGCTCGCCGGCGCCGCCCGGGACCCTCTGCGCGGAATTCGGCGCGCGGCTGCTGCATCAGCCGGCGCCGGGGCCCGGCCTCGCGCGCAATCTCGGCGTGGCGGAGGCGCGGGCGCCGGTCCTGGCCTTCATCGACGCCGACTGCCACGCCGATCCGGGCTGGCTCGCCGCGATCGCGGCGCGCTTCGCCGATCCCGGGACCGGGGTTCTGGGCGGCGACGTGCGCATCGCCCGCGCGGATCCCGGCCGCGCGACCCTGCTCGAGGCCTACGAGAGCGTCTACGCCTACCGCATGGAGGAATACATCCGCCTCCAGGGCTTCACCGGCACCGGCAACCTGGCGATCCGCCGGGAGGTCTTCGACGCCGTGGGCCCGTTCGCCGGGATCGGCGTCGCCGAGGACCGCGACTGGGGCCAGCGCGCCCGCGCCATGGGCCACGTCACGCGCTACGCCCCCGAGATGCGGGTCCACCACCCCGCCCGGCCGCGCTTCGCCGATCTCGCGCTGAAATGGGACCGCCAGACCGCCCACGATTTCGCGCGCATGCCGGCGGGCGCCGGCGGGCGGCTGAGATGGCTCGCCCGGACCGCGGCCATGGCGGGATCGCCCGCCTCGGAGATTCTCCGCATCCTGCGCTCCGACCGGGTGGAGGGGCCGCGGGAGCGCGGCCTCGCCTTCGCCGGGCTCGTGCGCATCCGGCTGCACCGCGCGCGGCGCATGCTCATGCTCGGCCTGGGAACGGATCCCGACACGATGAGCGGCTCCTGGAACCGGCGCTGAGAGCGCGCCGGACCGGCCTGAAGGATAGTCTTTTCCGCCCTCCACAACCATGGCGGGCAGATGGGCAAGTATTAGGCATCTCATTCAAAAACCACTAAAGTTGGTTGAAACTTGCACCGAAGCGTGGTTATGCTGCGGTGCCCGGGAGGGTGCGCGCGGCGTGGGTCGATCGTCCCGCCCGTCCGATGGATCGTCCCGGGCCGCCGTGTGTTGGTGTGCATGTGTGTTTTTGGGTGGTGGGGTGTCGGATCTTCATGATGCATTTTCTCGAACGCGATCTGACACGTGTCGCCGTCGCCATGCCGGATCCGGGCATGACCGAACCTCTTTCCGGGCGGTGGACCGGCCGGGGCCTCTACCGCCGCCGGCTCAAGCGCGCGTTCGACATCGCCGCCATCGTCGCGGCCCTGCCGATCGTCCTGCCGATGATCGCGGTCCTCGCGCTTCTGATCCGGCGCGACGGCGGTCCGGTGTTCTATTCCCAGGACCGCGTCGGACGCGGCGGCCGGCTTTTCCGCTTCTGGAAACTGCGCTCGATGGTCGTGGACGCCGAGGCCCGGCTCGAGGCCCATCTCGCCGCGCATCCCGAGGCGCGCGCCGAATGGGAGGCGACCCAGAAGCTCAAGGACGATCCCAGGGTCACCGGCATCGGCCGGGTGATCCGCAAGACCTCGATGGACGAGCTGCCCCAGCTCTGGAACGTGATGCGCGGCGACATGAGCCTCGTCGGCCCCCGGCCGATCATGACCGACCAGCTTCCGCTCTATCCCGGCCGGGCCTATTTCAGCCTGCGGCCCGGACTGACCGGCTTCTGGCAGGTCGGCGACCGCAACGAGACCAATTTCGCCAGCCGCGCGGTCTATGACACGAGCTACGCGCGCAACGTCTCGTTCCTGACCGACGTCGCGGTGCTCTTCCTGACAATCCGCACGGTCCTGCGCGGCACCGGCTACTGACGGACGGCGCCGGCGCGTCCGGATCCCCGCCCGGCGGAGTTTTTTCGCGCGCGGCCCGGGTTTTTTCCGGCAGCCGGTTGTTTTTCCGTAAACACTTCGCGACGTATTCGATCCATATGACCCCCGCGGGACCCCGGGTCCCCACGCCGTTCCGATGGAGCCCGCGATGCGCCTCGCCGCCAAAGCCGCCCCCGCCCTTCTGGGCCTCCTTCTCGCCGTCGCGGGCTGCGACACGGCGGAGGAGCGCGCCGAGGCGCATTACCAGCGCGGGCTGGCCCTGATCGCCGAGGGCGAGACCGCGCGCGCCGAGGTCGAACTGCGCAACGTCTTCCAGCTCGACGGCGACCACACCGAGGCGCGCCTCGCCTATGCCGGACTTCTCGAGGCGCGCGGCGACGCTCCGGGAGCCCTGCGCCAGTACCTGCGTCTCGTCGAGCAGGATCCCGGCAGCCTGGAGGGCCGTCGCGCCGCCGCGCGTCTCGCGCTGGCGCTCGGGGACGTCGCGACGGCCGGGACCAACATCGAGGCGGCCTTCGCGGCCGATCCGGCGGATCCCGGGATCCGCGCGATCAAGGCCGCGGTGGACTACGCGCGGGAAGGCGGCGACCGGCCGGCCGCCGTCGCGATGGCCCGCGAGGTGCTCGCCGAGGATCCCTCCCAGCTCCCCGCCCACATGATCCTCGTCGCCGAGGCGATGAACGCCGGCGACGACGCCGCGGCCCTGCCCCTCATCGACGCCGCGATGGCCGACGCGCCGGAAGAGGACGAGGCGCTCCACATCCTCCGGCTCAGCGCGCTGCGCAATCTCGGCGACGTCGAGGGCGAGGGCGCGCAGCTGCGCGCGATGGTCGAGGCCTTTCCCGCCAACGACAGCTTCTGGCAGGCCCTCGTGCGCTGGCACGTGGCCCGAGGCGATACCGACGCCGCCGAGGCCGCGCTGCGCGAGATGGCCGCGCGGACGCCGGACGATCCGGAGGGGCGCTACCGCGTGGTGCAGTTCCTGCTCGACGCCAGGGGCCCGGAGGCCGCGCGCGCCGAGCTCGAGACGCTGCGCGCCGAGGCCGCCGACCCCGCGCCCTTCCAGCGCGCGCTCGCCGTGCTCGATTTCGCCGAAGGCGACCCGGAGGCGGCCATCGTCTCGATGCGCGCGCTGATCGACGCGGCCGAACCCTCCGACGACCGCCGCGAGACCCAGATCGCGCTCGCCCGCATGCTGGGCGGGACCGGCGACGCGGCGGGCCGCGACGCGCTGGTGGACGCGGTGCTCGCCGAGGATCCCGGCCAGGTCGAGGCGCTCAAGATGCGCGCGCGCCGCGAGATCGACGCCGACCGGCCCGAGAACGCCGTGCGGGACATGCGCGACGCCCTGGGACAGGCCCCGCGCGACGCCGAGGTCCTGACCCTCATGGCCGAGGCGCATCTGCGCGAGGGTTCGCGCGAGCTCGCCGGCGATCGGCTGGCGCTGGCCGTGGAGGTCTCGGGCCGGGGCGCGGAGGAATCCGCCCGCTACGCCCGCTTCCTTCTCGAGGACGGCCGGACCGGGCCGGCCGAGAGCGTGCTCCTCGACGGGCTCCGGGTCGCGCCGAACGACATCGGCCTCCTGTCCCTGCTGGGCGAGCTGCATCTGGAACGCCGCGACTGGCCGCGCGCCACGCAGGTGGCGGAGCTGCTGCGCGGGCTGGACGATCCGGAGGCCGCCCGGGCCGCGGACGCGATCGAGGCCACGGCGCTGCGCAGCCAGAACCGGCTCGACGAGACCGCCGACATGCTGCGGGGCCTCGTCGAGGCCGATTCCGGAGACACCCGCGCGCTGGCCGGGCTCGTCCAGACCTGGGTCGAGGCCGGCGAGATCGACCGGGCGCTGACCTTCGTGAACGGGAAGCTGGCGGAGGATCCGGGAAGCGTGCCGCTGCGCATGATGCTGGCGGGCCTCAAGACCGTGGGCGACGCGCCGGACGAGGCCGAGACGCTCTACCGCGCCATCATCGCCGAGAACCCCGGCTACGCGCAGCCCTACCAGGCGCTTTTCGCGCTCCTGAACCTCCAGGGCCGGCCGGACGACGCCGAGGCCGTCCTCGACGCGGGCATCGCCGCCTCGCCGGAGGATCCGCGCCTGCTCTTCACCAAGGCCTCGCTGCTGGAAGGCCGCGAGGATTTCGAGGGCGCGATCGCGATCTACGAGGCGATGTACGCGCGCGGCAGCGACAGCGAGCTGATCGCCAACAACCTCGCCAGCCTCATCGCCGCGCGGCGCCCCGACGCCGAGGGCCTCGACAAGGCCTACGCGATCGCGCGCCGGCTGCGGGCCTCGAACGTGCCGCATTACCAGGACACCTACGGCTGGATCCTGGCGCGGCGCGGCGATCCCGCCCAGGCGCTGACCTTCCTCGAGCAGGCCGCGCGCGGCCTGCCCGACAACGCCGTCGTCCAGGCCCATCTCGGCCAGACCTACGCCGATCTCGAGAGCTGGGATCTCGCGCGCGCGGCGCTCGAACGGGCGGTGGACCTCGCCGGACCCGACAGCACCCTGCCCCAGATCGCCGACGCGCGGGCCAGGCTCGACGAGATCGCGGCGCGCGACGCCCCCGCCCCCGCCCCCGCGCGATGAGCGCGGACCGTCCCGTCCGGCGGCCCCCCCGGGCCGGTCGTGTTGCACGCGCAATACGGTCCGGCGCCGATCTTCGCCGAAAAACGCGTTTTCCCGGGTTTTCGCTTTTCCGTCCCCGCCCGGGACGCATAGGATGCCCCGAAATCATGATCTGGAGAGCGGATTTATGAGACACTTCTTGAGCGCCGTCCTGGCGCTGATCCTGACCTGCGCGGTCCAGGCCGGTCCGGCCGCCGCGCAATCGACCTACCGGATCCAGCCCGGCGACATCCTCGACGTGACCGTCCTCGAGGACGCGGCGCTCAACCGCCAGGTCCTCGTCGGCCCCGACGGGCGCATCTCGCTGCCGCTCGCCGGCACCGTGAACGCCGGCGGCCAGACGATCGAGGCCATCGAGAACAACATCGCGCAGCGGCTCGCCTCCAACTTCGCGGTCGAGCCCAACGTCTTCGTGGCGCTGCAATCCCTCGCGCCGCCGCCCGAGCCCGGCGCGGTCGAGGCCGATTTTCTCAACGTCTTCGTCATGGGCCAGGTCGGGTCG
>CAWCUP010000023.1:0-13375 GCA_963798765.1 uncultured Alphaproteobacteria bacterium | reverse complement strand
CTCAAGGGTTTTGGTGGTTGGATGAAGGGATAGGGTGTGCGCTCGTTGGCGACCTGCCGCGCGACACCCTCAGGGCCATCGCAGTGGCCGCATACGATCAGCTAATCCCGGCCTGAACCGAGCGGTCAGGTCGCCGTAGAGCAGGTGAGCTGCAGTAAAGCATGTGAGCACAAACATTTTCGAAATGACTTTATGACGCATACTCATTGGTCATGCCGCCGCCGCTGAAGCGAACCTCAGAGCCCGATTCAAAAGTTCAAGTGACATGGCAGTATCTTGCGAGGCGTCGCGTCATTAGCCTGATGCTTGCGATCAAGGTCCATGCGGTGGCGCTCTCCAGGGATTGCTCCCAGTCCTTCGCCAACCTTCTGCAACGACCCAGCCAGGCAAAGGTCCGTTCGACGACCCATCGACGCGGCAGCACTTCGAAGCCCTTGGCTGCGTCGGATCGTTTGATGATCTCGACGGTCCAGTCGCCGTGGCCTCTGAGCGCGGATTTGAGTTTGCCACCCGCATAGCCGCCATCGGCGAAGACATGGCGCAGCCAGGGGAAGCGATGGCGGATGGCCCGGAAGACGTCCGGTGCGCCATCGCGATCCTGGACCCCGGCGGAATGGATGACGGCAAACAGCAGCAGGCCCAGCGTATCGGTCATGATGTGCCGCTTCCGCCCCTTGATCTTCTTGCCCGCGTCATAGCCGCAAACCCCGCCGCTTTCGGTAGTTTTGACGCTCTGGCTGTCGATCACGCCAGCCGAAGGGCTGGCTTCGCGGCCTTCCAGTTCCCGCGCGCTCATCACCAGCAGGTGGTTGATGCCCTGCCACAAGCCGCTGTCGCGCCACGCGTAGAAATAGCCCTGAACCGTGGACACCGGCGGGAAGTCCTTCGGCAGCATCCGCCATTGGCAGCCGCTCGAAGCGATGTAGAGGATCGCGTCGGTCACGGCGCGAAGGTCCGTCGTCCGCGGGCGGCCTCCCGGTTTTGCCGGCGGCAGCATTGGCGCGATCAAGGCCCATTCGCGCGCGGTCAAATCGCTTGGATAGCGCCGGCTGTCCCGTCTATGCTCACGGCGAGCGGTATCATTCCACGGCATCTGGTCCCTCCATCTTCTCGACAAAGACGGAGAATCACAAAAGCCCGATATCGCTCAATTTCTTTTCGGGCAGGCTCTCAGGCAGGGCGTGCCCATGGAGGGCTTGGGCGGGATGCCGGGCATGGGTCATGGCGATATGGGGCACGGCGCCAAGGGCGGCATGGCGATGGGAAATATGCCAGGAATGGGCGGGATGATGGGCATGGGCGGAATGGCCATGGACCTGAACGACTATGATTGGGACGCATATCTCGCAAACGACCGGACGCTGTCGGACCCGGAGGTAGTGCGGGTCGAGCGCGGCGGGCGTATCCGGCTCCGGGTCATCAATGCCGCAGCGGCGACGGTGTTCTGGATCGACAGCGGGGCGGCCGAGGCACGCCTCGTTGCGGTGGACGGCCATGCGGTGCAGCCGCTCCCGGGCAACCGGTTCGGGCTGGCCATGGGCCAGCGTCTGGACATCGAGATCGACCTGCCGAACGAGGGCGGCGCCTGGCCGATCCTCGCGCTGCGCGAGGGCGCGCGGGAACGCACGGGGCTCATCCTCGCCCCGCAGGGTGCCGAGGTCCGGCGCCTCGATGCCATGGCGGAGTCCGAGGCGCCCGCTTTCGACACCGATCTGGCGCAGGAGGCACGCCTGATCGCGCTGAATGCCCGTCCGGACCGGCCGGTGGATCGCAGCCAGATGTTGATGCTGGGCGGTGCGATGCAGCCTTATGTCTGGACTATCAACGGGGCCGTCTGGGGCCAGCACCAGCCGATCACCGCGCGCAGCGGCGAGCGCGTCGTTCTGTCGTTCCACAACATGTCGATGATGGCCCACCCGATGCATCTGCATGGCCATGTGTTCCAGGTCGTGGGCCTGAACGGGCGACGCGCTGCCGGCGCGCTTCGCGACACGGTTCATGTCCCGCCGATGTCGATGGTCGATGTCGCCCTCGACGCCGACGAGGCCGCGCGCTGGATGCTGCACTGTCATCACATGCCGCACCTCGCCTCGGGGATGATGACCGAGTTCGCTGTCACGGCTTCGGTCTGATCCGGGCGGGGCGTTCGGATCGAGCGCCCGACGTCCCGTCCGCTGCGGTGGTGCGCTGCCCGATCTTCTCGCGAGAGCCGGAGAGATGGGCACCCCACAAGCAAGAAAACAGGAGAGCGACATTATGAACTGGAACGACATGGGCCCCGGAATGAGTTTCGGAATGGGGTTCGGCTGGCTCTTCGGCCTGCTGATCCTTGTGCTGCTGGTTTTGGCCATAGCAGCGCTGATCAAGTATCTACGAAAATAGGAGAAAGGAGTTCGCAATGACCTATACGATCAATCGGATGATCCCCGACGCGGGTATCGAAGACGTCGACGCGCGTGCACGAAAGGCGCTGGCGGATCATGGCTTCGGCGTCCTGACCGAGATCGACGTCCAGGCGACGATGAAGAAGAAGCTTGATGTCGAGATGTCGGCCTATCGCATCCTCGGGGCCTGCAACCCCAAGATGGCGCATCAGGCCATCGGGATCGAACCGCGGGTCGGAGCGATGCTGCCCTGCAACGTCATCCTGCGCGAAGTCGAGGGTGGCGTCGAGGTCAGCGCCATCGACCCGGTCGCATCCATGCAGGCGATCGAGAACGCCGAGCTGACCTCCGTGGCAGGCGATGTCCGCGATCTTCTGGCGAAGGCCGTCGAGGCAATCTGAGATGAGCCTGCGCGCCGCTCGCGGGCCTCGCGATCCTCGGGGTCGGGCTGCTCGGTCTCGGGCAATTCGCGCCTTCGGTGTTCACCGAGGCACGCGGATTGATGGACGGCGAGCGTCTGGAAATGCTTGTGGCGCCCGCGGGTCTCTGGGGGCCAATCCTGATCGTCGCGCTCATGACTGTCGCGGTCGTGGCAACCCCGATCCCGAGTGCGCCGATCGCGCTGGCGGCCGGCGCGGCCCACGGGCATGTCTGGGGCACGGTGCAGATCGTGATCGGCGCGGAACTCGGGGCGCTGATCGCTTTCGGCCTCGCGCGGGTTCTGGGGCACGATGTCCTGCGGCGGGTGTTCGGAGACAAGGTCGATGCCGGCCTCCTGGGCTCGCAGACCGCGCTGACGGCGACGGTCTTCGCCAGCCGCCTGATGCCCTTCGTGTCTTTCGACATGATCAGCTACGCGGCAGGGCTCAACCGCCTGCACGCGTAGCGTTTCGCCCTCGCGACACTGGCAGGCATCGTCCCGGCGAGTTTCCTCCTGGCGCATTTCGGCGGCAAGGCGGTCAGCGGAGACCTTGGTCGTGCGACATGGGCGGTACTCGCCCTTGGGCTCGTGACGGGGGGGCCGCTGCTCTGGGTGGCCGTCCGGAGGAGGTCTGATACCAATCGCCCTATGCGTTGACCGCTTTGGCCCAGTCGCGTGTGGCGATTGAGAGCCTGCCCGAAAAGAAGTTGAGCGATATCGGGCTTTTGTGATTCTCCGTCTTTGTCGAGAAGATGGAGGGACCAGATGCCGTGGAATGATACCGCTCGCCGTGAGCATAGACGGGACAGCCGGCGCTATCCAAGCGATTTGACCGCGCGCGAATGGGCCTTGATCGCGCCAATGCTGCCGCCGGCAAAACCGGGAGGCCGCCCGCGGACGACGGACCTTCGCGCCGTGACCGATGCGATCCTCTACATCGCTTCGAGCGGCTGCCAATGGCGGATGCTGCCGAAGGACTTCCCGCCGGTGTCCACGGTTCAGGGCTATTTCTACGCGTGGCGCGACAGCGGCCTGTGGCAGGGCATCAACCACCTGATGGTGATGAGCGCGCGGGAACTGGAAGGCCGCGAGGCCAGTCCATCGGCGGGCGTGATCGACAGTCAGAGCGTCAAAACCACCGAAAGCGGCGGGGTTTGCGGCTATGACGCGGGCAAGAAGATCAAGGGGCGGAAGCGGCACATCATGACCGATACGCTGGGCCTGCTGCTGTTTGCCGTCATCCATTCCGCCGGGGTCCAGGATCGCGATGGCGCACCGGACGTCTTCCGGGCCATCCGCCATCGCTTCCCCTGGCTGCGCCATGTCTTCGCCGATGGCGGCTATGCGGGTGGCAAACTCAAATCCGCGCTCAGAGGCCACGGCGACTGGACCGTCGAGATCATCAAACGATCCGACGCAGCCAAGGGCTTCGAAGTGCTGCCGCGTCGATGGGTCGTCGAACGGACCTTTGCCTGGCTGGGTCGTTGCAGAAGGTTGGCGAAGGACTGGGAGCAATCCCTGGAGAGCGCCACCGCATGGACCTTGATCGCAAGCATCAGGCTAATGACGCGACGCCTCGCAAGATACTGCCATGTCACATGAACTTTTGAATCGGGCTCTGAGGTGATCGTGGCGGGTCTTGCAACGAGGGCCTTCCAGGCGTCGCAACAAGCGTCGACGATGGCGGTGTAGGTGTCGAAGACCCGATTGGCGAGATGGTTCTGGCGCAGATACTGCCAGATATTCTCGACCGGGTTCAGTTCGGGTGAGTAGGACGGCAAGCGCAGCAGGCTGATGTTGGCCGGCATGTCGAGTTTGCCGCCAGGCCGATGCCAGCCGGCGCCGTCGAGGATGAGGACGGCGTGCGCGCCGGGGGTGATCTGGGTGCTGATCTCCGCCAGGTGCAGGTTCATCGCCTTGATGTTGACGCACGGCAGCACCAGTGCGGCGCCGACGCCGCGCGCCGGACAGACGGCGCCGAACAGATAGGCCGAGGCGTAGCGTTGATCGCGCGGCGCACGCGGGCGGCTGCCCTTGTCGGCCCAGACGTAGGTCAGGCTTCCTTGCTGGCCGACGCGTGCTTCATCCTGCCACCACAGCTCGACCGGCTTGCCCCGAGCATGCTCGGGAAGGGCCGCGGCGACCAGCTCGGCGAAGTTTTTTTATGCGCCTCCTGGGCGGCGATGTCCTGCTCGGGGTGGCGCGGACGCACCGAGACCCGCGAGAAGTTCAGCCGCGCCAGCAGCTTGCCCACGGTGCGCGAACCCGCCAATGGTTGCGGCGCTGACGCCGAGGATCGCGCCGCCGATCGAACCGCCAATGGCGGCGCCGGCCGCGCCGAGGAAAAGCGTTGCCATATCGGGGTCTCAGCGTTGCGGGAACACGAAGGCGAAGGCGATGCGCCGCCGCCAGGATGGGGTGAGCGGTTCCTCGATCACGCCGAGCCGCTCGTAGGCGTGGAGGAAGCTGTCGGGCCCGGTCAGGATCCCGACATGCTTGGCGATGGCGCGGGGCTTCATGCGGAACAGCACCAGCGCGCCGGGACCGGCCTCGGCGGGCGACACCTCGATCATCATGGCCGCGCGCCTTCGGCCAGCACTTCGCGCGGGCCGGTCTCGCCCCAGTCCCGGCTGTAGGGCGGGATCGGGAACGGCTCGGGGCCGACGACCTCGCGCCAGACGCCCCGGGCGAGCCCGAGGCAATCGCAGCCGACGCCGCGCAGGCTCGCCTGGTCGTGATACGGCGTGCCGAGCCAGGCCGCGCGATGGCGATGACGCGCGCGGGGTCGGCCAATGCGAGGGGTTGCGTCACAGCACGCCTCCCTCGTGGCCGCCATCCTTCGTGGCGTAGCGCAGGACCGCGTCCTGGCCGGGGATGTGCGGGAAGCCGCGGAAGTTGGCGGTGTTCGCGAACTTCGCCCCGCAGGTCTCCATGCGCTTGTCGCAGCCCGCGCGGATGGTGAAGCCGTCGCCCTCGGCGATCGCGCGCACCGGCGCCTCGAGCAGCGTCAGGATCGCGACGCCGTCCGTGACGTCATGGCCCAGCACCTCGGTGCGCCGCCCCGCGTTCGCGCCGCTCGTCCATTCGAGCGTGCCGAAGGTGAACCAGCCGGAGGCGAAGCCGCCGAGCCCCGAGGCGGTGAAGGCCCGGTCGCGCAGGAGATCGATGACGGCGCCCGTGCCCTTGTAGGCGGGATCCTCCAGATCGACGCCGCAGCGCGCATCGCCGAGCGCGGCATCGCAGGTCGCCTGGAAGGTCCGCCCGACCGTCTGGCCGAGCACATGGGCGAGCGAGCGGACCTCGGCGACGAAGGCGAGCCGCCCGCGCCGGATCTGGCCGATGGCGCCGCGCCGCATCAGCACGCGCTGGCCGGTGTCGGCCCAGTTCACCCGCCAGACCTCGACCTCGGCGTTGTCCCAGCGGCCGTCGAGGATGTCGGTCTCGGTGATCCGGTCGGAGGTCAGCACGCCCTCGGCGTCCTGCGCATCGACCGAGAGGTCCGAGCCCGAGCGCACCTCGGAGGCCGTCAGCCCGCTCTCGGGCTCGAAGTCGGTCCCGTCGAAGCTCAGCGTCCGGTCGTGGTCGGTGAAGCCGAAGGTGACGCCGTCGGCGCGCGTGATCCGCCAGCACCAGGCGAGCGTCGTCGTGCCCTCGTCGAGATGGGCCTGCAGGGCGGGCGAGAGGGATTTCATCGGCAGGTTCCCGTCATGCGGTCGTCGAGATCGGCGATCCAGTCCGCCCATGTCCGGCGGCACCGTCCGCGACGGTCTCGGCAGCCGGCCGGGCGAGCCGCGCCTCGGCGTAGGAGGCGCAGCCCGCATCACCAGCGCCCATCGTTGCGGCGCAGCCGGTCAGCAGGATCGCCAGCGCCGCGGCCATCGCGAACCGCATCCCGCCCGCGCTCGACGCGCTTGTTCTTGTCTTCCATCGCATCGCGTTCCGCCTCCCGTTTGCCCGCGCGCTTCCCCTTCCGCGCGCCCCCAGACCCGGCCGAGGACGACGCCTCCGACCGCGCCCAGAGCCGCGACCAGCCAGATCAGGAGATCAGCCATCGTCCCGCTCCCCGCGCGCGGCGGCGACGCAGAGGGCGACGACGAAGACGCCGAGGCAGCCGCCCACGACCAGACCTGCGAGGAACTCAAGCATCGCCGCGGAACCCGCGCTCGATCCGGTCGCGCAGGCCGATCAGGCCGAGACCGAGGAACATCAGCCCCGCGGGCGAGGCATCGCCCGAGCCGGCGAGCAGCGCGACGAGGCGGGACAGTTCGCCGAGCGGCCCGGTGGCGGGCAGCGCGAGGGAGGCGATGCCGGTGAGCATGGCGAGCAGTCCCGCCCACCAGGTGAGCGAGTTGGGGCGGACGTAGCGCATGGGTCAGGCCCTCCGGATCAGGGTGGAGAAGAAGGCGGCCAGCCGGGCGAGCCAGCCGGTCGGCGCGTCGGGTGCAGGATCGAGGACCGGCGGCGTCGGCGACGGCCCGCGAGCCAAGGCCAGAGCCTCATCCTCGGTCAGGCGACGGATCGGCCGCGAGAAGTCCACGCGGCCCGTGCGATCCACGGACCAGACCGGGATCGTGCCGCCGGGATAGCGGCCATGGCGGAACAGGTCGCGCTCGGCCTCCCGGCGCGGAATGATCGAGGCCGGTCGCCGCCAGTTCAGAAACGCGTCGGCGGCTGCAACGCGATTGCCGGCATTGAGGTGCCGGGTCAGCGCAGCCTTGGCGATGCCGCCGGTGTTGTAGTGGAAGCTGACCAGCGCATCGAACTCGTGCGGCGCCAGCGGCACCTTCACGGCGCGCAGGACGGCGGCCTCGTAGCGCGCGAGGTCGGCGCGGAAGACCCGGAACGCCTCGCGGATCCCGGCGTCGAGATCGGCGGGCATGCCGCGCGGCATGGTGGCCGGATCGGGCGGCCCGGCCGCGGCCGTGTGGCCGATGCCGAAGGTCCAGACCTGTTTCACATCGAGATAGGGTCCGGGCACGAGTCCTTCGTGCCGGACGAGGGCCAGCAGGCCCCGGTCGGTCATGTGCATGGGATTACCGGAGAAGCGAGAGGATCAGGATCAGCGCCGCGACGGCGAGGCCGATGCGCAGGCGATGGGCGAAGGCCTGCCGGGGGTCGGCGGGGTCGCAGCGGAGGGAGCGCGCGAGGCGGAGAAGTTCATTCATCGCCGCCGCCTTCGTTGGCGCGGCGCAGGCGGGCGAGCAGCATCTCGATGAAGGCCGGGCCGAAGACGCCCGACGAGATAGGCGGCCGAGCCCGCCGCCCCGCCCGCCGGGATCGCCTCGGGCGGCAGGCTGAGCCAGGCGGTGATCACGGCCATGGAGAGGCTGCCCATCCCGGCCGCGATCAGCCCGCCGAGCAGGATGTGCCGGAGCGCATCGCGCAGCCGCATCTTCGTGGTCAGCGCGTTCGTCGCGCCGCCGAGCGCGCCCCAGGCGGCGAGGATCACGGCGGTCGAGGCCGCGAGTTCGCGCAGCACGGCCGCAACGAAGCTGCCGGTTCGTCGTTCATCGCCGGATCTCCAGAAGCGGAATGGAGGTGATCGAGCCGAGCCGCTCGAGGTCGAGCGTCACGTCGAGCGCGTCGGTGTCGAAGCGGACCGGCACGTCGAACTCGAAGCCCGCGGTGATCGCGACGCCAGCGCCCGGCGCGGCGCCGAAGGTGACGACGCCGGTCGTGGTGTCGACCGACCAGCCGGAGAGCTGCTCGACGCCCGCCGAGCGCGATGCGCACGGTGCCCGCCACCGGCTTGGCGATGGCGCGCGTCCAGGATTGCGCGCCGGAGGCGTAGCGCTTCACCAGCTGGAAGGCGGTCGTCGCGCCGTCGCCGGTGCCGATCGCCTGATCGGTGGGCGATGGCGTGCCCGAGGGCAGGCAGGACTTGTGGTCGCCCCAGTCCTTGAAGCGGAAGCCGTGCAGCCGACCGTTGCGCGCCTCGAAGAAGGCGACGACCGCCGCCAGATCGTCGGCGCGGCGGATGCCGTAGGCGACATCGTAGCGGCGGCGCGAGTTGGCCCAGCTGGCGTTGCGCTCCTCGTCGCCCGAGGCGAGCTCGACGATCTGCGTGCGCCGCTCCGGCCCGCCCCGCGCGCCGCGGCTGATGTTGTCGGGAAACCGGACCTCGTGAAACGCCATCACATGCCCCTCCGCCCGAGCGACACGGCGCGGGCGATGTCGGCCGCGACCTGCGTGCGGGACTGCCGGAAGCTCTCGGCGTCGCGGGCCATGATGGTGACGTTGACCCCGCCGCCCGCGCCGTAGCTCTGCGCCTCGCGCCGCGACAGCACCCGCTCGCCGCGCTGCAGGATCGCGGGCACCTCGTCGTGGCGAAGCCCGGCCATGCCGCCGCCATGCATCCGGGGCGCAGCGGCGAAGGCCATGGCCGGGACCATGCGCGAGGGCCCGGCCGATCCGACCATCCCGCCCGCATGCAGGACGTTGGCGAAGATGCCGCCCGCGCCGGAGAACACGCCGGAGAGCGCATTGGCGATCGGCCCGAGGATGAACCGCCGCGCCGCCAGCTGGGCGAGATCGGCCAGCAGCGAGGTGACGAGATCGCGGAAGTTCAGCTTGCCGGTCTTCACGAACTGGCCGACCGCGTTCTCGGCCGACTGGAAGGCGCCGACGAGGCTCTGGCCGATGTCGCCGCCGATCTCGCGGGCCTTGCTGGCGTAGTCCGACAGCGCCGCCGTGACCGCCTGCCAGCCGGTGACGGCGGCCTCGGTCGCGGGCTCCGCTGCAGCGGCGGCAGCTCCGGCCGCCGCGCCTGCACCCGTCGCGGCGCGTCCGGCATCGCCGAGCGCCGTCTCCAGCCGCTCGGCCGCGCCGGTGGCCTCGGTCAGCGCATCGGCACTGGCCTCGTCGGTGCCGCGCACCGCATCGCGCAGCGCCTGCCAGCTTTCGAGCGGCGCGCGGGCCCCTTCGGCCAGATCGCGCGCGGCGCCGCGATAGAGGTTCGCGGACTCGAGCGCCCGGTTCGCCGCCTCGGTCAGACCGAGATCGGGCGCGGTGAGCGGGTTGTCCTCGAAGGCCCGGTCGAACGCCGCCTGCGCCGCTGTCGTGGCGGCACGTGGCCGCGCCCTCGAAGCGGTTCTCGATCTCGCCGAGGTCGAGGTCGGGCACCAGCGAGATGCGCCGCTCCGACCCGAGCGCTTCCAGCCCCTGGTTGATGCCGCCGATGAAGCCGTTGATGCGCGAGACCACGCCGTTCAGCATCGCCTCGACGCCGTCGACCAGGCTGTTGGCCGCCTGGAACGCCAGATCGCCGATGGCGGCGGGCAGCAGGCCCCAGATCGCCTTGATCGCCTCGTAGGCGCCCTCGAACGTGTTCGCGGCGGTGTTGCCGAAACCCACGACGCTCTCGATGGCGCTCTGCATGCCCGAGGCGGCGTCGGCCTTCAGGTCGAAGAACATCGCCGTGGCGGCCGCGCCCGCCGCAGCCGCGCCCATCCTGATCCGCTCCCAGACCTCGACCGCGAGGTCCTTCAGGAGCGACATCGCCTCGCCGAAGCCGCCCGCGCCGGAGACGAGGCGGGTGAACTGGTAGACGAGCTCGCCCGCGCCGACGATCAGCGCGCCGATGCCGGTGCGGATCAGCGCGCCGCGCAGGACGACCAGCGCCGTGGCGAGGCCGCGGACGGAGAGCGCCGCGGCGGCCATGCCGGCGACCCAGCGGCCCGCGAGGAAGGCGGCGAAGGTGGCGGCATAGGTGGTCAGGCGGCCGATGTTGTCGAAGAGACCGCGGATCGCGATGCCGAGCGGCCCGGTGCGGCTGGCGACCGCCGCCATGGCGTTGGCGACGGCTTCCAGCGCGGGCGCCGCGGCGACGGCCAGCTGGTTCGACAGCCCGCGCCAGATCAGCCCGAGCCGGGAGATGGCGTCGTTCGTCCGCTCGATCTGGTCGGCATCCTGCTCGGAGACGACGACACCGAAGGCGAGCACGTCCTCGGTCGCCTGGCGCAGCGTCGCGGTGTCGATCCGCGACATGGCGATGGAGCCTTCCTCGCCGAAGAGCTGGCCCGCGACGGCCGCGCGTTCGGCGGCGGGCACGAAGCTCTCGATGGCGGCGTTGATCGCGCCGACGCGCTGGTCCAGCGGCAGGGCGATCAGCTCGTTGGCCGAAAGCCCCAGCCGGTCCAGCGCGTCGGCGGCGGGGCCGGTCCCGGCGGCCGCCTGGCTGAGACGGCGCGTCAGATCCTTGGTCGCCTGCTCGATGCCGGACATCGACACGCCCGCCAGCTCGCCCGCGCGCTCCAGCGTCTGGATCGAGGCGACGGTGGTGCCGAGCGACTGCGCGAGCTTGGCCTGCGCATCGACCGTCTGCAGGCCGGAGCGGATCATCGCCACGCCAGCGGCGGCGGCGGCGGCCACGGCGGCGGCGGCCGCCACCCGCACCCGCCGCGAGAAGGCCGCGAGCCGGGCGTTCGCCGCCTCCATCTCCCGGCTCAGCCGTCCGAAGCCGCGCGACCCGGCCTCGCCGACGCCTTCCAGCTCGGCGCGCACCTGCCGTCCGCCCACGGCCGCGAGGCGGACGCTGACCCGCTTTTCAGCCATGGGAGTGATCCATCTGTTCGTTGAGTTTGGCGACCATCACCGCTTCGATGACGGGCAGCAGTTCGGCCATGGCGAGCGGCGGCACGCCGAGCGCGTCACCGAGCGCCAGCGCCGCCGACATGTCCCAGCCGATCACCGCGCCGGGCAGCACGCGCAGCTGGCCGCCGAGGCGGCCGACGAGGTCCCAGACCTGCCAACCCTCCGGCGTTTCCGGACGGTTCAGCCGCGCCGGGCAGTCCGGGCAGGCTTGCGCGCAGGCTTCGCAGTATCGCTCGCCCCCGCCGAAGGACCATTCGGCGAGAGCGCGGAGGCGTTTTTTTCCTGTTCCAGCAGCAGGCCCTTCGAGACGTAGGTCAGCTGGAAGGCCTCGAAGATCGGCCAGACGTCGAGCAGCGCGTCGATGGCCTCGGGGCTCGGGTCGATGGGGTTGCCGTCGGCATCGCCGATGCCCTCCCAGGCGAGCACCGCCCGCCGCGCCAGCGCCTTGGCGAAGGCGACGGCGCGCTCCTCGTCGGAGGCCTCCTCGGGCACCGCCTCGACGGCCGGATCGCTGCGCGTCGCCACCATCAGCGCGGTGGTCAGCGGGCGCAGCTGCACCCGGACGCCGGGCGCGAGGTCATGCCAGCGCGGCGCGTTGGTCAGGTCGAGCGTCAGCATCAATACGTCTCCACGTCGTTCACGAGGGTGGCGGTGCACATCCGGCCGACGACGCTGTCGCGCGCGGCCTGCCAGTCGAAGGTCGCCTGCACGCCCTGCGGCCCGGAAATCTCGATGCGCGGGCGCGGCAGGTAGACGGCGTGCACGGTGAAGGTGAAGCTCTCGCCCGAGGGCAGGACGTAGGCGAATTCCATCTCGCAGGCCTCGCCGTTGATCGCCTGCGTCACCAGCGTCTGGTCGGCGAAGCGCACCTCGATCCGGCCGGTCAGCGCGGCGATGGACGGGTCCGCGCCGTCGATGCGGCCGTCCGAGCGGATGGTCTCGATCCGGTCGAGGTTGTTGGCATAGGTGATCTCGGCCGAGACCACGTTGCCGAGCGCGGTGCCGTTGCGCGTGATCGCCCCGTTGAAATGGCCGAAGCGCTTCAGCTCCAGCGCGGCGGGTGTTCCGGCGCTGGTCGTCGTGCCCACCGTCTCGCCCTGCGCCACCAGCCGCGCCGTCGCGGTCAGCAGGCCCGAGCGCTGCATCTGCCAGGTGATCTGGTCGAGCACGCAGCCGGAATACATCGCGTAGCGCGGCACCTCCGGCATGCCGGTCTCGATCGACATGCTGGGCAGCGTCCAGGACCCCGACTGGAACTCGTGGCTGTACGGGGCTTCCGCGCCCGTGGTCGTCGGCGCGCCGAAGGCCGCCTTCAGCCAGAAGCCGAAGGCCTCGGCGTCGAGCGGCACGACGACATCGCCGTCGGCCGTCACCGCGTCCTTGATCGGCGCCAGCGGATCGCGGCCGTAGCCGAGCAGCTCCGAGTTCAGCAGCGGCTGCTCCGCGCCGAGCGAGGTGCTGGCGAAGGGCATGCGGGTGAAGCCGCTGGCGGGCGGCGTTCCATAGGTCGTCTCGAACGCAAGCGCCATCAGCGCCCGCGCCCCCTGGGCTCGTGCCATGGTGTTCTCCTCGGGTTGTCGGGATCAGGCCGAGCGGGTCGGCCGTGGAATAGTGCAGCACCACCGGGATCACGGCGGCCTTCAGGCTGGCCGCGCCCTCGACCGGCAGATCGACCGGGCGCGGCGCTTCCGCCTCGACCCAGTCGCAGAGCCCGCCCAGCGTGCGGTCGGCGGCGAGCGCCGCGCCGATGCTGGCGGTCAGCGTGTCGAAGGCGGCGTCACGGTCGGCGCCCTGCACGACCGCCTCGATCTCGGCGCGGTGCTGGTAGTGGTAGCGCAGCGGCGACAGCGTCACCTCGGGCTCCCCCGGCTCGCCGTCGCGCAGGATCAGCAGGCCCTCGGCCGGCACGCGCTCGGGCAGCACCTCGCCGCGCAGGGCGGTGGCGGGCAGCGCCGAGAGCCGCGCGTGCAGCGCGACT
>CAWCUP010000022.1:0-17118 GCA_963798765.1 uncultured Alphaproteobacteria bacterium | reverse complement strand
AAGTCGGCCAGGACCGGCACGCCTCTGGCTTTGGACCCGCCCTACCCCGACGGCCGTACGCTGGCGAAGCGGGACAGAAACAACGGGCACAGCTCGGACTCAGGACAGGGCGGGCGCGGCGTAGAGCCCGAGCAGCAGCAGCGTGAAGAGGCCCAGAGTGAAGTCGAAGCCGCGGCGCCAGAACGGGGCGTCGGCGAGGCCGAGGTAGCGGGTGAGGATCAGGCGCATCTTGAGCAAGGCGATGGCGAGGATGAGGGCGCCGAGCCAGATGGGCGCGCCGGCCTCCGGGCCGAGGGCGGCGATGGCGGTGGTGGCGAGGCCGAGGGCGACGAGCGCGACCCAGGCGCGGGTGAGCGGGTCGGTCATCGCAGCAGGTAGATCACGGGGAAGAGCAGCACCCAGACCAGATCGACCATGTGCCAGAAGGCGACGCCGGTCTCCATGTTGCGATGGCTGTCCTTCCACGCGATCAGCGCGAGGATGAGGATGCCCGCGAGGACATGGGCGGCGTGGAAGCCGGTCAGCAGGTAGTAGAAGGTGAAGAACGGATGGGTCTCCGTGCCGATGCCGGCGGCGATCAGGTCGCGGTACTCGGTGGCTTTGACGGCGAGGAAGGCGGCGCCGCCGAGGGCGGCGGCGGCGAGCCAGAGGCGGGCGGCGCGGCGGAGTTGGGACGCGCGGGCGGCGACGGCCCTGGCGGCGAAGAAGCCGCTGGTGATGAGGATCATGGTGTTGACGGCGCCGGCCGGGCGGTGGAGCAGATCCTGGGCGGCGGCGAATCCGGCGGGATCGGTGATACGGATCGCGAGGAAGGCGGTGAGACCGGCGCCGAAAACCGCGAGTTCGCTCGCGATCAGGATCCACATCATCAGGTCGCCGGGGAGCTGGTCCAGAACGGAGTCGCCGTCGGAATCGGGGGCGGTCATTCGCCGACGAGGTGGCGATAGATGCCTGGAAGCGCCCCGGTGAGGCGGTCGGCGTGGGGGATCAGGGTGAAGCCGCCCTGGCCGAAGATGCGGGGAAACCAGCTTTTGGCCTCCGCGTCGATGGTGATGCCGTAGACCGAAAGGCCGGCGCGGCGGGCCTCGCGGATGGCCATGCGGCTGTCCTCGATGCCGTGGCGGCCCTCGTAATGGTCGAGATCGTTGGGTTTGCCGTCGGTGATGACGATGAGCAGGCGGCGCTGGCTGGCGCGCGCGGCGAGACCCTTGGAGGCGTGGCGGACGGCGGCGCCGAGGCGGGTGTAGAAGCCGGGGCGCAGGCCGGCGATGCGCGCCTCGACCGCCGCGCTCATCGGCTCGTCGAAGCGCTTGCAGCCGCTGAAATAGACGCGGTCTCGTTTGAGCGAGGAGAAGGCGTCGATCGCGCAGTCGTCGCCGCAGGCGTGGAGGCCCCAGGCGAACGCGGTCAGGGCCTCGCGCGCCACGTCGATGACCATGCGGTCGCCCACCGCGCTCTCGGTGGAGCGCGAGACGTCGAGCAGGATCGAGACGGCGAGATCGCGGGCCTCGTTGCGGGACGCGCGCCAGACGCGGTCCGACCCCTGCCCCGCCGCGCGGAGATCGACGGATGACCGGATGATCTCGTCGAGATCGAGCTCGTCACCGTCGACCTGTCGCGGCAGGACCACGCGGCGCGGGCGCAGCGCCTCGAAACGGCGGCGCACGGCGCGGATGCGGCGCAGGGCGGCGGGGTCGTGGATGACCGCGTCGGGCGCGGGCTCGGCGGGGGCGGCGAGCACGCGGCAATGATCGGGGAGGTACGCTCCGGCCTTGTGGTCCCATTCGGGATAGGTGTGCGCGGAGGACAGACGCTCGCGGTCTACGTCGGAGGGCGCGAGATCGAGGTGGAGTTTGAGGCGCGTCGCGGGGGATTTCGTGATCTGGCCCAGCGCGATCTCGTCGACGTCGTCGGCTGCTTTTTTCGCGGAATCGAGATCGTCGTCCTCGACGCGGCGGTTGAGGTTGACGAAATCCGCCCAGCTGAGGATCGCTTCGAACTTGTGCAGGATCAGGCTGTCCTTGCGCTCGGCCTGGTCGGTCCGGCGTCGTCTGGCCTTGCGGGTGCCCCGGGCGCCGTCCCGCGGGCCGCTGGCTCCGGCATCCTCGTCGTCGTGGGTGGCGGCGTCGCCGTGGACGTCGGCGCGCAGATCCGGCCAGAGCGGCACGGGTTCGAAGGCGTGATAGTCCCGCGGAGCGGTCAGGCCGGCGGGATCGGCGCGCAGGGAGCGGGCGGCGTCCGGGAGCGGGGTCGGGTCGCCCAGCGCGTGCCGGACGAGCGCCTCGATGGCGGCCTCCTGCGGGGGCAGGCGGCGCGCGGGGCGCAGGGCGAGCGCGGCGTGGGCGAGGCCTTCGTGGAGGCCGCGCAGGCCGGGCGCGGCGTCGAGCGTGGAGCGGGTCATCGCCCCGGCGGCGGCGATTGTGGCGAGGTCGGCCCGCAGGGGATCGGGATCGGGTTCGGACGGCGCGGAATGGGCGGCGGCGGCGGCGAGCCAGAGGTAGAGCGCGGCGTTGATGCTGCGGTCCGGGAAAGCGGCGATCTCGGGCGGCAGGCGCAGGATTCCGCCGTCGAAGGAGGCGCGGGGGGCGCGTTCGGCGACGGCGCCGAGCCGCCGGCGGAACGAGAGACGGTGGGCGACGGCCTCCGGAGCCGCGGCGCGGATCTCGACGGAGGCGCCGCCGCCGAGGCCGCGAAAGAGGACGGACACGCGCCCCGCCACCTCGTCGAGCGCGACGCCCGCGTCCTCGTGGAGCGCGGGGGCGACGTCAAGGCGGCTGGCGAAGGAGTGCCAGAGTTTGCCGACGGTCTCTTCCGGCTCCCACGGCTCGAAGTCGAGGACGCTCATGACGCCGTCAGCCGATGACGGCGGTGACGAGGTCCAGGAGACCGCGGCGGACATCCTCGTCGTCGGTCAGCGGCTCGATCATCGCGGCGCGGATGGCGCGCTCCATCGGCATGCCGTCGGCTATCAGCGTGGCGGCGTAGACGACGAGCCGGGTCGATACGCCCTCCTCGATGTCCTGGCCCTTGAGGGCGCGCAATTTTCCGGCAAGGCGCACGAGGGCGACGACGCGTGGCTCGGACAGACCGCTTTCGGTGGCGACGATCTCGGCTTCGCGCGCCGGGGCGGGGAAGTCGAACTCGACGGAGAGGAAGCGCTGGCGCGTGGAAGGCTTGAGGCTTTTGAGGATGTTCTGGTAGCCGGGGTTGTAGGAGGCGACGAGCATGAAGCCCGGCGCGGCCTCCAGCGTCTCCCCGGTCCGGTCGATGGGCAGGATGCGCCGGTCGTCGGTGAGCGGATGGAGGACCACGGTCACGTCCTTGCGGGCCTCGACCACCTCGTCGAGATAGCAGATGGCGCCCTCGCGCACGGCGCGGGTGAGCGGCCCGTCGATCCAGACGGTCTCGCCGCCCTTGAGCAGGTAGCGGCCGATCAGGTCGGCGGCGGAGAGGTCGTCGTGGCAGGCGACGGTGTGGAGCGGGCGGCCGAGCCGGGCGGCCATGTGCGCCACGAAGCGCGTCTTGCCGCAGCCGGTCGGACCCTTGAGCAGGAGCGGCAGCGAGGCGCGGGCGGCGGCGTCGAAGACGTCGCATTCGTCGCCCTGGGGCAGGTAGAAGGGGGCCGAGGCCCCCTCCGTGTCGATACGTCCGTCCATCGGGATCACTCCGCCGCGACCGTGGCGTCGTGCGAGATGATCTCGCGGCGCGGCACCAGCACCGAGTAGATGAAGACCAGCGCGCCGATCACCACCACGACGCCGGCGCCGAAGCGCATCCAGTAGAAGATCCCGAGCTGGTCCTGGACGTCCATGTAGTTCATGCCCAGGACCCGCTGGAGATGCGTCTGCACCGTGCCCGCGAAGGTCAGCGTGAAGGTCATGAACACCACGCCTCCCGACATGAGCCAGAACGAGGCCATGTTGAGAACCTGGTTGTAGGGATCGCGTCCGAGCAGGATCGGCATGGCGTAGGTGAAGATCGCGCAGTTGAGGCAGACATAGGCGCCGTAGAAGGCGAGATGCGCGTGCGCCGCCGTGATCTGCGTGCCGTGGCTGTAGTAGTTCACCCCGTGCAGCGTGTGCAGGAAGCCCCAGACCCCCGCGCCGAAGAAGGCGAGCGTGGCGCAGCCCAGCGACCAGAGGAGCGCGGCCTTGTTCGGGTGGTCCCGCCGGCCCTTCCAGACCATCACGAAGGCGAAGGACATCATAGCGAAGAACGGGACGATCTCGAGCGAGGAGAAGATCGAGCCGATCCACTGCCAATAGCCCGGCGTGCCGATCCAGTAATAATGGTGGCCGGTTCCGAGGATGCCCGAGAAGAGAGCGGTGGCGACGATGACGTAGAGCCATTTCTCGACGACCTCGCGGTCCACGCCCGTGAGCTTGAGCATCAGGAAGGCGAGGATCGAGGCCATGATCAGCTCCCACACGCCTTCGACCCAGAGATGGATCACGTACCACCAGTACTGCTTGTCGAGCGAGAGGTTGGCCGGGTTGTAGAAGGCGAAGAGAAACAGGAGCGCGAGCCCCCAGAGGCCGAGCAGGAGCACGTTGGAGATCGCGGTCTTGCGGCCCTTGAGCACGGTCATCGAGATGTTGAACAGGAAGATCAGCGCCGCCACGACGATGCCGATCTTGACCCAGGTCGGCTGTTCGAGGAACTCGCGTCCCTGCGTTCCGAACAGGTAATCCCCTTCCCGGAAGTTGAAGAGATAGGTTGTCACGGCGCCGAGGGTGCCCACGATCAGGATCGCGAGCTGTATGTAGGCGAGCGTCGGCGAGTAGGTCTCGTTCTCCGCCTCCTCCGGAACGATGAAGTACGCCGCGCCGAAGAAGCCGAGCAGCAGCCACACGACCAGGCTGTTGGTGTGGAGCATCCGGATGACGTTGAACGGGACCAGTTCGGACAGCGTGTTGGGCGCGACGTAGACCCAGCCGGCGAGCAGACCGCCCGACACCTGGACCGCGAAGAGCGCCATCGCCGCCATGAAGTAGATCTTCGCGATGGATTGGGTTTCGTATTTCATTTGCTGTCTCCTCAGCCGGCTTCGTTCGGCGGCCAGTCCTGGGTGCGGATCTTGTTCGTCCACAGCAGGAAGTCGGTCAGGTTGCGGATCTCCTCGTCGGTCAGGAAGAACCGGGGCATCTGGCGGCGGCCCTCGATCCCCGACGGCTGCGCCTCGATCCAGCCCTTGGTCACCTCGAACGCGGCCTCGGGATCGTCCGCGACGCCCCAGCGGGTCATCACGTTGCCGAGCTCCGGCGCGAAGTAGGCGCCTTCGCCGAGAATCGAATGGCAGTTGATGCAGGCCTTGCGTTCCCACAGGTGCTTGCCCGCCGCGACGCTCGGGGTGAGCGCCGCCCGGTCGGTCGAGACGTTGACGATGTAGTAGTGGCTGTGCACCGAGAGGCCGACGAAGATCAGTATGAAAAAGAGCGAGCCACCGTAGAAGATGTTGCGCGCCATGGATTTGGTCAGGACTTCGCGCATTGCGCTCCCCTTCTCGTGGACCCGATTGACGCGCCGACACTGCGCCGACGGGCCGGCCCGAACCTTAACGAAAGTCAAGCGAGCGGGCCGGAAGCTGCGGAAATCAGGGCGCCAAAGCGGCGTGCCGGACGAGGTCGCGAGCCATCGCGATTCGTGAATTGATCTGGCGCAAGTACTCGCTTGGCGAGAAATGCAAAGCGTGGGAAAATCGCCTGAAACGTCTGATGGAACTCCCCGCATGACCAGACCGAAACCCGCCGCGGCTGGCGGCGAGAACGTCCTCGCTTTTCTGCCCCACGACGTCGCCGCGCCGATCATGTCGCGCGCGTCGGTTCGCAGGTACGCCCGCGGCCAGATGATCGCGTGCCAGGGCGACGAGAACGAGTTGGTGTTCGTGGCGATGGACGGCTGGATCAAGGTCACGCGGATGTCGGAAACGGGGAGCGAGGCGATCATCGCGTGCGTGACGACGGGTGGAAGTTTCGGCGAGACGGCGGTGCTCGGGCGTAGCCCGCTGGCGGTGTCCGCCGAGGCGGTCACGGACTGCTCGGTCGTCGTGATCCGCGCGGCGATCCTGCGCGAACTCATGTTCAGCCGGCTGGACGTGATGGGGTCGGTCATGGGCCTCGTGGACAGGAACATGCGCTCGATGGTCGTGCAGATCGAACATCTCAAGACGCGTTCGGCGGCGCAGAGGCTGGCGGCGTTCCTTCTCGAGCTCAGCCCGGTCGAGCGGGGGCCGTGCCGCGTCAGGCTGCCGTTCGAGAAGCTGGTGATCGCCGGACAGCTCGGGATGCAGCCGGAGAGCCTGTCACGGGCGATCGGCAGGCTGAAGGAGGTCGGGGTCGCCGTCGCGGGCGGCGTGGCCACCATTCCGGATGTCCACAGGCTCCGGCGTTACGCCGAGAGCGACCGGGCCGATTCCTGGAGGATGGCGGGCTGAAGGCGCCGCCCCGGCCGGACCGGGACGACGCCGCGCAACTTACTGGAAGGAATCGAGATAGGCGATGACGTTGTCGATGTCCTCCTGCTTGCGCAGACCCGCGAAGCTCATCTTGCCTTTGGGCGCGACCGCCTTGGGATCGGCCAGATAGGCTGAGAGGTTCTCGGGCGTCCAGGTGTAGCCTTCGGCCTTCAGCTCCATGAAGTTGTCGGAGTACTTGTAATCGTCCACATGGGCGATCTCGGCTCCGACGACCCCTGTGAGGGCCGGTCCGACGCGGTTCTTCGCGTCCGGGCCGACCATGTGGCACGCCTTGCACTTGTTGAAGACCTTCTCGCCGGCGGCGGGGTCGCCCTGGGCGAAGGCCGGGGCGGCGGCGATGGCGAAAAGGGCGGCGAAGAGTGCTGCCTTGGGTCTCATGTCGTTCCTTTCAGTGGTGTCGAGGTTTCTGGAGCCTTCAAGCTCCTCGGGGTCGTCAGCGGGGTCCATAGGCACGCGACGAAGACGCCGAATGCCACGCACCAGAGAACGCCTGCGGCGATCACTGCGTTCCAATATAGGGTGGCGCCGGCGAAAGGGCCAACCGCCCGCAGGAGCGCGGCGGCCGGGATCAGGGCGCAGGCCGTCGCCATGCCGGAACCGAAAACCAGCGGCCGTCCGGAATGGCCGAGCCCGGCGCGGCCCATCATGGCGAGGATCATGCCGCCCGCCGCGCCGATGCCGATCAGATGAAGCGCCGCGACGCCGTCGAAAGCGTCGAAGGCCGGCGAGGCCTAACGCGACCCAGCCGAGCGCGAGCATGGCCTGGGGCAGATGCAGGCTCCAGAGGATCGGGCGTCGCAGCGTGCGCAGGCCGCGCCAGCCGGCGAGGCGCAGGGCCTGGGCGGCGCCGGCGACGAGCGCGGTCGAGCCGATCAGGGCCGCGGAGGCGTCCGCGAGGATCAGGACCGGAAGGGCGATGGCGGCGGCGATGGTCGCGGCGTTCAGCGGGCCGGGCGTGGGCGGGACGGGCTCCGGGGCGAGCGCGTTGCGAGTGAAGGCGGGCGTCACCCTGCCCCCGATGATCGCGACGAGCGCCGCGACCGTCAGCAGTCCCGCGCGCAGCCCGCGCTCCGCGTCGCCGGCGGCCATGCCCGCGAGGTCGAGATGGACGAGGAGGTCGCCGGACCAGAGCAGGGCCAGCAGCGCTACGACCATGAGGTTCGCGGGTTTCGGTCTGCGGGCGAGTTGGACGAGCGCGATGGCGGCCAGAAAGGGGAGGAAGGCGAGGTCGACGGCCGCCACGAGCGCCGCGGGCAGAGCGGCGGAGAGGAAGACCGCGACCCGTCCGGCCAGCCAGAGCGCGGCCGCGGCGGTGACGAGCGCGGCTCCGGCGGGGGGCGCGCCGGTCCAGTTCGGCACGGCGGTCAGGATGAACCCGGCGATCGCGGCGGTCGCGAAGCCGAAGATCATCTCGTGCGCGTGCCAGATCTGCGGCGCGGCGTCGAATGGGGTCCAGGCGACCGTACCGCCGGCCGCGGCGACCCCGAGCCAGCCGAGCCAGACCGCCATCGCGGCGATGGCGTGGAACGCGGCCGCGAGGAAGAACACGCGGAAGCCGGCGGTGAGGATTGTCGGCGGGGTCATGTCACGACGCCCCTGGCCGCGCGTCCGAAGCGCCGGGTCCGGCCCCGCGCGTCCGTGGCGATGACGAGGGTGTCGGCGGGCACGAGGTCGCCGACGCGTTCGGGGGTCGAGACGGCGAAGGCGGTGGAGAGGGCGTCGGCGTCCGTCGCTGAATTGGCGACCACGGTAACGGCGCGCCAGATCTCCGGCGCGGCGCCGGTGCGCGGGTCGAGGATGTGGCCGCCCCCGGAGGTCAGGCGCAGCGCGCCGGGCTCGCTGGTCGAGACGGCGCAGCCGGCGAGCAGGAGCGGGTCGCCATACGGCAGGGCGACGCGTCGGCGGGCGGCGCCGGGAAGCCGGGTCTCGCCGGTGTCGATGACGGGAGAGGCGAAGCCGCGGCGCGTCAGGAGGTCGGCGACGCGGTCGGCGATCAGTCCCTGGGCGATGCCGTTGAGGGTGAGCGCGGCGCCGGGCGGCAGGATGACGCGGCCGGGGAGGACGCGCGCCGCGGCGTCCGGGAGGCGCGGCGCGGGGAGGCCGCGCGCGTGCGCGAGCCAGAGAGGCTGGATCGCCGGGTCGAAGGCGCCTTCGGTGCGGGTTTTCCACGTCGCGGCGCGATCGAGGGCCGTGACGAGGTCGCGGGCGGGCGCGTCGAGGCGCCCGTCGCGGTTGAGGCGGCTCAATTGCGAGCCGGGACGGTGGAGGCTGAAGATCGCCTCGAGGCGGTCGATCTCGGCGGCGGCGTCGGACACCGCCGCCTCGACCAGGTCGCGGGGGCCGGCGAGGCGGATGCGGGCCTCGCCGCCGAGCGCGTCGCCGCGCCATTCGTAGGTCTCGGCGCGCGAAAGCGAGCCGAGGGCCGTCGCGGCGGCGGCGAAGACGAGAAACCTGCGGCGGGAAAGGGTCATGCGGAAGCTCCCTGCGGCGCGCGCGCCGCGCGGTTGGCCCGCGCCTTGAGGACGGTGCAGGTGGCGGGGTCGTGATAGATCACCTGGCAGCGCAGACAGAGCACGCATTCGTTGGGATTGATCCGGCCGAGCGGGTCGATGGCGCCGACGGTGCATCTCGTCTCGCAGAGCCGGCATTCGCGACCGCATTGCGGACGGCGGCGCAGCCAGTCGAAGATCTTGAGTTTGGCGGGGATCGCCAGCGCCGCCCCCAGCGGACAGATGTAGCGGCAGTAGAACCTCTCGATGAAGAGACCGGCGGTCAGCAGCGCGACGGCGAAGAGCACGAAGGGCCAGGCGCGCAGGAAATGCATGGTGATCGCGGTCTTGAACGGCTCGACCTCGGCCAGGATCAGCGCCTGGCGCATCGAATAGAACGACAGGCCGAGGATCGCCACGAAGAGGGTGTATTTGATGACCCAGAGGCGTTCGTGCAGGACGAAAGGCACGGCGATCTGCGGGACGCCGAGCCTCTGAGCCGCCGCGTTCGACAGTTCCTGAAGCGCGCCGAAGGGGCAGAGCCAGCCGCAGAACACGCCCCGGCCCCAGAAAAGCATGCCCAGCGCCACGCCGCCCCAGAGCAGGAAGATCACCGGCTCGATCAGGAAGGTTTCCCAGCGGAAGCCCGTCAGCAGCGAATGCGCGAACGCCACGACCTGGACCACCGAGAGCTGGCCGCCGGCGATCCAGCCGAGCCAGACCAGCGTGACGGTCAGGAACGAGTATCGGCCCCAGAGCCACAGGCGGGGACGCTTCACGAAGCTCTCCTGGACGAACATGATGCCGGTGAGCGTGGACAGCATCAGCACGACGCCGATGATCGACGGCCGTTTTGCGGTCCAGGCGGACTTCCAGAGGGGCGGGGTCTCCGGAAGCTCCGAGGCGAGCGTGAACCGGGCGGGCAGCGTGTAGTCGAGCGGAACTGTGAACGACGCCACGCCGTCCGGCGTGGGCCGCGTCGCGGTGACTTCGACCCGGAACGGCGCCGTCGGTTCGAACCGGTCCCCGGGCAGGCGGAAGACGCTCATCTCCTTGAATTCGGGCGCGTCGGCCGCCGCGAGCCGGTCGATCCGGATGTAGTCGTCGGCGGTCGGCGAGAATGTCTCCGCGCCTTGGATCACCTCGATCCGGTCGAAAACGCCGGTCTTGCGCCAGGCGATCCCGCGATGCGAATGCAGACCGCTCGACGCGACGAAAAGCGCGGAATCGCCGGCGCCGAGCGCCGCGAGCGCGCGGTTGAAAGGCTGCGGGCCGAGCAGGTTCCGGCCGATGGTCGGCGGGTCCAGAACCGCGATCCAGAGATCGAGGAAATCGCCGGTCTCGGGCAGCGGGACGACGGCCCCGGCCAACGCCTCTCGTGCCTCGGCCATCGGGGCGGTCGACTTGGCCGATGGCGTCCTCTGCGGCGAGATCGGCCCAGGTCGCGGGCGTGAAGGTTACGCGGTCGACCCCCTTCCCGGCCCCGCCGACGAGGCCGCGCCCGATGGCGAGGGTGCGGGCGGTGCGCAGGATCGAATCGCGGATGACGCCGGTCGAGACGGTCGCCCCCGAGATCACGTCCGGCAGGTCGGTGCGCGCGCCGAACGCCGTCACCTGTTCACGGGTCAGGTCGAGACCCGCGAAGGCGTCGACATAGGCGGCTATGTCCCGGGTGGAGATGCCGAGCGTCAGGACGGGCTCGTCGTGGCGCATCAGTTCCGCCCCGGCGACGCGCGCGTCGGGCGTGACGCCGACCAGGATGTCGATAGGCCGGCCGGAATACCCCGTCGAGGCCGCGACCTCCCAGGTCGACGCGACATGACCCGCGAGGCCGTCGGGACCGGTCACGCGCCAGCCGGGCGGCGATTCGCCGATCCTCTCGATGACGAACGGGCCGTCGGATCCGAAGATGCGTGCGGCGACCGCCGGATCGGGGATCGCGGGCGCGACGGCGGAGCCGGACGCGGGGTCGCCCTCGGCCGCGCGTGTCGGCGCCGCGAGACAGACCATCACGCAAAGGATCATCGCAGAAAGACGCCGCATTCACCGCTCCAGATGCCGGGGGCGACCGTCGCAGGCCCTTCGGTCGCGGGCCTTAACGAAAGTCAAGGAAGCCGAAGGCGTCGCCTGCGCAACTGTCGGGGTCACATCGATAGGGAGAGACCGAATGAGCAGTTTCCGCACGGCCCGCAGAATCGCCTTGCTGGCGGGCGCAGCGTTGCCGCTGGCGTTCGCGGCGACGGCGCAGGACGCGCCCGAAGGTCACGGGGACAGCCCCGAGGACAAGTACACCTACAGCGCCGACAGCCTCGCCGATCTCGATCTCGAGATCCCCGGCCTCAAGCCCGACGATCCGGTGATCAGCGAGGCGGAGTTCAACGAGGCCGCGAACATCTATTTCCAGCGCTGCGCCGGCTGCCACGGCGTGCTGCGCAAGGGCGCGACCGGCAAGCCGCTGACGCCCGACATCACCCGCGAACTCGGCTACGACTATCTCAGGGACTTCATCACATACGGCTCGCCCGCGGGCATGCCGAATTGGGGCACCTCGGGCGACCTGACCGAGGCGCAGGTCGATCTGATGGCGCGCTACGTGCTGATCGATCCGCCGCAGCCGCCGGAATTCGGCATGGACAAGATGCGCGCGAGCTGGAACCTGATCGTTGCGCCGGAGAACCGGCCGACCGAGCAGATGAACGACCTGAAGCTCGACAACCTTTTCTCGGTGACGCTGCGCGATGCGGGCCAGGTGGCGCTGATCGACGGCGACACCTACGAGATCCGCAAGATCCTCGAGACCGGCTACGCGGTCCACATCAGCCGCATCTCGGCCTCCGGACGCTATCTCTTCGTGATCGGCCGCGACGCGGCGCTGAACATGATCGATCTGTGGATGGAGGAGCCCACCACCGTCGCGACCATCAAGATCGGCTCCGAGGCGCGCTCCGTCGAGACCTCGAAGTTCGAAGGCTACGAGGACAAGTACGTGATCGCCGGAGGCTACTGGCCGCCGCAATACGTGATCATGGACGGCGCCACGCTGGAGCCGCTCAAGATCGAATCCACGAGGGGGATGATCTACGACGAGCAGACCTACCACCCCGAGCCGCGCGTCGCCTCGATCCTGTCGTCGCACTACCGGCCGGAATTCATCGTCAACGTGAAGGAGACCGGCAAGATCCTGCTGGTGGACTACACCGACATCCAGAACCTCAAGACCACCGAGATCGAGGCCGAGCGCTTCCTGCATGACGGCGGGCTCGACTCGAGCAAGCGCTACTTCCTCGTCGCGGCGAACGCGCGCGGCAAGGTGGCGGTCGTCGACACCAAGGAGGGCACGCTGGCGGCGATCGTGGAGACCGGCGGACAGACGCCGCATCCGGGCCGGGGCGCGAACCTGATGCATCCGACCTTCGGGCCGGTCTGGGTGACCTCGCACCTGGGCGACGACAGCATCGCGCTGATCGGGACCGACCCCGAGGGACATCCCGACCAGGCGTGGCACGTGGTCCAGACCCTCTACGGCCTCGGCGGCGGCTCGCTGTTCGTCAAGAGCCATCCGGACTCCGACCACCTCTACGTCGACGCTCCGCTGAACCCGGACGCCGAGACCTCGTCTTCCATCGCCGTGTTCACCATCTCCGAGCTCGACCAGGAGGAGCCCGAGTACCAGGTCCTTCCGATCGGCGAATGGGCGGGCATCGCCGAGGGCCAGCCCCGCGTCGTGCAAGGCGAGTTCAACCAGCAGGGAACCGAGATCTGGTTCTCGGTCTGGAACGGCAAGGAGCAGGAATTGGCCATCGTCGTGGTCGACGACAGGACGCTGGAGCTCAAGCACGTGATCAAGGACCCGCGCCTGATCACGCCGACGGGCAAGTTCAACGTCTACAACACCCGCGCCGACGTCTACTGACGTCGCCGCGCGAGACTGCGGAAGGGGCGTCCGCGCCCCTTCCCCGCGCAGGAAACACGAAGGGCGCGCGATGAAGGACCACATCACCATGACGGGACGGGTCACGCTCGTCGGCGCCGGTCCGGGCGACCCTGATCTGCTGACGGTCAGGGCGCACCGGATCATCCGCGACGCCGCGATCGTCGTGCACGACCGGCTGGTCTCGCCCGAGATCATGGCGCTGGTCCCGCGCGACGCGCGGCGGATCGACGTCGGCAAGACGCCGCGCCGTCATCCGGTCCCGCAGGAGGACATCAACGCGATCCTCGTCGGCCTGGCGCTCGAAGGGCATCACGTCGTGCGGCTCAAAGGCGGCGACCCGTTCATCTTCGGCCGCGGCGGCGAGGAGATGCAGGCGCTGCGCGCGGCCGGCGTCGAGATCGACGTGGTGCCCGGCATCACCGCGGCCCAGGCCGCGTCCGCCTCGGCGCGCGTGCCGCTGACGCAGCGCGGCATGGTCACGGGGTTGCGCTACGTCACCGGGCACTGCAAGGCGGACGAGCCGCTCGATCTCGACTGGGCCGGCCTCGCCGATCCCGAGACGACGCTGGTGGTTTACATGGGCGCGGCCAACATGGCGGAGATCTCGTCCAGCCTGATCGCGCGGGGGATGCCAGCGGATCTGCCGGTCATGGCGGTCTCGGCGGCGACGACGCCGCGAGAGGAACGTCTGGTCTCGCGGCTCGACTCCATCGCGCGCGACGCGGCGGAGGCGGATCTCGCGGCGCCGATCCTGTTCATCGTCGGAAGGGTGGTCGATCTTCACCTGCCCGGCGCGGCGCGGGACGTCGTGTCTCGCGCCCGGCGGCGCGCTTCCGTCGATGCCTGATCCGGTCGCGGGAATTCTGCTGCTGGCGGCGGCGTCGGGGCTCGCGGGCGGGGTCGGACCCGGACGCGCGGCGTCGCTCGAAAACCTGGTTCGCCAGGATTGCGGCTCGTGTCACGGGCTGACGCTGGCGGGGGGACTCGGTCCGGACATCCGCGCCGGGGCGCTGCGCGGAACGCCGCCCGACGTGCTGGCCCAGGTCATTCTCGACGGCCGCCCCGGGACGCCCATGCCGCCGTGGCGGCCGCTGATCTCGGAGGCGGACGCCGCCTGGATCGCGGAGTATCTTCTGGAAGGGGACGTGGAATGATCCGGGCTTTCGCTCTGGCCGCCCTCATTGCGGCCCCCGCCCTCGCCGACGACATCCGCGCGACAGGCGACCTGGGCGTCGTCGTCGAAAGGGCCTCGGGCGCGCTTCTTCTGGTCGACCAGTCGGACCGCGCGGCCATCGGACGGGTCGAGGGACTCGGCGACCTGTCGCACGCTTCGGTGGTGTTCTCGCCCGACGAGCGGTTCGCCTACGTTTTCGGGCGCGATGGCGGGCTGACGAAGGTCGACATCGTGTCCGGGACGATCGCGGGACGCGTGATGCAGGCCGGAAACTCCATCGGCGGGGCGATCTCGGATGACGGGACGCTGGTCGCGGTCTCGAATTACGAACCGGGCGGGGTCCGTGTCTTCGACGCGGAGACCCTGGAGCCGGTCGCGGACATTCCGACCGGAGCGAAAACCGTCGGCCTGGTCGACGCGCCCGGACGTCGGTTCGTGTTCTCGCTCTGGGACGCAGGCGAGACGTGGATCGCGGATTTCTCCGGCGGCGCGGAGCCGGAGATCACGCGGATCGAGGACGTCGGCGCTAATCCCTACGACGCGCTGATCACCGGTGACGGACGGACCTACGTCGCGGGGCTGTTCGGCGAGGACGGCCTGAGCGTGATCGACCTCTGGGACGAGGCGCCGTCCGCGCGGCGCATCCTCGACGGCTACGCCAAGGGCGACCCGGCGCTGCCGGTCTACAAGATGCCGCATCTCGAAGGCTGGGCTCTGGCGGGCGACCGCTTCGCCCTGCCCGCCATCGGACGGCACGAGGTGCTCTGGATGGACGCGCGGAGCCTTGAGGAGGTCGGCCGCACGGCGGTGCACGGCCAGCCGGTCTTCGCGGTCGCGCAGCCGGGGGGGCGGCGGGTCTGGGTGAACTTCGCCCATCCCGACAACGACACTGTTCAGGTGCTCGACACGCTTTCGGGCGAGATCGTACAAGAGCTGAAGCCCGGCCCCGCCGTCCTGCACATGGAATTCACGCCGCGCGGGCACGAGGTCTGGGTCTCGGTGCGCGACGCGAACCGGATCGACGTCTACGACACCGCGACCTTCGAGAAGCTGGCCGAGATCCCGGCGCAGACGCCCTCGGGCATCTTTTTCACCGCGCGGGCGCATCGGACGGGGCTGTGACCATGGACATCGTTTCACCGGATATCGACCGGAAGCTGATGGACGGATGGCAGCGCGATCTGCCCCTCGTCCCACGGCCGTTCGCGGTGATCGCGCGCGCGCTCGGCCTGCGAGAGGACGAGGTGATCTCGCGGCTGAAGCGGCTGCGCGAGGCCGGAAAGATCAGTCGCGTCGGCGGTACCTGCCGGCCGAACACCGCCGGGGCGAGCACGCTCGCCGCCGTGGCTGCCCCCGACGGTCGCATCGAGGACGTCGCGGCGGCGATCGGCGGGCTCGACGGCGTGAACCATTCGTATCTGCGCGAGAACGCCTGGAACATCTGGTTCGTTGCCACCGGGCCGGACCGCGCGCATGTGGACGCGACCCTGGAGGCCGTGCGGCGACGCACGGGCCTCGAAGTGCTCGATCTTCCACTGGTGCGGGCCTTTAATGTCGATCTGGGGTTCGGGCTGGACGTCGCCGCACCCACGCCATTGGCGCGGGAAGCGAATATGCGCGCGCTGGTCGACGGCGACCGCGCGATCCTTCAGGCTCTGTCCGAGGGCCTGGAGGTGACAGCGCGGCCCTATGACGCCTTGGCGCAGTCCCTCGGCCGCTACGAGGACGACATCATCGGCCGGATTGGCGCCCTTCTCGACGCGGGCCTGATCGGACGCCTCGGCGTGATCGTCCGCCACCGGTCGCTTGGCTGGACGTCCAACGCGATGGTGGTCTGGGAGGTGCCAGAGGATCGCATCGTCGCGGCGGGCGAGATCCTGCGCGCCGAGCGGGGGGTGACGCTCTGCTATCAACGCCGCCCGGCGGCCAGGTTCTGGCCCTACAACCTCTATTGCATGATCCACGCCCGCAGCCGCGACGAGGCTCTGGCCACGCTTCAACGCGCGGAGGCCGCCGCCGATCTCGCGGGTCTGCCGCGCCGGATCCTGTTCAGCTTGCGGTGTTTCAAACAGAAAGGCGCGCTCGTCGCCGTCAAGGAGGGCGCAGCCGCATGAGACAGAAACCCGTCGACCTCGACACGCTCGACCGCGCGATCATCAACAGGCTCCAGGATGGCCTGCCGCTGGTGTCCGAGCCGTTCGCGGGCATCGCGGCCGAACTCGGGCTTGAGGTGGACGACCTTCTGGCGCGCGTCGCTCGGCTTCGCGAAACCGGAGCGATCACGCGGTTCGGTCCGTTCTACGACGCGGCCGCTCTGGGCGGCGCGTTCTGTCTCTGCGCGATGGCGGTGCCGGAGGACCGGTTCGACGCGGTCGCGGAACAGGTGAACGTCCTTCCGCAGGTCGCCCACAATTACGCGCGCGCGCACAAGCTCAACATGTGGTTCGTCCTGGCGACCGAGACGCCCGAGGGCATCGAGGCGGCGGCGATCGAGATCGAGCGCGCCACGGGCCTGGCCGTTCTGCGCTTCCCCAAGCTGGAGGAGTTCTTCATCGGTTTCCGGGTGGCGGCATGAGCATCGACGCCATCGACCGCCGCATCATCGCCGCGACCCAGGCGGGTCTGCCGATCCGTCGCCCGGCCCTACGCGGCCGTGGCCGAGCAGATCGGGGCTGGCCGAGAGGCGAGATCATCGCGCGGCTCGCGTCGATGCAGGCGCGCGGGATCGTGCGTCGGATCGCGGCGGCGCCCAACCATTACGCGCTCGGCATGGCCGCCAACGGCATGACGGTCTGGGACGTGGACGACGCCGAGGCGTCGCGACTCGGAACGTTGGTCGGCGCGCTCGATTTCGTCAGCCACGCCTATCTGCGCCCGAGGGCTCTGCCCGACTGGCCGTACAACCTTTTCGCGATGGCGCATGGCGCCGACCGCGCGGAGGTCGAGGAGAAGCGCGCGGAGATCGCGGCGCTTCTCGGTCCGGCCTGCCGGTCGGGCGACGTGCTCTATTCAACCCGCATCCTAAAGAAAACCGGCCTGCGACTGG
>CAWCUP010000021.1:0-70631 GCA_963798765.1 uncultured Alphaproteobacteria bacterium | reverse complement strand
CGCCGAGATGAACGCCTCCTGCGGGATGTCGACCTTGCCGAACTGGCGCATCCGTTTCTTGCCGGCCTTCTGCTTGTCGAGAAGCTTGCGTTTGCGGGTGGCGTCGCCGCCGTAGCATTTGGCGGTGACGTCCTTGCGCAGCGCCGAGAGGGTCTCGCGGGCGATGATGCGGCCGCCGATGGCGGCCTGGATGGGGATCTTGAACATGTGCTGGGGGATCAGCTCCTTCAGCTTCTCCACCATCGAGCGGCCGCGGGCGTCGGCGCGGGCGCGGTGGACCATGGTCGAGAGCGCGTCGACCGGCTCGTCGTTGACGAGGATCTGCATCTTGACCAGATCGTCCTCCTGGTAGCCGGTGACCGGGTAGTCGAAGCTGGCGTAGCCCTTGGTCACGGATTTCAGGCGGTCGTAGAAGTCGAAGACGACCTCGTTGAGCGGCAGGTCGTAGACGACCATCGCGCGCTGGCCGGCATAGGTGAGGTCGAGCTGGACGCCGCGGCGGTCCTGGCAGAGTTTCAGGACGTCGCCGAGGTATTCGTCGGGGACGAGGATCGTCGCCTTGATGCGCGGCTCCTCGATGTGGTCGACGCGGACCGGGTCGGGCATGTCGGCGGGGTTGTGAAGCTCCAGCATCTCGCCGTCGGTCTTGTAGACGCGGTAGATCACGCTGGGCGCGGTGGTGATCAGGTCGATGTCGTATTCGCGTTCGAGCCGGTCGCGGATCACCTCGAGATGCAGCAGGCCGAGGAAGCCGCAGCGGAAGCCGAAGCCGAGGGCGGCGGAGGTCTCCATCTCGGACGAGAAGCTGGCGTCGTTGAGCTGGAGTTTCTCGATGGCGTCGCGCAGGTCCTCGAAATCGGCGGCGTCGACGGGGAAGAGGCCGCAGAACACCACGGGCTGCGCCGGTTTGAAGCCGGGCAGGGCCTTCTCGCAGCCCTTGCGCTCGGTGGTGATGGTGTCGCCGACGCGGGTGTCGCGGACCTGTTTGATCGAAGCGGTGAGGAAGCCGATCTCGCCGGGTTCGATCGTGTCGGCGGGCAGCATTCCGGGGCGGAAGAAGCCGACGCGGTCGACGGGATAGAGCGCGCCGGTCTGCATCATGCGGATGCGGTCGCCCTTGCGCAGGATGCCGTCGAAGACGCGCACGAGCACGACGACGCCGAGATAGGCGTCGTACCAGCTGTCGACCAGCATCGCCTTGAGCGGCGCGTCGCGGTCGCCCTTGGGGGCGGGCAGGCGGGTGACGACGGCCTCGAGCACGTCGGGGATGCCGAGGCCGGTCTTGGCGGAGATGCGCACGGCGTCGTGGGCCTCGATGCCGATGACGTCCTCGATCTGTTCGATGACGCGGTCGGGTTCGGCGGCGGGCAGGTCGATCTTGTTGAGGACCGGCACGATCTCGTGGCCGGCGTCGATGGCCTGGTAGACGTTGGCGAGCGTCTGGGCCTCGACGCCCTGGCACGCGTCGACCACGAGGAGCGAGCCCTCGACGGCGCGCATCGAGCGGGAGACCTCGTAGGCGAAGTCGACGTGGCCGGGGGTGTCGATGAGGTTGAGGATGTAGGTCTCGCCGTCGCGGGCCTTGTATTCGAGGCGGACGGTCTGGGCCTTGATGGTGATGCCGCGCTCGCGCTCGATGTCCATCGAGTCGAGCATCTGCTCCTTGAGATCGCGGTCGGCGACGGTGCCGGTCGACTGGATCAGCCGGTCGGCGAGCGTCGATTTGCCGTGGTCGATATGGGCCACGATGGAGAAGTTGCGGATGCGCGAGATGTCGGTCATGGGCGCGGATATGCTGCGGTTTCGCGCGGGGGGTCAAGTGGCGGCGTCGCGGGGGCGCGCGGGTCGTCCGGCTATTTGCCCTTGCCGCCGGACCTGCCTCCGCCCTTGCCGTTCCCGCCGCCTTTGGAGCCCGATTTTCCGCCGCCGGAGCTCTTGGAGTCCTTGGACTTTCCGCCGCCGGAGCTCTTCGACTCCTTGGATCTTCCGCCGCCGCTCTTCGAGTCCTTGGACTTGCCGCCGCCGGAACTCTTCGAGCTCCTGCCGCCGGCGCTCTCCGACTTTCCGCCGCCTCCGCTCCCGGCTGCCGTCCCGCCGCCGGCGCTCCCGTCTGGGGAGGACGCGGTGGAGGCTCCGCCCGTTCCGCCCGTCGAGGCCTGGCCGGCGGAACCCGTCGGCTCCGAGCGGGAGGGTGACGACGGATCGGCGGCGCCGGACGACCGCGACGGGGAAACCGCGGTCGCGCCTCGCGTCGCCGGCGCGGACGCCTGGCTTCGCGAGGCGGGCGTCGATGTCCGCGCGGGGGACCCGCCCGAAGGCGTTCCCGACGCGGAGGGGGACGATGGCGCCGGAGCCGCGCTCCCGCCGGAGGAAGCGGGGGCCGACGGCGCGGCGACGTCCCGATAGCCGGAACCCGCCGGGCCGGACGCGCCGCGCGTGGGAACCGAGACGGCGGGGCCGTCGGAAGAGCCCAGCAGAGCCGCGAGCGACCGGCCCACGGCCCCAAAGACGCCGCCGCCGCCGGCGGGCGCCGTTCTCGGCTCGTAGATGCGGACGGTCGCCTGACGCGGCGTGTCGTTGGCGGGCGCCGCGGCGACCGGGCGTGCCGCCGGCGCGTCGCCGGCGAACCATACCTCTATCGTTCCCGGTTCGGGTTTGGGGTCGTAGTCGGTGAAGTCGCGGGGTTCGGCGAGGCTTCCGTCCTCCGAAGGTTCCAGAAGGCCGGCGATCCGGCTCGCGGCGGCGCTGTCGCGAGCATGGTAGTAGCGCACGTTGGTCCGGCTGACCGGAATGGCCACGGAGGCCAGGAAAACCTCCGCCGACGTCGCCTCGCGCAGCGTCTCGACCGCGGCCCTCGCGATCTCGTCCGGCACGGTCGACGGGACGTTCAGGTAGACGGACGAGGCCGTCGCGTACGGGGGCGCGACCGTCGAGGCGGCCCGGGCGGGCGGCGCGGACGCGGCCGCCCGGGAAGGGTCCGGTTGCCAGAGGGGGGCGGGCGTGATGTCCGCCGCGAAGTCGCCCGATCGCGCGGGCGCCGGGAGTTCCCGGCCGGGAGGCAAGCCGCGGCGCGCTGGAAACCGGACCTGGGGAACCTGCGCGGGATCGGCGGCGGGCGCGCGCGCGCTGACGGCGGCCATGCGCCAGGGCGGCGGAAGGTCCGGCGGCGGGAGGTCCGGGGACGCGGTCCTTGCGCCCGATCCCGGTTGTCCCGGCGTGGCCAGGAGAGGCGCGGCCCGGGTGACCTCGGGACGGGCCGCAACCTCGGCGACGGCAAGTTCGGAACTCGACCCGAGGGACCAGGGCGCACGCTGAAGGATCGATTCCGACGTCAGCATCGCCGCCGCCGCGCCGACGCCCGCTCCGGCGGCCAACAGCGCCGCGATCCGGAAAGCGCGGCCGCCGCGCGTCGATCCGGTTCCGACCGGATCAGGCGGCGTCGAAGGATCGGCCGGGCCGGGAGATCGCGCGCCGGGAGATCGTGCGGCCAACACGCGCTCGCGCCGGATTTTCGCTTCCCTCAGACGCTCCTGAAGCGCGACCGGGTCGAACGGATCGACCGCTTCGGGATCCCCGGAACGACCCGGCCCGGTCGCGGACGCAGCATATCGTTCCGATGTCATAGCCCCTCCGATGGGATCTGAACTCCCGCATCGCGGGCGGGTTCCGACCCTCGGCGTCCATCCCCGGTCCTCAATGGCTAGTCCCGTCCCGAAAGAGCGTCAAGGCGGCGTCCCGGGACCCGGGTTCACCCGGCGGCCTACCGCGCGGGTTCGCCGGGGAGGCTGTCGACGGCGCGTTCCAGCGCCTCGCGGGCCTCGCGCACGGCTCTTCTGACGAGCGCGGCGGGTCCGTCCCCGCGGCGCGTCCCCGACCGGCGGGCGCGGGCAGGGGCGGAGCCCGCGAGCCAGACCTCGATCGCGCCTTCGGAGGGGCGGGGCGTGAAGCCGGTGAAGTCGCGGACGTCCGGCGCCGCGCCGAGAGCGTCGGCGAGCAGCGCGGCGGTCTCGATTGCGGCGGGCCGGTCGGCCGCGTGGAAGTAGCGCACGTTGCTTGCGCCGATGGTCACGCGGGCCTCGGCGCGGGACAGGCTGCCGGGACGGGCGGCGTCCAGCGCGTCCATCGCGGCGGCCACGGCGGTCGCGTCCGCGCCGGAGGGCGCGTTGACGATGATGCGGGCGCCGTCGAGCGGCGTGGCGAGGGGCCGTTCGGGCAGAGCGGCGGGCGCGATGGCCGTCGGGAGCGGGCTCGCGCCCGGGTCCGCCACGCGGGGCGGGAGCGACGCCGGCATCTCCGGCGCGGACGGGGGCGCGGGATCGGCGTGGATGCCCGGCGGTGGTCGAGGCGGCGTCGCGAGCAGATCCAGCGCCCTGGGAGCGATCCCCGCCGCCACCGCGCCCGCGATGGAGCCGGCGACGAAGATCGTGAAGATCGGGAATTCGCCACGCCGGCGCCGATGCCCGGGCGCGGCGGGTCGCGGAGGGGCCGCCGGCAACGCGACAGAGGGCGCGGGAGGCGGACCGGCCTCTGGCGGGACCAGCGGCGTGGGCGCTTCGGCCCCGCCGCGCGCCGCGATGGCGGCCTGACGACGCACGCGGGCCTCGGCGAGCCGCGCCGCGAGCGCCTCGGGATCCATGAGAGCGGCGATCGCGCGCCGCTCCTCGTCCTCGCCGTTCTGCGAGCCGTCCATCCGGTCCACCCCGCGAAATCCCCTGCGGAAGGCTAGGCGCCGTTCCGCCGGGGGTCAAGCGGGCGGCGGCGCGTCGGGCGGCGCCTCGCGGCCCGCGGTCAGACGACCGCGACCAGTTCGACGTCGAAGGTGAGGTCCTCGCCCGCGAGGGGATGGTTGGCGTCGAGGGTGACCTTGTCTTCCGTCACCTCGACCACCTTGACCGGCACCGCCTGGCCGTCGGGGCGCTGGGCGTTCAGGGTGAGGCCGGGGGCGAGGTCGATCTCAGCGGGGATGTCGGCGCGCGGCACGGTCTGGACCGCCTCGGGGTTGTGCGGGCCGTAGGCTTCCGCCGCGGGGATCGTGACCTGGCCGGTCTCGCCGACGCTCATGCCCTGGACCGCGTTGTCGAGGCCGGGGATGATCTGGCCCGAGCCGAGCTGGAACTCGAGCGGATCGCGACCGGCCGAACTGTCGAATTTCGTGCCGTCGCTGAGGGTGCCGGTATAGTGGATGCGGACGGTGTCGCCGCTGTTCGCCTGTGCCATGATGTGTCCTTCGGAAAGGTGTCGGCGGTCTCGGCCGCCGTGCCCGCGTCGATGCGGGGTGGGTTCTGCCTCGGCGGTCCGTTCCGGAACCGCGGGCGCGAGACCCGATCCTAGTTTGTCCGCCTCCCGAGGTAAAGCCGGTCCGCGATCCGGCGCCGGGCCGATTGCCAATTCCGCGGGCGGGGCGTATACGACAAAAAGAATCAGGAATAGGATCCCGCCATGGCAGACGTCTTCAGAACCTCCACGCGACACGCCGATCCCCTCCGCTGGTCGACGCTGGGCGCCGCCGCTCTGAGCGGGCTCGTCGCCGCGTCGCCGGCGTTCTCCGAAGGGGCTCCGGAAGCCGTCGCGGCGTCCGTCGCGGCCGAGGGCGGCGAGGCGGGAGAAGGCGGCGAGGCGGGCGAAGGCGGCCTCGTGGCGGCGGCGGAGGAGAACGCCTATCCGCTGCGGCTCGCGCTGATGGCCGCGCATCTGAGGATAGGCGCCGAGATCGACGCGGCGGGCGAGCGGCAGGCGTCGATGGAGCATGTCGCGAACCCGCATCACGTCTTCTATGACGATCTCGAGGCGGACATGGAGGCCGCGGGCGACGCCGGAATCGCCGACGAGCTGGCGCGGGCGCTGGCGATGATGGAGGCGGGCGCGCCCGCGGGCGAGGTCGCGCCGGTTTTCGACGCCATGCAGCGGCGGCTTCGGGACGCCGCCGAGGCGGCGCCGCCATCGGCGCGGCTCGACGTGGCCATGCGACTGCTCCGGACCGCGGCGACCGATTACGACTTCGCCGTGCAGGACGGGATGGTCGAGGACCCGGAGGAGTACCACGACGCGCTCGGCTTCGTGGAGACCGCCCGGGACATCGCGGCCACCGTCGCGGCCTCGGACGATCCCGTGACGCGCAGGGCGGGGGAGAAGGCGTTGGCGGCGATCGCGGCGACGGATCCGGCCTTCGACGGTTTCGCGCCCGGCCCGGAAGCGCTCGCGGGCGACGGCTCGCTTCTGATGGGCGCGGCCGCGCGGGTCGAACTCGCGTCCCTGGCGCTGGAATAGACCGCATGATGCTGGCGATCGACGGGCTCTTCGACGCGGGCACGCTGGACGCGCTGCGCGAGACCGCCGAGGGGCTCGACTTCGCGGACGGGGCCGCGACGGCCGGCGCGATGGCGCGGCGGGTCAAGGCGAACGACCAGGCGGCCGCTTCGCCGGAGCGGGACGCCCTGCTCGCCAAGGTCGCGGCGACGCTGTCCGCGCATCCGGTGTTCCTGTCGGCGGCCCGGCCGCGCCGGATCTGTCGCCTCTGATCGTGTCGCGATATCGCGAAGGGCAGACCTATGGCCTGCACGTGGACGACGCGATCATGGGCGGGTTGCGGACGGATCTGTCGTTCACGCTGTTCCTGTCGGAGCCGGAGAGCTATGACGGCGGCGCTCTGGTGATCGAGGACGGCTTCGAGGCCCGCGCGGTCAAGCTCGGCGCGGGCGAGATGATCCTCTATCCGTCGACCACGCTGCATCGGGTGGAACCGGTCACGCGCGGGACCCGGCTCGCGGTCGTCGGCTGGGTCCAGAGTCTGGTCCGGGACGCCGGACGCCGCGAGATCCTGTTCGATCTGGACCGGAGCGTCGGCGACCTGCGGGCCGCGGGAGCGACGGATGTTCTCGACCGGCTCGCCAGGACCCGGTCGAACCTTCTGCGGATGTGGGCCGAGACCTGACGCCTCAGACGATGGTCGCCTCGGTCGCGTCGCGGGCCATGTCCTCGGTGACGCCGTCGGCGAGTTCGACGATGTGCAGGCCTTTGTGGCCGACGTCGAAGACGCCGAGATTGGTGATGATCCGGTCGACCACCGCCTTGCCGGTCAGGGGCAGGGTGCATTCGCGCAGAAGCTTGCTTTCGCCGTGCTTGGAGGTGTGGTCCATGATGACCACGACGCGCTTGACGCCGGCCACGAGATCCATCGCGCCGCCCATGCCTTTGACGAGTTTGCCGGGGATCATCCAGTTGGCGAGGTCTCCTTTTTCCGAGACCTCCATCGCGCCGAGGATCGCCATGGCGATCTTGCCGCCGCGGATCATGCCGAAGCTCTGCGACGAGTCGAAATAGGCGGTGCGGGGAAGTTCCGTGACGGTCTGCTTGCCGGCGTTGATCAGGTCGGCGTCGATCTCGTCCTCGGTCGGGAAGGGGCCGATGCCGAGCATGCCGTTCTCGGATTGCAGGGTGACGTCGACGCCTTCGGGGATGTAGTTCGCCACGAGCGTCGGGATGCCGATGCCGAGATTGACGTACATGCCGTCCTGCAGCTCCTGCGCCGCGCGGGCGGCCATCCGGTTGCGGTCCCAAGGCATGTCAGTCTCCTTGATTGCCGGAGGCGCGGGCGACGCCCGCGTCCGGTATGTCGATGGTGATGGTCGTGCCCGCGGTCGAGCTGTCGACGGAATGGCGGGCGTTCAGGCCCTGGAGCAGCGACTGGACGATGCGGCTGCCGAGGTTGCCGCCGGTGGGCCATTGGTGATCCTCCGGCAGGCCGACGCCGTCATCGGCGACCTGGATCCGCACGACGCCTTCGCTGAGGAGCTGGAGGCGCGTCTCCACGAGACCCGCGTCGCGGCCCTCGAACGCGTGGCGCAGCGCGTTGGTGAGGATCTCGGAAACGAGAAGCCCGACGCGGCCGGCGGCTCCGGCGTCGACCTGGACCTCCTCGGCCATGACGTTCACGCGCACGCCCGGCCGGCCGTCGAGATGGCCGACCGCCGCCGCGATGCGGCTGACATAGGCGCCGAGCGGAACCTCGACGCTGCCGGTCGACGAGACGCCGGTTTCGCTGAGTTCCTGGTAGAGCAGCTGGAGCGCCTCGATGCGGCGCGAGAGCACCGTGTAGTCCATCTGCGGATCAGGATTGCGGGCCTGGAGCCGGATGAGGCTCACGACCAGCGCGAGGTGGTTCTTGACCCGGTGCTGGATCTCGAGAAGCTGGCCCTGGACGTGCTCGAACCTCTGCTCGGCGTCCGAGGCGGCGCTCATGGTCCAGAGCTGGTACTCGACGCCTTCATCCGATGCGAGCGCCGTCATGGAGAGCCGGTTCGCGAAGGCGGTTCCGTCGGCGCGATGGGAGGTGATGTCGAGCGCGACGTCGTCGCCGGTCCGCGCCGCGTCTTCGATCCGTCCGATGGCGGCGGCCTCGGTCTGCGGGCCGTGCAGGATGTCGATCGGCTTGCCGAGGACGGAGACCGCCGGGTGGCCGGTCAGGGCGGTGAAGGCCTGGTTGGCGAAGACGATCGGATCGCCGTCGAGCCGCGGATTGGTCAGCACGAGCGCGAGCGGCAGCCCCGACAGCGCCCGCGTGGGCACCGCGTCGGGCGTGACGGTCTCGAGGGGCGCCGTACCGTCGGTCATGCCGCCCGTGTCGTGCGCTGCTCGATGCGCTTCTCGTGCGCGCCCTGGATCAGGCGGTGGACGTAGATGCCGGGCAGGTGGATGCAGTCGGGGTCGAGCGATCCGCGCGGCACGATCTCCTCGACCTCGGCGACGCAGATCCGGCCGCACATCGCCGCGGGCGGATTGAAGTTCCGGGCGGTCTTGCGGAAGACGAGGTTTCCGGTGTCGTCGGCTTTCCACGCCTTGACGATGGCGAGGTCCGCGACGATGGCGCGTTCCAGGATGTAGGTCTCGCCGTCGAAATCCTTGTGCTCCTTGCCCTCGGCGATGACGGTGCCGACGCCGGTCTTGGTGTAGAAGCCCGGGATGCCGCAGCCGCCCGCGCGCATGCGCTCGGCCAGCGTGCCCTGGGGGTTGAATTCGAGCTCGAGCTCGCCCGAAAGGTACTGGCGCATGAACTCCGCGTTCTCGCCGACATAGGACGAGATCATCTTTTTCACCTGGCGGGTCTGGAGCAGGAGGCCGAGGCCGAAATCGTCGACGCCGCAATTGTTCGAGGCGATGGTGAGGTCCTTCGTGCCCGCCTTGACGATGGCGGAGATCAGGTTCTCGGGGATGCCGCAGAGGCCGAACCCGCCGGCCGCGATGGTCATGCCGTCATGAAGCGTTCCCGCGAGTGCGGCTTCGGCGCTGTCATGGATCTTCTTCATGCGGTGCCCCGTGATCTGGCTGCTGCGGATGCGAAAGCCGCCCATGAATCCGGGATGGGGCCGGGGGTGTCAAGATGTCGCCGGCCGGATCAGGCCGCGGCGAGCAGCTTTTCGATCTCGGCGCGCAGGGTCTCCGTCTCTTTGGCGGCGGTCGAGCGGCGGTTGAGTTCCGCTGCGGTGCGGCCGGTCAGGACCGACTGGCTGAAGGCGACGCGGTTGCCGAGCGTCGTCTCGAGCACCTTGTCGCGGTCGTCGCCGAGGGCCGCCAGAACGTCCTCGAGGGTGCCGATGCGGGGCGGCATGCGGTTGAGCAGGATGCGGACCGGGGTCTTCAGCTTGGCGGCGGTGTCGAGCACGCTGCGCGTGGCCCAGACGTCCATGACCGACGGCTGGCACGGGGCGACGACGATGTCGCTCTCCCGGATGGCGGCGTCGAGCATGGATGACGCGGCGCCGGGGCAGTCGACGAGGACGTAGTCGTGGGTGCGGGCAGCCGATTTCATGTCCGTTCCCGCGCGGTAATCCTTGGATTCCACGAGGTCGATCCGGTCGTCTTCCCGGACATGGGCCCATCGGCTGAGCGAGCGTTGCGGGTCGAGATCGATGAGAGCCACGGAATGCCCGGCTTCGGCCCAGGCCGCCGCGAGGTGGGCGAGCACCGTCGTCTTGCCGGCGCCGCCCTTCTGCTGCGCGAAAGTGATGATCCGTCCCATGCCGGGTTTCTCCCTGCGGCTTTCGCGACACCATATTGCATTCGCGAAGGATGGGAAGCGGAATGGCGTCGCGGGCGGCGAAATCGCGGGCTCGGGACGCTTCACACGCGCCCGGGCTTGGGGTATCGGGAGTCGAAGCGGTTTGGAGAGGTCGGATGGACTTGGCGGCGAAGGAGTGGTGGCGGGGATCCGTGACCTATCAGATCTATCCGAGGTCGTTCCAGGACAGCGGCGGGGACGGGATCGGCGACCTGCCCGGGATCACGTCGCGGCTCGGGCATGTCGCCTCGCTGGGCGTGGACGCGATCTGGCTTTCCCCGTTCTTCACCTCGCCGATGGAGGACATGGGGTATGACGTCTCGGACTACACCGACGTCGATCCGCTTTTCGGGACTCTGGCGGATTTCGACGCGCTTCTGGCGCGTGCGCACGAGCTGGGGCTCAAGGTCATCATCGACCAGGTTCTGAGCCACACGTCCGACCGGCACCCGTGGTTCGAGGAGAGCAGGCGGAGCCGCGACAATCCGAAATCCGACTGGTACGTCTGGGCGGACCCCCGGGCGGACGGATCGCCGCCCAACAACTGGCCTTCGGTCTTCGGCGGGTCGGCATGGCAGTGGGAGGCGCGGCGGCGTCAGTACTATCTGCACAATTTCCTGACGTCGCAGCCCGACCTCAATTTCTGGGAGCCGGCAGTCCACGACGCGTTGCGGGACGCCATGCGGTTCTGGCTGGAGCGGGGCGTCGACGGGTTCCGTTTCGACACGGTGAACTTCTATTATCACGACCGGGAACTGCGTCCGAACCCGCCGGCGACGCGCGTCGATCCGCTGCCCAGCGTCAACCCGTATGACATGCAGGACCACGTCCGGTCGAAAACCCAGACCGAGAACATCAAATTTCTCAGGAAAATCAGAACTCTGATGGACGGTTACGAATCCAGGACGACCGTGGGCGAGATCGGCGAGGCGGATCGCTCGGTCGAGGTGATGGCGGAATACACGCGCGGCCGTGACCGGCTGCACATGGCCTATTCGTTCGAGATGCTCGGGCCGCATTACGGCGCGGCCTTTTTCCGGTCCGCGATCGAACGGTTCTTCGAGGCGGCGCGGGACGGATGGCCGTGCTGGAGTTTCTCCAACCACGACGTGATCCGGCATGTGACCCGCTGGAAGGAGCACGCGCTCGATCCGGACGCGCTGGCGCGGCAGGCGGCGGCGGTTCTCCTGTCGCTGCGCGGATCGGTGTGCCTCTATCAGGGCGAGGAGCTCGGGCTGGAGGAGACCGAACTTGAATTCGCCGAACTGACCGATCCGCCGGGCATCCGCTTCTGGCCCGAGTACAAGGGTCGCGACGGGTGCCGGACGCCGATCCCCTGGACGCGCGGCAACGACCATTGCGGGTTCTCGACCGCGACGCCCTGGCTGCCGATGAAGGGGCCGCAGGCGGCTCGCGACGTGGCGGGGCAGGACTCCGACGGCGGCTCGGTGCTCGCGTTCTATCGGGAGATGCTGTCCCTGAGGCGCTCCCGGACGTCGCTGCGGGACGGCTCGATCCGGTTTTTCGAGACGGCGGATCCCGTGCTGGCCTATCTGCGGGAGAATGCGGGTGATGCCACAATCTGCGTCTTCAACCTGTCGCCGGAGCCGGTCGCCGTGACGGTGCGGGGCGTCGCGGCGGATGCGGGCGCGCCGTCGCGGGCGGCCGACCTCGTCGGCGGGACGCTGAGCCTCGGGCCGAGCGGCTTCGCCTTTCTGGGATGCGGCGGCCCGTCGCGCGAGGTGGACGTCTCCTACCGCCGTTGAACGGAGGCGACCGGGCCAATTCGCTCGCCTTTGACGGGAGTCGCTTCGGTCGCATTGACAGAGTCAGGCGTTCTTCCTAAAATTTTTTCAAGCCCCGTTTCGAGGGGCGGACAAGCCACCCGAAGTGGCGCTGGCGCGACCGGATACCGGGCGCGGATAGGGAGATACGGATGACATTCGCGAAAACGTCCATCGCCGCGCTTCTCGCGGCGACCACGCTGGCGGGAACGGCTTGGGCCGAGCCCAAAGTGCTCATGCTGCATCAATGGGCGACCGGATCGGACGCCGCGTCCATCGCCAAGCTGGGCGAGATGTTCGAGGCGGCGGGCGGCACCTGGGAACAGACGGCGATCGCCGGCCACACGTCCAACACGCTGGCGAAACTGCGGGCCGACGTGCTCGGGGGCAACGCGCCGGCGGCGGTCCAGCTCAAGGGCCCGGAGATCGCGGAATGGAACGAGACGGGCATGACGGCCAACCTCGACGAGCTCGCCGCCGCCGAGGGCTGGGACGAGATCGTGGCGCCCGAGCTCCTGCCGGTGATGAAGCCCACGGGTTCGTGGGTCGCGGCGCCGATGAACATCCATCGGATCAACTGGATCTGGGGCTCTCCGAGCGCGATGGAGGTAGCCGGCGTCACGGAGCTTCCGAAAACCTGGGAGGAGTTCAACGCGGCCTGCGACAAGGCGGTCGAGGCCGGCAAGATCTGCCTCTCGCACATGAGCGCCGACTGGACGGACGCGACGACCTTCGAGGTCGTGGTCTACGGCATGGACATCGACCTCTACCGCAAGGCGTTCATGGAGGCCGATCTCGACGCCATGCGCAGCCCCGAGATGATCGCGGCGTTCGAGCAGATGCGTCTGATGGTCGACAATTACATGGACGACGCCATCGCGGGGCGCGATTACGACACGGCCTCGAACATGATGGCCAACGGCGAGGCGCTGTTCTTCATCATGGGCGACTGGGAGATCGGCGTGCTGACGGCGGCCGGTTTCGAGTACGGGACGGACTACACCTGCGCGCAGGCGCCGACGGACTGGGCGGAGCCCGGGTTCATTCTGAATTCCGATTCCGTCGTGTTCTTCCAGCAGTCGGATCCCGACTATGTCGAGGGACAGAAGCTTCTGGCCAGCACCATCCTGTCGCCTGAATTCCAGACCGTGTTCAACCAGTCGAAGGGGTCGATTCCGGCGCGTCTGGACGTCGATCTCAGCACCGGTTTCAATCCCTGTCAGCAGATCGCGCAGGAAGACCTTCGCGGGTCGATCGAGGCCGGGACGCTCGTCCGGTCGATGGCGCACAACATGACGGTGCTTCAGAAATACCGCGGCGCGATGATGGAGATCATCACCGAGTTCGTGAACTCGGACATGAGCGCGGAGGAAGCAGCGAACCTGATGGCGGACGAGGTCGAGGCGCAGATGTAGGAAGCGTCGGGTGGCGCGGCCCGCCGGGTCGCGCCCCGGCCGGCGTCGGACATGAGCATCGCGGAACATTCAATTGATACCGGACCGGGCTGGCGCGATCGGCTGTCCCGCTGGCTGCCGTTTCTGGTGCTGGCTCCGTCTCTGGCGGCGAGCTTTCTCTACGTGTTCGTCTTCACGGCCTGGACGCTCTACATCTCGCTGTCGGATTCGTCCCTGCTGCCGAGCTATGGCTGGGTGGGGCTAGAGAACTACGCCGATCTCTGGGCGAGCCGGCGGTGGAACGTCGCCTATTCCAACCTGTTCCTGTTCAGCGGCTTCTACGTCGTGGGCTCGATCGCGATCGGACTTCTCCTCGCGATCCTGATCGATCAGCGGATCCGCGGCGAGGCGGCGTGGCGCACGATATTCCTCTATCCCCTCGCGGTGTCGTTCATCGTGACCGGAACCGTCTGGGGCTGGCTGTACAATCCGAGCTCGGGGATCGAGTTTCTCGTCCGGAACCTCGGATGGGAGAACTTCGAGTTCGCGCTTACCACGAGTCGGGACTACGCCATCTACGCCATCGTGCTGACCGGCATCTGGCAATCGTCCGGGTTCGCGATGGCGCTTTTTCTGGCGGGGCTGCGGTCCGTAGATCAGGATCTGATCAAGGCGGCGCAGATCGACGGGGCGAGCCCGTTCCGGATCTACCGCCGCGTCGTGCTGCCGAACATCGCGCCGATCTTCATCGCGGTGGCGGTGATCATGCTCCAGTTCGCCATCAAGACCTTCGATCTCGTGATCGCCCTGACCAAAGGCGGACCGGGCACGTCGACGACGTTTCCGGCGATCTACGTCTATGATCTCATGTTCCAGCGCGGGCAGATCGCCCAGGGAGCCGCGGCGGCGATCATGATGCTCGTGGCCTTGGCGGTGGTGCTGGTGCCATACGCGTTCTGGGTCGCCTGGAGACGCCGCAGGGAGGCCTCGGATGGCTGAGGCGATTTCCGACAGCACCCGCTGGGACGCGGAGGCGTCGCGGGCGCGGCGAAGCCATCTGACGACCCGGATCGTCATCTACGGACTTCTGGCGATCTTCGCCGTGATCTATCTACTGCCTTTGGCGGTCGTGGTGCTGAACTCGTTTCGCAGCCTGCCGGAGATCGCCGAGAACGGTCTGATCGCGTTCCCGCGGAGTTTCACGTTCACCGCGTGGCAGGACGCCTGGAGCACGTTCTGCCTCAACGGAACCTGCGAGGGGATGAAGCGCAACTTCTTCAATTCGCTGTGGATGACCATTCCCGCGACGGTCATCTCCACCATGCTCGGCGCGCTCAACGGCTACGTGCTGTCGAAGTGGCGGTTCCGCGGGTCGGAGATCCTGTTCACCTGCATGCTGCTCGGCGTCTTCATGCCGGGGCAGGTGGCGCTGATGCCATGGGCGACGATCCTGGGCGCGACGGGCCTGAGCAACTCGACCGCCGGTCTCGTGCTGGTCCACGTGATCCAGGGCATCGCGTTCACCACGCTTTTCTGCCGGAACTATTTCGTGGCGATCCCGGACGATCTGATCAAGGCGGCGCGGATCGACGGCGCGGGGTTCTGGCGGATCTTCCACAAGATCGTGCTGCCGCTCTCGCCGCCGATCCTGATCGTGACGGTGATCTGGCAGTTCACCGGCATCTGGAACGAGTTCCTCTACGGCGTCGTCTTCACGTCCGGGCGCGCGCAGCCGATCACCGCGGCGCTGTTCGCGTTGGCCGGCAACGAGACGAACGTGCGGAATTACGACGTGATGAGCGCCGGCGTTCTGATCGCCGCGCTGCCTCCGCTGCTGATCTATTTCTTCGGCGGCAAGTACTTCGTGCGGGGCCTGACCGCCGGCGCCATCAAATGAGGAGCGCCGCATGGCAACGCTGACAATCCGGAACGTGCGGAAATCCTTCGGGTCGGTCGAGGTGCTCAAGGGCATCGATCTCGAGGCCGAGGATGGGGAGTTCGTCGCGCTGGTCGGCCCGTCCGGATGCGGGAAGTCCACGCTGCTGGCGATGATCGCGGGGCTCGAGACGGTGACCTCGGGCGAGATCCATATCGGCGGCCGCATGGTCAATTCGGTGGCGCCGAAGGACCGCGACATCGCGATGGTGTTCCAGTCCTACGCGCTCTACCCGACGATGACCGTGCGCGAGAACATCACCTTCGGGATGGAGAGCCGGCGCGTGCCGAAGGCGGAACAGAACGCGGCCGTGGAGCGGGTGGCCGCATTTCTGCAGATCGAGCCGCTGCTCAAGCGGAAACCCGGGCAGCTCTCGGGCGGCCAACGCCAGCGCGTCGCGATGGGGCGGGCGCTCGTGCGCGACCCGAGCCTGTTCCTGTTCGACGAGCCGCTGTCGAACCTAGACGCCAAACTGCGCATCGACATGCGGACCGAGATCAAGAAGCTGCACCACAGCGTCGGCAAGACGACTGTCTACGTGACGCACGACCAGGTCGAGGCGATGACGCTCGCCTCGCGCATCGCGGTCATGCACAAGGGCGAGGTCCAGCAGTTCGACCAGCCCAAGACCGTCTACGCGAAACCCGCGAACCTGTTCGTCGCCGGGTTCATGGGCTCGCCTTCGATGAACTTCATCGCCGCGGACGTCGTGGAGACGCCCGACGGCCGCTCGGCGTTGCGTTTCCCGATGGGCGGCGGCTCCGAGGCGGTCCTGGCGTTGCACGGCGACTACGCCGGGCTGAAGTCCGGCGGCAAGGTGCTCTTCGGTGTCAGGCCCGAGCACATCTTCCGGTTCGATCCGGATCTGTCCGCCCGCAAGCCCGGGATCGCGACGCTCGACGCGCCCGTGGAGATGGTGGAGCCGACCGGTGCCGAGACGATCGCGATCCTGCGCTTCGGCGCCCAGGAGATCGTCGGGCGCTTCGATCCCGACAGCGCGCCGGAAATGGGCGAGACCGTCACCCTCGGCATCGACATGGCGCATGCCTGCCTGTTCGATCCGGCCACCGAACGCCTGATCTGAGACCTTCGGCGATGACATCCGAAACCCGCTATCCATCGCTCGACGGCCGCGTGACGCTCATCACCGGAGGCGCGACCGGAATCGGCGCCGACATGGTGCGCGCCTTCGCCCGGCAATCCGCGCGGGTCGCGTTTCTCGACATCCAGGACGGGCCGGCCGCGGACCTGATCGCGGAGCTGGACGGATCGACCCATGCGCCCGTCTACTTTTCGTGTGACGTCACGGACATCGCGGCGCTGCGGGCCGCCATCGGCGATGTGCGAGACAAGCTCGGACCGGTCTCGGTTCTGATCAACAACGCGGCGAACGACCAGCGTCAGGTCATCGCGGACGTGGAGCCCGAGGATTGGGATCTGGCGCAGAACATCAATCTGCGGCCGCATTTCTTCGCGGCGCAGGCGGTGCATCCGCAGATGCGCGATCTCGGCGGCGGGGCGATCGTCAACCTCTCGTCCATCGCCTGGCGCGGCGGCGCGCCGGACATCGCGGCCTACGCGGCGGCGAAGGCGGCCATCGTCGGATTGACACGGTCGCTGGCGAAGGCGTACGGGCGGGACGGCATCCGGGTGAACGCCATCGAGCCCGGGGCCGTGATGACCGAGAAACAGCGGCGGCTGTGGTATCCGACGGAGGCGTCTGTCGCGGCGATGGTCGATCGGCAATGCCTCGCGCGGGTGCTGACCGGTCCGGACATCGCCGTCATGGCGGTCTTTCTCGCCTCTGACGACGCGCGGATGATCACCAAGCAGTCGTTCGCGGTGGATGCGGGCATCCGCTGAGCGGAAGTCTATGAAGGAGATGTCATGCTGCGTGTCGGACTGAACCCCTACGGATTGACCTATGTTCTGGGCCTGCAGGGTCGGGGATCGCCGCGCGTGAACCCGGCGGGGCGCGGGCTTGAAGGGTTCATCGCCCTCGGCGAGGAGCTTGGGGCGCAGGTGCTGGAGATCTTCGACCCGTGGATCGAGGACCTGCCCGACGAAGGTATCGTCGCGCTGAAAGAGAGGCTCGACGGCCTCGGCATCAAGCCGGTGGTCTCGGGAAGTCACATCACCAATGCGGGCGAGAACGTGTTCCGGTCGGCGCGCCTCCTCGGCGCCGACACGATCCGCTTCGCCTTGACGAACGTGCTCTGCGGCGCCCGCGCCGAACGCGAGGATTGGGAGGACCTGCGCGCCCTTGTGGCGCGGAGGGTGAAGGAGCTTGGCGCCCGCGCGGCCGACCAGGGGATCATGATCGCCATCGAGAACCACCAGGATTTCACGAGCTCGGAGCTTGTCGAGTTCTGCGAAAGCGCGCCCGGGGTGGGGATCACCTTCGACATGGGCAACGCGTTTCCGGTGGCCGAGGCGCCGCTTGATTTCACGCGCCGCGTGGCGCCCCATGTGCGGCATATCCATCTCAAGGATTACAGGGTGCAGTTCACCGACCAGGGCTTCCGGCTGGTACGATGCGCCATCGGAGACGGCGCGGTCCCCTTCGCCGAGATGATCGCGATGATCATGGAGCACCACGAGGACATGACGGCCGTGATGGAGCCGGGCGCGCTCGAGGCGCGGCACGTGCGTCTCTACGAGCCGAGCTGGTGGAACGGCTATCCGCCCAGGAGCGGCGCCGAACTCGCCGCGTGCTTCAAGGCGATGCGGCGGAACCGTCTCGCCGACGACGCCGATTTCCGCACGCCCTGGGAGCGCGAGGAGGACGGCGCCCTCGAAGCCTACGAGATCGAGATGATCCGCCGAAGCGCCGCGAACATGCGGGAGCTCGGCCTGATGGGAAAAGGAGATCGAGCATGACGGGTGAACTGAGCGGCAAGACCGCTTTCGTGACCGGATCGGGACGCGGTCTCGGCTTCATCATGGCGACGCGTCTGGCCGAGCAGGGCGCCGACGTGGTCATCCACGACATCGACGAGACGCAACCGGCGAAATACGGCGAGTTCAGGGACCTCGCCGACGTGCGCTCGCGCCTGGAGAAGCACGGCGTCAAGGTGATGTCGGTCACAGGCAACATCGGCGATCCGGACGCCGTCGCGCGGATGAAATCGGAAATCGACGCCGGCCTCGGCGAGGTGCACGTGCTCGTCAACTGCGCCGGCGGCGACATCGGCGCGGCGGGCGGCAAGCCGGATCCGAACAACGCGCTCGACATTCCGCTCGGGGACGTGCGGGTTCTGATCGACAACAACCTGATCGGCACCATTCTGGTGTGCCAGACGTTCATTCCGGCGATGGTCGCGGCCGGCGGCGGCTCCGTCATCAACATCGGCTCGGCGGCCGCCCATGTCGGCTGCTCCAACGGGGCCATCTACGCGACGCTCAAGGCCGCCGTCGTGCATTACACGCGGTGTCTGGCGACGGAGTTGAAAGAGGCCGGCGTGCGCGTCAACGCGGTGAGCCCGGGCCCGGCCAAGACCGCGCGGTTCCAGGCGACCCGCGTCACCGACCCCGACAAGATGAACAGCGGAAAGGTGTCGCTCGACCGCTACGCCGAGCCCGAGGAGATCGCGGACGCCGTCGCGTTTCTCGCGGGTCCCCGATCCAAATTCATCAACGGACAGGTCATCCGCGTCGACGGGGGTCTCACGCTCTATCCCGGGTGACCGCGGGTATCCGGCCGTGCCCCCGTGCGGTCGGAAGGCGCTCGACACGCGTGCCCGCGTCTCGCCACGGGTCTTGAACCGATGGCGACCACATGGCTCGCCGTCGGCTGGAGCATGCGCGTGACCCCGCATGCGTCGATCGCTCCCGAAGCCCTCGACATGGCCGTCAAGCGCCGGCGCTCCGCCCCGGCTCTCATCCGGCATTGGGACCGCGGGATTGGATACGCGGCGCACGACCACTTTTTCAGGTCAGGATCAGATGGCGCGCTGATTCGGACTCGGGATATCGACTTCGGACCCCTGAGCCGGCCGCGCGGCCCGGACGTTGTTCCGGCGCGCCTACGTGCCGCCATGATCACGGGCGCCGCCCGCCCGCCCTCTCGTCGGCGCGAGCGCGGATGACGGTGTTCCGCGCGCGGTTTTCGAGCAGCCGCCCGCAGATCAGGCCCATGAGAAATCCGCCCAGATGCGCCTCCCAGGCCAGCATCCCGTCGAGCGCGATCCACGCGGCGAGGTTGAGCCCCGCGAGAACCGCGACGCGCGTCAGCACCGGACGCGGGCTGATGCCCGCCGCGACATGCCTGCGCCAATCCCAGACGATCCAGACCCCCAGGAACGCGAAGACCGCCCCGGAGGCGCCGACCATCGGGATCGGCACGTTCGTCAGCAGCCCGTAGACCGCGCCGCCGGCGATGGCGCCGAGCAGGAAGACGGGCAGGATGGCGGCCTCGGTGTAGCGGTCGGCGACGAAGCGCCCCATCGCGAGCAGGATCGCCATGTTCATGGCCATGTGCAGGAACCCGCCGTGCAGCAGCGCGTGCGAGACGAACATGGTGATCGGCTGCGCGGCGTAGAGCGGTTCCGCGCCGTGGAGCAGCGGCGACCAGAACGCCCCCGCGCCGAGCACGCGCGGACGCAGCGACGGATCGAAGAGGATCCCCGCGTCGGCGAGCGACAGGACCACCTCCACGAGCGCGATGAACCCGGTCAGGGCGACGAGCGCGCGCGGAAGGGGCCGATGGGCGGTCGGGTCTGCTGGATGTGTCATCGGGCGGGAGATCCGGGTCGGAGAGGTCGGCGCGATGCTGGACCCGGCGGCCCCGGGGCGCAAGCGCGAACCCCGGAGCCGCGATCAAAACCCGGTGCGCGGGCGCCCCGTCAGGCGTTCGAGGCGAGCAGGCTCGCGTTTCCGCCCGCCGCCGTCGTGTCGATGCAGAGATGCCGTTCGAGCGACCACCGCTCCGCCGCGCGCGCCCCGGTCTCCAGCGGCACGATCGGCCCGTCGCGCTCGGCCAGCGCCTTCCGAAGCCCGCGCAGCCAGGCGTCCGGTCCGCGCGCTCCGACGATTGCGAGGCCGGGCGGGGCGGTCAGGGCGCCGGCCGCCGGCGTCCCGTCGAGGACCGCGAGCGGCAGGCGCGCGCCGGTCAGAGACGACAGAGCCGCCTTCGCGCCGGGCGCCGCCACGACGGTCGGATTGCCGGCGGCGAGCGACAGGAGCGCCTGCGCCAGCGCCGTCTCCGCATCGGCGCCGAGACAGAGCGCGGGGCCGCGGCCGTGCAGGCCGAGCCGGTTGCTCTCGCCGGTCGGTCCGGGCAGGTCCACCGGCTCCGCCGGCAGAGCGGCGGCCGCGTCCAGCGCCGGATGGTCCGCCCCGAGCGCCGCGCGCAGGATCGCCACGCGGTCGGTCCGCGCGCCCCATGCCCGCGCGTCGAGCCCGCCGAACGCCTTCGCGAGCGCGCCGGCGTCGATCTCCGGCCCTTCGGGAGCCGCCGGAACCTCCGTCGGCTCCGGCCTCTGAAGCCGGGGCAGGTAATGCGGCCCGCCCGCCTTGGGACCGGTCCCGGACAGCCCCTCGCCGCCGAAAGGCTGGCTGCCGACGATGGCGCCGATCTGGTTGCGGTTGACGTAGGCGTTGCCGACATGAAGCCGCGCGGTCACGCGCTCGACCCGGTCGTCGATCCGGCTGTGAAGCCCGCAGGTCAGGCCGAAGCCGCGCCCGTTGATGGCGTCCACGACGCTTGTCGAGCTGGCTCGCCCTGAACGACGCGACGTGCAGCACCGGACCGAAGATCTCGCGCTCGACCGCCCCGATCCCGTCCACCGCGACGATCGCGGGCGGCACGAACCGGCCGCGCGAGGGCACGTCCATCTTCTTGATGACCTTGGCTCCCTGCGCGTCCAGATACGCCTTGATCCCGTCCTCGGCCTCGGCGTCGATTACCGGGCCGACGTCGGTGTCGGTGTCCCACGGATCGCCGACATGCAGCGTGTCCATCGCGCCGGTCAGCATCTCGAGCACGCGCTTGCGCGCCTCCTCCTGGACGTAGAGCACGCGCAGCGCCGAACACCGCTGGCCCGCCGACTGGAACGCCGAAGCCAGCACGTCGCGCACGACCTGTTCGGTCAACGCGGTCGAATCGACGATCATCGCGTTCAGCCCGCCGGTCTCGGCGATCAGCACCGCGTCGGGCGCCGCGTTGGCGGCCAGCGTCCGGTTGATGATCCGAGCCACCTCGGTCGATCCGGTGAAGCACACGCCCGCGATGTCGGGCGAGGCCGTGAGCGGCCCTCCGACAGTGGGCCCGTCGCCCGGCAGAAGCTGAAGCGCCTCCGTCGGCACGCCCGCCGCGCGCATCATCTCGACCGCGCGGCGCGCGATCAGCGGGGTCTGCTCGGCGGGTTTCGCCAGCACCGCGTTCCCGGCCCCGAGACAGGCCGCGACCTGGCCGGTGAAGATCGCGAGCGGGAAGTTCCACGGGCTGATGCAGACCATCACGCCGCGCGGGGCTCCCGTCGCGGCCTCGGCGGCGTCCGCGTAGTAGCGCAGGAAATCGACCGCCTCGCGCACCTCGGCCACCGCGTCGAGCAGCGTCTTGCCCGCCTCGCGCGTCGCGATCGCCGTCAGTTCGGCCGCGTTCTCCTCATAGAGATCCGCCGTGCGCCGCAGCGCCGCCGCGCGTTCGGCCGCCGGGGTGGCCGACCAGGCCGCGAAGCCTTCGCGCGCGGAGACGAGCGCCGCGGCGACATCCTCGCCCGTCGCCTCGACCACATGGCCCACCACGTCGTCGGGATCGGCGGGATTGGTCACCGGCACGCCCTCCGCGCCCCAGACATGGGTCCGCCATTCCTCGCGCGCCGCGATCAGCGGCAGGACGGAGGCGGGCTCGTTGACGTTCCAGCCCTTCGCGTTCGCGCGGCCCTTGAACAGCTCAGCCGGGCGACGGATGCCCGGATTCGGGATCACGTCCAGCGCCTCGATCTCCGCGACGGGATCGGCGGCTATGGTCTCGGGGGCCAGCGACTTGTCGACGATCTGGTTGACGAAGGACGAGTTCGCGCCGTTCTCGAGCAGCCGCCGCACCAGATAGGCCAGCAGGTCGCGATGCGCGCCGACCGGCGCGTAGATGCGGCAGCGCGTGCCTTTCGTCTCGTGGATGATCGCGTGCAGCGCCTCGCCCATGCCGTGCAGGCGCTGGAACTCGAAGCTCTCGGTGTCGCCCGCCATCGCCAGCACCGCCGCGACGGTGTGCGCGTTGTGCGTGGCGAATTGCGGATAGATCCGGTCGCGCATCGCGAGGAGCTTGCCCGCGTTGGCGATGTAGCTGACGTCGGTCGAATCCTTGCGGGTGAAGACCGGAAATCCGGGCAGGCCGCGTTCCTGGGCGATCTTGATCTCCGCGTCCCAATAGGCGCCCTTGACCAGCCGCACCATGATCCGCCGGTCGTGCCGCTCGGCCAGCGCGTAGAGCCAGTCGATGGCGGGTCCCGCGCGCCGTCCGTAGGCCTGGATCACCACGCCGAACCCGTCCCAGCCCGCGAGCTCCGGATCGGGCAGCATCGCCTCGATCACGTCGAGCGAGAGGTCGAGGCGGTCGGCCTCCTCGGCGTCGATGTTGAAGCCGATCCCGGCGCGCGCGGCGGCGCGGGCGAGTTCGAGCGCGCGGGGCACCAGAACCTCCATCACCTCGGCCCGGTGTGTCCATTCATAGCGCGGATGCAGCGCCGAGAGCTTCACCGAGATGCCCGGCGAGGAGCGCACGTCTCCCTTCGCGGCCTTGGCGATGGCTTTGATGGCGTCGGAATAGGCCTTGGCGTAGCGCCGCGCGTCGGCGTCGGTGCGCGCCGCCTCGCCCAGCATGTCGTAGGAGTAGGTGTAGCCCTTCGCCTCCATGCCCTCGGCGCGGTCCATCGCGGATCCGATGGTCTCGCCGAGAACGAACGACCGGCCCATCAGCTTCATCGCCTGTCCGACCGCCCGCCGCACCACCGGCTCGCCGAGCCTCCGCACCATCGAGCGCAGCGCCTTCGCGGGCCGCGCCGGATCGTCGTCGAGCACGCGCCCGGTCAGGAGCAGACCCCAGGTCGCGGCGTTCACCAGGCTCGACGTCGAATGGCCGAGATGCGCGCCCCAGTTCGACGGCTCGATCTTGTCGGCGATCAGCTCGTCGATGGTCTCGGCGTCGGGAACCCGCAGCAGCGCCTCGGCCAGACACATGAGACCGACGCCCTCGTCCGTCGAGAGGCCGTATTCGGCCAGAAACGCCTCCATCACCGTGGGCGACGACCGGCGGCGGACCTCGGCGACGAGCTTCGCCGCGTCCCGCACCACCGCGCGGCGGGCGTCCGCGTCGAGCGGAACGCGCGCGGCCAGGTCGCGGACCAGCGCGGTCTCGTCGGCGTATGTCATCGCGCGCAGCGCGTCGCGGGGGAGCGGGGGGGTGTGGGTTTTGTCCATGCTCCGAGACCTAGCAAAATCTTGAAAGCGATTTTCGCTTTTGATTGGCGTAACCCGCGATTTTTCTCCAAACTGAGACCGGTTCACGGTCCGGAGGCGCGAGGATGGGGGAGGCGGAGGCGAATCTCGACCGATACGACCGCGCCATTCATCGACGCGCTCTCGGAGAACGCGCGGATGACCGTGACCGAGCTTTCCGAGCGCGTGGGCCTGTCCAAGACCCCCTGCGCCGCGCGGCTGCGCCGGCTGGAGGAGGGCGGGATCATCCTCGGCTATCGCCCCGTCCTGAACCACGCGCGGCTCGGCCGGGGGCATATCGCCTTCGTCCAGGTGAGTCTGACGGACACCAAGATGCCGGCGCTCGACGCCTTCGAGGCGGCGGCGCGGCGCATCCCGGAGGTCGAGCAGTGCCACATGATCGCGGGGTCCTTCGATTATCTCGTCAAGGTCCGAACGCGCGACATCGGCGCGTTCCGCCAGGTGCTCGGCGAGAAGATCAGCGCGTTGCCGCACGTCTCGCACACCTCCACCTTCGTCGCGATGGGCGTGGTTCTCGACCAGGGCGGCTGAGCGCCCTCAGCCTTCCGCGCCGTCCGGCTCCGCGACCGTCACGTCCGTGTCCCAGTCCCGGCACAGATCCGCGAGGGACGGCGGGAGCGGTCGGTCGGTGAAGAACGCGTCGATGTCGCGAAGCGAGGCGACGCGGGCGGGCGCGGTGCGCTCGAACTTCGAGTGGTCGGCCACCAGGCGGACGCGGCGCGACTGGCGGATGATGGTCTGGGTGACGCCGACCTCCTGGAAATCGAAATCGAGGATCTCGCCCTCCTGATCGAGCGCCGAGCATCCGATGATGCCGAGATCGAACTTGAAATGCCCGATCGCCTCGGTCGTGAGATTGCCGATCAGCCCCCCGTCGGACCGCCGCAGCACGCCGCCCGCCACGATCACCGTGCAGTCGCGGTTGGCGCCGAGTATCTGCGCGACGTTCATGTTGTTGGTCACGACCATCAGCCCCGAATGGTGCAGCAGCTCGCGCGCGACCGCCTCCGTGCTCGTGCCGATGTTCATGAAGACCGAGGCGTCGTGCGGCACGGACGCGGCGCAGGCGCGCGCGATGGCGGCCTTGGCCCCGGCGTTCAGGACGCGCCGGTGCTCGTAGCCGATATTGGCCGTGCCCGACGGCAGCACGGCCCCTCCATGCTTGCGTTCCAGCCGCCCCGAATTGGCCAGCTCCGTCAGGTCGCGCCGGATCGTCTGGAGCGTCACGTCGAAATGCGCGGCGAGGCCTTCGACCGTGACCCTCCCCTCGCGTCGCGCGAGTTCGAGGATCTGGTGCTGTCTGATCGTCTGCGACATGCTTCCTCCCGGTCGGCACTATGCGGAAGAAACCGCGCGCGGCAAAGCCTTGTGGTGCAGCCGGAGGCGCGATTCGCGGGTGCGTGGGCCCAGAATCGCGCGAAAACGAAAAAAACGGCTTTCCTTAACGCGCGGTTTGTGTTGATTTCGGCGCAACGAAAAAACGACGGTCCGACGGGAGGACGCGTGCGCGGCGAGACGGACAGCGACGGGATCTTCGATCTCCTCATCATCGGCGGCGGCATCAACGGCTGCGGCATCGCGCGCGACGCGGCGGGGCGGGGCCTGAGCGTCGCCCTGGCCGAGATGGACGACCTGGCCTCCGCGACCTCGTCGGCCTCCACCAAGCTCTTCCACGGCGGACTGCGATACCTCGAATATTTCGAGTTCCGCCTGGTGCGCGAGGCGCTGCTCGAGCGCGAGACGCTGCTGCGCGCCATGCCGCACATCAGCTGGCCGATGCGCTTCGTGCTGCCCTACGCGCCCGACATGCGGTTCGACACGACGACGCCGACCTCGCGGCTGCTGGGCGTGGTCATGCCGTGGACCCGCGGCCGGCGCCCCGCCTGGCTGATCCGGCTGGGTCTGCTGATGTACGACAATCTGGGCGGCCGGAAGCTGCTTCCGCCCACTTCGGACGTCGATCTTTCGCGTGATCCCGCCGGGAAGGCGCTCCAGGACCGCTTCACCCGCGCCTACGAGTATTCCGACTGCTGGATCGAGGATTCGCGGCTGGTCGCGCTCAACGCCCGGGACGCGGCCGCGCGCGGCGCGCGGATCATGACCCGCACGCGGGTGCTCTCGGCCGAACGGACGGGCGACCTCTGGAGCGTCGTCCTGGAGGATCGCGGGACCGAAACGACCCGGACGGTGCGGGCCCGGTTCCTCGTCAACGCCGGGGGCCCGTGGGTGGGCGAGATCATCCGGGGCACGATCCGGCTCAACTCCACCGAGGGCGTTCGGCTGGTGCGCGGCAGCCACATCGTCACGAGGCGTCTGTTCGATCACGACAAGTGCTATTTCTTCCAGGGAACCGACGGGCGGATCATCTTCGCGATCCCCTACGAGACGGATTTCACCCTGATCGGCACGACCGACGCCGAACACGGGGACCCGGACGTGAAGCCGGTCTGCACGGAGGCCGAGCGCGACTATCTCTGCGCCTTCGCGAGCGGGTACTTCAAAAAGCCCGTGACGCCCGACGACGTGGTCTGGAGCTATTCCGGCGTGCGTCCGCTCTACGATGACGGGGCCACGTCGGCGACCGCGGCGACGCGCGACTACACCCTCAAGGTCGAGAGCGCGGGCGGCGCGCCGGTGCTCAACATCTTCGGCGGCAAGATCACCACCTACCGCCGGCTGGCGGAAGCCGCGCTCGCGAAAATCGCGCCGCACTTTCCCGACATGCCGGGCGCCTGGACCGCGGGCGTGCCGCTGCCCGGCGGGGATTTCCCGGTGGACGGCTTCGAGGCCCTGGTGGCGGCGCTCGCCGCCGCGCATCCGTGGCTCGACGCCCGGACCGCGCGCCGTCTCGCGCGCGCCTATGGGACGGAGGCGGCGGAGATCGTCGGCGACGCGCGCGACGCCGCCGGGATGGGACGGGATTTCGGCGCGGGGCTGACGGCGCGCGAGGTCGCTTGGCTGATGGACCGCGAATTCGCGCGGAGCGCCGAGGACGTCGTCTGGCGGCGCTCGAAACTCGGCCTCAGAATGAGCGCGGACCAGATCGCGGACCTCGACGGCTGGATGTCGGCGCCGCATGATGCGGCCGGCGTTCCCGATGCGGGACGGCGGGTGCCGGGGAGGATGACGTGACGCTCGTGCTGGACGGGGTCTCCCGCGATGTCGAAGGCCGGACATGGATATATCCGACCGACCTCACGCTCGAGAAGGGCACGATGAACGTGCTGCTCGGCCCGACGAAGGCGGGCAAGACGACTCTGATGCGGATGATGGCCGGGCTCGACGCGCTGACGCAGGGCCGCATCCTCTGGGACGGCCGCGACGTGACGGGGGTCCGCGTCCAGGACCGCAGGGTGGCGATGGTCTATCAGCAGTTCATCAACTACCCGTCGATGAGCGTCTACGAGAACATCGCCTCGCCGCTGCGCATCATGGGACGCTCGGCGTCCGAGATCGACGCGGCGGTGAGAAAGACCGCCGACCTGATGCGGATGGCCGAGCTTCTCGACCGCAGGCCGCTCGAGCTCTCCGGCGGCCAGCAGCAGCGCTGCGCGCTGGCCCGCGCGCTGGTCAAGGAGGCCGGGCTGGTGCTGCTCGACGAGCCGCTGGCCAATCTCGACTACAAGCTCCGCGAGGAGCTGCGCGCCGAGATCCCGCGCATCTTCGAGGAGGCGGGGTCGATCTTCGTCTACGCCACGACCGAGCCGGAGGAGGCGCTGCTTCTCGGCGGCAACACCGCGACGCTGTGGGAGGGGCGGATCACGCAGTTCGGTCCGGCGCCCGACGTCTACCGGAGGCCGAACGACGCCACGACCGCGCGGGTCTTCAGCGATCCGCCGATGAATTTCCTGGCGATCGAGAAACGCGGCGGCAGCCTCGCGTTCGGCGACGGCCAGTCGACTCCGGCGCTCGGCACGCTCGCGGCGCTCGCGGACGGCGCCTATATCGCGGGCTTCCGGCCCAACCACCTGGAGCTGGAGCGGCACGCGGGCGACACGATGGGGTTCCGCACGCGGCTGACGGTGACCGAGATCACCGGGTCGGAGACCTTCGTGCATCTCGACCATCACGGCGAGCGCTGGGTCGGTCTGATCCACGGGGTGCGCGACCTCCAGCCGGGCCAGGACCTGACGGTCTGGCTCGATCCCGCGCATGTCTACGTCTTCGCGCCCGATGGCGGGCTGGTCGCGCCCGCGTCCTACGCGAGGGCCGCCTGATGGCCGAGATCACGCTCGACAACCTCGCCCATTCCTATCTGCGGAATCCGAAATCGGACGACGATTACGCGCTCAAGGAGCTCAACCACGTCTGGGGCGACGGAGAGGCCTACGCCCTGCTCGGGGCGTCCGGATGCGGGAAGTCGACGCTTCTCAACATCATATCCGGTCTGGTCCAGCCATCCCGGGGCCGCATCCTGTTCGACGGCGTCGACGTGACCCACGCGCCGACGGCCGAGCGCAACATCGCCCAGGTGTTCCAGTTCCCGGTGGTCTACGACACGATGACCGTGCGCGCGAACCTCGCCTTTCCGCTGCGCAACCGCGGTGCCGATCCGGCCTACATCGCCGAGCGCGTCGCCAAGGTCGCCGGGATGATCGGCATGGAGGAGACGCTCGACCGCAAGGCCCAGGGCCTCACGGCCGACGCCAAGCAGAAGATCAGCCTCGGGCGCGGCATGGTCCGCGAGGACGTCAGCGCGCTCCTCTTCGACGAGCCGCTGACCGTGATCGACCCGCACATGAAATGGGAGCTGCGCACCCAGCTCAAATCCCTGCACCGGGAATTCGGACACACGATGATCTACGTCACCCACGACCAGACCGAGGCGCTGACCTTCGCCGACAGGGTGGTGGTGATGCATGACGGCCGCGTCGTCCAGATCGGCACGCCGCAGGAGCTGTTCGAGCGTCCCGCGCACACGTTCGTCGGCTATTTCATCGGCTCGCCGGGCATGAACCTGTTCGACGCCGAGATCGACGGCGCGACCGCGCGCGTCGCGGGCGGCGAGATCGCCCTGGCCGAGGCCTACACGCCGGGACGGGGCAGGGTGCAGATCGGCATCCGGCCGGAATTCACCCGCGTCTCGGCGGGCGGAGAGGGCCTCCCGGCGCGGATCGCCCGCGTCGAGGATGTCGGGCGGCACCGGATCGTCCGGCTCGACATGGACGGCGGGCGCGTCAACGCCGTCACGTCCGAGATGGACCGGCCGTCGGGCGACGAGGCCCGCGTCGCCTTCGATCCCGCGGCGATCAGCGTCTATGTCGACGACTGGCGGATCGCGCCTTCGGGCGCGCGGGAGGCGGGCGCATGAACAAACCGGTCTACCACAAGGCCTGGCTCCTCGTCCTGCCGATGCTGGTGATCGTGGCGTTCTCCGCCGTGATCCCGCTGATGACGGTGGTCAACTATTCGGTCCAGGACACGTTCGGGAACAACGTGTTCTTCTGGGCGGGCCTCGAATGGTTCAAGGAGATGCTTGCCTCCGAACGCCTCTGGAGCGCGCTCGGCCGGCAGGTCCTGTTCACGTCGATCATCCTCGTCATCCAGATCCCGCTGGGCATCTTCGTGGCGCTCCACATGCCGCGGAAGGGCTTCTGGGCCTCGCTCTGCCTCGTGCTGATGGCGCTTCCGCTGCTCATCCCGTTCAACGTGGTCGGGACGATCTGGCAGATCTTCGGCCGCGTCGACATCGGCCTGCTCGGACACACGCTGGCCGCGATGGGCATCGACTACAATTACACCAGCGACCCGATCGACGCCTGGGCCACGATCATCGTCATGGACGTCTGGCACTGGACGAGCCTCGTGGCGCTGCTCGCCTATGCCGGTCTCCAGTCGATCCCGCAGGCGTATTACCAGGCCGCGCGCATCGACCAGGCGACGCGCTGGAGCGTGTTCCGCTACATCGAGCTTCCCAAGATGCGCGGCGTCCTGCTGATCGCGGTGCTGCTGCGCTTCATGGACAGCTTCATGATCTACACCGAACCCTTCGTTCTGACCGGCGGCGGACCCGGCAACGCAACGACGTTCCTGTCGATCGACCTCGTGAAGATGGCGGTGGGCCAGTTCGACCTCGGGCCCGCGGCGGCGTTCTCGCTGATGTACTTCCTCGTGATCCTGCTGGTCTCGTGGGTGTTCTACACGGTGATGACCAATCTCGACAAAGCGGAGGGCAGGGGATGACCGACGCCACGATGACGAAAGCTCCCGCCAAGGCCAAGGCATCGTCCCGCGTGAACGGCTCGGCCGTGGTGATGATCCTCTACATCCTCTTCCTGCTGGTGCCGATCTACTGGCTCGTGAACATGAGCCTCAAGACCAACACCGAGATCACCTCGACCTTCTCGCTCTGGCCGCGGGATCTGACCTTCGCCAATTACGTCACGATCCTGACCGATCCGTCCTGGTACATGGGCTACGTCAACAGCCTGATCTACGTGACGATGAACGTGGCGATCACGCTGACCGTGGCGCTGCCGGCCGCCTACGCCTTCAGCCGCTACACCTTCATGGGCGACAAGCACCTGTTCTTCTGGCTGCTGACCAACCGCATGGCCCCGCCGGCGGTGTTCGTCCTGCCGTTCTTCCAGCTCTATTCCTCGGTCGGCCTCTTCGACACGCATATCGCGGTGGCGCTCGCGCATTGTCTCTTCAACGTGCCGCTGACGGTCTGGATCCTCGAAGGCTTCATGCGCGGCGTCCCGCGCGAGATCGACGAGACCGCCTATATCGACGGCTATTCCTTCGGGCGGTTCTTCGTGAAGATCTTCATGCCCCTGATCGCCAGCGGCATCGGCGTGGCCGCGTTCTTCGCCTTCATGTTCTCCTGGGTCGAGCTTCTGCTCTCGCGCACGCTCACGAGCGTCAACGCCAAGCCGATCGCGGCGACCATGACGCGAACGGTCTCCGCCAGTGGCCTGGATTGGGGTGTGCTCGCCGCGGCGGGGACGCTCACGATCATTCCGGGCGCCCTCCTGATCTATTTCGTGCGGAACTACATCGCCAAGGGCTTCGCCCTGGGGAGGGTCTGAGCATGGCATGGATGGCCTGGACCGTTCCGACGGCGCTGTTCTTCGCCTGCATAGCGGCGCTTCTGGTGACGTTCACGATCCTCGCGATCCGCTTTCCGGAGACGCCGCGCCGTGGCATCCTGCGGATCGAGACGACGCGCGGCGACCGGCTGTTCATCACGCTGCTCGGCTCGGCATTCATCAACCTCGCCTGGCTGGCGGCCCTCGGGCCGCCGGTCTGGGGCGCGCTGATCGTCTGTCTCGTCTACGCCTTCGCGGTCTTCCGCTGGGTGTGACGGGCAACTGACCCCCGGCCGGAGGGCGTTCCGGTCGAATGAATCTCTGGGAGGAGAACGATACGATGAGAAACGGACGGACACTGAGCGCGATGGCGCTGGCCCTGACGGCGCTGGGCGCGCCCGCATGGGCCGATATGGAGGCGGCGCAAAGCTTCCTCGACGCCGAGATCGGCGATCTCTCGACGTTGACCCGCGCCGAGCAGGAAGCCGAGATGCAGTGGTTCATCGATGCCGCCGCGCCGTTCCAAGGCATGGATATCAATGTGGTTTCCGAAACCATCGACACCCACACTTACGAGTCACAGGTGCTTGCGCCGGCCTTCTCGGCGATCACCGGCATCAACGTGACCCATGACCTGATCTCCGAAGGCGATGTCGTCGAGAAGCTCCAGACCCAGATGCAGTCGGGCGAGAACATCTACGACGCCTATGTCAACGACAGCGACCTGATCGGTACCCACTGGCGCTATCAGCAGGCCCGCAGTCTCACCGACTGGATGGCCGGCGAGGGCGCGGACGTGACCAGCCCGACGCTGGACCTCGATGATTTCATCGGGCTGAGCTTCACCACGGCGCCCGACGGGGATCTGTACCAGCTTCCCGACCAGCAGTTCGCCAACCTCTACTGGTTCCGCTACGACTGGTTCACGGACGAGAAGAACATGGAGGATTTCAAGGCCGAATACGGCTACGACCTCGGCGTCCCTGTCAACTGGGCGGCATACGAGGACATCGCCGAGTTCTTCACCGGGCGAGACCTCAGCCGTCTGGGCGTGGAGGGCGAGGTCTTCGGCAACATGGATTACGGCAAGAAGGACCCCTCGCTCGGCTGGCGCTACACCGACGCGTGGATGTCGATGGCCGGCATGGGCGACAAGGGCGAACCCAACGGCCTGCCGGTCGACGAATGGGGCATCCGCGTCAACGAGAACTCGCAGCCCGTCGGGTCCTGCGTGAACCGCGGCGGCGCCACCAACGACGCGGCGGCGGTCTACGCGGTGACCAAGGCGATCGAATGGCTGCAGAAGTACACGCCACCGGCCGCGATGGGCATGACTTTCTCCGAAGCTGGCGCGGTTCCGGCGCAGGGCAATATCGCCCAGCAGATGTTCTGGTACACCGCCTTCACGGCGGCGTCGGTTCTGCCCGATCTGCCGGTGATGAACGAGGACGGAACGCCGAAGTGGCGGATGGCGCCATCGCCGCACGGCGTCTACTGGGAGGAAGGCACCAAGATCGGCTATCAGGACGTCGGTTCGTGGACGATCCTCGATTCGACCCCTGTCGATCGCGCCAAGGCGGCCTGGCTCTACGCGCAGTTCGTCACCTCCAAAACGGTGGACGTCAAGAAGAGCGACGTCGGGCTCACCTTCATCCGCGAGTCGACCATCGACAGCGAGCACTTCACCGAGCGCGCTCCAAAACTCGGCGGCCTGATCGAGTTCTACCGTTCTCCGGCTCGCGTCCAGTGGTCGCCGACAGGGACGAACATCCCGGACTATCCCAAGCTGGCGCAACTCTGGTGGCAGAACATCGGCGACGCGATGTCCGGCGCCAAGACTCCGCAGGAGGCGCTTGACGCCCTCTGCGAGGCGCAGGAGAGCGTGCTCGAGCGTCTCGAGCGCGCCGGCGTCCAGGGCGACATCGGCCCGAAACTGAACGAGCCTCAGGACCCCCAAATCTGGCTCGACGCGCCGGGCGCCCCCGTCGCCAAGCTCGACAACGAGGACGAGGAGCCTCAGACCGTCAGCTACGACGAGCTGATCAAGTCCTGGCAGTAGGCTGAAGTCGCCGGGGCCCGCGGGTCCCGGACCATCCGCCTCGCGGCGGAGACCGCAAGGAAACGGCCGGAGGCGACTCCGGCCGTTTTTTCGTGGCCGGACACTCGTTTTCCGCGACGCGTCACCCGGTCGGGTGATCCGCGGGCGCGTCCGGACCGGCAGGCTTTCCCGGTGATCCGCATCCGAGAGAGGCCGCCATTGCACGACCTTCCCTTCCTTCACGCGGCCGCGCTCCATGGCGCGGCGTTTCTGAACGCCGCCATGCCCGGGCCGGGCTTCGCGCTGGCGGCGAACCGGACGACGCGCCGCGGCGTGCGGAGCGGATTGCTGGTGTCGCTGGGCGTCAACCTGGGCATGTTGGCGGCGCTGATCTGCGCCCTCTGCGCCATGCTGGGAGTGCTGGGCCTCTCGCGGACGCTGTTCGACGTGACGCGTTGGGCCGGGGTCGTGGTTCTCGCGGCGCTCGGTCTCGCGACTTTGGCGCCAAGGCGCGCAGGCCGCGCGCGTCCCGTCCCGCCCTCGGCCGGTTACGGCGACATCGTGGCGGGCACGCTCGTCGGCATCACCAACCCGGCGCTCTTCGTGTTCCTGCTCGCGCTCCTGCCGCAATTCGCCGGCTCGGGGCCGGGGGCGGCACTCCGGGTCGGCCTCGGCGGAGCGGCGTTTCTGGCGGGCGGCGTCGCCGGAATGCTCGCGGCGGTCGCGTTCGGCGCGGCGTCGCGTCGGGTGGGTCCCGACGCGTCCCGCTGGCTCGACCTGGCCGCCGGGACGGCGCTTCTGGGCTTCGCCGCGCTCGCGGTGGCGGCTCCCGCCGGGTCCTGAGCGGCGCGCGCCCGTTCCGGCGCAAGACGGATCCTCGCGACGCGTCCATCGGGAGCGACCCCGGCGCGCCGCGCGCGTCGTCGCCGGCCGCGCGGACGCCTTCCGCCGCGGCCTCACCCCATCGGGTGAGGCCGCGACGATCCCCGCGTCCCATACTGACGCATCGCGACCCGCTGCAATCACGGGAGACCCCGATGGGACCGCCTCGTTTCTTCTTTTGGGTTCCGGGCGCGCCCGCGAGCCGCGGGAATGTGCAAGGCCCGATCCTCGCGCCGCTGGTGACGCGCTTCCGGAGCGCCACGTGCGGCGGCGGCGCGCCCCTCGACGGCGTCGTCAGGCTCGTCACGGGCGCGCGCGGCGCCCTGCGCGCCGGTCGCGAGGTCCAGCTTCTCATGGCGCTGTCCGACGAGGCGCTCGCCCGACGGGGCCTGACCCGCGACGGGATCGCCCCCCACGCCCTGCGTCTCCATCTCCCCGACTGATCCGGCGCGCCGCGTGACGCCGCGAACCGGGCCACACGCGTCGGGGGACGGGGGCGGGCGTGTTGACAGGGCGGGGCGTTGACTTAAAAGGTCCGCCGCGAAAGGGCCCTTGCACGGCCTCATGGAGGGGACGGGCGAGGCATGCATATCGGCACGCAGTTCCCCGCGCGGGACGACGACGATTACCGCGTGATGGCGCAGCTCGGCGTCACGCACGTCTCGGCGGACCCGGACGGAAATCCGCACGACTGGACCGCCGACACGCTCGCGCGGCACAGGGAGAGGATCGAGAGCTTCGGTCTCACCCTCGCGATGGTCCAGCTGCCGCTGCCCTCCCGCCCGATCGAGGAGAGCGCGAGCGCCGACATCCTTCTCGCCGGCCCCGACCGCGACCGCCAGATCAACTCGATCTGCGCGCTGATCGAACGTCTGGCCGAAGTCGGGATTCCGGCCGCGAAGATACAATCTCAATCTCATCGGCATCCCCCGCAGCGCCGACGAGCCGGGCAGGGGAGGCTCGATGAACTCGACCTTCCGCTGGGACCTGATGAACCAGGACGCGGCGCCGGGCGCCGCGGGCGTCCTGGACGCCGACGAGAACTGGGAGCGCATCGACTATTTCCTCGAACGCGTCGTGCCGGTGGCCGAGGCGTCGAAGGTCCGTCTCGCCTGCCACCCGCACGATCCCTATACACCCCCCGGCTATCGCGGCGTCACGCGCGTGCTCGGAACGGTCGACGGGCTGAAAAAACTGGTCGGGATGCGCGAGAGCCCTTACCACGGCCTCAACTTCTGCCAGGGCACCGTCGGCGAGATGCTCGATGACCCGGCCGCCGAGATCTTCGACGTGATCCGCTGGTTCGGCGAGCGCGACAAGATCTTCAACGTCCATTTCCGCAACATCCGCGGCCGCAAGCTCTCGTTCATGGAGACCTTCCCGGAGGAGGGCGACATGGACATGCTCCGGTCGATCCGCCTCTACGCCGAGCTCGGCTATCAGCCACATGATCATGCCCGACCACGTGCCGCGCGTCTCCGGGCGCGACCCGCAGAACACCGCCTTCGGATTCGTCTACGGCTATCTCGCGGCCCAGTTCGAAATGCTCCGGGCGGAGGGATCGCTGCCGGTCTGATCCCCGGGGGCGCGGTCCCGGTCCGATCGGCACGCTCCCGGAGAATGCCTCACTCCGCTCGTCTTCCGGCAGCGCGAAATCCGCCAGCATCGCGCCGGAACCTGCGGTGTGTCGCATAGCTTGCCACCGGGTTAACGCGATTCAGATACCGAAATGATATCATGCCCTTATCAAAAGCGACACGCGTGTCGCTTTTCGCGTTTTCACGCCGCGAGCCCGGACCGCGCCGCCGTTCCGGAGCCGTCGAAGGCCTCCCATTCCAGCCGGCCCCTGTAGCGTTCGGCCATCCGCCCGGTCCCGTCGAGCAGGAACAGATGCAGCCAGCGGTTGTCGAAAAGCTCCCGGACCCCCGGGTGCCGCTCAAGGATGTCCGTCACCGCCTCCCGGGGCGCCTCCAGACAGACCGAAAGCCGGAGCGGATCGTGCATCGGCTTCTCCCCGTCATGCACCGACTGCCACGGCAGACCGGAGCGCAGGACGCCGCCGTTGCCCTCGACCACGCCGATCCCGCCCGTGACGTTGTGGAGCAGCTTGTTGCCGCCTCCGAACGCTTCCGGCGCCACGACCGAGCCGTAATACTGCAGGCTGATCCAGCTCGCCACGACCACCGGCGCCGTCAGGATCAGCTCCAGCACGCCGAAACCCTCGTCCTCTGCGCCAGTCGTAATCGTGGAGGAACGCCCGCCCGTCGAGCCGTCTGCCGCGCGTCCGGGACCGGGGCGCCGCGATGAACGCGGAGCATCCGGCCAACGCCCATTCGGGCCGCGTCTCCGACCAGTCGCGGCTCCGTCCCCGCACCGCCGCGCCCGAAGCCGCCCGCGGCAGCCGCATCGCCCGCTCCGTGCGAGCGATCACGCCCGCCCGGGCCAGAAGGTCCTCCGCTTTCCGGACCCCGTCGCGCGCAGTCCCCGGCGCGAGGTCTCCGTCAAAGAGGGCGACGTCGTCCGTGGTCGTGTCGTGCAGCGCCCCGAGGAACGCCGTGTCCTCCGGGATCGCGATCCCCTTGACCGCCAGCCCGGCGCGGATTTCGGGATCGTTCAGAAGCCCCGCCAGAAGCCGGGCGTTGACCTCGCCCGAATACCCGCCGCACGCCCCGCAATGCAGCGCGCTCGCATGCGGGTTGTTCACGACGGTCGCGCCATGTCCGACGATCAGGACGAGCGGCGCGAAATTCCCGGTCAGCGACATCGCCCGGAGAATCCTTTCCGCCGCGAGGATCCGGTCCGCCATCGCGAACCCGTCGTCGAGACGCGGCGTGTGCGGGTCCGGTCCGCGCGTCTTCCCCAGTCCGAGCGCGTCGCGCGCCAGCTTGCCCGCGTAGACCGGCGCCGTCGCCTCGATGAAGGCGAAGGACGACACCGCCGCCAGCTTGAAACGGCCCCAGGCCCGCGCCGCCCGCGCCGCGATCCGCGCTTTCGTGTCCGCCGCCCGCGTCTCCGGCGTCGTCGACGCGCTGTCGACGCCCGGAGCGAGCAGAACCGGAAGCCGAAGCTCCTCCACGTCCGACGCGAAGCCGCGGTGCTTGGCGGCCAGCCCGAAGAACCCCGCGAAGCCGAGCGTCTTCACGTCCGGATCGACCGTCTCGAGGGCCCGGCGGAACACTTCGGACCGCACGTCGATGCAGAAAGCGGCCTGGAGCGCCGGCCGCCCCCCCTCCGGCGCGACCGGATCGCCGGCGGCCAGAACCTCCGCCAGCGCGCGCTGCGCGGAACGCTCCGCCGCCTCCTGGAGCAGCACGTCCGCGATCTGCGACGCGGTGGCCGCAGGCGGCGCGGCGTGTTCCGCGAGGGTCTCCGCCCACCGTTCCGCGATACCGGACCGGTACCGCGCGAACAGCGCCCGTTCCCAGACCAGCCGGATCGTCAGCAGGTCGGCGGTCGTCCCGTCTGTGCCCTCCTCCAGCTCCGCCCGCCAGAGCCTGTGCCGGCCCAACTGCGCCCAGCCCCCCAGCGACGCCAGAACCTGATGGAAATATGTCCGGGCGGCTTCCGGCCCGACCCCGAGACCGGCGCAGGCGGCGATCATGGCCGCAGGGCGCCGCTCCGGCACGGCGGCCACCTCCGCGGCGAAGCCGGAAAGCCCGGCGATCTCCGGCGTCAGGTCCCGGCTCGCGAACGCGCGCCAGCTTTCGAACGCGGTCGGTCCTTGGGTCGGTCGCCAGAGAGCCTGCCCGGAGTCGAAATATCCCGCCGCCCAGGCGCCGATCCGTTCATCGACCAGACCCGGCCAGTCGATTCCGGAGACGTCCGCCGCCAGATCGGCCACGCCCGGCAGGCGCGCCGGGCTCGCGGCGTTCCGAAAGGCCTCGGCCCTGAGCGCCTCCATGCCACCAGGCAGAGGATGCGCGGAAGCCTTCAGCGCCGCGTCGAGGTCCCCGCGCGAGATCGTGCCGTCGGCGATCCGTTCGGCATACCATGCGCGCGGCATGGTGATCCGGACGCCCGCCACCCGTTCGAGGAGGGCGGCCGCCTCCCCGAGGCTCCGGTCGGTCTGCCCGAGGAACGGGTTCACCGCCACCGAGGACGAGAGGGGCCAGAGCGGCGGGATGGCGCGGCACGCGGCGTCGGCAGCCGCAAGAAGCGGGTCGCGGACGTCGGACGGGACGGAACGGATGTCCGGGTTCATTTCGGCGCTCCTTCGCTTGGCGTCGCGGGAGGGGACCAGCGGCCGAGAAGGCGGTCCTCCATCGCGTTGATGTAGAGACCGTTCGACAGGTGCACCCGAAGGCCCTGCGCCGCCGGATGATTCGACCAGAGCGGCAGCGTCGCCTGGGCCAGCGCCACGAGACCGAAGCTCAGAATCGCGAGCGCGATCAGCGCCCATTCGAGCGCGCCCGGCGCCGGAGTATCCGGCAGAGTTCCGGCCGTCAGCCATTCCACGAACCGCTGCAGGGCCACGTAGGCCACGGCCGTGACCAGCGACAGTATCGCCGTCCGTCGGGTCAGCTCGCGCGGAGCCGCGTCAGCCAGTCCCTGCGCCAGCAGATAGGCGACGCCGAAGATGAGGATCGCGCCGAGCGCCACGGCCTGAGGGGACTTGGCTCCGAACCCGATGAGCAGGCCGGAGGCCGCGTAGACCATGCCGTAGATCGCGATCGCCAACCCGAAGGCGCGGGCGACGGCGCGGAGGTCAGGAACCGCCACGGGCCCCGGACGGGCGATTTCCGCCACCCTCCCGACGGCGCCGCCGGACGCCAGGAACGCGTGCGCCTTGTAGAGCGAATGGGCGACGATGTGGAGAAGCGCGAGCGGGAAGAGCGCCAGTCCGCACTGGAGGATGAGAAAACCCATCTGCGCCACCGTCGACCAGGCGAGCGACGTCTTGACCATCGGCTGGGTCAGCATCACGACCCCGCCGAAAAGCGCCGTGAACCCGCCCACGAGCACCAGCCCGGCCAGCACGAGCGGCGAAAGCAGCATGACGTCCGCGAAGCGGATGAGCAGGAAGCCGCCGCCATTGACCAATCCGGCATGAAGCAGGGCCGATACGGGCGTGGGCGTCTCCATGACCTCGGTGAGCCATCCGTGGGTCGGGAACTGCGCGGATTTCAGGACCGCCGCGAGGGCGATCAGCGCCGCGGCGAACACCGAAGGAAGCCCTCCCTCGCCGAGCCTTGCCTGCGCGAGAATCGGCGAGATGCCCGTGGTGCCATAGGTCGACACCAGAAGCGCGGCGGCGATGATCAGCGCGGCGTCGCCCGCCCGGGCCGTGATGAATTTCTTTCGCGCCGCGCGACGGGCGGCGATCCGTCCTGGATAGAAGACCAGCAGCCGGTGAAGGCACAGGCTCGTCAGGACCCACGCGGCGACGAACTGGGCGAGGTTGCCCGACTGGACGAGGAGAAGGACCGCGGCCAAGGTGCCGAGCAGCCAGATCGTGAAGCGTGTCTGCCCCGCCTCGCCGTCCAGATAGACGCGCGAATAGCGCACGACGATCCATCCGATGAACGTCACGAGGAGGAGCATCGTCACGCTGACCGGGTCGATCCGCGTGGACAGTCCCACGCCTCCGACGCCGATCAGCGGGCTGTCGCCTTGACCCGCCACGATCAGGACGCCCAAGGCGACGAGGGCGATCAGAAGCGCGCCCGCGGAGGCGCGCTCGGCCCAGACCGCGCCTTTCCTCGGCGCGACGCCCGCGCGAATTGCGAGCGTCATCGCAAGCGCGGCGAGAAGCGCGGGAGCGGCGAGTGGCAGCGCGAAAGTCATGGCGGGGTCCGATCGTCGAGGTTCACGTCGGCGTGGTATCGCGGCGCAAACCTGAGAAAAAATTCATTGTTCCGAATTGAATGTTTCACTAAACAGAACGAATGCGCGACCTGAACTACAACCATCTGCGGTATTTCTGGCTGGTCGCACACGAGGGAAATCTCACCCGGGCGGCCGCGAGCCTGAACCTCTCGCAATCGGCGGTGTCGGTTCAGATCAGCAAACTGGAGGAACGGCTGGGGCACCCGCTCTTCGAGCGGAAGGGCAGGCGGCTGCACCTGACGGAGGCCGGCCGGATCGCGCTGGACCACGCGGATACGATATTCGGTGTGGGACGCGACCTTCTGGCGACCCTGAGCCGCACCGACACGCCGCGTCGCGTCCTTCGCGTCGGCGCTCTGGCCACCTTGTCACGCAACTTCCAGATCGAGTTCGTGAGGCCCGTCCTCTCGATGCACGACGTCGAACTCGTCCTGCGATCGGGCAATTCCACCGAACTTCTTCGAAGCCTCGAGACCCTTGGCATCGACGTCGTGTTGACCAACCGCATACCTGAGCCGGACACGGTCGCCGACTTCATGGTCCACAGGCTTTCGGATCAGGGCGTGGGCGTCATCGGGACGCCGTCCCGGATCGAAAGCGCGAAATCCCTGGCCGGATTGCTCGGCGGGAATCCGATGATCGTTCCGACCGCCGAGAGTCCGGTGCGGCTCGGGTTCAACACGCTGTGCTCGCGCCTCCGCGTCGTTCCGGTCATCGCGGCGGAAGTGGACGACATGGCGATGATGCGTCTGCTCGCGCGCGAGGATATCGGGCTGGCCGTCATTCCGCCTATCGTCGTCAGGAACGAGTTGGCGAGCGGACTTCTGAAGGAAGCCGGTTTCGACATCGGATTGACGGAGAGCTTCTACGCGGTGACGGTCCGCCGCAAATTCCCGAACCCGCTGCTCGCGGGACTTCTCGACCGGTCGGTTTGACCGGCGGCGAAAGAACCTTCGATCTGCCGGTCCGGAGGCCGGACGCTCGACGCCGACACGACTCGTCGGAGGGACCGGTCGCCCTCCTCCGCGCGTTCGTCCGGCGTCGGCTCAGAGCCGCTCGATGGCCAGAGCGATGCCTTGCCCGCCGCCGATGCACATCGTGATCAGGGCGCGCTTCGCATCGGTGCGCTCGAGCTCGTAGAGCGCCTTGATCACCAAAATCGCGCCCGTCGCGCCGACCGGATGGCCGAGCGCGATCGCCCCGCCATTGGGATTGACCTTCGACGGGTCCAGCCCGAGCCCCTTGTTGACCGCCAGAGCCTGGGCGGCGAACGCCTCGTTCGATTCGATCACGTCGAATTCGTCGACGTTCATACCGATCCGCTCCAGCAGTTTCCCGACGGCCGGAATCGGTCCGATGCCCATCACCTCCGGGCGCACGCCCGCCATGGCGTAGCCGAGAACGCGGGCCCTCGGCCTGAGACCGGACCGCTCGGCGGCGCTCGCGGTCGCGAGAACCAGAGCCGCCGCCCCGTCGTTTATGCCGCTGGCGTTTCCGGCCGTCACGGTACCGTCCTTCCGGAAGACCGTCCGCAGGGCGCCGAGGCTGTCGATCGTCGTTGACTTGGGGTGCTCGTCCGTGTCGAAAGCGACCATGTCGCGTTTGACCTTGATCTCGATCGGGGCGATCTGGCTCGCGAACCGGCCCTCCCTGATGGCCGTCGCCGCGCGGTTCTGGCTCTCGAGGGCGAAGGCGTCCTGGTCCTCGCGCGTGATCTGGTTCTCGGCGGCCACGTTCTCGGCGGTGACGCCCATGTGGCCGGTGCCGAAGGGGCAGGTGAGCGCGCCGACCATCATGTCGACCGCCGACACGTCGCCCATCTTCTGGCCCCAGCGGACCGCCGGAAGGGAGTAGGGGCCGCGCGACATGCTCTCCGCGCCTCCGGCGAGGCCGAATTCCGCGTCGCCCAGCATCAGCGACTGGACGACGGAGGCGATGGCCTGAGCGCCGGATCCGCAGAGGCGGTTCACGTTCATCGCGGGCGCCGTGTCAGGCACGCCCGCCTCGATGGCGGCGGCGCGGCTCAGGTACATGTCGCGCGGTTCCGTGTTGATCACATGCCCGAAAACGACGTTGCCGATCTGACCGCCTTCGACGCCGGAACGTTCGAGCGCGGCTTTGGACACGTGCGCCGCGAGCGCGATGGGCGGCGTGCCCGCGAGGCTGCCTCCGAAGGTGCCGATCGCCGTCCGCGCGCCGTCGAGTATCACGATGTCCTGGTTCAAACCCCGTCCCCCTGCGATATGGTGTTCATCCTGCGGACAGTGTGTCGGCGCGCGATCGGTTGCAAGCGGAAGCTGACCCGGGGCCGCCGGTCCCCGGAGACACATTCGTGATCGCTTTGAACAACTTTGTCGTGTATCCTAGCGAGTGTCGCGCGCCCGGTGGTCCGGGCGGCCGGAAACTCCGGCGCCGCACGGGTGGCCTTGGGCTACGGAAACGGCGTGACGCGGCAGGTTGGATGAGGCGCGCTTGAACACTCTGATCGTAGAGCGGAACCCGGATCTCGGGCTTATCTGGCGTCGTTTTCTCGAACGCCAGGGCATATCCTGCGATCACGTCTGCGACGAGGCCGCGGCCTATGCCGCGCTCCGCTCCGGCGCGTTCGACGCGCTCGTTCTCGATCTGGAGATGGAAGGAGGCGCGGCGTTCCGCATTTCGGATTTCGCGAGCTACCGGAATCCCGACATCGCGATCATCACGGTGAGCGCCAACGCGTTCTTTTCCGACGGCTCCGTCTTCGAACTCATTCCGAACGCGCGCGGAATGCTGCGCCAGCCTCTCCGGCTCGAAGACATGGCCGCTCTCGTCCAGCACTACGGTGGACGGCGCGACCATGCGAGCGAGACGAAGGTCGTGGCGTCAGGCCGCTGACAGGCGTTCGCGCCGGTGCGGTTCCAGCCAATCGATGTCCGGTCCGATCGGCACGATCCTGTGCGGATTGATGGTCTCGTGGCTGGAATAATAGTGATGTGAGATATGGTTGAAATCGACGGTCCGCGCGATGCCGGGATGCTGGTAGAGGTCGCGCGCGTACGCCCAGAGGCTCGGGTAGTCGACCAGACGCCTCCGGTTGCATTTGAAATGCCCGTGATAGACCGGATCGAAGCGGAAGAGGGTCGTGACAAGCCGCCAGTCGGCCTCCGTCACCGTATCTCCCAAGAGATACCGCGAAACTGACAGCCGTTCCTCAAGCCAGTCCAGAGACCTGAAGACGGCGGTGACCGCCTCGTCATAAGCGTCCTGACGCGTGGCGAAACCAGCCTTGTAGACCCCGTTGTTTACGTCGTCGTAGACGCGCGCGTTCACGCGCTCGATGGCGTCGCGCGACCGTTCGGGCCAATAGTCCGCCTTGTTGCCGGTAATCCCGTCGAACGCCGAATTGAACATGCGGATGATCTCGGAGGATTCGTTCGAGACGATCGTGCCGGTCTCCCGGTCCCAGAGCACCGGCACGGTCACCCGCCCCGACGCTTCCGGATCGGCCTCGGTATAGACGTCGCGGAGGAATTTCTTGCCCATCAGCGTGTCGCCGGTCGCCCCGGGCCAGTCGGCGTCGAAGGTCCAGCCGTCCTCGCCCATGAAGGGGTGGACGACGTCGACGGTGACGTGATCGATCAGATCCTTGATCTCGCGGAAGATGAGGGTCCGATGTGCCCACGGGCAAGCGAGCGACACGTAGAGGTGATATCGTCCGCTCCGCGCCGCGAAGCCGCCTCTCCCGGAAGGGCCGGGCGCGCCGTCCGGCGTCACCCAGTTGCGGTAGGCGGTCGTCGAGCGCTCGAACCGCCCGCCCGTCTCTTCGGTGTCGTACCACTGGTCGAGCCACTCACCGTTTCGCAATAGTCCCATCACGCATCTCCATCATTCCATGTGCGGAAAATATAGCGCGCTTCTCACGAGTGTAACCGGCGCGGGGCGCCCGGACTGTTTACCTGCGGGAAACGCATCATCGGGCCCGGAGTCCATCCGGACTGAATCGGCGGATGCAATCGCGGGCGGTGTGTGGCAAGGTCCCGCCTGCTCGTGGAACGCCTCCAGGAAAGGTGCTGTCATGCGGTTGGAGGTCCGGCCCGCGCTTTGGGATCTCGACGCCGGGCGCGGCGGCCGCGGCCAGGAAAATGGCGGGTCGGGCGGCGTTCGGTCCGGTCGTGACCTGCGTCGCCCTGCCGCCCGACGCCTCCGAGGCCATGCCGATCTGGCCGCGCGGAACCCCGGGCGCCCGCTTCTCGAAGGCAAGATTGGCGAGACTGCGCGCCTCGGGCCGGTCCGTGACGGCGCGGAAGCGCGTGCCAGCAGTCGGGATCTCTCGGCATGAACGGGCGCGACCGGATTCGGGTGCTGGGCGAGACCGTCCTCTCCGACGGCTGGGGCCTGTTGAAATCGACACGGCTGGAATGGCTGCGCGCGGACGGATCCTGGCAGGAGATGGCGCGCGAGACCTATGATCGCGGCGACGCTGTGGCGGTTCTGCCCTATGATCCGGACCGCCGCACCGTGCTTCTCGTGCGGCAGTTCCGGTTCCCGCTCGTCGCGCGGGGCGAGGGGCCGCTGATGATCGAGGTCGCCGCCGGCCTTCTGGAGGGCGCCGATCCCGAGACGCGCGTGCGCGCCGAGGCCGAGGAGGAACTGGGATATCGCCTGGCCGACGTTTCCGAGGTGTTCAACGCCTGGATATCGCCCGGCTCGGTGATCGAGCGCATCCATTTCTTCCTCGCGCGCTATTCCCCTGACGACCGGGTATCGTCGGGCGGCGGGATCGCCGGCGAGGGCGAGGATATCGAGGTGCTCGAGATGGATTTCGACGCGGCGATGGACGGGATCGCGCGCGGCGGCATCCGCGACGCCAAGACGATCATGCTGCTGCAGCACGCCGCCCTGACGATCTTCGCGCCGGGCGACGTCCAATCGTGAAAACACGGAGAAACGACATGAGGCGAACCGTATACGTGAACGGCCAATACGTGCCCGAGGACGAGGCGCGGATCAGCGTCTTCGACCGGGGTTTCCTGATGGCCGACGCGGTCTACGAGGTGACGGCGGTGATCGGCGGCAAACTGATCGACTTCCCGGGCCACATGGCGCGGCTGCGCCGGTCGCTGGGCGAGCTGGAGCTGACGGCGCCGGTCGACGAGGCGGAGATGGAGGCGATCCACCGCGAGATGATCGCGCGCAACCATCTGGACGAGGGCGGCATCTACCTTCAGGTCACGCGCGGAGCCGCGGACCGCGACTTCGCGTTTCCGGAAAACGCGACGCCGAGTCTCGTCGTATTCACCCAGGCCCGGGACGTGGCCGAGTTGCGCACCGGTCGCGAGGGGATCCGGGTGGTGACGCTGCCGGACATCCGCTGGGGCAGGCGGGACATCAAGACGGTGCAGCTTCTGGCCCCGTCGCTGGCCAAGATGGCCGCCAAGAAGGCCGGCAAGGACGACGCCTGGATGGTCGAGGACGGCCACGTCACCGAGGGCTCGTCGAACAACGCCTACATCGTGACCCGTGACGGCGTGATCGTCACGCGCGACCTGTCGCACGCCATCCTGCACGGCATCACACGCGCCGCCGTTCTGGCGTTCGCCCGCGAGGCGCAGATGCGGGTCGAGGAGCGGCCGTTCACCGTCGCGGAGGCGCATGACGCGGCGGAGGCGTTCATCACCTCGGCCTCGGCCTTCGTGACGCCGGTGATCGAGATCGACGGCGAACCCGTCGGAGACGGCGCGCCGGGTCCGGTCGCGAAACGGCTGCGGGAGATCTATCTGACCGAAAGCCTCAAACGCGCGACCTGAGCGGCCGCCGCCCGGCGGGGATTCCCTTCGGTGATTCGGGGCGTCCGTGCTATCGTCCCCTCTCAACAAAGAGAACCGGGGAGGGACTCACGAATGCCGTTCTACATGTGGCAGGGAAGCTATACGACGACCGCGATCAAGGCGATGGTCGACAATCCGCACGACAGGATGCCGGCCGCCCAGGCGCTGGTCAGATCCGCCGGCGGAACCCTGCATCACCTCTTCTTCTGCATGGGCGGCGACGACATCGTCGCCATCGCCGAGGCGCCGGACGACGCCGCGATGGCCTCCGCGTCGCTGGCTCTCGGCGCGTCGGGCGCGTTCTCCGCCGGCCGAACCACCAAGCTGATGACCACGACCGAAGCCCTGTCGGCGATGGAGGCCGCCCAGAGCGTCCTCAAAGGCTACGAGCCCGCGACCGGCTGACCGCGGCGGCCGCTTGCCTCACTCGTGGGCGGGACGGCTCTTTTCGAACGCGGCCCGCGCCTCGGGGCGCGCCTCCTCCTGATGGTTGGCGCGCCATTCGTCGTAGGGCATTCCGTAGACGATCTCGCGCGCCGCGGCCTTGTCCATCTCGATGCCGCGCGCCTCCGCCGCCTCCTGGTACCATCGGCTCAGACAGTTGCGGCAGAACCCGGTCAGATTCATCATGTCGATGTTCTGCACGTCCGTCCGTTCGCGCAGATGATCGCGCAGCGCGCGGAATGCGGCGGCCTCGAGTTCGGTCACCGTGCGGTCATCCATGACTTATCCCCTCATCGACGGTCTCGTCCACGCTCGCCCGCAACATGGGGGCGAGCCGTTCCGCCCACAACCTCTGACCCGCGTCGGTGTCGATCAGGTCGTGACGCAGCTCGATCAGCACGTGGCGCAGCTCGCGACGCGTCCCGTGACGGCTGAGCGTGTCGCCTTCCAGCTGTCCGTCATAGGGCTGGTTCTCGCCCACGCAGAGATCCGGCTCGGCGCGCAGATCGCGCAGCAGCGGCCGCGCGATCCGCCCGTCATGGAGCCAGAGCACGCCGACATGCCAGGGGCGCGGCGATCGGTTGCGAAGCCGCGGCGTGTAGGAATGGATCGAGATCAGCGCCGGCGCGGCGCCGCGCGCGATCATTCCGTCGATCTGTTTTTCCACGGCCTCGTGATAGGGCCGATGGAATTCCTCGAGCCGCCGTTCGATCTCGGCGTCGGTCACGTGACGATTCGCGGGAATGATCGTGCCGTCGTAGAGCCGCATCACCAGCGTCGGGTCGTCCTCGCCCCGGTTCGGGTCGATCACCAGCCGCGAGAACCGCGTCAGAAGCGCGGGCGCGTCCAGAAGCTTCGCGAGTTCGAGCGCGACGCCACGAGCGCCCACATCGAAGGCGATATGACGCTGCATCTCGGCCGGGGGCAGGCCGAGCGTTCCGCCGTTCACCGAAGCCGGAACGATATTCGTGGCGTGGTCGCACAGGATGAGCAGGGACGGGTCCCCGTCCGGATTGACTTGCTCGTAGGGCTTGTGCCCGGACATCGGGGAACTTCCGTTCAGGACATGCGGGCGCTTGATACCGGCGCGGCGGACGTGACGCCAGAGCGGATCGGGATTTTCCTCCGTCGTCCTTCGCGGCCCTCTCCCCCATGAACCGGGCGCCCCGCGTCGGTTTTTCGCGCCCGCCGGCGCCTTTCCCTGTTCAATGTGTTTTCGGATCGGATATACACGCGCAAATGCGAAAACAGAATGGACGGCCGCCACATGACCTCGATCCGCAGACAGCGCAACGTCAAGATCGTGGCCACGCTCGGCCCCGCATCCGACGATTACGAGACGATCCGCGCGCTTTTCGAGGCGGGAGCGGACGTGTTCCGGCTCAACATGAGCCACGGCGTCCAGGCCGACATCGCCCGCCGCCATGCCATGATCCGCGAGATCGAACGGGATGTCGGGCGACCGATCTGCGTTCTGGCGGACCTTCAGGGTCCGAAGCTCCGCGTCGGCGTCTTCGCGCGCGGGTCGGAGATGCTGGAGGAGGGCGCGGCGTTCCGGTTCGATCTCGATCCGGCCGAAGGCGACGCCTCGCGCGTCAACCTGCCCCACAGGGAGATCTTCGCGGCGCTGGAGCCCGGCTCGACCTTGCTGGTCAATGACGGCAAGATCCGCCTCAAGGTGACCGATTGCTCGGCGGAACACGCCGATACGATAGTGGAAGTCGGCGGCGAGATATCGAACCGCAAGGGCGTCAACGTTCCGGACGTCGTGCTGCCCCTGGCGGCGCTTTCGGAGAAGGACCGCAGCGATCTCGAGTTCGCCTGCGAACTCGGCGTCGAATGGCTGGCGCTCAGCTTCGTCCAGCGCGCCGCCGACGTGGCCGAGGGGCGCGCGCTGGCGCGCGGACGGGCGGCGATCATGTCCAAGATCGAGAAGCCGGCCGCGCTCAACGCTTTCGACGAGATCCTCGAGGCCTCCGACGGGATCATGGTCGCCCGGGGCGATCTCGGGGTCGAGCTTCCCGTGACGAGCCTGCCGCCGATCCAGAAGCGTCTGGTCCGCGCCTGCCGCAAGGTCGGAAAGCCCGTCATCGTGGCCACGCAGATGATGGAGAGCATGATCACCAGCCCGGTCCCGACCCGCGCCGAGGTCTCCGACGTGGCCAGCGCGATCTACGAGGGCGCGGACGCGGTGATGCTCTCGGCCGAAAGCGCGGCGGGCGATTACCCGGTCGAGGCGGTCACCACCATGGACCGGGTCGCGATCTCGGTCGAGAGCGACGAGATCTATCGCCAGGTCATCGAGGCGTCGCGCACGCCGTCGCGCGCCAGGGTCTCCGACGCCATCATCGTGGCCGCCCGCGAGGTCGCGGAGACGACGCATGTCAAGGCGATCTGCTGCTTCTCCCACACGGGCAGCACGGCGCTCCTCGCCGCGCGAGAGCGGCCGCGCGTGCCGATCATCGCGATCACGCCGCTGGCGGGCACCGCGCGTCTGCTCTCGCTGAGCTGGGGTCTGCACTGCGTCGTGACGGAGGACGTGGACCGGTTCAAGATGGCGGTCGTCAACGCCGTGCGCGCCGCGCGCGAATACGGCTTCGCGGAAGCGGAGGACAACATCGTGGTGGTCGCGGGCATACCCTTCGGCCAGCCCGGTTCGACCAACATCCTGCGCGTGGCGCCCTGCGACGAGAGGAAGATCTTCGCGGGCGGCGGAGTCGACTAGGTCGGCGGGCCGCTGCGGACTTTTTTGCGCTCACGGCGCATGGCGGTTCCAACCGAAGCCGTCGCCTCTGAAAGAGTACGGACGGAGCCGAGCCATGCCCTTGCACCACAAGAAGTCCATCCGCGAGAGCGCTGATGACGAGACCTGCGCCGGCAGCGATCTGGCGCAGGTTCTTCCCAAGCGACGCTTCCCGTCCGCAGCCCACGACCCCCGGCGTATTCATGCGGCAGTCCGGGACGAGATGCTGCTTGACGGAAACGCTCGTCAGAACCTGGCCACCTTCTGCCAGACCCGGGGCGAGCCCGAGGTGCACAGCCTGATGGATGCCTGCATCGACAAGAACATGGTCGACAAGGATGAGTATCCGCAGACCGCCGAGATCGAGGCGCGCTGCGTGCACATGCTCGCGGATTTCTGGAACGCGCCGGCGTAGCCGGGCGGGATCGGCCGCTCGACGACCGGATCCAGCGAGGCGGCGATGCTAGGCGGCCTCGCGCTCAAGCGCCGCTGGGAGGCCCGAAGGCGCGCTCAGGGAAAAAGACGCCGCGATCTTCTCTTGCGGCGGTCCTGCGGACTGCCTATAAGCCGCGCTTCCCGATGCGACCGGCGAAAAGGGCTGCCGTGGCGCGTCCGAACCACCCGACCAGGAGATGGAAATGCCCAAGATGAAGACCAAGTCAGGCGCCAAGAAGCGCTTCAAGGTGACGGCGACGGGCAAAGTCCTCGCCGCCCAGGCCGGAAAACGGCACGGCATGATCAAGCGGTCGTCCAAGTTCATCCGCCAGGCGCGGGGAACCACGACCCTGTCCGCCCCGGACGCGAAGATCGTCAAATCCTACATGCCGTACGCCCGCTGAAGGAGCCCTGAGCAATGTCACGAGTCAAAGGGGGCCCCGCGTCCCACGCCCGCCACCGCAAGGTCATCAAGGCCGCCAAGGGCTATTACGGCGCCCGCAGCACGAACTTCCGCACCGCGACCCAGGCGGTCGACAAGTCGATGCAGTACGCCACGCGCGACCGCAAGAACCGCAAGCGGACGTTCCGCGCGCTGTGGATCCAGCGGATCAACGCGGCAGTGCGGTCGCACGACGCCGATCTGACCTACTCGAAATTCATCAACGGGTTGAGCACGGCAGGCATCGAGGTCGACCGCAAGGTGCTCGCGGACCTCGCGGTGCACGAGCCCGACGCGTTCAACGCGATCGTCGATCAGGCGAAGGCCGCGCTGGTCTGAAGCCGGCATTCCGGCGCGATCTCTGTTCTTGAGACGGGCCCCGTCGCGTGACGCGCGACGGGGCCTTCGCCGTTTTCAGGAGGCGCCGCGCAGACGTGCCGCGCCGAGGGGGTCGCGGGCGCGTGGATCCAGCCAGATGGAAAAGAACAGCCGCGTCAGGCCCGGGTGCGAGACCGAACAGATCGGAGTTCCGTTCAGCGTGAAATCGACGCGGTCCGCTCCGCGCGAAAAGCCCGTGACGCGGTCGCCCTGCCGGACCGCGGGCAGGCAGGAGGAGAGCTTCTCCTCGAGATCTCCGTGCTGCGCCGAAGGGCGCCCGGTGATCCGCTCGATCTCCGAAACCGTCGCCCACAGGACCAATCCGGCGGAGAAATTCCGACGGTAGGTGAGCGAAAGGGCGAACGGGGCGTTCCAGTCGAACGCGGAACGCCCTTCGGTCCAGAGCTCGGCGTCGAAAAGCGGGACGAAAAGCAGCTTTCCTTCGGCGGATCCGAGCGGGGCGGGCGCGTCGATGCGCTGCGCCACCTCGGGCGGCTTCGCGACCGCGGGTCGGCATGCCAGCGCCGCCATCAAGACCGTTGCGAACACAAGCCCAGTTGCCCGCATCGGCGAACGCCCGCTGATCCTCATCGACGATGTTCTCCGGTGTCTTCGATGCCGACGTAGATATGGCCGCGGAGCGAGCCGTCAACATGGAGCCTGTACGGCGCATGCGCTCCGCGGAACAGGCAAGCGGAGAGCGCGACCTGGAACCGCAGCCTTGCGGCCGTGCGCTCGGGGAGGACCTAACGCCTCCGCCGCCGCACGTTCCCGCCGTGCTGTCCACCGCGCCCGGACTTGGACCGGGGCCTCACGGCCGCGTCGACCTCGGCCTCGATGGCGGACTGGCGCGCCAGCGGGTCGTCGGAGATCGCGAGATCGACGGCCTCGAGGCGTTTGACCTCGTCGCGGATACGCGCGGCCTCCTCGAATTCGAGGTTTTCGGCCGCCTTGATCATGGCCTTGCGCAATCCGTCGAGATGCGCCTGGAGATTGGCGCCGATCAGCGGCTTCTCGACCTTCGCCGTCACGCGGCTCATGTCGGTGTCGGCCTTGAAGAGACCGTCGAGCACGTCCGCGACGTTCTTGCGGATCGTCTCGGGCGTGATGCCGTGCTCGGTATTGAAGGCGATCTGTTTCTCGCGGCGGCGGTTGGTCTCGCCGATGGCGCGCTCCATCGAGCCGGTGATCCGGTCGGCGTACATGATGACCCGGCCGTCGGCGTTGCGCGCCGCTCGGCCGACGGTCTGGATCAGAGAGGTCTCGGAGCGCAGGAAGCCTTCCTTGTCGGCGTCGAGGATGGCGACGAGCGCGCACTCCGGGATGTCGAGCCCCTCGCGCAGCAGGTTGATGCCGACGAGAACGTCGAAGGCGCCGAGGCGCAGGTCGCGGAGAATTTCAATTCTTTCAAGCGTGTCGATGTCCGAGTGCATGTAACGCACGCGGATGCCCTGCTCGTGCAGGTACTCGGTCAGGTCCTCGGCCATGCGCTTCGTCAGCGTCGTGACGAGCGTGCGTCCACCGGAGGCGGCGACCCTGCGGACCTCGTCGAGAAGATCGTCGACCTGCATCTCCACGGGGCGGATCTCGATGGGCGGGTCGAGAAGGCCGGTGGGACGGATGACCTGTTCGGTGAAGACGCCGCCGGCCTGATCGAGCTCCCAAGCGGCGGGCGTGGCCGAGACGAACACCGTCTGCGGCCGCATGGCGTCCCACTCCTCGAATTTGAGCGGACGGTTGTCCATGCAGGACGGCAGCCGGAAGCCGTGCTCGGCAAGCGTCATCTTGCGCCGGAAGTCGCCCTTGTACATTCCGCCGATCTGCGGGACCGAGACATGGCTTTCGTCGGCGAAGACGATGGCGTTGTCGGGGATGTACTCGAAAAGCGTGGGTGGCGGCTCGCCGGGCTTGCGCCCGGTGAGGTACCGCGAATAGTTCTCGATGCCGTTGCAGACGCCGGTGGCCTCGAGCATCTCGAGATCGAAATTGGTGCGCTGTTCCAGACGCTGGGCTTCCAGAAGCCTGCCCTCCTTGACGAGCTGGTCGAGGCGGAGGGTCAACTCGGCCTTGATGCCTTTGATCGCCTGCTGCATCGTCGGGCGAGGCGTCACGTAGTGCGAGTTGGCGTAGACGCGGACCCGGTCGAGCGCGCCCGACTTCGCGCCGGTCAGCGGATCGAACTCGTGGATCGATTCGAGCTCCTCGCCGAAAAAGCTCAGCCGCCAGGCCATGTCCTCGTAATGCGCCGGCCAGATTTCGAGCGAATCGCCTCTGACGCGGAAACTTCCGCGTTGGAAGCCGGCGTCGTTTCGGCGGTACTGCTGGGCGATCAGGTCCGCGATGACCTGACGCTGATCGTATGACGATCCGGCGATCAGATCCTGGGTCATCGCGCCGTAGGTTTCGACCGAGCCGATGCCGTAGATGCAGGAGACGGAGGCGACGATGATGACGTCGTCGCGTTCGAGCAGCGCGCGGGTCGCGGAGTGGCGCATCCGGTCGATCTGCTCGTTGATCTGGGATTCCTTCTCGATGTAGGTGTCGGACCGCGCGACGTACGCTTCCGGCTGGTAGTAATCGTAATACGACACGAAATACTCCACGGCGTTGTCGGGAAAGAAGCCTTTGAATTCGCCGTAGAGCTGGGCCGCGAGGGTCTTGTTCGGAGCGAGGACGATGGCGGGCCGCTGCGTCGCCTCGATGATCTTCGCGGCGGTGAAGGTCTTGCCGGTTCCGGTCGCGCCGAGAAGAACCTGGCTCCGTTCGCCCGAGGAGACACCCTCGACCAGTTCGGCGATCGCCGCGGGCTGATCTCCGGCCGGCTCGAAGTCGGAACGCAGCAGGAAGCGTCGGCCACCTTCGAGCTTGCGGTTGTCCGCGTGATGCGCCTTCGGCGAACTGGCGGAAGAAACTTCGGGCAGGGGGCTATCTTGCATGACACGATCATTTGGGCGGAGCGCGACGCCACCGCAAGGCCGTTTTCCAGTTCCGTCATCGGCGGATTTCCGCTTAAAACGCATTTGATTGGAGGCAACTAAACCCTTGCGTGTGGAGGGTGGTTAATTGTACAAAGGTCTCGCAAGCAGCACTGAGATCGTCGACCGGGCGCGTACACCCACCCCACCCCTCGCTCCCTCGCACCCGGTTGACGATCCGCTGCTCGCGCCCCACCCCACCCCACCCCCCAAGAAGATAAGAAGGTTGATTGCCGCCGGGATTTTGGCGATAGACCTGTTCGAAAGTCACGGGGTATGAGCCATGTCTTCACGCATCTACAAGCCGTCCCGGAGCGCCATGCAGTCCGGACAGGCGAAGACGCGCGACTGGATTCTCGAGTTCGCTCCTGCCGACGCGAGGGGAATCGATCCCTTGATGGGATGGACCAGTTCGGGCGACATGGACTCCCAGGTCCGCCTTCGGTTCGAATCGCGCGAGGCGGCCGTCGCGTATGCCGAGAAGCACGGACTCGCCTATGAGGTGTTCGAGCCGAAGACGCGCCGTCACATTCTGCGCGCCAACGGATACGGCGACAACTTCGCGTCCCGGCGTCGCGGCGCGTGGACCCACTGATGCGGACGTGCGCTTTCATGACGCGTGGCGGGCATCGCGCAGGGCCCCGTAGCTCAACCGGATAGAGCGCCGACCTTCTAAGTCGGATGTTGCAGGTTCGAGTCCTGCCGGGGTCGCCATCATCGCGTTGAGATCCGGAAGCGTGCTTGTCCGGACTTCCGAAGCCTGAACGTCGGGAGCCGGCGAGAGCGAAACTTCACCCTTGCCGGCGGCAGCGCCGCTTGATCCCGGGTATGCGGCCGAGGCGGCGTGCCGGCGATTCTCTTAACGCTGCCGAATAGTTATCTTGATCTTAAGGCGATACTCGTCTACATGTTCGGGCGGGGTTGGCTTGGTGGAACGTCGGCCTTTCGCGTGGTCAGAGCGTCGGGGTGTGGGTGAGTAACATGAATGTAGAAGCGTGGCCGCCGGGAGGGCGTAAGCGGGTTTCCATAATCGGCGCCGGCCCGGCCGGACTAACCGCCGCCTACGAACTGCAGAAGCGCGGATCCAATCCGGTCATCGTACTTGAGGCGGACGATCTCGTTGGCGGGATCGCCCGGACCGAGAGCTACAAGGGATTTCGTTTCGATATCGGGGGCCACCGCTTTTTCACGAAAGTCGGTGAGGTCGAGGAGATGTGGCACGAAGTGATGAAGGACGACTTCATCATAGTGCCGAGGGTCAGCCGGATATTTTACAGGAACAAGTATTACGCGTATCCATTGAAGATTTTCAACGCGCTCTCGAATATCGGCGTGTACGAGACCGGCAGAATCATGCTGAGCTACGCCAAATGGCGCGTGCGTCCCTCGAAGGTCGAGGAAAGCTTCGAGCAGTGGGTCATGAACCGGTTCGGCGGCCGCCTCTACATGCATTTTTTCCGCAGCTACACCGAGAAGGTGTGGGGTATCTCGCCGCGCGAGATCCGGGCGGACTGGGCGGCGCAGAGAATCAAGAACCTTTCCCTGCCCAAGGCGGTGATCAACGCCCTGACCGGCGCGAACGACACGAGCAGCCTGATCGAGAAGTTCCATTATCCGCGGCTCGGTCCCGGGATGATGTGGGAGAAGGTCCGCGATCTGGTGCGCGCCGCGGGCGGTGAAGTCCGCATGAACACGAAGGTCGTGAAGGTGCTTCGCGAGGACTCCCGGGTGGTCGCGCTCGAGACGGAGGATGGCGACGGCGTCAGGACCCGGGTGGAGGCGGACGAGTTCATCAACACGATGGCGGTCCGGGATCTCATCGTCCACGCGTTCGATCCCCCGCCTCCGTCCGAGGTTGTCGAGGCCGCCCGGAAGCTCAAATACCGCGATTTCCTGATCGTGACCCTGGTCCTGAACAACCCGGATCCTTTCCCGGACAACTGGATCTACATCCACAGTCCCGAGGTGAAGGTCGGCCGGATCCAGAACTTCCGCGCGTGGTCCAGTGAGATGGTTCCCAACGAGACCCAGTCCTCCATCGGCATGGAGTATTTCTGCCAGGAGGGCGACGGTCTCTGGGAGATGTCGGACGAGGATCTGATCGATCTCGCGTCGAGCGAGCTGGAGCATCTGGGCCTCGCGCCGAAATCCTCCGCGGTCGACGGCACGATCATCCGGCAGCCGAAGGCCTACCCGGTCTATGACGCCGAGTACCAGGACGCGCTGAAGATCATCTCCGAATGGCTCCAAACCCTGGAGAACTTCCAGACGGTCGGCCGGAACGGTCTCCACCGCTACAACAACCAGGACCATTCCATGCTCACGGCCATGCTGGCGGCGCGCAACATCCTCGGCGAGGACCACGACGTCTGGACGGTGAACGTCGAGCGTTCGTACCACGAGGAATTCCAGCTCAACGAGAGCAAGAAGGGCGGGCGCGACAAGGGGCGGGCCTCCTCGCGTCAGACGGCGGTCTGAGAGATGCGCGCGACCCCGGAAAATGACGGCCCGCCGGACGCGAGATGCGTCGCGATCGTGCCGGCGCGGAACGCCGCGGGCTGGATCGGCCAATGTCTCGCGGGGCTGAACGCGGCGGGTTTCGCGGGCGAGGACCAGATCGTGGTCGACGACGGCTCGACCGACCGCACCGGCGACGTCGCCCGCGCGGCGGGCGCGCGCGTCCTGCGCAGCGATCAGAACCGGGGCGCGGCCGCCGCGCGTAACATGGCGGCCGCGTCGGCGAACGAGGCCGATCTGCTCTTCTTCGTCGACGCCGATGTCGTGGTGGCTCCTGACGCCCGCGCCCGCGTGATCGCCGCGCTTGAGGATCCCGCGATCGACGCGGTTTTCGGCGCCTACGACACGGCTCCCGATTGTCCGGGCGTGGTGAGCAGGTACCGCAATCTTCTTCACCATTTCGTTCACGTGACGGGACCGGAGCGGCCGGGCACTTTCTGGACCGGGTGCGGGGCCGTCCGGCGCGAGACGTTCGAACGCCTCGGGGGCTTCGACACGACGCAGCGGATGATGGAGGACGTCGAGTTCGGAATGCGCCTCGTCGCGTCCGGCGGCGTCGTCAAGCTCGACCGGGACCTGCGGGGAAAGCATCTCAAATCCTGGTCGATCCCCTTGATGGCGATCACCGACCTGCGCGATCGCGCCGTTCCGTGGTCGAGGCTCATGCTCGCCGAGGGCGCGATGCTCTCCAACGAGTTGAACATGGGGCTTTCGCACCGGCTGAGCGCGCTTCTCACCATCGCGCTTCCCCTGTCCATCGGCCTCGGCTTCGCGGTGCCCGGCCTGCAGGGTCTCTGGCTGGCGGTTCTTTTGGCCTTCATTCTCCTGAACGCGAGGTTCTTTGCCTTCCTTGTCCGGACGGCCGGCTGGCAGGTGGCGCTGGCGGCCGTGCCGCTGCATCTGCTGCATTATTCCTGCGCGGCGGCCGGTTTCGGTTGGGTCATGGCGACCGAAACGCTGCCGAAGCGGATCATGGGTCTCTTCCAGACCCGGCCACGGCCGGAGCGGCGACCGACGTCCAGCCATTGAGCTTCGGTCCTATGCGTCTCCGCCGAAGGGAGCCGGCCTTCCGGACGGTTCCTGGAGAGCGACACGCTCCTCCGGGTCGCCCGTCGCCGTACGAATGAGCCGGTCGCGGTCGTCAGCCATCAGGCGTTCGAGATCGGCGTCGCGGATCAGCATGTGCCCCTGCCATGGCACCGTCGTCGGATCGGCTCCATGAAACGGCTCGCCGATGGCTGGATCTCTTCGGCCCCGGCCCGTGAGGCCCTCGGCGATCCATCGCAGGATCAGGGCGAGCGTGACGGCGGTTTCGCGCGGCTGGCCGCGACCGAGACGGCCGAGAAGACGCAGTCCGCCGACAACGTCTCCCGCTCGGATCATCTGAAGCGCGAATCCCGCCATGCGGCCGCGACCGAGCCGGAAAACCCGTTCAGGAACGTCCGGAACCTCTTGGGCGATCCAATCCAGAACCCTGATGTTGGAGCGGGCGGCGCGTCCGATCGCGCGGGACATGTTGGCGCCATGAATTCGGTAAGCCACGAAAGCCTCGGGACACATGCCGACGGGCGCGCGCGCCGCGAGCCGGAGCTGGAGCAGAAAGTCCTCGGCGCCTTCGATTCCCTCCGCGCGCAGGCGCGGGTCATGGCCCCCGCAGTCACGCGCCAGATCCGCGGGGGCCATGACGCTGCTGACATTCGTGAAATACGTCGTGCCGATCTGCCGGCACAGAGTGGGTCCGGAGACGTCCGCGAGGGTCCGAAAGTTCGGCTGGATCACGCCGCCCGCGTCGACGAGCCGGTAGCCGGTATAGACCAGTCCGAGCCGCTCCGGGGCAGCGCGGAACACGGAGAGCTGCGCCGCGATCTTGCCCGGATGCCAGAGGTCGTCCGCGTCGAGCCAGGCGGCGTAGCGCCCGGTCGCCCGGGCGAGACCCGCGTTCCGGGCGGCGGCGACGCCGGCGTTCGCCTGGCGGATCAGCCGGATCCGCGGGTCGAGACGCGCGTGGTCGGCGATGGCGTCCGCGGTCCCGTCGGTCGAACCGTCGTCGACGACGAAGATCTCGATCTCGGCGTGGGTCTGGGACGACGCGCACTCCAGCGTCTCGCGAATCGTCGTCTCGGCGTTGAAGGCGGGGATGATCACCGAGACGCGTTCTCCGCTCGCCGCGCCGGCCGCGCTCATGCCGCGCCTTTCCGATCCGGCGGGATTCGAATAACCTCCATCTGAATCGTCCTCCGGCCCGCCTTCGGCAATCGTTTCGAAACTTCTGACCGTGATTAGTGAAGAAAAGGTCTGTTGAAAATGTCCCGACGTGATGCCGAAGCGATTGAGGGGCCCGGGCGCGCGAGTTCCGGGAAAAACCGCGCGCGCGAGGGATCGGGACTGTGAAGGAGGCGCTGCTGGAGGGCGCGCGCCGCGCCGTCCGTCTCGGTGTCCGGGCGAGCATCCTGGGGCGTCCGCACGGTCTCGTGCCGATGTATCACCGCGTCGCGGAGCCGTCCGTCGATCCATGGGACATCGCCGTGTCGCCGAAACATTTCGCGGAGCATCTGGAGGTTTTCCGCGACTGGGCGCGATGTCGGACCTTCGGCGGGCTCGCCGCCGCCCTGCATGGCGACGGAGCCGGGAAACGGAGCGTCGCCATCACCTTCGATGACGGCTATGTCGACAACCTGACCACGGCCCTCCCGCTGCTGGAGAAGCGCGACGTGCCCGCGACCGTCTTCATCCTGACATCGACGATCGGGGCGGAGCGCGAGTTCTGGTGGGACGCGCTGGCCCGGGTATTCCTGACGACGCCGAGCCTGCCCCGCGTGCTCGAACTCGAATTCGCCGGCGAGACGCGGCGCTGGGACCTCGGGGACGGAGCCGAATGCGCGCCCGGAGAGCTCCGGACCTTCCGCGACTGGCGGATCAAACGCGACGGTCCCGGCCATCCGCGAGACCGGACGTTGGGCGAGGTGTGGCTGACTCTGTTCCGAAGCCCGCGGGACGTCACCGAAGACCTTTTCGCGCAGGTGGTCGCCTGGGCCGGCGTCGATCGGGCGGGGTCACGCGACGCGCATCCGATGACGGCGTCCGAGCTCGACCGCCTCTGCGCCTCGGACCTCATCGAGATCGGCGGACACACGATGCGCCATCCTCCGCTCGACACGTTGACGCCGGAGGAGGCCGAGCGCGAGATCGCGGGCGGTCGGCGTGATCTCTCCGAAATGATCGGACGCGACATCGCGACCTTCGCCTATCCCTTCGGCCGATGCGGCGGGCGCGTCCCCGACATCGTCCGCGACGCGGGGTTTTCCGCCGCCTGCACCGCCGCCCAGTTTCTGGCGGTGGGCAAGGTCGACCCGTACCGCATCCCGCGCCTGATCATGCGCGACTGGGACGGCGACACGCTGGCGCGGATGCTGCGCCAGTTCGCCGGGGCATGACCGATCCGCGAGATGTGAGGAAAACGATGGCGCCAGAAACCGCAGGCCGCGCTCCGCTGATTTCGGTGATCATGATCTTCCTGAACGGCGAGACCTACATCGCCGAAGCGATTGAGAGCGTGCTTGACCAGACGCTGACGGACTGGGAACTGATCCTGGTCGACGACGGCACCACCGACGGCGCGACGGGGATCGCCTTGGACTTCGCCGGGAGGCATCCCGACCGGATCACGGTGATCGAGCACCCGGGCCACGAGAACCGGGGCATGAGCGCGTCGCGCAACGCCGGACTGCGCGCCGCGCGCGGTCGGCACGTCGCGTTTCTGGATGCCGACGACGTCTGGCTTCCGGACCGACTGGCGCACCAGGCGGAGGTCCTCGCTTCCAATCCGGACGTGTCGATGGTGATCGAGCCGATGCTCTACTGGACGTCCTGGAAGAACTCCGCGGTTCGGACGGAGCAGAGGGATCCGTCCGGCCAGATGACGGGCGAGCTGGGGTTGCCCGTGGGCGAGGTGCTGGAGCCGCCCATCGTCGCGATCGGATATCTTGAAAGCCGCGGCGGAACGCTTCCCGGCATCTGCAGCGTTCTCGCCCGACGCGATCACGTTCTGGCGGTCGGCGGCTTCGACGAGAGTTTCAGGTCGCTCTACGAGGACCAGGTTTTCTTCTTCCGGATGGCGCTGCGCTACCGGACCATCGCGCTCGCGAGCGTGAACTCGTATTACCGCCAGCATGGCGGGTCCGCCTGCCACGGCGAAGGACTGAAACGCGGCGACACGAAGGTCCGTCCCGTCTTCCTGCAATGGCTCCAGGACCACATGATCGACGAGGGTATCAAGAACCGTCGCCTCTGGCGCGCCTTGCGCAGCGAGATGCTGCGCTTCGACCGGCCGGATCTGCTGAGCGTCCGGTTTCAGGAGCTCGTGGACCGCGCCGGCGTCGCGGGCCGCGGAACCGTGATCCGCGTCGTGGGGCCGAGCCGGTACAACGCCCTGCGGCGCCGATACCGGCTGAAGATGACCGACACGACGAGCACTCACTGAGCGGCGCGCGCGACCCCTCCGGACCCGGAATCGGAATTGACGACCCTGCCGTGATCAATGCGGATCACCGCGTCGGCCGTGGCCAGCGCGTCGGCGCGGTGGCTGACGGTGATGATCGTCCTGCCGTCCATTATTGCGGCGATCCGACGCTTGATGCGGTCCTCCAGACCCGTCTCCAGGGCGCTCAGCGCCTCGTCGAGGATCAGGATGTCGGGCCGTCGGATCAGCGCGCGCGCCAAGCCGATGCGCTGCCGCTGGCCTCCGGAGAAGCTCAGGCCTCCGGGGCCGATGCGCGCGTCGAAACCTTCGGGGATCTCCAGGATGTCCTCGAGGATTCCGGCGTCCTCGCAGGCCTGGCGCAGTTCCTCGGCGGTCGCCTCGTGCCGGGCGAGCCTGATGTTCTGCGCCACGGTGCCCTCGACCAGCTCGACGTCCTGACCCGCGATCGCGACGCTCCCGAGCCAGCTCTCGCGCGTAAGATCGAGCAGATCGACCCCGTCGACGGTGATCCGTCCCGAGCTCGGCTCGTAGAGCCGGAGCAGCAGATTGATGATCGTGGTCTTGCCCGAACCGCTCGGACCTGAGAGCGCCGTCACCTCGCCGCGTCGGATGACGAAACTCATTCGGTCCAGACTCGGCGCACGCCTCGGATCGTGAATGAAGGAGACGTCGTCGAAACGGATCTCGTCTCGCAGGATCCCGTGCTCGATATGGCCCTGCGAGGGCCAGAGGGACCTGTCGAGATCGAGGGTCTCGCGCACGTTCCGGAGGGACGCGCTGAGTCCGGCGAGCGCCACGCGGTGGCTGTCGAGCTCGCGCATGTGCGGCTGCAGCCGCATCAGCAGCAGGACCGAGGCCACCGTGGTGGCGGTGTCGATGGCGGCGGCCTTGGCCACGAGCGCGATCATCACGAGCGCCGCCAGGCCGACCACCTCGCCCAGCGGGCCGATCAGCGACTTCACCTGCTCGGTCTTGACCGCCAGCGTCCGCACCTTGATGGATGCCGCCCCGAATATCCGCAGGATGTAGCGTTCCTGAGCGAAGGCCCGCAGGGTCCGCATGCCGTTCAGGCTGACCAGCATGCGCTCGTAGAGCACCCGGTTCTCCGCGAGCGTCTGGTCGCTGTAGCGCCGCAAGGGTCCGAGCAGGACCCTCAGCAGCGCGAAGCCCGCGACGGCCGTGAAGACGACGGTAAGGCCGATCTGCCACGAGAAGAGGATCAGGCCGATCGAGAAGATCACCACCGCGCTGAGATTGACGCCGATGCGCGCGATGCGGTGGAGCGCTTCGGACACCGCCCACGTCTCGCCGGCGAGCGTGTGGATCAGGGCTCCGCGATCGTACGCCTGGAGGTGCTTGTACCCGACGGTGACGTAGGTCTCGTGGACCCTGTCGCGCATCCGCTCGGCGATGCGGTTCATCAGAACGCCGGTCAGCACCTGATACCCGTATATGAGCAGCGCGTTTCCGAGGATCAGCACCACGAACCCGATGGCGATCAGCGTGGGATCCGAACCGAAGGCGGATTCGAAATGCCGGAAAACGCTCGCGAACAGACCCCCGCCGCTGGCGATCTCCTCTGTTTGGCCGAGAACGGAGAAGAGGAACATGACCGCGAGGCTTACGCCGAGCGTCTCGGCCACGGCCGCCATCACGCCGAGTATGACCATGGTGGGCGCGGCCCAGGCGTAGTCGCGAAGGTACCCGGCGAGCCGCAGGCTCTCCGCCCAGACGGACCGGACGCCGGGCACGCTCAGGCCGCCGCCCGGTCAGGGCGTCCCGTCGGAAAACTCGGCGCACTCAGAAGCGGCATGCGGCACCCAATAGGTGGATTTGCGCGGGACGGAAAGTGCCTTGGCGCCGAACGTCGGCGCCTGTGTCGTTTCGGTCCGTCATCCGGGTTGGATGCCCGAAATTCGTTGCGGAAGTCTTGATCGGCGCCAGCTTCGCGCCGATCGGGCGGACGGAACCGGGTTCCGAATCGACGCGGAACGTCGAGAACGTCGTTCAGGACGTCCGGCGAACGCGCCCGACGCCAAGGGTCAGGACGCGGCCGAAGGGCGGAACGGCACTTTGGGCGCCGGGGACCGCCCAAAGGACCGGAGAGCGCGGCGTCTCGCCGAACGCTCCATCCAGATCGGTGAGGATCAGGACGATGGACGCGTTCAGCGCGTCGGCCCGGGCGAGAACGTCGATGAAGGAGGTGCCGCCGCCGCGCCGGAAGGGTTGCGCGGTGATGGTCGCCTCCCAGGAGCCGGCGCCCATGGCCATGTCGGAATGGACGGTCTCGTCGAAGGCGAGGACCCGCGTCTCGGCGCCGGTGCGACGCGCGATGCCGGCGATCTCGGCGGCGAAGCGGGCGAGAAGCGCGTCATCCACCGAGCCGGACGTGTCGAGGCCGACGACGATGCGCGGGCGTTCCGAGCCGCGCGCGTTTCCGGGCTGGAACACCGGGGAAGGGCCGCCGCCGCGGCGAGCCTCGGCCTCCATCGCGATCCAGCCGCGGGCCGGTCGGCGGTGGGTGCGGCGAGGCGCCTCGCTGACCGCCCGCGTGACGAGACCGCGCAGCACGGTCTCCCATGGCGTCGGTGACGCGCCGAGATCGGCGATGCGTCCGGCGGCGCGGCCGATGCCGCGTCCCGCGAGCCGGCCGGCCTCGAATGCGCGTGTCGCGCGGGCGCGCCATTCCGGCGCGGCCCGGTCGCCGGAGCCGCCGTCGGACGCGGGGTCGAGATCGCCGCCGGCCGAAGGCGCGCGCGCCGAGGCCGCGTCGTCGCCCCGCCTCGCGCCCGGCCCGGCCTCCATGCCGAGATAGAGGCTTTCGACGGTCCAGTCGGCGATACCCGCCGGGACGCCCTCCGGCAGGAGCTCCGTCAGCGTGACGCAGGGCCGGGGCAGGGCGTGGCCCGCCGCGAGGATGGCCTCGTTGGCGATCGCGTCGGCGGCGCGGTTGAAGCGCGCCGCGTCGAAGGCGGGGCCGAGCCGCGCTTCCATCGCGGCCATGCGGGCGGAATGGCGCAGCGTGACGTGCAGGACGTGGTGGCCCGCGAGGCCGATTTGTTCGTGGATCGGCAGGAGCGGGAATTCGGGGCCGTATAGGATCGTGTCGCCCCGCGTGCGTGTCGGGCCGTCGCCGTCGCGATGGTCGCACCAGAGCGCGAGCGCGCCGAGCGCGGGATCGGCGTCGGCGAGACGGGCGAGCGCAAGGCGCGCGCGGTCGGAATGGCGGCTCATTCGAGCCCGGCTTCCCTCCGCTCGGCGGCATAGGCGGCATATGTCTTCGAGCGCAGGAAGGCGTCCTGGAGGCCGGCATCGAGGCCCTTGCGGATCAGCATCTCGAATCCGAACGCGGCGAGCTCGCCCAGCGGCAGGCGGCCGAAGCCCTCGTCCGGACGGTCGGCGTCGAGAGTCCTTATGCCCGCCATGATGTCGATCGCCGCGTCGATGCGCGCGGCGTCCGCCATGCCCACGAGGCCGTAGATCAGCGCGTTCAGGCCGTGCATCGTGGCGGGATAAAGGTCGGTGCGGGCGCGGTGCGAGGCGTCCAGCATCTCGTCGATGCGGAGCGTGGCGGCGATGTCGTCCGCGATCAGGGCGAATTCGGCGGCCGCCTCCTCGCCGATGGTGCCCGCGACCATCACGTCCCGCACGCGGCGGTCCGGGGCGGCGCGCATGATGTGGCTGACGCGCTCCCACGAGCGGGGCGTGCAGGCCACGCTGCGGCCGGCGTTGAGCGACGCCTCGGTGGTGTCGAGCAGGTCCGGGCGGCCGCGGATGAAGGCGGTGACGGCCGGGTGCAGCGTCTCGCGCACCGCGAAGCCGCTGAGCCAGTCCTCGGCGGCGGTGCGGATCCAGAGGTGGATCAGGCGATCCGAGAGCGCCGTCCCCATCTCGTAGGCCACCGCGCCGTCCTCCGCCATGTTGCCGGCGGCGAGGATCATGACGCTGTCGGGCAGCAGATGCCGCCCGACGCGGCGCTCCTGGAGGAGACCGTAGACCGTCGGCTGGATGTGCGGCGAGGCGGCGGTGAGCTCGTCGAGGAAAAGGATCGCCGGACGCTCCGGGTCGTCGGGCAGGTCCTCGGGACGGTACCAGACCGTCCGCTTGGCGTCGTGGTCGTAGTACGGCAGGCCGCGCAGATCCTGTGGCTCGATGGTGGTCAGACGCAGATCGAACAGGCGCGCCCCGATGCGCTCCGCGAGCTGGTGGACGACCTGCGTCTTGCCGACGCCGGGGCGTCCGTGGAGCATCCAGGAGGCGGTGAGGCCGCCGGTCCGCTGCGCCTCCCAGCCGGCATGGAGGACCTCGAGCGCCTCGCCCGCCGGGATCGGCGCGACGTTCAGGCTCACGCGCGGGCCTCGCGCGGGGCGGCTGCGGGACCCGCCTCGGCCATCAGCGCGCTGAGCCGGGCATGTGCCGAGACGCCGCGCGTGTCGAACGCGACGTCGCGCACGAAGGCGTTGCCGCGCATGTTGGCCAGATGCAGCGCGCGCTCGGTCAGTCCTTCGACGAAAAGACCCTCCTCGATGATGGCGCGGTCGGCGGGGTCGAGATCGAGAAGGGCGGGGCCGGGCGTGTCGGTCTGGACGGAGACGAGCGTCAGGGGCGTGACGCGTGCGAGTTCCGACTGCTCGACCACCAGATGCAGCAGACCCGCGCGGTCGGGATGGCGCGCGGCGATGCGGGTCAGCACGGCGGTGGCGCGGAAGCGCAGAAGGTCGAGCGTGCGGGCGGCCTCCGCCTCGGTCGTCAGGGCCTCGCGCCGCTCCCCCGCCACGCGCAGCACCTTCATCTCGAAGAAGCCGACGACGAAAACCATCACCACGGGGGCCTGGGCGATGGGCAGCGCGAGGCGGGGCCAGACGAGCATCGCCACGATGAACGGCGCCAGCGCGGCGGAGAACCGCAGGACCTGGCCCTCGAAGAGGATCCGCGCCCAGTTCGCGGCGCCCGCGCCCCGCCGGGGCAGGATCGCGATTCGGCCGAGCATGCGCTTGGGTATGCCGCGCGTCTCGAGCGCGGCGGGGTTCCAGACGGTGCTCGGGCTTACGATGAACATGCGGCCGCTCCTGACGCCGAGATAGGACGGCGCGGGGGCGGGGTCCAGATCGGGAGGCTCAGGCCGAAAGAGCGGTGCGCGTCCGCAGCGCGTGCGGCGACACGCCGTAGGCCGCGCGGAAATGCGCGTAGAACTGGCTGATCGAGGCGAAGCCGGACATCTCGGCGACGGCGCTTATGGCCAGCGGACTTTCGACCAGAAGGGCGCGCGCGCGGATCAGACGCATGCGGATGATGAAGCGCTTCATCGGCATCCGCATCGTGCGGGAGAAGACGGCCAGCGCGTAGTTCTCGTGCAGGCCCGTGACAGCGGTCACGTCGGCGTTGGCCATCGGTGCGGTCAGGTTCTCGAGGATGTGGCGGACCATCGCCACCACATGGCGGACATGGACCGCGCCGAGACTGCGCGCGTCGCTCCGGTCGTTCAGCGGCGGGCGCAGCCAGGCCGGCCCCTCGATGAGGCCGCGGCGCAGAAGCGCGTTGAGTTCCATCCGCATCGCGCCGAGCCGCTCGGTGTCGCCGCTGCGGTAATCCTCGAACCACCGCTCCATCTGGTCGGGATGCTGCAGCGACCCGGGAAGCGCCGCGACCCCGCCGCCGAGCAGCGCGACCTGCAGCTGCGCCAGATGCGGCAGCGTCAGAAACTGGTCGAGCGGCACGTAGAGGTTGCAGAGCGTCGCGGGCCCCGTGCCGGTCGGCACGATCTCGAGCCAGAGTTCATCCTGCTCGACGAGCCGACCAGCGCGCTCAGCCTCAGCGTGCAGGCGCAGATCATCGAGCTTCTGCGCAAGCTTCAGCGCGAGAAGAGGCTGAGCTATCTTTTCATCAGCCATGACCTCAAGGTGGTGCGGGCGCTCTGCCACCGCGTCATAGTCATGCAGAACGGCAAGGTCGTCGAGCAGGGGCCGGTCAAAGACGTGCTCGTCGACCCTCAGACGGACTACACAAGGCGGCTCGTCCGCGCAGCATTCGAGATAGCGACATGACAACGATCACCTTCATCGGCGCGGGCAGCACCGTGTTCACCCGCAACATCGCAGGCGACATCCTGAACCGCGAGGCGCTTTCGGGTTCCACCATCCGGCTGATGGACATCAACCCCAAACGTCTCGCCGAAAGCGAGGCGGTCGTCGGCCGCATGGTCCGCGTCCTTGACGTGCCGGCCAGGGTCGAGACGCATGACGATCAGCGGACGGCGCTCGACGGCGCGGATTTCGTCGTCGTCTGCTTCCAGATCGGCGGCTACGATCCCTGCACCATCACCGATTTCGAGGTGCCCAAGCGCTTCGGCCTGCGCCAGACCATCGCCGACACGCTCGGGATCGGCGGGATCATGCGGGGTCTGCGGACGGTCCCGCATCTCTGGTCGATCTGCGAGGACATGCTGGAGGTCTGCCCGGACGCGATCATGCTGCAATACGTCAACCCGATGGCGATCAACACCTGGGCGATCGGCGCGAAGTATCCCGCGATCCGCCAGGTCGGCCTCTGCCATTCGGTGCAGGGCACGGCGGCGGAGCTGGCCCACGATCTCGACGTGCCGGTGGACGAGCTGCGCTACCGCGCGGCCGGCATCAACCATATGGCGTTCTATCTGAACTTCGAGCGCCGGATGCCCGACGGGACGCATCGAGACCTTTATCCCGAGCTCAAGCGCGGCTACGCGGAGGGCCGATTTCCCACGGGTCCGAACCACAATCCGCGCTGTCCCAACAAAGTGCGCTACGAGATGCTCTCGCGGCTGGGATTTTTCGTCACCGAGAGCTCCGAGCATTTCGCGGAATATACGCCCTATTTCATCAAACGCGACCGCCCGGACCTGATCGAACGCTACGGCATTCCTCTCGACGAGTACCCGAAACGCTGCGTCGAGCAGATCGCGCGCTGGGAGAAGGAGGCCGCCCGGCTCCAGGGCGACAACGAGTTGAGCGTGCGGCCGAGCCGGGAATACGCGGCGACGATCATGAACGCGGTCCGCACCGGAGAGCCGGCGGTGATCTACGGCAACATCCCGAACGCGGGCTTCATCCCGCAGCTGCCGGAAGGCTGCGCCGTCGAGGTGCCGGTGATGGTCGACGCCAACGGGCTTCAGCCGACGGTCGTGCGGGACATCCCGCCGCAGCTGATCGCGCTGATGCGGACCAACGTCAACGTCCAGGACCTGACGGTGGCCGCGCTGATGACCGGCGACCGGAGCCACATCTACCACGCCGCGATGCTCGATCCGCACACCGCCGCCGAGCTCGACCTCGACCAGATCTGGTCGCTGGTCGACGCGCTGCTCGAGGCGCATGACGACTGGCTGCCGGAATTCGCCCGCGTCGGAGCGCGACGGGCGTCATGAACGACTGGCCCTCCAGCATCGTGATCGTCGGCGGCGGCACCGCCGGCTGGCTCGCCGCGCTGATCCTCGGCGACGTGGCGAAGCGGCGGAATGCGCCCTGCGCGATCACCGTGGTCGAGAGCAGCCGCATCGGTACCATCGGCGTCGGCGAGGGCACCACGGCGGTGTTCCGCCAGATGCTGCGCCATCTCGGCATCGACGAGATGGAATTCCTTCGCGAGACCGGCGCCACGATCAAATACGGCATCCGCCATCAGGACTGGCGCAGACGTCGGCCACTCCTATGACGGCCCGATCGACGATCCGGGTCAGGTGGCGGGGCCGGGCCTCGACACTCTACGCCGTTGCGAGCGGGCGGCCCGTCGGGACCGCGCACCTCTTCCAACACCTGATCGACCGGCGCCGCGCGCCCTTCGCGCTCAAGGGCAAACGACTGGTCCCGGCCGGGCCGTTCCACCACGCCTACCATTTCGACCAGGCGCTGGCCGGGGCGTTCCTGCGGAGCAGGGCGACCGGCGTCACCGTGATCGACGACCAGGTGACCGGCGTCGAGACCGAAGAGGGGCGCATCGCGCGGCTGGTGCTGGAAAGCGGCCGGCGCGTGGAGGGGGACTTCTTCCTCGACTGCTCCGGCTTCCGCCGCGCGCTGATCGGAGCGTTGGGCGCGGAGTGGGTGAGCTATGGCGACGTGCTGCCGGTCAACCGCGCGATGCCGTTCTGGATCGACCTCAAGCCCGGCGAGGAGATCGCGCCGGTCACGCTCGCCCGCGCGATGAAGTCCGGCTGGATGTGGCGCATTCCGACGCGCGAGCGATACGGCTGCGGATACGTCTATTCCGACGCGCACGTGACGCCCGACGAGGCGAAGGCGGAAATCGAGGCGGCGCTCGGACACCCCATCGAGCCTCGAAACGACATCCGCATCGACGCGGGGCGGCTCCGCGAGGCATGGATCGGCAACTGTGTCGCGGTCGGCCTTGCCTCCTCATTCCTCGTTCATCCTGCTCGACGAGCCGACCAGCGCGCTCGACCTCAGCGTGCAGGCGCAGATCATCGAGCTTCTGCGCAAGCTTCAGCGCGAGAAGGGGCTGAGCTACCTTTTCATCAGCCATGACCTCAAGGTGGTGCGCGCGCTCTGCCACCGCGTCATGGTCATGCAGAACGGCAAGGTCGTCGAGCAGGGTCCGGTCAAGGACGTGCTCGTCAACCCTCAGACGGACTACACCAGGCGGCTCGTCCGCGCAGCATTCGAGATAGCGACATGACAACGATCACCTTCATCGGCGCGGGCAGCACCGTGTTCACCCGCAACATCGCAGGCGACATCCTGAACCGCGAGGCGCTCAGCGGCGTCCACGATCCGGCTGATGGACATCGACCCCAAACGTCTCGCCGAAAGCGAGGCCGTCGTCGGCCGTATGGTCCGGATCCTCGACGTGCCGGCCAAGGTCGAGACGCATGACGATCAGCGCCGCGCGCTCGACGGCGCGGATTTCGTCGTCGTCTGCTTCCAGATCGGCGGCTACGACCCCTGCACCATCACCGATTTCGAGGTGCCCAAGCGCTTCGGCCTGCGCCAGACCATCGCCGACACGCTCGGCATCGGCGGGATCATGCGGGGCCTGCGGACCGTCCCGCATCTCTGGTCGATCTGCGAGGACATGCTGGACGTCTGCCCGGACGCGATCATGCTGCAATACGTCAACCCGATGGCGATCAACACGTGGGCGATCGGCGCGAAATATCCCGCGATCCGCCAGGTCGGCCTTTGCCATTCGGTGCAGGGCACGGCGGCGGAGCTGGCCTACGATCTCGACGTGCCGGTGGACGAGCTGCGCTACCGGGCGGCGGGGATCAACCACATGGCGTTCTATCTGAATTTCGAACGGCGGATGCCGGACGGGACGCATCTCGACCTTTATCCCGAGCTCAAGCGCGGCTACGCGGAGGGCCGATTTCCCAAAGGTCCGAACCACAATCCGCGCTGTCCGAACAAGGTCCGCTACGAGATGCTGTCGCGGCTTGGTTATTTCGTCACCGAGAGCAGCGAACATTTCGCCGAATACACGCCGTATTTCATCAAGCGCGACCGCCCCGACCTGATCGAACGCTACGGCATACCGCTCGACGAGTACCCCAAGCGCTGCGTCGAGCAGATCGCGCGCTGGGAGAAGGAGGCCGCCCGGCTCCAGGGCGACAACGAGTTGAGCGTGCGGCCGAGCCGGGAATACGCGGCGACGATCATGAACGCGGTCAACACCGGCGAGCCGGCGGTGATCTACGGCAACATCCGCAACGCCGGCTACATCCCGCAATTGCCCGAAGGTTGCGCCGTCGAGGTGCCGGTGATGGTCGACGCGAACGGCCTTCAGCCGACGGTCGTGCGGGACATCCCGCCGCAGCTGATCGCGCTGATGCGCACCAACGTCAACGTCCAGGACCTGACGGTGGCCGCGCTGATGACTGGCGACCGGAGCCACATCTACCACGCCGCGATGCTCGATCCGCACACCGCCGCCGAGCTCGACCTCGACCAGATCTGGTCGCTGGTCGACGCGCTGCTCGAGGCGCATGACGACTGGCTGCCGGAATTCGCCCGCGTCGGAGCGCGACGGGCGTCATGAACGACTGGCCCGCCAGCATCGTGATCGTCGGCGGCGGCACCGCCGGCTGGCTCGCCGCGCTGATCCTCGGCGACGTGGCGAAGCGGCGGAATGCGCCCTGCGCGATCACCGTGGTCGAGAGCAGCCGCATCGGTACCATCGGCGTCGGCGAGGGCACCACGGCGGTGTTCCGCCAGATGCTGCGCCATCTCGGCATCGACGAGATGGAATTCCTGCGCGAGACCGGCGCCACGATCAAATACGGCATCCGCCATCAGGACTGGCGCAGACTCGGCCACTCCTATGACGGCCCGATCGACGATCCGGGTCAGGTGGCGGGGCCGGGCCTCGACACTCTACGCCGTTGCGAGCGGGCGGCCCGTCGGGACCGCGCACCTCTTCCAACACCTGATCGACCGGCGCCGCGCGCCCTTCGCGCTCAAGGGCAAACGACTGGTCCCGGCCGGGCCGTTCCACCACGCCTACCATTTCGACCAGGCGCTGGCCGGGGCGTTCCTGCGGAGCAGGGCGACCGGCGTCACCGTGATCGACGACCAGGTGACCGGCGTCGAGACCGAAGAGGGGCGCATCGCGCGGCTGGTGCTGGAAAGCGGCCGGCGCGTGGAGGGGGACTTCTTCCTCGACTGCTCCGGCTTCCGCCGCGCGCTGATCGGAGCGTTGGGCGCGGAGTGGGTGAGCTATGGCGACGTGCTGCCGGTCAACCGCGCGATGCCGTTCTGGATCGACCTCAAGCCCGGCGAGGAGATCGCGCCGGTCACGCTCGCCCGCGCGATGAAGTCCGGCTGGATGTGGCGCATTCCGACGCGCGAGCGATACGGCTGCGGATACGTCTATTCCGACGCGCACGTGACGCCCGACGAGGCGAAGGCGGAAATCGAGGCGGCGCTCGGACACCCCATCGAGCCTCGAAACGACATCCGCATCGACGCGGGGCGTCTCCGCGAGGCATGGATCGGCAACTGTGTCGCGGTCGGCCTTG
>CAWCUP010000020.1:952500-957667 GCA_963798765.1 uncultured Alphaproteobacteria bacterium | reverse complement strand
ACGGACCCTCTCGCCGACCCCGCCGCGACCGCGGCGTTGTATCCCGGCCTCCGGCACGCCCCCGCGACGGCGCGCAACCGCGAGCCGATCCGCCACGCGCTGGCCGAACTGCTTCCTGCCCGGCCCTGCGCGGTGCTCGAAATCGCCTCGGGCTCGGGCGAGCATGCCCTGTGGATGGCGCGCTCGCTGCCGCAGGTGACGTGGTTGCCCAGCGAGGCGACGGCGGACGGCCTCGCCGCCGTCGAGGACTGGCGGGCGCTCTGTCCGGACCTCGCCGATCGCGTCCCGCGACCAGTGTTGATCGACGCCGCCCGGCCGCCTTGGCCCGGTGCCCGGGTGGACGCGCTCTTCGCCGCCAACCTGACCCACATCTCCCCATGGTCCGCGACGCTTGGCCTTGTCGCGGGCGCGGGAGCCCGGCTCGTCGCCGGCGGACTCATGCTGATCTACGGTCCGTTCAACGAGGGCGGCGGCTTCACGGGGCCCGGCAACGCTGGCTTCGACGCCGATCTGCGCCGCCGCAACCCAGATTGGGGGCTGCGCGACCGCGAGGCGGTAGACGCGGCGGCTTCGGCGCAGGGCTTCGTCGCCGAGCCGTGCCGCGTGATGCCCGCAGACAACCGCCTGCTGGTCTATCGCCGCGGCTGAGCCTTGACGCCGCGCCGCCCTTCGCAGGAGCGACAGCGGCAGCCAACATGCGCTCTCCCGTTTTTTGCTGTGGCTACGCAGGACTTCTCAGCCTCCTGCTTCCACAGAAGGAGGCCGTGGCGATAGCCGTCACGAACGTCGCTGGTCGACGCCGTTGATCCAAGCTGGAGGAATGGCTGGTTTCAGGATACGCTACTCGAGCGTGACGGACCCCGTCCGCAAATCGGGTCCGGAGGGCCGCTTTGGCGACGTTCGAGAAAATCTGGCAAGAACAATGCGAGGCGGCGGAAACCATCATGGCCCGGTACGGCCAAACGGCCGCCTTCGACTATCTCGTAGGCGAAAAGCTGTTGCACTATGTGTCTGCGGCCAAGGACAGACCCGAGTTCGCACGACAGCTTCCGGTATTCGTGGCGGGAGTCAGACGGCTGTTTCCCGCATCCGGAATTGGCCCGCAAGTCGAAGCGCTGCAGGCGAAGCTTGTCGAGCGCGCATCACAAGATGACGAGATCGATTTCGATCTGCCCAGCCCCGCGCATGAGGAACTGGTTAGCCTGCGACAGGTGGCCGATCTCCTGCTTGCTCCAAATCTCGGTGTCGCGTGATGCGCATGAGCGGATCATGTATGCGCTTGATTACGCAGGACTTCGCGCCCCTCTTGCTTCCACAGTGCTTCCACGGGTGGTGGAACGCAAAAAGCCTCCCGTGAGGGAGGCTTTTAAGCGTTTGATATTGTGTAGTATATTTGGTTGCGGGGACAGGATTTGAACCTGTGACCTTCAGGTTATGAGCCTGACGAGCTACCGGGCTGCTCCACCCCGCGACAGGGCATGATCGTCGAGAGAGCGTTTCACGAGGTCTGGCGCGCGTTCTGCAGGTCTGGCGGTGACCTACTCTCCCGCGTCTTGGGACGCAGTACCATCGGCGCGGCGGCGCTTAACGGCCGAGTTCGGGATGGGATCGGGTGTTTCGCTCGCGCTTTGGCCACCAGACCTGCAGAACGCGCGCCGCCGCCGGCCCCGGAGGGCCCTTGGCGCCGCGCCACGGGATCGTCTTTCCATGTCATGAACCGACATCGGGTCGAATGACTTCCGTCCGGAGCCGCGCGCCGCGCTTTGGCGCGGGCCGGTCTTCCACTGGATCGGAATCAAGCCTGTCGGGCGATTAGTACCGGTCAACTGAACGCGTCGCCGCGCTTGCATCTCCGGCCTATCGACGTGGTGGTCTTCCACGGCCCTCAAGGGAGACCTGGTTTCGAGGGGGGCTTCCCGCTTAGATGCTTTCAGCGGTTATCCTGTCCGCACATAGCTACCCTGCACTGCCGTTGGCACGACAACAGGTCCACCAGTGGTGCGTTCACCCCGGTCCTCTCGTACTAGGGGCAACTCCTCTCAAGTCTCCTGCACCCGCGGCAGATAGGGACCGAACTGTCTCACGACGTTCTAAACCCAGCTCACGTACCACTTTAAACGGCGAACAGCCGTACCCTTGGGACCTTCTCCAGCCCCAGGATGTGATGAGCCGACATCGAGGTGCCAAACACTGCCGTCGATATGGACTCTTGGGCAGTATCAGCCTGTTATCCCCGGCGTACCTTTTATCCGTTGAGCGATGGCCCTTCCACGCGGGACCACCGGATCACTATGACCGACTTTCGTCTCTGCTCGACTTGTCAGTCTCGCAGTCAGGCGGGCTTATGCCATTGCACTCTGCGGTTGATTTCCGACCAACCTGAGCCCACCATCGCGCGCCTCCGTTACTGTTTGGGAGGCGACCGCCCCAGTCAAACTACCCGCCACACAGGGTCCCGGATCCGGATGACGGACCGCGGTTAGACGTCAGACGAGCCAGGGGTGGTATCTCAAGGACGGCTCCCCGACAGCTGGCGCCGCCGGTTCAAAGCCTTCCACCTATCCTGCACATGACCGGCCTGACGCCAGTGTGAAGCTGTAGTAAAGGTGCACGGGGTCTTTCCGTCTGACCGCGGGAACCCCGCATCTTCACGGGGAATTCAATTTCGCTGAGTCTGCGTTGGAGACAGCGGGGAAGTCGTTACGCCATTCGTGCAGGTCGGAACTTACCCGACAAGGAATTTCGCTACCTTAGGACCGTTATAGTTACGGCCGCCGTTTACCGGGGCTTCAATTCAAGGCTCGCACCTCTCCTTTTAACCTTCCGGCACCGGGCAGGCGTCAGTCCCTATACGTCGCCTTGCGGCTTCGCAGAGACCTGTGTTTTTAATAAACAGTCGCCACCCCCTGGTCTGTGCCCCCGGATGCTGGTTGCCCAACACCCGGGCCTCCTTCTCCCGAAGTTACGGAGGCATTTTGCCGAGTTCCTTCAACGCAGTTCTCTCAAGCGCCTTGGTATGCTCTACCAGTCCACCTGTGTCGGTTTAGGGTACGATCTGATGGAGGGCTGTTTCCAGGAACCGCTTCGAAGCCGGCCCAATCCGATAAGGGCCGACAACACACGCGATCCGTCACTTCCTCCTGGCTCCGGAATATTAACCGGATTCCCATCGACTACGCCTTTCGGCCTCGCCTTAGGGGTCGGCTCACCCTGCTCAGATTAGCTTTAAGCAGGAACCCTTGGACTTTCGGCGGGAGTGTCTCTCACACTCCTTGTCGCTACTCATGTCAACATTCTCGCTTCCGATCACTCCACCGGATCCCTCACGGGCCGGCTTCACAGTGAACCCCACGTCTCCGCAACATCCGAGGATGCTGAAGAGACACGGGATTACGTCACGGAACGCTCCGCTACCACGTACGCCCGAAGGCGCACATCCTGAGCTTCGGCTCGTGGCTTGAGCCCCGTTACATCTTCGCCGCAGGACAGCTTGTCTAGACCAGTGAGCTGTTACGCTTTCTTTAAATGATGGCTGCTTCTAAGCCAACATCCTGGTTGTTTTGGCCGTCCCACATGCTTTCCCACTTAGCCACGAATTGGGGGCCTTAGCTGCAGGTCAGGGTTGTTTCCCTCTCCACGACGGACGTTAGCACCCGCCGTGTGTCTGCCGATCAGCACTCTTCGGTATTCGGAGTTTGGTTAGGATCAGTAAGACTGTAGGTCCCCATTACCCATCCAGTGCTCTACCCCCGAAGGTGTAAAATCGACGCTCTACCTAAATAGATTTCGCGGAGAACCAGCTATCTCCGAGTTTGATTGGCCTTTCACCCCTAGGCACACCTCATCCCGACCTTTTTCAACAGGTGTGGGTTCGGACCTCCAGTGCGTGTTACCGCACCTTCATCCTGGACATGCCTAGATCACTCGGTTTCGGGTCTGATCCCACGAACTCAAGCGCCCTATTAAGACTCGCTTTCGCTGCGCCTCCACCTATCGGCTTAAGCTCGCTCGTGAGACCAAGTCGTTGACCCATTATACAAAAGGTACGCCGTCACCAATCCATTGATCCGAAGATCCACGGCAGGCTCCGACTGTTTGTAGGCGTCCGGTTTCAGGAACTGTTTCACTCCCCTTGTCGGGGTGCTTTTCACCTTTCCCTCACGGTACTTGTTCGCTATCGGTCGGCAAGGAGTACTTAGCCTTCGAGGGTGGTCCCCCGATCTTCGGACAGGATTTCACGTGTCCCGCCCTACTTGATATGTCCGATCTCGCTTACGTGTACGGGGCTGTCACCCGTCTCGCCCGGCTTTCCATCCGGTTCCACTCGCAATCACGGTTCGGCTGGTCCCCGTTCGCTCGCCGCTACTGGGGGAGTATCTGTTGATTTCCTTTCCTGCGGGTACTGAGATGTTTCAGTTCCCCGCGTTCGCTCTTTTAGTCCTATGTATTCAGAACAAAAGTACCCGGTTCTGCTCACTGGTCTCGACTTCGCCACGGCGCGCCGAACGGACCAGGGGTCCGCGCGGAGCGTTCGTCGCGAAGCGACAACAATAAACAGTCAGGTGGGTTTCCCCATTCGGACATCCCGGGATCAAAGGGTGCTCTCGCCTCCCCCGGGCTTATCGCAGAGTGCCGCGTCCTTCATCGCCTCTTGCCGCCAAGGCATCCACCAAACGCCCTTCTCGCGCTTGATCCGATCCAGAAGAAGACGGGCCCTTTCGCGTGGAGGGGGTTCAAACCCTCCAACCCGTCTCGCTTGGCATCCGGTCGGAAGTCTTTCGACCCGCGCCCTCTTCTCGGCAGAGAGGGGCGCAAGTGGAGGCGCCGCACGATCATCGCTGATCAGACGGAGCCTCACGGTCAGTTATTATTAGACTTGGAAAGACTGTGGACGTCGCCCATGTCGATCCGGTCGGCCGCACTGGCCTCGGACCGGCGGAACCCGTCGCGCGTCCTGGTCAGGACCCGCTCCGGGCGCGCCCCTCGCGGGGCGTTCCGCTCTCCGGCTCCCGAGGGAACCGGACAACACGTGGACATCCACGTCTCGTGTTATTGCTCTCTTGACGATGTTAAAAGTCTCATCTCTCGATCAGACGGCGCAACGCATCCCTGGATGCGCTGCGCGGTCCGGTCGTTCCCCCGGCCGCGCCGGGAGGTGGTGGAGCCT
>CAWCUP010000020.1:0-947500 GCA_963798765.1 uncultured Alphaproteobacteria bacterium | reverse complement strand
CTCCTGCCGCAGTGACTTGACCCCGCGCTCCGCCGCGCCACTATGTCGCGGCGGAGCCGATCCGGCCCGAAAACAAGTCCTGAATGGGGGAAATCACATGAACCGCAGAAAATTCGGCGCCGTCGCGATGCTCGGAGCGGCGGCGTTCGCGATCGCCGCCTGCGCGCCGAGCGCTCCGCAGGATCCCACGATCCGCGACATCATCAATTCCAACGCGTCGCTGAGCACGCTCGCCCAGGCGCTCGACGTGGCCGGCGTGCAGGCGCTCGGCGAGGACGGGCCGTTCACGGTCTTCGCGCCCACCAACGCCGCCTTCGCGGCTCTCCCGGAGGGAACGCTCGACACGCTTCTGATGCCGCAGAACGTCGACCAGCTGCGCCAGATCCTCGAGCTTCACGTCGTGCCCGGCTCCTATCCGGCCGCCGACCTCGTGAACCGCACGACGACCGTCCAGACGGCCAGCGGTCTGAACATCATCATCGACGGCTTCAACGGCGTGAACGTGGGCGGGGCCGAGGTGATCCAGCCCGACGTGCGCGCCCGCAACGGCGTCATGCATATCGTCGACGCGGTGATCCTTCCGCCTTCGAACTGATCGGCGTCACCGGAAAAGACGGCGCGTCGCCCCGGCGGCGCGCCGTTCCGTTTCCGGCTCCGCCATCGTCGCGCGGGCCGGCGGGACCGCGTCGCCCCTTGAACCCATGCCCGCGCATCGTCAGGATCACCCCGCACGCGTAGGGAGATCGGACATGCGCAGACGTGGTTTTCTCATGACGGCTCTCGGCTCGGCGGCGCTCGCCGGGTGCGGCGCCGGCGGAACGGTCGGCCGGAGCGGCGGCACGGTCTACGACCTCGCGCGCTCCGGGGGCCTCGATTCGTTTCTGCGCGCCGCCGACGAGGCGGGCCTGACCGCGACGCTCCGGGGCGGCGCCCAGATCACGGTCTTCGCCCCGAACGACCGCGCCTTCGCGGCGGCGGGGCGCGGACTGCTCCGCTCGGACGATCTGCAGGTCCGCATGGCGTATCACATCGTCCCCGGCGCGTTCAGCCCGTCCAGCCTCGAGGGGCGCTCCGTCAACTACGCCACCGCCGCCGGAACGAGCGTCGCGATCGACGGGAGCGGCGCGGCGTTGACGGTCGACGGAGCCCGCGTGATCGGCACGCCCGGCGAGGCCGGCAACGGTTACCTCTACGTCATCGACCGGGTGCTCGAGCCCTGAGAGACCGGCGAGCCGCGCCGGACGGCTGATCCGGAATGGACATCCGTCCCGTCGCGCACGTCATCGGCTGGCTGGTCGCGGCCTTCGGCGCGGTCATGACCCTCCCGACGCTCGTCGATCTGTCCGAGGCCGACGGCAACGGAGCCTCCTTCGCGGTCTCCGGCATTCTGACCGCCCTGCTCGGCGGACTCGCCGTCATCGCCACGCGTACCGGCCGGCGACCGAGACTGGACCTGCGACAGAGCCTCCTGGTGACCGCCGGCGCCTGGCTCGCGCTTCCCGCCGCCGGATCGCTGCCCTTCCTGCTGGGCGTGCCGCATCTGAGCCTCACCGACGCCATCTTCGAGGCGACCTCGGCCATGACGACGACCGGCGGGACCGTCATCGCCGGCCTCGATCACATGCCCGACGGCATCCTTCTGTGGCGCGGGATCCTGCAATGGGTCGGCGGCATCGGCGTCGTGCTGATGGCGATCCTGATCCTGCCGGTCCTCGGCATCGGAGGGACGCAGATCGCGCGCACGGCCGATTTCAACACCGTCGAGAAGATCCTGCCGCACGCCAGGGACATCGCCCTCGCCTTCGGGCAGGTCTACTTCATCCTCACGTTTCTCTGCGCGCTCGGCTATCTCTGGAGCGGCATGTCCCCGTTCGACGCGCTGGTGCATTCGATGACCACCATCGCCACCGGGGGTATGGCCAACCACGACGCCTCGTTCGGAGAGTTCACGGCGCCCGCGCAATACGTCTCGATGCTCTTCATGCTGCTGAGCGCGATGTCGTTCGTGCGTTTCGTCCAGGCGCTCCGGGGCGATCTCCGACCATTGTTGGCCGACACGCAGATCCGGACTTTCCTCGCGGTCTTCGCGGCCTTCACATTCGCCGTCGTCGCGTCGCGCGCCCTCGAAGGCGAGCCCGTCGGGGAGGAGGTCCTCCGAGGCTCCGCCTTCACCGTGGCCTCGATCCTGTCCACCACCGGTTTCGCCACCGAGGACTACATCCTCTGGGGACCGCTCGCCGTGACGCTCGTGTTCTGCGCGGGGATGATCTGCGGCTGTTCCGGATCGACTTCCGGCGGCCCCAAGGTTTTCCGCTATCAGCTGCTCGCCACCGAGGTGAACCACGCCGTCACGCTCCTCGGCTCTCCGCACCGCGTCATGCGCCGCCGCTACCAGGGCCGTCCGGTCTCCGACCGGACCCTCGACTCGACGATGGCCTTCTTCCTCTTCTTCTTCCTCACGCTCGGGCTCGGCGCCGCGCTTCTCGTCCTGCTCGGCCTCGATCCGCTGACCGCGATCTCCGGCGCCGCGACCAGCATATCGAACATCGGCCCCGGACTCGGTCCGCTGATCGGCCCCGCCGGCAATTTCGTCTCGATCTCCGCTCCCGCGAAATGGGTCATGATCGCGCTCATGGTCGCCGGACGCCTCGAGCTCCTGACGATCTACGCCATCTTCACGCTCGGCTTCTGGCGCCGGTGACGCGGCGCCGGGCCGGGAGATCGGCGCCGTACGATTCGGCCTCCCGGCTCGCGATAGTATGCTACTCTCGCGAGTGTCCGACCCGTGCCGGGGGCAATGCGACGCGCGCGCGGGCTTCGGATTCCCGTAAAAAACAACTGGAGGAACACATGCGTCCATTCACCATCCCGATCGGAGCCATCGCGGCCGCGGCAATCGTCTCGGCCTGCGGCCTCGCCTTCGCCGCCGATTACCCGGAGCCCGTGAAAGACAGCTACGTCATCGAGGACTTCACCTTCCACACCGGCGAAGTGATGCCGGAGATGCGCGTGAGCTACACGACCGTCGGCGATCCGTCCGGCGAGCCCGTCCTCATGCTGCACGGCACGACCGGGAGCGCGAAGAGCATGCTCGGCGAGGGCTTCGCCGGCGCGCTCTACGGCCCGGGTCAGCCCTTGGACGCGACCCGCTATTACATCATCATCCCCGACGCGATCGGAACGGGGGACAGCAGCAAGCCCTCCGACGGGCTTCGCGCGGCGTTTCCGGAATACAACTACGTCGACATGGTCGAGGCCCAGCATGACCTCCTGACCGACCACCTCGGCATCGACCATCTCCGCCTCGTCATGGGCAACTCGATGGGCGGCATGCTGACCTGGACCTGGGGCATCGAATACCCCGACTTCATGGACGCGCTGGTGCCCATGGCCTCGCTGCCCGGCCCGATGTCCGGTCGCAACTGGATGATGCGCCGGATGCTCATCGATTCCGTGCGCAACGATCCGGCATGGAACGGCGGCGACTACACCGAACAGCCGCCCGCGCTGCGCCTCGCCAACGTCTGGTTCTCGGTCGCGACCAGCAACGGCGAGAAGCGCCTCGCCAAGATCGGGAACACGCGCGAGGCGGCCGACGCCTATCTCGACAAACGCCTCGCCGAAGGCACCGCCCCCGACGCCAACGACGCGATGTACCAGTGGAACGCCTCGCGGGACTTCGACCCGACCCCGGATCTCGACAAGATCGAGGCGGCGCTGCTGGTGATCAACTCCGAGGACGACGAACGCAACCCGCCGGAGCTCGACACGCTCGACAAGGGCATGGAAGCGATCGGGCACGGCGAGGTCTACATCATCCCGGCGACCGACGAGACCTCCGGCCACGGAACGACCGGCAGCATGGCCGCGCTCTACGCCGAACCGCTGGCCGCGTTCCTCGAAAGCGCGCCGCGCCGCTAGACCCCTCCCGAAAACACAAGGCCCGACCATCGGGACGGGCCTTGCCGTTTATCCGGTTCCCGTTCGTCTCAGTGCAGGGCGGTCGCCTCCTCCCGCGTCTCCGCCCCGACGATCAGACCGTCCGGCCCGGCGCTCACCGCCACAGTCGAGCCGTCGAGCACCTCGCCCGCCAGCATCTTCTCGGCCAGCGGATCCTGCACCGCCTTCTGGATCACCCGCTTCAGCGGACGCGCGCCATAGACCGGATCGTAGCCCCGGTCGGCCAGCCAGGTCCGCGCGCGCTCGTCCACGTCGAGAGTGATGTTCCGCGCCGCGAGCCGCTTCTCCAGCGTGCCGAGCTGGATGTCGACGATGCCGTCCATGTTCTCGCGGCTCAGCCGGTCGAAGATGACGATCTCGTCCAGCCGGTTCAGGAACTCGGGCCGGAAATGCCCGCGCACCGCCGCCATCACCTGGTCGCGCGCCTCCTCGGTATCCGACCCGTCGGGCAGCGTGCTCAACGCCTGGCTTCCGAGGTTCGACGTCAGAACGATCAGCGTGTTCTTGAAATCGACCACGCGCCCCTGCCCGTCGGTCAGACGCCCGTCATCCAGAACCTGCAACAGCACGTTGAACACGTCCGGATGCGCCTTCTCGACCTCGTCGAACAGCAGCACCTGATACGGCCTGCGCCGCACCGCCTCGGTCAGGACGCCGCCCTCGTCGTAGCCGACATAGCCCGGCGGGGCGCCGATCAGCCGCGCGACGCTGTGCTTCTCCATGAACTCGCTCATGTCGATGCGCACCATCGCCTGGTCGTCGTCGAACAGGAACGCGGCCAGCGTCTTCGTGAGCTCCGTCTTGCCGACGCCGGTCGGGCCGAGGAACAGGAACGACCCCAGCGGCCGGTTCGGATCGTTCAGACCCGCCCGCGCGCGCCGCACCGCGTTCGACACCGCCGTGACCGCCTCGTGCTGGCCGATCACCCGCTTGCCGAGCTCCTCCTCCATCCGGAGCAGCTTGTCGCGCTCGCCCTCCAGCATCCGGTCGACCGGAATGCCGGTCCAGCGCTCGACGACCTGGGCCACCTGCTCGGGCGTCACCGCCTCCTCGACCATCACGTCGGACTGCTCCGCGGCCTCGGCCTCGGCCAGCTTCTTCTCCAGCCCCGGGATCACGCCGTAGGTCAGCTCGCCCGCCCGCTGCAGGTTGCCCTGCCGCTTGGCGTTCTCCAACTCGTTTCGGGCGTGGTCCAGCTCCTCCTTGATGTCGCGGGCGCCGGCGAGCTTGTCGCGCTCCGACTGCCACCGCGCCGTCATCTCCAGCGACCGGTCCTCGAGAACCGAGAGTTCCTTGACCAGCTTGGCGAGCCGGTCCTGCGACGCGGCGTCCTTCTCCATCTTCAGCGCCTCGACCTCGATCTGCTTCTGCAGGATCTCGCGGTCGAGCGCGTCCAGCTCCTCGGGCTTCGAATCCACCTCCATGCGAAGCCTGGAGGCCGCCTCGTCCATCAGGTCGATCGCCTTGTCCGGCAGGAACCGGTCCGCGATGTAGCGGTCCGACAGGTTCGCCGCCGCCACCAGCGCGGAATCCGTGATCCGCACCCCGTGATGGACCTCGTACTTCTCCTTGATGCCGCGCAGGATCGACACGGTGTCCTGCACGCTCGGCTCCGCCACGAAGATCGGCTGGAACCGCCGCGCCAGCGCCGCGTCCTTCTCGACATGCTTGCGGTACTCGTCGAGCGTGGTCGCGCCGACGCAATGCAGCTCGCCGCGCGCCAGCGCCGGTTTCAGCAGGTTCGAGGCGTCCATCGCCCCCTCCGCCTTGCCCGCGCCGACCAGCGTGTGCATCTCGTCGATGAACAGGATGATCTCGCCCGCCGCCTGCGTCACCTCGGTCAGGACCGCCTTCAGCCGCTCCTCGAACTCGCCGCGATACTTCGCGCCGGCGATCAGCGCGCCCATGTCGAGCGACAGCAGCTTCTTGTCCGCGATGCTGTCGGGCACGTCGCCGTTGACGATCCGCAGCGCGAGACCCTCCGCGATCGCCGTCTTGCCGACGCCCGGATCGCCGATGAGCACCGGGTTGTTCTTGGTCCGCCGGCTCAGGACCTGCATCGCCCGCCGGATCTCCTCGTCGCGGCCGATGATCGGGTCGATCTTGCCGTCCCGCGCCGCCTCGGTCAGATCCCGGGTGTATTTCTTGAGCGCGTCGTAGCCCTCCTCGGCCGACGCCGTGTCCGCCGTCCGCCCCTTGCGCACGTCGTTGATCGCGCCGTTCAGCCCCTGCGCCGTGACGCCTCCAGCCTTCAGCGCGTCGTTCGCGCCGGATTTCGTCACCGCCAGCGCCGTCAGCAGCCGCTCGACGGGCACGAAACTGTCGCCGGCCTTCTCCGCCAGCTTCTCGGCCTCGGCCAGAACCTTCGCCGTCTGCGTGTCGAGATAGATCTGCGCCGCGCCCTCGACCTTGCTCTCCTTGGCCAGCGACGCCTCGACATGCGCGCGCACCGCCTTGGCGTCGCCGCCCGCGGCCGAGATCAGGTTCGACGCCAGCCCCTGGTCGTCGTCCAGCAGCGCCTTGAGCAGATGCTCGGGCAGGACCCGCTGGTTGTTCTCGCGCAGCGCGATCGTCTGCGCCGCCTGGATGAAGCCTTTCGACCTCTCCGTGAATTTCTCGATGTTCATGTTCGTCTCCTCGCGAAAGCGCCCCGCTCCGGCCGCCCGCATCGCGGCACGCGCCTTCGAGGCCTTGATCACGAAATAGGCGCCGCCCGCGCGCGCCGCAAGCGAGCCGCTCAACGGAAACCGAATATATCTTCGTGTCCGGCTCCGACGCCTCCGCGCCCGTTAACGAAGAATCAGGATATGAAACTGTGTTTTTTCAACGACTTGGTACCGGTTCACGCGTGGACACGTCTTTTCATCTCCGTACCAGGTCCCGTTCCGCCGGCAGGAACACCGTCAGAAGCCCGACCAGCGGCAGGAACGCGCAGACCTGGAAAACCCAGCCCAACCCCTTCCAGTCCGCCAGCGCGCCGAGCGCCGCCGCCCCGATTCCCGCGATCCCGAACGCGAAGCCGAAGAACATCCCCGAGATCAGCCCCACCCGCCCGGGCACCAGGCTCTGGGCGTAGACGATGATCGCCGAGAACGCCGAGGCGATGACCACGCCGATGACAACGCTCAGCACCGCCGTCCAGAACAGGTTCACATGCGGCAGCGCCAGCGTGAACGGCAGCACGCCCAGGATCGACCCCCAGATCACCGCCTTGCGCCCGATCCGATCGCCGATCGGACCGCCCGCGAACGTCCCCAACGCCACGGCACCCAGGAACACGAACAGCAGAAGCTGCGACTGCTGCACGCTCACTCCGAATTTCTCGATCAGATAGAAGGTGTAGAAGCCCGTCAGGCTGGTGACGTAGAGGTATTTCGAGAACACGAGCAGCCCCAGCACGCCGATCACGCCCAGCACGTGGTTCCGACTCAGCGCGGACACCTGCGCCGCCAGCGGCGCCTTCGACCGCCGCACATGCTGTTCTTTCGCCCAGGTCCCGACCCGCCAGAGCACGATGAATCCGAGGAGCGCCAGCGCCGAGAACCAGGCCACGCTCGGCTGCCCCAGCGGCAGCACCACGAAGGCCGCCAGCAGCGGCCCGATGGCCGTCCCGGTATTGCCGCCGACCTGGAACACCGACTGCGCCAGCCCGAAGCGTCCGCCGGACGCCGTCCGCGCCAGCCGCGAGGCGTCGGGATGGAAGATCGACGATCCCAGCCCGACGCACACCGCCGCGAGCAGCAGCACGGCATAGGAATGCGCCCATGCCAGGATCAGAAGACCGGTCAGGCTCATCCCCATCCCGACGGGGAGAAGCCTGAACCGGGGCCGCACGTCCGTGAACCACCCCACCACCGGCTGAAGCACCGACGCGACCACCTGGAACGCGAAATGCAGGAATCCGATCTGCGTGAACGTCAGCGCGTAATTCTCCTGCAGCACCGGATAGAGCGCGGGCAGCAGCGACTGGATCGTGTCGTTGAGCAGATGACACAGGCTGAGCGCTCCCAGCACGACGTAGGCGGTCGGAGCAAACGCGGGCGCGGAGGGGCTGGACGAGACGGTCATCGCGCCCATCAGACGCGGGAAACCGTCTCCGGTGTCAACCGCGTTTCCGGCGGCGTCCCGTCGGCGCCCCAACTCAGGCCCGCTCGTCGGCCTCGCGTTCCGCCTCGGCCTCGCGTTCGGCGTCCGCCTTGTCGGCGGCCCAGGCCCCCGCCGCCTCCACCGCCACGGGCGAGGCCGTCGGCAGCACGTTCAGATAGCTCTCGGTCTCCTCCACCGGCACCACGGCCCGCTGCGTCATGCGATAGAGAGCGTAAAGCGCGATCGCGACGAAGATCGCCCCGAGCACCAGCCAGAACGCGAACGGCCCGAGCGCCTCCATCGCCCATCCGGTGACCAAGGGGCCGGCGATCGCCCCCAGCCCGAACGTGAAGACCAGCCCGCCGGATGCCGCCGGCATCTCCTCGGCCGACAGGAAGTCGTTGGTGTAGGCCAGAAACAGCGCGTAGAGCGGCGTCGTCACCCCCCCGGCGAAGAACGCGACCGCCATCAGCGCCCAGAGCCCGCCGCCCGAGACCCATCCCGCGGCACAGGCCGCCGCGCCGAGCGCGGCCGCCCCGAAGATCAGCTTGCGCCTGTCCATCCGGTCCGAAAGCCAGCCGATCGGGAACTGCAGGACCAAGGCGCCGGCGAACAGCATCGCCACGAACAGCGCGATCTGATCGGCGGTCATTCCGATCTGCGTGCCGAACACCGCGCCCATGCCCGTTTGCGTCGCGTAGACTGCGCCCAGCAGGAAGATCCCGACCGTGCCGAGCGGCGAGCCGTAGAAAAGGTCACGCAGCGCCATGGGGCGCGCGACCTCGGTGGTCGGGGCCCGGCTGGCCGACAGGAGGATCGGCGCGAAAGAGACCGACACGAGAATCGAGGCCCCGATGAACAGGGTCGCCGTCGCGGCGTCGCCCAGCGTCAGAAGCCCCTGCGCCCCGATGATGCCCAGCGTCTGCGCGAACATGTAGGCCGACAGGACCTTGCCGCGCGTCTCGTTGGTGGACGCGTCGTTGAGCCAGCTCTCTGCGGTGACGTAGATGCCGGACATGCAGAATCCCACGAGCAGCCGCAGTGGCGTCCAGGCCCACGGTTCAGCCAGAAGCGGGAAGGCGAGCAACCCCGCCGACATCAGGCTGCCCAACGCCGCGAAGACGCGCACGTGCCCGACCCGGCGGATCAGCCCGGGGCTCAGACGCGCTCCCGAAAGGAGACCCACGGAATAGGCCGACGTGACGACGGCCAGTTCCGTCGCCGAGAACCCCTCGATCCCGCCCCGCAGGCCGATGAGGGTGAAGTGCATGCCGTTGCCCAGCATGATCAGCACGATTCCGAGCAGAAGCGCCCAGATCCCGGCCAGAACTCTGATCATGGGATGTCCTCCCGCCTTCGGGTTCCGGTCTTCGCGTCACCGGTGTCGCACGCCCGGACCGCCGCCTCCGGAACGACAGCGTCGCATCGGGGTCCCATAGCGACGCCGGACGGAGGCGGCGCGATTTCTCGCCATCCGGCGACCGGAGTCGCGCCCCGGCGGATCCGCGCACGCCCCGCGCCGTCCGTCAGTTCCCGCCGCGCCGCATCATCATCTCGTGGACCGCCTGCATTCCGCGATCGGCCATGTCCGAGACCTCGGCCGCATGGACATGGAGCGCCTCGACAACCTCCGGATCGTCCGAGACCTGCTCGACGACGACGCCCCCGTCCGTCACCTCGACCTTCGTGTCGATCGCCGCGCCGCGTTCGAAGATGATGTCGAGCGTCGGGCTCTGGATGAATATCTCGGGATCATCCGCCCGTTCGACCCGGTCGATCATCCCGACAACGTGGCTGACCAGAACCGCCATGACCTCCGGATCCGACGACCGGGTGACCGTGCGGATCCCGTCCGGCAGGATCTCGACCTCGCGTGTGATGCTCTCGAACCCCCGGAACATCACGGCCAGCTCGGCGCTCTCCTCCGGCGTCGCGTTCGCGCCGCGCAGGCCCGGCATCGTCATCTCGTCATGCCCCGAGCCGTCCGCGCCGTGCATGTGCATGCCGCCCGCCGCGTGGCCGCGCATCTGCGCGTGACCCGGTCCGGGCGCGCCGAGAACGGCGGCGAGCGTCAGCGCGCCGATCCACCCGCGCGCGGCTCCGCGCGGGAACGCCCTCGTACTCATCCGGCCGGCGCCGCCCGGCCTCTTCTCCCGATCACACCGGATGATACACCTCCGGCACACCGTAGACCGGCGTGTCCAGCCCCTCCATCCGCGCCTTGAGCTGCAGCGCCAGGAACTGCGAGAAATGCCGCGACTGGTGCAGGTTGCCGCCATGGATCCAAAGGCCCTCCTGCTTCGTCGGCTTCCACATGTTGCGCTGCTCGCCGACCCAGGGACCGGGATCGCGCGTCGTGTCCGAGCCGAGGCCCCAGCATTTGCCCACCCTGTCCGCGACCTCCTGGGAGATCAGAGCGGCGATCCGCCCGTTCATCGGACCGTAGCCCGTGGCGTAGACGATCAGATCGGCCTCGAGCCTCGTCCCGTCCTCCAGGACCACCCCGTCCTCCACGATCTCCGCCACCTGCCCGTGGGCGAGCTTGATCTTCCCGTCGATGATCAGCTGGCTCGCGCCCACGTCGATGTAATACCCCGAGAACCGCCGCAGGAACTTCATCCCCAGACCCGAGCCGTCGTCGCCCCAGTCGATCCTGAAGCCCGCCTTCTCCAAACCCTCGTAAAGGTCCGCGTCCCGCTCCCGGATCCGCTCGGTGAGCGCGATATGCCCCTCGTGCAGGATCCGGTACGGCTTGGCGGCCGAGAGCAGGTCCGCCTTGTCCGTCGTGATGCCGCGCCGCAGCGCCTCCTCCGAATAGAGCGGCCCGAGATCGAGCTCCATCAGCGTCTCCGACCGCACCACCGTCGTCGGCGTCCGCTGCACCATCGTCACGTCGGCGTCGTTCTCCCAGAGCGCCGCGCAGATGTCGTGGGCCGAGTTGTTCGACCCGATGACCACCGCCTTCTTTCCGGCCCAGCCGTCCGGACCGGGATGCCGCGACGAATGATGCTGCTCGCCCCGGAACGTCTCCCTGCCCGGGAAATCCGGCTCGTTCGGCAGTCCCGACATTCCGATCGCCAGCACCAGCTGCCTCGGCCGGAGCGTGACCTCCTTGCCGTCCCGGTCCACCACGATCGTCCATTCCCCGGCGGCCTCGTCATAGGAGGCCGACTTGCAATTCGTCCGCGTCCAGTAGTTGAGCTCCATGATCCGCGCGTACATCTCGAGCCAGTCGCCGATCTTGTCCTTGGACGCGAAGACCGGCCAGTTCGGCGGGAACGGCATGTAGGGCAGATGGTCGTACCAGACCGGATCGTGCAGGTGGAGCGACTTGTACCGGTTGCGCCAGCTGTCGCCCGCGCGCTCGTTCCTCTCCACGATGATCGTCGGCACGCCGAGCTGCCGCAGCCGCGCGCCGAGCGCGATCCCGCCCTGCCCGCCGCCCACGATCACCACCTCGGGCTGGCGCGAATACCCCAGCTCGCGCGCCTCCGCCTCGCGTTCCTCCTTCCAGCTCGGCCGGTGCTTGCCCGATCCGTGCTTCGCCCCGAGCGGCCGGTCGAAACCCAGCGGCTCCTCGAATCCCTTGAGCTCCGCCATCGTGGTCAGCAGCGTGAAGATCCTGCCGTCCTTCACCCGCATCACGCCGTATCCACGCGCCGCTCCGGTCTCGAAGGCGATCCACGCCGTCTTGACGCCGTCCTCCTCGGTGACCGCCTCGCCCTCCGCGAGCCGCCAGCCCGAAGGTTTCACCGACCCGAGCTGATGGCGCAGCATGTCGGCGATCTCGGCCTTGCCCTCCATCGTTCTGATGTTCCAGGTGAACGACACCAGATCGCGCCAGAAGCACTCGTCCTGAAAACACTCCAGCACGCCGTCGATGTCGCCCGCCGCGAGCGCCTTGCCGAAATCGTCGAGCAGTTTCGCGACCTGATCGTCCGCCGAAGCATCCAGCATTCCGTCATCCTCCCGTTCGTTTTTCGCGGCGAGGATCGCACCGGACGCGCCGCGATCCAAGCGGTTTCCAAAGCGGGCGACGCGCGGGCGGATGGGACCGGCGACGCGCCGCCCGGCAGGGCGCGACGTCGGCTATACTTGGAAAAGCCTCGCCGGAGCCGCGAAAGACCGGCCTCTTAGATAGGCTTCCACCTCGGAGCCGATGGTCGCGGCCGTTTCCGCGCGCGGCCGGCATTTCTCGGCCCAGGCCCTGCCCGGATGCAGCACGTCCCACCGGGGCTGGAGGCCCGCGTATCTCCCCCTGCCGGGATCATGGTTGCCGAACCCGTCGACGCTCGTGTTCCAGACCGGCATGAAGCGGCTGATGAGCAGGTTCTCCCCGAGCGGAATCCAGATCTCGTCGACCACCAGAAAGCGGCAATGGAAGTCGCCCGCCGCGAGGGTCGGCGACGCTTTCACGGTCTCGGCGTGTTCCCTCAGTCGGGAAAAGAGCTCCGTCCCCTTGGGCGGGGCGTTTTCGTCCTCGAGAACCTCCACGCCTTTCCGCCCGCCCCTGCGGATGGCTTTTCCGACGTAGATCGGAGCCCACCATCTCCCGCCCCGATTGGCTTCGGCCAGAGGCGCATAGGCGGGATGCGGACCGGTATAGTAGATGGCGTAGACACCCGTGCCATCGAAGCGGGGAACGGTGTCGAGCGGCACCGGGTCGCGCTCCAGAAGAGCCTCCGCGATCGAGGCCGCGAGATTGCGTTTCTCAAGCGGGTTGAAGGGCCTCGTCTCCGCCATCAGTTCAGGCGTCGCCGCCGCGCCAATGCCGCCATGTCGGCCTCCAGCAGCTTTTCCGCGACGCTCGACGCCACCGCCTGCGCGAGGCGCACCGGGACCGCGTTGCCAAGCTGGCGCATGGTCTCGGACCACGACCCGTGGAACACGTACCCGTCCGGAAAGCTCTGGATCCGGGCCGCTTCGCGAACCGTGAAATACCGCACGGAGCCGTCCGGCCGGACCATCATGTTCTCGCCGCCGGGAACGCCGTGATCGCCCGCCTTCAGCGCTTTCGACGGAAGGTCGACCGGCGAGCCGGTATGACCGGCATAGCTCCGCGCGCCGGCCTGGTGGCGATGGTTCGAGAAGCCGCCGGTCTCACGGCCGTCCGGCCGAGGTTCGGGCAGACCCTGAAGCGCGTCGCGGACGGTCAGCCAGGGCAGTCGCCCGTCCGGGACGTTGCGCCCGCGCAGGCTGGCGACCTTGCGGATCAGCCGTTCCGGGACCGCGCCGCGCGCGCGCGCCGCGATCCCGTGCCGGTCCCAGTACTCGCCGGAGATCCACTGCGAATGGAGCAGCGCGTCCTGGCCGTGGGTCGCCTCGGGGAAACTCCATCGCACGTCCTGGTCGGACCGGAAGCCGACGATGAAGACCCTCTCGCGGCGCTGGGGCGCGCCGTGATCGGCGGCGTTGAACAATTGGCGGGCGAGATTGTAGCGAAGGCCGCTCGCGGTCGAGGTCCGTTCCCGTTCGAGGCGCCTCAGATGCTCCCGCCACGTCTCGCCCGGCTTCTGGAACAGCTCGGGCATGGACATCCGGTGTTCGATATAGGCGAGGTAGTTGGCGAACCCGGCCCGGGTCAGCCCCCTGACGTTCTCGATGATGAACGCCCTCGGTTTCAGGTTCGCCACGACGTCGGCGAAGGCCGAGAACATGTCCCTGTCGTCGTTGAAGCCGCGATGTTTGCCTCCGATGGAGAACGGCTGGCAGGGAGGACCGCCCGACACGAGATCGACTTCGCGCGGAAGCGCTCCGTAATCGAGCGCGCGCACGTCCCCCCGGATGATCCGAAGGTCTTTCACCAGCGGAAATCCCCGCGCCTTGTTCTCTTCCAGGGTCTCGGCGGCCCAACGGTCCCGCTCCACCGCCGCCACGGCATGGAACCCGGCGAGCCCGGTCCCCAGGGCAAGACCGCCCGCACCGGCGAAGAGCTCCACGGACGTCAACATGTAGGCGCCTTTCCGACCGTCTGCCGCTATAACTTGGTTTAGTCGAGGTCCGTCAACTTGTCAGCAGCAATGTGATGTTCTGGTAAAGTTCTATTTTCGAATTTCACGGCCGGCAACGAGAAAACCGTTCTCGAAGCCGGGAGACGGCCCTCGTGGTCTATGAGGTCGTCTGGTCCGGCAAGGCGATCGACCGCGAAAAAGGGCGCGTGGGGAAACCTTTCCCTGCGGTTAACGCGTTTCTGAAAACAAAATGATTTCAAAAGTTTAGCAAAAGTGACACGCGTGACACTTTTCGCGTTTCACACCCCGCGGCGGCTCAGTTCCGGCCGAACAGCCCGTTCAGCACGTTCTGGACGACCGACTGCACGGTCGCGCCGACATCCTGCACGACCCCGACCGGATCCGGCCCCCTTGCCACGACCTGCGGCCGTTCCGGAGCGATCACGGGCAGAGGCGTGATCGGCAGCCCCTCCTCGATCCGAACCATCGTCTCGCGCCAGATCTCGGCGGGAAGCCCGCCCCCCGTCACGCCCTTGAGCGGCGTGTTGTCGTCGTAGCCCATCCAGACGCCCACCACGTAATCCGCCGTGAAACCGATGAACCACGCGTCCCGCGACGCCTGGGTCGTGCCGGTCTTGCCCGCCGCCGGCCGTTCGCCGAGCAGCGCCCGCGCCCCGGTCCCCCTGTCGACGACCTGGGTCATCATCCAGACCAACTGGCCGGCCGAGCGTTCGTCCATCACCCGGATCGGCGCGGGCGGGCCGCCGCCCATCACCGGCGATCCGTCCGATTTCAGCCGCAGCTGCCGCATCCCGTAAGGCAGCGCCGTGACGCCCCGGTTCAGGATGCCCGCGTAGGCGCCCGTCATCTCCAGAAGCGTCGCCTCGGACGACCCGAGCGCCAGCGCCGGCCCGTCCGCGATGGGCGAACTCACCCCGAGATCCCGCGCCAGCGCCTTGACCCGCGCCCGTCCCGTCGCTTCCGAGACCCGCACGGCGGCGGTGTTGATCGAATCCGCCATCGCGTCGACCAGCGTCACCTCGCCCCGGAAGCTGCGCCCGTAATTCTGCGGCGACCACGCGCCCGACCCCGGCACGTTCAGCGTCAGCGGCGCGTCCAGAACCAGGTCGTACGGGATTCGCGCCGGCCTGGAGCGCGGCGCCATAGACGAACGTCTTGAACAGCGACCCCGTCTGCCGCATGGCCTGGGTCGCGCGGTTGAACTGTCCTTCCGCGCCGCCCAGGTTCCGCCCGCCGATCATCGCGCGCACCGCCCCGTCCGGCGACATCACGACCACCGCCGTCTGGGCCTTCGACCCCGGGCTGACCTTCTCCTCGAACACCGTCCGGACCGCCTCCTCGGCCGCCCGCTGCACCCTCGGATCGAACGTCGTGAGCACCTCGACGTCCTCGGTGGTCCTGCGCGTCAGGAAATCCGGACCCGACGACATGACCCAGTCCGCGAACGCGCCTCCGGCCCGCGCCGCCGCCGCCGAGGACAGCGCCGCAGGCCGCGCGAGCGCGTTCGCCTCCTGCTGCCGGGTCAGGTATCCCTGATCCGCCATCAGCCGCACGATCGTCTCCGCCCGGGTCTGCGACAGCGCCAGATCGTTCGTCGGCGCGAATTTCGACGGCGCCCGCAGAAGTCCGGCCAGCATCGCCGCCTCCGCCGGATCGACTTCCGCCGCCGACTTGCCGAAATACCGCTGGGACGCCGCCTCGAACCCGGTCGCGCCCGCCCCGAGATAGGCGCGGTTGAGATAGATCGACAGGATCTCGTCCTTGGTGAACTTCCATTCGAGCGCCAGCGCCGCCGGAATCTCCTTGATCTTGCGCTCCAGCGTCCGGGTGTTGTCGAAGAACAGCAGCTTCGCGACCTGCTGCGTGATCGACGAGCCGCCCTGCACCGTCCGTCCCGCCCGGAGGTTCACCGCGAGCGCCCGCGCCGTTCCGATCGGATCGATCCCGAAATGACCGTAGAACCGCCGATCCTCGGTCGCGATCACCGCGTTCCGCAGATGGGGCGACACGTCCGAGGCCAGCGTCAGTCCTTGCTGATCGCCTCGCCAGGCGAACACGGACCCCTCGGCGTCGAGCAGCGTCACCGACCCGCTTTCGCGACCGTCGAGCAGCTCGTCGAACGACGGGAGCCTCGTGACGAAATACGCGGTCGACACGGCAAGAACGACGGCCGCGAGGATCGCGACCCGCAGGCCGACCCACCACAGCAGACGGAAAAGCCCCGCGAACATCCCGCGAAGGGCGCGCTCGAAGCGACCCTGCTTCGGTTTTCGTTTCCGTGCCGCTTTCCGCGTCATGCCTGCTCTGGACCGCTCTCGCCCGTTTTCCGCGTTCTACCCTCATGCCCCTCGAAAGGCCAGCGGCCGGGACCGCGCCCGAATGGACGTCGGATGCCTATAAAATGACCAGACTCCGTGAAATGCCCTCTCATCTCGCGCATCGGCTCTGGATTGAACGAAGCTCCGGATCGCTGTCTGCAGATTAATTGTTTGTAAACAACCTTTTAAAATCGAATCGGAAAATTGGCACGGTATTTGCTTGGTTAGATGGCGGGCCGACGACGCGTCGGCTCAAATAAGCGCGAGGAACCGGAATGAAACTGATTGTGGCGGTCATCAAGCCCTTCAAGCTGGAAGAGGTCCGCGAGGCGCTCACCGGCATCGGGGTTCAGGGCCTGATGGTCTCGGAGGTGAAGGGGTACGGACGGCAGTCCGGGCATACGGAAATCTATCGCGGCGCCGAATACGTCGTGAATTTCGTTCCCAAGATAAAGCTCGAACTGGTGGTGCCCGACGCCTCGGTGGCCTCGGTCGTCGAAACGCTGGCGACCACTGCGAAGACCGGAAAGATCGGTGACGGGAAGATCTTCGTGATGGACGTCTCGCAGGCGATGCGGGTCCGGACCGGGGAGGTCGGCGAAGATGCGCTCTGATGAAATCGATGAAAGCGGGCGGGGCCGGGCGATCCGGCCGGAGTCGCGAGTGAGAACGGGGACAACTGGAAAAATGACTGGAGTGAATCGAATTGCGGGACTCGCGTCCCTGGCGGCGATCCTCGCCGCGCCGGCATTCGGGCAGGACGCCGCGGCGGTCGTGGTGGAGACCGTCGAAACGGCGGGGGGCGGCGCGCCCGGAGTCGAGACGGTCTTCATCCTCAACAGCCTGCTGTTCCTCATGGCCGGCTTCCTGGTGATGTTCATGGCCGCCGGTTTCGCGATGCTCGAGGCGGGCCTGGTCCGCTCCAAGAACGTCACGATGCAGCTTCTGAAGAACATCGCGCTCTTCGGCCTGGCGGCGATCTTCTACTATCTGATCGGTTACAACCTGATGTATCCGCTCGGAAACTGGACGATCGGATCGGACGAGACCGGAGGCTACATCGGCGCCATCGGGGTCGCGGTCCTCGAAGCGGTGGGCGTGACGGCGGACGCCGCCGACGACATCTCGTACGCGTCGACCGGGTCGGACTTCTTTTTCCAGCTGATGTTCTGCGCGACGACGGCCTCGATCGTCTCTGGCGCGCTGGCTGAGCGGATCAAGCTCTGGCCGTTCCTGTTCTTCATCGTCATCCTGACCGGGCTGATCTACCCCATTCAGGCGTCCTGGAAGTGGGGCGGCGGTTTCCTCGACAGCACAGTGGGGCTTCCTGGATTTCGCCGGATCGACGGTCGTCCACTCGGTCGGCGGCTGGGCCGCTCTGGCGGGCGCGCTGATCCTCGGTCCGCGCATCGGCAAGTATCCGAAAGGCGGCGGGGTCAATCCGATGCCGGGTTCGAACCTGTCGCTGGCGACGCTGGGCACGTTCATCCTCTGGCTCGGCTGGTTCGGCTTCAACGGCGGCTCGCAGCTCGCGGCCGGCTCGGTGAGCGACATCTCCGACGTCAGCCGGATCTTCGCGAACACCAACGCGGGCGCGGCCGGCGGCGCGGTGGCGGCGCTCATCCTGACCCAGCTGATGTACAAGAAGGTGGACCTCACGATGGTGCTGAACGGCGCGCTCGCGGGTCTCGTCTCCATCACGGCGGAGCCGCTGACCCCGACGCTCGGCGCGGCGACGCTGATCGGCGCGGTGGGCGGGCTGATCGTCGTCCTGGTGGTGCCGTTGCTCGACCGGATGAGGATCGACGACGTGGTCGGCGCCATACCCGTGCATCTCTGCGCCGGCATCTGGGGCACGCTCGCGGTGCTTCTGACGAATCCGGACGCGACGATCGTGGGGCAGGTGGGGTCGATCCTCATCGTCGGCGCCTTCGTTTTCATCACCTCGGGGATCGTCTGGTTCATCCTCAAGGCGACCGTGGGCATCCGCGTGAGCCAGGAGGCCGAGATCAACGGGCTCGACATCGAGGAGCTCGGCATGGAGGCCTATCCCGAGTTCTCCAAGTCGGGCTGACACGCAGTTTCCTCCCCGCCCGGACCCTTCGGGGACCGGGCGACCTGGGGTCCGGACGCGAGTCCGGGCCCTTTTTTCGTCGCGCTCGACAGGCGGAGGCGAACGGGCCATACCGCTCGCCGGACGTGCCGGAAGGGATCGCCATGAAACGGGACTATGACGAGGTCGGCGGGCGGATCCGGGCGGTCTGCGCGGGCGAGACCGACGCGATCGCGCTGATGGCGACGGTGGCCTGCGAGCTTTTCCACGGGCTCGAAGGCTGTGACTGGGCGGGGTTCTACCGGGTCGTCGGGCCGGGCCTGCTGAAGATCGGACCCTACCAGGGCGGGCATGGATGCCTGGAGATCGGCTTCGACCGGGGTGTGTGCGGGGCGGCCGCCCGGACGGGGCTCACCCAGGTGGTCGAGGACGTCGAGGCCTTTCCCGGTCACATCGCCTGCGCGGCCAGCACGCGGTCGGAGATCGTCGTTCCGGTCTTCGGCGCGGACGGCGACCTGATCGCGGTCCTGGACATCGACAGCGACCGGCCGGCGGCGTTCGACGCGGCGGATGCGGCGGCGCTGGAGGGGTTGATGCGGGACGTCTTCGGGCGTGTCCACGCGTGAACCTATAGCAAGTACTTGAATTAATTGCATTTCAAGATAATGATAATGCGTTAACGCAGGACGCGCGGCATGGTCGCGGCGTCGGCGTCCGCCGGGTGGCCCCGAATGTCGGGGCCGTGTCGGGAACCCGCTCGACCAGATGAGGGCCGGTCGACGATCCTCGCGCGACCCGCATCGGCCGGACGCGAAGCCGCGACGGGACCGGGAGAATCTCCAGCCCGAAGCGGGCGGCAATCGAGGAGGACACGAACATGTCGCGGACCGGATCGATCGGGCCGGATACGGTTCATGAGCATGTGATCAACGCTCTGGATGGCGTCGTGTGCAAGAGCGTCTGGGGTGAAAGGTCCTATTTCTACAACCCCCGCCTGCGGTTCGCGCACGGCGCCTATTTCGCGACCGTCAAGGAGAAGGACGGCGACAACGACCGCGCGTCCGGGCTGGACCGTTCCGGAATATGGCGTCTGAACATGGGTGTGGGCGAGGAGACCTTCGCGACGATGTTCGGCCATCCGCCCGCCCGCCCCGGAAAGGGGCAGGCCGTCGAAGGGCCATGGGATTTTAGGGAGACCGACCGGATCACGCCTCATCCGGTCTATGGCTGGATGTCGTGGGTCTCTGTGCTGAACCCCTCAACCGAGACGTGGGAGAAGTGCGAGCCCCTGCTGGCGGACGCCCATCGCCGTGCGGTGGCCAATTTCGACAGGCGCCTTCGCGATCCGGCCCGGACGGGCGGCAGGTAGGGGCGAGATCCGCCCATGTCTCCGGCCGGGACGGATGGCGGTCCCGGCCGGAAACGCGCGTCAGTCGAAGAAGTCGGAATCGCCCTCCGACAGATGCTTCTTCGCCTCCTTGGCGATCAGGTCGACGCCGAGGCCGGGGCGGTCGGGGACGTCGATCAGGCCGTCCTTGACCGGGACGCCGTCGAAGCCGTCGGTGATGTCGTACCAGAACGGCTCGAACCGGGCGGGATACTCGAAGGCGATGAGGTTGTCCGGCAGGACCGCGCAGACCTGGATCAGCGCCGCGAGGCCGAGGATGCCGTTGGCGGTGCCGTGCGGGGCGATGGCGATGCCATGCAGGTCGGCGTGCTCGGCCACCCATTTGATCTCGGCCAGACCGCCGACGTCGCAGGGATCGGGACCGATCACGTTGACCGCGTGGCTTTCGATCAGGTGCTTGTAGTTCTGGCGCAGGTAGATCTGCTCGCCGCAATGGATCGGCGTCGTCGTGGCGTGGGTCACGTCGCGGTAGACGTCATGGTTGACGTAGGGCGAATAGTCGCCGGTGATCGAATCCTCGATCCAGAGCAGGTTCAGATGTTCGACCGCCCGCGCGAATTTCAGCGCGTCCAGCGGCATGTAGCCGGGGCCGGCGTCGACGGCGAGGCCGTAGCTGGTGCCGAGCGTCTCCTTGGCGGCGGTGACGCAGTCGACCAGGTGCTTCATGCCGTCCTCGGTGAGGACGCCCTTGTGCGGGTAAGGGAACGGGGCGTCGGTCTGGACGTCGCCGTAGAAGAAGTTCGGGAAGTCGGCGACCATCGAGGAATGGAACGAGGTCGGCAGCTTGAACATCCGGAAGCCCTCGGGGAGCGATTTGGCGTATTCCGCCCATTTGACGTAGTCCTCGGGCGTGTGGCCGACGTCGAGCTCCTTCTGGTAGAGGGTGCGGTAGGTCCGGACCTTGTCGCGCACCTTGCCGCCGAGAAGCCGGTAGACGGGCACGCCGGCGGCCTTGCCCGCGATGTCCCAGAGCGCGTGCTCGATGGCGCTGACCGCCGAGCCGAAGGGCTTGAAGCCGCCGCGCACCCGGATGCGGCGCATGACGCGTTCGACGTCGCGCGGGTCCTGACCGATTATCCAGTCCCTGAGCGACAGGACCTGCGGCTGGACGTAGGGCTTGGGCGTCTCGATCTGGCTCCAGCCGGTGATGCCCTCGTCGGTCGTGATGCGGAGCACGGGGCTGTTCGCGATGATCGCGCATTTCAGGTCGGTGATTTTCACCGGTGGATCCTCCTTGGACTTCGGACACGGGTCGGATCGCCGCCGGTTTCGCGGCTGTCTCGCGCGGTCGCATGATGTGACCGTCCGGGATCGGAGATGGACGGCCCGACCCGGATACCCTGGACGCGCGGCGGAGTGTAGTGTCTCCGGCGGCGCCGATTGGCGTTTCCTCCGGCCGGTTTGGCGGATAGCCTGCCCGCCGGAACGTGAGGATGGAGACGCCAAGCATGACATCGAAAATCGACACCCGCCTGAGCGAACTGGGGATCGCGTTGCCGGACGCGCAGGCGCCGGCGGCGAATTACGTGCCGTTCGTGCGCAGCGGCGATCTGGTCTTCATCTCGGGACAGGTCAGCCGGGACGAGGCCGGATTCGTCACCGGGCAGGTCGGGCGCGACCTCGACGTGGCCGAGGGCCAGGCCGCGGCGCGGACCTGCGCGCTGGCGCTCATCGCGCAGCTGCGCGCCGCCTGCGACGGCGATCTGGACCGGCTGGTGCGGGTCGTGAAGCTGACCGGATTCGTGAACGCCTCGCCGGAGTTCACCGATCATCCCAAGGTGATCAACGGGGCGTCCGACGTGTTCGCGGAGGTTTTCGGCGACAAGGGCAAGCACGCTCGCGCGGCCGTCGGGACGGTGTCGCTGCCGCTCGGCGTCGCGGTCGAGATCGAGGGCGTGTTTGAGATCTCCTGAACTCGACCGGGCGTTTCTCGCGACGCCGCTCGCCCATCGCGGGCTGCATGATCGCGCGCGCGGGGTGATCGAGAACGGCCGCGCCGCCGTGCGGGCGGCGGTCGCGGCCGGCTACGGCGTCGAGATCGACGTGCAGCGGGCGGCGTGCGGGACGCCGATGGTGTTCCACGATTCCGGGCTGAAGCGGCTGACCGGGCGGGCGGGCAGGGTCGCGGAGCATGACGCGGCGGCGCTCGGCGCGATGGAACTTGACCGGCGGCGGCGAGGGGATTCCGACGCTGGCCGAGATCCTGGCGCTGGTGGCGGGTCGGGTCCCGCTGCTGGTCGAGGTGAAGGACGCGGACGCGGAGCTCGCCGCCGGCGACGGCGCGCACGAGGCCCGCGTGGCGGAGACGGTCGCGGGCTATGCCGGGCCGCTGGCGGTCATGTCGTTCAATCCGCATTCGGTGGCGGCGCTGGCGGCCGCGGCGCCGGACGTGGCGCGCGGGCTGACCACCTGCGATTTCGGCGGGGCGGACTGGCCGCTGCCGGATTACCGGCGGGCGGAACTCGCCGGGATTTCGGATTTCGGCCGGGTCGGGGCGTCGTTCGTGTCGCACAACCGCAAGGAGCTCGACAATCCGGCCGTGGCGCGGCTCGGGGCGCGGGGCGTGCCGGTGCTTTGCTGGACGGTGCGGAGCGCCGCGCAGGAGGCGGCGGCGCGGCGGGTGGCGGACAACATCACGTTCGAGGGCTACAGGCCCGGGACCGGTTGACGCGGGACGTCCGACCGCCATCTGATGCCTCACGGGAGGCGCGCATGGACGGTGGCGGTGAGATCGCGGTGACGGTCCTGTCGGATCTCTCGGAGATCCGGGCGGAGGAGTGGGATTCCTGCGCGTGTCCCGGCGGCGGCGTTCCGCATGACCCTTTCACGACGCACCGGTTCCTGGCGGCGCTGGAGCGGTCGGGCTCGGTCGGGCGCGGGACGGGCTGGCAGCCCCGTCATCTGGTCGCGCGGCAGGGAGGCGAGGCGATCGCGACGATGCCGCTCTACGCCAAGGGGCATTCGCAGGGCGAGTACATCTTCGACCACAGCTGGGCGCACGCGTTCGAGCGCGCCGGAGGCCGGTATTACCCGAAGCTGCTTTCGGCGGCGCCGTTCACCCCCGCGACCGGGCGGCGGTTCCTGACCCGGCCGGGGCATGAGAGCGTCGGCCGCGCGGCGCTTGCGGAGGCGGCGACGCGGCTCGCGAAACAGAACGACGTGTCGTCGTTCCACGTCAATTTCTGCACCGAGGACGAACGGGAATGGGGCGAGAGCGTCGGGTTGATGGCGCGCACCACGCAGCAGTTCCATTGGGTCAACCGCGGCTACGCGGATTTCGACGGATTTCTGGCGGACCTGTCGTCGCGCAAGCGCAAGACGATCCGCAAGGAGCGGGCGCAGGCGCAGGGGTTCGGCGGCGAGATCGTCGCGCTGACCGGCGACGCGATCGAGCCCGGGCACTGGGACGCGTTCTGGCGGTTCTATCAGGACACGGGCGCGCGCAAATGGGGCACGCCGTACCTGACGCGCGCGTTTTTCGACGAGGCGCAGGAGACGCTGCGGGACGACATCCTTCTGGTGATGGCCTGGCGCGGCGGCAGATGGGTGGCGGGGGCGCTGAATTTCATCGGGCGCGAGACGCTGTTCGGGCGGTATTGGGGATGCGTCGAGGACCATCCCTGCCTGCATTTCGAGCTGTGCTACTACCAGGCCATCGAAGCCGCCATCGGCCGGGGCATGGCGCGGGTCGAGGCCGGCGCCCAGGGGTCGCACAAGCTGGCGCGCGGGTATCTGCCGGCGCCGACGCATTCGCTGCACTGGATGGCCGATCCGGGTTTCGCGCGGGCGGTGGGCGATTATCTCGACGAGGAGCGGCGGCATGTCGGCGAGGAGATCGAGGTGCTGACCTCCTACGGTCCGTTCCGCAGGACGGGAACGGACGAGCACGACTGAGGATGGCGCACGGTTTCAGCCGGCGTAGGGCCGGATGACGTCGCGGGCGCCGACACGCTGGAAAAGGATGACGCTTCCGGCGGAGTGGCGCGGATCGTAGACGAAGCCTTGGGCGGCGAGCGTGCGGAACAGCGCGCCCACGCCCGAGAGGCCGGTGACGTGGTCGTGAAGTTCCACGAAGATGCGGTCGACGCCGTCGAGCGCGACGTCCTCGAACAGGAACGCCTCCGCGCCCTCCACGTCGCAGACGATCAGGGTGATCGCCTCGTCGCGCAGAAGCGCGTCGAAATTCGCCGTCGGAACGGAGACGGTGTCGAGCCAGGGGTTCGGCCCCGGCAGCAGCGACCCCATCCAGAAATCCTCCCGCAGATAGAAGGTGCGGCTGTCGACGGGTTCGTTGGTCAGGACCGCGTTCATCCGGCGGACCTTCCGCACGCCGTTTCGCGCATGCAGAAGCGCCATGTAGTCGATGAGGTGCGGATTGGCCTCGACCGCGACGACGGAGGTCACCTTTCGCTCGCGGGACAGCAGCGTGGACATGAAGCCGATGCCCGCGCCGATCTCCAGGACCCGGTCGCCCCGACGGACGATCTCGCCGACGCGGGCTGATTCCTCGGCCTCGAAGGCGCCGTCGACGATCGCGCGATGGATGGCGGGCGTGATGATCGCCGGATCGTACGGAATGAAAACTCCCGACGTCTCCAGATACGCGTCAGAGGGGTATAGCTGAACCGAATGAGCAACCATGGGTTGAACATAGGCGGTATCTCGCCCATCGGTCCAGGAATCGCGGGGATCGGACATGCGAAAACCGCTCGCATGTGACCGTTTTCACACACTTATCGCCGGCTTGCGGCCATCGGGACAGAGGTCAGCGGGGGCTGCGCTTGGCGAGGATGCGCTGGAGCGTCCGTCGGTGCATGGTCAGACGGCGGGCGGTTTCCGAAACGTTCCGGTCGCAGAGCTCGTAGACCCGCTGGATGTGCTCCCACCGGACCCGGTCGGCGGACATCGGATTCTCCGGCGGCTCGGGACGCCCCTCATCCGCCGACAGCAGCGCGCCGGTCACGTCGTCGGCGTCGGCGGGCTTGGACAGATAGTCGACGGCGCCGATCTTCACGGCGGCGACCGCCGTCGCGATCGCGCCGTATCCGGTGAGGATGACGACGCGGGAATCGGGCCTGTGCTCGCGAAGCGTCTCGACCATCTCGAGCCCGTTGCCGTCGGGAAGCCTGAGATCGACCACCGCGTAGGCCGGCGCGTGGTCCAGGACGGACCGTCGCGCGTCCGAGACGCTGCTCGCCGACGTCACGTCGAAGCCGCGTTTCTCCAGAGCCTGCGCGAGACGTCGCAGGAAAGGCTCGTCGTCGTCGACGAGAAGCAGCGACATGTCGGCATCGGTTTCGGTCTGAGCGTAAGCCACCAAGGTGAAAGCCCTTCCAATCGATGCGGGAAGGGTAGCGCGCGGCGAAACCCGGTCAAATCGTCACGGTCACAGGTTCGCCATATAGCATTCCGACACGTCGGCGATCTCCTCGGGCGTGTCCTCCGAGCTGAAGAACTCGAGGAATCCGACGTCCGGCGCGACCAGGTAGGTGAAGGTCGAATGGTCCATGAAATAGAATTCCGGATCGTCGCCGTTCTTCTTGAAATACACCCGGTAGGCGTTCGCGGCCGCCGAGACCTCGGCCGGCGTTCCGGTCAGACCGATCAGGTCGGGATGGATGAATTCGGCGAATTCTCGGACGGCCTCGGGCGTGTCGCGCGCGGGATCGATGCTGATGAAGACCTGGCCGATGTCGAGACCGCGCTCGGCGAGAAGGTCCGCGGCGAGAGCGTTCCGCGCGAGGTCAGTGGGGCAGAAGTCCGGGCAGAACGTGTATCCGAAATAAAGCAGCGTCGGTCCGGTGATGGCCTCGGCCTCGGTCATGCGCGCGCCTTCGCCGTCGACGAGCGAGAAAGGGCCGCCGATCGCGGCCGCTCCGCCGGCGACGGAACCCCGCCGGCAATCGGCGAACGGATCGTCGCCGCGCCCCAGCATGACGTAGGCGCCCGCGCCGATTCCCAGCATGACCGTCGCGGCGGCGAAGAGCATCAGGACGCGCGTCATCGGAACCTCTTTTCGGACGGAAACCCCGCTCGGCTTGTTTCACGCGGACGGCCGGGCATCAAGACCGGCGCGGCGGCGAATGTCCTTGACCACCGGCGCCCCCGCGCCAGTCTTGCGCGATGATCGGACTTCCGCAGTTCCGCGCGCCGGAGGCCGGCCTGACCGGCGGCGAAATCGCGCGGTATCGCTGGATCTGGCTCGGTGTCCTGTCGGCGGCGGCGGCAGCGGCGCTCGTCCCGCCCGGCGGCGGCCCCGCGTTTCCGGCGGCCGCGGTGATCTGCGCCGGCCTCGTCGCGAACGCGCTGGCGTCGCGACGGCCCTCGGCCGTGGCCGCGCCGCTCGTGCTGGACGTGGCGCTGCTCGGCGCCCTGCTGGCGCTCGCCGGCCGGCCGGCCGATCCGCTCGCCGCGCTTCTCGCCGCCCCCGCCTTCATCGGCGCGCTGTCCGTCGCGCCGCGCTCGGCCGTCCCGGTCGCGGCGGCGGCCGCCGCCGCGGCCGGCGTCCTGGTGGCGGTCCCGGACGGCGCGTTCCGGCCGGTCGCGTGGCTGGCGGTCTGCGCGATGGCCGGACTCGCGGCCATGACGGGCGCGCGCGCGGATCGGGCCGCGGACGCCCGCCGCGACGCGGAGCGCGCGCTCGCGGAGGCCGGGGCCTCCGACGCCGCCGGCCTCGCCTTCGCGGCGGCCGCGCATGAGATCGCCACGCCGGTCTCGACGATCCGCGTGGCGGCCGCCGATCTGGCGCGGGACCTCGCCGACCGGCCGGAGGCGCTGGCCGACGCCCTGCTGATCGAGCGCGAGGCGCGCCGATGCGGGGAGATCCTGGCCGAGGCGCGCGGGTCGCGGGAAGCCGGCGAGCCGATGACTTTGAGCGCGATCGTCGACCGCGCCTCGGCGCCCCACCGGGGGCGCGGGATCGCGATCCGCGTGGGCTCGCTGGGGACGCCGCCGGAACCAAGCGTCCGCCACGCGCGGGACGCGATACTGGGCCTGCGCAACGTCATCCAGAACGCGGTGGATTTCGCCCGCCGGGAGGTGAGGATCGAGATCGCCTGGACTGCGGACGGGGCCGAGGTGACGGTCCGGGACGACGGCGCCGGATTTCCCGCCGACATCCTCGCGGGATCGCCGCCCGGGCCCGGCCGGTCCAGACCGCGCGGCGGGCCGGGAACCGGCAACGGTCTCGCGCTGGCCCGCGCCCTGCTGGCCCGGGGCGGCGGCGCGATGGAACTGGGCTCCGGGACGCCCGGGGGCGCCCTCGTGCGGATCGTCTGGGACCGGCCGGGCGGACACGGTTAACGCTTCCTTAAGCGTTCGGGCGCAGGTTCCCGCGCAAAAGCCGCGGGCACGGGCGCAGATGGATCTCAGCAGCATTTCAGTCGCGGACCTGCCGGTTCTGGGCCAGCTTTCCCGGACCCCGGAGACGATGATCGCCGCGTTCGTGAGCGCCTCGGCGACGCTCGCCCTCATCGTCGCGCTGGGGCCGCGCCTCGCGAGGCGCCCCGCCCGGCGCGACGCGCCCCACGTCGCGGAGGCGGGTTCCTGCGACTTCCGGATCGAGGGGACGTCGGCGAGGGCCGTGAGCGAGCCCGCGCGCGCGCTGCTCGCCTCCCTGCCGCGCCACGGGTCGCGTCTGGCCGCGATCGGCGACCATCTGGCGCCGGACTGCCCCGGCATACGGCAGGACATCGAGGCGCTGGTGCTTTATGGAACCGGGTTCCGGCATCATTGTCCGCGCGGCGACGGGACGGCGTTCGAGGTGATCGGCGCGCCGTCGGGCACGTCGGTGTCGCTTTCGATCCGGCCCGCGAGCGAGGACGCGCGCGCCCTTCAGGATTCGCGTAACGCCCTCGGCCGCGCCGAGGCCGAGACGCGGTTTCTCCGGGAGATCGTCGACAGCGCGCCGGTGGCGGCGTGGAGCATGACGCCGGACGGCCAGGTGTCGTGGGCGAACGCGGCCTATCGCGACCGGTTCGACCCGCCCGGCGACGGTCCGCGCGATCACCGCATCCCCAACGCCTTCGGGCACGTCCTCGAGGAGGTCCCGCTGACCGCGCGCGGCGAGGGGTTGCGGCGGCGGGTCTCGATCGCCGGGGCGGCGGGACGCGGAGACCCATTGGTTCGAGGTCTCCCAGGTCCCCGGCCCGGAGGGCGAGACGCTCGGATTCGCGTTGCCCGCCGACGAGCTCGTGGCCGCCGAGGCGTCGCTCCGGCGGTTCGTCGAGACCCTGACCGAGACCTTCGCGCATCTGCCGATCGGGCTGGCGGTGTTCGACAAGAACCGCCGTCTCGGCCTGTTCAACCCGGCGCTGACCGATCTCGTGAAGATCGACGCGGTCTGGCTGGCCGGACGGCCGTCATTGCGCGATTTCCTCGAACGTCTCCGCGAGACGCGGCAGATGCCCGAGCAGAAGGACTTCGCGGCCTGGCGGCGCAGCCTCTCCGAGCTCGAGGAGGGCGCGCGCGACGGGACCTACGAGCAGCACTGGGAACTGCCGTCGGGCAAGGTGTTCCGCGTGACGGGCCGGCCGCATCCGCAGGGCGCGCTCGCGTTCCTGTTCGAGGACATCTCGACGGCGATCCAGCTCGAGCGCAAATACCGCTCGGAGCTGGAGCTGAGCCAGGCGACGCTCGACCGCGTCTCCGAGTCCGTCGCGGTGTTCGACGCGTCGGGAATGCTCGTCTTCGTCAACTCCGCCTTCGAGGCGCTGTGGGATCTCGACCCGATGGGACGGCTGGACGGCCCGGGCGTCGCGGAGATGACGCGGCTCTGCGCCGCGCGCAGCGCCGAGACCGACGCCTGGGCGCTGCTGGCGGAATTCGCGACCGGGGCCGAATCGCGGACCGCCTGGACGCGGTCGATCCGGACGCTGGACGGGCGGCCGCTCAGCATGCTGGTCGCCCCGCTGCCCGACGCGTCCTCGCTCGTGGTGTTCCGCGACGCCCTGGACGACGCGCGCGAGGCCGGGGTCTCGGCGCTGCGCGAATTCGCGCTGGAGCGGATCCGGCTCCCGGCCGAGACCGCCGTCGGGCGGCTGATGGCGGCGATCCCCTCGGCGCAGAGCCCCGAGGCGTTCAAGGCGCTGAGCGCCGCCGCCCAGGAGCTGAAGGACGGCCTCGCCAGATCGCGCGAACTGGACGCGATCGTCGCGCGGGCGGAAGCCGGCGCGGAGCCGCTGCCGCATCTCGCGGCGATCCTGGCGGGGCGCGGACTTTCGCTCGAGGCGGCTCCGGAAGCGGCGCGATGGGACGCGGCGACGCGGCGCGCGGCGCTCGCGCTCGGCATCGCCGCCGCCGACATGGCCGGGCCGTCGGCGGCCGTCGCGATCACGCGCGATGAGATCCCGGGCGGCTGTCGCCTGACCGTCCGCGCGGCGGCGTCCTCCGCCGCGGCCGGCAAGGCGGCGGTCGGCCTCGCGCTCGCCCGACGCATGATCGAGGCGGCCGGCGGAACCGTCGCCCACGAGCGTCGCGGACGGCGCCTGCGTGATCAGCGCGGACCTTCCCGACCCGGCGGCCGCCGAGGGGACCGCCCCGGAGACCCTGGCGCTCCGGGCGTGATCCCGCCGCGGCCTTGCGCCCGGCCGCGCGGCGGGTAAACAGGTCCCGCTCCACGACGCGCATCGGATGCCGGATTGCCAGCGACCCTCATTCTCGACGGCCCGGAGGCCACGGAAGGCCTGGCGCGCGCGATGGCGCCGCGCCTGCGGGCGGGCGACGTGGTGGGGCTGGTCGGCGGCCTCGGCGCGGGCAAGAGCCACTTCGCGCGCGCGCTCGTCCTGACGCTTCTGGAGGCCTCCGGCCGGATCGAGGAGGTTCCCTCGCCGAGCTACACCCTCGTGCAGACCTATGACGCGGGAGGCCTCGAGATCTGGCATGCCGATCTCTACCGGCTCGGCTCGGCCGGCGAGATCGCGGAGCTGGGCCTCGACGAGGCGTTCCGGACGGCGGTCTGCGTCGTGGAATGGGCCGACCGCCTCGGGCCGGCGGCTCCCGACCGGATGCTGACGCTCGCGCTCGAATTCGAGGCCGACGGCGACATGCGGCGCCGCGCGACGATCGGGACCAGCGGAGGGGGCTGGGACTGGCTTCCCGAAGTCCTCCGGCGCGCCGCGGGATGAGCAGGTCGGAAACCATCGACGCGTTTCTCGCGCGCTCCGGCTGGCGCGGCGCCCGTCGCGCGCCGCTGGCGGGGGACGCCTCGGCGCGCCGCTACGAGCGCGTGACCAGCGGCGGGCGGCGGGCGATCCTGATGGACGTGCCGCCGGAGAGCGGCCTGACGGTCGATCCGTTCGTCGCCGTCACCGCGTATCTGCGCGGCGCCGGCCTCAGCGCGCCGGAGATCCTCGACGCGTCCGCCGAGGAGGGCCTGCTCCTGATCGAGGATCTCGGCGACGAGCTCGTGGCCCGCCTCTGCGCCGACTCTCCCGCGCGCGAACCGGAGCTCTACGCCGCGGCCGTCGACACGCTGGCCGCCTTTCACGCCCTGCCCGCGCCGGAGCCGCTCGGGGCCTGGAGCGCGCCGCCCTACGACATGGCGGTGCTGACGCGCGAGGCGCGGCTGGCGCTGGAATGGTACGTCCCCGGCGTGACCGGCCGCGCGGTTCCGGCCGAACTGGCGGCGGAATACGAGACGCTGATGCTGGAGGCGTTCGCTCCGGTCGCGGAGTCCCGGTCGGGGCCCGTCTACCGCGACTATCACGCGGAGAACCTGATCTGGCTGCCGGACCGCGCCGGCGCCGCCCGGATCGGGCTGCTGGACCATCAGGATCTGCTCGTCGGCCATCCCGCCTATGACGTCGCGTCGCTTCTGGGGGACGCGCGGCGGGACGTCGCGCCGGACCTGGCGGCGGCGATGCTGGACAGGTATCTGGCGCGCGGCGGTCAGGACCGCGACGCCTTCGTCACTGCCGTCCACATCCTCGGAGCGCAGCGGAACCTCAAGATCATGGGTCTTTTCACCCGCCTGTGCCGCCGGGACGGCAAGGCCCGCTACGTCGCGCTGCTGCCCCGCGTCTGGCGGCTGCTCGCGGCCGATCTCGATCATCCCGACCTCGCGCGCCTGTCGGCCTGGGTCGCGGCGCACGTGCCGCCGCCCGACGCGACGGCGCGGGCGCGGCTGACGGGCGTGGCGGCGTGAGGCCCGACGCGATCATGATCTTCGGCGCCGGGCTCGGCACCAGGATGGGCGCGCTGACCCGCGACCGGCCCAAGCCGCTGATCGAGGTGGGAGGCGAACCGCTGCTGGGCCACGCGCTCGCCCTCGCGCGGGAGGCCGGGATCGGGCGGATCGTGGTGAACGCGCACGCCCATGCCGGGATGATGCGGGACTGGCTGGCGGCCCGGGCGCCCGACGTTCCGGTCTCGCGCGAGCCCGAGCTTCTCGAAACCGGCGGCGGCCTGAAACGCGCGCTCCCGCTGCTGGGCGGGGGGCCGGTGCTGACCCTCAATTCGGACGTGGTCTGGGGCGGGGAGAACCCGCTGACGCGGCTGGTCGAAGCGTGGGATCCCGCGCGGATGGACGGGCTTCTGTGTCTCGTGGCGCGGACGGACGCCGTCGGACATTCCGGACCGGGCGATTTCGACCTCGCGGAGGACGGTCGGGTCGCGCGGCGTGGCGACGCGGACACCGCCGCCTTCGTCTATGCCGGGGCGGGGATCATTGAACCGCGAGCGCTCGACGGATTCGAGGGCAGGTTCTCGCTCAATCCGGTCTGGGACCGGATTCTGGCGCGGGGACGGCTCCGCGGCCTCGTCCATGCGGGCGCGTGGGTCGATGTCGGCCGCCCCGAGGGGATCGCTCTCGCCGAAGGGGTCCTCCGGCGATGACTGAGATCTTCCCGCATTCCGACGGCCCGCGCGTGTTCGGCCTGCCGCCGGGCGTCGATTTCTCGCGCGCGCTGCTCGACGGGCTGGACGCGCGGCTCGCGGGGCACCCGCCCGAGGCCGGCGCGCGGGTCGAGATCTGGGTGAACACCAGGCGGGCGCGGCGGGCGCTGCTGGACCTGATGAACCGGGGGCCGTCGCGCCTGCTGCCGCGCGTGCGGGTGGTGACGGATCTCGCGTCCGATCCGCTCGCGCCCCTGGCGCTGCCCCCGCCGGTGTCCGACCTGCGGCGCAGGCTGGAACTCTCCCGGCCCGTCTCGGCGCTTCTGGCCGCCGAGCCGGGCATGGCGGCGGAGACGGCGGCGTTCGATCTGGCGGAATCCCTGGCCGAGCTTCTCGACGAGATGCAGGGCGAGGGCGTGGATCCCGCCGCGCTGGAATTGGTCGATCCGGGCGACCATGCGGAACACTGGCGGCGCAGCCTCGCGTTCCTGGTGATCCTGCGCGACTACGCGGCGGAAACCGGAATGAGCGGCGGGCAGGGCCGGATGCGCGCCGTCGCCGAGGCCTGGGGCGAGGCCTGGGCCCTCCATCCGCCGCGGCATCCGGTGATCGTCGCCGGCTCGACCGGCTCGCGCGGGCCGACGCGCGCCTTCATGGCGGCGGTGGCGCGGCTTCCGCAGGGGGCGCTGGTGCTTCCGGGCTTCGACGCGGGCCTGAAGCCGGAGGTCTGGGAGCGGCTCGGGGCCGGAGAGGCCGGGGCGGGCGATCATCCTCAGCACGGCTTCCGCCTTCTCGCCGACGCGCTCGGGTTCGATCCGGCCGCCGTGGTCCCGTGGACGGACGCCCGGGCGCCGTCGCCGGAACGCAACGCGCTGATCTCGCTCGCGATGCGGCCGGCGCCGGTGACGGGGCAGTGGCGCGCGGAGGGCGGCGCGCTGCGGCCGGGGCTGGCGGCGGCATCCGCCGGTCTAAGCTGGATCGAGGCGCCCGATCCCCGGACCGAGGCGCTGGCGGTCGCGCTGGCGCTGCGGGAGACGGCCGAGACGGGCGGGCGGGCGGCGCTGATCTCGCCCGACCGGATGCTGACCCGCCGGGTGACGGCGGAGCTGGACCGCTGGGGCATCCGGCCGGATGACAGCGCGGGGCGGCCATTGGCCCTGACGCCGCCGGGGGTCCTGCTGCGGCGGCTCGCGGCGCTGCCGGGCTCGGCGCTGACGCCGGAGGAGCTGCTCGTGCTGCTCAAGCATCCGCTGACCGCCGGCGGGTCGGGGCGGCGCGATCATCTCGACCTGACGGCCCGGCTCGAGATCGACAGGCTGCGCGGAGGCGCGCCGCATGTTGCGTGGCCGACGCTGGCCGAGTGGGCGGGCGGGATCGACGCGCGGGCGGCGCGCTGGGTCGCGTGGATCCGGGACGCGCTGGATCCGATGCTGGACGGCGCGCCGGCGCCGCTGAGCGCGATGGTCGCGCGGCATCTGGCGGCGGCGGAGACGCTGGCCGCCGGTCCGGGCGGGGGGCCGCACGGGCTTTGGGAGCGCGAGGCCGGAGGGCAGGCTCTCGCGCTGATGGAGACCCTGACGGACGAGGCGGAGGCGGGCGGGACGATGCGGCCCTCGGAATACCGGGCGCTTCTCCGGACGCTGATGGCCGCGCGCGAGGTGCCGGAGGAGGCGGTCGTGACCGATCCGGGCATCGCGATCTGGGGCACGCTGGAGGCGCGGGTCCAGTCGGCGGACCTGGTGATCCTCGGCGGCATGAACGAGACGGTCTGGCCGCGGCTGCCGGCGGCGGACCCGTGGCTCAGCCGGGCGATGCGGGCGCAGATCGGCCTGCCGAGCCCCGAGCGGCGGATCGGACTATCGGCGCATGATTTCCAGCAGGCGACGGGCGCGAAGCGGGTGATCCTGACGCGCGCGCTGCGGGACGCGGACGCGCCGACGGTGGCGTCGCGCTGGCTGATGCGGCTGGAGAACCTGCTGCGGGGGCTGGGGCCGGAGGGCGAGGCGGCGCTCAAGGCGGCTCGGGACCGGGGCGCGGCATGGCTCGCGCTGGCGCCGCTGGTCGACCTGCCGGACGCGCCGGTGACGCCGGCGCGGCGTCCGGAGCCGCGGCCGCCGGCGGAGGCGCGGCCGGACCGGCTCTCGGTCACGCAGATCGAGACGCTGGTGCGCGATCCCTACGCGATCTACGCGCGGAAGGTTCTGGGGCTGCGCGCGCTCGAGCCCGTGGGGCGGAAATCGGACGCGATGGCGCGGGGCAGCGCGATCCATTCCGCGCTCGAGACCTTCGTGCGGGAGAACATGGACGCCCTGCCGGAGGATGCGGAGGCCGCGTATTTCTCGGCGCTCGGGCGCGCGCTGCGCGAGGCCGCGCCGTCGCCGGCGGTGCGGGCATGGTGGACGGCGCGGCTGGGGCGCGCGTCGGAATGGTTCCTCGACGGCGAGCGCGAGCGGCGGCGTCAGGGCCGGCCCGTCGCTCTGGAAATCAAGGGAGAGCGGATGCTGGACGGGTTGGCGCGGCCGTTCGCGGTGACCGCGAAGGCGGACCGGATCGACGAGGCGCCGGACGGGCGGTACGGGTTCTACGACTACAAGTCCGGCAACGTCCCGTCGGAGAAGGAGGTGAAGGCCTTCCATCTCCAGCTCCCGCTGGAGGCCGCCATCGCCGAGACCGGAGGCTTCGCCGGTCTTCCGGCGGCGCGGGCCTTCCGTCTGGAACTGATCGGACTCGGCGCGCAGGCCACGCGCAGGATCGACTGCGACGCGGGCGCCGTGGCCGTCACATGGGCGCGGCTGCGCACGCTGATCGGCCATTATCTCGACCCGGCGAACGGGTTCACGGCGCGGCTGCGGCCGCAGAAGATCGCCTTCGAGAGCGATTACGACCATCTGTCGCGTCGGGGCGAATGGTCGGACGGCGATCCGCCGGAGGGGCGCGCGTGAACGCGGCGACCGAGGCGCAGGTCCGCGCGGCCCGGCCGGGGGAGTCCAGCTGGGTGTCCGCGAACGCGGGCTCCGGCAAGACGCGGGTTCTGACCGACCGGGTCGCGCGGCTGCTCCTGTCCGGGGCCGATCCGCAGAAGGTCCTGTGCCTGACCTACACCAAGGCGGCTGCGGCGGAGATGCAGAACCGCCTGTTCCGGACCCTCGGGGCCTGGGCGATGCTTCCCGATGACGAGCTGCGCGCGGCGCTGGAGGCCCTCGGAGAGCCGGGCGCGACGCTGCCCGACACGCGGCTCGATCTGGCGCGCACGCTCTTCGCCCGCGCGCTGGAGACGCCGGGCGGGCTGAAGATCCAGACCATCCACGCGTTCTGCGATTCGCTGCTGCGGCGCTTCCCGCTCGAGGCAGGCGTCGCGCCGCAATTCGCCGTGCTGGAGGACCGTCAGGCCCGCGGGCTGCGCGACGAGGCGCTGGAGGACGTGGCGGAACGGGATCCGGCCGCGGTGGAGGACCTCGCGCGCCATTTCACCGGCGACGATCCCGACCGGCTTCTGGAGGATCTCGGACGGCACCGCGAGGCGTTCGCCGGCGATTTCGACGCGGGCGCGCTCGCGGCGGCGTTCGGGATCGACGCCGATCTGACCGTCGCGGAGCTGCACGACGCGGTGATGACCTCCGGGACCGCGGATCTGCTCGCCGCCCTGGTGCCCGTCCTGGGCGCGAGCGGACCGGCCGACGTGCGGGCCGCCGCGAAGATCGCGGCCGCCATCACCGCGCGCGACGCCGAGGCGCGGCTGATCCAGCTCGAATCGGTGCTGCTGACCCAGAGCGGGCAGGCGCCGTTCACGGCCAAGACCGGCACGCTTCCGACCAAGGGCATCCGCGCGAGCCACCCGATCCTGACCGAAGGCCTCCACGCGCTGATGGCGCGCGTCGAGACGGCGCGGCCGAGACGGCTCGCCGTCGGAGCGCTCGCCCGGTCCGCGGCGCTGCACCGCTTCGCGCGGCTCTATCTCGCGGAATACGACCGGCGCAAACAGGCGCTGGGCCTGCTCGATTTCGACGACCTGATCGCGCGCTCGGCCCTGCTGCTCCGTCGTCGCGAGACCGCGGCCTGGGTGCTGTGGCGGCTGGACGGCGGGCTCGATCACATCCTGGTGGACGAGGCGCAGGACACGAGCCCGCAGCAATGGACGGTGATCGACGCGATCTCGGCGGAGTTCTTCGCGGGCGCGGGCGCGCGGGCGCTGGAGCGGACCATCTTCGTCGTCGGCGACGAGAAACAGTCGATCTACAGCTTCCAGGGCGCGGACCCGGCGGAATTCGGCAAGATGAAAGCGCGGTTCGGCGCGATGATCGAGGGTCTGGGCGCCGAGCTTCAGCGCTGCGATCTGCTGCATTCGTTCCGGTCCGCGCCACCCGTGCTCGCGCTGGTCGACGCGGTTTTCGCGGGACCGGCGGGGGCGGGCCTCTCCGCCGGCATCAGCCATCGCGCGATCGACCCGGCCATGCCGGGCCGGGTCGAGCTGTGGCCGTTTCTTGAAAAGGGCGACGCGCCGGACGAGAGCGCCTGGGACGATCCGGTCGACGCGCCGCCGCCGGACGATCCGGTGGCGGAGCTCGCGGGCCGGATCGCCGCGCGGATCGCCGGCTGGCTCGCCGACGGGACGATCCTGCCGCGCAAGAATGGCGACCGGGCGATCCGGGCCGGCGACGTGATGATCCTGGTGCAGCGGCGCGGCCCGCTGTTCCACGCGGTGATCCGGGCGCTGAAGCAGGCCGCCGTGCCGGTGGCGGGGGCCGACGTCCTGCGGATCGGCGCGGAGCTGGCGGTCAAGGACCTTCTGGCGGCGCTGCGCGTCGCGGCGACGCCGGCGGACGACCTGTCGCTCGCGGCGCTGCTGCGCTCGCCGCTCGGCGGGTTGTCCGAGACGGAGCTGTTCGATCTCGCGCATGGTCGCGAGGGGAGCCTGTGGCAGGCGTTGCGGGACGCGGATCCGGCGCGATGCCGCCCCGCCCGCGAGCTCGTCTCCGATCTGATGGGCCAGGCGGATTACCTGCGGCCCTTCGAGCTTTTCGAGCGCGTCCTGATCCGGCATGACGGGCGGCGGCGGCTGGTGGCGCGGCTGGGCCAGGAGGCCGAGGACGGGATCGACGCGCTGCTCGACCAGGCGCTGGCCTACGAGAGCGTCGAGGCGCCGAGCGTGACCGGATTTCTCGGCTGGATCGACCGGGACGACGTCCAGGTCAAACGCCGGACCGACGCCACCGCCGACCAGGTGCGGGTCATGACCGTGCACGGCGCCAAGGGGCTGGAATCGCCGATCGTGATCCTGCCCGACACCGGCGACCGTCAGGAGGGCGCCAATCCGCCGCATGTCCTGCGTCTCGACGATGGAAGCGCGGTCTGGAAGAGCCGCAAGGACGCGGCGCCGCCCGCCGAACTGGTCGCGGAACAGGCGCGGCGGAGTTCTGGTGCGGGAGGAGCACCGCCGTCTTCTCTACGTGGCGCTGACCCGCGCGGAGAGCCGGCTGATCGTCTGCGGCGCGGGGAGCGCGCCGAAAGAGGACGGCGAAAGCTGGTACCGGCTGGTCTCGGACGCGATGGCGGGCCTGGCGCCGGAGCGGCGCGACGGGATCCTCGTGTTGACGGAGGGCTGGCGCGAGGGGTCGGCGCCGCTCCCGACGGAGCGCGGCGACGCGGCGCCGGTCCTGCCCGACTGGGCGCGCCGCCCGGCGGCGCCGAGGCCGGACGCGGGTCCGCGCGCGGTGTCGCCATCCGGTCTCGGGGGCGCCCACGCGCTGGCGGGACCCGGGGGCGCGGAAGACGAGGCCGAGGCGAAGGCGCGCGGCGACGCGGTGCATCTGCTGCTGGACGCGCTTCCGACGCGCCCGCGGGCCGACTGGCCGGCGCTCGCGGAGCTGATCCTTCCGGAGCGCGACGATCTCGACGAGGTCCTGGCGGAAGCGGCGGCCGTCGTCACCGCGCCGGATCTGGCGCAGGTTTTCGACGCGGCGGCGCTGGCCGAGGTGGACGTGAGCGCGGATGTTCCGGTCCTCGGCGGGCTCCGCGTCGCGGGACGGATCGACCAACTCGTGATCCGTGAGGACCGCGTGCTGGCGATCGACTTCAAGAGCAACCGGACCGTGCCGGAGCGGCCCGACGACGCGCCCGAAGGCATCCTGCGGCAGATGGCCGCCTACCGCGCGGCGCTCCGCGCGATCTGGCCGGACCGGCGCGTCGAGGCGGCGGTGATCTGGACGCGGACGGCGCGGCTCATGCCGCTTCCGGACGCGCTGCTGGACGCCGCCCTGGCGCGGGCCGCCGATCTTGACCCTGCCGGGGCGCGTCCATAGGTTGCGGGCTGATCAGGAGCCAAGGAGCATTCCGATGTCGACGGTGAAGGTGACCGACAGCACGTTCCAGGACGAGGTTCTCGCCTCCGACGTGCCGGTCGTGGTGGATTTCTGGGCGGAATGGTGCGGGCCGTGCAAGATGATCGGTCCGGCCCTGGAGGAACTCTCCGAGGAATACGGCGAGAAGGTCAAGATCGTGAAGGTCAACGTGGACGAGAACCCTGGCCTGCCGGCGCGGTTCGGCGTCCGGGGCATTCCGGCGCTCTTCATGTTCAAGGGCGGCGAGGTCGTGGCCAACAAGACCGGCGCGGCGCCCAAGGCCGCGCTCAAGGGCTGGATCGACGAAAGCGCCTGACCGCGCGCGAGACCGGGACAATCCAGGCCGCCCCCGATCCCCGGGAGCGGCCTTTTCAATTCGGGAGACGGCACATGGGCAAACGGATTCTCTTCACCGGCGGATCGGGCAAGGCGGGGCGTCACGTCGTCCCGTACCTCGTCGACCGGGGGCACCACGTGGTCAACGTCGATCTCCGGCCGCTCGACCATCCGGGCGTGGACAACCTGATCGCGGACATCACGGATTCGGGCCAGATGTTCAACGCTCTGACGTCCTACGCCAATTTCGCGGAGCTGGAGCCGGGCACGGGCGTGCCGTCCTTCGACGCGGTGGTGCATTTCGCCGCCGTCCCGCGCATCCTCATCAATCCGGACAACGAGACGTTCCGGGTGAACGTGATGGGCACCTACAACGTCATCGAGGCGGCGGTGAAGACGGGCGTCCGGAAGATCGTGATCGCGTCCTCCGAGACGACCTACGGCATCTGCTTCTCGGACGGCAGGACCGATCCGGCGTCGCTGCCGCTCGAGGAGGATTACGACACCAATCCGATGGACAGCTACGGCCTGTCGAAGGTCGTGAACGAGGACACCGCGCGCGCCTTCCAGCGGCGGTCGGGAGCCGACATCTATGCGCTGCGGATCGGCAACGTGATCGAGCCGGACGAGTACGATCTGTTCCCCGGGTTCTTCGAGAATCCCGAGGTCCGGCGACGCAACGCGTTCTGCTACATCGACGCGCGGGACCTGGGCCAGATCGTCGATCTGTGTCTGGCGAAGGACGGCCTTGGGTACGAGGTCTTCAACGCGGGGAACGACGACAACTCGGCGAACCTTCCGGCCGCGACGCTGATCGAGCGGTATTTTCCCGGCGTGCCGGTGACGCGCGAGATGGGAGAATTCGAGGCGCTGTTCTCGAACCGGAAGATCCGCGAGGTTCTGGGCTTCGAGGAGGCGCACAACTGGCGGAAATACGTGAAGGGGTGACGCGGCTCGCGCCGCGCGGCGGCCTTTGCCGCCGATGCGGGGCGCGCGGTGCGCGCGATTCCGTTTCCTGGCCCGCGCCTGTTGGCGCGGGCGTACTGCTCTCCAGGTTTCATGTCAGTATGAGAACCGGCGCGTCGGATCAGCCGTTGCCGGCGAGGACCCTTCCCGCGAGATAGAGCGACCCGCAGATCAGGATCCGGGCGCGCGGATCGGCGTCCCGGATCGCGGCGACCGCGTCCGCGACGCTCGCGGAGGGTTCGGCGGCCAGACCGGCGGCGCGGGCTGCGGCCACGGTGTCCTCGGCGGAGAGCGTGGCGGTCTCTCCGGGGATCGTGACGCCCCGGAGGCTCCGGGCGCGCGCCGCGAGCGGACGGAGGAATCCGCCGACATCCTTGGTGCTGAGCATTCCGCAGACGAGATGAAGCGGCCGGTCGGGAAGGCGGCCCAGCGCCTCGGCCAGCGCGAGTCCGGCGGCGGGATTGTGGCCGCCGTCGAGCCAGAGCTCCGCGGATCCCGCCGCCTCGACGAGCGGACCCCGACGCAGGCGCTGAAGCCGCGCGGGCCATTCGGCGCGGGCGAGCGCGGCGGCGCAGGCGGCCTCGTCCGCGCCGAGGGCGCGCAGGGAGGCGAGCGCCATTCCCGCGTTTTCCACCTGGTGCGCCCCGATCAGGAGCGGAAGCGGCAGATCGAGCAGTCCGTCGAGGTCCTGGAACACCAGGCGGCCGTGCTCCTCGCGCACCTGCCAGTCCTGATCCGCCACCATCAGCGGCGCGCCGATCGCGGCTGCGCGAGCCTCGATCACGTCCAGACCGTCCGCGAGCTGCGGACCCACGACGCAGGGCGTCCCGGTCTTGAGGATGCCGGCCTTCTCCCCCGCGATGGCGGCCACGGTGTCGCCCAGATATTGCTGATGATCGAGCGAGACCGGCGTGATGACGCAGAGAAGCGGCGCGTCGACGACGTTGGTGGCGTCGAGCCGGCCGCCCAATCCGACCTCGAGCAGGGTGAAATCCGCCGGCGTCTCGGCGAAGGCGAGGAAGGCGGCGGCGGTGGTGATCTCGAAGAACGTGATCGGCTCGCCGCCGTTCGCCCGCTCGCAGCGCTCGAGAAGATCGATCAGCCGGTCCTCGTCGATCAGCGATCCCGCCACGCGGATGCGCTCGTGGAACCGCGCCAGATGCGGCGAGGTGTAGACGTGGACGCGGTCGCCGCGCGATTCCAGCCCGGCGCGGATCATGGCGAGCGTCGAGCCCTTGCCGTTGGTGCCCGCGACGTGGATCACCGGCGGCAGGCGGCGTTCGGGATGGCCGAGCAGGGCCAGAAGCCGCTCGACCCGGCCGAGCGTCAGGTCGATGATCTTGGGATGCAGCGACGTCAGGCGTTCGAGGACGCGGTCGCTCGACGGGATCATGGCGCGGGCGCGGCCTCGACGGGAGCGGCGGCGGGGGCGGGCAGTTCGCCGTGCACCGGAGGCGGCTGGCGGGTCAGCAGGCGCAGCAGCGTGGCGAGTTCCATGCGCAGCTTCCGTCGCTCCACCACGCGGTCGAGCATGCCGTGTTCGAGCAGGTATTCCGCGCGCTGGAACCCGTCGGGCAGGGTCTCGCGGATCGTCTGTTCGATCACGCGCGGGCCGGCGAAGCAGATCAGCGCGTTGGGCTCGGCGATCTGGACGTCGCCCAGCATCGCGTAGCTGGCGGTGACGCCGCCGGTCGTGGGATTGGTCAGGACGACGACATAGGGAAGCCCCGCCTCCCTGAGCATCTGGACCGCGACGGTCGAGCGCGGCATCTGCATCAGCGAGAGGATGCCCTCCTGCATCCGGGCGCCGCCGGCGGCGGAGAAGAGCACGAGGGGGGATTTCTGGTGTATGGCGGCCTCGGCTCCGGCGATGACGGCGTTGCCGACATGCATGCCCATCGAGCCGCCCATGAAGCCGAAATCCTGGGCGACGCAGACGGTCCGGAGCCGGGCGATCTCGCCGGAGGCGACCAGCATCGCCTCGTGCTCGCCGGTCTTTTTCCGGGCCTCCCTCATGCGGTCGGGGTATTTCTTCTGGTCGCGGAAGCCGAGCGGATCGGCCAGCGGTTCCGGCACGTCGATTTCGAGGAACACGCCGCCGTCGAAGAGCGCCGTGAACCGGTCGCGCGGGCTGATCGCCATGTGATGGCCGCAATTCGTGCAGACCTGGAGGTTGTCCGACAACTCGCGGTGGAACAGCATCGTGCCGCATTCGTCGCATTTGACCCAGAGGTTCTCGGGCACCTCGCGACGCGAGAACAGCGAGTTGATCTTGGGACGGACGTAGTTGGAGATCCAGTTCATGCGGGCCCGGCTCCCTCGGCGCGACGGATGGGCCTAATTAGAGAGCAGGCGCCCGGATTGCAATCAGGGCCAAGGCGCGGAGCGGCGACCGGAAGCGGGCGAACCCGCGCGGCTTCGGGACCGGCACCGCGCGACCCGGACGGGTCCGGTCGACGGTGTCGCTCCCGTCCGCGGCCCGACCGTCCGGCCTTCAGTAGGTCGCGGGCGGATCGCTCGCGGGAAAACTCTCATCCGCCATCTCGTCGCCCGCGTCCCAGCGCCGGGGCGGATCGCGCATCGATTCCGCGCCCGCGGGCCGGACGCTTCGAGATGCCCGTGGTTTCCGGTCTCGGCTCGGGCGGATTCCGAAAAGGCGCGGCCATCTCCGACCGCGCGAGGGTGGCGCCCGGTCAGGTACAGCGCCGCGACGCCGAGCGCGGGCAGGATGATTTTCCATGGAAGCGACATGTCTGGGGTCTCCGGGTTTCGTCGAAGAACGGGCGGACGGCCCTGATGGTTCCCGCGCCGCGTCGGAGCCTGTTCAGCCACGATGCCGCGACGGGTCCGCCCGCCGAGCGCGCTTGAGAATCCCGGCGCCCTCGCCTATGCCCGAGGCGATAACAGACCCGAGGGGAGGAAAAAGACCGATGGACGCTCCGAGATTCGACAAGAGCAGGCTGCCGAGCCGGCATGTGACCGAAGGCCCGGAGCGGGCGCCGCATCGAAGCTATCTCTACGCGATGGGGATCAGCGAGGCGGAGATCCATCAGCCGCTCGTCGGCGTCGCGACCTGCTGGAACGAGGCGGCGCCGTGCAACATCGCGCTCAGCCGCCAGGCGCAGTCGGTCAAACTCGGCGTGAAACAGGCGATGGGCACGCCGCGCGAATTCACCACGATCACCGTGACGGACGGCATCGCGATGGGCCATGAGGGGATGCGCTCGTCGCTCGCGAGCCGCGAGGCGATCGCGGACACGGTCGAGCTGACCATGCGGGGTCATTCCTACGACGCGCTGGTGGGCCTCGCGGGCTGCGACAAGTCGCTGCCGGGGATGATGATGGCGATGGTGCGGCTCAACGTGCCCTCCGTTTTCATCTATGGCGGGTCGATCCTGCCGGGCAAGGTGCCGGCGGGCGCGGACGTGCCGGAGGATTTCGCGAGCCGCGATCTGACCGTGCAGGACATGTTCGAGGCGGTGGGCCGTCATCAGAACGGCACGCTGTCGGATGCGGCGTTGGCGATCCTCGAACGGGTGGCTTGTCCGTCCTCGGGCGCCTGCGGCGGGCAGTTCACCGCCAATACGATGGCCTGCGTCAGCGAGGCGATCGGGCTGGCGCTGTTCAACTCGTCGGGCGCGCCGGCGCCATACGAGAGCCGCGACCAGTATTCGACGGCGAGCGGCATCGCGGTGATGAACCTTCTGGAGAAGAACATCCGCGCGCGGGACGTGGTGACGCGGCAGAGCCTGGAGAACGCCGCGCGGGTCGTGGCCTGCACCGGCGGGTCGACCAACGCGGGGCTGCATCTGCCGGCCATCGCGCACGAGGCGGGGATCGATTTCGACCTCTTCGACGTCTGCGACATCTTCCACGACACGCCATATTTCGTGAACCTCAAGCCCGGCGGGGATTTCGTGGCGAAGGATCTCTTCGACGCGGGCGGCATCCCGGTGGTGATGAAGGAGCTGCGCAAGGCGGGTTTCATCCACGAGGATTGCGTCACCGCCTCGGGCCGCAGCATCGGCGAGGAGTTGGACCTGATCGACCGGGAGGCGGACGGGCGCGTGATCCATCCGATCGCGACGCCGATCACCGCGACCGGCGGCGTCATCGGCCTGCGCGGCAATCTGGCACCCGACGGGGCGATCGTGAAGGTGGCCGGCATGAGCGCGGAGCAGCAGGTCTTCACCGGCCCGGCGCGGGTTTTCGAATGCGAGGAGGACGCCTTCGAGGCGGTCCAGGCGCGGACCTACAGGGAGGGCGAGGTCATCGTCATCCGCAACGAGGGTCCGGCGGGCGGTCCGGGCATGCGCGAGATGCTGTCCACGACGGCGGCGCTCAGCGGACAGGGCATGGGCAAGAAGGTCGCGCTGATCACCGACGGGCGGTTCTCCGGCGCGACGCGCGGGTTCTGCGTCGGACATGTCGGGCCGGAGGCGGCGCATGGCGGGCCCATCGCGATGCTGCGCGACGGCGACATGATCACGCTCGACGCGGTCAAGGGCGAGATCAGCGTGGCGCTGTCGGACGCGGAGCTCGAGGCGCGCAGGGCCGACTGGAAGGGTCCGCGCGAGACGATCTACGCCAGCGGCGCGCTCTGGAAATACGCGCAGCAGGTCGGCAAGGCGCGGCTCGGCGCGGTGACCCATCCGGGGGCCAAGGCCGAGAAGCATGTCTACGCCGATCTCTGACGGCATCCGGGCGGCGGTCGCGGCCGCCGCCCTTGTTTCGCTGGCGGCCTGCGAGGGCGGCGCCGGGGGAGGCGCCGTCACCCGGACGACCGTCCGCGTCGGCGGCGCGCCCGTGATCGTGGCGGCCCCGGCCGGGTTCTGCGTCGACCAGCGCAGCACGGACAGCTCGGCCGCCGGCGCGTTCGTTCTTGTGACGGACTGCACGCTGCTCGGGCGGCGGACCCCCGAAGGCGGGCCGCCGATCGGCGCCGCGATGACCGCGAGCATTTCCGCGCCGGAACCGGGGACGGCCCCGGTCACGTTGGCCGATCTGGAAGGCTACGCCGCCACGCCGCAGGGACGCGCCCTGCTGGGACGCAGCGGGCGCGGCGACGCCATCCGGATCCTCGAGACGGTGCGGCGGGGCGACGTGCTCTACATGCTTGTCGAGGATCGCGGGCCGCAGCCCATCGCCGGCGTCGATCCGCGCTTCTGGCGCGCGTTCATGGAGGTGGACGGCCGGATCGCCGCGCTGTCGGTGCTCGGCTTCCAGGGCTCCGGGATCGACGCGCAGACCGGCTTCGGGTTCATCTCGGCCTTCGCCGCCAACATCGACGCCGCGAACGGGTGACGTCGCGTCCGCCCGCGTGACAGGCGGGAAAGGTTTCGACAGGATGCGGGCGGACGTTTCCCCCGGAGGCCGCGCGTGACGCACGATCCCTATCCGCACCTTCTCGCGCCGCTCGATCTCGGCCATGTGACGCTGCCCAACCGCGTGCTCATGGGGTCGATGCATACCGGCCTGGAGGAGACCGGCGACTGGGGCCGCGTCGCGGAATTCTACGCCGAGCGGGCGGCGGGCGGCGTCGCGCTGATCGTCACCGGCGGCATGGCGCCAAACGCCGAGGGCGCGGTTCTGCCCGGCGCGGCGGGGCTTTTCACGGCTGAGGACGTCGCCAACCACCGGATCGTGACGGACCGGGTCCATGCCGAGGGCGGGCGGATCGCGATGCAGATCCTGCATGCCGGGCGCTACGCCTACAACGAGGAGGCGGTGGCGCCGTCGCCGGTGAGATCGCCGATCTCGCCCTTCACGCCGCGCGCGCTGGACGAGGCGGGCATCGAAAAGCAGATCGCCGACATCGCGACCGCCGCCGTCCGGGCGCGGGAGGCGGGGTATGACGGCGTCGAGATCATGGGGTCGGAGGGGTATCTGCTCAACCAGTTCCTCGCGCTCCGCACCAACCGCCGGACGGATGCATGGGGCGGGGATTTCGCCAACCGCATGCGCCTGCCCGTCGAGGTGGTGCGGCGCGTCCGGGAGGCGGCGGGCCCGGATTTCATCCTGATCTACCGGCTGTCGATGATCGACCTGGTGCCGGACGGCCAGACCTGGGACGAGGTCGCGCGCCTGGCCAGGGCCGTCGAGGCGGCGGGGGCCACGATGATCAACACCGGCATCGGCTGGCACGAGGCGCGGGTGCCGACCATCGCCACCTCGGTGCCGCGCGCGGCGTTCACCTGGCTGACGCGACGGATGAGGGGCGAGGTGGCGATTCCGCTGATCGCTTCCAACCGGATCAACACGCCGGAGGTGGCGGAGGCGGTGCTGGCCGAAGGCTGCGCCGACATGGTGTCGATGGCGCGGCCGTTCCTCGCGGACGCGGGCTTCGTCGCGAAGGCGAAGGCCGGGCGCGCCGGGGCGATCACGCCCTGCATCGCCTGCAACCAGGCCTGCCTCGATCACACCTTCGAGTTGAAGATCAGCTCGTGTCTCGTGAACCCGAGAGCGTGTCACGAGACGGAGCTGGTCTACGCGCCCGCCGCCCCGCCGAAATCGGTGGCGGTGGTCGGCGCGGGTCCGGCCGGGATCGCCGCGGCGCTGGTCGCGGCGGGGCGCGGGCATCGGGTGACGCTGTTCGAGCGGGACGCGGAGATCGGCGGACAGCTCAACATGGCGAAGGTCGTCCCCGGCAAGGAGGAGTTCCGGGGTCTCGTGGAATACTACGTCCGGGCCGTGGCGGAGGCGGGGATCGACCTGCGGCTCGGCCTGGAGGCCGACGCGGAGATGCTGGCTCGGGTTCGACGAGGTGATCGTCGCGACCGGGGTGCTGCCGCGCGATCCGGGCATCGCCGGGCAGGACGGCCCGAACGTCGTCAGCTACGTCGACGTGCTGCGCGGCGGCGCGGCGGTCGGCCGGCGCGTGGCGATCGTGGGCGCGGGCGGGATCGGGTTCGACGTGGCGGAGTACCTCGTCCAAGGCGGGGTCTCCCCGACGGAGGATCCCGATCTCTGGCGGCGCGAATGGGGTGTCGGCGATCCGGCGGAGACGCCGGGCGGTCTGGCCGCGGCGGGGCCGCGACCCGAGGCGCCCGCGCGGAGCGTGACGCTGCTTCAGCGCAAGAACACGCGGCCCGGCAAGGGGCTGGGAAAGACCACGGGCTGGATCCACCGCGCGAGCCTCGCGGCGAAGGACGTGACCATGCTGGCCGGCGTGACCTATGAGGAGATCGGGCCGGACGGCCTGCTGATCGCGGACGGCGACGGGAACCGACGGCTGGTCGAGGCGGATACCGTGGTGCTCTGCGCCGGGCAGGAGCCGAACCGGAGCCTCGCGGACGCGCTCGCCGAGCGGGGCGTCGCGGCGCATCGAATCGGCGGGGCGGACGTGGCGGCGGAACTCGACGCCAAGCGCGCGATCGACCAGGCCTGCCGGCTGGCGGCGCGCCTCTGAACCCGTCCGGAATCGTCGTGGCCGGCCGTCACGCGAAGACCGGCCGCTCAGACCCGCAGCCGGTCCGTGACCGCGACGAGCGCCGCCGTTATGCCCGGCTCGGACAGGGCGTGACCGGCGGTCGCGACCATTTCGAGGCGTGAGCCGGGCCAGGCCTCGTGCAGCGCGTGGGCGGTGTGGGGCGGGCAGATCATGTCGTAGCGTCCCTGGACGATGTGACCGGGGATCGTGGCGATGCGGTGCATGTTCGCGAGGATCCACCCGTCGGCGTCGAGAAACCCGCCATTGAAGAAATAATGGTTCTCCAGCCGGGCGAACGCCATCGCGTAGGAGCCGCCGGGGCCCCCGCGGCCGGGGCCCGGATCGAGCACGGCCAGCGCCGATTCCCAGCCGGACCAGGCGCGGGCGAAGCGGGCCTGCTCGGCCGGGTCCGCGCCGAAGAGGCGGGCGTGGTAGGCCGAGATCAGATCGTCGCGCTCCTCGCGCGGGACCATGTGCGAGAAGGCGCGCCACTGGTCGGGCCAGAACCGCCCGGCGCCGCCGCCGTAGAACCAGTCGAGCTCCGCCTGCGTCATGGTGAAGACGCCGCGCAGGATGAGGGCGGCCGCGCGGTCGGGATGGGTCTGGGCGTAGATCAGCGCGAGACAGGCGCCCCAGGAGCCGCCGAAGACCGTCCAGCGGTCGATGCGGAGCTCCGAACGGATCCGCTCGATGTCGGCGACGAGATCCCAGGTGGTGTTGTTCTCGACGCTGGCGTGGGGCTTCGAGCGGCCGCAGCCGCGCTGGTCGAAGAGCACGATGCGGTAGCGCGCGGGATCGAAGAACCGCCGCATTCCTGGCGAGCATCCGCCGCCCGGACCGCCGTGCAGCACGACGACCGGCTGGCCGTCGGGATTGCCGCACTGCTCGACATAGACCCGGTGGCCGCCCGGCATCTCCAGCACCTGCTGGCGGAACGGCTCGATCGGCGGGTAGAGCGCGCCGCGCGGGCCTGCGCCGGATTGGGTCGGGTTTTCCTTCATGGGCGGACTATGTAACGGTTGGACACGGCAGACAATCGCAGGTTGGTCAGATGAGCGCAACGCAGTCCACGGGGACGGTCGACGCGGCGGAAGTCGCGAAATTCGAGGCGATGGCCGCCGAATGGTGGGACCCGAACGGCAAGTTCAAGCCGCTGCACATGCTGCAGCCGTGCCGGCTCGACTACGTCATCGGCCAGATCTGCGCCGAATACGGGCGCGACCCCAAGGGCGAGCGGCCGTTCGCGGGGCTGCGGCTCCTCGATATCGGCTGCGGCGGGGGTCTGCTCTGCGAGCCGATGGCGCGGCTGGGAGCGGACGTGGTCGGCGCGGACGCGGCGGCGCGCAACATTCCCGTCGCCCGGGTCCATGCGGAGCAGTCGGGGCTCGACATCGACTATCGCCACACCACCGCCGAGGACATGGCGGCGGCGGGCGAGAAATTCGACGTGATCCTCAACATGGAGGTGGTCGAGCACGTCTCGGACCCTCCGGCCTATCTGACGGCCTGCGGCGAGATGCTCAGGCCCGGCGGCCTGATGGTGTGCTCCACGATCAACCGCAATCCCAAGAGCTACATCATGGCGATCGTCGGGGCGGAACACGTCATGCGCTGGCTGCCGAAGGGCACGCATGAATGGTCGAAGTTCATCACGCCGGAAGAGCTTTTCGCGCTTCTGACGGAGGCCGGACTGGACCCGGTGGACAGGAAGGGTTTCGTCTTCAATCCGGTGACGTGGTCATGGAGCGTATCGGACAGGGATCTGTCGGTGAACTACGTGACCGCGAGCCTGAAACCCGCCGCTCAGGCCGCCCGGGCGTAGGCGCGCGCGGCGTCGAGCCAGAGCGCGTCGATCCGGCGCAGCGCTGCGGGGTCGAAGCGGTCGGCCTCCTTCCAGTACCTGCCCGTCGGCACGTCGTAGCCCAGCGCCGTCTCGGCGGCCCGCAATTCGGCGACCGCCGCGCCGAAATTTTCCGGCGCCGGGGCTTTTCCGCCCGCGAACACGGCGTGGCCCAATCGCGGGAAGACGAGCCTGCTGGACGCCGCCGCGGACAGGTTGACCACCGCGCATCCGAGACCGGCCGCGATCATCATCAGACGGGCCGACTTCGCCTCGAGGCTCTGGAGCGTCGGGTCCTCGCGCAGCGGGTCGGGCGTGCCCCGGCCGTAGAAATGGGTGCGTCCGCCGGCGGCGTAGACCATGTCGCAGCCGAGAAAGGCCATGACGCGCGGGCGCAGGGCCTCGAGCGCCCAGTATCCGGCGGTGAACGCCATCGTGCCGCCGCAGAACACGAAGCCGCCATGCGCGTTCGCGGCGGGAACGTAGTCCTCGTGCGTGCGCACGCGCTGGTCCGGGCCGACCGCCACAGGGCGGCGGTCGGCGGGGAAGTCGCTGGGATGGATGAGATCGTCCCAGTCCGGCCGGACACGCCAGGCGTTGTTGATCGCGACGATTCGCCCGACGCCGGCGCGGGACCAGGCCCGCGCGCGCAGGACGTCCGGCCCGCTGCCGAGAATCAAAACCGTGTCCGCCATGCCGATCTCCCCCTCAGCGCAGCCGCCATCTAGCGCGCGGCCCCGAAGCGGCAACGCGTCACGCGGGCGCGGGATCGCGATAGGAGCGGTCGTGTCGGAGCGACGGGACGCGGGAGCGGGCGCGGGCGACTTCGGCAAGATCGATGTCGACGGTCGTGACGCCCGGTTCGGTTCCGGCCTCGGCGAGGATCTCCCCCCACGGCGAAACGGCGAGCGAGTGGCCCCAGGTCTCGCGGGCCCGACCTTCGGAGGCCGGATGCGAACCGCCCTGCGCCGGAGCCAGGACGAAGCATCCGGTCTCGATGGCGCGGGCGCGCAGAAGCGTCTCCCAATGCGCGCGTCCCGTCGGGACCGTGAAGGCCGCGGGGATCGTCAGGATGTCGGCGCCGCCGCGCGCCAGATCGCGGAAAAGCTCGGGGAACCGCATGTCGTAACAGATCGTCAGGCCGAGCGTCGCGTCTCCGGCCCGCGCGAGGACCGCCCGGTCGCCGGGGCGGAAGCGTTCGGATTCGCGGTAGGTCTCGCCACCGCCCAGATCGACGTCGAACATGTGGATCTTGTCGTAGCGCGCCCGGATCGCGCCGTCCGGGCCGATCAGGACCGAGCGGTTGGCGAAGCGGCCGTCCGGATCGCCGGTCCTGAGCAGGAGGCTTCCGATCAGCACGGAGACCGCGCGCTGCGCGGCCAGCGCCCGCAGCGCGGCGAGCGTCGGGTCGTCCGCCTCGGTCGCCAGCGCCGCGTCCTGCCGCGCGCGGCTGGCCGAGACCATGTTGGTGCATTCGGGCGTCAGGATCAGGTCGGCGCCCGCGTCCGCCGCCTGCTCCGCGAGCCGCAGCGTCACGGGCAGGTTGGCCTCCGGATCGTCGCCCGACCTCAGCTGGACCAGCGCCGCGCGCACCGCTCAGGCCGCGAGGATCGCGTCGAGCCCGCCGGCGCGTTCGAGCGCGTTCATCTCGTCGAAGCCTCCCACATGCGTCTCGCCGATGAAGATCTGCGGCACGGTCCGCCCGCCATTCGCGCGCCGGACCATCTCGGCGCGGCGGTCGCGGTCGCCCGAGACGTCGATCTCGGTGAAGGACGCGCCCTTGGCGGTCAGAAGCCGCTTCGCGGCGTGGCAATAGCCGCAGAACGGCGTGGTGTAGATCGTGACGGGTCGCATCGGCGCGGACTCCTCTCGGAACGCGGCCTTATATGGGCGGCCGCTCGTCGAACGCAACGCGCGCGAGGGCCAGAACGTTCACGCGCCGGGCGCCGGCGGCGCGCAGCGCCTCGGCGCAGGCCGACAGCGTCGCGCCGGATGTGAGAACGTCGTCGATCACCAGGACGGTCCTGTCCGCGACGCGCCCCCGGTGACGGCCCGCCACCTCGAACGCCCCCGCCTGGTTCGCGGCCCGCGCCTCGCGGGTCATCCTCTCCTGGGGAATCGTCGCCCGGACGCGCGTCAGAAGATCGGGAACCGCCGGAACGCCGGTCATCCGCGACAGCCGGCGGGCGAGTTCCGCCGACTGGTTGTAGCGGCGCCTGACCAGGCGGCGCCAGTGCAGCGGCACCGGCGCGATCAGATCGGCCGTCGCGAGCAGATCGCGCCCCGGCGCGGCCATCCAGGCGGCGAGCGGTCCGACCATGTCCAGCCGGTCGCCGTGCTTGAACGCGAGGACCACGCGCCGCCCCGCTCCGGAATAGACGATCCCCGCCGCCCCGCGATCCCAGGCCGGCGGATGCCGGGTGCAGCGCTCGCAGAGATCGCCCGCCCCCGCCTCGCCGATCAGCGGCGCGCCGCATTTGTCGCAGGCCGCGTCCGCGATGAAATGCGTGTCGCGCCAGCAGGCGGGACAGAGCCCGTGCGGCGCGTCGGTCGGTTCGGGACAGGCGAGGCAGCGCGGCGGATAGATCGCGTCGAGGATCCCGGCCTTGACCGCGCCGAGCATGGCGCCCAGACGTCGCGATCCTATGTTGGGAACCTGAGGAAGGACGCTCATGCCCGGGATGCCCGATCTGTTCGACGCCGATCTGCTGGCGATGCGGCGCGGCCGCGCCGGAGGCGCCGATTTCCTGCGCGAGGCGGTGGCCCGCGAGGTCACCGATAGGCTGGTCGAGGTTAACAGGACGTTTCACGCGCCCGCCGTGGTCGGTCCGCGCGGCGAAATCCTGGCCGAGGCGATGCGCGCGGCGGGGCTGGCCGCGCCGGTTCTGCGGCCCGACGCCGCGATCCTCGATCTGGCCGAGGGCGCGCACGACCTCGTGATCCACGCGATGGCGCTGCACTGGGCGGAAGACCCGGTGGGACAGATGGTGCAGGCGCGGCTCGCGCTCCGGCCGGACGGGCTCCTCATCGTCACGACGTTCGGCGGCGAGACCCTGCGCGAACTGCGCGCCGCTCTGGCCGCGGCCGAGGTGGAGACCCTGGGCGGTCTCAGCCCGCGCGTGGCGCCGATGGGGGAGATCCGCGATCTCGGCGGTCTGCTCCAGCGCGCCGGCCTCGCGCTTCCCGTCGCGGATTCCGAACGCTTCGACGTCACCTACGCCACGCCGGTCGACCTGATGCGCGACCTGCGGGCGATGGGCGAGACCAACGTGATGCGCGACCGCCTGCGCCGCCCGATGCGACGCGACATGCTGGCGCGGACCTGCGAGGTCTACGCCGAGCGGTTCGGCGCGGCCGACGGACGGATCCCCGCCACGTTCGAGGTGGTGTTCCTGACCGGCTGGGCGCCGGGGCCGGACCAGCCGAAACCGCTGCGGCCAGGGTCGGCGAAGACGCGGCTGGCGGACGCGCTCGGGGTGCCGGAGCGCGGCGCCGGAGAGAAGGCCGGACGGTGAGCGTTGACCGGCGCGGTGGCGGAGCTAGCTCTTTCGCACCGGCGAAACCGCATTGCGGGGAATGGGACGCGCATGTATGACGCCCCGATCATGGACGGACGCATAGAGCAGATCAGACCCGGCGAGGGGCGGCTGGCCCACGCCGCGCCGGATCATCCGCCCGTCCCGCCCGCGCGTGTCGGCGTGATCCTGTCCAATCTCGGCACCCCGGACGCCACCGATTACTGGTCGATGCGGCGCTATCTCAACGAGTTCCTCTCGGATCGCCGGGTGATCGACTACTCGCCTTGGCTCTGGCAGCCGCTCCTGCAGCTGATCATCCTGACCACCCGGCCCTCGCGGTCCGGCGCGGCCTATCGCGGCATCTGGAACGAGGAGCTGGACGAGAGCCCGCTCCTGACGACGACGCGGGCGCAGGCCGCGGCGGTGGCCGAGCGGATGGCCGCGCTGCACGGCGACCGGGTCGTGGTGGATTTCGCCATGCGCTACGGGAACCCGTCGACGCCGGGCGTGATCGAGAAGCTGAAGGATCAAGGCTGCGAGCGGATCGTGTTCTTTCCGCTCTATCCGCAATATTCGGCGCCGACGACCGCCACGGCGAACGACCAGGCGTTCCGGGCGCTGATGCGGATGAACTGGCAGCCGAGCCTGCGCACCGTGCCGGCCTATTACCAGGAGCCGCTCTACATCGACGCGCTGGCGAAATCCGTCGAGCGGGCCTACGCCGCGCTCGACCATCGGCCGGACGTTCTGGTCGCGAGCTATCACGGGGTGCCGAAGCGCTATCTGATGGAAGGCGATCCCTACCATTGCCAGTGCCAGAAGACGACGCGGCTTCTGCGCGAACGGCTCGGCTGGGAGAAGGACCGGGTCGTGACCACGTTCCAGTCGAAGTTCGGACCGGAGGAGTGGGTGCGGCCCTATACGGTCGAGGAGGTCGCGCGGCTGGCCGAGACCGGAAAGAGGAACATCGCGGTGATGGCGCCGGCGTTCTCGTCGGACTGCGTCGAGACCCTCGAGGAGATCAACGAGGAGATCCAGGAGGCTTTCCACGAGGCGGGTGGCGAAACGTTCACCTACATTCCCTGCCTCAACGCGGACACGGCCCACATCGACATGATGATGGCCGTGCTGGACCGCGAGATGGCGGGCTGGGTCTAGGCAGCGCCGCCGACTGCCGCCGGAGCCTCGAAAACGCGGGTGATCGGGACGGGCACGTCCTGGAGACTCCTGGCGCTTTCGATCGGACGGCCGCGCCAGTTCCTGGCGCCGTCGTTGATCACGACCTCGCCGTTGTCGAGATCCTCGACAAATCGGCCCTGAACCGAAACCCGGCTGGAGAGTTGTATGGTGCGGAACATTCTGTCCTCCCGGTGAGTCCGTCTTGCCGCGGAGTTGGGTTGCCATGTTTCTATAACATTATGGTCAACATACTACCACATGGTTAAGATGTCTACACCTTAAGGTTGAACCGCTCGGAAGAGATTTCGGTCGGCGGAAATCGGCTCACAGCCAGTCGCGCAGGATCGCGACGAGCGGAACGTCCGCGGCGGGCATGGGGTAACCGGCAAGCTCCCGCACGCCGACCCACTTCAGCGCCGCGTGTTCGCGGGCGCGCGCGACGCCGTCCCACTTGCGGCACGCGAAGAGCGGCATCAGCAGATGGAAGTCGTCATACGCGTGGCTGGCGAACGTGAGCGGCGCGAGACAGCTCGACCAGGTCTCGATTCCGAGCTCCTCGCTGAGCTCGCGAATCAGAGCCGATTCGGGAGTCTCGCCCGGCTCGACCTTTCCGCCGGGGAATTCCCAGAGGCCGGCCATGGCCTTGCCCTCGGGACGCTTCGCGATGAGAACCCTGCCGTCACGGTCGATCAGCGCCACGGCCGAGACCAGCACGAGCCTCAAGAGCGGTAATCCGCGTTGATCTCGATGTAGCGGTGCGTGAGGTCGCAGGTCCAGACCGTCGCCGCCGACCGCCCGACCCCGAGATCGACGCCGATCGTCAATTCGTCGTTCTTCATGTAGGCGGCCCCGGCGGCCTCGCTGTAATCCGGCGACACCCACCCGTTTTCCGCCACGAGGATGCCGCCGAAACGGATCGAGAGGCGGTCGCGGTCGGCCTTCTCCCCCGATTTGCCCACCGCCATGACGATCCGGCCCCAGTTCGGATCCTCGCCGGCGATGGCGGTCTTGACCAGCGGCGAGTTGGCGATGGCGAGACCGACTTTGCGGGCCGCCGCCTTTGAGGTCGCTCCGCTCACCCGGATCTCGACGAATTTCGTCGCGCCCTCGCCGTCGCGGACGACCTGATGGGCGAGGTCGAGCATCACGCCGCCGAGCGCCGCCTCGAACGCGCGCGCGCGCGGATCGCCGCGATCCGTGATCGGCCGCATCGCCGCCCTGCCCGTCGCGGCCATCAACAGCGTGTCGGACGTCGACGTGTCGCCGTCCACGGTGATGCAGTTGAACGTGGAGGCGTTGATCCGGTCGACCATGCTTTGGAGCACGTCCGGCGCGACGGCCGCGTCCGTGAACACGAACACCAGCATCGTCGCCATGTCCGGCGCGATCATCCCCGACCCCTTGGCGAAACCCGCGATGGAAACCTTCACGCCGTCCAGATCGATCGCGGCAGCCGCGCCCTTGGGGAACGTGTCCGTCGTCATGATCGCCCGCGCCGCCAGCGCCGCGGCCCCGCCGTCCAGCCCGTCGCGCAGCTCCGCCATCTTCGCGGTGATCCGCTCCGCCGGAAGCGGCTCGCCGATCACGCCGGTCGAGGCGAGAAACACGTGATCCGCCGGTATCCCGAGTGCCGCCGCCGCCGCCGCCGCGGTCGCCTCGACGCCCTTTCGGCCATGCGCGCCGGTGAACGCGTTGGCGTTGCCGGAATTCACCACGATGCCGAAGCCCGCGTCCGAGGCTGCCCCCGCGACCGCGAGCTTCTCCTGGCACCAGAGCACCGGCGCCGCCCGCGTCGACGAGCGCGTGAAAACGCCGGCCATCGCCGCGCCCGCCGCGATCTCCACCAGCATCACGTCCAGCCGGCCGGCATAGCGCACCCCCGCCTCGGCGGCGGCGTAGCGGACCCCGTCGATCCGGGGCAGGTCCGGAAACCCGCCCGACGGAGCGAGCGGCGAGACCGGCGAGGTCGCCTTCGCGGCCATGCGCGCCCCGCTCAGTCGGTCAGGATCGTGGCGTCGCGGATCGCGCCGTCCGGCAGATCCACGTCGCGGATCTCGATCGTCGCCGCGGAGCGCAGCTCCTCGATCCGCGTCCGGATCTGCTCCTGGCGCAGCGCGGTCTCGATGTCGCCCCGCACGTCCTCGAAGGCGGGCGGCGGCACGTCCCGGGTCTCGTTGACCAGGATCAGGTGCCAGCCGAACTGGCTCTCGACCGGCGCGGTGACCTCGCCCGGCTCGGCGGAGACGACCGCCTGCTCGAATTCGGGAACCATCTGCCCGAGAGAGAACCAGCCGAGATCGCCGCCCTGCGCGCCCGAACCCGGATCGAGCGACAGCTCGCCCGCGAGATCCGCGAAGGATTCGCCGGCCTCGAGACGTTCCGCGACCGCCTTGGCCTCGTCCTCGGTCGCCACGAGGATGTGGGCGGCGCTGTACTCGACCGTCGGCTCGAGCGCCGCGATCGACTCGTCATAGGCCGCCCGCAGCTCCTCCTCGGGAACCGGCTCGGCCAGCATGTCCTCGATCGCCGATCCGGCCAGAAGGCCGCGCCGGCCGTTCTCTAGCTCCACCGTGACGGCCAGCGGATCGTCCTCGACGGAGGACGAGACCGTCCGCGCCAGCAGCGCCTGGTCGACCATCTGCTGGAGGATGCTCTCGAGCATCGCGTCGTCGGGCATCGCCCCCTGCTGGCCGGCCATCCGGCTCGCCGCGGCGACGACCTGGCCCAGCGTTATTTCCGCGCCATCCACCGTCGCGAGCACCGTGCCGGCGTCCGGCGCCTGGGCGAGGGCGGGGACGCCCGCGAGAAGACCCGCGACCGACGCGGCGGCCAAGAGATTGCGCATTCCGAAACTCCGAATTGATTCCTCGCGCCCGGGACGGCGCGTCCGAGTGACCTCGGCCCCCGTCCGGGGTGCCGTTGACAGGCGCCGCCCCTCCGCTTACATCCCTGCTCGATTGAGGGATTGCGGACCGCGCCTCGCGCAGACTTAGACCGATCGGCGCCGGTGAAGCAAGCGCCCCCGTCATGACATTTCGGTGGGTCCGCCGGGCCCGGGCGGGCGGTCGTCCCGCGGGACCGACACGAATTCGAGGACGAGCGTTTCATGATTGGATTGGGGAAGATCGCCAAGAAAGTCTTCGGCACGCCCAACGACCGGATGGTCAAGGCCACCCGCCCGCTGGTCGAGAGCATCAACGCGCTGGAGCCGGATTTCCAGGCGCTGGACGACGCGGCGATCATGGCGAAGACGGCGGAGTTCCGGGAGCGCCTCGCCAAGGGCGAGAGCCTCGACGACCTGCTCCCCGAGGCCTTCGCGAACGCCCGCGAGGCCGCCCGCCGGGCGCTCGGCCTGCGCCCGTTCGACGTCCAGCTCGTCGGCGGCATCTTCCTCCACCGGGGCAACATCGCCGAGATGAAGACCGGCGAGGGAAAGACCCTCATGGCGACCCTGCCCGTCTATCTCAACGCGCTCACCGGACGCGGCGTCCACGTCGTCACCGTCAACGACTACCTGGCGCGGCGCGACGCGGAATGGATGTCGAAGGTCTATCACGCGCTCGGCATGAGCGTCGGCGTCGTCGTCCCCGGCATGGACGAGGCCGCCAAGATGGAGGCCTACAAGGCCGACGTCACCTACGCGACCAACAACGAGCTCGGCTTCGACTATCTCCGCGACAACATGAAGTCCGAGCTCTCCCAGGTCCTCCAGCGCGATCATTATTTCGCGATCGTCGACGAGGTGGATTCGATCCTGATCGACGAGGCGCGCACGCCGCTGATCATCTCGGGCCCGAGCCAGGACCGCTCCGAGCTCTACGTGACCATCGACAAGCTGATCCCCGACCTGACGAGTGAGCATTACGACCTCGACGAGAAACAGCGCACCACCACGCTGACCGAGGAGGGCAACGAGTTCATCGAGGGCCGGCTGCGCGAGACCGGCCTGCTGGAGGCGGACGCCTCGCTCTACGATCCCGAGAGCACGTCGCTCGTCCATCACGTCACCCAGGCGCTCCGGGCGCATGTCCTGTTCAAGCGCGACAAGGATTACATCGTCCGCAACGACGAGGTGATGCTGATCGACGAGTTCACGGGACGCATGATGACCGGCCGCCGCCTGTCGGAGGGGCTTCACCAGGCCATCGAGGCCAAGGAGGGCGTCAGCATCAAGCCCGAGAACGTCACCCTCGCGAGCGTGACGTTCCAGAACTACTTCCGCCTCTACGAGAAGCTGGCCGGCATGACCGGCACGGCGGCGACCGAGGCGCCCGAATTCGGCGAGATCTACGGCCTCGGCGTGGTCGAGATCCCGACCAACAAGCCGATCATCCGCGAGGATCACGACGATCAGGTCTACCGGACCTCCGCCGAGAAATACGCGGCCATCGTGGAGGAGATCAGGGACGCGCACGAACGCGGCCAGCCGATCCTCGTCGGCACCACCTCGATCGAGAAGTCCGAGGCGCTCTCCGAGATGCTCAAGAAGGCCGGCGTCCCGCACAACGTGCTGAACGCGCGCTATCACGAGCAGGAGGCCAAGATCATCGCCGACGCCGGCATTCCGGGCGCGGTGACCATCGCCACCAACATGGCCGGGCGCGGAACCGACATCCAGCTCGGCGGCAACGTCGAGATGCACGTCATCGAGGCGCTGGAGAAGGACGAGGAAGGCACCCATCCGCAGGAGATCCGCGACCGGGTCGAGGTCGAGGTCGCCGACCGCAAGGCCAGGGCGCTCGCCGCCGGCGGCCTCTGGGTGCTGGCCACCGAACGCCACGAGAGCCGCCGCATCGACAACCAGCTGCGCGGCCGCTCGGGCCGCCAGGGCGATCCGGGCCGAACCAACTTCTATCTCAGCCTCGAGGACGACCTGATGCGGATCTTCGGGTCCGACCGGCTCGATTCCATGCTCGGCAAACTCGGGATGAAGGAGGGCGAGGCCATCGTCCATCCCTGGGTCAACAAGGCGCTCGAGAAGGCCCAGGGCAAGGTCGAGGCGCGCAACTTCGACATCCGCAAGAACCTGCTGAAATACGACGACGTCATGAACGACCAGCGCAAAGCCATCTTCGGCCAGCGCCGCGAGATCATGGAGGCCGCCGATCTGAGCGACGTGACGCGCGACATGCGCCACGAGGTCGTGAACGATCTCGTCACCGAACACGTCCCCGCCCGGGCCTACGCCGACCAGTGGGACATCGAGGGCCTGGCCGAAAAGGTGCGGGAGACCTTCGGCGTCGATCTTCCGGTCGCCGCCTGGGCCGACGAGGAGGGCGTGGACGACGAGACGATCCGCGCGCGCCTGACCGACGAGACCGACAGGCTGATGGCCGCGAAGGCGGCGAAGTACGGGCCCGACACGATGCGCTCGATCGAGAAGCAGGTCCTTCTCCAGACCATCGACAAGGACTGGCGCGAGCATCTGGTGACGCTGGAGCATCTGCGCAGCGTCGTGGGGTTCCGCGGCTACGCCCAGCGCGATCCGCTCAACGAGTACAAGTCCGAGGCCTTCCAGCTGTTCGAGAGCCTTCTCGACAAGCTGCGCTCCGAAGTCACGCGCATGCTGGCCCATGTCCAGGTCATGACGCCCGAGGAACAGCAGGCGATGATCGCCGAGATGCAGGCCAAGGCCCGCGCGCTGGCCGGCGCCGGAACCGAATCCGGTCCCCAGACGGCGCGCGCGCCGGCGATGGCCGGCGCAGGCGGCGCGGAGCTCGAACCCGCCGGCGACGCGCCGGAAAGCTGGGCGCAGACCGGCCGCAACGAGCCCTGCCCCTGCGGCTCCGGCAAGAAATACAAACACTGCCACGGCCGCGTGTGATCGCCCGCCCGGCGCCGGAGGCCGGGATCGCCGCAGATGTTGCGGATGTCACGCATTCCCGAGCGCCCTGAAAGCACGATGCGCGGAGGGAAGACGCGGGGTGACTACCGTTTCCCGTAGCCCTCGGACGCCATTTGGTGTGGCGTCGAGCTCTATTGAACGGACTCTCGCGCAGGCTTGGCCGAGCCAACAGCGAATGCTGGCAAACCAGAAATGTACATATTGCCTTTCATTGATCTGAATCAACGCCTCATCGCCGCGCCTGGTGCATCTTGCAGTTCCTTGATTTTGGCAAAGGAACACGGACATGAGGAGACGTCATTTCTTCAGATCGACCCTTGTCGCCGCATTGATGATGCCGCTCTCAGCGTCGGCCGACGAGGCGTCGGACAAAGCCGCGATCCGAGCGCTGTGGGAGAGCTACGCCGCCCACCGTGTGGCAGGAGACACGGACCAGTGGCTCGGGCTTTGGGACGAGAACGGCATTCAGATGCCTCCCGGTATGCCCGCGAGAAGCATCGAATCACTTCGCCCGAAACTGCCGGATGCGTGGGCCGCTTCCCCGCGTGACGCGATGGAAATCGCGCCTGAAGAGATCGTCGTGACGGATGGCTGGGCCTACACGCGGGGAACCTACACCGCGGACGCGGCTGACAGCCATTTCGAGGGCAAGTTCATGACGATTCTCCGCCGCCAGAATGATGGAACCTGGCGAATCTATCGCGATATCTTCAATCCGAACGGCTAGCGAGTTCTGCACGGGGGAGGCCGGTCATCGGCCTCGCCGCATGGCGGACCGGGAAATCGGTCCGGTCGCGGAAGAGCATCGGTTGTGCGGCGGCGTCGATCCGGCCTTGACATAACTAGTAAGTTGGTTGTGTTATGACCTATGGAAAAGCCGTCCCGATCCGCCGACACCGCCCGCGCGCTCGCCGCCCTCGGCCACGAGGCGCGCCTCGACGTCTATCGCCTGCTGGTCCGCGCCGGGGACGACGGCCTGATCGTCGGCGATATCGCGGCCCATACCGGGTTGCCCCTCTCGACGCTTGCGCACCATCTCCGCACGCTGGTGGCCGCGGGTCTCGTCCTGCAGGAACGGCGGGGCCGCGAGGTCGTCAGCCGGGCGGATTACGCCTCGATGAACGCGGCTCTGGCGTTCCTGACCGACGAATGCTGCCTGGGCGTGGCTCTCGTCAGGAACGACGCCGCATGAGACCCGTCGCCAATCCTTTCGTCCTCTTCGTCCCGAAACAACCACAAAACCGGATGTGACGCCATGACCGACGCCGTTCTACGCCTGACCGGGCAACGCGCCGAAGCGATGAAGTCTCTCTGGTCCGATCACCGGGTCTGGCTCGCGACCGCCGCGATCCTCGCCCTCGTCTGGATGCTCGACCCCGTGCAGGGCGCGGAAAGCCTCCGCTTCGCCGCCGGAAGCCTGCTGGGGACCGCGCCGTACCTGATCGCCTCGATCGGCATCGCCGCCTATGCGGGAGCTTCCGGCGCCGACCACCTGATCGCCCGCGCCTTCACCGGCTCGCCCCTGCTGATGATCCTTCTGGCGGCGGCTTTCGGCGGCCTCTCGCCCTTCTGTTCCTGCGGGGTGATCCCGCTGATCGCGGCGCTGCTCGCCATGGGGGTGCCGCTCTCCGCGGTGATGGCGTTCTGGCTGGCCTCGCCGGTGATCGACCCGTCGATGTTCGCTCTGACCGCCGGCGTGCTGGGCTTCGAGTTCGCCATCGCCAAGACCTTGGCGGCCATCGGTCTCGGCGTGTTCGGCGGATACGTCACGCTCGCGCTCACCCGGGCCGGCGCCTTCCCCGCCCCGTTGCGGGACGGCGTCGGAAACGGCGGCTGCGGCGCGGCGCGCGTGCGCGACCCCAAACCGCCCGTCTGGGCCTTCTGGCGCGACCCGGTCCGGCGGGGGAAGTTCCGCCGCGAGGCGGTGAAGACCTCGCTCTTCCTCTTCAAATGGCTGGCGCTCGCTTTCGTCCTCGAAAGCCTGATGGTCGCCTACGTGCCGGCCGAATGGGTTGTCCAGGCGGTCGGCGGTGACGGCATAGTCCCCGTTCTGACCGCGACGCTGGTCGGCGTCCCGGCCTATCTCAACGGCTACGCCGCACTTCCCCTCGTCTCGGGCCTCGTCGATCAGGGCATGACCCCCGGCGCGGGGCTCGCCTTCCTCGTCGCGGGCGGCGTGACGTCGCTGCCGGCCGCGATCGCCGTGTGGGCACTCGCCCGGCCTCCGGTCTTCGCGCTCTACGTCGCGCTCGCGCTCGCCGGCTCGCTCGCCTCCGGCCTCCTGTTCCAGGCTTGGCTCGCGATGTGATCGCTCCGAAAACCGCGCCACGGACAGGAGTGTGACAGAAGTCTCCACACGGCCATGCCGAACGATGCTCCGCCACTTCGCAGTGACCATGTCCGGATCCGAGCCTGCGGACCGATCAGGGCGAAGGCCTAGTAAAACATGCTCCGATCCGCCACGGGTCGGATCGGACAATCTGCAAGCGAACCGCGTATCGGAAAAGCGACCCGGAAGGGCTGTGTCGCACAGGTTGCCACGCGGTTAACGCGATTCTATTCTTGATTTTATGTCAACATGTTACCTATTTTGCCACGCGTGACACTTTTCGGCTGCCCCACGCCATTTCGGCGTTTCCCCGGATACGCCAGTCTCGTTGCCCGCCGATTCGCGCCATGCTAGGGAATGCCGGGAGTATTGACCCGAAAGGAACACTCATGAGCATGAAAGCGATCGCGGCGGCCCTCGCCCTGACGGCGCTGGCCGGATGCGCCAGCATGACGGCCACGCCCCGACCGGCGGGCACGGCGACCCTGATCACCGCGACGGCGACGGTGGAATCGGTCGACATGGCGTCCCGCCAGGTCACCATGCGCGCCGATGACGGGTCGCTCGTGTCCGTGACCGCCGGTCCCGAGGTCCGCAACCTGGCCCAGCTCGCGCCCGGCGACGTGGTCGAGTTCAACTTCTTCCAATCCGTCGCGGTCTCGATGGCCGAGCCGGGCGACGCGGCCGACACCGGAACCATGCTCCTCGCCGGGCGGGCGGCGGACGGAGACAAACCGGGCGGTCTCGCGATCGAGGCCACCGACATGGTCGTGACGCTCGTCTCCTACGACGACCGGAACTTCCAGGCGACCATCCGCATGGAGGACGGCTCGACCCGGCGCGTGACGGTTCCGCCCGAGCTGCGGTCCTTCGCGGCCGCCCGCGGCGCCGGCTCGCGCGTGCTCGTCTCGCTGACCGACGCGATGGCGGTGTCCATCGTCGAAACCGCGATGTGAGACCCGGCGGAGCGCCCGGATCCGGGCGCTCCGCATCACCGGACGGTTCTCGCCAGCCCGTCGAGCGTGTCCGCGACCCTGTCCGGCCCGACGACCGCCCTGCGCACCAGCCCGTCGAAGTGCCTCGACAGCGCCGCCACCTGCTCCGAGGACGTCACGACCAGATACGCCTCGCCGAGGAACAGCGCCGCCCTGATCCGCCCGAAGACCGTGAAGGGCGCCGAAAACGTCTCGCGCCCGTCATAGACGTGCAGCCGAAGCGTCGGATACGCCGCCGCGCATGTCTCCGCCATGTGTCCGAGCTGGCGCCGGCGAAGCCCGGGATCCGTTCCGCGCCAGAGACCGGACCCCTCCGCCAGATCCTCGAGCGTCTGGAGCGGCATCGCGATCTCCACGTCCATGTCGCCCAGCCGGAAGCCGCCCAGCACGTTCTCGGACTGTCCCGAACGCACGTCCTCCGCCTGCGGATCCGGCGCCAGCGCCAGCATGTCCGGCAGGCTCGACGGGACGTAGCGGAGTTTCATCCCCGCCGCCTCCTGTCGCCAGCGGTCGAGCGGCGACCCGCCCAGATCCGAACGCGCCTGTTCGATCTGGACCGTCGAGGTCACGGCCTGCGCCCCGTCCGGCGCGTTCGACAGGCTGAGAAGCCAGTCCACCGTGACTCCGCGCGCCTCCGCGATCCGGCGCAGGCTCTCGGCCCTTGGCAACCGGTCGATATCGGGATCGAGGAACTGCGTCAGCGCCGACCGGTCGATCCCGGTATCGCGCAGGAAGGCCGAGACCGCGCCGCGCTCCTCGCCGATCAGGCTCTGAAGCCGCTGCCCGAACGCGGCGCAGATGGAGCGTCTGTCATGCGCCTCGACCATGTGATTTTCACTCAATTCCCGTGAAAGTACGACTTTACGCGGAAACTACCACAAAACATCCTGTTTCACGACATAATCACGTCATTGCATAAGTGCCGCCCCGAACTTAACGTTTTCGGGAGCAGCCCCGGAACACGATGCATGACCGATCTGACCGCCCGCCTCGCGCGCGTCTCCACGCGCGTGGAGTTTCCGACCCTCGCGCTCGCCGTCGGCACCTACGCGGCATGGGCGTTCGCCACCGTCGCCGCTCCGTCCCTGGGCGCGGCGGCGGCGATATGCGTTGTCGCCGTCGTGATCGCTCTGCATTCCTCGCTGCAGCATGAGGCGATACACGGCCATCCGTTCCGGTCGCAGGCGTTGAACGAAGCGCTCGTCTTTCCGGCGCTGGGCCTTCTGCTGCCATACGGTCGTTTCCGCGACCAGCATCTGGCGCATCACCGCGACCCGGTCCTGACCGATCCGTATGACGACCCGGAGTCGAACTACCTCGATCCCGCGGTCTGGGCGCGCCTGGGCGGACCGGTCCGCCTCGTGCTCGGGGCGAACAACACGCTTCTCGGACGGATGATCCTCGGGCCGCCGATCGGAACGCTGGCGTTCTGGCGGGCCGAGATCGGACGGCTTCGACGGCGCGAGACCGGAGTCGCGCGGGCTTGGATCCTGCACCTGGCGGGCGTGGCTCCCGTGGCGCTGTGGCTCGCCTTCGCGGCGGAGATTTCGGTCTGGCAGTATCTCGCGGCTTGCTGGCTGGGCCTGTCGCTGTTGCGGATCCGGACTTTCGCGGAGCACCGCGCGCATGAGCGGCACGGCGCGCGCAGCGTCATCATAGAGGATCGCGGGCCGCTCTCCCTGCTGTTTCTCAACAACAATTTCCACGCGGTGCACCACGCCCACCCGAAGCTCCCGTGGTACAGCCTGCCCGCGGAATACGACCGGCGGCGGGAGACTTTCCTCGCCCGCAACGGAGGGTATCGGTACGCCTCCTACAAGGAGCTGTTCGCGCGACACCTTTTCCGGAGGAAGGATCCGGTGCCGCACCCGCTCTGGACGCCGCCCGAGCCGTGACGGGGCCCGTCGCCGGACTTCCGATGTACGACTGGCCGGAGGTCCGGACGGCGACGGACGCGCTCTGGGCGGCGGTCCGCGACGGCATCCGCCGGGCCGGACTCGAGGCGCCCCAGCTCCTGTGCCGGGGCGACGATCCGATGGCGCTTTGGACGGATCCGCGCCTGGTGCTCGGGCAGACCTGCGGGCTGCCGTTCGTGCATCGGCTCCGGGGTCGCGTCGCCCTGCTTGGAGCGCCCGATTTCGGGGTGCCGGGCTGCGCGCCGGGATGGTACCGGAGCGCCGTGATCGTCCGGGCGGACGATCCGCGCGGGTCTCTGTCCGAATTCGAAGGAGCGCGGTTCGCCGCGAACGAACGCGGGTCCCAGTCTGGCTGGGCCGCGATGGCGCATCACGTCGCCGCGCTCACCGCGAATCCCGCGTTCTTCGGCGCGATCCGGATGACCGGCTCGCATGTCGCCTCGGCGACCTCGATCGCCGACGGGGATGCCGACATCGCGGCGATCGATTACGTTTCATGGCGCCTGATCCGACGCTTCCGGCCGGAAACGGGCGGGCTTCGCGTGCTCATGCTGACCGGGCCGACGCCCGGCCTTCCCTACGTGACGGCCCTGACGGACCACGCGGAGACCCTGTCGCGCGTGGTCGGGGCCGCCATCGCCGGTCTGGACCGGCCGTTCCTGGAGGCCCTCGGCATGCGGAGCTTCGCGCGGATCGCCGAGGCCGAATACGATCTCATCCGCGACCGCGACGAGGCCGCGCGCGGACGGGGCATGTGAGCGGCCATTGACGCTTTGCGCCCGCCGCCCGGCGCGGGTACACCGCATTGTGCGGAGGGACCGGGCCTGGACGACAATCCGAACATCACGCCGATGATGGCGCAGTATCTCGGCATCAAGGCCGACCATCCCGACGCGCTGCTGTTCTATCGCATGGGCGACTTCTACGAGCTGTTTTTCGAGGACGCGGAGGCGGCTGCGGCGGCGCTCGACATCGCGCTGACCAAGCGCGGTCGGCATCTGGGCCGGGACATCGCCATGTGCGGCGTGCCGGCGCATTCGGCCGAGGGCTACCTTCTGACGCTGATCCGAAAGGGATTCCGGGTCGCGGTCTGCGAGCAGATGGAGAACCCGGCGGAGGCGAAGAAGCGCGGCGCGAAGTCCGTCGTGAAGCGCGAGGTCGTGCGGCTGGTGACGCCCGGTACGCTGACCGAGGAGAGCCTGCTGGAGGCGCGGCGGCACAACCATCTCGCGGCCTGGACCGAGATCCGCGGCGAGGGGGCGTTCGCCTGGGTGGACGTCTCGACCGGGGACGTGACGGTGGCGGAATGTCCGCGCGTTCAATTGGGGCCGATGCTGGCGCGGGTGGCGCCGCGAGAGGTTCTGCTGTCGGAGGCGCTGGAGCCGGAACTGCGGGACGTCGTGGCCGAGGCGGGGGCGGTGGCGACGCCGCTGGCGCGGGCGAGTTTCGATTCGACGGCCGCCGCCGCGCGGGTTGCGGACGTCTACAGGGTCTCGTCGCTCGACGGGTTCGGGACCTTCGGGCGGACGGAACTGGGGGCGCTCGGGGCGATCGTCGACTACCTCGATCTGACGCAGCGCGGGCGGCTGCCGCTGCTTCGGCCGCCGGTGCGCGAGGCGCCGGGCGGCCTGATGCGGATCGACGCGGCGACGCGGCGCAATCTGGAGCTGACGCGGAGCCTGTCGGGCGGGCGGGACGGCTCGCTTCTGGCGGCGGTGGACCGGACGGTGACGGGGCCGGGCGCGCGGCTGTTGGAGACGCGGCTGAACGGGCCTTCGGCGGACGTCGACCTTATCCGGGCGCGGCAGGCGGCGGTGGCGTGGTTTCATGAGAATGTGGCACTCGGCCGGGACGTCACCGCCCTTCTGCGCAAAGTTCCCGATCTGGAGCGTGCGCTGTCACGGATCGCGCTCGACCGGGGCGGGCCGCGCGATCTGGCGGCGATCCGGGACGGGATCGCGCAGGCTGCAGGGCTTCACGACGCTCTGGACGGCGACCTGCCGGAGGTGCTCGCGGCCGCGCGCGCGGATCTGACGGGGCACGGGGAGCTGACCGGGTTGCTCGACGCGGCGCTGGTGGCGGAGCCGCCGATGCTGGCGCGCGATGGCGGGTTCGTCGCGGGCGGGCATGACGCGGAGCTCGACGAGACGCGCGAGTTGCGTGACGAGGGGCGCGGGGTGATCGCGGCGCTGCAGGGCGAATATTCGGCGCTGGCGGGGATCAACGCGCTCAAGATCAAGCACAACAACGTGCTGGGCTATTTCATCGAGACGCCGGCGGGGCATGCGGAGAGGATGCTGAGCCCGCCGCTCTCCGAGACGTTCGTGCATCGGCAGACGACGGCGGGGGCGGTCCGGTTCACCACGCTGAAGCTGTCGGAGATGGAGACGCGGATCCTCAATGCGGCGGGACACGCTCTCGACATCGAGAAGCGGATCTTCGGCGAGCTGCGCGCGGCGGTTCTTGAGAAGGCGGGCGCCATCGGGGCGGCGGCCAAGGCGCTGGCGGAGATCGACGTGGCCGCGGCTCTCGCCGATCTGGCGCGCGAGGCGGACTGGACGCGGCCGCATGTGGACGGGAGCCGGGCGTTCGAGATAACCGGCGGGCGGCATCCGGTGGTGGAACAGGCGCTGCGGCGGACGGGCGGAAGCTTCGTCGCGAACGATTGCGACCTGAGCGCGGACGGCGACGACGCGCGACCGGTCTGGCTGATCACCGGGCCGAACATGGCGGGCAAATCGACCTATCTGCGCCAGAACGCGCTGATCGCGATGCTGGCGCAGATCGGATCCTTCGTGCCGGCCTCGGAGGCGCGCATCGGCGTGGTGGACGCGCTGTTCAGCCGGGTCGGGGCGGCGGACGATCTGGCGCGGGGGCGCTCGACCTTCATGGTCGAGATGGTCGAGACGGCGGCGATTCTGAACCAGGCCGGTGAGCGGGCGCTGGTCATTCTCGACGAGATCGGACGTGGCACGGCGACCTATGACGGGCTGTCGATCGCTTGGGCGACGCTCGAGCATCTGCATGACGCGAACCGGTGCCGGGCGCTGTTCGCCACGCATTACCACGAGCTGACGGCGCTGTCGGGGAAGCTGTCGGGACTTCGCAACGCGACGGTGGCGGTGCGGGAATGGAAGGGCGACGTGATCTTCCTGCACGAGGTGCGGGAGGGGGCGGCGGATCGATCCTACGGCGTGCAGGTCGCCAAGCTGGCCGGACTGCCGGAGCCGGTGATCGAGCGGGCGAAGGCGGTGCTGGAGCTGTTGGAAAAGGGCGAGCGCGAAGGCGGCGGCAAGGCGCGGACGCTGATCGACGATCTGCCGCTGTTTTCGGTACGGCCGACCGCGCCGCCGGCCCAGGTCCAAGCCGTCGGAGGCGGAGTTGCGGCTGCGTGAGATGCGGCCCGACGAATTGAGTCCGCGTGAGGCGCTCTCGGCGCTTTACGAGTTGAAGAGCTTGGCGGAGCGGAATTGACGTCCGGCGGAACACTCTCAACATTTCGTCGAGAGGCCGTTTGTAGTACACTAGGTCCAAGTGGGTCTGCACCCGGCGCGAATGAGCCGAGTGCGAACCGGCGAACGTTTCGTAAAAAACGCGAAGGGGACTTGTTTTGGACGAACGGAATGAGAGCGGCCCGGGTCTGTTGGTCCTGGCGCTCGATGCGGCCGACCCCGAGCTGCTGCTCGCGAACCTCGACCGGCTGCCGAACATCGCCCGTCTCCTGTCCACCGGAGACCAGGTGCGAATCACGCACGAACCGGGCCTCTACACCGGATCCGTCTGGCCGACGTTGAACACCGGAATGTCGCTGCGCCGGCACGGCCGCTATTTCTTCAAACAGTTCGACCACAGATCCTATCTCGACCAGCGCACTCTGTCCGAGGATCTGCCCGACGCGACCTTCTGGGAGCGGGCGAGCGATGCCGGCAGGCGGGTGGCCGTGGTCGACGTTCCGAAGACCCGTCTGGCGGGAGAACTGAACGGCGTCCACGTTCTCGACTGGACGAGTCACGATCCCGAGGGCCCGCCCCGGACCTTTCCGCCGGAAGAACTCGACCGGCTGCCCGGGCACAAGGATTTCAGCGATCGCAACGTCTCGTGCGACCGCATGTTTCACGACGAGGGGACGGAGCCGCTTCTCGATCTGCTGACCCGGAGGATCTCGGCGAAGACGGATTACGCGCTCTCGCTGATGAAGCGTGAGCCGTGGGATCTGGTCACCCTCGTCTACAACGACACCCATTGCGCCGGTCATCAGTTCTGGGCGGCGCACGATCCCGGTCACCCGCGGCACGACGCCGAACTGGTCGCGCGGATCGGCGATCCGCTCCTGCGCGTCCTGGAGCTGGTCGACGCGGGGATCGGGCGGGTGCTGGCTCAGGCGGGTGACGCGAGAATACTGTTCTTCACCAGCCACGGCATGGGCGCGCATTACGACGCCTCGGCGATGCTCGACGAGACGCTGCTCCGGATCGACAAGGCCGAGCGGGCATCCCGGAGCGGCAGGACGGTTCCCGTCGCGAAGCGTCGCCACGACGCGCTCGCCGCCGCGCGCGGAGTCTGGCGGACGGCCGTTCCGAGGTCGGTTCGCGATCTTTTCCCCGGACTGGACCGGTTCAGCGGGACCATCGCGGCGGACACGCGGGCACAGAGACGCTGCTTCGCCATTCCGGCGAACGACAATGCGGGGGCGATAAGGTTCAACATCATCGGCCGGGAGCCGCAGGGTCGGCTCGCGCCCGGGCCTGAGACCGACGCGTTCATCAGCCATGTCAGGGACGAGCTGCACAAATTGCGCAACGCCAAGACCGGCTCCCCCGTCGTGACGGACATCTCGGAACCCCGTCCGATCGCGGAGAGCTTCGAGGATGACCTGCCCGATCTCGTCGTGAGATGGAATCGCGACGAACCTATCGACGCGGTCAGTTCCGACACGATCGGCATGGTCGAACCGAAATTCGTCGGAGCGCGTACGGGTGACCATCGGGGCCGGGGCCTTGCGGTTCTGGCCGGCCGCCGCGACGAAGGGCGGAGAGTGGCGAAGTCCGCAAGGGCCGAGGATGTGCCCGCGACGATCCTCGATCTGCTGGGTGTGGACAGCGGCGAGATGGACGGCCGATCCTTCGCGCCCTTTGTGACGGCCGCGAAGAACGGCGCGTCGCGCGAGCCCGCCGAGACCGACTGAACGCGAGCCGAGACGCCGCGATACTTCGCGCCGCCCGGAAGGATCCGGGGCCCGGTCGCCGGTTTACGCTATTCGGTCCGCGCCGATGCGGCCGGACCGCCGGCGGAGACGCCGACCTGCGCGGGGCGCAGCAGTCGGTCGCCGATCATGAAACCGGTGTTCATGACCTGGATGATGTCGCCGGCTTTGGTGCCCGGAACCGGGGCCTCGAACATCGCCTGGTGCAGCTTGGGGTCGAAGCGGTCGCCGGCTTCGGGGGCCAGCTGGGTGATCCTGTGCTTTTCGAAGGCGCTCAGGAGATCCTTCTGCGTCAGCTCGATGCCTTCGATGAGGCCCGGAGCGTCGGCGCGGACCTGATCGGTCACGTGTTCGAGCGCGCGGCCGAAATTGTCGTGCACCGACAGCAGGTCGCGGGCGAGGCGCGTCGCGCCGTAGGTCTCGGCGTCGCGGCGGTCGCGATCCGCGCGCTTGCGGATGTTCTCGGCGTCCGCGAGGGCGCGCAGAAGGCGGTCCTTGAGGTCGGCCACCTCGGCGCGCAGGGTGTCCCGCTCGTCGGCCTCGGCCTCCTCGGCGGTGATTTCCGCCTCGTCCTCCATCGCCTCTGGATCGTCGAGGAAATCCGCCTCGTCCAGATCGTATTCGTTCTTGTCTCTCGCCATTCCGGTCTTCCTAGCCTTGGTTGCGGCTGGACACCAGCCGTCCCACCAACTGCGCCGTGTAATCGACTATCGGCACGATGCGCCCGTAATTGAGCCGGGTCGGCCCGATCACGCCGACCGCGCCGATCACCTTGCGGTCGGCATTCATATAGGGGGAGACCACCAAAGAGGAACCCGAAAGTGAGAAAAGCTTGTTCTCGGAGCCGATGAAAACCCGCACGCCGTCGCCGCCCTCGCTGAGTTCGAGCAGCTGCGCGAGATCGCGCTTGCGCTCGAGCTCGTCGAAAAGCCCGCGGATGCGCTCGAGTTGCGCGGCGTCTCCGGCCTCCTCGATCAGGTTCGCGCGGCCGCGCACGATGAGCCGGTCGCGCCCGCCGAGAGGATCGACCGCCCAAGCCGCCGTGCCGTTCTCGATCAGGCCCTGCGACAGCGTGTCGAGCTCGGCCCGGTTCCGCGCGATCTCGGCGGTCACGACGTCGTGCATCTCGCCGAGCGTGCGGCCCTTGAGGATGGAGTTGAGGAAATTCGCCGCCGCCTGCATCGCGGAAGGCGTGAGTCCCATCGGCGGGGTGATGAGGCGGTTCTCCACATGGCCGTCGGCGGTCACGAGAACGACCAGCGCGCGGTCGGGCGCGAGGGAGACGAATTCGATGTGCCGGATCGGCGCCTCGTCTTTCGGCGCGAGGACGAGACTGGCGCCTTGGGTCAGGCCCGACAGCATGCTTCCGGCCCGGTCCATGAGGGCGCCGACGTCGCGCTCGACACCTTCGAAGCCGCGGTCGATCTCGGCGCGCTCGGCGCCCGGCACGTCGCCGACCTCGAGGATCCCGTCGACGAAGAGCCGCAGCCCGAGCTGCGTCGGGATCCGTCCCGCCGAGACGTGCGGGCTGTCGAGCAGACCGAGCAGTTCGAGATCCTGCATGACGTTGCGGATGGTCGCGGCGGACAGGCTTTCGGTCAACGAGCGCGAGAGGGTCCGCGATCCAACCGGATCGCCGGTCTCGATATAGGACTCGACGAGCCTGCGGAAAACCTCGCGGCTGCGGTCGTTGAGTTCGCCAAGCAGGTTGCGGGGAGCGTTCACGGCGGGTCCGGGTCCGTTGCGGGCTACAGACTTAGGCGCGGGCGGGCGCCCGGTCAATCGGAGCGCGGCGCTGGACGCGGGACCGCGCGCGCGATATGGCCGCGCGGCATCCATAGGAGAGAGACATGCGCCCTTCCGGCCGCGACACCGACGCCCTTCGCCCGATCAGCATCGAACCGGGCGTGGCCCTGCACGCTGAGGGGTCCTGCCTGATCCGGATGGGCGGGACGCACGTGCTCTGCACCGCGAGCGTCGAGGAGAACGTGCCGCCGTTCATGCGCAAGACGGGCCTCGGCTGGGTGACGGCGGAATACGGGATGCTGCCGCGCGCGACGACGACGCGGAACCGGCGCGAGGCGACGGCCGGCAAGCAGCAGGGCCGGACGATCGAGATCCAGCGGCTGATCGGGCGGTCGCTGCGCGCGGGCGTTGACCGGGTGGCGCTCGGCGAGCGGCAGATCACGGTGGATTGCGACGTGCTGCAGGCCGATGGCGGAACGCGCTGCGCCTCGATCACCGGCGGATGGGTGGCGTTGCGGCTGGCGGTGAACAAGCTGCTGGCCGGCGGCGTGATCAAGAGCGATCCGCTGACCGACCACGTCGCGGCGGTGAGCTGCGGCATCTATGGCGGCCAGCCGGTGCTCGATCTCGATTACGCCGAGGACAGCGTGGCCGGGACCGACGCGAATTTCGTGATGACCGGCACTCTCGGCCTGATCGAAGTTCAGGGCAGCGCCGAGGGCGCGACGTTCACCCGCGCTCAGCTGGATCAGCTGATGGACCTGGCCGAGAAGGGCGTGGGCGCGCTGGTGGAAGCGCAGCGCGCCGCGACGGCGTGAGGCGGCGGTTCGAAGGGTCGAGGCTGGTCGTCGCGACCCACAACGCGGGGAAGCTCGAGGAGATCGCGGCAGCTGCTGGCGGGGCGTCCGGTGGAGGTCGTGTCCGCGAAGTCGCTGGGGCTGCCCGAACCGGATGAGACCGAGGAGACCTTCGTCGGCAACGCCCGCATCAAGGCGCACGCGGCCGCGAAGGCCTCGGGTCTGCCGGCGCTGGCCGATGACAGCGGCATCGAGGTCGACGCGCTTGGCGGCGCGCCCGGCGTGCGTACGGCCGATTGGGCGGAAACGTCGCGACGGGCGCGATTTCGTGAAGGCGATGACCCGGCTGAACGACGAGCTGCGCGCGATCGATGCGCCGGAACCCCGGACGGCGCGGTTTCGATGCACGCTGGTTCTGGCCTGGCCGGACGGGCATGACGAGGTGTTCGAGGGGCGGATCGAAGGTCGCTGCGTCTGGCCGATGCGGGGCGAACAGGGGCACGGCTACGATCCCATGTTCCAGCCAGACGGCTTCGACGTGACCTTGGGCGAGATGGACCGCTGGGAGAAGAACCGGATCAGCCATCGCGGGGACGCCTTCGCGAAGCTGCTGGCCGGCTGTTTTGACTGAGGATTGGCAGCGGGCCGGCTTCGGCGTCTACGTCCATTGGCCGTTCTGCGCCGCGAAATGCCCGTATTGCGATTTCAACAGCCATGTCCGCGCGGGCGTGGATCAGGAGAGATGGCGGCGGGCGCTGGTGGCGGAGGTTCGGACGGCCGGCGCGCTGACGCCCGGTCGGCGGGTCGATACGGTGTTTTTCGGGGGCGGCACGCCGAGCCTGATGCCGCCGGAGACGGTCGGCGCGGTGATCGGGGCGATCGGAGAAGTCTGGACGCTCGCGAAGGACGCGGAGATCACGCTGGAGGCGAACCCGACCTCGGTCGAGGCGGGGCGGTTCCGCGGCTATCGCGACGCGGGCGTCAATCGGGTGTCGCTCGGGATACAGGCGCTGAACGACGCGGATCTCCGCGCGCTCGGGCGGATGCATTCGGCGGCGGAGGCGCGGGCGGCGCTCGGGATCGCGCGGGAGACGTTCGATCGCGTGAGCTTCGATCTGATCTACGCGCGGCAGGGGCAGCCGCTGGCGGCCTGGCGGGCGGAACTGGCCGAGGCGCTGGCGATGGCGGGCGATCATCTGTCGCTCTATCAGCTGACGATCGAGGACGGCACCCGGTTCGGTGAGCTGGCCGCGCGCGGGCGGCTGCGCGGCTTGCCGGATGCGGACCTCGCGGCGGACATGTATGTCGCGACGCAGGAGATGTGCGAGGCGGCGGGCCTGCCGGCCTACGAGGTGTCGAATCACGCGCGGCCGGGCGGGGAGAGCCGTCACAACCTGATCTACTGGCGGCACGGCGATTATGCCGGTATCGGACCGGGCGCGCACGGGCGGCTGACGTTGGCGGAGGGGCGAATGGCGACCGAGACGGCGGCCCGGCCGGAGGACTGGCTCGGTCGCGTCGAGGCGGGGAAGACCGGGATCACCGGAATGGAGCGGATCGAGGTCCGCGACCAGGCGGCGGAACTGCTGTTGATGGGGCTGCGCCTGCGCGAGGGCATCGACCTGGAGCGGTATGCCGCGCTGGCCGGACGAAGGCTGGACGCGGACGTGATCAGGGACCTTGAGAGCAATCAACTCGTTGAAATCAAAGACCTTTCACTGCGGGCGACGGATCAGGGCCGGCTGCTTCTCAACCGCGTCATCGCCACCTTGGCGGTCTGAGCCTATCGGCTCAGAAGCTGGCAGAGACCGTCGAGTTCCTCCAGGTTGCCGTAGCGGATCCGAAGCTCGCCGGACTGGCTTCCGGGCCTGTGGTCGATGCTGACCTTGAGCCGCAGGTTGGCCGTCAGGTCCTGTTCGAGCGCGCGGGTGTCCGCGTCCTTCTCCACCGGACGGCGGACGGGCCCGACGACCGGAGCCTCGGCGGATTTGACCAGACGCTCGGTGGCGCGGACCGAAAGATCCATGTCGACGATCCGCCTCGCCAGCGCCATCGGGTCCGACGCGGTCACCAGCGCGCGGGCGTGGCCGGCCGAAAGCTTGCCGGCGCGCAGCAGGTCGAGAACGCCCTCAGGAAGCGTCAGCAGACGGAGCAGGTTGGCGATGTGACTGCGGCTCTTGCCGAGCGCCTCGGCGAGACGTTCCTGCGTGTGCCCGAACCGGTCCATCAACTGGCGGTAGCCGAGCGCCTCCTCGGCCGCGTTGAGGTCCGCGCGCTGTACGTTCTCGATGATCGCGAGTTCCAGAACCTCGATGTCCGTCAGATCCCGCGCGACGACGGGAAGCTCGTGGACGTTGGCGATCTGCGCCGCCCGCCACCTGCGCTCGCCGGCGACGATCTCGAACTCGTCGGGACGTCCCGGGCGGGGCCGGACGATCAGCGGCTGGATCACGCCTTTCTCGCGTATCGAGGCCGCGAGGTCCGCGAGGTCCTTCTCCGCGAAGTCCTTGCGCGGCTGATCCGGGTTCGGATGGATCCGTTCGATCGGAACGGACCGCCCGGACGCGACCGCCTTCGGCGTCTCGTCGGGTCCGACATCCGCCAGAAGCGCCGAGAGGCCGCGGCCCAACCCACGTTTTTCCATCGTATCCGTTCTCCCGCTCAGGACGGCACGGGCTGTGACGCGCGTCCGACCCGCGCCAGCACCTCGCCGGCCAGTTTCTGGTACGCGACGCTGCCGCTGCTCGTGTGATCGTAGATGAGCGCGGGAACCGCGTGCGAAGGCGCCTCGCTCAGCCGCACGTTGCGCGGGATGACCGTCTCGAACACCAGCGATCCGAGATTTTCGCGCGCGTCGGCGGCCACCTGCCCCGACAGGTTGTTCCGCCGGTCGTACATGGTCAGCACGATCCCTTGGATGCGGAGCTTGGGATTTGAGGAGTTCCGCACCGTCTGGACCGTCCGCATGAGCTGCGAGAGGCCCTCGAGCGCGAAAAACTCGCATTGCAGCGGGACCAGTACGGAATTGGCGGCGACCAGGGCGTTGATCGTGAGAAGATTCAGCGAGGGCGGGCAGTCGATGACGATGAAGTCGTTCGAGGCCACGACACCGTCCGCCTTTCGCAATGCGCCCTCCATCTTGTGTAGTCGTCTGCTATCAGACACCATATCTACGTCCGCCGAACTGAGGTCGGACGTCGCGGGAATGATGGTGAGGTTCGGCACGACGGTCGGAAAAACCTGCGGCTCCGACTGCGCGCCTCCGAACAGGAGATCGTAGGCGGTGTAGGATCTCCTGGAGGAATCCAGCCCCAGTCCGGTGGACGCGTTGCCCTGCGGGTCGATATCCACGAGCAGCACCCTCGCTCCGAGCGCGGCCATCGCCGTGGAAAGGTTGATCGCCGTCGTCGTCTTGCCCACGCCGCCCTTCTGGTTCGCGATCGCCATGATATGCGGCTGGAGGGACTCAGACACGTTCGAAGTCCCCGATTTCCACGATATACGACCCGGAATTTGTTCGGCTGGCGTGCAGAACGGGTTCGAAACGCCACAGCGTCCGCGCCCGCTCGATCTCAGTATGCACCGCCTCGCCCTTCGGAAACAAGCAAATACCGCCCGGAACGACATGCCGTCGCGCGTATTCCAAAAGGGCGCTTAACGGGGCGAGCGCGCGTGCGGAGACGATTTCGGCCCTGAGAGGCTTCGCGGTTTCGATCCGCTCCGGGACCACGTCGACCGGTACGCCGCATGCGCGGCCAGCCTCGGAAAGAAACGCCGCCTTGCGCCCGTCGCTCTCGACCAGCGTCAACCGAAGCGACGGCGCCGTTTCGGCGGCCATGATGCCGATGACCATCCCCGGCAGGCCCCCGCCGGAGCCGAGATCCGCCCACGATGCGGGGCCGGACGGGGCGAGATCGAAAAGTTGAGCCGAGTCCGCGATGTGCCTTCGCCAGAGTCCTTCCAGACTTGACGCCGACACGAGGTTGATCTTCGGATTCCACTTCCTCAGCAGCGCCGCGAAAGTATCGAGCCGCTGCGTTGTTTCACGTGAAACATTCCACTCCCCCGCGAAGGCTTCGGCCTCGTCGGACAGGGTCACGCCCGCTCCATCTGTCGGGCGTGCAGCAGAACGAGCGTCAAGGCGGCCGGAGTCATGCCTTCGATCCGCCCGGCCTGTCCGAGAGTCGTGGGCCGGACGCGGTCCAGCTTCCCGCTCAACTCGTTCGACAGTCCGGGCATGGACCTGTAATCCAGAGAGACGGGAAGGCTCACTCCCTCGTCGCGCGCGAGACGCTCGACGTCTTTCGACTGGCGCTCCAGATAGGGGCGATAGACGCTCTCGCGACCGATCTGCGTCAAAATCGTCAAATCGACGTCGCGAAAACAGTCGAAAAGGGCGGCGAGCGACGCGAATCCTCCCTCGAAATGCGGCGCGAGTTCGATCAGGTCGCGCCTGACGCCATCCCGTGTCACCGAAACGCCAAGCTGACCGGCTTCATCCGGCGAAAGACGAATATCGCGAGCGACTTCGGTATACAGTTTCGAGCGACGCCATCTTCTCCGAAGAACGCCGCCTCACGACCCACTCCGACGCATCCCAATCTCCAATCCGAGCGGCGTCAGACGCTGATCCGCGTTGTCCGCGCGCAGTTGAAGCCGATACTCCGCCCTGGACGTGAACATCCGGTAGGGTTCGGTGACCCCTTTCGTCACGAGATCATCCACCATCACACCGATATACGACTGCGACCTCTGAAGGATTATTGGATCCCCGCCGCGCGAATGACGCGCCGCGTTCAGTCCGGCGAGAAGACCCTGACCCGCCGCCTCCTCATATCCGGTGGTTCCGTTGATCTGGCCCGCAAGATATAGACCCGGCAGTTCCTTCACCGCCAAAGTCCGGTCTAACGCGCGGGGATCAACGTAATCGTACTCGATCGCGTATCCGGCCTGCAGGATCTCGGCGCGTTCCAACCCGACGATGCTCCGCACATACTCGGATTGAACGTCGGCCGGAAGCGACGTCGAGATCCCGTTTGGGTAGACGACGTCGGACTTCAGCCCCTCCGGTTCGAGAAAGATCTGGTGGGAGGTCTTGTCCGCGAACCGGACGACCTTGTCCTCAATGGACGGACAGTAGCGGGGCCCGACGCCCGCATCCGTACGGCCATATGTAACTGTCTTGTCTAGGTTATTCCGGATGATCTCATGCGTGCGCGGATTGGTGTGGGCGATCCCGCAGCTGATCTGACGACAATTCACCCGACGTGTCAGGAACGACAGGAACTCGGGCGAATCATCCGCCGGCTGCGATTGCAGGTCGCCCCAATCGACGCTGCGACGGGAGATCCGCGGCGGCGTTCCGGTCTTAAGCCGCCCCGACGGCAATCCGAGCTCGGAAATCCTTCGTGCCAGCGGAACTGACGCCTCGTCACCGACCCTCCCGGCGCTGCGGGTTTCGCGTCCGATGTGGATGATCCCGTTCAGGAACGTGCCGGTCGCGATCACGACGCTTCCAGCACGCACCGACGATCCGTCCCGGACGACGACGCCGCGGGCGTGACCCGCCTCCACGATCAGATCGGAAACCTCGGTCTCCAGCACGGCGACATCGGAGGTCGCGACCGCGCGGGCGACCGCTGCCCGATAGAGGTCGCGATCGGCCTGCGTGCGCGGCCCTTGTGTAGCCGGACCTTTGCTGCGGTTGAGCAGCCGGTACTGGATCGCCGCCTCGTCAGCCGCGCGCGCCATCAGCCCGTCCAGCGCGTCGATCTCCCTGACGATGTGCCCCTTGCCGATGCCGCCGATCGCGGGATTGCAGGACATGACGCCGATGCCCGCAATTCTCTGCGTCACCAGGGCCACCGACGCGCCCAGACGCTCCGCAGCGAGCGCGGCCTCCACGCCGGCATGGCCTCCACCCACCACGACCACGTCGAAGTCCCGATGTTTCACGTGAAACACTGCCTCATTTTCCGATGCAGAAACTGGAGAAAATCTCCCCCAGCACGCTTTCTATGTCGACCTTGCCAACGAGGAAATCAATCCCGCGCAGCGCTCCGGTGATTTCGGCGACGGCCAGCTCGGCGCGCAAACCATCTGCGCCAATATGGCCCATGGCCCTGCGGAGGGCGGCGGCGGCGTCCTCGATGGCGATCCTCTGGCGCGCATGCGAGGCGATCGAGGCGCCTGCGACCCGTCCTTCGAGCTCCCTACGAACCTCGCCGAGCATCTGGTCGACCCCGGAACCGGTCCGGCCGGACACCGGAAGGCCAGGACCCGAAGATGTGACATCCGACTTGGCCCGGACCAGCAAATCCCCGGGAAGATTGTCGACCCCCAGCGACCGGACGTCGGCCCGACCGTCGAGCAGGAACACGCGGATGTCGGCCGCCTCCGCGCGTGATTTCGCGCGCGCGACACCCATCTCCTCGACCGCGTCGCCCGCGTCGCGGATCCCCGCCATGTCAAGGAACGTCACCGGCAGTCCATCCAGATCCATCCGGACCTCGATCACGTCCCGGGTCGTTCCCGGCACGTCCGAGGTCAGCGCCGCCTCGCGGCCCGCCAGCCGGTTCAGCAGCGTGGACTTGCCGGCGTTGGGCGGTCCGATAAGCGCCACCTCGAAACCCTGTCGAATCCTTTCGGCAACGCGGGACCCTCCCGACTGCGCCTCCATCGCCGAGGCCGTCGCCGCGAGGACGCGCGCGACGTCCGCCAGCACGTCTTCCGGCACATCCTCGTCCGCGAAGTCTATGCTCGCCTCGATCCGCGCCAGGGACGTGACGAGGTCGCGTCGCCAAGCGGCGGCCAGATCTCCGAGCGCGCCGCCTACGAGGGCGACCGCCTGCCGGCGTTGCGCCTCGGTCTCGGCTTCCAGCAGATCTCCGACACCTTCCGCCTCGGAGAGGTCGAGCTTGCCGTTCATCAGGGCCCGACGCGTGAACTCGCCCGGTTCGGCGTCCCTGAAGCCGGGGATCCCGCGAAGAATGCTCAGAACCGCGGCGCAGACCGCAACGCTGCCGTGGAGGTGCAGTTCGACGACGTCTTGTCCGGTGAAACTTGCCGGTGCCTTGAAACAGAGTACGAGGGCCTGATCGAGTCTTTCCGAAGTAACTCTATCCACCAGCCAACGTATAGATGCGTGTCTCAGAGGTGGTTCTACGATGGAGAAGGCCGGAAAGCATCTAAATGCATCGTCTCCGGACACGCGAATCACGGCGATTCCAGATCGCCCTCTGACGGTGCTCAGTCCGAATACAGTCTCATTCAAATTCTGTTCTTCAGCTGTTCATAGACTCAAAAAATTCCGAGTTCGACTTCGTCTGTTTCATCTTGCCCAGCAGGAACTCTATCGCGTCCGTCGTCCCCATCGGATTCAGGATGCGACGCAGAACGAACATTTTGGTGAGATCGGTTTTATCGACCAGCAGTTCCTCTTTTCGCGTTCCCGATTTGAGGATGTCGATGGCCGGAAACACGCGTTTGTCGGCGATCTTGCGGTCGAGGACGATCTCGGAGTTGCCCGTTCCCTTGAACTCCTCGAAGATGACCTCGTCCATGCGGCTTCCGGTGTCGATCAGCGCGGTCGCGATGATGGTGAGCGATCCGCCCTCCTCGATGTTCCGCGCGGCCCCGAAGAAGCGTTTCGGGCGCTGGAGCGCGTTCGCGTCGACGCCGCCGGTCAGGACCTTGCCGGAACTCGGGACCACGGTGTTGTACGCGCGGCCGAGGCGGGTGATGGAATCCAGCAGGATCACCACGTCCCGCTTGTGCTCGACAAGCCGTTTCGCCTTCTCGATGACCATCTCCGCGACCGCGACGTGCCGCGTCGCCGGCTCATCGAAGGTCGAGGCGATCACCTCGCCCTTGACCGAACGCTGCATGTCGGTGACCTCTTCCGGCCGCTCATCGACAAGAAGCACGATGAGATAGCACTCGGGATGGTTCTGCTCGATCGACGACGCCACGTTCTGCAGGATCACCGTCTTGCCGCTGCGCGGCGGCGCCACGATCAGGCCACGCTGCCCCTTGCCGATCGGGGCGACCAGATCGATGACCCGCGTGGTCTTGTCCTTGACGGTCGGATCCTCGATCTCGAGCTTGAGGCGCTCGTCGGGGTAGAGCGGCGTCAGGTTGTCGAAATGGACCTTGTGCCGCGCCGCCTCCGGGTCGGAGAAGTTGATCTTGGAGACCTTCACCAGCCCGAAATACCGCTCGCCGTCCTTCGGCGCGCGGATGACGCCGTCGACCGTGTCACCGGTGCGCAGGCTGTACTTGCGGATCTGATTCGGGCTCACGTAGATGTCGTCGGGTCCGGCGAGATAATTCGCCTCGGGGGAGCGCAGGAAGCCGAAACCGTCCTGGAGCACCTCGAGAACTCCGTCACCGGAAATCTCGACGCCCTCCTCCGCCATCTCCTTGAGGATGGCGAACATCATGTCGCCCTTGCGCATGTTCGAGGCGTTCTCGATCTCGAGCTCCTCGGCGAGCCTCAGGAGATCGGCGGGGCTCTTGGCCTTGAGTTCGGCCAGCGACAGCTGCTCGATATCGATGGACAGGTCCATTGTCTCGGTCAAATCGGCCTCTGATTTTCAAATATTCGGGAAAAGCGTCGATCACGAATGGATCGCGTTGCGTCCCATGTCACAACGGCGCGCGCGTGTCAAACGCCGCGTCGTTCAGAAGGGTTTGACGATCACCATCATGACGATGACGATCAGGCAAAGGGTCGGAACCTCGTTCATGATCCGATAGGAGCGGCCATCGCGCGTGTTCGCGTCGACCGCGAACTCCTTCCTCCGCCGGCCCAGCCAGTGATGGAACCATGTCAGCGCGCCGACGGCGGCCAGTTTGACGTAGATCCAGACGTCGCCGCCCCAGTCGATGACGCCTGGCGTCCCGAGAAGCAGGATGCCGAACAGGTAGGTCGCGATCATCGCGGGGTTCATGATCAGACGGAAAAGCTTGAGCTCCATGACCTTGAACGTCTCGGAGGTGGCCGATCCCTGCTCGGCGCGCTCGACATGATACACGAACAGCCTTGGCATGTAGAACAGCCCCGCCATCCATGCCACCATCGAGATCACATGCAGGGACTTCGTCCAAGGATAGGCGGCGGTCATGAAGTCGAGCATCGCGGTCCCGTCCAATGCGATATCGGAGCGGGTCTCCTAGCATGGGCCGGGAGGGGCGCAAGCCCGGACCACTCTCTTCATGATCCTTGAAAAACTCTGATTTCAGAGAAGGAAAGTAGCGCGTCGAAAGCCGGGGATTACCATGAACCGCGCTTTCTCCCACATACTTGTCCACAGGCCGCTGATTCGAGACAAACGTCGCCAATACAACCCAAAGTTGCGCACAACGAAAAATAATCACTATTTTTCAGTGTGTTGAAAAGGCGAGCGAGGATTATCCACAGGGTTGAAGGGGCCTTTCCGCACTCTCCGATTCAGGCTTGACCGGACTTATCCCGAAATGGCGGGACTCGGGCGATGGCATGCGGCCGCCTGTGGACAATACGGCGACGGATGTGGACGGTCGAATTCCGGACAGGTTGCGCCGGGCCCGCCGTTCAAAGATACAGGCGTTATCAACAGTTCCATCCAGAGGAATCCGCCGGCCGCGCGATCCGGAGAGGGATCCGACAGGAGAATCGACACATGGCGACCGAATGGCACGGCCTCTGATTCTCGCCTCCGGCTCCGCCGCGCGCGCCGATCTGCTGCGCGCCGCCGGCGTGCCTTTCGAAGCCGAGGCGGCCTCGGTCGACGAGGGCGCGGTAAAGGCGGCGCTGCGGGCCGAGGGGGCCTCGCCCCGGGACGTCGCGGACGCCCTCGCGGAGATCAAGGCGCGCCGGATCGCGGCCCGCCATCCCGGAGCGATCGTCCTCGGCGCGGACCAGGTCCTGGTCTGCGAGGGACGGATGTTCGACAAGCCGGCCGACGCCGGGGACGCGCGACGCCAGCTCGCGGTCCTGCGCGGCCGGACGCACGAGCTGCTGTCGGCCGCGGTCGCTTTCGAGGACGGCGCGCCGGTCTGGCGACACGTCGGGAGAGCGCGGCTCGTCATGCGGCCGTTCAGCGACGCGTTTCTCGATCGCCATCTCTCCGATGATCCGGACGCCCTCGACTGCGTCGGAGGTTACCGGCTCGAGGCGACCGGAGCGCAGCTCTTCAGCCGGGTCGAGGGCGACCATTTCACCGTCCTCGGCCTTCCGCTGCTGGAGGTCCTGGGCTTTCTGCGAACCAGGGGGGTCTGCGACGAATGAATGGGACCTCTCCGCCGCTCGCCGGGGTCATCGGATGGCCGGTCGGCCATTCCAGATCGCCGCGGCTTCACGGGCACTGGCTGCGCCGGTACGGCGTCGACGGCTACTACGTTCCGCTGGGCATCCCGCCGGAGAATCTCGAGGCCGCGCTGCGCGCGCTGCCGCGTCTCGGTTTCCGCGGCGTGAACGTGACGATCCCGCACAAGGAGCGGGCGCTCGAGCTGGCCGGAACCGTGAGCGAACGCGCGGCCGCCGCAGGCGCCGCGAACACCCTGACTTTCGGCGAGGGCGGCCGGATCGAAGCCGACAACACGGACGGCTACGGCTTCATCGCCAATCTCCGCCAGCGCGCGCCGGACTGGACCGCCGCGGCGGGACCGGCGGTCGTGCTGGGGGCGGGGGGCGCCGCGCGGGGCATCGTCGCGGCGCTCATCGCGGACGGAGCGCGCGAGATCCGTATCGCGAACCGGAGCCCGGACCGCGCGCGCGACCTCGCGAGGCGTTTCGGCGCCGCCGTATCGACGATCGGCTTGGATGACGCTCCGGCGGCGCTCGCCGACGCGGCGACTCTCGTGAACACCACGTCGCTGGGGATGGCGGGCCAGCCGCCGCTGGAACTGGATCTGACGCGCGCGGCGCCCCGGCTCCTCGTGACCGACATCGTCTACACGCCGCTGATCACGACGCTGCTGGAACGGGCCGGGGCCCAAGGTCTCCGGACCGTGGACGGGCTCGGGATGCTGCTGCATCAGGCGGCGCCTGGTTTCGAGCGTTGGTTCGGCGTCGCGCCGGAGGTGGACGACGCTCTGCGCGCGGCGGTGTTGGCGGGATGACGGGACGGCCTTTCCTGCTGGGCCTCACCGGCTCCATCGGCATGGGCAAGTCCACGACGGCCGGATTCTTCGCGGCGGCGGGGATTCCGGTCTGGGACGCCGACGCCGCCGTCCACCGGGTCTACGCGCGCGGCGGTCCGGGAGCCGGCGCGCTTCGCGACGTCGCGCCCGGCGCGGTCGCGGGCGGCGCCGTCGACCGCGACGCGCTCCGCGCGGCGATCGCCGACGATCCGGCGCTCCTCGCCCGCGTCGAGGCCCGCATCCACCCGCTGGTCGCGGCGGACCGCGCGGCGTTCGTCGCGGAACACGCGGGCTGCGGACGTCCTTCTTTTCGACATTCCCCTCCTGTTCGAGGCCGGCGCCGCGCCCATGCTCGACGCGGTCCTGGTCGTCACCGCCCCGGCCGAGGTCCAGCGCGCGCGGGTGATGGCGCGGCCGGGCATGACGGAGGCGGCTTTCGGACGGCTGCTTGAGCGGCAGTTGCCGGACGCCGAGAAGCGCGCCCGCGCGGATCACGTCATCCGGACCGACAGGGGGATTGAGGCCGCCCGCGTGGACGTCCTATCACTGATCGGCAGGATCAGGGCGGAGCGGCGCGATGCGTGAGATCGTACTCGACACGGAAACCACCGGGCTCGATCCGCTGGCCGGGGACAGGATCGTGGAGATCGGCGCCGTCGAGCTTCTCAACCACATGCCGACCGGCCGGACGTTCCACGCCTACATCAATCCGCAGCGCGACATGCCGGCGGAGGCCTTCGCGGTGCATGGTCTGAGCGCCGAATTCCTCGCGGACAAGCCGCTTTTCGCCGCCGTGGTCGAAGAGTTCGCCGAGTTCATCGGCGACGCGCATCTGGTGATCCACAACGCGGCGTTCGACATGAAATTCCTCAACGCGGAATTCGAATGGGCGTCCCGTCCCGTCCTGCCGATGGCGCGCGCCAGGGACACGCTCGACTTGGCGCGGCGCAGGTTTCCTGGCGCGCAGAACAGTCTGGACGCGCTCTGCCGGCGTTTCGGCGTGGACAATTCCGCGCGCGGCAAACACGGCGCCCTGCTCGATTCCGAACTGCTGGCGGAGGTCTATCTCGAACTGATCGGCGGGCGGCAGCCGGATTTCGCGCTCAGCGTGGTGCGGAGCGGAGCGGCCGAGATCTCGGACGACTGGCGCCCTCCCGAGCGGCCGCGCCCGCTGCCGCCGAGGCTGACGGCCGCCGAGACGGCCGCCCATGCCGAGTTCGTCGCCGGTCTCGGCGACGCCGCGCTCTGGGCGCGGCGCTGAGCGGTCTCAGGCCGAGGCCGGCGTCGCGGACTGCGCGGCCTGTCGGCGGGCGATCTCGGCGCGATAGAGCGCGATGAAGTCGATGATTTCAAGGTTCAGCGGCGGATAGCCGCCGTCGCGCGTCACGTCGCCGACGATCCGGCGCACGAACGGGAAGATCAGCCGCGGGCATTCGATCATCAGAAGCGCGTGCAGCTGCTCGTCCGGCACGTTCTCGATGACGAAAAGCCCGGCATAGTCGAGTTCCATGATGAAGGCGGGCTTCTCGCCGACTCCTGAATCGATCTTGAGCTTGAGGGCGACCTCGTAGCGCGTCTCGCCCTTCTTCTGCGCGTCGATGTTGACCTGGACCTTCACCTCGGGCTTTCCGTCGGAGGCGGCGCCCTTCTGGGCGGCGATGTTCTCGAACGACAGGTCGCGGATGTACTGGGTCAGGATCTGAAGCTTCGGCTGGGCCGCAGCCTGGGGCGCCGCGCCGTTGCCGTTGGTCGGCGCGGATGTCTCGTCTGCCATCGGAATGTCCTCGTGCGATCGGATCTGAATCCGGCCGGGGTCTAGCATGGTCGCGGACAGGCCACAACGCGCCAAGGGTTCACCGCCGCGTCCATCCCGAATCGCCCGGACGGGCGTCGTCCCCGTCGTCGAGAACCTCGTAGTCCGCGTCGATGGGCCGGCCCGGTCCTGGCGCGCGGCGTCCGTCCGATCGGCGCAGGACACCGGCCGCCCGGACGGTCACTTTCGAGGCGCCCCAGCGGATGAGCGTCTCGCGCACCGGAGGGATCAGCAGCGAAAGGCCGACGGCGTCGGTGAAGAAGCCCGGGGTCAGCAGCAGGACGCCCGCGACGAGGATGAGCGCGCCGTGCGCGATGGGTCCGACCGGATCGCCGCCGGTCTCGAGGCTCCGCTGCAGCCGGGACAGAGCCTGCATCCCCTGGAGCCGCATCAGGAAGGTCCCGGCCAGCGCGGTCAGGATCACGATCGCGAGCGTCGGCCACAGTCCGATCGCGCCGCCCACCTGGATGAAGAGCGCGATCTCGAGGATCGGAACCCCGACGAAGATCAGAAAAAGCCACATTCCAAAGGGCCCCCGCGATGTGCCGGCGCCTCATCCTATCGACTTGACGCTCCCGGGCACATACATAGGTGTAGCGCGCCGCGGACGCTACCGCGCGCGTGGCGGTGTTTTGGGAGACAGGGCGGATGGGCTCGCAGATGATACAGATCGTCATACTGGCCGGCATCGCGCTGTTCCTGATTCTGCGCCTGCGCAACGTGCTCGGCACGCGCGAGGGATTCGAGAAGCGGCCCGAGATCGCCCGGCCCGCTGGCCAGACGCGGCCCGAGCGGTCTTTCGAAGTCATCGAGGGCGCCCCGGATCCCGACGTGGCCGACTTCGCCGATCCCGAGAGCGAGACGGGCAAGGCGTTGACCGCGATGAAGCGGGTCGATCGCGACTTCAGCGTGGCGGACTTCTCGCACGGCGCCAGGCAGGCCTACGAGATGATCCTGATGGCCTACGAGAACGGCGACGTCGAGACCCTGCGCGGGCTCCTGTCGCCGGAAGTGTTCGATTCCTTCGAGGCCGCCATCGACGAGCGGGCCGAGAAGGGCCTGGAGGTCACGGCCACTTTCGTCGGGGTCCGCGAGGTCAAGCTGGTCGACGCCCAGTTCGACGCAGCCACGTCGGAAGCGGACGTCACCATGCGCCTCGTCGGCGAACTGACTTCCGTGGTCCGCGATTCGGAAGGCAACGTGGTCGAAGGCAGTCCGACCGAGGTCAAGCAGCAGCGCGATCTCTGGACCTTCTCGCGCCACATGAATTCCGACGATCCGAACTGGCTGCTGACCGGCACCGGCGGCTGAAGCCGCGCGGACGCCATGGCCGGTCCGCGTCGCAGGGCTCTGACCGCCGAGGAGCGCGCCCTCTGGCGCCAGATCGCCGAGAGCGCCAAGCCGTTGCGCCAGGACCGGGGACCGCCCCCGCCGGAGCCGCAGCGGCCGTCGCGTGACAAGCCCCCGGTGCCGAACCCGCCGTTGGCGGTTCCGCGCCCCGAGCGTGCCGAACCCGGCCGCGTGACGCTCGATCTCGCGCCGGAACTCCCTTCCGGGCTCGCCCGGGCGCATCCGCACATGGACAGGCGCCGCTTCGACGCGCTGAGGCGCGGCCGTGTCACGCCGGAGGCGCGGCTGGATCTGCACGGGATGACAGCCGAACGCGCGCATTCCGCGCTGATCGGCTTCATCGGCTCCGCCCACGCGGACGGGCTGCGGCTCGTGCTCGTCATCACCGGAAAGGGCCGCGCGGAGTCCGATCTCGCGCCGGACTCGCGCCGCCACGGCGTCCTGCGCCAAAGCGTCCCGCATTGGCTTGCGACCGCGCCGGTCCGGGCGAAAATCCTCCAGATCGCGCCCGCGCACCGCAAACATGGCGGCGGCGGCGCGTTCTACGTCTATCTCAGGCGCCAGAGGTGACCGGATGCGCCGATCCCGTCCGGATCGCCATGTGGTCCGGACCGCGCAACCTCTCCACCGCGATGATGCGGTCCTTCGGCAACCGGGCCGACACCGCCCGCGTTATGGACGAGCCGTTCTACGCGGCCTATCTCGCCGCGACCGGCCTCGATCACCCGATGCGCGACGAGATCCTCGCGTCACAGCCGCATGACTGGAACGCCGTCGCGCGCGCCTGCGCCGAAGCGACCGCGCCGCCCGGTTGCATCGTCTATCAGAAACACATGACCCATCACATGTTGCCGGAGGTGGATCTCGGCTGGATGGACGGCATCAGACACGTCTTTCTCATCCGCGATCCGGCGCGGGTCGTGGCGAGCTACGCCGCGAAGCGCGAGATCGCGACGCTGGAGGATATCGGCTTTCTCCAGCAGCTCCGCCTGTTCGAGCGTGTCGCGGACAGGTCGGGAGCGGCCCCGCCCGTCATCGACGCGGAAGACGTCCGCGCCGATCCGGGCCGCGTGCTGCGGCGACTCTGCGCCGCCGTCGGCATTCCGTTCGACGCGGCGATGCTGTCCTGGCCCGCCGGACCCCGCCCGGAGGACGGCGTATGGGCGGCCCATTGGTACGCCAGTGTCAACGCCTCGACCGGATTCCAGCTGCCGGAGCCCCCTCCGGCGGATCTGCCGCCGGCATTGAGCGCCATCGCCGACGCGGCCCGCCCCGCCTATGAGCGGATGCGGGCGCACCGGCTGGTCTGATCTCAGGCGGCTTCCGCCTTCGCGGCGTCGGCGTTCGGAAAGAACAGTCGCTGGCCGTCGATGGCGTATTCCCCGATCGCGGCCTGTCCCTCCGGCGAGATCAGCCAGTCGATGAAGGCCTGCCCCGCCTCGGCCTTGACGTGCGGGTGCCTCTCCGGATTGACCAGCATCACGCCGTACTGGTTGAACAGCGCCGCGTCGCCCTCGAAATCTATCGCCAGATCGCCCCGGTTCTGGAAGCTGATCCAGGTTCCCCGGTCGGTCAGCGCATAGGCCGGAAGCTCGGCCGCCACGGTCAGGGTCGCGCCCATGCCGCTGCCGGTCTCGCGGTACCACTCGCCGCCGGGCTCGACGCCCGCCGCCGCCCAGAGCGCGAGTTCGGCCTTGTGGGTCCCTGAATCGTCGCCGCGCGACGCGAACGGCGCCCCGGCCTCCGCGATGGCCTTCATCGCCGCCGCCGCGTCGGGCGCTTCCGCGATCCCGGCGGGATCCTCCTGCGGGCCGACGATGACGAAGTCGTTGTACATGACGTCGAAACGCTCGACGCCGTAGCCCTCCGCGACGAACTGCTCCTCGGACGGCTTGGCGTGGACGAACAGCACGTCCGCGTCGCCGCGTCGCCCGGTCTCGAGCGCCTGGCCGGTGCCTTGCGCGATCACGCGCACCTCGATCCCGGTCTTCCCCGTGAAGATCGGCAGGATGTGCCCGAACAGCCCCGAATTCTCCGTCGAGGTGGTCGAGGCCACGGTGATGAACTCCTCCGCCGAGACGGGAAGCGCCGCGAAGGCGATGGCCAGGCCGGTCAGAATGCCGCGCGCGTCGATCATTGAGGTCTCCTTTCGCATATGGGTCCGGTCACCACGGAAGGTCGCCGGAGAGGAAAGCGCGGGCGTCGGACGAGGCCGGCGCGTCGAAAAAAGCGGGCGCGGGACCGGCCTCGACGAGACGGCCGCGATGCAGGAACGCGATGTCCTCGGCCAGGCGACGGGCCTGCCCGAGATCGTGCGTGGTCATGATGACCGTGACGCCCTCGGCGCCGAGCTCCGCGATCAGGGTTTCGATGACCCGCGTCGCCCCCGGGTCGAGCTGCGCGCTCGGCTCGTCGAGAAACAGCACCTCGGGCCGCAGCGTCCAGGTCCGCGCGATGGCGAGCCTCTGCTGCTCGCCCCCCGACAGCACGCGCGCTGGCCGGTCGGCGACGCGGGTCAGTCCGAACCGCTCGAGCGCCTCGTCCGTCCTCGCCAGCGCGACACTCCGTTCGATCCGCGCCACGGAAAGCGCATGCCGCAGATTGGCCCGAACCGAACGGCGCAGAAGCACCGGCCGCTGGAAGACCATCGCCTGGCGCGCGGACGCCATGTCGGGCCGCGCCCAGAGGACACGTCCCGAATCCGGCCGGATCAGCCCGTGACAGAGCCGGAGAAGCAGGCTTTTGCCCGCGCCGTTCGGCCCGAGGATCACCAGCCGGCGACCGGCGCTCACCGACAGATCGACATCCGCGAGCAGCGCGGTCCCGCCCGCGCGATAGCCGACGCGTTCGAGGCGGAGCGGCAGGATCGAGACGACGTCCCTCATCCGGTGAACCTTCGCGCCCATCGGGCCACGCCGAAGGCGCCGGCGTTTACCGTCAGCGTCAGGCTCATCAGCACGATGCCGAGCGCCACGGCCAACCCGAAATTGCCCTTGCTTGTCTCCAGGGTGATCGCCGTCGTCATGGTCCGGGTGTGGCCGGCGATGTTGCCGCCGACGATCAGCACCGCGCCGACCTCGGCGCTCGCGCGTCCGAATCCGGCCAGGACGCCGGTCAGCAGGCTGAAACGTCCGTCCCAGAGCAGCGTGGGGACCGCCCGCGGGCGCGACGATCCCAGCGAGCGCAGCTGCTCGGCGTATTCCGCCCACAGATCCTCGACCACGCTTCGGGTCAGCGACACGACGATCGGCAGGATCAGCACCGTCTGCGCCGCGATCATCGCCGCCGGCGTGAAGAGGAGGCCCAGACTCCCGAGCGGTCCGGAGCGCGAAAGCAGGAGGTAGAGCGCGAGCCCCGCGACGACGGGGGGGAGCCCCATCAGCGCGTTGAAGACGACGACGAAAACCGACCTGCCGGGAAACCGCGCCATGGCCAGAACCGCGCCCAGAGGCAGACCGATCACGCAGGCGATCGCCACCGCCGTCAACGTGACCCGCAGCGACAGCGCGATGATGCCGAGCAGCGCCGCGTCGCCGGACAGGATCAGCCCGAGCGCCGTTCCGAAGGGGCCAGAGCCCATCACCGTTTCCTCACAGGATTCGCTGGAATCTGGACTGAAAAACAACTATCTTACAATGATGGATATTTTGCATGATTAGGCAGGAAACCGCACCGGCTCTCATGACCACCGCCGAGGTCGCGGAATATCTGCGCCTCAAGGAACGCACGGTCTACGAGATGGCCGGACGCCAGCAGATCCCGTGCAGCCGCGCGACCGGCAAACTGCTTTTCTCGCGCCCGCTGATCGACGCCTGGGTGGAGGCGCGCACCGAGATCCCCGAAGGCGTCACGCTGGCCGTGCCCCGGATCTACGCCGGATCGAGCGAGCCGCTTCTGGAATGGGCGCTCCGTCAGTCCGGCGCGGGTCTCGCGATTCTCGTCAAAGGCTCCCGCCAGGGCCTCGAATACATCGCGGCCGGCGAAGCCATGCTGGCCGGAACCCACCTCATCGACGCCGTTTCGGGGCGCTACGACATGGACCGGGTGCGGGCGCTCGCGCCGCGCCGCGACATCGTCGCGATCCACTGGGCCCGCCGCAGCCAGGGCCTTCTCGTCGCGGCTTCCAATCCGCTCGGCGTGACGGGACTCGAGGACGCGGCCGCGCGGAAGCTGCGCTTCGCCCGGCGCGTCGACGGCGCGGGGTCGCAGGCGCTGCTCGACTTCCTGCTGGAACGCGCGGGCCTCGACGCGGACGCCCTCGCCTTCGTCGAGCCGGCGGCGGAAAGCCAGGAGGATCTCGCCGGAATGATCGCAGCGGGCGCCGCCGATTGCGGCATCGGCATCCAGGCGGCGTCGCGCGGACTGGATTTCCTGCCTCTCTGGCCGGCGGAGGAATTCGACCTCGTGATGCGCCGCCGCGACTATTTCGAGCCGCCGATCCAGGCGCTGCTGGCCTTCACCCGCACCGAAGCGTTCCGCCGTCACGCCGGGCATCTGGGAGGCTACGACCTCGCCGGTCTCGGCGAGGTCCGCCTCAACGGCTGAGGCGCGAGGTCAGGGCGCGCAGTCCATCACGAGATCCACCGGATAGCCGTCGCCTTCCGACTTGGCGCCCATCGTGCCCCGAAACGCCAGCACCGGACCGTCAAGCGACACCCATTGGCCACCGAAGGAATAGCTCTTTTCTCCGAAACGGATGTCGAACGTCGCGACCTTCGCCGGCCTCACCGCCGCCACGGAGACCGACATGCCGTCCCCGTTGCCGTCGCCCATGCCGAAACCGCCGTCGCCGCTGCCGCTCGCCTGGAGCATTGGCCCGTCGGTCACGCCGGTGCAGTCGACCGCGGCGTCGATCGCGCGTCCGTCGACGGTTCCGGTGATCTGGCCGGCGAACGCCGGCTGGACCGCCAGCGCGAGGAACACGAGCGACGCGGTCGAAAAGTCGGGGCGGGTCATGGCGCTACCTCGCAATCGGGAACTGTCGGGCGCGAAGATCCTCCGGAACCCGCCATTCCGTCAAGCCTTCCGCGACGCGCCGGCGAATGCGGACGATCAACCCTTCATGCCGTCCCAGAAGCTCTTCACCTTGCCGAAAAAGTCCTGCATCGCCGGATGGTTGTCCTTGCCCGCATCCTCGAACTCCTTGAGCAGCTCCTTCTGCCGCTGCGTCAGGTTCACCGGCGTCTCGACCGAAAGCTCGATATAGAGATCGCCCGCCCCCGCGCCGCGCAGCGCCGGCATGCCCTTGCCGCGAAGGCGGAGCTGCTTCCCGGACTGAACGCCCGAGGGCACTTTCACCCGCGTACGGCCGCCGTCGAGCGTCGGCGCCTCGATCTCGCCGCCGAGGCTCGCCGTCGCCATCGAGACCGGGATGCGGCAGAAGATGTTCTGGTTCTCGCGCTCGAAGATCGGATGCGGCTCGACGTCGATGAAAATGTAGAGATCGCCCGTCGGCCCGCCGCGCAGTCCCGCCTCGCCCTCGCCGGCCAGCCGGATCCGCGTGCCGGTCTCGACGCCCGCCGGGATGGTGACGTTGAGCGAGCGGTCCTTGCGCACGCGCCCCGCGCCGGCGCAGGACTTGCAGGGGTTCTTGATGATCTGGCCGCGCCCGCCGCAGGTGGGGCAGGTCCGCTCGACCGTGAAGAAGCCCTGCTGCGCCCGAACCTTGCCCTGGCCCGAGCAGGTCGGACAGGTCGACGGCTCGGCTCCGCCCTCGGCGCCCGTTCCGTTGCAGACGTCGCAGGCGACGCTGCCCGGCACGCTGATCGTCGCCTGCTTGCCGCCGTACGCCTCCTCCAGCGACATCCGCAGATTGTAGCGAAGGTCCGAGCCCCGGCTGGCGCGCTGTCCGCCCCGCGCCCGCTGTCCGCCCATGAAATCGCCGAAGAGATCATCGAACACGTCGGAGAACGCGCTCGCGAAATCCGCGTTGCCGCCGGCGCCCGGCCGGAATCCGCCGCCACCGCCGCCATTCTCGAACGCGGCGTGGCCGAAGCGGTCGTAGGCCGCCTTTTTCTGACCGTCCTTCAGGACGTCATAGGCCTCGTTCACTTCCTTGAAATGCGTCTCCGCGCGCGGGTCGTCCCGATTGCGGTCCGGATGCAGTTCCATCGCCTTCTTGCGATAGGCTTTCTTGATGTCCGCCTCGGACGCGCCCCGCGCGACGCCGAGAAGCTCGTAATAATCGGTCTTGGTGGCCATTCGGGACCGTTCCCCTTGGAATGCAAAATGGCCCGATCCCTTGCGGGTCGGGCCACTCCGTCAGTTGATCGGCGTCACGACTTCTTGCTGTCGTCCCCGAGATCCTCGAAATCGGCGTCGACCACGTCGTCGTCCTGCGCCGTCTCCGGCTCGGACGCCGCCGCCTCGGACGCCGCGTTCTCCTCGGCCTGCGCCTTGTAGATCGCCTCTCCGAGCTTCATCGCCGCCTCGGTCACATCCTGGCTGCGCGCCTTGATCTTCTCGGCGTCGTCGCCCTCCATGGCCTCCTTGAGCGTCTTGATGCTCAGCTCGATCGCCTCGACCGTCGTCGGATCGACCTTGTCGCCGTGCTCCGCGACCGATTTCTCGGTGCCGTGGATCAGGCTCTCGGCCTGGTTCTTCGCCTCGACGAGCGCGCGGCGCTCCTTGTCGGCCTCGGCGTTCTCCTCGGCCTCCTTGACCATCTTCTCGATGTCCGCGTCGCTGAGCCCGCCGGACGCCTGGATCGTGATCTTCTGCTCCTTGTTCGTGCCCTTGTCGCGGGCGCTCACCGACACGATGCCGTTGGCGTCGATATCGAAGGTCACCTCGATCTGCGGCACGCCGCGCGGCGCGGGCGGGATCTGTTCCAGGTTGAACTGGCCCAGGATCTTGTTGTCCGCCGCCATCTCGCGTTCGCCCTGGAAGACGCGGATCGTCACCGCGTTCTGATTGTCCTCGGCGGTCGAGAAGATCTGGCTCTTCTTGGTCGGGATCGTGGTGTTGCGGTCGATCAGGCGCGTGAACACCCCGCCCAGCGTCTCGATGCCGAGCGACAGCGGCGTCACGTCGAGCAGGACCACGTCCTTGACGTCACCCTGGAGCACGCCGGCCTGGATCGCCGCGCCGAGCGCCACGACCTCGTCCGGGTTGACGCCCTTGTGCGGCTCCTTGCCGAAGAACTTGGTCACTTCCTCCACGACCTTGGGCATGCGGGTCATGCCGCCGACCAGAACCACCTCGTCGATGTCGCCCTTGCTGAGGCCCGCGTCCTTGAGCGCGGCCTGGCACGGCTTCATCGAGCGCGCGATCAGATCGCCCACCAGGCTCTCGAGCTTGGCGCGGGTCAGCTTGAGCACGAGGTGCAGCGGCTGGCTCGTCTTGGGGTCCATCGAGATGAACGGCTGGTTGATCTCGGTCTGCGTCGAGGACGACAGCTCGATCTTCGCCTTCTCGGCGGCCTCCTTCAGCCGCTGCAGCGCCATCTTGTCCTTGGTCAGGTCGACGCCGCTCTCCTTCTTGAACTCGCCCGCGAGGTATTCGACGATCCGCATGTCGAAATCCTCGCCGCCGAGGAAGGTGTCGCCGTTCGTCGACTTCACCTCGAACAGGCCGTCGTCGATCTCGAGGATCGAGATGTCGAAGGTGCCGCCGCCGAGGTCGTAGACCGCGATCGTCTTGGAGCCTTCCTTGTCGAGACCGTAGGCCAGCGCCGCCGCCGTCGGCTCGTTGATGATGCGCAGAACCTCGAGGCCGGCGATCTTGCCCGCGTCCTTGGTGGCCTGGCGCTGGGCGTCGTTGAAGTAGGCCGGGACCGTGATGACGGCCTGGGTGACCTTTTCACCCAGATACGACTCGGCCGTCTCCTTCATCTTCTGGAGGATGAAGGCGGACACCTGGCTGGGGGAATACTTCTCGCCCTTGGCCTGGACCCAGGCGTCGCCGTTCGGACCCTCGACGATCTTGTAGGAGACCATCTCCTTGTCCTTGGCGACCATCGGATCGTCCGTGCGGCGGCCGATAAGGCGTTTGATCGCGAAGAGCGTATTCTCGGGGTTGGTGACGGCCTGGCGTTTGGCCGACTGGCCGACGAGGCGCTCGTCATCCGTGAAGGCGACGATGGACGGGGTCGTGCGCGCCCCTTCGGAGTTCTCGATGACCTTGGCCTGGCTGCCGTCCATGATGGCGACGCAGGAGTTGGTGGTGCCGAGGTCGATACCGATGACTTTTGACATGATTATCCTTTCAAGCGGCGATTGGCGGACCCGGTCCGAAGACGGCCCCCGATCCACATCCCATGACCGGACGCTCAACCTGCGCGCGCCCGGGATCGGTCGGGTATATAGGTTCCGCAAAATCGGCCTGCAAGCGCGTGGCCTGACACCGCACGCTTTTTTCCGGAGCGCGCAACGGGCCGCGGGCGGAAGGCGGGCCGGCCTAGCCGCCGTCGGCCTCGAAGATCACGCGATCCTCCTTTATCGTCGCCAGAACCTCGATCGTGTCGAGATCCTCCGGATCGACCGCCGCGGGATCGTCGGACAGGATCACGAAATCGGCCAGCTTGCCGACCTCGATCGACCCCTTGTCGTCCTCCTCGAAATGCTGCCATGCGGGCCAGATCGTCATGGCTTTGAGCGCGGTCATCACGTCCACCCGCTGATCCGGTCCGATGATGTCGCCCGACCGCGAGCGCCGCGTGACCGTGGCGTCGAGCACGCGCATGCTGTCCGGAAACGCCACCGGCGCGTCGTGATGCGTGCCGAACATCATGCCGCGCCGAGTCGCCCAGCCCGTCGGCGAGATGTCATCGACCAGCGCGGGCCCCACAGTGTGGTCGCGGTGCCAATCGCCCCAGTAAAAGGTGTGCATCGGGAACAGCGACGGAAACACCCCGAGCCGCTTCAGCGAATCCATCTGGTCCTCGCGCAGAAACTGGCCGTGGATCAGCACCGGCCGCCGGTCCGCCGCGCCGTGAGCCTCCGTCGCCGCGTCGATCGCCGCCAGGAACATGTCCGACGCGCCCTCGCCGTTGGAATGGGTCATGATCTGGATGTCGTTGGCGAACGCCCACTCCACCGCGTCGACCACCTGATCCACCGTCGCGGAGCTGTAGCCCTTGTACCCTGCCGGATATTCGCCCACCGGATCGTAATACGGCCGGTCACGCAATGCGGTGAAGCCCTGCGGGGAGCCGTCGATGGTCAGCTTCGCGCCGGCCACCCGCAGGCGGTTCTCATAGGTGTCCGAGACGTTCGCCATGATGAAATCCCGATCGACCAGGACGTCCACGTAGACCGCCACGTCGACGGGAAGCCCGCCCTCGTCGGCCACGCTCCGCAGCACGCCGACCGTACCGGGCAGGGCGCGGCCCTCCTGCGCCGTCGTGTAGCCGAAGCGGGCCCAGAGCTCCGATCCCGCCCGCACGAATTCCCTGAACTCCCGCTCGCCGAGGCCGCCGAGCAGCTTTCCGAGCGCGCCGAAGAAGGCGTTCTCCTCCAGAACGCCGTCCGGCGTCCCGTCGGCGCGCCGCCGGATGACGCCGCCGGCCGGGTCCGGCGTGTCGGCGCCGATGCCCGCCAGCTCGAGCGCCGTCGAGTTCGCGACGCCGAAATGGCCCGACTGGTGCACGATGAGGATCGGCACTTCGGTCGAGACCGAGTCGAGATCGTCGCGCGTCGGGTGACGCAGCTCCGCGAGCTGCGCATCGTCGTAGCCGAAACCGACGATCAGGTTCACCGCCTCCACCGTCGACGCGTTTTCCGCGCTCCAGGCGCGCAGCGTGTCCTGCAGCGCCGGGATGTCCGTCACCTCGCCATCCGGCGGCGCGAGCAGATTCGCCGACAGCGCCTGGAGCCCGCCCATCACCACATGCCCGTGACTGTCCACGAAGCCCGGCAGCATCGCGCGGCCGTCGAGCTCGAAAATCGCCGTTCCGTCCCCCTCGTGCGCCATCACGTCCGCGCCCGCGCCCGCCGCGATGATCCGCCCGTCCTTCACCGCCACCGCCTCGACGCGCGGCATGTCGTCGTCGATGGTCAGGATCGGCCCGCCGCGATAGATCGTGTCGGCCACGTCCTGCGCCGACGCGCCGCCGGCCGACGAGACGGCGACCAGTGCCGCGAAAGATAAGGCGCTTGTGATCCGCATCATGGTTTTTCCCCGTGGCTGGTCCCAGATGACCGTTGCGACCGACATGATCGCCGACTGAGAAAGCACCCGGAATGATCGAGATCAACGGATTCCGTGTCCACAAGGGGCGACTCGACGCCGCCGGCCAGAGCCGGATGGTCGACGACATCCGCGCGGTCGTGGAGGCCGCGCCGCTCTTCGCGCCCCTCACGCCCTGGGGCAAACCGATGAGCGTGCGCATGACCTCGGCCGGAAAATACGGCTGGTTCACCGACCGCAAAGGCTATCGCTACGTCGACCGCCACCCCTCCGGCACGCCTTGGCCGCCGATCCCCGGGAGCGTCCTCGCGATCTGGCGCGACATGGTTTCAGACACGCGCGATCCCGATTGCTGCCTCGTCAACTGGTACGGCGCCAAGGCCCGAATGGGCCTGCACCGCGACGCCGACGAGGCGGATTACACCTGGCCGGTCCTTTCGATCAGCCTCGGCGATCCCGGCCTTTTCCGCATGGGCGGCCCCGCCCGCTCCGACCCCACCGCCTCGATCCTCCTCGAAAGCGGCGACGTCGTGATCATGGGCGGCCCCGCCCGCCGCGCATACCACGGCATCGACCGCATCCGTTTCGGCGGCTCGACACTTCTGCCGCAGGGCGGCCGGATCAATCTGACGCTGCGGGTCGTGGACTGATCCGGCCCCGGCGTCAGGCCTCTTCCTCCTCCGCCTCGCCGACCGGGCAGCAGCGGTACTCCTGGCTTTTCTCCAGCAGCTCGATCCGGCGCCGGAGCAGCTGGTTCTCCAGGTCCTTCCGCTCCAGATCGAGCCCGATCGACTTCTGCAGCGCCTCCTCGCAGACGCTGCACCGGTCGAGGCAGCCCTTCACCATGATAGCCTGCGTTGGCAGACAGCTCACGCGCTCGAAGCCGAGCTCCGCCTGAAGGCGCGGCGAGACCTGTCCGCCCACTTTTTCCAGCACGCCGGCCTTGACCAGATCCTCATCGACGGCCCGAAGTGCCTTCTCCCGCACGTCGGCCGGGATCGGGCGCGCCGCCGCCGCGACCTCGACGCGGGTCGCCAGCGTGAACCGCGGCTGCGTCGCGACGCCGGAGAAGTTGCCGATCCCGGTCAGGCCGCCCACGAGGTTCTCGCGCCGCGCCTCGGCGCTCGTGCGGCCGGCCGTCTCGACCTCCACCCGCGCCGCGGCGGTGGCCAGTATCCCGTTCGGAAGCACCGCCACGCCGTTCGCCGGACGGATCGGCCGCGGCTCAGCGGCGGTGTTCCCGGCCGGATCGACCACGCGCCGGAGCACCGACTTTATGGTGAACTTGAGCGTCTGCCGCTTGACCAGCTGATAGGCGAAATAGGTCACGGCGTGGCAGGCGTTGCGGTTCTCGAACACCCGTGTCGCGGCCTCGTAGGCGCTTTCGGACTCGCCCTCGGCGTGGCTGCGGCTCTGGACCTCGCCGAACTGGACCGAGTTCGCCGCCCGGGTCGCCTGAACCGATCGCTCGTGCGAGGATTCCGCGTGCCGCGACAGCTCGCGCATGAAGTCGAAACTGCTCGCGCTGTTGAATTGGCCGTCGACGTTGACGCTGCCGCCTCCGGCGAATCCGATCGAGGCGTAGGAGCCGCTGGAATCGACCTCGAAATCGCTCTGGCTCTGCTGGCCTCCCGAGGCGGTGTCGCGCACCGTCAGGTCGGACATGAAGCGGTCCATCGAGGACATGTAATACGTCTCCTCGGAAGACTGCTCGTGGCGGTAGCTCACCTCCGACTCGCTGTCATAGGTGAAGCGCGTGTTCCGGCTCGACGTGTTCAGCCGGACCTTCTCTCCCGGCAGAAGCGTGGTCGAATAGACCACGTCGCCCAGCGCGAGCGGCCCGGGGCACCGCTCCAGTTCCGCGACGATGGAAACCTCCACCGTCACGTTGTCCAGCACCTCGTTTCGCAACCTGTAGGTGAACTGGAGCCTTTCGCAGCATTGTTCCGAAGCCAGCTCGGGGCAGCAGGCGATATCATTCGCAGAGATCATCTGATCGTCGGGCACGAAAGTATCCTCCTTTGTCGCGCGACGGAACAGCGGCTTGACCGCCAGTCTGGCGCGGATGACCTCCGCGCGCCGTGCTGTCTTTTCGGGGGCCGCGCCCGTCGGGCGGTTTGTAATCACCTGCATGAAACGGATCGGATGATACTCTTATTACGCTCGTGAAGCGAGATGAAACGCCGCCACGCCGCTCGCCCGGAAGGAGACGGCTGCTCCGTCCGCCGCGCGGGGGTCGATCAGGACCGGCGGCTGGTACGGGCGGCCGGACTTGAACCGGCACGGGCTTTCGCCCCAGGGATTTTAAGTCCCATGCGTCTACCATTCCGCCACGCCCGCGCGCCCGTCCGTATATCCGCGCGCCCGAACCCGGTCAAAGCCGCATCGCGGTTCACCCCGGTCTGCGCCTCGGGTTCATCCGCCGAAACCAGCGCCGGATCCCGCTCAGCGCGTCATGCGCCTCCTCCAGACTGTCGAGCAGCTTCTCGTCCGGCTCCACCTTCAGCATCTCGTCGAGCTGGAGGCCGACCGCCGCGACCCGCCCCGATTCCAGCCGCCGCGCCACCAGTCGCGCGCCCGGGATCGCCACCGCCGCGTCCAGAACCGGCGGGCCGTCCATGCGCTGCGCGATCCAGTCCGCGATATGCGTCGCCGGATCCGCCCCGCCGAAATCGAGCCCGTAGAACGACGCCACCTCGCCGAGCTCCGTCTCGCCCCGGATCGGCATCTCGCCGAACATCAGCCCGAGGCGGCGCGCCACGTCCGGGCTTTCGCGGAACAGGCTGTCGAGCCGGTTCAGACGCTCGCGCGGCACGAGAAAATAGGCGTAGTCGCCCGCGTCCAGTCCGCCCGCGTTCGCCGCGTCGACGATATGCCCCTCGCGCACCACCATCAGCAGCCGGGCCCAGCCCGGCAGTCGCGACAGGCCCAGGATCACGCTGTCGGCGGTCACCGGATAGCCGACGATCTCCTGCTCGACCTGACCCGGAATGTCGATCTCGATGCGGCTGACGCTCCGCGTCGTCCCCCTGAGCGCCACGCCGAGCCGCCGCGCCGCCGCCGTCAGCGTCGAGCCCTGCACCGTCAGCGACAGCAGGACCACGAAGAACGCCACGTTGAAGAAGGTCTCCGAATGCGGCACCCCGGCGAGCGTCGGGATCGCCGCGAGAAAGATCGACACCGCCCCGCGCAGACCGACCCACGAGACGAAGAGCTTCTCCCTCCGCCCGAACCCGAACGGCGTCAGGCACAGCCAAACGGCGAGCGGCCGCGCGACGAAGGTCAGCACGACCGCCACGAACACCCCCGGCAACGCGTAGTTCCAGAGCGTGCTCGGCGTGACCAGAAGGCCCAGCACGAGGAACATCACGATCTGCGAGAGCCACGTCACCGCGTCGTGGAATCCCACGATCGACGGATAGGCCCGCGTCGGCCGGTTCGCCATCACCAGACCCGCGACGTAGACCGCGAGCAGGCCGCTGCCGCCGGCCAGGTTCGTCCCAGCCGCGATCAGAACCGCCGTCGAGACCACGAAGAGCGGGTGCAGCCCGCCCGGCATAGCGATGCGGTTGAGGACCAGCACGGCGGCCCAGCCGCCGACGACGCCGGCGGCCGCGCCGATGACCGCCTGCTGACCCAGCCGCATCGCGAGATCCAGCGTCGTGGCGCCGCCCCCCGCGAGGATCACCTCCGTCAGGATGATCACGAGAAACACCGCGATGGGATCGTTGGTGCCGCTCTCGATCTCGAGCGTCGACCCCACCCGGGTCTGGAGCCGCAGACCGCCCGTCCGCAGCAGGAAGAAAACCGCCGCCGCGTCGGTCGAGGCGATGATCGCGCCCAGAAGGAACGCCTCGAGCGGCGAGAGGTCCAGCGCCGCCCAGGCCGCCAGCCCGGCCACTCCGGCCGTGATCACGACGCCGAGCGTCGCCATCAGCATCGCGGGCGCCAGCACTCCGCGGAACACCGAGAGCCGCGTCCTGAGCCCGCCATCGAACAGGATCACCGACAACGCGATGGAGCCGACCAGATACGTCGTGGAATAGTCGCTGAACGCCAACCCGCCGGGTCCGTCCTCGCCCGCGAGCATGCCCAGCACGAGGAACACCAGGAGCAGAGGCGCGCCGAACCGCGTCGCCACCAGGCTCGAGAAGATGCCGATCAGGACCAGCGCCGCGCCGATGAAAATCGCGGTGTTGACGAGATCGAGACCTTCCATCCGCCGAGCCGTGCCTCCCTGCCGCGCGTCCGCCTCCGCACTATCGCGGCGGCGAACGCGCCATGCAAGGCGCGGATCAGCGCGCGGCGGCCATCTCCGCGGCCATCCGGCCGAGCGCGTCCATCGCCGCTTCGAGCGCCGCCGCGTCCGTCGCCCGCGCGACCAGATTCGCCCCGAGCGCCCCGCCCATGTTGAACGGATAGCACCCGATGCTCACCGCCGGATGGGCCTCGGCGATCTCGCGCAGCGGCCCCGCGATCACCCCTTCCGGCACGTCCACCCGCAGCGTCGCGCTCAGGAGCGGCGCGCCGCCGGTCAGCGTCGGAACCAGCCCCGCGACCATCGCCTTGAAGACCGACGGCACCCCGGCCATGACGTGCACGTTGCCGATCGTGAAGCCCGGCGCCTTCGACACCGGATTGTCGATCAGCGTCGCCCCGTCCGGCACCCGCGCCATGCGCAGCCGCGCCGGGTTCAGGTCCTTCTCCGGATCAGCGTAGTTCGAGGCCAGAATCGCGCGGGCGTCCTCGCGCACGTCGATCCCCACCCCGAACGCCGCCGCCACGCAGTCCGCCGTGATGTCGTCATGGGTCGGCCCGATCCCGCCGGAGGTGAAGACGTGATCCCACCGCGCCCGGAGCGCGTTGACCGCCGCCACGATCTCGTCGGCCACGTCCCCCACCACCCGCGTCTCGCGCAGGTCGATCCCGGCTTCCGCCAGCGCGCGGGCCAGATGCGGCATGTTGGTGTCCTGGGTGCGTCCCGCCAGGATCTCGTCCCCGATGGTCAGCATGGCGGCGGTGGGATTGGGCATCTGCGGCTCGTCCTCGGCTGGCGCGCGGGCCGATGACCGGGCATGGAACTCGCCCGCCCGCTGGTCCGCGTCATTCTGATCCGCCGGTATAAACGATTCCCCGCCGACGTCATGCTCGAAGACGGGCGCGCGGTCACCGCCCGTCGCGCCAATCCCGGCGTGATCCCGCCCCGATCGAGTGGACACCCATGACAGGCGTTCGAGCCAAAACGAGGAGTGTCCGACGGAGACAAAGAAGGGTTCTCTTCGCCCGCGTCGAAGGCTTCGACAATTCACGCCGCCCGCATTCCGCGATAGGCTGTGGTTCACCGGCCGCCATGGAGCGCATGGCGGCCCAGCCCCGCCCACTCAAACGTGGCGGGATCACACTCGCAAGAGGCCCGAACGGTGTTTCACGTCCGCCTCAACCCCGCCCTGACCCACATCGCGGGACAGGCGAACGGCGCGCGCTCCCTCCGCGCCGCCTTCCTCCTCGCTCTGCTGGCCCTTGGCGGCGCCGCTTCCGCCGGCCCTCCGCCAAGGGCCGACGCGTCATTCCCGCCGCGGGACGGGCGCGAGGTCGCGCTCGGGCGGCTGCTGTTCTATGACCCGGTCCTGTCCGGGAACGGCGAGGTCGCCTGCGCGACCTGCCACCATCCGGCGTTCGGGACAGGTGACGGCGTGTCGCTGGGCATCGGCGACGGTGGCGCCGGGCTCGGCCCCGCCCGTCGAGCCGACCTCGCGAACCCGCCCGAGCAGCGGATCCCGCGCAACGCGCCGGGGCTTTTCAACCTAGGGGCCGCCGAATTCGTAACGATGTTTCACGACGGCCGGCTCGAAACCGACCCCTCCCGCGCCTCGGGTCTTCGCACGCCGCTCGAGGATGCCATGACGGAAGGCTTCTCCGGAGTGCTTTCGGCGCAGTCCATGTTCCCCGTCCTTTCCCCCGACGAGATGGCCGGCCATTACGCCGAGAACCCCGTCGCGCAGGCGGTCCGCCAGGGGTTCCTTTCGCTTCCGGGCGGCGCCTGGGATCGTCTGTCGGAGCGGGTCGCGGCCATTCCCGCCTATCGTGACGGTTTCGATGCGTTCGCCCCGGGCGAACCTGTGACCTTCACGGCGATCTCCGACGCGCTGGCCGCCTTCATCGCCGAGGAATGGCGGGCCGACGACAGCCCGTTCGACATCCACCTGCGCGGCGGCGCCCCGTTGACCGGCGCGGCCGCGCGGGGAATGGAGCTGTTCTACGGCAAGGCGGGCTGCGACGTCTGCCACTCGGGCCAGTTCCAGACCGACCATGATTTTCACGCGATCGCCATGCCGCAGATCGGACCGGGCAAAGCCGAGCGCTTCGAAACCCACCAGCGCGACATCGGGCGGATGCGGGTGACGGGACGCGCCGCGGACGCGTACGCTTTCCGGACCCCGTCGCTGCGCCATGTCACCCGCACCGCGCCCTACGGGCACGACGGCGCCTACGCGACGCTTGACGGCGTCATCCGCCACCATCTCGATCCCGTCGCGTCGCTGCGCGCCTATGACAGGACCCAGGCCATCCTGCCGGATCTCGACGTGCCGGCGCCGGATTTCGCGATCCTCGACTCGCCCGCCGAGGTCGACGCCATCGCCGCCGCGAACACTTTGCCCCCGCAAACCCTCTCGGACGGCGAGATCACCGAGATCATCGCTTTCCTCGGCGCGCTCACCGACCCCGCGGCCGAGACCGGCCGGACGGGCATTCCCGCCGCCGTTCCAAGCGGCCTGCCAGTGCCCATGCCCTGAACGGGGCGGAGGCGACGTCGGATGTGCGCCGAGGACCGTGCCGGCTGCTAGAATGCCTCGACCCTGAGATCCGATCCGTGCCGTTCAAGCGTCCAGGCGCGGTCGGCTTCCAGTTCGGTCCAGCCGCTCGTCTCGCCGTCCGGCCAATGGACCCGCACCCGCACCTCGTCGACCGGACCCAGTCCGACATGCTCGGGGCCAGCCGCGCCGCCGGCATGACCGCCGCCAACGGTCAGCTCGCGCCAGATCCGGCGCTCTCCCAGCGCGATCTCGATCCAGCCGCCCACGGCGAACCGGTTCGGCGCGTCCTGGACGGGGAGCAGCTCCACCCAGTTTCCTTCCACCGGCGTCTCGTTGCGATAGATCTCGAACGGCGCGCCCCGGTTGACCACCACCAGATCGAGCCGCCCGTCGATGTCGAGATCGACCAGCGCCGCACCCCTCGACTTGGCCCCGTTCGCGATCCCGGCCACCTGACCGGCCTCGGAGAAACGCCCGTCCGGCCCCTGCATCAACAGGTTGTTGGGGTCGAACATCGCGTTCGACGGCATCTGCTCGACATTGCCCTTGGCGATGAACAGGTCGTCGCGCCCGTCCAGATCCACGTCCCCGAACGCGGCGTGCCAGCCCGTCGACGGACGACCGTCATCGCCCGCATAGGGCATCTGCGCGGTCGTGCCCCGATCATAAGGCGCGTCCACGAAATGCGGCCCGGGCCCGGCCAGGGACTGGAGCTTCTGATCGGCCATGGAGGTCAGGAGGACCTCGGGCAGGCCGTCGCCGTCGAGGTCCCGGCTCGCGATCCCCATTCCCCAGAGCCGGTGCGTCTGCCAGCCGTCCTCGGGCCCGTAGAGCCGCGGCGCCGCTTCCATCGCCCAGAGCTGTTCGGCCCCTTCGGTCACATAGTAATGCCTGTCGTTCGAAAGCCGCAGATCCTGCCGCCCGCGATGTCCCCAGTCCGAAAACAGCGCCGAAAGCGCGCAGAAGCCGGGTCTCAGTTCCAGTGGAGCGCGATAGATCGCGCCGTCCGGCCGGTAGAGCCGCGGCGCGTCGCAGGCCTCGAACGGCCCGTCCGGATCGGCGCGGTCCACATAGGTGCCGACCGCGAGCGTGGGAAGAACGTTCGCTCCCTCCCATGTGGCGGAAAAGGCCGTGGACCACCAATCGCCGCTCTCGAAGCCCAGATCCTCGAACGGCGCGAACGCGCAGCCGCCCTGTCCGCGCAGAAGCAGGTCGGGTCCGACCCGCAGCACGGCCAGATCGAGGATCGCGTCCCCGTCGATGTCGAGCGGGTACGCCCCGGTGACGCCTTCCAGCTTCAGCGCGTCGGGCGTGTCCTCCGCAAACCGCATCGGCCCTCCCCGGTCAGATCGGTTGCGCAACAGCACCGACCGGGACGACCCTCCCGCCATGAAAATCTCCGGCAGGCGGTCGCCGTCGCAATCGAACACCGCGACCCCGCCGCCCACGAAATGCTCCCAGCCGCCGGTATAGGCGTGTCGGCTCGCCGTATCGATCGGCTCGAAACGAGGCGCCGCGGACGCCGGGGCGGCGAGCAGCGCCAGGGCGAGGATCGCGAGGTCAAGCCGAATGGCGGGCGATCCCGACGATGCCGTCGATCGGACGGGACGACGGGACGGGGAGCCGCGATCGCGTCCGAACAAGGAAATCGAGGAACATCGAGTGCCTGCGGCGGCGCGTTCGTGACGCATCATGGTTCTCCGAGGGACGCGTTCCCGCCCGGGCCGGGCCCGGCGCCCGCCAGCGGAAACGTCGCAAAGCTCTCATTCGCGGCAAATTCCTTCCGCGTCATGACACCTTAGACGAGGACGGGGCGCGCGACGAGCGCTGAGGAACGGCCGCCGCGGAAGCCGGACCTGACAAGCGTGGAAAACGGCATCGGCTCGAGGCGCGAGGCGGCACGTCTCGCCATAAGTGTTTGACATTCAACACGGAGAATTGGATGCTTGGCGCAGAAGCCTCGCCGGTCGGATCTCTCCGGAAGAAAAATGCGCGGGGCAATGGCCTGATCATGCCGCAACAAGGAGGAAAACGCATGAAATCCCTTAATCTGATGGCCGCCGCGATTCTGGCGTCCGGTCTCGCGACAACGGCGTTCGCGCAGGACCTGACGGTCGGCGTGAGCTGGTCGAATTTCCAGGAGGAGCGCTGGAAGACCGACGAGGCCGCGATCAAAGCGGCGCTCGAGGCCGCCGGCGCGACATACATCTCCGCGGACGCGCAGTCCTCGTCGTCGAAGCAGCTCGCCGATGTCGAGAGCCTGATCGCCAGCGGCGCGGACGCTCTGATCATCCTCGCGCAGGACGCGGCGGCCGCCGGTCCCGCCGTCGACGCGGCGGCCAACGAGGGCATCCCGGTCATCGCATACGACCGGCTGATCGAAGACCCCCGGACCTTCTACCTGACGTTCGACAACGTCGAGGTCGGGCGGATGCAGGCCCGCGAGGTGCTCGCCCAGCAGCCCGAGGGCAATTACGTCATGATCAAGGGGTCCTCGTCCGACGCGAACGCCGACTTCCTGCGTGGCGGCCAGCAGGAGGTCCTGCAGTCGGCGATCGACGCGGGCGACATCACCATCGTCGGCGAAGCGTATACCGACGGCTGGCTGCCCGCCAACGCGCAGCGCAACATGGAGCAGATCCTCACCGCGAACGACAACAATGTCGACGCGGTGGTCGCGTCGAACGACGGCACGGCCGGCGGCGTGGTCGCGGCTTTGACGGCGCAGGGCATGGAGGGCATTCCGGTCTCCGGACAGGACGGCGACAAGGCGGCTCTCAACCGGATCGCGCTCGGAACCCAGACGGTCTCGGTGTGGAAGGACGCGCGCGAGCTGGGCAAGGCCGCGGGCGAGATCGCCGCGGCCCTGGCGGGCGGAACCCCTCTGGATGAAATAGAAGGGGCCGGAAAGTTCACGACCCCCGGGGGCAACGACATGAACGCCATCCTGCTGACGCCGGTCCCGATCACCGCCGACAATCTCGACGTCGTCGTCGATGCGGGCTGGATCAGCAAGGACGAGCTTTGCGCCAGCGTGCCGGCGGGGTCGGTCGCGGCCTGCGACTGATCCGATGAGACCGGGCGGGGTATTCCCCGCCCGGCTTTCCTCACATGCCGGTCACCGTGATCCGGCGCGGCGGCATCGTCGCACGATCGAGGCACAATCGATGAGCGCTGTAGGCAAGGTGCTGAAATCCCTTGAGATCGACATCCGGCTGCTGGGCATGATCGGCGCCTTGGTGGTCATCTGGCTGGTTTTCGACTTGACCACCGGCGGAAGGTTTCTGACGCCGCGCAACCTGTTCAACCTTTCGGTGCAGGCGTCATCCGTCGCCGTCATGGCGACCGGAATGGTGTTCGTGATCGTGACCCGCAACATCGACCTGAGCGTAGGATCGATGCTGGGCTTCATCGGCATGATCATGGGCACGCTCCAGCTCAACATCTTGCCGGACCTCCTGGGGCAGGGCAGCGGCCTGATCTGGATCTTCGCGGTGATCGCCGGAGTGATCGCCGGAGTGATCATCGGAGGCTTTCAGGGCTGGCTCATCGGCTACATGGGCATTCCCGCCTTCATCGTGACGCTGGGCGGGCTGCTGGTCTGGCGCGGCGCCGCGTGGTGGGTGACGGGAGGACAGACGGTCGCGCCGCTCGATCCGACCTTCGCGCTTCTGGGCGGCGGCGCGGAGGGGACCCTCGGGACGCGGCTGAGCTGGCTGCTCGGCATCGCGGCGACGGTCGCCGGCATCGGCGTCCTGTTCCTTTCCCGTCGCCGCAAGGCGCGGCACGGGTTTCCGATCAAACCTCTCTGGGCGGAACTGACGGTCGCGGGCATCATCGCCGTCTGCGCGCTCGGCTTCACGGCGGTGATGAACGCCTACCCCATTCCGGAACGCGCGGCGGAGCGGATTCTGGCGGCCAAAGGGCTGCCGATACCGGAGGGCGGCGCGAACCTCGCGCACGGCATCGCCATTCCCGTGGTGATCCTGCTCGTGGTCGCTCTGGTGATGACGGTCGTCTCGCTTCGCACGAGATTCGGACGATACGTCTTCGCGACCGGCGGCAATCCCGACGCCGCGGAGCTGTCGGGCATCAACACGCGGTTCCTGACCGTCAAGATCTTCGCCGTGATGGGAGCGCTGACCGCCATCGCCTCCGTCATCGCCAGCGCCCGGCTCGGCGCCGTCGGCAACGATCTGGGCACCCTCGACGAGCTGCGCGTGATCGCCGCCGCCGTGATCGGCGGCACCGCGCTGTCCGGCGGCATCGGCACGATCTACGGCGCGGTGATCGGAGCGCTGATCATGCAGAGCCTTCAGTCCGGCATGGCCATGGTCGGCGTCGACGCGCCGCTGCAGGCCATCGTGGTCGGCGTCGTCCTGGTTCTCGCGGTTCTCATCGACATGTTCTACCGCCGGAGGGCCGGAGCATGAGCAAAGGCGCTCCACTCGTCGAGATGAAGAACATCTCCCTCAGCTTCGGCGGCATCCACGCGGTCGACGACGTGAGCGTCGATCTGCATCCCGGCGAGGTCGTCGGCGTGCTGGGACACAACGGCGCCGGCAAGTCCTGCCTGATGAAGATCCTGTCCGGCGCCTACAGACGCGACGGCGGCGAGATCCTGATCAACGGCGAGCCGGCGACGATCAACAATCCGCGCGACGCGCGGCGCTACAACATCGAGACGATCTACCAGACGCTGGCGCTCGCGGACAATCTGGACGCGTCCTCGAACCTGTTCCTGGGCCGGGAACTCGTCACGAAGCTCGGATTCGTCGATGACGACCAGATGGAAGCCGAGACGCGCACCATCATGAAGCGGCTCAATCCGAACTTCCAGAAGTTCCATGCCCCGGTCAAGGCGCTCTCGGGCGGACAGCGGCAGTCGGTGGCGATCGCGAGAGCGGTCTATTTCAACGCCAAGATCCTGATCATGGACGAGCCCACGGCGGCGCTCGGGCCGCAGGAGACCCGGATGGTCGCCGAGCTTGTCGAGGAACTGAAACGCCAGGGTCTGGGCATCTTCCTGATCGACCACGACGTTCGGCAGGTGAAGAATCTCTGCGACCGGGCCAGCGTGATGAAAAACGGCCAGCTTGTGGGCACGGTCAACGTCGCCGACGTCACCGAGGACGAGATCCTCGCGATGATCATCCTCGGCAAGCAACCCGAACCGGCCTGAGAGGCGGGCGACCGCCGCCGCGAACGCGTCGGCTGCCTCGGCCCGATCGGGAACGTTCGCCGCGTCTTGATCGAATGCCCCGCGTCCACGTGATCGGGCCCACGAATGCGCCATGAAGGACGCATGGGCCAAAACAGGACGTCTCCGCGGCAGTTCGCACGAGCCGGATTGGCGGCCAAGCCGGAATTTCAGCCGCCCGCAGTCCATCATCCCCGCGCGACACGGGTTAATCTGACACTAACGCGATTCCAATCGTGATTTGGAATCAACAACTTGGCAAAAGCGTCACGCGTGTCGCCGCGCGCCGTTCCGCGGGTTTGCAAAGCCTCGTCCCAGACGCTACATCCTCTCCATGCCAGCAGGAGACCCAGCCTTGGACGGATCGCTCATCGGCCGCCTCAATCGTGACGGCATCCGCATCCATGTCGCCGAGGATTTCGAGGGCATGCGCCGGGCCGGCGCCGTCGCCGCGGACATCCTCGACAGGATCGCGCCGCACGTCGTCCCGGACGCGTTCACGCTCGACCTCGACGGCCTGATCCAGGACATGATCCGCGAGGCCGGCGCCACCTCCGCGACCGTCGGCTACAAGGGCTACCGGCACGCGTCCTGCATCTCGATCAACAACGTCGTCTGCCACGGCATCCCGAGCCGCGAGCGCACCGCCGGCGCGCCGTCGCCCAAGCTCCGCGACGGCGACATCCTCAACATCGACGTCACGGTGATCGTCGACGGCTGGTTCGGCGACACCAGCCGGATGTACGTGGCGGGCACGCCGAACCGCAAGGCCGAGCGTCTGATCGACATCACCTACGAGGCGCTGATGCTCGGCATCGAGCAGGTCAGACCCGGAAACACCTTCGGCGACATCGGCGCCGCGATCCAGCGCCACGCCGAGTTGCTGCGCTGTTCGGTCGTGCGGGATTTCTGCGGTCACGGGCTCGGCCGCGTGTTCCACTCCGCGCCCAACGTGCTGCATTATGGCCGGCCGGGCTCGGGCGCCAGGCTGGAACCCGGCATGTTCTTCACCATCGAGCCGATGATCAATCTCGGCCGCCCCGAGACCAAGGTGCTCGACGACGACTGGACCGCCGTCACCCGCGACCGCTCGCTCTCGGCGCAGTTCGAGCATTCCGTCGGCGTCACCGAGACCGGCGTCGAGATCTTCACCCTGTCGCCCGCCGGCCGCTTCCATCCGACCTGGGACCGCCCGGCCTGAGCCGCGCTCCGGCTTGCCTTTCGACGGCCCGGGCAACAGACTGACCCGCGTCCGCCCCGTTCCGGCGCGGTCAGTCCCGCAGGGCCGCCCGTGATCAATCTGCCCAACCCGTTCCGCCGGCCGCTCTCGCGCCGGCTCGTGCGCGCCGCGGGAGGCCCCGCAGCCTTCGAGCGGATGAGCGTCCGCGAACTCATGGAGACGCTGGGCGACCGGTCCTTCGGCTGGTGCGTGATCGTCTTCGCGCTGCTCAACCTGATCCCGCTTCCCATCGGCGCGAACATGGTCACGTCGCTGCCGCTGATCCTCGTGACGGCGCAGATGGCGCTCGGGATGGAGCGCGTCCGACTGCCCGACCTCGTCATGCGGCGGACCTTCAACCGCCGGTCGTTCCAGAAGCTCGTGCTTCGGCTGGGTCCGCTGATGCGGCCCATCGAGCGCATGACCGCGCCGCGCCTGCCCGCGATGTTCTCGGCGTTCCAGGAACGCCTCCTCGGCGTCTTCCTCCTCGTGGTCTCGCTCGCGCTGTTCCTTCCCGTGCCGGTCAGCACCTGGCTTCTCGCGACCTCGCTGCTGATCTCGGGAATCGGCATCGTGGAGCGGGACGGACTGGTCACCTTCGCCGGAATCGTCCTCGGCTGCCTCTCGATGGCCGCGACCGTCGCGATCGGGATCATGGTTCTTCATGGCGCCGAGGCCGTCGCCCGATGACGCGGCGACTTGCCCCTTGATCCCGCGCCCCCGTATCGCGGAAGCTGCGCGCGTCTGCGAACGTTCAACCTCGGGGGAGCCGGCCATGCGCGCGTCGATCGCAATCATTCTGATCTCGGGACTGCTTCTTGGGGGTTGCACGCGCGAGGGATCCCGCTGCGACGACGGCGGCGACGGCGGCGTGGTGATCGACGGCACTTGCCTCTAGGCCGCCCGCGACCCGGCCGCCCGACGGATCCGAATTGAACACGCTCCGAAAACTCTAGGCGATCCCGCGTTCGTCCCGCATGATGCCGCCATTGGGGAAGGGGTGTGCCATGTCGCGTTTCGCCTGTGCTCTTCCGGCCGTGCTGATGGCGTCGCTCGCCCTGCCGGCCGCCGGCGCCCCGGAGGGCGGGCGAAGCACCGATGCGGCGCGGGGAGCGCTCGACGGGCTGGTCTTCGTCTCCACGATCGACATCGAGGGTTCGGACAGGAGGTTCTCCGACCGCAAGACTTTCGCGGACGGCACGTTCTTCTCCGAGGAGTGCCAGCGCGCCTGCGACTTCGGCGCGGCGCCGTACTACACGCGGGCCGAGGGGGACGCGATCTCGTTCGTGGTCGACATGGCCTGCTCCGACGCGCCGCAATCGGTCCGCTGGGAGGGCCGCGTCACCGGCGACCGGATCGAAGGCACGGCTCACTGGAAGGTGGAGCGCCTCTATTGGACGGTCGAACGCCGCGCGGCCTTCGAGGGCGAGCTCGTCGCCGCGCCGGAGCGACGGGCCGCGAACCCGACCGAATGACCGCGCCCGGGATCGCGGTCAGGCTCTCGGTCCTCGTTTTCGCCGTCATCGTCGCGACCTGGGTCAGCTCGGCGATCCGCGAGGCGTTGGATATGCATGTCATGCCCGACAACGAGATCGCCGTGCATCGGATGATCCTCGTCGCGACCGCGGTCTTCGTCGTCCTTCTCGCCATCCCCTTCGTGCCGGGAGCCGAGATCGGTCTGACCATGCTCACGGTCTTCGGCGCGGCGATCGCGCCGCTGGTCTATTGCGCGACCGTCACGGCGCTCATGCTGGCCTATGTCATCGGCCGTCTGGTCCCGGCGCCGACGGTCGCGCGGGCGCTGCGCTCGGTCCGGCTGAACAGGGCGGCGAAAGCGCTGGAGGCGACCGCCGCGCTTTCGCGCGAGGCCAAGATGGCGCGGCTGACGGAGGGCGGCTCGCCTTGGATGGTGCGTCTCGCGACGCGGTACCGCTACATCGCGATCCTCATCGCGATAAACGTCCCGGGCAATTTCCTGATCGGCGGCGGCGGCGGGATCTCGATGATGGCGGGGATGAGCGGGCTCTTCGCGCCGCTGCCGTTTCTTCTGACCGTCGCGATCGCCGTATCGCCGGTGCCGCTCGCGGTCCTTTTCTGGGCCGCTGACGCTCCGTTCCGGCATGAACCCTCCGCGCCGGATCGCTCTTGCCAGCCATCTGGCCGCTGTCTAGCGTGTTCCGGACGTCCCGAAGGGGCGCGGAGCCCGAGCCTCGGGGAGGGGTCGATGCAGGCAAGACTGACGCTCGACGACCTGGCGCAGGCCGTCGTCGAAGGGACTATCGACACGGTCGTCGTGGCCCAGATCGACATGCAGGGGCGCCTGATGGGCAAGCGCTTCCAGGCGGAGTTCTTCCTCAAGAGCGCCCATGCCGAGACCCACAGCTGCAATTACCTTCTGGCGACCGACTTCGAGATGGAGCCCGTCCCCGGTTACAAGGCGACCAGCTGGCAGTCCGGCTACGGCGACTACGTCATGAAGCCCGACCTCTCGACGTTGCGCCGCGTGCCGTGGCTCGAAGGTACCGCGCTGGTGCTCTGCGACGTGCAGGATCACCACACCCATGCCGACGTGCCGCATTCCCCGCGCGCGATGCTGCGCCGCCAGATCGCGCGGCTCGACGACATGGGGCTGGAGGCCAAGATGGCCTCCGAACTCGAGTTCTTCCTCTTCCGCGAGAGCTACGAGGAGGCCCATTGCGGCGGCTACCGCGGCATGACGCCGATCGGCCCCTACAACGAGGATTACCACGTCTTCCAGACCTCCAAGGAGGAGGAGGTGATGCGCGCGATCCGCACCGGCCTCACCGCAGCGGGGATTCCGGTCGAAAGCTCCAAGGGCGAGGCGAGCGCCGGCCAGGAGGAGATCAACGTCGGCTATTCCGACGCGCTCGACGCCGCCGACACCCACGTCATCGTCAAGAACGCCTGCAAGGAGATCGCCCATCTCAAGGGCCGCGCGCTTACTTTCATGGCGAAATACGACGACCGCGCGGCGGGCTCGTCCAGCCACGTCCACCAGTCGCTCTGGCGCAGGAACGGCGCGCCGGCCTTCTTCGACCCGACGGCGCCGCTCGGCATGTCCGCGATGATGCGCCAGTACATGGCGGGACTCCTGGCGAACGCCGGCGCGATCACGTATTTCCTCGCGCCCAACATCAACAGCTACAAGCGCTTCGCCGCCGGCACCTTCGCGCCCACCAAGGCGATCTGGTCGATGGACAACCGCACCGCCGGCTACCGCGTCGTGGGCGAAAGCTCGAAATCCGTGCGCGTCGAATGCCGCGTCGGCGGATCGGACCTCAACCCCTACCTCGCCTATTCCGCGCTGATCGCGGCGGGGATCGACGGCATCGAGCGCGGGCTGGATCTCGAACCCGAATTCAAGGGCGACGCCTACACGAACCGCCGCGCCCGCGAGATACCCGGCACCCTGCGCGACGCGGCCGAGGCGCTGCGGAAATCCAGGATGCTCCGCGCGGCTCTGGGCGACGACGTGGTGGACCATTACGTCCACGCCGCCCGCTGGGAGCAGAGCGAATTCGACCGCCGCGTGACCGACTGGGAAATCTCGCGCGGCTTCGAACGCGCGTGAGACGGGAGCGCCGGCCATGACCGCGATCGCACGCGTCTCTCCGATCTTCGACGACGGGGCCGTGTCCCTGACGAACGACTGCGTCTACGGCCTGACGACGTCCGGGATCCGGGCGGCCCATTTCGACACGGCCGAGGCGATCGACGCGCGCGTCGGGACCGGCGCCGTCCACATGAATCGACGCGGGCATCTCTACCCGGCGCCCGGCCGTCCCGGCCTGACGCGTCCCTCATCCCGCAATCTCCGGAAGATCTGACCATGGGCCCGACCGCCAACTGGAATTTCCCGACCGCCATCCGCTTCGGCGCCGGGCGGATATCCGAACTCGGCGACGCGTGCCGGACCGCCGGCATCTCCCGGCCGCTGCTCGTCACCGATCCCGGAGTCGCGCCGCTCGACATCACGGCGGGGGCGATGGAGGCGCTGGCCGACGCCGGCATCGAGGCCGCCGTCTTCTCCGACGTCCAGCCCAACCCGACCGCCGCCAACGTCGAGGCCGGGCTCGCCGTCCTGCGCGCGGGCGGCCATGACGGCGTCGTCGCCTTCGGCGGCGGCTCCGCGCTCGACGCGGGCAAGGTCATCGCCTTCATGAAGGGCCAGACCCGCCCGATGTGGGATTTCGAGGACGTCGGCGACTGGTGGACCCGCGCGGACCCGGCCGGCATCGCTCCGATCGTGGCCGTGCCGACCACCGCCGGCACCGGATCGGAGGTCGGCCGCGCCGGCGTCATCACCAATGTCGAGACCCACACCAAGAAGGTCATCTTTCACCCGAGGATGCTCCCGCTCCAGGTCATCCTCGATCCCGAACTGACAATCGGCCTGCCGCCGCAGATCACCGCCGGCACGGGCATGGACGCGCTCGCCCATTGCCTCGAGGCCTATTGCGCGCCGTCATACCACCCCATGGCCGAAGGCATCGCCGTCGAGGGCATCCGCCTCGTGCGGGAGAACCTGCTCGCCGCCTACCAGGACGGTTCCGACATCGAGGCCCGCGCCAACATGCTCTCCGCCGCCGCGATGGGCGCCACCGCGTTCCAGAAGGGCCTCGGCGCGATCCACGCGCTCTCGCACCCGGTCGGCGCGATCTACAACACCCATCACGGCCTGACCAACGCGGTCTTCATGCCCTATGTCATGGATTTCAACCGCGAGGCGGTCTGGGACAAGATGGAGCGTCTCGCCGGCTGGCTCGGGATCGAGGGCGGCTATCCCGGCTTCCTCGATTTCGTCCTGCGCCTGCGCCGCGACCTCGGCATCCCGCACACGATCGACAAGATCGGCGTCGATGACGGCCGCTTCGACGAGATGGCCGGGATGGCCGTCGTCGATCCCACCGCCGGCGGCAACCCGCGCCCGCTCAAGGCGCACGACGCGCGCGATCTCTACGAGGCCGCCTACGAGGGCAGGGTCGCCTGACCGGGGGCTCCTGCCCGTAGCGGCACGGGTTCGACCCTATCCGGCGAGGAACGGGATCGGGATCCCGAACGCGCCCGCCAGCAGAACGAAATTCAGCCCCAGGACGGCGAACGCGGCCAATCCTGACAGAACGCGCGCCGCGGGACCGATGGTGAAATCGCCCATCAGGTCCTTGCGTGACGAGAAGATGATCAAGGCGATCATCGGGACCGGCAGCGCGATCGAAAGAACGACCTGGCTCATGACGAGCGCCTGCGTGGCGTTCACGCCCATGCCGACGACCGCGAAGGCGGGAACCATGGTCACGAGACGGCGGAGCCAGATCGGAACGTGGAAACGCAGAAATCCCTGCATGATCATCTGACCCGCCATTGTCCCGACGACCGAGCTGGAGATGCCCGACGCGATGAGCGAGGTCAGGAACATGCCCGCCGCCGCCGCGCCCAGCAGAGGCGTGAGCGTGTGATACGCGGTTTCGATCTCGGCCACCTCGGAATGCCCCTGATGGAAGGCGCTGGCGGCCATGATGACCATGGCGGCGTTGATCATGCCCGCCACGGCCAGCGCCAGGACGACCTCGACATTGGAGAATCGCAGCACCTTGCGCCGGTCCGCGTCGTCGCGCATATCGGCGCGCGCCTGCACGAGGCCTGAATGCAGATAGATCGCGTGCGGCATGACCGTCGCGCCGATGATGCCGACGGCGATCGTCAGCGCCGCACTGTCGGGCAACACGGGCCGCATCATGCCGAGACCGGCCGACGTCCAGTCGACCGGCGCGATGAGAAGCTCGGCGAGGTAGGACAGCCCGATCACGCCGACCATGGCGCCGATGATGAGTTCCATCGGGCGGAAGCCGCGCCGTTCGAAGATCAGGATCGCATAGGTCACGATGGCCGTGATCACCATCCCGACGAACAGCGGCAGGCCGAACAGAAGGGCCAGACCGATCGCCCCGCCAAGGAATTCCGCCAGATCCGTGGCCATGGCCGCCACTTCGCTGACGGCCCACATGATCCACACCACCGGCTTCGGAAAATTGTCCCTCGACAGCTCCGCGAGGTTCCGGCCGGTCACGATCCCCAGTCGCGCGGAGAGCGCCTGGAACAGCATGGCGATGAGGTTCGCGAGAAGAACGACCCACAGGAGTTTGTAGCCGTATCCCGCCCCGGCCTGAATGTTCGTCGCGTAGTTGCCCGGGTCCATATAGGCGACGGACGCGATGATGGCCGGTCCGACGAACAGCAGCTTGCCGCGCCAGCCGGGGCGCTCTCCGCTCAGGACGTCGGCGATGCCGCTGCGGGTCTTGACCGTAAGGCTCTGCATGGAAACTCTCGAAAACGCGCTTCGGCAGAACATAGCCATAGCTATATCATCTACAAGAGGCAAACCATGTTTGCCTCGACATCGCCGGCGGTTCTACATGGTGAATTGGTTGAGCCTAGGCTATGAAGTCTGCCAAGCAGCTCTTGAGATGCCATCCACATGCCGGATACGCGCGCCAATCCCGAAGGCCAGGCCGATCGATTCGCCCGCGCCCGGGAGGCGCAGTCCGTCGCGCTGCTGGAAGACTACGTGGAGATGATCGGCGATCTTCATGCGGAATTGGGCGAAGCGCGCGTCGCCGATATCGCGGCGAGGATGGGCGTCGCCCAGCCGACGGCGACCAAGGCGGTTTCCCGGCTGAAGCGGGAGGGGTTGGCCGCGTCCCGGCCCTATCGGGGCGTCTTCCTGACCGAAGCGGGCGCCGCGCTCGCGGAACGTGTTCGGGCGAGGCACCGGACCGTCGTCACTTTTCTTGTCGCGGTCGGCGTTCCCGAGGATGTGGCGGAGCTGGATGCGGAAGGTATCGAACATCATGTGTCCGAACACACCCTGACCGCCTTTGAAAGGTATCTGGCGCAGGGCGCGTCGGCAGGCCATGACCGCTGAAGATCTCCGCGACGTGGCGATGGGCGCGACCGTGTTCCTGAAAAGCTCCGGTTGCCGGGACGCGATGACGGGCATTTGCGAAACAACAGGTTTCCATCTGGCTCGTTGCTTCAGGATGGGAAACGCGTAGATCGACGTGATCGGCTCGTCCGGGCCGCCCGAAATCAGGAGATCACGTCATGGCCAAGATACTCGTCCTCTATTATTCCAGCTGGGGCCACATGGAGGCGATGGCGAAAGCCGCCGCCGAAGGCGCCCGCTCCGCCGGCGCCGAGGTCACGATCAAGCGCGTCCCCGAACTGGTCCCCGAGGGCGTGGCGAAGGCCGCCCACTACAAGCTCGACCAGGACGCCCCGATCGCCGACCCGCTGGAACTTGCCGACTACGACGGCATCATCCTCGGCATCTCGACCCGCTACGGCGCGATGGCCGCCCAGCTCAAGAACTTCCTCGACCAGACCGGTCCGCTCTGGGCCGAAGGCAAGCTGGTGGACAAGGTGGCGAGCGTCATGTCCTCGACCGCGACCCAGCATGGCGGCGCCGAGATGGCGATCATCGGCGCGCAGGTCTCGCTGCAGCATCACGGCATGATCATCGTGCCGCTCAGCTACGCCTACCAGGGCCAGTCGGGCAACGACGTGGTGCGCGGCGGCTCGCCCTACGGCATGACGACCACGTCGAACACCGACGGGTCCCGGATGCCCTCCGACCAGGAACTGGAAGGCGCGACCTTCCAGGGCAAGCGCGTCGCCGAGATCACCGCGCGCCTCCACGGCTGATCCGAAGCGGGGAGGGCACAGCCCTCCCCGTTAAGAATTCCTGAATTAACACTTTTATCCATCAAAGTCAGGAACTTGATCCCTGTCCTACCTAGGACACGCCCTACACCGCTTGCGTACCGCCCCGATCCGGCCTCTATTCCGGGCAACCAAAAGCCGCTTCACATGGGGGAAACGATGACGCAGGGCGTTGAAATCAGAAAAACCGGGCTGCGCGTGCCGTCCCTCTGTTTCGGCACTTCGAGCCTCGGCTCGATGCCCGGCACCTACGGCTACGAGGTCGCCGAGGAGCGCGCTTTGGCCACCGTCCGGGCGGTCCTCGCGATGGAGGACGGCTTTCTCGACACCTCGCGCAACTACGCCGACGGCCGCAGCGAGGCCCGAATCGGCAAGGTCGTGCGCGAGACGGGCGGCTGGCCCGAAGGCCGCATCCTCTCCACCAAGCTCGACCGCGACATGGACACGCTCCGCTTCGACGCCGCCCGCGCGCGGCGTTCGTTCGAGGAGAGCCTCGAGGCGCTCGGCCGCGACCGCGTCGAGATCCTGCACCTCCACGATCCCGAACACGCCGCCGATCTCGAAGAGATCACCCGCAAGGGAGGCGCGCTCGACGAGTTGTTCCGCATCAAGGAGGAGGGTCTGGCGACCGCCGTCGGCCTCGCCGCCGGCCGCGTCGACGTGATGATGCCGATCCTGCGCGATTTCGATTTCGACGTGCTCATCACCCACAACCGCCACACGCTCGTCAACGCCAACGCCGCCCCGATGATCGCGCTCGCCCGCGAGCGCGGCATCTCGGTGATGAACGCCGCCCCCTACGCCGGCGGCGCCCTCGCCAAGGGGACCGCCGAATTCCCGCGCTACGTCTATCAGGACGCGAGCGCCGAGACCCTCGCCCCCGTCCGCGCCGTCGAGGAGATCTGCGCCCGCCACGGCGTCCCCGTCGGCGCCGCCGCCCTCCAGTTCTCCATGCGCGACCCGGACGTCGCCTCCACCATCTGCGGCGTGAGCAGGCCGGAGCGGGTCGCCGAGACCCTCGAATGGGCCGCCGTCGAGATCCCCGACGCGCTCTGGACCGAACTCGCGACCCTCGACCGCTCCTCCGACGATCCCGAGGCGACGCGCGTCTACGACCCCGGCTGAGCGCCGACCGGATCTTAACCCATTCCGCATAAGGTCCCGCAACGTCCCGCTCCGGCGGGACGCTCCTTCAGTTCAGATCAAGAGGCGCGCCGTCAGGGCCGTCTCCGCGCGGGTCCGGCGCGAGGCATGGACCCGCATGAAACGTATCGTCATCTGCTGCGACGGAACCTGGAACCGTCTCGATTCGCTCCGGCCGACCAACGTGGCGCGCATCGCCAAGGCGGTCCTTCCGCGCGCGCCCGACGGAACCGTCCAGGTCATCCGCCACATCGACGGCGTCGGAACCGGGCGCGGCGTCGGGCCGGTCTCGCGACTGACCGACCGGGCGTTCGGCGGGCTCTTCGGAAGCGGCCTGATGGCGAACCTCGCCGAGGCCTACCGGTTTCTGGTTTTCAATCACGCCCCCGGTGACGAGATCCACCTCTTCGGCTTCTCCCGCGGCGCGTTCATGGCGCGGACGCTGTCCGGTCTCATCCGCAACTGCGCGATCCCACTGGGCCGCCATGCCGGCGAGATCGGCGCCGCGCTCGACCTGTACCGGGCCCGCGGCTCCGGAGCCCATCCCGACGGAGAGGCCGCCTGCGCCTTCCGCGCCCGCGTGGCGCCGCATATCCGCGTCTGCGACGCCGACGCCCGCTGGCGCGCCGCGCGCGGCCTGTCGCCGGGCGATCCGCTGCGCCTGCGCTACATCGGCGTCTGGGACACGGTCGGCGCGCTGGGCGTGCCCGCCCATCTCGCGGCGCTCCAATGGCTGAACCGGGGCCTTCGCTTCCACGACACGCGCCTTTCGCGCGGCGTCGAGGCGGCCCGGCAGGCGGTCGCCATCGACGAGCGCCGACGCCTTTTTCCGCCGTCGCTCTGGGACAATCTCGACGCGCTCAACGCCGCGACGGACGGGCCGGCCAGACGCGAGCAGCGCTGGTTTCCGGGGGATCACTCCGGCGTCGGCGGCGGGGTGGAACCGCGCCTCTCGAACGACGCGCTCCTCTGGGTGGCCGAGGGCGCGATGGCCGAGGGGCTCGCGCTCGATCCCGACGCCGTCGCCGAATGGCGGCGCGACCGGGACTGCCTCGCCGCGATCCCGCGTCCGCGCGGCCCGCTCGCGTCCGTCCTCAACCTCAGCCGGCGGGATCGCGTCGGACCCGACCGGCTCGACGGCCTCTCCGCCGCCTCCCTCGCCCGCTGGCGCGCCGATCCGGCCTGGCGGCCCGGCGCGCTCCGCCGCCTCGCCGCGCTGATCGAAGCCGAGATCGGATCCCGAAGCGCCGCTTGACCCGGTCTTCGCGCGGAGGCTGCAATGAGTGAGTGGCGCGGCTGATTGCCCCGGCCGCGCTAAAGAAACGCCGACAGGACCAGGAAGACCGCCGCCGTCAGCGCCCCGTTCAGGCCCATCGCGATCCCCGCGAAGGTGCCGGCCTCCTCCGAGACCTGGAACGCCCGCGCCGTGCCGATGCCGTGGCTGGCCACCCCGGCCGCGAAGCCCCGCGCGGCGAAATCACGGATGCCGAGCGCGTCCATCAGCGGCGTGACGATCAGCGCGCCGAGGATGCCCGACAGCACCACGAGCACCGCCGTCAGCGCCGGGATCCCGCCTATGGCTTCCGACAGCGCCATCGCGATGGGCGCGGTGGTCGACTTGGGCGCCAGCGAGGCGATCACCGTCTCCGGCGCGCCGAGCGCCCAGCCGACCGCGACGGCCGTGCCGATGGCGGTGATCGACCCCGCCACCAGAGCGGCGCACATCGGAAGAAGGTTGCGCCGGACCGCCGCGCGGTTGCGCCAGAGCGGCACGGCCAGCGCGACGGTGGCCGGACCGAGCAGGAAATGCACGAACTGCGCGCCCTCGAAATAGACCGGATAGGGCGTCCCCGTGGCGATCAGCAACGCGATCAGCAGCCCCGCCGCGATCACCACCGGATTTGCCAGCGGATGCCGGCCCAGCCGCGCCGAGACCGCGTCGCCGACGACATAGGCGGCGAGCGTCGCGGTCAGCCACAGGAGCGGCGTCTGCGCGAGATAGACCCACACCTGGACCAGATCGGGTCGCGTCATGGCCGGGCCTGAAGACGCGCGACCGTGCGGAATGTCGCCACCGTAACCATCAGCGTCAGAATCGTCGAAGCGACCAGCGCGGCGCCGATGGCGAGCGCGTTCGCCGCGATCAGATCGAGCTGCTGCACCAGCCCCACCGCCACCGGCACGAAGAGAAGGGACAGGTTGCGCAGGATGCCGTCCGCCACACCGTCGAGGCCGGACCCGGTGCGCCCGTGGACCAGCAGCCCCGCGAAAAGGAGCCCCATTCCGAGCACCGGCCCCGGAAACGGCAGACCCGCGGCGCGCACCGCCGTCTCGCCGGCCAGCTGGCAGAGGAAGAGCAGCGTCAGCGCGCGGATCATCCGTTGTCCCATCTTTTAACGGCCCGCGACGGGGCGCGGAGTCATCGCCGATGTTTGCCATATTTCCGTCGGGAAGGTAATGCTGACGCGACATGCGAGGAGTGACGTCATGCGGACGGTTGTATTGTGCATCCTTGATGGCTGGGGCCTGCGAGCGGAGCGGGAAGGCAACGCGGTCGCGCTGGGCCACACGCCCAATTTCGATCGGATCCATGCGGAATGCCCGCACGCGACGCTCGCGGCGCACGGTCCCGCCGTCGGCCTGCCCGAAGGCCAGATGGGCAATTCCGAGGTCGGCCACATGAACATCGGAGCCGGCCGCGTCGTCTGGATGGATCTGCCGCGGATCGACAAGGCCATCGAGGACGGCCAGTTCGCCGCCAGTTCCGCGCTGGCGAAGTTCATCGAGACGCTGAGATCGACCGGCGGCACGGCGCATGTCGCCGGTCTCGCCTCGCCCGGCGGAGTCCACGCCCATCAGCGCCACATCGCCGAAACGGCCCGCGTCATCGCCGCCGCCGGCGTGCCGGTCGTTGTCCACGCGATCACCGACGGTCGCGACGTGCCGCCGAAATCCGCCGCCGGCCAGATCGCCGAACTCGAGGCCGCGCTGCCCGACGGCGCGCGCGTCGCCACGGTCCTCGGCCGGTTCTACGCGATGGACCGCGACAACCGCTGGGACCGCATCGAGGCGGCGGCGAAAGCGATCCTTTCGGGCGAAGGCGTCAAGGCCGACAGCGCGGAGACGGCCATCGCCGCCGCCTACGCCCGCGACGAGACCGACGAGTTCATCACGCCCACGGTGATCTCCGGCTACGACGGCGCCAAGGACGGCGACGGCCTGTTTTTCGCCAATTTCCGCGCCGACCGCGCCCGCGAGATCCTGAACGCGATGATCGTTCCCGATTTCGAAGGGTACGAGACCGGCCCGCGGCCGCGATTCGCCGCCGTTCTCGGCATGGTCGAGTATTCCGACGCGCTGAACCGCCACATGGACGTGATGTTTCCCTCGCAGGACATCGCCAACACCCTCGGCGCCTGGGTCTCGTCGAAGGGCCTGCGGCAGATGCGGATCGCCGAGACGGAAAAGTACCCGCACGTCACGTTCTTCCTCAACGGCGGCGTCGAGACGCCGGCGCCCGGCGAGGAGCGCCACATGGCGCCGAGTCCCAAGGTGCGGACTTACGATCTCAAGCCCGAGATGTCCGAGGGCGAGGTGACCGAGCATCTCGTCGCCGCCATCGGATCGGGCGATTACGCCCTTATCGTCGTCAACTACGCCAACCCCGACATGGTCGGCCATACCGGCGTGCTCGAGGCGGGCATCGCCGCCGTCGAGGCCGTGGACGAGGGGCTGGGCCGGGTCCTGGCGGCGCTCGACGCCGTCGGCGGCGCGATGGTCGTGACCGCCGATCACGGCAATTGCGAGATGATGATCGACCCGGAGACCGGCGGCCCGCACACCGCCCACACGCTCAACCCGGTCCCGGTCATACTCGTCGGCGGACCGGAGGGCGCGACGCTCCGCGACGGGCGTCTCAGCGACCTCGCGCCGACGCTGCTCGATCTGATGGGCATCGACCCCCCGGCAGAGATGACCGGCCGCACTCTGATCGAGGTGTCCTGATCCTCCGTGTCGCGCTCCTTCTGACGGCCCTCCTCGCCGCCACCGCGCCGTCGCGCGCCGCGAGTTCCGCCGGGACGCTCGCTGCCGCCGAGTCCGGTCTGGCCGAAGCGCGGGCCGGGCTGAAGGCCGCGGACGCGCGGCGCGTGACCGATCTCGCCGCCGCCGTCGCGGCCTACGAGGCGGCGCTGGACGCGGTCCTAGAGGCGATGGGATCGGCGGCGTCCGACGAACGCGCGGAACTGCTGAGCCTTTTCGCGCGGCGCGACGAGGTGTCCCGTTTCCTCGGCGCGCTCCAGCGCATGGACCCGGCCCCCGTCCCGGCCCGTTCGATGCACCCGCGGGGACCGCTCGCCGCCGCCCGCGTCGCGGCCATGACCCGGCATATCGTACCCGGCATGGCCGGGGCGGCGTCCGGTATCGGCGAGAAGCTGGACGAGGTCGCGGCCGCCCGGGCCCTCCAGGCGCGCGGCATGGAGCTGATCGCCGACCGGCGTGGACGATCTCGCCGTCGGCCAGACGCGGCTGGCCGACGCGATGGCGGCCGAGATGGAGACGGCCGCCGCGCCCGCGGCCGATCCCGAGATGGCCTCCCTGGTCCGGGGGAGCGAGACGCTGACGGACCTCGCCCGCGCGCTCGCCGACGACGACGCCGCGGACGTCGCTGCGCCTCTCCTGGCGCGCCCAGTCGACGGCTTCGTCCTGCATGGTTTCCGCATGCCCGACGCCTCGGGCGCCCGACGCCCGGGAGAAGTGATCGAGGCCGCGCCCCTTGCGCCAGGTCCGCGCCCCCGCCGCGGGCGTCGTCCGCTACGCCGGCCCGTTTCTCGATTTCGGCCGGATCGTCGTCCTCGAGGTCGCGCCGGGCGTCACGGCGGTCCTGGCGGGCCTCGAGCGCGTCCGCGTCTCGCGCGGCTCGCGGGTGGCGGCCGGCGAGCTCCTCGGCCTTCTGGGCGGCGCCCCGCTGGACGCCGATGACTATTTGATGATCGCCGGAGGCGGCACTGGCGCTGGCGTCGGCGAGACGCTCTATGTAGAGATTGCGGAAAGAGGCGTTCCGGTCGATCCGGAACCGCTTTTCGCGGGCGACAACGGATAGGAACAGGCCGGATGAACAGGATTTGGATCGCAGGCGTCGGAGGAGCCATCGCGGGCGCCATCGTCAGCACGCAGTTCGTGGCTCCGATCGTGGCCCAGGAGGTCGAGAAGGAGCGTTCGGTCTACGAGCAGCTCGACCTGTTCGGCGACATCTTCGAGCGCATCCGCTCCGGCTATGTCGAGGAGGTCTCGGAAAAGGATCTCATCGAGAGCGCCATCAACGGGATGCTCACCTCGCTCGACCCGCATTCGAGCTACCTGCCGGCCGACGATTTCGACGACATGCGCGTGCAGACCAAGGGCGAGTTCGGCGGTCTCGGCATCGAGGTCACGCAGGAGGACGGCTTCATCAAGGTCGTCACACCCATCGACGACACCCCCGCCGCCCGCGCGGGAATGCAGCCCAACGACCTGATCACCCATGTCGACGGCGAGAGCGTGCTCGGCCTCACGCTCAACGACGCGGTCGATCTGATGCGCGGCCCCGTCGGCTCCGAGATCACCATCACCGTGCTCCGCGAGGGCGAGGCGGATCCGTTCGACGTCGCCATCACGCGCGAGACCATCACCATCGACGCGGTGCGCTCGCGTCTCGAGGACGGCATCGTCGTGCTGCGACTGACCACGTTCAACGAGCAGACCTATCCGAATCTCGAGGAACAGCTGAAGGAGAAGGTCGAGGAGGCCGGCGGCATGGACGCGGTCACGGGGTTCGTCATCGATCTGCGCAACAATCCCGGCGGTCTGCTCAACCAGGCCATCTCGGTCGTCGACGCGTTCCTCGAATCCGGCGAGATCGTCTCGACCCGCGGTCGCGACGCCCGCGACGCCGAGCGCTACAACGCCACCCCCGGCGACCTGACCGAGGGCAAGCCGATCGTCGTGGTCATCAACGGCGGCTCGGCCAGCGCGTCCGAGATCGTCGCCGGCGCGCTGAAGGATCATCACCGCGCCATCGTCGTCGGCACGCAGAGCTTCGGAAAAGGCTCCGTCCAGACGATCATGCCGGTCCAGGGCGACGGCGCGATGCGTCTGACGACCGCGCGCTACTACACCCCGTCGGGTCGCTCGATCCAGGCGCTGGGCGTCTCTCCCGACATCATCGTCGAGGCGCGTCCCTCCGCCGAGGAGGTCGAGGAAGCCGAGGAGGACAACGGCCCGGCGCTCCGGTCCGAGGCCGACCTGCGCGGCTCGCTCGAGAACGACAGCCTCACCGAGGACGAGCGCAAGACGCTCGAGGAGGACCGCGCCCGCCGCGAGGAGACCGCCCGCCTCCGCGCCGAGGATTACCAGATGTCCTACGCCATCGACATCCTGCGCGGCATCTCGGTGCTCGGGAACGGCAACTGAAGCGCCGGCATGCGATGACCGAGGCCGAGATCCTTGCCCTGCCATGGCGCCCCTGCGTGGGCGTCATGCTGGTCAATCAGGCCGGTCTCGTCTTCGCGGGCAGACGCATCGACAATCCCGGCGACGCCTGGCAGATGCCCCAGGGCGGAATCGACGAGGGCGAGACCCCGCGTGACGCCGCCCTGCGCGAGCTTGGCGAGGAGACCGGCCTGCCGCCATCCGCCGTCGAGTTCGTCGCCGAGGCGCCCGACTGGCTGACCTACGACCTGCCCCACGACCTGGTGCCGCGCATCTGGAAGGGCCGGTTCCGCGGCCAGAAGCAGCGCTGGTTCCACCTGGCGCTGACCGGCTCCGATGACCTCATAGACATCCGCACGCGCCATCCCGAATTCAGCCACTGGTCCTGGATGGCGCCCGACGTTCTGATCGAGAAGATCGTGCCGTTCAAGCGCGACATCTACCGCGCGGTCTTCGACGCCTTCGGCGCCGGCCGTCTCAGTTCAGGATGACCGAATAGCGCACCACGCGGTCGTTGTCCGAATCCGAGATGTAATACCGGTTTCCGCTGATCGCGACACCCTCCGGATCGTCGAACCGCCCGGGATCCGAGCCCGGCGTCCCGTCCCCGAGCACTCCGAGCAGCGCTCCGCCATCCGGTCCCGCCGGATCGATCAGCAGGACGCGGTGGCTTTCCTGATCCGCGACCACCAGCCGGCCGAACGGATCGACGTCGATGTACCGCGGCCCCCGGAATCCGAACTTCGGATGGTCGACCACCTGAAGTTCGGTCAGATCCTGAGCGTACCGGACCAGGCGGAGATTGTTGTTGTCCGCGACCCAGACGTCACCCTCCGGCCCTTCGGCCACGTCGTGCGCGCCGAAATGACCGCCCGTCGTCGCAACGACCTCTCCGCCCTCATAGGCGATCAGCGCGCCCGTGCCGCTCGCCATCGCGTAGACCCGTCCGTTCGAATGCAGAAGCGCGCCCTCCGACCGCGGCGCGGCCAGGGACGCGACCGGTTCGCTCGCGGCGTCGAGCCGGTCGAACAGAAGGACCGCGCCAAGTCCGGTCACCGCGACCGCCGCTCGACCGTCCGGTCCGAAGGACACGTCGCGCACCTGCGGCAGCAGGCCGTCCGCGATCACCTCCACGATATCCAGGGTCTCGGGGTCGAGCACCGCGATCCTGGCTCCGTTCTTGTCCGCGACATAGACCCTGCCGTCCGGCCCGACCGCGAGATCGTGCGGATCGTTCAGGACCGCCGGCCCGGCCAGATCGAAAGACGCGAAGGGCCGGTCCTGGGCCGAAAGGCCGGCCGGAAAGCAGGCAGCTAGGCAAAGACAGGCGATCGACCGCATGGAACGTCCTCCCGAGAGTTCAGATAGCCGAGCCGGGCGCCGCGTCCAGCGCGCCTTGACATGTATCAAGGGAAACCCCGTCGCGCCGCGCCAGACTTCGATCCGACCGGCCCCGGACCGGTCACGAAACGGGGACCGCCCGAGGCGGCGCGTCCGAAACCCTTGACGGAGCACGGTCGGACGGACAGAAAACCGACAGCCGAAGGATGAGCCGATGATCTACGATTCCCTTTTCCGCGAGCACCTGGACGCGCTGCGCGCCGACGGCAATTACCGGGTCTTCGCCGAGCTGGAGCGCCGCCGGGGGGCGTTCCCGAAGGCGAAGCGGCATGGCGGGGCGGGGGCGTCCGAGGTGACGGTCTGGTGCTCGAACGACTATCTCGGCATGGGCCAGCACCCCGAGGTCCTCGCGGCGATGCACGACGCGCTCGACCGCTGCGGCGCGGGGGCGGGCGGCACGCGCAACATCTCGGGCACCAACCACGACCACGTGCTGCTCGAGCGCGAGATCGCCGACCTGCACGGCAAGGACGCGGCGCTGCTCTTCACCTCCGGCTACGTCTCGAACTGGGCGGCGCTCGGCACGCTCGGCTCGAAGCTCGAGAACGCGGTGATCCTGTCGGACGCGCTCAACCACGCATCGATGATCGAGGGCATCCGCCACGCCCGCTGCGACAAGGCGATCTGGCGGCACAACGACCCCGCCGATCTCGACCGCAAGCTCTCCGCGCTCGACCCGGCCCGGCCGCGCATCGTCGCCTTCGAGAGCGTCTATTCGATGGACGGCGACATCGCGCCGATCGCCGAGATCGTCGAGGTGGCCGAGAAGCACGGCGCGATGACCTATCTCGACGAGGTGCACGGCGTCGGGCTCTACGGCCCGCGCGGCGGCGGGCGTGGCGGAATTGCTCGGGATGATGGACCGGATCGACCTGATCGAGGGCACGCTCGGCAAGGCCTTCGGGGTGATGGGCGGCTACGTCGCGGGCTCGGAGCCGCTCTGCGATTTCATCCGCTCCTTCGCGTCGGGCTTCATCTTCACCACGGCGCTGCCGCCGGCGGTGGCGGCGGGCGCGCGGGCCAGCATCCGGCATCTCAAGACGTCCCAGATGGAGCGCGCGCGCCAGCGCCGTCAGGTGGCGCGGCTGCGCGCCGGTCTCGACGCGGCGGGCATCCCGCATCTGCCGAACCCGAGCCACATCGTGCCGGTGATGGTCAAGGATCCGGTCAAGTGCAAGATGCTCTCGGACATCCTGCTCGACGACTGGGGCATCTACGTGCAGCCGATCAACTATCCGACGGTCCCCAAAGGCACCGAGCGTCTGCGCTTCACGCCCTCGCCGCTGCATTCAGCGACGCCGATCTCGACCGCCTCGTGGAGGCGCTCACCGCCCTCTGGAGCCGCTGCGCCCTCTCCCGCGCGGTGGCCTGACCGCCCGGGCGCACCGCGAAAGCACGGTTTCCAGCCGGTTAACGCGATCCGGGAAGTCGAGTGAATTCAAGCATTTGACGAAAACGACACGCGTGTCGCGACACGCCTGTCAGCCGGACATCGTCGCGCCGCCGAGCCACAGCCCGCCCCAGAACGCGAGAAGGCACAGTACGAGACTTGCCAGGATGTTTCCCGCCGCATGGAGGATCGTTTGGCTCCGGTGCAGGTCGAGGCTCTGGTACGCGAAGCTCGAAAACGTGGTGAGGCCGCCGCAGAACCCGTAGACCAGCCGCCGCGCCTCGGGGCCGCTTTCGCCCAGCATCGCAACGCCGAGTCCCAGGATCAGGCATCCCGCCACGTTCACGATCAGCGTCGCCAGCGGAAACCGGTGCGCCACGGCGAGATTCGTCAGATGCCGCGCGACCGCGCCCAGCCCGCCACCCAGCCCGAACGCCGCGTGGAGCAACGGATCGCTCACCGCCGCGACCGCCCGCCCAGCGCCTCGCCCGCCGCCGCGGCCGCGAGCCCCAGGATCACCGCCGCCGCGACCATCGCGGAGGCCTCCGCCAGACGCCCGCCCAGGACCAGGTCCGACGTGTCACGCGTGAAATGCGAGAACGTCGAGAACCCGCCGCAGAACCCGACCGCCCCCAGATGCATCATCCGGGGATGCAGGGCGTCGCGCGCGGCGTAGAGCCAGCCGATCAGGAAAGAAGCCGCCACGTTGATGATCAGGATCGGAAACCAGACCCAAATGCCGGGAAGCAGAGGCTCCAGCATCTCGCGCGACAGGGATCCGGCGGCGCCGCCGACGAACACCAGGATGAAAGCCGCGTATCCCATGAAGCCTTTCCGCGCGTCCCGCCCGGTGCTAGCCGCGCGGCGCGGGAAAGTCGATACGCCCGGTCACGCGGCGGGCGTCACCTCGACCTCGGTCCTTTCGATCTGGCTCCGCGCGATCCGCCGCGCGGTCTTGAAGATGCCGTCGAGCAGTTCGAGAAGCTCGACCTCCCGCACGTAGCGCCCGATGCCGCTGTCCGCGCTCCTGAGCCGCTCGAACCGCGTGCGGCTGATGTAGCGCGACATCTCCACGAGCTCGTGCTTCATCTCGCGGACCCGCGTGGCCAGTTCGACATCCTCCGAGACCACCGACCGGACGGCCCCCTCCAGCGCCAACGCCACCTCGTTGTGATAGTGGCCGAGCCGTTCGGCGGTGTAGGGCGTGATGCCGGCGTGCTCCTCCATCCGCTTGCGGGTGGAGGTCACCATGTCCGAGGCGATGACGTCGGCGATGTGCTCGAGATCGTCGGCGACGCTGACCAGCTGCATCAGGTCTCGCGACTCCTCGTCCGAAAGGCGCGACTTGGACACGTCGCCGAGATATTCGAGGATCGCCCGGTGCAGATCGTCCACCGGCCGATCCATCGCGTGCAGCTTCTCGAGATCCGCGGCCGATCCCGAAAGATTGACCTCAAGCGACTTTCGCAGCATGCCGGCGACATATTCGCCGAGCCGGCCGATCTCGCGCCGCGCGTGCTCGATCGCGAAGGTCGGCGTCGTGAGCAGCTCCTTGTCGAGGTATTTCGGCGTCAGCGGCGCGTCCCGGGAGAGCGGCCGGTCCGGCACCAGCCACTCGACGAACCGCGCGATCTGGGCGGTGAAACCGATGAAGAGAACGGTGTTCGCCACGTTGAAGATCGTGTGGGCGTTCGCGACCTCCCGCGGAACGTCGCCCTCCGGCGAGATGAACCGCGAGATGTCCGCCAGCCGGTCGATGAACATGAACCAGACCAGGACGCCCGCGACGTTGAAAAGCACGTGGACCACCGCCGCGCGCACCGCCTCGCGCGGTTTGCCGATGGCGGCGAGGCCGGCCGTGGCGCAGGTGCCGATATTGGCGCCCATCGCGACCGCGATCGCCGTCTCCAGCGACATCATCCCCTGACCCGCGAGAACGATCACGATGCCCGTGGTGGTCGCCGAGGAATGGATCAGCGCGGTGAAGATCATTCCCGTGAGGATCGCCAGCGCCGGATTCCGCAGCGCGGCGATGAAATCGATGAATGTCGCGTTGTCGCGCAGCGGGACCATCGCGCCGCTCATCAGCCCCATGCCGTAGAAGATCAGGCCCACGCCCATGACCATTCGCCCGATGTCCTTGCGGTCCTCCTTCCGCGACAGGAACATGACGAGAAATCCGAGCGTGATGATCGGCAGGGCGTATCGGGTCACGTTGAACGCGAGGATCTGCGCGGTCACCGTGCTGCCGATATTCGCGCCCATGATGACGCTGACGCTCTGCGCCATCGAGATCAGGCCGGCCGAGATGAAACCGACGAGGATCACCGTCGTGACGGTCGAGGAGTTCACGAGGCCGGTGACGATCGCTCCCATGGCCGCGCCCGCGAACCTGTTGCGCGTGACCTTGCTCAGCAGATCCTTGAGGCTGTCCCCGGCGACTCGTTTCAGCGCCGCCGTGAGCAGATCCATGCCGAAAAGGAACAGCGCCATGCCGCCGAACAGCCCGGTGAACAGCGCGAACCGGTCAAGCTCGACTATCATCGCGCCACTTTTACGACCGTCACCGGCGCCGCGGCGATCTGCGCCACCCGTTCGGCGACCGAACCGAGCATGACATGCGGCAACCCGGTGCGCCCGCGGCTGCCGACCACCACCAGACCGGCCCCGATCTCGTCCGCGACCTCGCAGATCCGCCCCGAGGGCAGACCGTCGACCTGCATGGTCTCGACGCGCGCGAGGCCGGGCGCGTCCGGGTTGCGCTCCCGCACGCCCTCCAGGAACTCCGCGAACATCTCCCGGGCCACGTCCTCCATCGGCCGCAGCCACTCGGCGTCCGGCTTGCGGTAGAAGCCCGGACTCGAAGCCGGATCGTGCACCACGTGCAGAACGACGAGGCGCGCGTCCTCCCGCTCCGCCTGGGCCGCCGCCCAGAGCAGCGCCGCCTCGGAATCCGGCGAGAAATCGACCGCGCAGAGAATCGGCGGCGCGCTCATGGCAGAAGCGCGCCGCGGATCATGAAGAAGATCATCGCCGACAGAAGCGCCGCCGCCGGGACCGTGACGACCCAGGCCGCCGCGATCCGCAGAAGCAGCGTCCGCTTGACCAGCTCGATCCTCTGGATCTTCTGCAGACCCTTGCGCTCGGACCTGGCGAGCGCGCCCGCCGTTCCCGCCGATTTGAGCTCGCGCAGCATGTCGCCCTTCTCCTGGACGCTGGCCGCCTCGAACCGTTCCAGAAACGCGTCGACCGTCTCGCCGTCGTCGCCGTGGTTATGGGCGCGGATGTCCTCGATCATCCTGGAATAGCTGACCTTCAGGTATTCCCGCAGAAATCCCACGCCGAACACGCCGCCCACCGCGATGTGGGTCGAACTCACGGGCAGGCCGAGCTGCGAGGCGACGATCACCGTGATCGCGGCGGCCAGCGCCACGCAGAACGCCCGCGCCTTGTCGAGCTCCGTGATCTCCGATCCGACGGTGCGGATCAGCTTGGGCCCGTAAAGCGCGAGACCCAGAACGATGCCGGCGGCGCCGACCAGCATGACCCAGAACGGGATCGGCGCCTTTCCGGCGATGTCGCCATGCATGACCGCCTCGCTGATGCCCGCCAGCGGCCCCACCGCGTTCGCCACGTCATTGGCGCCATGCGCGAAGCTCAGCAGCGCGGCCGCGAAGATCAGCGGCACGGTGAAGAGCGCGTTCACGCCCGCCTTGTCGTTCGTCAGATCCGGTATCACCCGCGAGACGTGGCGTCGCATGAGCGCCCAGACGCCGACCGCGACGACGAGGCCGATGACGCTCGCGGTCCCGAACCCGACCGGCAGCAGCTGCTTTAGCCCCTTGAGGACGATGTATGTCGTGAAGGCCCAGCCCATCACCCCGATCAGGATCGGGGCCATGCGCCGCGCGGCGGCCAGCATGTCCGGCTGGTAGGTGATGGTGCGCTTTATGAGATAAAGGAACCCGGCCGCGATAATCCCGCCCAGGACCGGCGAGATGACCCAGGACGCCGCGATCTGGCCGACGACGCCCCAATCCGCGATGCCCCAGCCGCCCGCCGCGACGCCCGCGCCCAGCACGCCGCCCACGATGGAATGCGTCGTCGAGACCGGCGCCCCGACGGCCGTGGCGAAATTCAGCCAAAGCGCGGCGGCGAGCAGCCCGGCCATCATCAGCCAGATGAACGTGTCCGTGTCGCCGATCATCGCCGGATCGATGATCCCGCTCTTGATCGTTCCCACCACGTCGCCGCCCGCGATCAGCGCGCCCGCCGCCTCGAACACCGCCGCGATGATGATCGCGCCCGTCAGGGTGATCGCATGCGAGCCGACCGCCGGGCCGACGTTGTTGGCCACGTCGTTGGCCCCGATGTTGAGCGCCATGTAGCCGCCGATCATCGCGGCCATCACCAGGAGCGTCCCGCCGGGCCCGCCCGGACCTCGGGCCATCGCGAACAGCATGATCAGCACGATGAAGAGGATCGCGGTGCCGAGCCTGAAAAGCTCGCCCCGATTGACCAGAAGGCCCTCTTCCAGTTTTCGGACGTTCCACGCGTGTTCGCTCATTCCATCCTCCCCGACAGATGATCGCGATGGCCGTCGGCCGTCGGCGTCGTGACGTTTTCATGACGCTTTCGTGACGCTTAAAGCACCGTCAGACGGGAAAGAAATTGATCTCGCGCAATGTCCGCGTCTTGCCGCTTCCGGCGAAGCGCGACTTCGACGGGCGCGGGGTGACGCCGCAAGCGGCCGCCGCCGCGCGGGAAATGCGGCCGTCAGCTGTCGGTCGGACCCTCGCCGTCGCCGCGTCCGGCCACGTCCAACCCTCCGATGTCGGACAAGGTCGCGACGATCTCCTCGACGCCGCGCCGGGACCTCAGTTCCGTGAAAACGAACGGTCTTCCGCTCCGCATCCTGCGGGCGTCGCGGTCCATGACCGACAGGTCGGCGCCCACATGCGGGGCGAGATCGGTCTTGTTGATGATCAGGAGGTCCGACCGCGTGATGGCCGGGCCGCCCTTGCGCGGGATCTCCTCGCCGGCGGCGACATCGATCACGTAGAGCGTGATGTCGGCCAGTTCCGGGCTGAACGTGGCGGACAGGTTGTCGCCGCCGCTTTCGATCAGGACGAGTTCGATCTCCGGGTGACGGCGGGTCATCTCGGCGACCGCCGCCAGATTGATCGAGGCGTCCTCCCGGATCGCCGTGTGCGGACAGCCGCCGGTCTCGACGCCGATGATCCTGTCGCCGGGAAGGGCCTGAAGCCGCAGCAGGGCCTCTGCGTCCTCCCGGGTGTAGATGTCGTTGGTGATGACCCCCATCGAGACGCGGTCGCGCAGCGCCTCGCAGAGCGCCGCCGTCAGCGTGGTCTTGCCCGCGCCGACCGGACCGCCGATGCCGACGCGCAGGGGGCCGTTCGTTCCGCTCATGTCCTGAATACCCTCGAATTCTGCGTTTCATGTCTCATCGACGCCAGATCGGCGGCGAAGGCCGTGCCCGACAGGTCCGCGAAATCCCCGGCCAAGGCGGAAACCGCGCAGCGCGCGCAGGTCGGGGTCAGGTCGCAAATGAGACGGTGACCTTCGGTCTGGCCGAGCGGCATCAGCCGCATGGCGGAGGTCACGAGGTTGCTCATGAACGCCTGGGTGAACATCTGCGCGGTGGGCCGGAGCGGCAGGTCCGCGAGACGCGCGGCGCGGCCGACGGCGACCGGCCAGGCCAGCGGCGGCAGATCGAAGCCGTGGACGGAGGCGGCGATCCGGCAGAAGGCGGCGCCCTGGAGGTCGGTCTCCATCAGACGTTCCTTCGAAGGCGCGAGGGCGCGGGCGGCCGCGTCGATTTCGATGACGGCCGGCGCGGATTGCGCCCGGAAGGCGGCCGCGAGGAAGATCGCGTCATTCCGGCCGGACCCGTGCTCGAGGATGTCTTCGAGCCACGACCGGAGGTCGGCGCCATTGCGGACCGCGCCGGTCCCGACCAGCCATTCCAGACCGTGCGAATAGGCGAAGGATCCGACCGGATAGGCGGGCGAGAACCATTGCGCCAGAATCAGGATGTCCGCCTCAGTGGGCGTGTCCATGCGTCCGGCCATGTCCGTATGCGCCCCCTTCCGGCCTGAACGGCTCCACGACATCGCGCACCGAGGCCCCGATCTTGTGCAGCATGTCGCGCATCACGTGGTCGCGCCTGATCAGCAGGCGCGTGTCCTCGATCTGGCACGGCGCGTGACGGTTGCCGATGTGCCAGGCGAGTTGGACGAGGTTCGCGCCCCTCACTTCCAGAAGGTCTTCGGGGGCCGCGACTACTTCGATCCGGCGGCCGTTCTCGAGCTCGAAGGCGTCGCCGTGATCGAGCGTCGCCGTATGCTCGAGATCGACCAGAAAGCGGGCGTGGCTCTCGGTCTCCAGCACGCGGCGGCGCAGGAACCGCTGCTCGTAGGTCAGGACACAACGGTCCTGCGCGTCGGTCCATTCCCCGTGACGGCGCACGGTCCGGCTCGCCGGTAGGTCCATTGTTCGGCTCCTAGTACAGGAAATAGCGCTGCGCCATCGGCAGCACCTCGGCGGGGGCGCAGGTGAGTAGCTCGCCGTCGGCGCGCACCTCGTAGGTCTCGGGATCGACCTCGATTCGCGGCGTGGCGTCATTGAGAAGGAGATCCTTCTTGCCGATTTTCCGCGTGTTCGCGACCGCGACCGTCCGTTTGGCCAGGCCCAGGCTCGCGCCGATGCCCGCGGCCTCGGCCGCCGCCGACACGAAACTGACGCCCGACCGCTCCACCGACCGCCCGAACGCTCCGAACATCGGCCGCGAATAGACCGGCTGCGGCGTCGGGATCGAGGCGTTGGGATCGCCCATCTGGGCGCAGACGATGGTTCCACCGAGCAGGACCATCTCGGGCTTCACTCCGAAAAACGCCGGGTTCCAGAGCACCAGGTCCGCGCGTTTTCCGACCTCGACCGACCCGATCTCGGTCGAGATCCCATGCGCGATCGCCGGGTTGATCGTGTATTTCGCGACGTAGCGGCGGACCCGGAAATTATCGTTCTCGCCAGTCTCCTCGGCCAGCCGCCCGCGCTGTTTCCTCATCTTGTCGGCGGTCTGCCAGGTGCGGATCAGCACCTCGCCCACCCGGCCCATCGCCTGGCTGTCGGAGGCGATGATCGAGAACGCGCCCATGTCGTGCAGGATGTCCTCGGCGGCGATGGTCTCGCGCCGGATGCGGCTCTCGGCGAAGGCCACGTCCTCGGGGATCGACTTGTCGAGATGGTGGCAGACCATCAGCATGTCGAGATGCTCTTCCAGCGTGTTCACCGTGAACGGCCGCGTCGGGTTCGTCGAGGACGGCAGGACATGCGCCTCGCCGCAGATCTTGATGATGTCGGGCGCGTGGCCGCCGCCGGCGCCTTCGGTGTGGAACGCGTGGATCGTGCGGCCCTTCATCGCCGCGAGCGTCGTCTCGACGAAGCCGCTCTCGTTCAGCGTGTCGGTGTGGATCATCACCTGGACGTCCATGTCGTCGGCGACGCCCAGGCAGCAATCGATCGCGGCGGGCGTCGTGCCCCAATCCTCGTGGAGTTTCAGCGCGCAGGCGCCCGCGTTTACCATTTCGATCAGCGCGTCGGGCCGGCTGGCGTTGCCTTTCCCCGCGAGGCCGAAATTCATCGGAAACGCGTCGAGGCTCTGGAGCATCCGCCCGATATGCCAGGCCCCCGGCGTACAGGTGGTGGCCAGCGTGCCGTGCGCGGGCCCCGTGCCGCCGCCGAACATGGTGGTGACGCCGGAATGGAGCGCGTCCTCGATCTGCTGGGGACAGATGAAATGAATGTGCGAATCGAACCCGCCGGCGGTCAGGATGCGCCCTTCCCCGGCGATCGCCTCGGTGCCGGGGCCGACGACGATGTCGATCCCGGGCTGCGTGTCCGGATTTCCGGCCTTGCCGATCGCGGCGATGCGGCCGTCGCGCAGGCCGACATCGGCCTTGTAGATGCCTGACCAGTCGACGATCAGCGCGTTGGTGATGACGGTGTCGACGGCGCCCTCTGCCCGCGTCGCCTGGCTCTGCCCCATCCCGTCGCGGATCACCTTGCCGCCGCCGAACTTGACCTCCTCCCCGTAGGTCGTCAGGTCGCGCTCGACCTCGATGATCAGATCGGTGTCGGCGAGCCGCAGACGGTCGCCCGTGGTCGGGCCGTACATGGCGGCGTAGTCCGCCCGGCCGATCCTGACTGGCATCAGAGCGCCCCCATGACCTGCTGATTGAAACCGAAGACGCGCCGGTCGCCGCCGAACGGGATCAGCCGCACCTCGCGCCGCTGGCCCGGCTCGAACCGCACGGCCGTGCCGGACGCGATGTCGAGCCGCATGCCGCGCGCCGCGTCGCGGTCGAAATCGAGCGCCGCGTTCGTCTCGCCGAAATGATAGTGCGAGCCGACCTGGACCGGACGGTCGCCGGTATTGGCGACCATCAGCGTGATCGCCTCGCGTCCCGCGTTCAGCGTCAGTTCGCCCTCAGCGGGGAACAGCTCGCCCGGGATCATCGCCCGCGCCTCGCCAGGCGGCCGCCGGGAACCGCCGCCGAGACGAGCGCCGCAACCTTGGTCAGAGCGATATCGATGGAGTGGACGTGGGCGGCAAGGAACTTCATTCGCGGTTTCCCTCTCGGATCGGATTGTGGACCGTTACCAGCTTGGTCCCGTCCGGAAACGTGGCTTCGACCTGGACCTCGCGGATCATCTCCGGCACGCCCTCCATGCACTGGTCGCGGGTGATCACCGCCGCCCCGGCTTCCATCATGTCGGCGACCGACCGGCCGTCCCGCGCGCCTTCGACGACGGCGTCGGAAATCAGGGCGACCGCTTCCGGATAGTTCAGCAGGACGCCACGCGAGAGCCTCCGTCGCGCGACCTCGGCGGCCATCGAGACCATCAGCTTGTCTTTTTCCCGAGGGGTCAGTTGCATGTCATGTCATCCAGTTTCTTGGCAGGGCGTCGTCGCTCAGGAACCGCAGGATCGGAACCAGCGACCGGCGAAGCGCGAAGCCGTCCGAGGCGAGCAGACGCGCGAACAGCACGCCGTCCCGGATCAGGCTGGCTCCCGCCGTCGCCGGCAGCATCCGGCGCAGGCGGTCCAGAAGGAGGTCTCCGTCCGGCGAGACGAGGAGCACGGACGCCATCGCTCCCGCGCCGGCGGCGACATGGCGTCGGGCGAGCCGGTCGGCGACCGGTCCGGAGAAAGCCATCCGGTCGAGGAAGATCGAGTTCCCCGTTCCGGAGGATCTCGATCCGGTCGTTGAAATACGCGTCCCGGAGGACTTCGCCGTGCGCCGCGCGGCCGAACACGAGTGGCTCCACGAGCAGAAGCCGCGCGGTCTCCGCCATCTCGACCCTCAGCGACCTTTCGACCGAGCATCCGTCGAAGAGGATGGTTTCCTGCGGAAGCCAATCGAGCCGCGCCCCGTCTTCGAGGACGAGACGCGTGTTCACCCGCGCCCGTTCGAAGGGCTGCGCGCGGTAGGCGCGTTCCGCGGCCTGCGTCGTCAGCGAGAGATGCGCCCGCGCCCCCGCGCGGGCCTCGGTGGCGAAGCTGTCACCCCCGGTGACGCCCCCGGCCGTGTTGATCAGAACCGCCTGGCACGATTGGCCGGCGACGCGAGGAAACAGCACCTTCAGGGCACCGGCCTGACGCAGCCCGTCGAGGACCGCGCCGCGTTCCGTCGCGAGCACGGACAGGCGCGCGGTTCCGTGCGCCCTCGGCTGCATCGGGGTCGCCCGCTCCGTCGAGATGCTGGCAAGGTCGGTGATCTCGGGCGCCTCCAGTCATGCCGTCGTCGCGGCATTTCCACCATACGACCGGATGAAGGTCTGCGCCAGCATGCCGATCTGCGGTCACAAACCCCTAGATCGCCTAAAAAGTAATCTAAAAGCCCGATTGACGCTAAAACTTTGGGCGATACCGTGGCATCGCGACCGCGGACGCTCCGGGATGATTGTCTTGGAAGGTGCGTTGCAGCATCGATTCACGGGCCGGCGGGGGGCGTGCGCCTCGGGATCCGGTGTGTGACGACCTGACGGATTGGAGCTCGGTCCGGCCGCCACACGGGTGCAACACGAAGCTGCAGGTTGCAGGTACGGAAACTCTCGCGGTCCCGCAAGCGTCCGACAGCCTCCCCCTGCGAGGAGAAACTGATGAACCTGTTGAAATACTCGCTCGCGACCGGAGCCGCGATCGTCGGCCTCGCGGCGCCGGCGCTGGCTCAGGACTGCCCGATCAAGGTGGGCGTGCTGCATTCGCTTTCCGGCACCATGGCGATCTCGGAGACCACGCTCAAGGACACCGTGCTGATGCTCGTGGAACAGCAGAACGCCAAGGGCGGCCTGCTGGGATGCGAACTCGAGGCCGTCGTCGTGGATCCCGCCTCGGACTGGCCGCTCTTCGCGGAGAAGGCGCGCGAGCTTCTCACCGTGCACGACGTCGACGTGATCTTCGGCAACTGGACCAGCGTCAGCCGCAAGTCGGTCCTGCCGGTGATCGAGGAACTCAACGGCCTGCTGTTCTATCCGGTCCAGTACGAGGGCGAGGAAAGCTCGAAAAACGTCTTCTACACCGGAGCGGCGCCGAACCAGCAGGCGATCCCCGCCACCGACTACTTCCTTGACGAGCTGGGCGTCGAGAAATTCGCGCTTCTGGGCACCGACTACGTCTATCCGCGGACCACGAACAACATCCTCGAGAGCTATCTGAAATCGAAGGGCGTGGCCGAAAGCGACATCTTCGTGAACTACACGCCCTTCGGCCACTCGGACTGGTCCAAGATCGTGTCCGACGTCGTCGCCCTCGGAGCCGACGGCAAGAAGGTCGGCGTGATCTCGACCATCAACGGCGACGCCAACATCGGCTTCTACAAGGAACTCGCGGCCGCCGGCGTGTCCGCCGACGACATCCCGGTCATCGCCTTCTCCGTCGGCGAGGAGGAGCTGTCGGGCCTCGACACCACCAACCTCGTCGGCCATCTCGCGGCGTGGAACTACTTCATGTCCGCCGACTCGCCGGAGAACGCGGAATTCATCGCCGCCTGGCACGAGTATATCGGCGACGACAGCCGGGTGACGAACGATCCGATGGAGGCGCATTACATCGGCTTCAACATGTGGGTGAACGCCGTGACCGAGGCGGGAACCACGGATGTCGACGCCGTGCGCGAGCACATGTGGGGTCAGGAATTCCCGAACCTCACCGGCGGCACCGCCGTCATGGGCGTGAACCACCACCTTTCCAAGCCCGTGCTGATCGGCGAGATCCAGGCCGACGGCCAGTTCGACATCGTCTCGGAAACCGAGCCGGTCCCGGGCGACGCCTGGACCGACTATCTGCCCGAATCGGCGGTCCTGATCTCCGACTGGAAGGATCTCGGCTGCGGAATGTACAACACCGAGACCGAGACCTGCGTCCAGACGCTGTCCAACTACTGACCCGAAACCAAGGGCGGACGGACCTGAGGGCCCGTCCGCCTCGGGGAAATCGAGAACATGATACGAGGTTTTCTGGCCGGACTTCTGGTCCTGCTCGCGTGCGGAGTGGCCTCGGCGCAGGACGGGCCGATGCAGACCATCCTCCGGGAGCAGTCCGATCTGATCGTCGAGAGCTCCCGCCGGACCATCGCTCCCGCCATCGACGCCATCGCGGGCAGCCGTCTGCCGCAGGCTCAGGCGGTGCTAGAGGCGTGGCAGGCCAAGGAGATGGCGCGACGGACGTCCGACGGCCGGTTCTTCAGGATCGAGGAGGCCGGCGACGTCTACCGGATCACGGATTTCGACACCGGAGAGACGGCCGGCGAGGTCGGCCGCGGCGACATCGAGGAGATCAAACCCAACAGCGGCATACGGGCGCTGATCGGAACGGCGCTCGTCCGGTTCCAGCTCTCCGACCCGGACCGCCAGACCCGTCAGGCGGCGCTCGACTCGATCCAGCGCGACCGCAGCGCCGACGCCCTTGAGCCGCTGCGCGGCGCGATCGACGACGAGGCCGATCCCGTCCTCAGGGCGCAGAAGGAACGCCTGGAACGGCTCCTGACGATCGCGTTCGACACGGACGACGCCGCGCGGGTCGAGGCGATCGAAAGCCTCTCCGGCGACCTCGGCGTCGACGCGCGGGCCACCCTGACCCCGCTCGTCCAGACGACGGTCGCGGTCTACGGCGGCGAGCCGCCCGCCTCCGCGAACGTCGCCCGCCGGCTCGAGCCCGGAACGCCGGAGCTGAGCGTAGACGCGGCATACGACCTTCTGGTCGCGGAAGGGCTGGCGCCACCGCGCGTCGGCCTCTCCCGGATCCACGACGTGCTGGCGGAGAACGTCGAGGACGGCCGGGTCGCCGGCGTCGAGGTCGGGACCCTCGGAACCGACGCGGCGCGGGCCGCCGCCTACGCGACCCTCGTCGCGGAAGGCCGGGCCGAGGCCGCGCCGGACGCGGAGGGGATCGCGGAGGCCGTGGACGCCCACCGGTTCGCCGAGGTCTACCTCGAATCCTCGCCGGAGGTGACCGCCGCCGCGGCCTCCACACTCGACCGGATCGAGTTCCGGGTGGGCCTGAACCAGGCGGCGGATCTGACGCTCGACGCGCTGTCGCTTGCCTCGATCTATTTCCTCGCGGCGATCGGCCTCGCGATCACCTTCGGAGTGATGGGCGTCATCAACATGGCGCATGGCGAGTTCATCATGATGGGCGCCTATACCGGCTACGTCGTGCAGCTTTTCGTGCCTGACCACACCCTCTCGGTGCTGCTCGCGATCCCGGTCGCCTTCGCCGTCACCTTCTCCGCCGGCGTCGTGATGGAGCGGCTCGTGATCCGCAGGCTCGCGGGACGGCCGCTCGAAACCCTGCTGGCGACCTTCGGCATCGCCATCGCGCTCCAGCAGCTGGCCAAGAACATCTTCGGCACCCAGGCCCGACCCTTGACCGCGCCGGACTGGTTGGGCGGCGCATGGGTGATCAACGACGTAATAAGCGTCAGCAACATCCGCATCGCCATCTTTTTTCTCGCGCTGATCTTCCTCGCGCTGTTCCTGTTCATCATGCGGCGGACGCGCTTCGGGCTGGAGACGCGCGCCGTGACGCAGAACCCGCGCATGGCCGCATCGATGGGCATCAACGTCAACCGGGTGAACATGCTGACCTTCGGGCTCGGCTCGGGCATCGCCGGCATCGCGGGCGTCGCCATCGGGCTCTTCGCCAAGGTGACCTCCGAGATGGGCGGCGACTACATCGTCCAGAGCTTCATGACCGTGGTGGTCGGCGGCGTCGGCAGCATCTGGGGGACGCTCATGGGCGCGGTGATGATCGGCTTTCTCCAGAAGGGCATCGAATGGGCGAATCCGTCCAACACGCTGGCCGCGCAGACCTACATGATCATTTTCATCATCCTCTTCCTGCAATTCCGGCCGCGGGGCATCATCGCCCTCAAAGGCCGGGCCGCGGGGGACTGAGACCATGCAGCGAAGCCTCATCGCCAGGAACCCGTCGGTTCTGATCTTTCTCGCGATTCTCGCGATCTTCACGCTAGCGGTCACGGTCCTCTCGGAGGGGTTCGGCATGGGCCTCCTCACGACGAGCCTCGTCAAGACGCTGGGCAAGACGCTCTGCCTCGCGCTGGTCGCCGTGGCGATGGACCTCGTCTGGGGCTACGCCGGCATCCTCAGCCTCGGCCATTTCGCGTTCTTCGGGCTCGGCGGCTACATGATCGGGATGTGGCTGATGTACCAGCGCACCCGCGACATCGTCGTCGAATCGATGGCGAACGCCCCGATCCCGCCGACCGAGACCGAGATCACCGCGGCCATCGCGAACCAGATCTTCGGCGTGGTGGGGTCGAGCGAGTTCCCCCCGATCTGGGCCTTCGCCGACAGCCTCGCCGATCCAGCTCTCGCTGGTGGTCGCGGTGCCGGGACTGCTGGCGCTGGTTTTCGGCTGGCTCGCGTTCCGCTCCCGCGTCACGGGCGTCTACCTCTCGATCCTCACGCAGGCGATGACGCTGGCGCTGGCGCTCTACCTTTTCCAGAACGACAGCGGCCTGCGCGGCAACAACGGGCTTTCGGGCCTGCAGAACCTGCCGGGGCTCGTCGACGTGGACCAGTCGGTCGTCTCGGTCTGGTTCTTCTGGGCCTCCGCTCTGGCGCTCGGAACGGGCTACGTGCTCTCGGCCTGGATCGTATCGGGAAAATTCGGATCGGTTCTGCGCGGGATCCGCGACAACGAGGCCCGCGTCCGGTTTCTCGGCTATTCGGTCGAAAGCTACAAACTGCTGATCTTCACGCTGACGGCCTGCATCGCCGGCATCGCCGGCGCGCTGTACTATCCCCAGGCCGGGATCATCAACCCGGCCGAGGTCGCCCCGATCGCCTCGATCTATCTCGCGGTCTGGGTCGCCATCGGCGGTCGCGGACGGCTCTACGGCGCGGTGATCGGCGCCGTGTTCGTCAGCCTCGTCTCCTCCCGGTTCACCAGCGGACAGGTGCCCGACCTTTCGCTCGGCCCGCTCACGATCCGCTGGGTGGACTGGTGGCTCATCGTGCTCGGCCTGTCGTTCGTTCTCGTCACGCTTTTCGCGCCGCGGGGCATCGGCGGCCTCGTGGACCTGTGGACCGACCGCCGCCGGCCCGACCGGCACGGCGCCGATCTCGGGCCCGACCAGGGCTCGCTCCGGGAAAAGGAGGCCACGCGATGACCACGCTTCTCGAGGTGTCCGGCGTCTCGGTGTCCTTCGACGGCTTCAAGGCCATCAACAACCTGTCGTTCAACATCGGCGAGAGCGAGCTGCGCGCCATCATCGGTCCGAACGGCGCCGGAAAGACAACCTTCATGGACATCGTCACCGGCAAGACAAAACCCGACTCGGGCGACGTCCTCTGGGGCGACAAGAGCAGATCGCTCCTGTCGATGTCCGAGGCGCAGATCGCCCGCGCGGGGGTCGGCCGCAAGTTCCAGAAGCCGACGGTCTTCGAGGACCAGACCGTTCGCGAGAATCTTCTCATGGCGCTGAAGAACGACCGGCGGCCGTTTCCCGTCCTCTTCCACCGGCCGAGGCCCGTCGAATTCGACCGGGTCGCCGGGATCGCCGGCGAGATCGGGCTGGACGGGGTTCTCGGACGCAAGGCGGGAGAGCTCTCGCACGGCCAGAAGCAATGGCTGGAGATCGGAATGCTGCTCGCGCAGGATCCGCGCCTTCTGCTGGTGGACGAGCCCGCCGCGGGCATGACCCCGGAAGAACGCGAACACACCACGAGGCTTCTCGTCGACGCCGCCAGGAGCCGCGCCGTCATCGTGGTGGAACACGACATGGAATTCGTGCGGCGGCTGAACTGCAGGGTGACGGTCCTGCACGAAGGCTCGGTCCTCGCCGAGGGCTCGTTGCAGCACGTCACCTCCAACCAGGACGTCATCGACGTCTATCTGGGGCGCTGAGCATGCTCGCGATCGAAGACCTGACGCTGCACTACGGACATTCCAAGATCCTCAACGGCATCTCCATGCGGGCCGACGTCGGCGAGGTCACCTGCGTCATGGGCACCAACGGCGTCGGCAAGACCAGCCTGATGAGGGCGATCTCCGGCACCCACCCGAGGTCGGGGGGAACGATGTCCCTCGACGGCGAGGCGCTCGGCCTCCTGCCCGCCCACGCGCTGGCCCGCAAAGGCGTGGGCTACGTGCCGCAGGGCCGCGAGATCTTCCCGCTCCTGTCGGTGCGCGAGAACCTCGAGACCGGATTCGGCTGTCTCCCGGCGGGCGACCGTCGCGTTCCGGAAGAGCTGTTCGAACTGTTCCCGGTCCTGCGCGAGATGCGCTCGCGGCGCGGCGGCGACCTTTCCGGCGGCCAGCAGCAGCAGCTCGCCATCGCCCGCGCCCTCGTCACGCGCCCCAAACTCCTCCTGCTTGACGAGCCCACGGAAGGGATCCAGCCCAACATCATCCAGCAGATCGGCTCCGTGATCCGCCATCTGAGGGACGCCGGAGACATGGCGATCGTCCTCGTGGAGCAGTTCTTCGACTTCGCCCACGAGCTCGGCGACCGCTTCGTGGTCCTGCGCCGGGGCGCGGTGACGCTCCAGGGGGAAAAGAGCGCGGTCTCCAGGGCCGACCTCCTCAAGGGCGTGTCCGTCTGACCCGTCGCGGGGGTCTGCGGCGCCTGTGGCCGCGAGCCGTCATCGAAGTTTGTTGCGGCGCCGCCCCGTTTCATCGTTAACATCGCGTGATCCGACGGACGCGGACCCGAATCCCGCGACCGGAGGTTTCCCGCACCCCGGAGGTGCGGGCCAAAAAACAGGGAGCCCAGACGATGATCCTGAAAACCACGACCGCCTTGGCCGGCCTTTCGCTGGCCGTCGCATTTTCGCAGCCGCTCGCCGCCCAGGACATGGACGCGCTGATCGCGGCCGCCAAGGAAGAGGGAATGCTGACCACCATCGCCCTTCCGCATGAATGGTGCGGCTACGGCGCCGTGATCCAGGGCTTCAAGGACAAGTACGGGATCGAGGTCAACGAGCTCAATCCCGACGCCGGCTCGGCTGACGAGCTCGAGGCGATCCGCGCCAACAAGGACAATACCGGGCCTCAGGCCCCGGACGTCATCGACGTCGGCTTCTCCTTCGGCCCGGCGGCCAAGGACGAGGGCCTGACCCAGCCTTACAAGGTCTCGACCTGGGACACGATCCCCGACAACGTCAAGGACGCCGACGGCCACTGGTACGGCGATTATTACGGCGTGCTCAGCTTCGCGGTGAACAAGGACATCATCGAGAACGCGCCGGGCGACTGGGAGGACCTCCTGAAGCCGGAATACGCCAACTCGGTCGCTCTCGCCGGCGATCCCCGCGCCTCGAACCAGGCCATCCTCGGCGTCTACGCGGCCGGTCTCGCCGCGAGCGGACAGCCCGGGAAGGACGCCGGAGAGAAGGGGCTGCAGTTCTTCTCCGACCTCAACAAGGCGGGCAATTTCGTTCCGGTGATCGGCAAGTCGGGAACGCTCGCGCAGGGCGCCACGCCGATCGTCATATGGTGGGATTACAACGCCCTCTCGGGCCGCGACGCCCTGAACGGCAACCCGCCGGTCGAGGTCGTCGTGCCGGGCAACGGCGTGGTCGCGGGGGTCTACGTCCAGGCGATCAGCGCCTACGCTCCGCATCCCAACGCCGCCAAGCTCTGGATGGAGTATCTCTATTCGGACGAGGGGCAGCTCGGCTGGCTGGCCGGCTACTGCCACCCGATCCGCTTCAACGACATGGTCGCCCGCGGGATCGTGCCGCAGGAGATGCTCGACAACCTGCCGCCCGCCGCCGCCTACGAGAACGCCGTGTTCCCGACCCTCGAGGAGCAGTCGGCCATGAAGGACGCGGTCACGGCCGGCTGGGACGCCGTCGTCGGCGCCAACGTCCAGTAGCTACCGAACGGGCCGCCGGAGCCCCGTCCTCGGGACGGGGCTCCGGTCCTTCACGGGGGGCCGATGCCGCGATCCAAAGCCACCGCCTCCGCAGCCCGTTCATGGGCCTGGCTCGGCATGACCCCGTTTCTGCTGTTCGCCCTTCTTTTCCTGATCCTGCCGACGCTGCACATCGTGGTGGGCGCGTTCCGCGACCCCTCCGGCGCGTTCACGCTCGTCAACATCGCCAACCTGTTCCAGCCCTCGATCCTCGCGGCCTTCTCGATCTCGATCCGGATCAGCCTCGCCTCCGCGTTCTTCGGCTGCCTGATCGGCTTCTGCGTCGCCGCCGCCGTCACGCTGGGGGGCCTGCCGAACTGGCTCCGGTCCCCCGTCATGACCTTCTCCGGCGTCGCCTCGAACTTCGCGGGCGTTCCGCTGGCCTTCGCCTTTCTCGCCACGCTGGGCCGGCTCGGCCTGGTCACGGTGCTGCTCAAGGACTGGTTCGGCATCAACATCTACGCCATGGGGTTCAACCTTCTCTCGTTCTTCGGCCTGACGCTGACCTATCTGTTCTTCCAGATCCCGCTGATGATCCTGATCGTGACGCCGGCGCTCGACGGACTCAGACGCGAATGGCGCGAGGCCTCCGAGATCCTCGGCGCGAGCGGCTTCCAGTACTGGCGAATGGTCGCCCTGCCGATCCTCTGGCCCACGCTGCTCGGCACCCTCGCCCTGCTTTTCGCCAACGCCTTCGGCGCGGTCGCCACCGCTTACGCGCTCACCGGCTCATCGCTCGGCATCGTGCCCATCCTGCTGTTCGCCCAGATCCGCGGAGACGTGCTCCAGGATCCGCATCTCGGATACGCGCTCGCTTTCGGCATGATCGTCGTCACGGGCATCGCCAACGTGCTCTACATCTGGATGCGGACCCGCGCCGAACGGTGGATGAAATGACGGGCAACCGGTTCTGGTCCTGGATCGCGCTGGCGTTCGGGCTGATCTATTTCTTCCTGCCGCTGATCGGCACGCTGGAATTCTCGCTCAGGATGCGGCGCGGCGAATACAGTCTCGACGCCTATCGGGTCGTGCTGGCCGACCCGCAGTTCCGCGCGACCTTCGGTTTCTCGGTGATCATGGCGCTGCTGACGATCGCTCTCGGCGTGCTCCTCGTCGTCCCGACGGCGTACTGGGTGCGTCTGAAGCTGCCGCGCTGGCGGCCCGTCGTCGAGTTCATCACGCTTCTCCCGCTGGTGATCCCTCCGATCGTCGTCGTGTTCGGATATCTCAGGCTCTACAACACCTCGTCGATCCTGCCGCTCACGGGCACGGCGACGGGCACGAATTTCCTGCTGATGTGCGGCTACGCCGTCCTCGCTCTGCCCTACATGTACCGCGCGGTGGATACCGGGCTTCGCGCGATCGACGTCGCGACGCTGACCGAGGCCGCCGAGAGCCTCGGCGCCGGCAGGCTCACCATCCTCGTCCGGGTGATCCTGCCCAACGTCCTCGTGGCGGTCCTGTCCGGCGCGTTCCTCACCTTCGCCATCGTGATCGGCGAGTTCGTGCTGGCGGCCCTGCTGAACCGGCCCGCCTTCGGGCCGTATCTCCAGCTCATCGGCGCCAACCGCGCCTATGAGCCGGCGGCGCTCGCCGTCATCGCGTTCGCGATCACCTGGGCCTGCATGGGGCTGATCCAGCTCGTGACCCGGTTCCAGAAGCACACATCCAGGACGCGGTGAAGCATGGCTTTCCTCGAGATCTCCAACCTGCAGAAATCCTACGGTCCCGCCCAGGTGGTCAGGGATTTCGATCTCGAGGTCGAGCAGGGCGAGTTCGTCTCCTTTCTCGGGCCGTCCGGCTGCGGCAAGACCACGACGCTGCGGATGGTCGCCGGCTTCGAGACGCCGTCGGACGGGATCATCCGCATCGACGGCAGGGACGTGGTCGACCTCAAGCCGAGCAGGCGCGGCATAGGCATGGTCTTCCAGGCCTATGCGCTCTTTCCCAACATGACCGTGGCCCAGAACGTCGCCTTCGGCCTTCGGGTGGCGGGCGAGCCGCGCGCGGCCATCGACGCGCGGGTGTCCGAGATGCTCGGCATCATCAAGCTGCCCGAACTCGGCGCGCGCTATCCTTTCCAGCTGTCGGGCGGCCAGCAGCAGCGCGTGGCGCTCGCGCGCGCGCTGGCGGTCCGGCCGAAGGTCCTGCTGCTCGACGAGCCGCTCTCCGCGCTCGACGCCAAGATCCGCGTCAGTCTCCGGACGGAGATCCGCGCGATCCAGCGCGAACTCGGAATCACCACGATCTACGTCACCCACGATCAGGAGGAGGCGCTGTCGATGTCCGACCGCGTCGTGGTGATGAACGCCGGAATCGCCGAGCAGGTCGGCACGCCGTTCGAGATCTACAACCGCCCCGCCACGCGGTTCGTGGCCTCCTTCGTCGGCACGCTCAATCTCCTCGACGCGGTCGTCCGCGATCCGGAGGCCGGAACCGTCGAGATAGACGGCCAGCCGGTCGACCTCGCGAGGCCGCTCCCGGCGCGGGCCGGCGACACGGTCTCTTTGGCCCTGCGTCCGGAGGCCATCTCGCTCGGCCGACGCTCCGACGCCGACGCGGCGATCCGGGGGAGGGTCGCGGAGGTCAATTTCCTCGGCTCGGTCGTCCGGATCGAGATCGCGCTCGAGACGCACACCCTGTCGCTCGACGTCTTCAACACCGTCGCCGCCATCCCGCCGAAGCCCGGCGACGTCGTCGAAGTCGGCTTCTCCCCGAACGACGTGCTCCTGACGGCCCGCTGATCAGCTGGCGGCACAGGTTAACGCCACACTAACGCGATTCTGATTTACGTTTTTAATCAAAGGTTTAGCAAAAGTGCCACGCGTGGCACTTTTCGCGTTCCGAGGCTCTTATCCGGTCCCGAGACCCGACTCGACCCATCGGCCGGTCCTGCCCGACCGGAGCACCGCGTCCGTGACCCGGTCGGTCTTGAGCGCGTCCGCGAAGGTCGGCGCCGCGGGCTCGCCCGTGGACAGGCCCCGAACGAAATCGGCGACCTGGTGGATGAAGCTGTGCTCGTAGCCGATCGAGAGACCCGGCACCCACCAATGGCCCATATAGGGGTGGTCGCCGTCGGTGACGTGGATCGAGCGCCAGCCCCGCTCCGGGCCGTCGTCGCCATGATTGAAGTATTCGAGGCGCGTCAGGTCGTGCAGGTCCCATTTCAGCGAGCCGTGCTCGCCGTTGATCTCGAACGTGTAGGCCGCCTTGTGCCCCCGCGCGTAGCGCGTCGCCTCGAAGGTCGCGAGCGACCCGTTGGCGAAGCGCCCGAGAAACAGCGAGGCGTCGTCGATGGTCACCGGTTCGACCTTGCCGGTCAGACTGTGCATCCGCTCCTTGACGAAGGTCTCGGTCAGCGCGGTCACCGTCGTGATCGGGCCGTTGAGCCACATCGCCGTGTCGATGCAATGCGCCAGCAGATCGCCGGTCACGCCGCTCCCGGCCACGGAGGCGTCGAGACGCCAGAGTCCGGCGCCGCCCTGGGGCAGGTCCTCGGAGATGGTCCAGTCCTGGAGGAACTGCGCGCGGTAATGGTAGATCCGGCCGAGCTTGCCCGCGTCGATCATCTGTTTGGCGAAGGTCACCGCCGGGATCCGGCGGTAATTGTACCAGACCATCGACGGGACGCCGGCCTTCTCGACCGCGTTGACCATCGCCTCGGATTCCTTCGACGTCCGGCCGAGCGGCTTCTCGCACATCACCATCTTGCCGGCCTTGGCCGCCGCGATGGCGATGTCCCTGTGCATGTCGTTGGGCGCCGCGATGTCGACCAGATCGATGTCCTTGCGCCGGATCATCTTTCGCCACTCGGTCTCCGCGCGCTTGAAGCCCCAATTGTCGGCATGGGCCTGCGCCTTGTCGCCGTCGCGCCCGCAGACCGAGACCAGCTCGATCTCGCGGTCGAGGTCGAAGAACCGGCCCGCCGAGCGGAACGCGTTCGAATGGGTCCGGCCCATGAAGCCGTAGCCGACGAGCCCGACGCGGAGTTTCTCCTTGGCCATCCTACTCGCTCCATCCATGGGCGTCGCGGACCGCGATCATCGCGCCGAGGATGCCGTTCCAGGTCTCCTGCCGGATCAGCACCTCGTTGGGGAACATGCAGCCGTCCCAGCAGATGTGCTCGAACGCCTTCGTCAGGTTCCCGTCCCGGTCGCGCAGCCAGAATCCCGCGTGCTTCGTGATGTCGAGCTTGCCGCCCTCCGCGCCCACCATGCAATGCCGTCCGGTCTTGTCGTGGCTGCCCGACCCGAAGACCGTGCCGTCGTTCTGGGCGACGTGGAAGTCGATGGTCCATGGCCTGAGCGCGTCGGTGAGTTTGCGCAGCGCCTCGTCCAGCACGGCCTGGTCCTTCCAGTCGTAATCCTCGGGCAGAAGGCGAGCCTCCGGCGCGTTGTAGCCCATCGTGTAGAGCAGCGTGTGCGCCATGTCGGCCTGAAACCCGATCACGTCCGGCCGGTCCGTGGCCTCGAGCGTGTCGATCATCGCCTTCCACGAATGCATGCCACCCCAGCAGATCTCGCCCTCGCAGGCGAGCCGCTCGCCATGATCGGCCGCCACGTCGCAAGCGCGGCGGAAGGTCTCCGCGATCAGCTTCGTGTTTCCAGCGGGGTCCTTGGCCCAGTCGGCCGGGCTCGCCGCGCTGTCGATCCGTATCACGCCGTAGGGACGTACGCCGAGATCGCGCAGCCGGCCCATGATGCGGCAGGATTTGGCGACCATCTCGACGAACCGATCGCGCTCCTCCGCGCTTCCCATCGCCGAACCGCCACCCACCGGCGGCCAGACCGGGGCCACCGCCGACGCCGTGACGAGACCGCGCGAGGAAAGCTTGTCCGCCAGTTCCTTGATCTGGTCATCGGTCGCGTCGATCGGCGTGTGCGGATCGGCGAGGAACAGGTCCACTCCGTCGAATTTCACGCCGTCGACCTCGGCGCCGGCCGTCAGGTCGAGCATCGTGTCGAGATCGATGGGCGGTTCGCCGTCCGGCCCCTTGCCGACGAGACCCGGCCACATGGCATTGTGCAGTTTCGGAAAACCGTTGGTCATTCGCGTCTCTCCCTTGGCGCGCCCGGTGTCTGGTCCGCATATGCGACGGACGCGTCCCGGGCTTGGCGCACCAAGTGGTAGCATGAAATTCCGGCGTGAGAAGCCCCCGCGCGCCCTGAAACGGACGGCGGGTCGCGGGCGTCAGGACGCCCGGCCGCCGGTGGAGCTCACGACCCAGAGCGCCGCGTCCCGCAGCAGCGCGTTCATCGCCGCGTCGAAGGCGGCGATCAGCGTCGGCGTGTCCAGATCGGGCGAGTCCACCACCCGCTCGAAGACCCGGGCGCCGATCATGCGGCGGTCCATGTCGCTCACGATCGTGAGGCGAAGCCTGACGCGGACGCGGGCAGGCGGGGAGAGCCCGGGACCGGTGATTTCGGCCTGGAAGGCCTGAAGCTCGGTCAGCACGACGAAATCGGGCAGGGGTCCGGCCACGTCGGTTCCGACATGGGCTACGGCGCCGGTGTTGGAGATCGACGCGGAGAGAAGCTGCTGGACATGCGTCGGCGCCGCGTCGGACCAGCGCGCGTCGGGCAGGTATTCGACCAGAAGGGTCGAGGGGCGGATCATCACCCGGTCGGTGGTGAGCGCGGCCGAGGCTGTCGGCGGCGCCAGAAGAAGCGTCCGCGACGACCGCCCGGCCGGGGCGGAGGCGAAGCTCGCGGGGCGCAGCTCGTAGGTCGGCAGCGCCCGCGTGGCGTTGTCGAGCGACGAGATCGCGGCGCATCCGGCCAGCGCGCCCAAGGCGAGCGTCAAGGCGGCGGCGCGGCCCGTCCGGGCGAGGTTGCGCGTCGTGGTCATCTGCTGAACTCCGTTGGCTGGCCGCCGACCAGGAACCGCGCCGGGTCGCGCTCGATGCGGCGCGCGAGCCGCTCGAGCGTCGCCACGAGGGTGCGGGCCTCCTGGGCGAAGCGCGTGAATTCGGGCAGGCCGGTCTGCGTGAAGGAATTGACCGGACCGGCGGCGTTGGCGACCGCCCGGTCGATGGACTCGACCACGTCGCCGGCGCGCGCGATGGTCTGGCGGATGTCGGCGGTGATGGCGGGAAGGTCCTCCGTCACCTTCGCCACGCCGGTGCGGATGTCGGCCGCGGCCGCGCGGATGTCGGCGGCGGTCGGCCCGACCTCCTGCTCCATGACGCGGCTCGTCTCGTCGAAGGTCCGCTCGGCTGCCGTCAGCGTCCGGTCGGCGACGTCGAGCGAGGCGTCGAAGCGGGTCAGGGTCGCGTCGGCCGTCCGGAGCGTTCCGGTCGCGGCCGCGATCGCGGTCTCGGCGGAGGCGGTCAGTGGCGAGAGGCCCTCGGTGAAGCCGGTGACGTCGGCCCCGACCTGATCGATGACGCGGTTGGCGGTCTCGACGGCGTCGCGCACTTCGGCGACGATCAGCGGTATGTCGTTGATCGCGGTCCGGTTGATGGCTGCCACCGCCTTGTCGATCTCCGCCACGGTCGCGCGCAGATCCGAGACGAGCGCGGTCCCCTCGCCGCTCAGCAGGGCGTCGGCGCTGTCGGAGGCCTCCTCGAAAGCGGCCAGAGCGGTGTCGGTGTCGGTCAGGGTGCTGTCGATGTTGGCGAGCGTCGTCTCGAATTCGACAAGGCGGGCGCCGGCGAGGTCGGAGGTCGTGGTGATGCTCTCGAGCGTCGCGTCGACCTTGCCGCCGATCCCCGCGATCTCGGTGCGCAGCGCCGTGACGGCGGCTTCCAGATCGTCGGCGATCCTGGGAATCTGGGTGCCGCCCACCTCGTCGATGACCCGGTTGGCGGTCGCCGCGGCGGCGCGGAGATCGGTCGCGATGCCCGGCACGTCCTCGACAACGACGCGGTTGATCGCGGCGAGGGACTCGTCCGCCGTGCCGAGCGTCGCGCGCGCGTCCGCGACCAGCCCCGCGCCGTCGCCCTTGAGCAGCGTGTCGAGGCTCGTCGAGGCGGCCTCGACCGCGACGAGCGTGCCGCGCGCGTCGGCCAGAGTGGCGTTGAGGCCGTCGATCGTGGTCTCGATCTGCGCCAGCCGCGCGCCGGCGGCGTCCGAAGTGCCCTCGATGCTCGCGAGGGTGGCGCGCGTCGCGCCGCCGATGTCGTCTATGGCGCTTCCGAGCGCGTCCACCGCGCCGGTCAGATCGGCGATCACGGCCGGGACCTGATCCTGGAGGATCGAGTCGGCGCTCTCGAAAGTCTTCTGGACGCTGGAGATCGCGCCGTCGGCGTTCATGAGCGTCGTGCCGACCTGTTCCAGCGCGGTCTCGGCCGCGACCATCGTGCCGTCCGCGCGATCGAGCGCCGTCCGCACGGATTCGGCGATGGGCGTGAGGTTGCTCGAGAACTCGCCGATCTGGACGGTGGCGGTCTTCACCGTCTCGGAGATCGACGAGAAGTCGGCGAGCGCGGTTTCGAGCGCGCCCGACGCCCGGTCGAGATTGGTGAGGATCGCCGAGACGGAGGCCTGGTTCTCGGGTCCGAGAAACGTCTTGAGATCCTTTATCAGGGTGAGGGTCTCGGTCAGGATGTCGGGCGCGTCCTCGGTGATCTGGTCCAGCGTCGAACGCATCCCGCGGATGATCGGGACGTTCTCCTCGGAGGTCTCGCGCAGGTCGGGGAGACCGGCCGAGCCGCCCGAGAGCGCGACGAACGAGACGCCGGTGACGCCTTGGGACTGGAGCTGGGCGGTGGTGTCGGGCTTGACGGGCGTCGTGGCGGCGACCTCGATACGGACCCGCACCTTGCTGGGGTCCTCGTCGTAGAGCTGGATGTTGCTGACCTGCCCGACGTTTATGCCGTTGAATTGCACTTCGGCCGCCGTCGTCAGGCCGGAGACGCTGCTGAAGAGGACGTCGTAGTAATCGTACTGACGGTCGATCTGGAGCTTCGCGAGCCAGACGAGGAATCCGAGCCCCGCGAGAATCCCGAAGAGCGTGAACATGCCGATCAGGACGTAGTTCGCGCGGATTTCCATGGCCGGGTCAGATCCTTCGGTCGGAGCCGAGCGCGGCGCGCGCGCGGGGCCCGTGAAAATACTCGTGAACCCAGGGATGGTCCACCGCGAGCATGTCGGCGATCGTTCCGGTTACGAGGACCTTCTTTTCCGCGAGAACGGCGACACGGTCGCAGATCGCGTGAAGGCTGTCGAGATCGTGCGTGACCATGAAGACGGTCAGCCCGAGGGTCTTCTGCAGCTGTCCTATCAGTTCGTCGAACGCGGCGGCCCCGATCGGGTCGAGCCCGGCGGTCGGCTCGTCGAGAAAAACGATCTCGGGGTCGAGCGCGAGCGCCCGGGCGAGGCCCGCGCGTTTCTGCATGCCGCCGGAAAGCTCGGAGGGGTATTTCGGGCAGGCGTCCGGCGGAAGCCCGACCATCGAGATCTTGAGCTCGGCCAGCGCCTCGCGGACGTCGCGGCTGAGCTTCAGGTGTTCGCGCATCGGCGCCTCGACATTGTTCCGGACGTTGAGCGACGAGAACAGCGCCCCGCCCTGGAACATCACGCCCCAGCGCTGTTCGATCTCGGCGCGCTCGGAGTCGCTGGCGTTCAGGACGTCCGCGCCGAACACCTCGACGCTGCCCGCCGCCGGCCTCAGCAGACCGACGATCGCCCGGAGAAGAACCGATTTTCCGGTGCCGGAGCCTCCGACGATGCCGATGACCTCGCCGCGATAGACGTCCAGATCGAGGCCGTCGTGGACGACGTTGCGGCCGAACTGGGTGCGCAGCCCGCGCACTCTGATGACGGCTTCCCGATCCCCGGTCCCGTCGCGCATCAGAAATCGATCAGCGAGAAGAACACGGAGAACAGCGCGTCGGCGACGATCACGAGGAAGATCGCCGTGACGACGGATTTCGAAGTCAGCCGCCCGAGGGATTCCGCGTTGCCTTCGACCTTCATGCCCTGGTAGCAGCCGACGATCGCGATGATCGCGGCGAAGAAAGGCGCCTTGATCACGCCGACGAGGAAATTGCTGTAATGGATCGAATTGAGCATCCGGGCCTGGAACATGCCGGGCGAGACGCCGAGCTCGATCCAGGACATGAGGCCGCCGCCGAACAGTCCGGCGAAATTCGCGATGATCCCGAGGATCGGCAGCATGAGGAGCAGCGCCAGAAAACGCGGGACGACCAGGACCTCGATCGGGTCGAGGCCGAGCGTGCGCATCGCGTCCACCTCCTCGCGCATCTTCATCGAGCCGATTGACGCCGTGAAGGCCGAACCGGAGCGTCCCGCCACGATGATGGCGGTCAGCAGGATGCCGAGCTCGCGCAGGAGCGAGATCGCGATCAGATCGACGACGAAGACCTCGGCGCCGAACTGGCGGAGCTGCGCCGCTCCCTGGAAGGCGAGCACGACGCCGATCAGGAACGCCATCAGCGAGACGATGGGCACCGCGTTGTAGCCGACCTCCTGCATGTGATGGACGAGCGAGGTCCAGCGCAGCCGCCAGGGCCGGAAGATCACTCCCGCCGTCCGCGCCAGCACCAGGCCGAGGAACCCGATCATCTCGACGCCGGTCCGGTAGCCGCGCGCCATTTTTCGGCCGAGCATGTCCAGCCACGGAACGAAGCCGCTCTCCCGTGCCGGGGGGACGTGCACCTTGGGGATGGCGGCGCGCACGGTCTCGATCAGCTCTTTCTGGGCGTCGGTCGCGTTGAGGACCCGCGGCGCCGCGCCTTCGGCCTCGAGCCGCGACATGAGATCGACGATGAGCCAGGCGCCGGCCGTGTCGAGCGCCTCCACGGCGCCGAGGTCGATGACGCCGCTGCCGCGCGCGCGGGCGGTCTCGTCGCGGAGCCGCTCGACGGCGCCGATGAGCAGGTCGCCCGCGAAGCGGAAGGTCGCGTCGCCGTCAGCCTCTGCGATGGTGACGCTCGCCGCGCTCATGTCCGCCGATCCGCATGGAGATCCAAGCGGATGATTGGATCACGAAGCGCACCCGGCGGCAAGGTCGCGCGCGACTGGCCGCCGCGGCGGCGCCTCAGTCCCCCGGCGCAATCAGGCGGAAATCCGGAAGCTCGCGCAGCAGGCGCTCCGGTCCGGCGGGCGAATAGACCACGAAGAGCCGCATCGGCGCGTCGCCGGTGTTGAGGGTCGAGTGGAAGCGGTCCTCTGGAATGTAGATCGTGCATCCCGGTCCGACCTCGACGGTGACCGGGTCGCCGTCCTCGTCCTCGACCATCTGCTCTCCGTTGCCGGAGATGACGAAGATGATCTCCTCGCTGCCAGGATGGTTGTGGCGCGCGTGACCCTGGCCGGAGGGCAGATCCACGACGCCGCCGGAGAACCGCTCCGCGCCGTTCGTTTCCGGCGCCACGGTAAGCGCCAGTCTGCCCCAGTCGAAGCCGAAGGCCGCGACGTCGGCGGGGTAGCGGAAAAGGTCCTTCACGTCGGTCATGCGCGGGTCTCCCGGAGTTCGAGGCGTTTGAATCTGGCGGTCTGGTCGCGGATCGCGGTCTCCGCGGGCAGACGCTCCATCGAGCTCGCGCCGTAGAAGCCGTGGACGCACGCGGCGTGGCGCAGGATGTGGGCCGCGTCCTCGGGCATGGCGATCGGACCGCCATGGCAGATCACGATCACGTCGTCGCGCACGCGCCGGGCGGCTTCGGAAATGGCGTCGATCTCGGTCACGCACTGGTCGAGCGACTTGGCCGAGGTCGCGCCGATGCTGCCGCCGGTGGTCACGCCCATATGCGCCACGACGATGTCCGCGCCGGCGCGGGTCATCGCCTCGGCCTCGTCGGGATTGAAGACGTAGGGCGTGGTCAGCATGTCGAGCCCGTGCGCCGCCGCGATCATGTCGACCTCGAGGCCGTAGCCCATGCCGGTCTCCTCGAAGCTCAGCCGCATCGTGCCGTCGAAAAGGCCGATGGTGGGGAAGTTCTGGACGCCGGAGAAACCCATCTCCTTCAGCCGCGCCAGGAATTGCGGCATCAGGATGAAGGGGTCGGTGCCGTTGACGCCGGCCAGCACCGGGGTATGGCGCACCACCGGCAGGACCTCGCGGGCCATCTCCACGACGATCTCGTTGGCGTTTCCGTAGGCGAGCAGCCCGGCGGAGGATCCGCGCCCCGCCATGCGGTAGCGGCCGGAATTGTAGATCACCATGAGGTCGATGCCGCCGGCCTCCTCGGATTTGGCCGAGAGGCCCGTGCCCGCACCGCCGCCGATGATCGGGCGGCCCTCGGCGATCATGTTGCGGAACTTCGCCAGGATGTCCTTGCGGGGGATGGCGGACATTCAAGCGCTCCCGTGTTCGGGCGATTTCGGTGAAGGCGTCGACGCAGGCCGCCGCGAAGGCGGGGTCGTTGATGTGCAGTGGCAGCCGGACGAGCTGGCGGTCGCCGGTCTGGACCAGCGTACGCTCGATGGCGTTGAAAAGGGCGGCGTCGGCCTCGGGATCGTGGAACGCGCCGCCTTCTTCATCGAGCGCCGAGACGCCCTTTTCCGGGATGAGAAACCGCAACGGCCCGTCGCAGACATTGAGCTTCGCGGCGATCCAGGCGCCGATCTCGCGGCACTCGTCGGGCGTGGTCCGCATCAGGGTGATCTGCGGATTGTGGCGGTAGAGGAGGCGGTCGCCGTACCGCTCGGGGACGGTCTCCGGCGCGCCGAAATTGACCATGTCGAGAGCTCCGGCCGAGACGACGCAGGGGATGCGGGTGCGCGCGATGGCGCCGAAGCGATCCTCGGTCGCGGGCAGGACGCCGCCGCAGAGCAGGTCGCATACCTCGGTCGTGGTGATGTCGAGAATTCCGGTCAGCAGGCCGCTGTCGGCGAGCTTCTCCATGCTGCGCCCGCCGGTTCCGGTGGCGTGGAACACCATGCAGTCGTAATCGTCGCGCAGCATGCGAACGGCCTCCGTCACGCAGGGGGTGGTCACGCCGAACATGGTCAGGCCGAGCGACGGGCGGGCGGCGGCGCGGGGCGCGGGGGCGGCTGCCATTCCGGCGATGGCCCGCGCCGCGTTGTGGAGGATCACGCGGCTGAGCCCGTTGAGCCCGGCCATGTCCGTGACCGAGGGCATCATCACGATGTCCGAGACGTCGACGTAGGGAGAGACGTCGCCCGAGGCCAGGGTCGAGACCATGATCTTGGGCAGGCCGAGCGGCAGGGCGCGCATTCCGGCCGTGGCGATGGACGTTCCGCCGCCGCCGCCGACGGCGATGATGGCGGCGATGTCGTCGCGCTCCGCGACGAAGCGGGCGAAGGCGGCGCCCATCGCGGCGACGGCCTCGCCGCGGTCGCGCGTTTCGGACACGGCGACGGCGCCGTCGGGATGGTGCGCGGCGACCTCCAGGGCGGTGACGTCGACACTGGCGCCGGAGGGGCGGGTGCCGACGTCGACGCGGCAGACCGACCCGCCCGCCGCCACGATGGCGTCTGAAAGATACCCGAGTTCCTCGGCCTTGGTGTCGAACGTGCCGACGACGTGGATCCGCATAGACTTTCTCCGGCCCGCCGGTCGGCGGCGGCGTTCTTCGGTGAGACGCTCAAGGCGTATTGCGCGACGGGCGCCGCGTCAACAAGCGGGCGCGGCCGAACGCGCGCGGTCCGCGAAACAAAGTCCTTGACCGTCGCGGACATGTCGCAATAAAAATTCCGTGAAGTCATTGCCCGCGAACGAAATGTTCCGGGTCGGTCCAATGAGGCCGGAAGCGGACGGTCTTCGCATGGACGGCATCCCGCCGGACCCGGAGACCGGACACCTAAGCTCGATCGGGAGGAGCGATATGATGCGGACGAGAATGGCCGGCCTGCTGGCCGGAGCGAGCCTGTCTCTGGGTTTCGGCGCGGCGGCGAGCGCGCAGGATCTGGTGATATTCTGGGCCGAATGGGATCCTGCGAACTACCTTCAGGAACTGGTCAACGAGTACGAGGCCGAGACCGGCGTCGAGATCCTCGTCGAGACCACGCCCTGGTCGGATTTCCAGACCAAGGCCTTCACCGAGTTCAACGCGCGCGGAAGCGCCTATGACCTCATCGTCGGCGACAGCCAGTGGCTCGGCGCCGCGTCCGAAGGCGGGCACTACGTCGATCTGACCGACTTCTTCACCGAGAACAATCTCGGCGAGATCATGGCGCCGGCGACCGTGAAATATTACGCGGAATACCCCGGCAATTCGGGCAAGTACTGGGCGGTCCCCGCCGAGGGCGACGCGGTCGGCTGGTCCTACCGCAAGGACTGGTTCGAGGACCCCGCCGAGATGGCGGCGTTCAAGGAGAAATACGGCTACGATCTCGCGCCGCCGGCCGACTGGCAGCAACTGCGCGACATCTCCGAGTTCTTCACCCGCCCCGACGAAGGCAGGTACGGCGTCGCGATCTACACCGACAATTCCTACGACGCGATGGCGATGGGCTTCGAGAACGCGCTCTTCTCGTTCGGCGGCGAGCTTGGCGACGCCGAGACGTTCGAGGTCGACGGAATCATCAACGGTCCCAAGGCCGTCGCGGCGCTAGAGGCCTACAAGGAGCTCTATTCCTTCACGCCTCCGGGATGGGCCAAGACCTTCTTCGTCGAGAACAACCAGGCGATCACCGAAGGCCTGGCGGCGATGAGCATGAACTACTTCGCGTTCTTTCCGGCGCTCCTGAACGAGGCCACGAACCCGCACGCGGCGAACACCGGGTTTTTCGCCAATCCGGCCGGCCCGGACGGCGACCAGTTCGCGGCGCTCGGCGGACAGGGCATCTCGGTCGTGTCCTATTCCCAGAACCAGGAAGAGGCGATGAAATTCCTCGAGTGGTTCATCAAGGACGAGACCCAGAAGCGCTGGGCCGAGCTTGGCGGCTACACCGCCAGCGCGGCGGTCCTCGAATCCGAGGAGTTCCGCAACGCCACGCCCTACAACGAGGCCTTCTACCAGACGATGTTCAAGGTGAAGGATTTCTGGGCCGTGCCGGAATACGCCGAGCTGCTCTCGCAGCTCAACCAGCGCATCTATCCCTACATCGTCGGTGACGAGGGGACCGCGCAGGAGGCGCTCGACGCGCTCGCCGGCGACTGGACGGAGACGTTCCGGAAATACGGCCGTCTCGACTGACCGGACTTCGGGGAAGAGGGCGCGCGTCGCCCTCTTCTCTCTCCGTCCCGCCCGAACGCCCGAGAGGACGCCGTCTTGGCCACCGCTGAACTGACACGTCTGGATCCCGCCTCGCGGGCCGCCTCGCGCGGCATGAGCGATCTGGCGATCCGGAACCTCTTCATCATTCCCACGATCGTTTTCCTGATCGTGTTCAACATCTTCCCGCTGCTCTACTCTCTCGGATACTCGTTCACCGATTTCCGCGCCTCGACGAACGCGGCCGCCAATTTCGTGGGCCTCCAGAACTACCGCGACCTGCTGAACGACCCTTTCATCTGGACGAATTTCACCATCACGGCGAAATACGTGCTCGTCTCGGTCACGGGCCAGGTCGTCGTCGGTTTCGGCGTCGCGATGCTCCTGAACCGCGCCATTCCGTTCAAAGGCCTGATCACGACGCTCCTGCTGCTTCCGATGATGCTGTCGATGGCGGTGGTGGGGCTGTTCTGGAAGCTGCTCTACGACCCGAATTTCGGCATCATCAACTACGCCTTCGGCCTCGGAAACTTCGAATGGCTGGCGAACCCGGACATGGCGCTCTACGCAGTCGCGATCGTCGACATCTGGATGTGGTCGCCGTTCGTGATGCTGCTGTCGCTCGCCGGCCTCTCGGCGGTGCCCAAACACCTCTACGAGGCCGCCGCCATCGACCGCGCCGGGCCGTTCTACACGTTCTTCCGCATCACGCTGCCGCTCGTTGCTCCCATCCTGATGATCGCGATCATCTTCCGCACGATGGAGGCGTTCAAGACGTTCGACCTCGCCTACGTCCTGACCAGCCAGCCGACGACCGAACTCGTCTCGATCCGGCTCTACAAGATGGCGTTCCAGGAATGGCAGACGGGGCTGAGCTGCGCGCTGGCCTACATCATGCTGATCATGGTGCTGGCGATCACCAACATCTACGTGAAATACCTCAACAAAGTGAAGGAACGCTGAGATGGCGGCGGTCCGCACCACCGGCGAGATCCTCGGCAACCGCATGGCGATCGCCGCCGTGCTGGTCATCACGCTGGTCTTCCTCGCGCCGATCTACTGGATCACCGCGACGTCCTTCAAACCGAGGAACCTCGCCACGACCGTGCCGCCCACGGTGCTGTTCGAGCCCGAGATCTCGCCCTACGTCAAACTCATGCTCAAGCGCTCGCAGCTCCGCGAGCCGGTGACCGAGGAGGAGCGCGCCGCCGCCCCCTGGTGGGAGCAGAGGGTGATGGACGGCGGCGAGAAAGTCGTCCGCTCCGGACGAGGCGAGGTCCAGCTTTCCGGCTATCCGAGCCGCTTCATGAACAGCCTGATCATCGCCATCACCAGCACCGTTCTGGCCGTCTCGATGGGCACGATCACCGCCTACGGCTTCTCCCGCTTCAAGGTGAAGGGCGAGCAGGACTGGCTCTTCTTCATCCTCTCCACCCGCATGCTGCCTCCGGTCGTCGTCGCGATCCCGATGTATCTGATGTACCGCGTCGTGGGTCTGAACGACACGCATCTGGGGCTCATCATCCTCTACACCGCCTTCAATCTCAGTTTCTCGGTCTGGCTGATGAAAGGATTCATCGACGAGATCCCGAAGGAATACGAGGAGGCGGCCCTGGTCGACGGCTACACGCGCATGGAGGCGTTCTTCAAGGTCGTCCTGCCCGAGGCCGCGACCGGCATCGCCGCCACGGCGGTCTTCTGCTTCATCACCGCGTGGAACGAATACGCCTTCGCGCTCATCATGACCAACCGCCGGGCGCAGACGGCGCCGCCCTACATCCCGAGCCAGATCGGATCCGGCCTGCCCGACTGGACCGTGATCGCGGCGGGCACCGTGCTCTTCCTGCTGCCGGTCGCGATCTTCACCTTCCTCCTGCGCAACCACCTGCTGCGCGGCATGTCGTTCGGAGCGATCCGCAAGTGAGCTTCCGGACCTTCAACCAGACTTGGCTCGTGCCGGGCGCTCAGATCCTGATGATCTTCGGGATCGTGGCGCTCTGCCAGCCGTGGAGCGCGCTTCTCCACCGCTACGGGCCGACCATGACGCTTGTCGGTCTCGTCGGATTCCTGATCGTCTCGCATATCGGCCCCGACGAGGAAACCGACGACGGGGCCGGCCGATGACCCGGATCGAGCTTCGCGGCGTCGAGAAATACTTCGGCGACGTCCAGGTCATCAAGGATCTCAACCTCACGATCGAGGACAACGAGTTCATCGTGATGCTGGGCCAGTCCGGCTGCGGCAAGACGACCACGCTGCGCGCCATCGCCGGCCTCGAGAGCATCGACGCGGGCGAGATCCTGATCGACGGCGAGGCGGTGCAGGAGCGCAAGGCGGCGGATCGCGACATCGCCTTCGTGTTCCAGTCCTTCTCGCTCTATCCGCACATGACGGTCTACGAGAACATCGCCTTTCCGCTGCGCGCCATGCGCGAGGGCAAGTCGGAGATCGACGCGCGGGTCCGCCGCGTCGCGGATGTCCTCCAGATCACCCCGCTCCTGTCGCGCCGTCCCTCGGCGCTCTCGGGCGGCGACATGCAGCGCGTGGCGATCGGCCGCGCCCTCGTCCGCTCTCCAAAGGCGCTCCTGATGGACGAGCCGATCGGCGCGCTCGACGCCAAATTACGCGAGGAGATGCGCGCCGAACTCAAGCGCCTGCACGTCCGCCAAGGTTCGACCTCGATCTACGTCACCCACGACCAGGTCGAGGCGATGAGCCTCGCCGACCGCATCGTCATCATGCACGAGGGCGTGCTCCAGCAGGTCGGCACGCCCGACGAGGTCTATGGCGCGCCCACGAACCTGTTCGTCGCGCAATTCGTCGGCAGCCCGGTGATGAACGTGGTCGACGCGACCGTGACACCTTCGGCCGCCGGCGCCGAGGTCCTGCTCGCCGGGGCCCCGACGCCCTTTCTCTTTCCCGCCGGCCTTCTCGACCGGATCGACGCGCGCAAGGGCCGCGACGGCGGCCTCGCGCTCGGCATCCGGCCCGAGGGCGTGGAGGTATCGCGCGAGCCGCGCGACGGCTGGCTCCCGCTCGAGGCGCACATCATCGAGCCGCTCGGCAGCCACGACATCGTCGATCTCTCCATCGGCGATCAGTTCCTCCGCGCGCGGGTCAAGAGCGGCTTCGTTCCGAAACCGGGCGAGCGCGTCCAGGTGAGGATCGACCCCGCCCAGGCGCATTTCTTTGACAAGGCCAGCGGCGCGTCGCTCGGGATCAGACTCTGATGGCCGATGTCGACCTCAGGGGCGTGACCAAACGCTTCGGCGGCCAGACCGCGCTGCGCGATCTCGACCTCAGCATCGCCGACGGCGAGTTCTTCGTCCTGCTGGGCCAGACCGGCGCCGGCAAGACCACCACGCTCCGCATCGTCGCGGGTCTGGAACGGCCGACCTCCGGTCAGGTCCTGATCGACGGCGTCGACGTGGTCGAGTGGGGCGCCGCCGACCGCGACGTGGCGCTCGTCCTCCAGCAATATTCGCTCTATCCGCGCTACACCGTGCGCGAGAACCTGGAATTCCCGCTCAAATCGAAGCTCCGCCGCCACACGCCCGACGAGATCGCCGCGCGCGTCGCCAAGGCCGCGGCGACCCTCCGGATCGGGCATCTGCTCGACCGCAAGACCGACCGGCTCTCGGGCGGCGAGATGCAGCGCGTCTCGATCGGCCGCGCGATCGTCCGCGAGCCGCGCATCTTCCTGATGGACGAGCCGCTGAGCGCGCTCGACGCGAAGCTCCGAGAGACCCTGCGCACGGAACTCAAGAACCTCCAGATGAACCTCGGCGCCACGTTCCTCTTCGTGACCCACGACCAGATCGAGGCCATGTCGATGGGCGACAAGATCGGCGTCCTGAACGAGGGCCGCCTGGTCCAGGTCGGCACGCCGAACGAGATCTACGCCGATCCCCGCGACACCTTCGTCGCCCGGTCGGTCGGATCGCCGCCGATGAACCTGATCGCGGGCAGGCTCGAGAGCGGCCGCGCGAGGATGGAGGGGTTCGGCGTCGATCTGGCCGTCGACCCGTCGTCGTCCGTCGCGGCAGACCGTCCGCTGATCTTCGGCATCCGGCCCGAGGACGTCCATCTGGAAGCGGGCGGCGAAGCCACCGCGTCGGTACACGACATCGAGAACCACGGCGTGGAGAAGATCGTCACGCTCCAGACCGGCGCCGGGCGGCTCCAGGTCACCGCGCCCGCGTCGACGCGGGTGTCGGTCGACGACGCCGTCCGCTTCGGGTGGGACCCGTCGAAAGTCGTGCTGTTCGACGCGGCGAGCGGTCTGAGCCTGCGTCACGCCGACGCCTGAGGCCCACGGGACGGCCGCCTTCCGTTCATCGGGCCGTCCTTGTCCGAGGCGTCCGCGCGGTCTCGACATCGTCTGGAGGCCAGAGTCAGTCGCGGAGCTTTTCGAGCTCGGACCGGAGGCCTATACTCCCGTCAGCCGAATGCCGGAGCAGCGGATCCCCTCGAAGGGCGACCGGCGGGCGCTGATCGAATTCCTGCGGACCGTGTCGCGCTGACGGTCGCGGACCTCAACAAGGAGACCCGAAGATGAGCGAAGACTTCAACATGTCGATGCGCAAGTTCCTCAAGCAGGTCGGCGTGACATCGCAGCAGGCCATCGAGGAGGCGATGCGCGCGGCGGGCGCCGACAGGACGGCGGGCAAGAGCTTCAAGGCGGAGATGGTCCTGCGGATCGGGTCCCTCGACCTCGAACACCGGGTCGAGGGCTCGATCAACGGAATGGAGGACTGATCTCAGTCCGCGGTTTCCAGAACCATTCTCGGCGACAGCGCGGCGGGATCCAGCCTGAGGTGCAGGATCGCGGGCAGGCCGCTCTCGCGCGCCCGGGCGAAGGCCTCCGGAAACTCCGCGTCCGTCGCGACCGTCCCGCCATGGCCGCCATGGGCCCGCGCCAGCGCCGCGAAATCCGGATTGCGCAGCGCGGTGCCTGACGGCCGGCCGGGATAGGCGCGCTGCTGGTGCATGCGGATCGTGCCGTACATGCCGTTGTCGCAGACCAGCACGACCACCGCCGCGCCCCGCTCGCAGGCGGTGCCGAACTCCTGGCTGACCATCTGGAAACACCCGTCGCCGGCCAGGCAGATCGCGTCGCGCCCCGGATGCTCCAGCTTCGCCGCGATGGCGGCGGGCAGACCGTAGCCCATCGACCCGCTGGTGGGCGCGAGCTGCGTGCGCCAGCCGCGATAGGCGTAATAGCGGTGCAGCCATGCCGAATAGTTCCCCGCGCCGTTCGCCAGGATCGCGTCGTCGGGCAGGACCGCGTCGAGATGCGCCACGACTTGTTCGAGCTTCAGCGCGCCCGGCGTCTCGCGCGGCACGCGCCAGGCCTCGAAATCGGCCCGCGCGCCCGCCAGCCAGTCGCCGCCTTCGCGCGCGGTCGCCGCCGCCGCGAGCTGAAGCGCGGCGGGGCCGGGGCGCGCGACCAGTGCGAGGTCGGGGCGGTACACCCGGCCGATCTCGGACGGGTCGGAATGGATGTGGATCAGGCTCTGCCGGGCGACCGGCGGCGTCAGAAGCGTGTAGCCCGAGGTCGTCATCTCGCCCAGCCGCGCGCCGAGGGCCAGGATCACGTCCGCCCCGCGCACCCGCTCCGCCAGCGCCGGGTTGATCCCGATGCCGACGTCGCCGACATAGTTCGGGTGCCGGTTGTCGAGATGATCCTGGCACCGGAACGACGCCCCCACCGGCAGCCCCATCGTCTCCGCGAACCTTCCAAGCGCCACGGCCGCGTCGCCGGACCAGCCGCCCCCGCCGGCGATCACGAACGGCCGCTCCGCCCGCGCCAGCCGCGCCACAACCTCCGCGATGTCGTCCTGCGCCGCCTTGCCCGACGGCAGCGTCGCCGCGGGAACCGCCACGCCCTCGGCCGGTCCCGACAGCATGTCCTCGGGCAGCGCCAGCACCACGGGACCCGGCCGTCCGGTCTGCGCGACATGGAAGGCGTGGCTCACGTATTCCGGGATCCGGTCCGCGCGGTCGATCTGCGCCACCCATTTCGCCAGCGGCCCGAACATCGCGCGGTAATCGACCTCCTGGAACGCCTCGCGGTCGCGCTGGTCGCTCGCGACCTGACCCACGAACAGCACCATCGGCGTGCTGTCCTGGAACGCGACATGCACGCCGGAACTCGCGTTGGTGGCGCCCGGCCCGCGCGTGACGAAGGCGACGCCCGGCCGGCCGGTCAGCTTGCCGGTCGCCTCGGCCATCATCGCGGCGCCCCCCTCGTGACGCGCCACCACGACGTCGATGGCGACATCCCTCAGTCCGTCGAGCGCCGCCAGAAAGCTCTCGCCGGGAATGCAGAACACCCGCCCGACGCCCTGGGCGACGAGACAATCGACAAGCAGCGCGCCGCCGTGGCGGGCCCGAGCGGGATGTGCCATCAGACCTCCGAACCCGTGCGCGGCCTGTCCGCGTCACGCGGCCGGAAGCATACGGAAACGGCCGGCGGTGGCAATCGGGGACGCGCCGACGTCCCTCAGACGGTCCCGCCGAGCGAGCCTTCCAGCTCGACCATCTCCTGACCGCCGGCCATCAGGTCCTGAAGCTCCTCGGGCGTGATCTCGCCGCGGCGCGCGGTGCCGAGCGTGGTTCCGCGGTTGAGCACGGTGAACCGGTCGCCGACGGCCAGGGCGTGGCGGACGTTGTGGGTGATGAAGACCACCGCGATGCCCTGTTTGCGCACGGTGTCGACCGTCGCGAGCACGTTCGCGGTCTGCCGCACCCCCAGCGCCGAGGTGGGCTCGTCGAGTATCAGGACCTTCGCCCCGAAATGGACCGCGCGGGCGATCGCGACCGTCTGCCGCTCGCCGCCCGAGAGCGTGCCGACCGCCTGGTCCGGACCGCGCAGGTTGATGCCCATCCGGCGCATCTGTTCCATCGTGATCCGGTTGGCGCGCTCGTGGTCGAAGAACCGCAGCGGCCCCACCCGGCGGATCGGCTCGTTGCCCATGAAGAAATTGCGGCTGACCGACATCAGCGGGATCATCGCCAGATCCTGGTAGACCGTGGCGATGCCCGCGTCGATCGCGTCGCGCGGATCGTCGAACCGCATCGGCCGGCCCTCGAACAGGATCTCGCCCCGCGTCGGCTTGTGGACCCCGGACATGGTCTTGATGAAGGTCGATTTGCCCGCGCCGTTGTCGCCGAGCAGGCAGTGGCACTCGCCCGGAAGGATGTCGAGCGACACGCCGGCGAGCGCGATGACCGAGCCGAAGTGCTTCTCGATGTTCCGCATCTCGATGATCGGGGAGGGGGGCGCCATGCCTATCGCTCCCCCGTGATCAGGCGGCGGATATAGGTGTTCAGGATCACCGCGAAGAGCAGGATCACGCCGAGGAACACCCGGAAGAGCGAGCTTTCCACCCCCGCGAAGAACAGCCCCTGCTGCACCACCCCGAAGATCAGCGCCCCGAGCGCCGCGCCGATCACCGACCCGTAGCCCCCGGTCAGGAGCGCGCCGCCGATCACGACGGCGATGATCGCCTCGAACTCCTTGAGCAGGCCCCGGTCGGCGCCGGCGGAGCCGAACTCCATCACCTGGCAGGTCGCGAAGACCGTCGCGCAGAAGGCGGAGAACATGAACATCAGGATCTTGACCCGGTTGACCGGCACGCCGACGTAGCGCGCCGCCTGCGCGTCGCCGCCCGAGGCGAAGACCCAGTTGCCGAAACGCGTCCGGGTCAGAAGGACGTGGCCGAACGCCACCAGCGCGAGCGCCCAGACGATCAGCATGGGAATGCCGTCGACGACCGGCTGTCCCTGACGCGTGCCGCGCTCGAACGTTTCGATCATGCCGGCCTCGCCGAGCCATGTGAACAGGCCGCCCAGTATCTTGCCGCCGAAGATCGGCGCGAGCCAGTCGCCCTCGGCCGCGACGTCGATCCCGCCGATGATCGTCTTGCGCTCGATCATCTGCGGCAGGAAGATCGTGAACCCGCGCAGGATGAACAGGAACGCCAGCGTCACGATGAAGCTCGGCAGGCCCGTGCGCACGACGATGAACCCGTTGAGCGCCCCGATCGCCACCGCGAGCGCGAAAGTGACGAGGATCGCCTGCCAGACCGGCCAGCCGAGCGTGACCGAGAAGATCGCGATCATCATGCCGGAAAAGCCGATCATCGACCCGACCGAGAGGTCGAACTCGCCCGCGATCATCAGAAGACAGGCGCCGACGGCGATGATCATGAACTGCGCCGAGACCGTCGACCAGTTGAGCACGCCCTGGCTCGAGAACATGCCGCTGTCGCCCGCGAAGACGGCGAAGAAGAAAAAGACGAGGAGCGCCCCGCAGATGCCGCCCAGTTCCGGGCGGATCAGCGCTTTGCGGAGGCGCGAGGTCTCCTTGATCCGCTCGTCGGCGGGGACCCGGGCGGCGTCGGTCATCGGAAACTCCCGGTCACGGGCGGTGGGCGGCGGCGCGACACACGCGTCGCCGCGCCCTTGGATCAGCGGTATTCGCCCGCGAACTGCTCGACCTTCTCGAGACCGTCCGCCGTCACGAAGCCCGGACCGGAGTTGATGTTGTTGCCGGGCAGGACGCCGTAGCGGTCATAGTTCGTCAGGACGATCACCGGCAGATAGGCCTGCAGGAACGGCTGCTGGTCGATGCCCCATTTGATCACCCCGTCCTTGATCGCCTGCACGATGTTCTCGCCCAGATCGAACGTGCCGAAGTAGATGTCGCCGGCCATGCCGTTCTCCTGGAGCGCCAGGATGGTCGGATCGGCGCTCGTCGGCCCGAGCGTCAGCACGGCGTCGGTGTCCGGGTTGGCGTTGAGATAGGCCAGAACGCGGTTCTTGATCTCGGCGGGATCCTGGCCCGAATCGATCATCTGGTTGCCGAGCTCGACCCCGAGCCCGTCGGCGAAGCCCTGGCACCTCTCTGTGGACGAGGGCGACGAGATGTAATGGTTCACGCAGAGGAAGCTCTCCACGCCGTCACCCTTGGCGCGCAGTCCCGCGGCATGGCCCGCGTCGTATTCCGGCTGGCCGACATACATCAGCGCCCCGAGCTCGCGCGCCTGCTCGGGCGTGCCCGAGTTGATGATGATCACGTTGACGCCGCTGTCGACCGCGTTGCGGATCGGTCCCGACAGCACGTCGTAATCGGCGAGCGTCGTGATGATGCCGTTCGGGCCCGAGGCCGCGGCCTGTTCGATGATGCGCGCCATGTCCGCGAGGTCGCCGGTGGGCGGATTGCGGTACTCGACCGTGACGCCCATCTGCTCGCCCGCGAGCGCGATGCCGTTCTTGATGGTGTTCCACCAGCTGTCGCTGTCGGGCGCGTGGCTGACGAGCACGTAGGTCTCGCCCTCGGCCGAGGCCGTCTGCGCGATCATCAGCGGCGCGGCGGCGACGGCCGCGGCGAGCGCCAGTCTTCTGGTCATCGAGATCATGGTTTTCCCTCCCGGAAATGCCGGTCCGTTGCGGCGTGAGCGGGGCCGTGCGACCGTCCGCGAAATCCAGAAACCACAGATCGCGGATTTTTGCAACCGGTTGCAAAAATCCGTCCGCCGGGCGATGATCGCTGAATCTCCGTCCACGGAACCGGTGCCGCATGGCCGTAACGCTCAAGGATGTCGCCGACTTCGCCCAGGTGTCGCGCTCGGCCGTCTCGCGGGTGTTCACCGACGGCGCCTCGGTCTCGCCGAAGATGCGCCGCAAGGTCGAGAAGGCCGCGCGCGAGCTCGGCTACAGCCCGAATTTCCTCGCCCGGAGCCTCACGACTCGGCGCACCAAGCTGATCGGACTCGTGTCGAACAATTTCCACAACCCGATCTTTCTGGAGGTGTTCGACCAGTTCACGCGCGGTCTCCAGGACAGGGGCCTCAGACCGCTCCTGCTGAACCTCAGCGGGGAATACGACGTGGCGGGCGCCGTCGGGATGATGCGCCAGTATTCCGTGGACGGCGTCATCGTCGCCTCCTCGACGCTGCCGCCCGAATTCGCGCTCGCCTTCCGCGACGCGGGCGTGCCGGTCGTCCACAGCTTCGGACGGGCGGCGCGGTCCCCGCAGGTGCACGTGGTCGGGATCGACAACGTGGAATGCGGCCGGATGGCGGCGCGCGAGCTCGTCGCCCGCGGCTATCGCCGACTGGCGTTTCTCGGCGGCCCCGAGGCCGCGACCTCCACCCAGGACCGTCTGGCGGGCTTCCGCGCGGAACTCGCCGCCCGTCCGGAGGTCACGCTCACGCATTCCTTCGCGGAGACATATTCCTTCGCGGCGGGGCGGGCGGAGATGTCCCGACTGCTGTCCGATCCGCCGGCGGAGGCCTATTTCTGCGGCGACGACGTGCTGTCCATCGGCGCGATGAGCGCGGCGCGCGAGGCCGGGCTGCGCGTCCCCGGGGATGTCGGCATCATCGGTCTGAACGACATGGAGATCGCGGGCTGGGAGAACATCGCGCTGACCACGATCCGCCAGCCCATCGACGCGATCATCCGCTCCTCCGTCGAGCTGATCGCCGCGATGCTGGAAGACCCCGGCCGGCCGCCCGAAGCGCGGCTCTTCCCCTGCGAGGTGATCGAGCGGGCGACCCTGCGCGCCCGATAGGCCGGGCTCAGCGGAACATCGGCGGTCGCGCGTCGACCCAGGCGCCGTCCGCCTTGCCCGATTCGGCGACCGCGAAGACCGCCGCCATCGAGCGCAGGCCGTCCTCGGCGCGGGGATAGAGGTCGGCGGCGGGATCCACGGCGCGGCCCTCGTTGACCGCCGGGATGGCCTCGGCGAGGTCCCTGTATATGTTCGCGAAGGCCAGCGGCATGCCCTCCGCGTGCCCGACGGTGACACGGCTCGCGCGGTCCGCCTCCGGCGACAGCCCGGCCTCGCCGCGCTCGATAATCTGGAGACGCTGCCCGAGCGGCATCCAATAGAGCTGGTTCGGCTGTTCCTGCGCCCACCGCAGACCGCCCTTCTCGCCGAACACCTGAAGAGTCAGCCCGTGCTGGCGGCCGATGGCGACGGACGAGGTCCAGAGCCGTCCGACCGCGCCGCCATCCATGCGGAAATTCACCATCGCGTCGTCTTCGAGCGCGCGGCTCGCGATGCAGGACACCGTGTCGGCCGACAGGCGCGTCACCTCCTGTCCGGTGACGAAACTCGCCATGTGCATCGCGTGGATGCCGCAATCCGCGAACTGCGCCGACACGCCCGCCTGCGCCGGATCGTACCGCCAGCGCACGCGCGGATTGTCGGCGTCGGCCGCGTCGGCGTGATGCCCGTGGGCGAACTCCGCCTTCACCAGCCGGATCGCGCCCAGATCGCCACGCGCCACCATCGCCCGCATGTGCCGCACCAGCGAATAGCCGGTATAGCCGTAATTGACCGCGCAGATCCGCCCGGTCTCGCGCGCCAGCCGCACGATCTCCTCGCCCTCCGGCACGGTCATCGTCATCGGCTTCTCGCAGAGCACGTGGAACCCGGCTTCGAGGAACGCCCGCGTGATCTCGAAATGCGTCGCGTTTGGCGTCGCCACGGTGACGAGATCGACCCGGTCGGCCCGGTTCCGCTCGCCTTCCAGCATCTCCCGCCAGTCGCCATAGGACCGGTCCGGAGCGAGCCCGAGCCGCGCGCCGTAGTCCCGGCCCGCCTCGGGCCGGTGATCGAGCGCGCCTGCGACGAACGAGAACGCGCCGTCCAGTCCCGCGCCGAGCCGGTGCGCGGGTCCGATCTGGCTGCCCTCGCCGCCGCCGATCAGGCCCCAGTTCAGACGTGTCATGCGGCGGCCCTCACTCGAACCCGATGGAACGCAGATAATCCCGGTTCGCCCGCGCGTCCGACAGCGGATCGATGTCGAGCGTCGGATCGCAATCCTGCTCCACCGTGCACCAGCCGTCGAAGCCGTTGTCGAGCAGGATCTGGCGGACCCGCGGAAAGTCCACGTCGCCCTGGCCGAGATTGCAGAAGATCCCTTGGCCGCAGGCCTCGTAGAACCCCGTCCCCTCCGAGAGGACGGAGGCTTTCACCTTCGGATCGATGTCCTTGAAGTGCATGTACGAGATGCGCCCGACATGCCGCTCCATGAACCCGACCGGATCGAACCCCGCATAGGAATGATGTCCCGTGTCGAAGCATATTTTCAGCACGCTCTCGTCGACCTCGTCGAGCAGCCGTTCCAGTTCCGGCTCGAAATCCATGAAACCCGCCGCATGGGCGTGAATGCCGACCGTAAGCCCGTATTCCTCTGCCCCCATCCGCGCCACGGTCGCGATCCGGTCGCGGAACGCGGTCCATTCGGCCGCGTCCATCTTTTCCGCCGCGTCGGCGCGCCCCGCGGTCGGCGCGCGGCGCGGCGAGATCGAATCGATCAGCACCAGTTGCTTCGCCCCGTGCGCCGTCAGCGCCCTGCAGGTCCGCACCGCGCCGTCCATCACGTCGTCCCATTGCGCCGGGTCGTGGAAGGCCCGGAACACCACGCCGCCGATCAGCTCCAGACCATGTCGCGCCAACGCCTCGGCCAGGATCGCCGGGTCCTCCGGCATGTAGCCGACGGGCCCCAGTTCGATCCCCGCATAGCCCGCCGCCGCGCAGTCGCTCAGCACCTTCTCCCACGGGGGATTGCGCGGATCGTCCGCGAATTCCACGCCCCAGGAACACGGCGCGTTGCCGATGCTGATGCCCATGCGTTACGCCTTTCATGCCCGACAGGTCGCCATAGTCGCGAGATTCGGTTTGCAACCGGTTGCAAAATTCGTATCCTCGGAGCGACGCGCCCGCAAGCCGCAACATCTCCCCGCGCGCGGCGGAGCGCGACCGGGAGGACAGGAACCGCCATGACCGACGACACGATCCGCCTCACCACGGCGCAGGCGATCATCCGCCATCTCGCCGCGCAGTTCATCGAGATCGACGGCGAGGAGCGGCGCGTCTGCGGCGGCGGCTTCGGCATCTTCGGGCACGGCAACGTCACCTGCCTCGGCGAGGCTCTCTACGAGGCGCGCGACGCGTTGCCGCTCTATCGCGGCCAGAACGAGATGAGCATGGGCTTCGCGGCCGCCGCCTATTCCAAACAATGGCTGCGCCAGCGCTTCATGTTCTGCACCGCGAGCGCCGGGCCCGGCACCTCCAACCTCCTGACCGCCTCGGCGCTGGCCCACGCCAACCGGCTGCCGCTCCTGATGCTCTGCGGCGACACCTTCCTCACGCGCCTGCCCGACCCCGTGCTCCAGCAGCTCGAGCATTACGGCAATCCGGCGCTCGGCCTGAACGACGCGTTCAAGGCGGTGACGCGCTTCTGGGACCGGATCACCCACCCCGCCCAGATCGTCCAGTCGCTGCCCGCGGCGCTCGCCACGATGCTCGACCCCGCCGATTGCGGTCCCGGCCTTCATCGCCCTGCCGCAGGACGTCCAGGGCTGGGCGTGGGACTACCCCGCGTCGTTCTTCGACAAACGCGTCCACCGCATCCGCCGCCAGAGCCCCGACGCCGCCGAAATCGCCGACGCCGCCGCGCTCCTGTCCCGCGCGGAACGCCCGATGATCATCGCCGGCGGCGGCGTGCAATATTCCCGCGCGACCGAGGAACTCGCGGCCTTCGCCGAAGCGCATCAAATTCCGGTCGTCGAGACCATCGCCGGCCGCGCCAACCTCCTCGCCACCCACCCTCTCAATATCGGGCCCGTCGGCGTCACCGGCTCGAACAGCGCCAACGCGATCGCCGGGCGCGCCGACGTGATCCTCGCCGTCGGCACGCGTCTCCAGGATTTCACCACCGGATCCTGGACCGCCTTCGCCAAAGACGCGCGCATCATCGGCATGAACGTCGCGCGCCACGACGCCGCCAAGCACATGTCGCTGACTGTCGTCGGCGACGCGAAACTGTCGCTCGACGCCCTCGGCTCGGCGCTCGGCGGCTACAAGACGCCTGGCGGCTGGACCAAAACCGCCCAGGATGAGCGCGCCGCCTGGGACGAGTACGTGAAAACGAACGTCGCCATCGGCAACCGGCCCGCCTCCTACGCGCAGGCCATCGGCGTCGTGAACGATCTCTGCCATCCGCGCGATCGGGTCGTGACGGCGGCGGGCGGGCTCCCGGCGGAGGTCACCGCCAACTGGCGCACCCTCGATCTCGGCACCGTCGACGTGGAATTCGGCTTCTCCTGCATGGGATACGAGATCTCCGGTGGCTGGGGCGCGAAGATCGCCCAATCCGAGCGCGAGCCCGACCGCGACACCATCGTCTTCGTCGGCGACGGCTCGTATCTCATGATGAACTCCGACATCTATTCCTCGGTGCTCAGCCGCAAGAAGCTCATCATCCTCGTGCTCGACAACGGCGGCTTCGCGGTGATCGACAAGCTCCAGAACAACACCGGCAACGAGAGCTTCAACAACCTCATCTCGGACTGCCCGACCATCGCGGAACCCTTCGCCATCGACTTCGAGGCCCACGCCGCCGCGATGGGCGCCACCGCCGAGACGGTCACGAACCCCGCCGACCTCGGAGAGGCGTTCAGACGGGCGCAGGCCTCCGAGAAAACCCACGTCATCTGCATGAAGGTCGACGCCAAGGACGGCTGGACCACCGAAGGCCACGCCTGGTGGGAGGTCGGCACGCCGCACGTCACGCGAAGCGCGCGCGTGGAGGCCGCCCACAGGGACCAGGAAGCCACCCGCTCGCGCCAGCGCCTCGGCGTCTGATGGCCGATCTCGACCGCATCCGGGGCAACAGCTTCGTCATCATCGGCCGTGCCGGGATGGATTTCTATCCCGACCCGCCCGGCACGAAAACCGAGGAGGCGAACCGCTTCTTCGCCTGTCTCGGCGGATCCTCCGCAAATATCGGCGTGGCGATCACCCGCCACGGCGGCCATGCGGCTCTGGTCACCCGCGTCTCCGACGACGCCATCGGCCGCTTCGCCTGCAACGAACTGGACCGCTACGGCGTCGACCGCACCCATGTGAAGCCGGTCGGCGGCGAGGCGCGCAACTCGCTTGCCGTGGTCGAAAGCCGGGTCGAGGACCACCAGTCGGTGATCTACCGCAACGGCGCGGCGGATTTCGAAATGACCGTCGCCGATGTCGAGGCCGTCGATTACGCCCCGTTCAGCGCGCTCATCACCACCGGCACCGTCTTCGCGGCGGAGCCGTCGCGCTCTGCGGCGTTCCGCGGCTTCGAGTTGGCGCGCGCGGCGGGCCTCCCGCTTATCTTCGATGTGGATTACCGCCCCTACAGCTGGCCGTCGCCGGAAGTGGCCTCCGAGGTCTATTCCCGCGCCGCCGCGCTCTGCGACGTCATCGTCGGCAACGACCTCGAGTTCGGCTTCATGGCCGGCGGCATCGACAAAGGTCTCGACAAGGCCCGCGACCTCGCGCGCTCCGGGGCCAGCATCGTCATCTACAAGATGGGCGAGGCCGGCGCGATCACGATCACGCCCGAGACCGAGTTTCGCACCGGCATCTATCCAGTGGACGCGCTCAAGCCCACGGGCGCCGGCGACGGCTTCCTCGGCGGCTTCGTCGCCGCGCTCGCCCAGGGCCGCGATCTGCGCGACGCCGTGCTGCGCGGCTCGGCCTGCGCCTCGATCGTCGTCAGCCGGGTCGGCTGCGCGCCGGCGATGCCGACGACGGCCGAACTGGAGACCTTCCTCGCCGGGCATCCCGGCCCGACCGAGCCCTGAAAGGACCCGCCCCATGCACATCCCGCCGTTCGACAACCGGAACCGGCCCATCGTCGATGTCGAGGACGCGACCGTTCCGCTGAACTATTTCAACATCGTCAAACTGAAGAAGGGCGAGGCTTTCGAGTATCGCACGCCCGGCTACGAGACCTGCGTCGTTCCCGCGACCGGCACGGTGGACGTCTCGGTGGAAGGCGCGGAATTCAAGGCGCTCGGCACCCGCCGCGTCGACGTCTGGGACGGCGAACCCGAAGGGGTCTATGTCCCCTCGGGCGCCGCGGCCACCATCGTCTGCACCTCCGACGAGACCGAGACCTTCGTCGCCGGAGCCAAATTCGACGAGGTGCTGGACCCCTTCGACGTGCGCGCCGACGCGCTCGACAAGGTGCAGTACGGCTCCGACGACACCAAGACCCATCGCAAGATCAAGCATATCCTCGGCCAGAAACAGCATGGCCGCGTCGGCCGGCTGCTCGTCAGCGAGCTCTACACCGTCGGCCAGGGCGGCTGGTCCGGCTTCCCGAGCCACAAGCACGACACCGACCGCCTCCCCGACGAGACCCGCCACGACGAGACCTACAATTTCCGCTTCCGCCCGAATCACGGTTCCGGCGTCCAGATGCTCCAGCGCGAGGACGGCAAGAGCGGCGACGCCTATCACATCGTCGACGGCTCGACGATCTGCCTCGACAAGGGCTACCATCCCTGCGCGGTGCTGCCCGGCTACGAGATGTATTACTTCACCATCCTCGGCGGCCTCAGCCAGCGCAGCCTGATCCAGTACTTCCAGCCCTCGCACGCCTATCAGATCGAGACGATCCCGGGCATCAAGGACATGATCGCGAAGTTCAAATGACGCTCGCCACCCTCGCGGAGGTCCTGCGACCGGCGCTGTCCGGCCGCCACGCCGTCGCCGGCCTCGTCACGCTCGGCTGGGAGGACATGCGCGCCTATGTCGCCGCCGCAGAGGCCGAGGGCGCACCGGTCATCCTCCAGGCCGGGCCGAGTTGCCGCGCCCACACGCCGCTGCCCGTCCTGGGAAAGATGTTCCGCCATCTGGCCGAAGGCGCCTCCGTCCCCGTCGTCGCCCATCTCGACCACGGCTACACGATGGAGGAATGCCGAGAGGCGCTCGACAGCGGCTTCACCTCGCTGATGTTCGACGGCTCGCGCCTGCCGCTGGCGCAGAATATCGACGAGACCGCCGCCATCGCGGAACTGGCCCATGCCGCCGGCATCTCCTGCGAGGGCGAGATCGGCTTCGTCGGCTATTCCGGCGGCGAGGCCTCCGCCGGCACCGACCCCGACGAGGCCGCCCGCTTCGCCCGCGAGACCGGCGTCGACGCGATGGCGATCTCCGTCGGCAACGTCCACCTGCAGCAGGATCGCGAGGGCGGCCTCGACGAGGCCCGCATCCGCGCCATCGAGGCCGTCACGGACGTGCCGCTCGTCATCCACGGCGGCTCCGGCGTGCCCGAGGCGCAGCGCCGCGCGCTTGCGGCCGGCTCGAACATCTGCAAATTCAACATCGGCACCGAGCTCCGCATGGCCTGGGGCGCCGCGCTTCGCGAGGCCGTGGCGCGCGACCCCGACCGGTTCGACCGCGTCGTGATCCTGCGCGAGACCGAGGAGCCGGTCGCGACGGCGGCGCGCCGGGTGATCCGGGCGCTGTGGAAACCGCAGGGAGACTGACGCGGATGCTCAAGATCGGAATTCTCGGCTGCGGACGCATCGGCCAGGTCCACGCCCGCTCGATCCGCAACCTCGACGATGCCCGCGTGGTCGCTGTTGCCGACGCGATGGCGCCCGCCGCCGAAGCGCTCGCCGCGAGAACCGGCGCCGAGATCCGCGCCTCCGACGCGCTCCTCGCCGCCGACGACATCGACGCCGTGGTGATCGGCACCCCGACGGACACGCATTTCGACCTGATCCGGGGCGCGGCCGCCGCCGGCAAGGCGATCTTCTGCGAAAAGCCCGTCGACATGTCCGCCGACCGCATCCGCGACTGCGCCAAGGCCGTCGCGGCGGCGGGAATCCCGTTCCTCACGGGCTTCAACCGCCGCTTCGACCCCAGCTTCGCCGACATCGAGGCCCGCATCCGCGAGGGCGAGATCGGCGAGGTCGAGATCGTCACCATCCTCTCGCGCGATCCCGGCCCGCCGCCGCTCTCCTACATCCGGAGCTCCGGCGGCCTCTTCCGCGACATGATGATCCACGATCTCGACATGGCGCGCTTCCTGCTGGCCGAGGAGCCCGTCCAGGTCTTCGCCGTCGGGTCGTCCCTCGTCGATCCGGAAATCGGCAAGGCCGGCGACGTCGACACCGCCGCCGTGACCCTGACCACCGCGTCGGGAAACATCTGTCAGATCTCCAATTCCCGCCGCGCCACCTACGGATACGACCAGCGGATCGAGGTCCACGGCGCCCGCGGCCTGCTGCGCGCCGAGAACCAGCTCGAGACCTCCGTCGAGGTCGCCACCGGCGCGGGCTTCCGCCGCGCCCCGGCGAAGAACTTCTTCCTCGAACGCTACGAGGCCGCCTATCTCGCCGAGATGCGCCACTTCGTCGGCTGCGTGCTCTCCGGCAAACAGCCAAGGCCCGGAATCGAGGACGGGCTGCGCGCGCAGATGCTGGCCGACGCGGCCGCGCGGTCTCTCGAAACCGGCCTGCCGGCGAGCCCGTGAGCGCGCATCTTCTCCGGGCGCTCGTTTTCGCCGGGGCGACGCTTTGCGCCGCCCCCGCCATCGCCGATGAGGGCCTCACAACCAGCCACGGACTCTCGACCTTCGGCGACCTGAAATATCCCGCCGGTTTCGACCATTTCGACTACGTCAGCCCCGACGCGCCCAAGGGCGGCATCCACCACACCTGGACGCTCGGCAGCTTCGATTCGATGACCCCCTTCACCGAGAAGGGCAACGCCGCGAGCGGCACCTGGGTCGTCTTCGACAGCCTGATGACCGGCACGCTCGACACGCTCGACGAGATGTACGGCCTCATCGCCAAAAGCGCGACCTGGCCCGAGGACAAGAGCTGGATCAGCTTCGAGATGCGCCCCGAGGCGCGCTTCTCCGACGGAAGCCCGCTGACCGCCGAGGACGTGGTCTTCACCTTCGACATGATGCAGAACCAGGGCCAATACCGCTACCGCGCCTATTTCGGCGGCATCGCGCGCGTCGAGGCGCTCGGCCCCCACGAGGTGAAGTTCACTTTCGCCGAGGGCGCGGCCGTCCGCGACCTCCTGCCGCTCGTCGCCGGGACCGCTATCTTCTCCAAGGCCTACTACGCCGACCGCGATTTCGCGCAGAGCTCGATGGATCCGCCGCTCGGTTCCGGGCCGTACCAGGTCGAACGCGCCGAGGCGGGCCGCGTCGTGGTCTACGCCCGGGACGAGGATTACTGGGCGAAGGACCTGCCGGTGAACGTCGGGGCCAACAATTTCGACCGCATCCGCATCGACTATTATTCCGACCAGGCCAGCGCCTTCGAGGCGTTCAAGGCCGGCGAATACACCTTCCGCGGCGAGACCAACGCCGACCGCTGGATCCGAGGATACGACTTCCCCGCCCGGACCCGCGGCGACGTCATCCTCGAGGAGATCCCCGCCCGCACAGTGCCGAACGCCGGCGGCCTCTGGTTCAACCTCCGCCGCGAGGCGTTCCGGGATCCGCGCGTCCGACAGGCCATCGAGATCATGTTCAACTTCGAATGGATCAACGCCACGCTCTTCCACGGCGTCGAGGCCCGCGCCGCCAGCCTCTGGGAACGCAGCCCGATGCGCGCCGAGGGCCCGCCCTCGCCGGAGGAGATCGCGATCCTCGAACCGCTCCTCCCCGAACTTCCCGACGGGCTGGACGACATCCTGACCGCCCCCGCCTCCATGCCTTTCGCCGGCGCGAGCGCCCAGCGAGACCGCGCCCGCCAGCGCGCGGCGATGGCGCTTCTGGCCGAGGCCGGCTTTTCCCAGTCCGAGGGAAAACTGATCGGCCCGGATGGCGAGCAGCTCCGCATCGAGATGATGTACGCCAGCCCCGACGCCGAACAGTACCTCTCGCCGTTCTCCCAGATCCTGCGCGGCATCGGCATCGACGCCTCGCTGCGCCTGGTCGACAGCGCGCAATGGCGCGAACGGGCCGAGACCCACGATTTCGACGCGGTGCACGTCTTCATTCCGATGAGCGAGACGCCCGGCGCCGAACTGCGCGACGCCTTCGGGACGGAATTCTCGGATGTCGGCGGCTCCCTCAATGTCGGCGGCGTCGCGAACCCGGCCATCGACCGGCTGATCGGGCTGATCGAGACGGCGGAGACGCGCGAGGAGCTGAACGACCGCGTCCGCGCGCTCGACCGCGTCCTGCGGGCGATGCATCTGCGCGTGCCCTACTGGGTCCGGCCGGACACCTGGATCGCATACTACGACTATTACCGCCATCCGGATCCGCTGCCGACATACGGTATCGGCTCGACCTCGATCTGGTGGGCCGACGAGGAGCGCTACGAGGCGCTGAGGGCGTCGGGCGCCATCCGATGATCCCCCGCGCGACGAATGACACAGGGAGGCTGCCATCATGCTGACACGAACCGACCGGAGCGCCGGCTTCTTCGACGCCGACGAATGCGCGCTTGAGGAATTCGCCGATCTCGTCTCGCGCACGGATCTCAACGACGGCCTCGACCACGCCGAGACCGTGGCGAAAAACATCCCCGTCTACGACGCCGCCGCGCTCGACGGCGCGCTGCGCGACCCGGAGGCGCGACCGCCGGTCCTGAGCGAATGGGCGCACGTGCTGCGCGACGGGGCGGGGGTCTTCGTGCTGCGGCGGGCCTATTCCGACACCGCGCCGGTCGACGCGGCGACGGCGATCTACGACCGGATCATCGCTGACGAGAAGGCCGCGAGCGGCGGCGGCGCGGACCATTTCGCGACCGCCGGCGCCAACGACCGCGTCTGGAACTCGCTCCAGAAGCTCTGCGAGGCCGACCCGCAGGTGTTCGCGCGCTATTTCGGCAACGTCGCCATCGCCGCCGCCTGCGACGCATGGCTCGGGCCGAACTGGCAGATGACCGCCCAGGTCAACCTCGTGCGTCCCGGCGGCGCGGCGCAGCAGGCGCACCGCGACTACCACCTCGGATTCCAGACCGCCGAGCTTTCGGCGCTCTACCCCGCGCATGTCCACGACCTCACCCCGGCGCTCACCCTGCAGGGCGCCGTCGCCCATACCGACATGCCGATCGAGAGCGGCCCGACCAAGCTTCTGCCGTTCTCCCAGCTCTACCGCCCGGGCTACGTCGCCTGGCGCCGCCAGGATTTCCGCGACTTCTTCGAGGAGAATCACGTCCAGATGCCGCTCGCCAAGGGCGACGCGGTTTTCTTCAACCCGGCGCTCTTCCACGCGGCGGGCGCCAACAGCAGCGCGGACATCCAGCGCATGGCGAACCTGCTCCAGGTCTCGTCCGCCTTCGGCCGCGCGATGGAAAGCGTCGACCGCGCCGCGATGTGCCTCCGGCTCTATCCGGTCCTCGCGACGCTCGAAATGGACCGGGCGAGCGCGACGCCGCCATCGCCTCCTGCGCCGAGGGCTATTCCTTCCCGACCAACCTCGACCGCGACCCGCCCGTAGGCGGCCTCGCGCCGGAGACCCAGGCGGCGCTCTTCCGACGCGCGCTCGACGCGCGCTGGCCGCCCGAGCGCTTCGCCGAGGCGCTGGCCGCGCAGGACGACCGACGCCGGGCCTGACCGCTCGGGGCGGCCTACGCGCCGCCCAGATACCCGGCGGCCTCGCGGATCACGACGATCCACCACAGGACCGCCAGCGCGACGAGCGACAGCCCGACGATGTTGATCAGAATCCGTCGCACCGCGCGTACCCCGCCTCACCCCCGGAGACGTTGGCCCATCGGCCGGTTCGCCGGCAACGACGCGGAACGCGTTTGGTAAACGCGGATCGCCCATCCCGGAGGCGTCCGGGATGGGCATCAACGAAGCGTCAACACTTTTTTCTTTTCAATAACAACAAGTTGACACAGGTTCACGCGTGGACCGCGGAAAAGCGGTCCGGATCGGGGAGGGCGGAAGGCGGACGCTCCGCCCGCCCTCCGCCGCCCGTCCTACTGCGCGATGCAGGTGTCGGCCGTTTCCGGCGTGCAGACGTCGAGGCCCGTATAGGTCGGGTCCATCGGCGGCTCGCCGCCCTCGGCCATCTGCTGCAGGGCCTGCATGCTGCGATACCCCATCTCGAAGGGACGCTGGCCGACCTGGCCCGCGGAATAGCCTTCCTTCATCTGGTCGATCTGCGACCGGCAGCGTGTCGGCGACCACGAGGGCGAGCTCGCCCGAGGCGATCTTGTCCTTGTACTGCTCGACCGCCGCGCGGTTGGCGTCGGGGATGAACTGCGGGAAGCCGCCCGTCGGGATGAACGCGTCCACGTCCGGGTTCGCGATCATGAAGTCCTCGAACTGCTGCACCGAGCAGCGGGAAGTCGTCGTCGGTGTAGAGCGGGCAGCCGTCGGCCTCGGTCCAGCCGTTCTCGCCGGTCAGCCGAACGCCGGGGGATTCCGTGTCGGACATGCCGCCGAGCGTGTCGCGGATTCCCTGCATCCGCTCGTTGTGGTTGGCCGCCGCCGCGCCGCCGGACTGGATGCAGACCGTGCCGCCCTCGGGTTTGATCTCCATCGCGAGCTTGGCGAGGTTCGTGCCGATCTCGTAATTGTGCGTGCCGATATAGGCGACGCGCAGGTCCTGGTTCTCCGGCAGAAGGTCCGAATCCCAGGTCAGGACCGGAATGCCCGCGTCCTTCGCCGCCTGGAGCGCAACGGCCATCGCCGCCGCGTTCGCCGGCGACACCGCGATGCCGTCGAGATCGCCGCGCGCCACGAGGTCCTGGACGATCTGCATCTGCTCGTCGCCGCCGCCATGCTCGCCCGGTCCGATGTACTCGCATTCGAACGCGCCGTTCGATTCCTCGGCCGCCTTCATGCAGCCGTCGCGGGCCTGGTCGAAGAACGGGTTGTTCATGTTCTTGGGCACCAGCGCGAAGGTGTTCTGCGCCATCGCCGCCGATCCGACCGTCAGCGCGGCCGCCGCCAGCATCGATCCCGAAATCAGTCTTCTCATGTTTCCACTCCCTGGTTGCTTTCCGCCCCGGTTTTCCGGCGACGGCCTTCTAGCGCTTCCTGCCGAAACGGAACATCTCGCGGATCACCTCGGTGAGGCTGAACCCGCGCGTCTCCATTCCGACCAGAACCGCGAGAATGATGAAGGCGCCGACGAACGCGCCCTGCCAATTCGAATCGATGCCCGCCATCAGAAGCGCGTTGCGGATCACCTCGAGCAGCGCCGATCCCACGATGGCCCCGTAGGCCGTGCCCGACCCGCCCATCAGGCTCGCGCCGCCGATCACGGTGGCGGCGATCACCCGAAGCTCGTAGGTCTGCCCCAGCGCGTTGATGGCCGAGCCCGAATAGGCCATGATCAGCAGCGCCGAGACCGACGCGCAGAACGCCGAGAACACGTAGGCCTGGAACTTGATACGGTCGACGTTCACGCCGGTCATCCGCGCCGCCTGCTCGTTGCCCCCGATGGCGAAGAGATGCGTGCCCCAGACCTTGGAGCGGAACACGTAGCCGACGAGAAGCGCGAGAAACACCATGATCCAGAACTGGATCGAGAACGCGGGGATCCAGGCGGGAAAGACGCTGTCCTCATGCCCGCTCGGAAACCGGAACTGTCCGATCGCCTTGACGATCGGCGCGTCCGGTCCGAACTGGTAGAGCATCTGATTGCCCGAGACCACCACGGCCAGCGACCGCGCGATCGACATCATGCCGAGCGTGACCACGAAAGGCGACATGCCGACATAGGCGATGAAAAACCCGTTCACCGCCCCGCAGGCCAGCCCCGCCAGCATCCCCAGACCGAACGCCGCGTACCAGCTGTATTCGTTGGTGAGCGCGAGCCCCGCGACGATGGCCACCAGCCCCATGATCGACCCCACCGACAGGTCGATGCCCCCCGTGATGATCACGCAGGTCATCCCGAGCGCCATGATGCCGAACGGCGCGAAGTTGCGCGTGATGTTCGAGAGGTTCGCGGACGAGACGAAGGACGGCTGATAGAGCGCGATCGCCACCGCGAGGACCAGAAGCGCGACCGTCACCCAGAACGGCTGGCTCGCGAACATCTTCTGCGCGAGCGTCCGCTCCTCGATCCCCGCGACCTCCGAGATGCGCGCGTGACCCGCCGTCGTGGCCTCAGGCTTCATGGATCGCTCCCGTAATGAGGCCGGTGATCTCTTCCGGGCTGGTGTCAGTGGTCTTTTTGTCGGCGACCTTCTCGCCGCGCCGCACCACGACGATCCGGTCGCAGACGCCGAACACGTCCGGCATCCGGTGGCTGATGAGCATGATCGCCACGCCCTGGGCCTTGAGCCGTTTGATCAGGCCGAGGACCTCCGCGACCTGACGCACCGAGATCGCGGCGGTCGGCTCGTCCATCAGGACGATCTTGGCCTGCGACAGCCGCGTCCGGGCGATGGCGACCGCCTGTCGCTGACCCCCCGACATCTTGCGCACGAGATCGCGCGGCCGCGTCTCGGATTTCAGTTCCTCGAACAGCTCCCCCGACCGGTCGATCATCGCCTTCTTGTCGAGCGTCTTGAACGGCCCCCATCCCTTGCGGATCTCGCGCCCCAGAAAGACGTTCTCGGCGGCGGTCAGGTTGTCGGCGATCGCGAGGTCCTGGTAGACGACCTCGATGCCGACGTCGCGGGCGTCCATCGGGCGGTGGAAATCGACCGTCTCGCCGTCCATCTCGATGCTGCCGCGGGACTGGCGGAAATTGCCGGAGATGATCTTGACGAGCGTGGACTTGCCCGCGCCGTTGTCGCCCATCAGGCCCACGGCCTCGCCGGGGCCGATCTCCAGGTCGACACCCTTCAGCGCCTCGATCGCGCCGAAATTCTTCGCGACGTCCTTGAGCTTCAGAAGGCTCACGAATTCTCTCCCGTGTCGCTCGCGGTTGTCGTCGCCATGAGTCCGGCGCGCCCGCGTTGCGCGCAGGTTCGCACATCCGCGACGTCTCCGCCAGTCCAACCGCGCGGAGTGTCAGAGGCTCATGGCCCCGCTCGGCGTCGGCGGCGCGGCCTCGTAGCCGCCCCACACCGACTGGTCGAAATTCACCACCGAGCCCGTCATCATCCCGGAATTGTCCGAGACGAGGAACGCCACCGCCTTCGCGACCTCCTCGGGCGCCAGCAGACGCCCGAACGGCTGCGCTGCGGCGGCCGTCTCGAGCCAGCTCTCGTCCGCGCCGTGGTATTCCCGCTGGATACGGTCCTCGCCGTCCGAGGCCATCCAGCCGATGTTGAGCTGGTTCACCCGGATGCGGTTGCGCATCAGCGCGAAGGCCGTGTTGCGGGTCATCGTCGCCAGCGCTCCTTTCGAGGCGCAATAGGCCGCGATGAACGGCTGGCCCGCCAGCGCGCTGGTCGATCCGATGTTGACGACGGATCCCTCGGTTCCTTGCCGGATCATCACCTTCGCCGTCTCCTGCATCAGGTAGAACGGCGCGCGCGCGTTGACCGCGAACATCCGGTCGAAGAGCTCCGGCGCGGTGTCAAGGATGTCGCCCCGGTCGGTCATGCCGGCCGCGTTGACGAGGAAATCGATGCGGCCGAACGCCGCGTCCGCCGCCGCGACCACCGCGCGGCAATCGTCCACCTCGCCGAGATCCGCCGCGACGAACCGGACGTCGACGCCGGTCGCCTCGGAGATGCGTCTGGCGACCGCCTCGCCCTTCGCGGTCGAGCGTCCGCAGATCACGATCCCCGCCGCGCCGCCCTCGGCGAAGCGCAGCGCGATGGCCGCGCCCAGCCCCTGGGTCCCGCCCGTCACGATCCCGGTTTTTCCGTCCAGTCGATTCATTTTCCGTGCCCTCCCGAAACTCCGCGTAGAGGACGCCACGATCGCGGCGGGCGCAAGCCGCCCGGCCGACCTGTTGACCGCGACGCGCCGAAAGGTTGATATCCGCCGATCGGCTGCGAGGGGGACGACGATGCGCATGGCGGTGATCGGCTGCGGCCGGATAGGGCGGATGCACGCGGCGAACATCCGCCTCCACCCCGAGACCGAGCTCGCGATGGTCTTCGACGAGCACGGCCCGAGCGCCGAGGAGACCGCCGCCGCGAACGGCTGCGCCGTCGCCGCCGGCGCCGAGGAGGTCTTCGGCTCGTCCGATGTCGACGCCGTTCTCGTGGCCTCCGTCACGGCGACCCACGCCGACTATATCGAGCGCGCGGTGGCCGCCGGAAAACCGGTGCTCTGCGAGAAGCCGATCGACCTCGACCTCGACCGCGTCAACGCCTGCGCCGCCCGGATCGCAAGTTCCGGCGTGCCCGTCCAGATCGGCTTCAACCGCCGCTTCGATCCCGGCCACCGCGCCGCGCGGGACGCCGCCGCGAGCGGAGGGATCGGGACGCTGCACCAGGTCATCATCACGTCGCGCGATCCCGGAATGCCGCCGCGATCCTATTATGAGAGCGCGGGCGGCCTGCTGCGCGACATGACGATCCACGATTTCGACCTCGCGCGGTTCATGCTGGGCGACGAGCCGACCGAGGTCCTGGCCGTGGCCGGACGCCTGATCGACCCCGCGCTGATGGACGAGCTCGACGACCACGACACCGCGATGATCATTCTGACGACCGCCGACGGCAAGCAATGCCACATCAACAACTCGCGGACCTCGACCTACGGCTACGACCAGCGCGTCGAGCTGCTCGGTTCGCGGGGCATGGTCACCAGCGGCAACCGGCGGCCGCACGAGGCGCGCCGCTATTCCGACACCGCCGTCGAAGCCGCGGAGCCTTATCTCGACTTCTTCATCGAACGCTACCAAGAGGCCTTCATGGCCGAGATCGGCGCCTTCGCGCGCGCGGTTCGGGACGGTACGCCGCCCGAAGTCGGCTTCGAGGACGGACGCCGGGCGCTCATCCTGGCCGAAGCGGCGTACAGATCCATCGCGGAACGCCGCGCCGTCCCCGTGGCCGAGTTCGACTGAAGTCAGCGCCGCGGCGCTCTAACCGCGCGCCATCGCCTTCAGTTCCAGACGCCGCGCGTGCAGGATCGGCTCGGTGTATCCCGAGGGCTGCGAGGCGCCCTCGAAAACCAGATCGCGGGCCGCCTTGAACGCGATCCCGTCGAAGCCCGGCGCCATGGGCCGATACGCCGGATCGCCCGAGTTCTGGCGGTCGACCACCTCGGCCATGCTGCGCATGATCGCCATCACCTCGTCCGCGCCGACCACGCCGTGATGCAGCCAGTTGGCGATGTGCTGCGCGGAGATGCGGCAGGTCGCCCGGTCCTCCATCAGACCCACGTCGTTGATGTCCGGCACCTTCGAGCAGCCGACGCCCTGGTCGATCCAGCGCACCACGTAGCCGAGGATGCCCTGGGCGTTGTTCTCGACCTCGCGCCGGATCTGGTCTGCGGTCCATTTCCGGAAGCTGGCGGTCGGAATGTCGAGCAGCGCGTCGACATGCGCGCGTCGCCCACCGTTCAGCAGCGCCGCCTGCACCTTGAACACGTCGATCCGGTGATAGTGCAGCGCGTGAAGTGTCGCGGCGGTCGGACTCGGCACCCAGGCCGTGTTCGCGCCCGCCCTCGGATGCTCGATCTTCGTCTCGAGCATCGCCTCCATCCGGTCGGGCATGGCCCACATGCCCTTGCCGATCTGCGCCCGGCCCGACAGCCCGCATTCCAGACCGATATCGACGTTGCGGATCTCGTAGGCGGCGATCCAGCCCTTGCGCTTGATGAAATCCTTGCGGCTGAAGGCCCCGGCCTCCATCGAGGTGTGGATCTCGTCGCCGGTGCGGTCGAGGAACCCGGTGTTGATGAAACAGACCCGGTCCCGCGCCGCGCGGATGCATTCCTTGAGGTTGACGCTGGTGCGGCGCTCCTCGTCCATGATCCCCAGCTTGACGGTATGGCGCGGCAGGCCGAGCGCCGCCTCGACATGGTCGAAGGTCTCGCTGGCGAAGGCGACCTCCTCGGGCCCGTGCATCTTGGGCTTGACCACGTATACCGATCCGGTGACCGAGTTGCGCGGCCCCTCGGTCTTTCTCAGATCGTGAATCGCGATGAGCGCGGTGATCATCGCGTCCATCAGCCCCTCGAAAACCTCCGACCCGTCCCGGTCGAGGATCGCGGGATTGCGCATCAGATGGCCGACGTCGCGCACGAGCATCAGCGCGCGGCCCTTCACGACGATCTCGCCGCCGTCCGGGGCGGTATAGGACCGATCCGGGTTGAGGCGGCGGGTCATCTCCTTCCCGCCCTTCTCGAACGTCTCGGAAAGGTCGCCCTTCATCAGGCCGAGCCAGTTGCGATAGGCGCCGACCTTGTCCTCGGCGTCGACGCAGGCCACCGAATCCTCGCAATCCATGATCGCGGTCAGCGCGCTCTCGAGCCGCACGTCCGCGAGGCCCGCGCGGTCGCGGCTGCCCATGAAATGCGTCCTGTCGAAGACCAGCTCGACATGCAGCCCGTGATTGCGCAGCAGCACCGCGTCCGGCGCGCGCGGATGGCCGCGAAAGCCCGCGAACTTCTCCGGCTCCATCAGCGGCAGGTCGTCGACCAGAAGCGCGCCGCCACTCACGTGATAGCGCCGCGCGTCGCCGTGGCTCGATCCCGCGATCGGAAACGCCTCGTCGAGGAACACGCGCGCCCGCGCGACGACCCTCGCCCCGCGGCCCTTGTCGTAGCCGCCGCCGGGAGGCGGGCTGCCCATCGCGTCGGTGCCGTAGAAGCTGTCGTAAAGGCTTCCCCACCGCGCGTTCGCGGCGTTGAGCGCGAACCGGGCGTTCGTGACCGGAACGACGAGCTGAGGTCCCGCGACCGACGCGATCTCGGGATCGACATTCGCCGTGCGGATCGTGAAATCTCCGCCCTCGGGTTCCAGATAGCCGATCTCCTCGAGAAACGCTTTGTAGGCGTCGCGGTCGTGCGGCCGGTCCCGCCGGGCGATGTGCCAGTCGTCGATCTTCGCCTGAAGCTCCGCGCGGCGCGCCAGAAGCGCCGCGTTGCGGGGGCCGAACTCATGCGCGAGCGTCGAGAATCCCGACCAGAACGCGTCCGGATCGACGCCCGTGCCCGGAAGCGCCTCGCGCTCCAGGAAATCCGCCAGGACCCGCGCGACCTTCAGGCCCGCCCGGTCCACGTCGTCCCTCGACGCCGCGTCAGCACTCGATCCGCCCATGTCATCCTCTCGCGACCGCGACGCCGGAGACGCCGCCCATGACTGCCGCCCGTCTGCTACAGGCGCGCCGGCGCGGAGACAAGGCCGCGGCCGGCCGGCAGGCCGCGCTCCACCGTCCGCCGGCCCGCTCTCTTGGCTCCGCGCGCGGCTTGGACTATCTTCCGCGCGTCCCGCCGAGGCCGGACACGGGTCGGAAACCGTAGGTTGAGCGCGCGGGTCGGCTGACATGATCGAAACAAGTGTTCGGGACGTGACATGAGATCCTCGGGCGGGAGAATGAGCCTGCTCCAGCGTCTCCTGGCGCTCGCGGCGGCGGCGACCCTGCCGGCGACGCTGGCGCTCCTTTTCCTGATCGGCTCGTTCCACGCGCAGCGCCGGGACGACACGCGGGCGGAGGCGCTGCGTCTCAGCGAGATCGCCAGTCTGGAGATGGGCCGGATCATCGACGGGTCGCGCTCCGTCATGGTCGCCATGTCCGCGGCCCCGGACCTCGAAGCCGCCGACGGCGCGGACTGCGGGGCATTGATGTGGCGGGTCTCGGTCCGCCTGCCGCAGCTGCGGGGGTTCGTGCTGCGCGACGCCGACGGAACCGTCCTCTGCGCCAGCGGCGGCGCGCCGACGGACGGCTTTCCCGATCCCGTGACGGTCGATGAGGGCGCTCTCGCCATCGGCCTCTACGCCGCGCCCCGAGCCGGCGCTCCGGCGACTCTTCCGCTGACGCTCGGCCTCGGGCGGGGCGAGACGCTCACCACATGGCTCGATCTCGACTGGCTGCAGGACCGTGTCAGGGAACGCGAGCTGGCGCCGGGCGGCGCCCTGACCATCGCGGACAGGGACGGCGTGATCGTCGCGCGCGAGCCGTATCCGGAACGCTTCGTCGGAACCCGCATTCCGGACGCCTTCCAGCACCTCGTCCGGAGCCCTGGGCCCGGTACCGTCGAGGTCCGCAGCCAGGACGGCACCCAGCGGATCATCGGCTATCATCCCCCGAAAGCCACCGGAACGGGCCTTTACGTCAGCCTCGGGGTCTCGACGGCGGAGGCTTTCGCGCCGATCTGGCGGTCGACATGGCTCAGCCTCGGTCTGGCCGGCGCCGGGTTGGCGGGCACGTTCCTGATGACATGGGCGGTAGGCGACCGGATCATCAGCCGGCCGATCCGGCGGCTGCTCGAGACCGTCGCCGCGTGGCGCGCCGGCGACGTCGACGCCCGCACGGGGATGCCGCACTCGGACGGCGAGCTCACGCGGCTCGCCGGCGCGATCGACGGCTACATGGACGAGGTGTCGGCCGACCGGGCGGCGCGGGCGAGGGCCGAGCGCCACCGCGAGGTTCTGTTGTCCGAGATGCAGCACCGGATCAAGAACTCGCTCGGCACCGTCCAGGCGATCGCACGCCAGACCTTCGCCGGGAACGCAGACCCCGAGACCGTGCGCGTCTTCGGCGAGCGCCTGCGCGCGATGGCGGACGCGCACGCGATGCTTCTGTCCGAACATTGGGAGAGCGCGGATCTCCGCGAGTTGCTGGAGACGGCGATCCGGCCGTTCGACGGGGGCGCGACGCGGCGCGTGCGCTTCGCCGGGCCGGATCTGCGGATCGGGTCGCGCGCCGCGCTGGCGTTGGCCATGGCGGTCCACGAGCTCTGCACCAACGCGACCAAATACGGCGCGCTTTCCCGGTGCGAGGGGAGGGTGGACGTCGACTGGCGGATCGACGGCGCCGGCCAGGCCGCGCGGTTCCATCTGCGCTGGACCGAGCGCGGCGGTCCGGAGGTGGCGTCGCCGGAGCGGAGCGGTTTCGGCAGCAGGATGATCGGGACCGTCCTCGCCGCGGAACTCGGCGCCGAGGCCAGGCTCGACTACCCGGCCGAAGGGGCGGTCTTCACGCTCGATTGCGACGCGGAGAAGGTCCTGGCCGAACCCGGCGACTGATCGTCAATTCGGCGGCGCCGTGCCCGGATCGTCGAGCCGCACCGACAGGCGGAACGTCAGCCCGTCCGGATCATAGGTCCGCTCGACCCGTCCGCCGGCCATCTGTCCCAGACGCGTGCCGAACCCGATCGACTTGGGCTGTTCGGCGATCGGCGGCCCGTCGCGCTCGACCCATTCCAGGTCCAGCATGTGCCGGTCGACGCGCCACTTCACGAGAATTCGGCCCTCCGGCGCCGAAAGCGCCCCGAAGCGCAGGGCGTTGACCCCGAGCTCGTGGATGATCAGGCCGATGTTCGAGGCGAGTTCCGGCGGAACCGAGACGTCCGGCCCCTCCAGCGAGACGCGGGCGAGCGTCGAGGGCGCGACCGGATCCAGCTGCGCCTCGAGCACCCGGCGCAGATCGGCGCCGCTCCATTCCGCCCGCGTGAGGATGGCGTGCGTCGCCGCCAGGCTGTTGATCCGCCCGATGATCGAGCGCGCGAAATCCGACGGGTCGGGCGAGCCGATCAGCGTCTGGCGCGCGATGGACTGGATCACGTTGAGCGAATTGCTGACCCGGTGGGCGAGCTCGCGCAGCAGCGCACGCCGCTGCCGTTCCGCCGCCGTCAGCTCGGTGATGTCCTGCGCCGCCACGTTGATGCCGGTCACCGCGCCTTCGGCATCGCGGTCCACGTCGCAGTTCACGAGATAGATCGCCTCTCCGCCGCCGCGCTGACGGTGCATCCGGACCTCGACGTCGTGGGTCGGCTCGGAGCTTTCCATCGCGCCTTCCAGCACCGGTTTCATGATCGCGCCGAACGCCGGGTCGATCTCGTGCGGCGTCTTTCCGATGAAATCATCCAATGGCTTGCCGACGAACCCCGCGAGACGGGCGTTGACGGCGCGGAACCTCAGGTCGCCGTCGTGGTAGGCGAGCCCGACCGGCGCGTTGGCGAACACCTTCTCCAGCCGTCGCTCGCTCATGTCCGCGCGCAGGTTCGCCTCGGTCAGATCGGTGACGTCGGCCATGACGCCGATCATCCGCGCCGGCTTTCCGGTATGGTCGGGCAGGACCTGGATGCGGGCGTTGACATGGACGATGCGCCCGTCGGGGTGGCGCAGGCGATATGTCGCCGCCACGTCCTCGCCGCGCTCCACCGCGCGGGAGATCCGCCGGTCGATCTCCTCGACGTCGTCGGGATGCACCCTGACCCGCCACGCCTCGAATCCCGACGGAATCGCGCCGATCTCGTAGCCCAGCAGCGAGAACTGCGTGTCGGACCACTCCGACCTGTCCTTCCGGATGTCCCAGTCCCAGATTCCGACCTGGCCCACGTCGAGGGCGAGCCGCAGACGCTCGTCCGTGACCGACAGCGCGGCCTCGGCGCGCTTGGACTCGGTCACGTCCGCGACGATCCCGACCAGATGGGTGACCTCGCCGGAGGAATCCGTTCGCGGCTTGCCCTGGGCGCGGATCCAGCCGTCGCTGCCGTCGGCGCGGATGATCCTGCATACGATGTCCCAATCGCCGCCCGCGGCGACCGTATCGGAGAAGGCTTCGCCCACCGTCTCCCTGTCCTCCGGCGCGACATGCGCGAGAAAGCTCTCGAGCGTCCAGTTCGCCAAGGGTTCGCTGTATCCGAAGATCTCGTCGTGCCGCGCCGAGCGCCGCGTGAGGCCCGTGGCGACATCATAGTCCCAGTCGCCGAGCCCCCCCGCCTCGAGCGCGAAGCGCAGACGCTCCTCGTTGCGGCGCAGTTCGAACTCGCCGGTCCTGCGCGCGGTTATGTCCACGCCCGAGGGAATGAGCTCGACGACCCGGCCCGACTCGTCCCGACTGGGCGTCAGCTGGAAATCGATCCAGAGCCGGCCGTCGTCCTTCACGCGGATCTCGGCGTCGAAGCGGACGGTCTCTCCGCCGCGCGCCTTGGCGATCGCGTCCCAGAGGCGGGCCTGAAGCTCGGGCGAATGGCTCCACCAATAGCAGTCGGGAAACGGCAGGCCGACCAGATCCTCCCGCTCGAGACCCGTGGCCTCTATCGCGGGCGCGTTCGCCTCGGTGAGGATTCCGTCGGGCGAGAGCGTCCCGACGAACGCGAGGACGCCGTCGAGCACCCGCCGCAGCCTTTCCTCCGTCCCGGCCGCCGGCCCGTCGCGACGGGCGGAACCGGGCGGAGGCCAAATGCTCTCGGACGGTCTCACGATGTCCCCGCGATAGGTCCCAGGACCTCGGGCACGATGTCCCGCCGGACGACGAGAAACCGGTTCAGCGTGTCCGCCGCCGGTCCGCTCTTGCTCGGATCGTTCATGATACGGGAGAATGCTGCGTCCCGCCCGCTTTGACAAGCCTCGCCTCAGTGCCGGCTTCGGACCTCCCCGCCCTTTCTCCGGCCCGCGCGAGCGGCGGTCTTCGAATCTCGGCCATTACGCTGGGTCCTCTCATGCCTTGTACAGCGGGCCAACGTGGTCCGGAGCGCGCGGTTCCCCCGCGAGAATGGGGTTTCCGGCGGACTTCTCGACTCCGGGCGGCCGGGACGGAAGCGCTCCGCGCGGGAGCCCCGGGGAACTTCCCGCTACGCGGGCGCCACGCGCGCCCTCCGCACCCGCACGGCGACGGCGCCCAGGCCCTCGATCCAGCCCGAGACGTCCGCGCCCGGACCGAATTGCGGCAGGCCGCACAGCGATCCGGTGATGACGGTCTGCCCGACCCGGAGCCCGCCGCAATGATCGCCGATGTTGGTCAGGAGAAGCTCGAGATTCGCCAGCGCGGAACCGCCGGGAACGCGCGCCTCGCCGTCGACGACCGTGCCTCCGCCGCCGACCAGCCGCGCCCGGACCGTCCCGAAATCCGAGCCGTCCCACTCGGGGGGCGCTCCGCCGACGACCATGCCCGCGTTGATCTGGAAGTCCGCGAACTTCAGATCCGGCCGGTCCGCCAAGTCGCCCGACAGCCGGGTTTCCACCAGTTCCAGCACGACGCGGGGCCGGAAGTGCCGCTCCGGGCGCGCGGGAAGCTTCGCCGAGGTCAAGGGCGCGATCAGCTCGAATCCCACCTCCAGCTCGATCCCGACCGTGTCGCGGACCCGTCGCGCGCCGCCGTCGGCGACGACGTATCTCGCCTGGATCGGCGCCAGCACCGGGGGCCCGACCGGCGCCGCGGCGACCTTGAACCCGGCGACAGGACCCAGCGCCGCGCTGACGACGGCCTGCACGGCCAGGATCTCCTCCCGGGAAAGGCCGGCCGGTCCGGGAGCGGTCCGGTTCCCCGTCCGGTGGGCGACGATCAACGAGTTCGCCAGTGCGGAAATATCATCCATCGGGCGTCTCCTTGCCGCCGGCGGCCTCGCGCGCGGCGCAGAGGACGGGATTCACCAGAATCGCCGGGGTGCGGTCCCGCAGCCGCTCCGCCGCCTCCCCGAGCGGGCCGCCGCCGACGATGACGCGTCGCGCGCCGGCGGAATGCGCGTGTCCGATCTGCGCCAGCAGCGCGGCGTCGAGCGCCACTGGGTCCGTCATGAGGTCGGCCGGATCCGCGTCGCCGCAGAAACAGCCGACGTATCCGTCCCGCGCGTGACGCCGCATCAGGCCATCGACGAGATCGCGCAGGGCCGGCGTCGTGGTGGCGACCGCGAACGCCTCGCCGCCGCGCGACGCGGCGCGCGCGGCCGCGGCGCCGATGCCGATCACCGGGCACGGCGCCCTCGCCGCCAGCCTGTCCGCGCCCGGATCGCCGAAGGCGGCCACGATGATCGCGCCTGGCCACGCGGGGAAATCCGCGCCCGCCACCTCGTCCGCGGCCGCTTCAAGCGCCTCGGGCGTCGCGATGAGCCGCGGCGACCGCGTCGCGGTCCAGCCGAGCGGCGCCTCGGGCAGCACGCGGGCCGCGATCGCGCGCATCGCCGCCGTGGTCCGGACGTCGCTGTTGGGATTCATCAGAAGCACCCGCGCCATTTCCCGCCCCCGGCCCCTCCGCGGCGACCGCCCTGATCGCGCTTCGCCGACGGACCGGCGAAGTGTAGGATCGGAACGCGCGGACAGTCCAGCGCCGCGATCCGCGCGAACCCCGCCGTTTCCAGAGGCGTCGCCCGATTCCGGGGGTTTGCAAAAAACCGGTGCGGTGTTAACGCAGCCCCGGGCTCCCGGGACCTCGCGAAAGGCCGTCGACCATGAACTCCTTCAAGCCGAAGCTGATCGCGGGCAATTCCAACCGGACCCTCGCCACCGGAATCGCGCGGCGCATCTCCATCCACCGCGGCGAGCCGGTGGAGCTGGTCCGCACCCGCGTCGAGCGGTTCAACGACCAGGAGATCTTCGTCGAGGTCTACGAGAACGTCCGCGGCGAGGACATGTTCATCATCCAGTCGACCTCGAACCCCGCCAACGACAACCTGATGGAACTGATGATCATGGCCGACGCGCTCCGGCGCTCGTCGGCCGCCCGGATCACCGCCGTCATCCCCTATTTCGGCTACGCGCGCCAGGACCGCCGCACCAAGGCCCGCACCCCGATCAGCGCGAAGCTCGTGGCCAACCTGCTGACCCGCGCCGGCATCGAGCGGATCCTGACGATGGATCTCCACGCCGCGCAGATCCAGGGCTTCTTCGACGTGCCGGTCGACAACCTCTACGCCTCGCCGGTCTTCGCGCTCGACATCATGCACCGCTTCGCCGACCTCTCGCAGGTCACGGTGGTTTCGCCGGACGTCGGCGGCGTCGCCCGCGCCCGGGAACTCGCCGAGCGCATCGACGCCGATCTCGCCATCGTCGACAAGCGCCGCTCGGCCCCCGGCGAGATCTCCTCGATGACCGTCATCGGCGAGGTCAAGGACCGGGTCTGCGTGATCGTCGACGACATCTGCGACACCGCCGGCACCCTCGTGAAAGCCGCCGAACTGCTTTCAAGCCAAGGCGCCCGCGAGGTCCACGCCTACATCACCCACGGCGTCCTCTCCGGCCCGGCCGTCGAGCGCGTCACCGGCTCCGTCATGAAGAGCCTCGTCGTGACCGACACGATCGAACCCACCCCGGCCGTCCGCGCCGCCCCGAACATCCGCGTCGTGCCGGTCGCGCCGCTTTTCGGCCAGGCGATCCTGAACATCGCCAACGGCACCTCGGTCTCGTCGCTCTTCGACAGCGCGACCCTCGGCCCGATCTACGAGGCGCTCTACCCGAACGCGGCGTGATTGCGCCGCGCGCGCGGCTGTGCGACGCTCCCCATAAGGACACGCGCCCTTGCGGGCGGAAGGCGTCCGAGAAAGGGAGAGACACATGAGACGCATATTGACCGGCGGCCTGATCGCCGCCGCCGCCCTCGCAGGGGCGCTCGCCACGGCTCACGCATTCGAGCCCGAACAGACCGAATGCATCGCGCCCGCCAATCCCGGGGGCGGATGGGACTTCACCTGCCGCCAGGTCGGCAAGACGCTCCAGGATCTCGGCCTCGTGCCCGGCACCATGCAGGTCACCAACCTCGCCGGCGGCGGCGGCGGCGTGGCCTTCGCCGAGGTCGTGAACAAGCGCAACGATTCCGACGACCTGATCGTGGCGGCCTCGTCCGCCACCTCCACACGGCTCGCCCAAGGCGCCTTTCCCGGCAACACCATGGACCAGGTCCGCTGGCTCGCCTCGGTGGGCGCCGATTACGGCATCATCGCGGTCGCCAAGGACAGCCCGATCTCGACGCTCCCCGAGCTTCTCGACCAGATCAAGGCCGACCCGACCAGCATCTCCATCGCCGGCGGTTCGGCGGTCGGCGGCTGGGATCACCTCAAGGTGCTGATCGCGGCCCGCGCGGCCGGCATCGAGGACGTCCGGCAGATCAAATACGTCGCCTTCGACGGCGGCGGCGAGGCGGTCACGCAGCTTCTGGCCGGATCGGTCCAGGCCTTCACCGGCGACGCGTCCGAAGCGAAGGGCTTCGTCGATTCCGGCGACATCAAGGTTCTCGCCGTGCTGGCGCCGGAACGGCTGGACGGCGATTTCGCCGCCTTCCCGACCGCGCGCGAACAGGGCGTGGACGCGGTCGGCGCCAACTGGCGCGGCTTCTACGCGCCGGGCGGCATGTCCGACGAGGCCTACGCCTACTGGGTCGACTCCATCGGCAAGGTCTACGCCTCGGACGAATGGAAAGAGACCATGGCGCAGAACGGCCTCGCGCCGCTCGATCTGCAGGGAGAGGCGTTCCAGGAGTTCGTCGCGGCCTCCGTCGCCGAGATCACCCAGATCTCGAAAGAGATCGGCCTGATCAAATAGGCCCGACCGGAGGGCGCGTCCTCGCGCCCTCCGGACCGCCATCACAACGGGGGGACCGTGCATGGGCGACCGCATTTTCGGCGGCATCGGGATCGCGCTCGCGGCGTTTTTCATCTGGCAGGCGACCCGGATCGAACTGAGCTTCATCTCCGACCCGGTCGGCCCCAAGACCTTCCCGATCATCATCGGCATCGTCCTCGGCCTGTCGAGCCTCGCGATCCTGCTCCGGCCCGATCCGATGCCCGACTGGCCGGACGCCGCCCGCTTCGCCGAGATCGGCATCGCGGCGCTCATCATGGTGGTCTACGCGCTGGCGCTGCCCCGCGCGGGCTTTCTCATCAGCCACCGCGTTCGCCTCCGCCTTCCTCTCCTGGCGGCTGGGAACGCGTCCGCTGAACGCGACGCTCGCCGGCGTCCTGATCGCCGTCGGCATCTACGCCGTCTTCCATCTGATCCTCGGCCTGTCGCTGGCCGAGGGGCCGCTCGGCTTCTGAGGAGACCGACATGGACACGCTCAGATCCCTCGCCGACGGTTTCGCCATCGCGCTCACCTGGCAGAATCTCGGCCTGGCGCTTCTCGGCTGCTTCCTCGGCACCATAATCGGCGCGCTGCCCGGTCTCGGGCCGTCGAACGGCGTCGCCATCCTGATCCCCGTCGCCTTCACGCTCGGCCTCGCGCCGACGCCCGCGCTGATCCTTCTGACCAGCGTCTATTACGGCGCCATGTATGGCGGCCGCATCTCGTCGATCCTGCTCAACATCCCGGGCGACGAACCCGCGCTGATGACCACGCTCGACGGCTATCCCATGGCGCAGCAGGGCCGCGCCGGCGAGGCCTTGGCGCTTTCGGGCGTCGCCTCCTTCGTCGGCGCGTTCTTCGCCACCTGGGGCCTCGTGTTCCTCGCGCCGCAGCTGGTCAAGGTCGCGCTGCTTTTCGGCCCGGCGGAGTACTTCGCGCTCTTCACGCTCGCCTTCGCCACCCTCGGCGGCATCGCCTCTGCCAACCAGGCCAAGGCGGCCTGGGCGGCGGCGCTCGGCCTCGCCATCGCGATGATCGGCGTCGACGGCCAGACCGGCGTGCCCCGATTCGCCTTCGGCGAGGTGCATCTCTACGACGGCATCGACTTCCTCGTGGCCATCGTCGGCCTGTTCGCGCTTTCGGAGGTTTTCGTCTTCCTCGAGCATCGCGGCGACGGCTCCGGCGAGGGCAAGGACGCCAAGATGAAGATCGGCCGCATCACGCCGAGCCTCCAAACGCTCAGGGACTGCACGCCCACGATGGCGCGCTCGACGATCCTCGGCTTCATCGCGGGCGTCCTGCCCGGCGCCGGCGCCTCGCTCGGATCGTTCATCGCCTATTCGATGGAGAAGAAGATCGCCGACAAGCACGGCACCTTCGGCAAGGGCGACCCGCGCGGCGTCGCAGCGCCCGAAGCCGGCAACAACGCCGCCGCCGGCGGCGCTCTCGTGCCGATGCTCGCGCTCGGCGTCCCCGGCTCCGGCACCACGGCGGTGCTCCTCGCCATGCTGCTGGCGCTCAACATCACGCCCGGCCCGCTGCTGTTCCAGTCGAACCCCGACGTGGTCTGGGGCCTGATCGCGGCGCTCTTCATCGGCAACTTCATGCTGCTGCTGCTGAACATCCCGATGGTCGGCCTCTTCGTGCGCGTGCTGCTGATCCCGCCGCGCTATCTCATGCCCATCGTCGCGATGGTCAGCTTCGTGGGCATCTACGGGATCTCGGGCTCGACCTTCGACCTTCTGGTGATGGTGTTCTTCGGCGTGCTCGGCTGGGTTCTGCGCAAGCTCGACGTTCCCCTCGTGCCGGTCATCCTCGGCGTGCTCCTGGGCAACCAGATGGAGGCGAACCTGCGACGCGCCATGACGATCTCCGACGGCGACTGGACGGCGCTCTTCGCCTCGCCGCTCTCCATCGGACTCTGGACCGTCTCCCTCGTCGGCTTCGTCCTGCCCATCGTCTTCGGCAAGGCCATCAAACGCCGGATGGCCATGCGCAAAGACGAGACCGCCGACACGATCATAGACTGAGCCCCGGTTTTCATACTGACAAGCATACCTGGAGAGCAGTCGGCACGCGCCAACAGGCGCGTGCCAAGAAAAGAGACTCGCGCGCACCGCGCGCTCCGCATGGCGGCAAAGCCCGCCCGCCGCCGATGGCTATCCCCGGATCGCCTTCAGCATCACGTCCACATTCGCCGGATCGGCGTCCGGCGTGATCCCGTGCCCGAGGTTGAAGACGTGCGGCCCGCCAGAGAAGCCCTCGACACACCTCTTCGTCGCGTCGCGCAGCGGATCCCCTCCGATCACCATCAGGAGCGGATCGAGGTTGCCCTGCACGCAGGTCCGCGTCTGCACCTCCCGCGCCGCCCAGGCCGGATCGACCGACGCGTCGAGCGCGCAGCATTCGACCCCCGTCGCCGCGACATAGCCCGCATAGTTCCCGCCGGCCCCGCGCGGGAACCCGATCACCGGCACCCCCGGATGCGCCGCCCGGATCGCGTCGACGATCCGCTTCGCCGGCCGGATCGCGTATTTCCCGAACATCTCGCCCGGCAGCGCGCCGGCCCAGCTGTCGAACATCTTCACCGTCTCGGCGCCCGCCTCGATCTGCCGCAGCAGATACGCGATCGTCGCCTCGGTGATCCGATCCATCAGCGCGTCGAACGTCGACGGATCGCCGTACATCAGCCGCCGCGCCGGCGCCTGGTCCGGCGTCCCGCGTCCCGCGATCATGTAGGTCGCGACGGTCCATGGCGCGCCCGCGAACCCGATCAGCGCCGTCTCCTCCGGCAGTTCCTCCGCCAGCCGCCGCACCGTCTCGTAGACCGGCGACAGCGTCTCGTGGATATCCTCCACCGGCTTCAGCTTCGCCAGACCCGCCGCGTCGGTGATCGTCGAAAGCCGCGGCCCCTCGCCCTCGACGAATTTCAGATCCGCCCCCAGCGCCTGCGGCACCAGCAGGATGTCCGCGAACAGGATCGCCGCGTCGAACCCGTAGCGCCGGATCGGCTGGAGCGTCACCTCGGCGGCCAGATCGGGATTGTAGCACAGGTCGAGAAAGCTGCCGGCCTCGGCCCGGGTCGCGCGGTATTCCGGCAGATACCGTCCCGCCTGGCGCATCATCCAGACCGGCGGCACGGCCAGCGTCTCGCCCGCCATCGCCCGCATCAAGAGCTTGTCCTTCGACTTCATTCCCGCATCCCGCTTTGCATTCCGACGGGCGCGACCTTACAGATGTCGCGCGATTAGGAAAGAGACCCCCGCACATGTCCCAGGACCTTCCCGACCCCGACCGGCCGCTGCGCATCGGCACGCGCGGCAGCCCGCTGGCGCTGGCCCAGGCGCACGAGACGCGGGCGCGTCTGGCCGCCGCGCACGGCCTGCCGGAGGCGGCGTTCGAGGTCGTCGTGATCAAGACGACGGGAGACCGCGTGCTCGACCGGCCGCTTTCCGAGATCGGCGGCAAGGGCCTCTTCACCAAGGAGATCGAGGACGCGCTTCTCGACGGCGGCATCGACATCGCGGTGCATTCCATGAAGGACATGCCGACCGATCAGCCGGACGGGCTCGCGATCACCTGCTATCTCCCGCGCGAGGACGTGCGCGACGCCTTCGTGACGTTGGGCGAGGCGACGCTCGCGGGCCTGCCGGCGGGGGCCGTCGTCGGCACCTCGTCGCTGCGCCGCCGCGCCCAGCTCCGCCACCGTCGCCCGGATCTGAACGTCGTCGAGTTCCGCGGCAACGTGCAGACGCGGATGAGAAAGCTGTCCGACGGCGTGGCCGAGGCGACGTTCCTCGCCATGGCCGGCCTGCGGCGGCTCGGGATGGACGACATCGCGAAGGCGCCGATCGCGCCGGAGGACATGCTGCCCGCCATCGCCCAAGGCGCGATCGGCATCGAGCAGCGGCTGGACGACGACCGCGTCTCCGCGATGCTCGCGGCGATTCATGACGGCCCGACCGGGCTGCGCCTCGCCGCCGAGCGCGCGTTTCTCAAGGGTCTCGACGGCTCCTGCCAGACCCCGATCGGCGGGCTGGCCGAGCTCGACGGCGACCGGCTCCGCCTGCGCGGCGAGATCCTGCGGCCCGACGGGTCCGAATGCCTGACGCACGCGCTCGACGGGGCCGTCCCGGACGGCGCGCGGATCGGCGCGGAGGCGGCGGCGGCGCTGCGCGGCCGGGCCGGTCCCGGCTTTTTCGACGCCTGAGCGCGGAGGAGGGCATGGCCGAGCCGACGATCACCTGTCCCGATTGCGGCAGCGAGATCCGCCTGACGGAATTGCTCGCGGCGCCGCTGCTGGCCGCGACCCGCAAGGAATACGAGGCGCGCATCGCCTCCGAGCGGAACCGGTTGGAACTGCGCGAGGCCGCGCTCGAGACCGAGCGCGAGGCGATCGCCAAGGCCCGCCGCGAGATGGAGGCGCAGGTCGCGGCCAAGGTCGACGCGCTCCGGGTCGCGGTGGCGGCGGAGGAGGCCGACAAGGCCCGCGCCGCCGTCTCCGGCGAGGTCGACGCCCAGGCGCGGCGGGTGGAGGAGATGGCCACCCTGCTCGCCGAACGCGAGGAGAAGCTGAAGGCGGCGCAGGCGGCGCAGGCCGAGGTCCTGAAAAAGTCCCGCGAGCTGGACGACCGGATGCGCGAGCTTGACCTGACGATCGAGACCCGGATCGCGGAATCGCTGAACGCGGTGCGCGAGAAGGCCCGCGCCGAGGCCGAGGACGCGCTCAAGCTGAAGGTCGCGGAGCGCGACGAGCGGCTGGCGGCGATGGGCCGCCAGGTCGAGGACCTCAAACGCCGCCTCGAACAGGGCTCGCAGCAGCTTCAGGGCGAGGTTCTGGAGCTCGATTTCGAGACGGCGATCCGCGCGAGGTTTCCCGGCGACGCCGTCGAGCCGGTCGGCAAGGGCGTGAGCGGCGCGGACCTGCTCCAGCGCGTCACCGCGCCCGGCGGGGCGTCCTGCGGCGCGATCCTGTGGGAGACCAAGCGGACCAAGGCCTGGGGCGGCGACTGGCTGGCGAAACTGCGCGCGGACCAGCGGTCGGCGGGGGCGGAGATCGCGCTTCTGGTGAGCCAGGCGCTGCCGAAGGAGGTCGAGACCTTCGCGCCGGTCGACGGGGTCTGGGTCACGGATTACGCCCACGCCCTGCCGCTCGCCGTGGCGCTGCGCGAATCGCTGATCGCGCTGGGCAACGCCAAGGCGGCGCGGGACGGGCAGGGCACCAAGATGGAGCTGGTCTACGAATACCTGACCGGGCCGCGGTTCCGGCACCGGATCGAGGCCATCGTCGAGAAGTTCACCGACATGTCCGCCGATCTCGACCGCGAGCGCAAGGCGATGACCCGCCTCTGGGCGAAACGCGAGGCCCAGATCGACGGCGTGATCGCCGCGACGGTCGGCATGTACGGCGACCTCCAGGGCATCGCCGGCCAGGCGCTCGAGGAGATCGAGGGGCTGGAACTGCCGCTTCTGGACGGGCCGGACGACCCGGACTGAACCGTGGACCGCGGCCGGTCCACGCGTGAACCCGGATCAAGTCATTGATTCCACTACGGTAACAAAAGTTAACATCGTTAACGGAACGTTGCTTCATATTCCGATGGACGGGTGCCCGCGCAAGCGGGCCTCAACCGTCCCGCTCCGATCCGCCCGCGTCCTCCACCAGGGATTCCTGGTAATCCGCATAGATCCGCTTGGTGTCCTTGAGCCCGCAGGATGTGCGGCCATTCGCGCTTCCCCCGTAGACGATCGCCGCCTCGGAGCGCGGGCGGGCAGCGTCAGTGCCGGATTTTCCGCTTTTCGCTGTCGGTGAAGAAGGCCGTGGAACCCTCTTCGCTGACCAGCTTCTCGAAAGCCCGCCAAGCCAGCCGATCGGCCAGAAACGGCGGATCGTCCATCACCGTGAGCGTTCCGAATTCGTTCTCGACCGCGAGGACCCAGCAGTGGTCATCTTCGGTCCGGTAGATCTCGACGATCAGGAGATGCCCGTCCAGATCGACCTCGGTGCAAAGGTCGGAGAAGATGATTTCTGGAATCCGCTCGTCCTGCATCGACCGACTTTCTCATGTCCGCGCGATCTTATCCCTCGCACGGATCCCGGCATGGCACGCGTGCGATTTGCGTTCCGTCGCCACTATCCCGCAGGGTCGGGCGAGCCGTCCACGAGGAACATCCGTATCGTGCGGCTCGGGTCATCGCACGCTCGGCCTTGTTGGTTTCCGCGTCGCCGGCCCGGTCGCCGTAAACAGGAGCGTCAACCTCCCGGCCGGAACGCCGCGCGGGTGTTGAGGTAGACCGCCTGGAGGGTCGTCGTGCAGCACATGAACAGGCGGTTGCGCTTGATGCCGCCGAACTCGACGTTGGCGACCACCTCGCCGGTGCGGATCTTGCCGATCAGGTCGCCCTCGGGCGTGTAGCAGTAGACGCCCTCGCCGGTGGAGGTCCAGATATTGCCGTGGATGTCGACGCGGAAGCCGTCGAACATGCCGACGGGGCAGGTGGCGAAGACCTCGCCGCCGCCGAGCGTCCGCCCGTCGTCAGAGACCGTCATGGTGCGGATGTGGCGCGGGCCGTCCTCGCGGTGCGAGGCGCCGGTGTCGGCGATGTAGAGCAGGCTCTCGTCGGGCGAGAAGGCGAGGCCGTTCGGTTTCTCGAAATCCGTCGCCACGGCGGTCATCTCGCCGCTGGCGCCGTCGATGCGGTAGACGTTGCACTGTCCGTCATGCTCGCTGTCGGCCCGGTCCCCCTCGTATTCGCTGTCGATGCCGTAGCTGGGATCGGTGAACCAGATCGAGCCGTCGGATTTCACCACGACGTCGTTGGGCGAGTTGAGCCGTTTGCCCTCGAAATGCGAGGCGAGCACGGTGAGCGATCCGTCATGCTCGATCCGGCTGACCTGGCGGCCGCGATGCTCGCAGGAGATCAGGCGGCCCTCGCGGTCGACGGTGTGGCCGTTCTGGTTGCGCGACGGCTTGAGGAACTCCGAGACCGATCCGTCGGTCTCGTCATAGCGCATCAGGCGGTCGTTGGGGATGTCGGACCAGATCAGGTATTTTCCGGCCGGGAAATAGGCCGGTCCCTCGGCCCAGCGGGTGCCGGTGTAGAGCGTCTCCTTGTGGACGTTGCCCATCACCAGTTTGCCGAAGCGTTTGTCGAGCACCTCGAACGTGTCGGTCAGCATGTCGTCTCCTCCGGATTGAAGTCTTTTTGTCCCGTCGCGGGTCCGCCGGTCTACTCGCCGCCCCGATGGCCGGGGCTGCGCAGGTTGGCCTGCATCATCGCGCGCGCCTGCATCATGGCGCGGCTCTGCATCATCGCCCTGCTCTGCATCATGGCCCGGCTCCGGAGGCCGCCCCCCGGACCGTCCCCGTGCAGCTCGCGGACCTTGAGATCCTCGCGGTCGATGCCGGGGGCGAGCATCAGCGCGCTGCGGTCGGCCTCCTCGAGCACGACGAATCCGTCGAGATCCTCGGGAACGTAATAGAGCCGTCCGTCCGCGCCGCGCAGGGTGAAGCCGCCCTCGCCCGATTCCTCCGCCCCCGCGGGGTCCAGCCCGAGCGCCGCGGCGATCTCGCTCTCGTCGGCGTCGAACTCCATCACCTTCTGATCGTCGTCGAGTTCCCAGCGCAGGAAATCCGCCGTCGGGAAGGACGGCTCGTCGTCGTCCGGAGCCTCGATCGGAGCCCGCGGGATGAGGACGAGCGTCGGACGGGCCAGGCGCGTGACGGCGTCGCCGCGCGCGTAGCCATGGACGAGGATCAGCCCGCCGTCGACGAGCCCGGCATCCGCATCCGACAAGGTCGCGGCCGGATGGGGCTCGCGGAACCAGCGTTCGGGCAGCGCGCCCTTCCGGAAATCCGCGTCGACCTTCTTGCCGAAGACCGTGACCCTGCGGTCGGGCGTCAGCGACGCCTTCTGCGTTTCGGTGACCATGCGAATTCTCCCCCCTTCGGACGTCGGCGCGATGCTAGCCCAAGCGGGCGCGGCGCGCGACGCAAAAAAGCTCAGCCCGGATCGATCTCGCGCCATTCGAAGCAGTCGCGGATAGCCCGGCGGTTCGCGTCGCCGGTCATCTCGCGGTCGACGCGCAGGAACGTCCGGGCGAGGCCCTGATAGCTGAAATGGTCCGGCTCGATCCGCCGCCACGTCTCGGCCAGGCGCAGCCCGACGAGGTCGCGCGCGTCGCCGAGCGCGTCCCGGAAGCCCGCCGGATCGTCGCGGAAGGCCTCGACGCAGGGCCGGCGGTCCAGTTGGGAGACCCGGTCCTCGTGCGCCGCGGCGCGGACGTCGCTTGCGTAGTCGCGGGTCACGAGGCCCGCGTCCACGAGGCCGTCCATGAAGAACTCCACGCCGATGTCGAAGATCGCGCCGGTCAGCGGCTGGCCCAGCGCGTGCACCTGCCCGCCGGTCAGCCCGGTCGCGGGAAGGTCGAGCCCCTCCACGTCGCTGAGCCGCAGCGCGTTCGAGGCGTTGCGGATCTGGCGGGTGGGCGACAGCTCGCCGATGCGGTTCATCTCGTTCTCGACGTAGAGATCGCCCGACGTGACGCTGAGAACATGGTCGACGAAGCTCTCGGAATGCAGCGCCGAGATCATCGCGACGCAGTCGGACGCGCTCTCGTGGAAGCCGCGCCAGGCGGAGGTCATGCCCTCGGGCGTCGGCATGCCGCCGAGCGCGTAGAGGATGCCGTGGCCGGTCTCGTGCGCCAGCACGTCGAAATTGAGCGCGAAGGGGCGGAGCGCGCCCTGGTCGTCGGCCCCCTCGCCGCATTCCATGAAGCCCCAGCCGAAATGCGCGTTGTTCCAGGGAACGTGCGGGATCATCTCCAGCCTCGGATGGGTGCCTGCGAAATGCCAGTGCAGGGGACCGCCGAGATAGGTCTCCCAGACGTCGAGCACCCGCCGGACCGCGCCGAACATGTGCGCGCAGGTGAAACCCGGATCCCCGGGCGCGAGATGGTCGAAATGGCCTCCGGCGCCGGAATCGACCGGAGGGCGGAGAGGGCCGCGGAACGGCGGCAGGTCGTTTTCTCCGTATGGCTTCTTGGCCAGCGGCTCGACGACGTACATCCGAGCGTCGGACGGGCCCGGGCCGAGGGTCCCGGCCGGCGAGGAGACCCAGACGGTCTCCGGCCGCTCGAAACCGGCCAGGACCGGCGACTGCGCGAAGAGCCGGAACCGGGTTCCGCGCGCCCGGTGGAAGCCGTTCAGCGAGAAGGCCATGGCGCCTCCCCGGCCGCTTCGCCGAAGGCCGCCTCCCAGAGCGCGGTGCGCTCGAAGCGGAACGGCCGCCGGGGCGGATCGGCCGGCGCGCCCAGCCGCGCGAGCAGCTCCAGCGCGTCGAGGCGCTTCTGCGAGATCCGGTTCTCCGCGATCCACGCGCCGAGGGCCGGCGGAAGATCGCGCGTGAGACGGGCCCAGCTGCGGTCCTTGTAGAAGACCGCCTTGGCGGCCTCCAGGGCGGAGTGGAGTCCCGCGTCGTCCGTCGCGCCCGCCGCGCGGGCCGCCGCCAGGGTGGCGCGGACGTCCACCAGCGCCGCCGTGCCGGTCCAGCCGAGCTCCGCCGGTCCGTGGGCGACCGCCACCTCCCCGTCGTCCTCGAACGGATCGTCGAAGGGCTCGAAACGGCCGGCGGCGTAGGCGGCGTGGACGCGCCCCACGCCGGTCATGCCGAACGATCCGAGCTCGGCGGCGCGCAGCGCGCCGATGCTCGCCGCGCCGAAGACCGCCACGCCGAGGTCGAGCGCGTGCAGGATCTCCTTGTGCCAGACCGAGGGGGCCTGTTCGAAATAGCCGTCGATCAGGCCGATGGCGCGCGGGCGGTGGGCGGCGAGCGCGGCCATGACGTCGCCGCGCCGCGCGGGGGGAAGCCAGACCGCGTCGAGGACCGCGCGCGCCTCGTCCGCGGCGAGGCTCGGGCCGAGGAAGACGCAGATCGTCACTCCGCCGCCTCGAGAACGCGGGCCGCGCGCGGGCCGGGCTCCCAGCCCGCCTCGCCGCCGTCGAAGGCGCCCTCCAGGCCGGGGACGACGACGCGGACGACCGGGAACGGCAGCGCCGGCTTGCCGATGCCGACGCCGACCGCCTGGGTGATCCCGACGGCCCGCAGGCCGTCGAGCGCGCCGGCGACGTCGCCGGCGAAGCTGTCGGTCTCGACGTCGGCCACGGCGGCGAAGTCGCGCTCCGGACGCAGGGTTCCCAGGATGTCCGCCGCCGTCGCGCGCCGCGCCGCGATCGCGTCTGCCGCGTAGTCGTCGTCGGGGATGTCCTCGCGCGCCCCGGCGATGAAGGTCGCGCGGACCTGGACCGCCTCGGTGAGCGCGCGGACCAGCGCGACGGCGGGCGAGGGATGCGCGCCCGCGCCGATCTCGGCGGCGCCCGTCCCGTCCGGATCGTGGATCAGCGCGAGAAAACAGGGCGCGCCCGCGTCGGACGTGGCGTCCCAGACCCCGACCTCGATCCCGGCGGCCTCCAGCCGGTCGAGCAGGCCGCGCGCCGCGGGATCGGACACGGTCCCGGGCCGGACCGCCGTGGCGCCGCCCCAGGCGTCGGGACGCAGACGCCAGAGCGTCACGGCGTCGCGCTCGATCACCTCCATCAGCGCGTGGAGAATGGCCTCCTCCCGGGTGTTTCCCGAGGCGAGCCCGTTGGTCGTCGCGGGCCAGGCTCCGGAGCGCGGCGGCTCGGGACTGGCGTAATTGGCGTGGACCGTCTCGAACGGCAGCCAGAGCGGACCGCCGCCCATCAGATCGGTCCCCTCGATCCAGAGGAACGGACGGCCGGGATCCGGGCCGTCGGGACCGGCCATCGGCAGTCGGTCGAGATCGATCAGCCGGTGGCTGTAGCGCAGGTCGTCGATGCTGGCGAATTTCAGCGGCAGATCGACGCTCTCGGCGCACCAGGTCTCGTAGGCCTCCATCGCGGCCGAGACCCGCGCCGCGTCCTCGGTCAGGCCCTTGCCCTGGTAGACCGACAGCGAGCGGGCGTTGGGACGGCAGGCGGTGAAGACCGGAACCCCGATCCGGTCGAGCCCGGTGATCGCGCCGACCCGCGTGATGCCGAAGACCGGCAGGAGCGGCCGCAGCCGAGCCCAGGTCTCGGCCGGCGGACGGGCGCGACGGCCGCCGTCGCGCCAGGCCTTCATCGCGCCGGTTCCGTCATTTCCGCGAGCGCGGCGCGCGCGGCGTCGATGTCGCGGCCCCGCGCCGCGGGGGTCGAAGCGGCCGAGCACCGCCGCCAGCGTCCGCCGCGAGGCGTCGTCGCCTGCCACGAGACGACGGTCGGTCGCGGCGCGGAGCTCGAGCGCCAGCGCGCCCTGCGAGGCGGCGATGCCGGCGGCCTCGTCCAGCCAGGTCGCGACGAAGCGATGGTCCGGGGCCGCCCGCGCGTTCTCCGCGAGGGCGCGCTGCCGGGCGATCTCGGCGCCCCAGTAGTTCACGCCCTCGGCGTCGATCACGGCGCTGCCTTCGGCGAGCACGCCGAGCGCCGCGTCCACCTCGCCCATCCGCCGCAGCGCGGCGGCCCGCATGCATTGATAGACGGGAAAATCCTCGGGGGTGCCGATCTCGCGCATCACGTCGAACCCGGCCTCTATCTCGCGCAGTCCCTCCGGCGCGTCGCCCTCCGCGACCCGGGCCCATCCCAGGAAGATGCGCCCCTTCGCGCGGTATTCCTCGAGATCGTGCTCGTCGCCGAGCGCGAGGAGCCTCCCGGCGGTCCGCGCGACGGCGGCGGGGTCGCGGCGGTAATGGTGCAGCATCACCATGATGTCGAGCGCGTGCGTGACGCTGCCGAGATGCCCGAGCCTCTCGGCATGGGCCAGCGCCGCGTCGGCGTCCGCCGCGGCCGCGTCGCCCGCGCCCCTGAGCCAGCCGGTCAGCGCCAGTTCGCCCAGCGCGCAGACCTTGCAGTCGTGCCCTCCGTAGAGCTTGCCCCGCCCCTCGAACGCGCCGGTCTCGTAGAGCGAGAGACCCTCGCGGGCGCTGGCCTCGGACGTCGCGAGCTCGCCGCGCTGGAAGGAGTTCGCCCAGACGCAGTGATGGGCCTGGAGACGGAACTCGAGCCCCTCCATGCGCTCCGAGGCCGCGAGGATCCGCACGGCGCGCGCCGCCATCGTGGCGAAGCTGTCGGAGATGCGCCACCAGCCCCAATAGGCCGGAAAATGCCACTCGGATTCCGGAATCCGGTCGGCGATCTCGAGCGCGGCGTCGTAGGCCGCCCGGGTCTCCGGCGATCCCGGCCCGCGCGACGACAGCAGCGCGCCGGCCAGAAGCACCCGGGCCTGAAGCGTCGCGGTCTCGCCGCCCGCCCCGCCGCCGATCCGCTCGCGCAGCTCGACGCATTTGGCGAAATGCGCGGCGGCCTCGCGGCTGGCGGACGCGGCCTCGGCGGAAAGGCCGGCCTCCAGGCGGCGCGACGCCGCCTCCTCCAGACGCCCGCAGCCTTCGAGATGGCGCGCCAGCGTCTCCGGGGTGATCTCGGCCAGCCGCGCCGGATCGGACTCCACCCAGTCCAGATAGCGCCGGTGCCAGGTCTCGCGGGCGTCGCGCACCGAGACTCTCGTAGGCGGCGGTCTGGTAGAGCGCGTGACGGAACGCGAGGCTTCCCCCGCGCGACGCCGTCAGCACGCCGGCCATGGTCAGGGTCGAGATCGCGGCGTCGATCGCCTCGTCCGGCAGCCCGCCGACCCGGCCCAGAACCGTCCGGGTGAAGCCCGAGCCGAGGACCGCGCCGATCTGCGCGACGATCCGGGCGTCGCCCAGCGAGTCGAGCCGCGCGGTGATCAGCCCGAGAAGCGAATCGGGCGTGCGGATCCCGCCCGCCGCCTCCGAGGCCCGGAACGCGCCGCGCCGCAGGGTCAGGGCGCCGGAGCCGATCAGCGCCTTGGTGAACTCCTCGACATAGAGCGGCAGGCAGCTCGTCGTCTCGGAGATCCGGCGCGCGGCCGAAAGCTCGACCCGGCCTCCGGCGTTCGCCTCGATCGCCGCCCGGCAGGCTTCCGGTCCGAGCCCGGCCAGCTCGATCCGCGTCTCGTCGGGATCGGTCCAGGCGAACTCCGCCTCCGGGCGCGCGAGAACGAGAAGCATGCGGGACCGGCCGGGTCCGGCGCAGAGCTGGTCCGCGATCTCGAGCGACGAGGCGTCCATCCAGTGGGCGTCGTCGATCGCGATCAGCAGCGGACCGGCCCGGCCGCGCGCGAACGCCTCCGCCGCCGCCAGGACGTCGCGGCGCGGATCGTCCATCGCGGCGGTGTCCCGGTCGCGCAGCCGCAGCAGCGTCCGGGCGTGTCGCGCGCGGTCCGGCGCGTCGGGTCCGAACCAGTCCGCGATCGCGTCGAGCGGATCGCCGGCGGCCGGTTCCGCGCGCAGAAGCCTGTCTATCGCGACCGCGAGGCTGTCGAACGGCGTGTTGCGTCCGGATTCCGACCCGGTCAGTTCGACGGTCCGCGCGGCGCCGATGCCGGAGCGCGCGAGGAACGCGGCGGCGAGCGTCGATTTGCCGGCGCCGGGCTCCGCCGTCACCACGGCGCGGACCGTCTCGCCCGCCTCGGCGCGGCTCCAGACCCCGAGCAGCGTCGCGAGTTCCGCGTCCCGCCCCGCCAGCGCGGCGGCGTCGCGGCGGAACACCGTCGCGCTGCTGGCGCGACCCGTGACGTGGAACGCCTCGACCGGATCCCGCACGCCCTTCAGCTCCTTTCGGCCGAGCGGGCGCAGATGGAACGACGCCTCCACCAGCGCCCGGGTCTGGGCGCTGATGACCACCCCGTTGGCCGGCGCGTGCTGTTCGAGGCGGGCGGCGATGTTCGGGGTGACGCCGGTGAGCGCGTGATGCTCGCGGATCTCGCCCGAGCCCATCTCGCCCACGAGGACGCGCCCGGTATGGAGCGAGATCCGCGCGGCGAGATCGACCGGCTCCCCGGCGCGCGTCACGCGTCCGGCCTCGCGCAGACGCCGCGTGATCTCCAGCGCGGCGTCGACGCCGTTGATCGCGGAATCCTCGCGCGCTCTCGGATAGCCGAAATAGGCGATCACGCCGTCGCCGAGATAGTGCGAGATCATGCCGTGATGCCGCCGGATCTCCTCCGCGCAGACGCCCTGATACGCGCGCAGCACGTCGCGCAGATCCTCGGGGTCGAGGCGCGAGGCGAGTTCGGTGGAGCCCACGACGTCGCAGAACATCACGGTGATCTGGCGATGCTCCCCCGCCATCTCGCGGTCGAGCGCGGCGTGCTCGCTCTGCCGCGCGCCGCATGACGGGCAGAACCGGGCCCCCTCGGGAACCGCCGATTCGCACGCGTGGCACAACTTCGTGTTCCCGGTCGCGCTCACCGATACCCCCAGTTGCGCCGCCGCGCCGCGCGAGTGGCGCGCGGCGGGTCCGGCGCCGGCATATTTTCAGCGCGGAACCGGAAAGTCACGCCGCAATCCCGTCACGTGACGGATCGCCGTCAGCGCGCCTTGCGCAGGTCGGGGTGCAGGCTCTTGCCGATGATGTGCTCGCTGCGTCCGATGACGTGGTTGGTCGATCCCACGATCAGCGGATCGGGACGTCCGACGATCGACCGGTCCTTGCCGGGATAGGGCAGCGAATCGAGGAAATGCCGCAGGCAGTTGAGGCGCGCGCGCTTCTTGTCGTCGGACTTGACGATCGTCCAGGGCGCGTCGGCGGTGTCGGTGTAGAAGAACATCGCCTCCTTGGCCTCGGTGTAGTCCTCCCACTTGTCGAGCGACAGCCGGTCGATCGGCGAGAGCTTCCATTTCTTCAGCGGCTCATGCTCGCGGGACTCGAAGCGGGCGCGCTGCTCCTCCCGGGTGACGGAGAACCAGTATTTGTAGAGGCGGATGCCGTCGCGCACGAACATGCGCTCGAGATCCGGGGTCTGGCGCATGAACTCGAGATACTCGGTGGGCGTGCAGAAGCCCATCACCCGCTCGACGCCCGCCCGGTTGTACCACGAGCGGTCGAACAGGATCATCTCGCCCGCCGAGGGCAGGTGCTCGACGTAGCGCTGGAAGAACCATTGCGATTTCTCCTGCTCGGTCGGTTTGTCGAGCGCCACCACGCGGGCCCCGCGCGGGTTCAGATGCTCCATGTAGCGCTTGATCGTGCCGCCCTTGCCGGCGGCGTCGCGGCCCTCGAAGATCATCACGATCCGCTGGCCGGTATCCCGGACCCAGTCCTGGACCTTGAGAAGCTCGATCTGGAGCCTGGCCTTCTGCCGCTCGTAATCCTTGCGCGCGATGCGGCTCCGGTAGGGATATTCGCCGGTCTCGAACAGACGGCGGACCTCGGCGGGATCGTGGCGCATCGAGGTCGCGCGCCGCGATCCGGTCGCGGGCGCGGCCGGCGCTCCGGGCGGGGCTTCGGACGGCGCGACGGGTTCCGGCCCCGCTTCGGCGACGATGGCGGCCTCGAGGCCCGCGACGGTGTCCGTCCCGGTCGTTTCCGCCGGCGCGTTCTTCTCGCCCATGACCGTCCTTTCGCGTATCGGAATGCCTTGCCGACGCTGATACGGGGCGGACGCGGATCCCGCTTTGATCCAGGTCAACCGCGCGCGGTCAGGCGCGGTCAGGTCTTTTCCGCGAACGCCTCGGGCCTGGCCGCGCGGGCCATGTGGTCGAGCACGGCGTTGACGAACTTCGCCTCCTTGCCGCTCGGATAGAACGCCTTCGCCACGTCGACGTATTCGTTGATCGTGACCCGGGGCGGCGTGTCCGTGGAGACCAGCTCGGCGCCCGCCGCGCGGAAGAGCGCGCGCAGCGTGGGATCGATCCGGTCGATGGGCCAGCGCGCGACCAGCGCCTTGTGCGTCAGCTGGTCGATGGCCGCCTGCCGCTCGACCGCCGCCGAGAGCAGCGCGCGGAAATGCGGCCGGTCCGGCTCGGCGAAGGTCTCGCCGTCGACCACCGCGCCGATCCGGTGGGCCTCGAACTCGTCCATGACGTCCTCGGCGGCCTGGTCGGCCGCCTCCATCTGGAACAGCGCCTGCACGGCGTAGAAACGCGCCGCGGAGCGCATCCGGCGCGCCTGGGCGGCGGTGGGCTTTTTCGGAGCGTCCGCCATCAGACCCGGTCCATCGGATGCCAGCCGGCCCGGCGCGCCCCGTCATCGTCGAGCGGACGCCGATCCGGCGCGAACCGGCGCGCCAGCGCGATCAGATGCAGCGCCGCCTCGGCCGCGCCGCCGCCCTTGTTCTGCCCGGCGGGATCGGCGCGGACCCGCGCCTGGTCGGCGTTCTCGACCGTCAGGATGCCGTTGCCGACGCAGTGCCCCTTGAGCCCGAGCACCGAAAGCCCGCGCGAGCTGTCGTTGCAGACCGTCTCGTAATGCGTCGTCTCGCCCCGGATCACGCAACCCAGCGCCACGTAGCCGTCGAACGCGCCCGACGCGCTGGCGAGGCGGATCGCGGTCGGCAGCTCCAGCGCGCCCGGAACCTCGACGGTCTCATGCGTCGCGCCGGCCGCGTCGAGCGCGGTCCGCGCGCCGGTCAGCAGATCGTCGGCGATGGCGCGGTAGAACGGCGCCACCGCGATCAGCACCCGCACGGGCGCGTCGAACGCCGGCGGCTTCAGGCCCGGATCGGCTTCCTGGCGGGCCATGTCAGTCCTCCGTCTGCGGGATGGGCCGGGTGCCGGCGATGCTCAGCCCGTAGCCTTCGAGGCCGACGACCTTCGGGCTCGGCGAATTGCTGAGCAGGATCAGGTCCTCCAGGCCCAGCGCGTTGAGGATCTGCGCGCCGACGCCGTATTGGCGGAGCTTGTGCGGGCTCGCGTGATCCTCCGCGTCGAGCTTCATCGACATGTCGCGCAGAAGCACGACCACGCCGCGCCCCTCGGCGGCGATCAGACGCATGGCGTCGCGAAGCTGGTGCGACCGGCCCGGATGCAGCGCCAGCATGTCCTCCATCGGATTGGCCGCGTGCATCCGCACGAGGACCGGGCCCGGACCCCTCAGATCGCCCTTGGACAGGACGATGTGCTCCGCCCCCGCCGTCACGTCCGAGAAGACGCGCATCATCCACTCGCCGCCGTATTCCGACGTCACCCGCCGCGTCGAGGTCTCGCGCACCAGATTGTCGTGCCGGCGGCGATAGGCGATCAGGTCCGAGATCGTGCCGATCTTCAACCCGTGCAGCTGCGCGAAGGCCACCAGGTCCGGCAGCCGCGCCATCGAGCCGTCGTCGTTCATCACCTCGCAGATCACGCCCGACGGGTTGAGGCCGGCGAGCCGCGCGATGTCCACGGCGGCCTCGGTGTGGCCGGCGCGCACCAGCACGCCGCCGTCGCGCGCCCGCAGCGGAAAGATGTGGCCGGGCGTCGCGATGTCCTGCGCGCGCGAGGCCGGATCGATCGCGACGGCGACGGTGCGGGCGCGGTCATGCGCCGAGATGCCGGTCGTCACGCCCTCGCGCGCCTCGATCGAGGTGGTGAACGCCGTCTCGTGGCGCGACGAGTTCGACGCGGCCATCAGCGGAAGGCCGAGCGCGTCGAGCCGCTCGCCGGTCAGGGCCAGACAGATCAGGCCGCGGCCGTGCTTGGCCATGAAATTGATCGCGTCCGGCGTGCACATCTGGGCCGGGATCACCAGGTCGCCCTCGTTCTCGCGGTCCTCGTGATCGACGAGGATGAACATCCGCCCGTTGCGCGCGTCGTCGATGATCTCCTCCACGGGAGAGATCGCGTCGCGGTACTCGGTGTCGTCCATCGGCGTCCCCGTCCCCTCCCGGTCCACGGCGCACGCATAGCGCCGGCGTCCCTCGAAGGCCAGAGCGCCGGCGTCAGCGGGCGCCATATTCCGCGAGCCGGGCGACGTAGCGGGCGAGCGTGTCGATCTCGAGATTGACCATGTCGCCCGGCTCCGCCTCGCCCCAGGTGGTGCAGGCCATCGTGTGCGGGATGAGATTGACGCCGAAATAATGCCCGTCCACCTCGTTCACGGTGAGCGACGTGCCGTTCAGCGCGACCGAGCCCTTGGGCGCGATGAACCGGGCCAGCGGGTCCGGGGCGCTGAAGGTGACCCGGGTGCTGTCGCCCTCCGCGCGCATCGCGACGATCTCGGCCATGCCGTCGACATGCCCCGAGACGATGTGCCCGCCGAGCTCGTCGCCGAGCCGCAGCGCGCGCTCGAGATTGATCGGCCTCCCGGGCTCCCACGCCTTCGCGCCGGTGCCGATGGCGGTCCTCGACAGCGTCTCGGCCGAGACGTCGACGTCGAACCACGCGCCGCCGTCCTCCGCCGGACCGCGGTCCACCACGGTCAGGCAGACGCCGTCGCAGGCGATGGAGGCGCCGATCGCGATGCCGTCAGGCGCGTATCCCGAGCGGATGCGCGCGCGCAGGTCGCCGCGCGTCTCCAGCCGCTCGACGCGGCCGATGTCAGTGACGATTCCGGTGAACATCGCTCCGCTCCCGACCCCTCGGACGCCACCCCGTTAGCCCGCGACGCGCCGGGCGGCAAGCCTCGCCCGGGCCCGGCGATCTTCGTTCTGGCCTCGCGCGCCGGAAATGGGTAGGATTCGCGTCAAACGCTGTTCAAAAGCGGGCATGAGAGGCTGTCGATGCAGGAAGCGTCCCGCACGTATTCGGCGATCGCGCGCGCGATCGTTTTGGCGCTGGTCGCCCTTACGCTGGCGGGGTGCACCCTGCCGCGCTCCGGTCCGACCTCCGGCGAGATCCTGAACGCCGCCTCGGCCGAGGAATACGGCATGCACGTCGTCAACGTGACGCCCGGCGTCGCCTCCGTCGCGCGCTCGTCCGAGACGCTCGGCTTCGGGACGGATTTCACCGGCGCGGGGACGATCTCGCCCGACGCCATCTCGGCGGGCGACCGGCTGTCGGTCTCGGTCTGGGAGAACGTCGACGCGGGGCTGCTGGCCGGCGTCGGCCAGAAGGTGACGGTTCTCGAGGAGCTCCAGGTCGATCAGAGCGGCGGGATCTTCGTGCCGTACGCCGGCCGCATCCAGGCCGCGGGGCTCAGTCCGGGCGAACTGCGCGCGAGAATCACCGAAGGTCTCGAGGTCCAGACCCCCGATCCCCAGGTCGAGGTGCGCCGGGTCGCCGGAGACGGCGCGACGGTCAGCGTCATGGGCGGCGTCGGCTCGCCCGGCGTCTATCCCATCGAGGCGCCGACCCGCAGGCTCTCGGCGATGCTCGCCCGCGCGGGCGGGGTGGCGCTCGTGCCCGACGTGGCGCAGGTCAAGATCGAGCGCGGCGGCCGCACGGGCATGATCTGGCTCCAGGACCTCTACGACAATCCGCGCTACGACGTGGCGCTCCGGCCCGACGACCGGGTCATCGTCGAGGAGGACCGGCGCAGCTTCACCGCGCTCGGCGCGACCGGCTCCCAGGCCCGGGTGAACTTCAACAAGCGCGACATGTCGGCGCTCGAGGCCATCGCGGCGGCGGGCGGTCTGGACGGCCGCGCCGCCGACCCGACCGGGGTCTTCGTGTTCCGCGCGGAATCGTCTGACGTCGCCAACCGGCTTCTGGGGCGCGCCGACCTCGTGGGGCCGCAGCGGATCGCCTACGTCCTGAACCTGACCGAGCCGGCGGGCCTGTTCTCGGCGCGCGAGTTCATCATCCGCGACGAGGACACGGTCTACGTGACCGAGGCGCCCTTCGCCGCCTGGAGCCGCGTGCTCGGCGTCGGCGCCACGACCGTCAGCCTCGCGGGATCGGTCGCGGCGCTGGCGAAGTAGCCGCGACCCAGCGGCTCCGCGCGTCGTCGCCGATCCGGGCGGTCCCGACGAGGCGCAGCCGCGGCGCGTCCGCGAGCGCCTCGACGCGGAGCGGCCCGACGCTGGGCGTGCCCTCGTCGCCCAGCACGACGCCGGCGGTGTAGAGCACGACCTCGTCGACGAGACCCGCTTCGAGCAGGGCCGCCGACAGCCGCCCGCCGCCCTCGCAGAGCACCCGCGTGAGGCCGCGGGCGCCCAGGATCCGCATCAGGGCGGCGAGATCGAGCTGCCCGTCGTCCTGGAACGGGACCTCCAGAAGCTCCGCCCCGGTCTCCGACCAGGCCGCGCGGCGGTCCCCGCCCGCCTCGGGATGATGGCAGAGCCAGAGCGGGATCTCGCGGGCGCTCCGTCCCAGCGCGCCGCCGCGCGGCAGCGTCAACCCGCCGGAGACGACGACCCGCACCGGATTGGCGTCCGCCAGTCCCAGCCCGCGCACGTCGAGACGCGGATCGTCGGACCGCGCGGTTCCCGCGCCCACCAGCACCGCGTCCGACCGCGCCCGCATCAGATGCACCTCGGCGCGCGCGCGCGGCCCGGTGATCCAGCGGCTCTCGCCGGAGGCCGTCGCGATGCGCCCGTCGAGCGACGCGGCGAGCTTGAGGGTCAGCCGCGGCCGTCCGGTCCGGACCCGGACGAGAAAGCCCGCGTTCATCTCCTCCGCCTCGGCGGCCAGGCACCCGGTCTCGACGTCGATCCCGGCGGCCCGAAGCGCCGCGAACCCCGCCCCGGCGACGCGCGGATCGGGATCCTCGATGGTCGAGACCACCCGGGCGATTCCGGCGGCGATCAGCGCGTCGGAGCAGGGCGGCGTCCCGCCGACATGGGCGCAGGGTTCGAGCGTCACGTAGGCCGTGGCGCCGCGCGCCGCCGCGCCGGCCCCCGCCAGCGCGACGGTCTCGGCGTGCGGCCGTCCGCCGTCCGCCGTCCGGCCGCGACCGACGACGCGGCCCTCCGCGACGATCACGCAGCCGACGGCGGGGTTCGGCCAGACCCGGCCCAGTCCGCGCCGGGCGAGCCCCAGCGCCGCGCGCATGTGGCCCGCGTCGAGATCCGTCAGGGCCATGCGGTCAGTCGTCGTCGGCCGCCGTCGCGGGCGGCCGGAGCTCGGAGACGAACTCCTCGAAATCGTCGGCTTCCTGGAAGTTCTTGTAGACGCTGGCGAACCGGACGTAGGCCACCGTGTCGATCCGCGCCAGCGTCTCCATGACGATGGCGCCGATCGTGTCCGAGGGCACGTCGACGTCGCCGAGGCTCTCGAGCCGCCGGACGATGCCCGAGATCATCTGGTCCAGACGTTCGGCCTCGATCGGGCGCTTCTGCATCGCGATCCGGATCGAGCGCTCCAGCTTGTCGCGGTCGAATGGCTCGCGCTTGCCGTTCTTCTTGACCACCACCAGATCGCGGAGCTGGACGCGCTCGTAGGTGGTGAACCGGCCGCCGCAGGCCGGGCAGAAGCGCCTGCGCCGGATCGAGACGTGGTCCTCGGCCGGCCGGCTGTCTTTCACCTGGGTGTCGATGTTTCCGCAGAACGGACAGCGCATGCGATCTCTCCGGAGGGATCTTGGAACAGGCGCGAGCAGTATAGGGTCGCTCCAGGAGCTTGGGTAGCGTGCGGCGACAGGCGCAAGATGAGCGTGGCTTTTCGGCCGCACCGACCGGTTCAGCCGTCGGAACCGAGGTAGCTCCGCACCACGCCCGCCCATTCCCGCGAGTTCAGGATGCTCAGAATGGCCTGGTTCAGACTCTCCCGATGTGTCGAGTTGTCCGGCAGAACGATGGCGTAGTTCTGCGGCGCGAACTGGATGGCCGTCATCTCGATCCCGGGGGTCTTGGCCGCCGTCCAGATCAGGATCGGCCGATCGTGCACGAACGCGTCGATCTCGCCGTCCTGGAGCGCCGCGAAACCGGCGCCGACGTCGGCATAGGGCGTCGGCCGGACGCCGATCGCCCGCAGGTCGTCCAGCGACGCCGCGTCCCGGACGTAACCGACGGACATGCGCGCGAGCTGGTCCTCGTTGACGATCCGATGGCTGATCCTGTGGTCCGTCACCGCCGCCGAAAGCTGCGCGATGATGATCGCGGACAGGATCAGCGCGTAGAACATCCAGAACACGCCGAGCAGCCGCCCGAGAAAGGTGGTCGGCACCTTGTCGCCATAGCCGACGGTCGTCATCGTCACGGCCGCCCACCAGAATCCGCTGAACAGGCCGCGCACGGGCTCGGGCTCGAAATCGCGCGGGTTCGCGCGCCGCTCGGCGAGCCAGGCGAAGAAACCGACCACCAGAAGCAGCCCGAGCAGCAGGCCGATCGTGCCGAGGAAGTCGCGGGACGTCAGCGCCTCGAGGATCGCGTAGAAGCTCGATCCGGGCTTGGCCGCGACGGCGGCGCCGAGGCCGGAATGGTAATACGGATTGGTGAAGTCGACGGTCTTCTCGCGCGCCAGCGTGACCGTCATCGCGGCCATCGAGGCGTCGAGCCGGCCCTCGGCCACGTCGGAGATCATGCCTTCGAGGCTCGTCTCGACGAGGTCGAATTTGAAGCCGTCGGCGGCCGCCAGCTGGTTCAGCAGATCGATGCTGATGCCCTCCCAGTGACCGTCCTCGGCCTTCATCGCGAAGGGCGGGGCCACGCGCGTGCCGATCCGCAGCGTCGCATCGGTCCGGTCCTGGGCTGCCGCCGGGATCGCGGCCAGCAGAAACGCGATCAGCGCGAGGGCCGCGCGGAGCGGCCTCATCCCTCTTCGAACCCGGTCAGCACGCCGACGGCGTTCACCCCGATCGCCTCGACCGCGTAACCGCCCTCCATCACGAAGAGCGCCGGCTTCTCCAGCGCCCGGATGCGGTCGCCGATCGGCGGATAGTCGGGCGTGTCGAGCCGGAACGCGCTGATCGGATCGCCGTGGAACGTGTCGACGCCGAGCGACACCACCAGGACGTCGGGATCGAAATCCGAAACGGCCGCGCAGGCGATCTCCAGCGCGGCGCTCCACTCGCCGAAACCCGTGCCGTGCGGCAGGGGCAGGTTCAGATTCGCGCCTTCGCCCGGTCCGGTCCCCGTCTCGTCGGCGTGGCCGAGGAAATAGGGATATTCCACCATCGGATCGGCGTGGATGCTGACCGTCTGCACGTCGCCGCGCCCGTAGAAGATCTCCTGCGTCCCGTTGCCGTGGTGATAGTCGATGTCGAGCACGCTGACCCGCCGCGCGCCCGCGTCGCGCAGCGCCTCCGCGGCGACCGCCGCGTTGTTGATGTAGCAATAGCCGCCGGCGGCGCGCCGGCCGGCGTGGTGGCCGGGGGGACGGCAGAGCGCGAAGGCGGCGTTCTCGCCGCCCGATACCAGCGCGGCGGCGGTCAGCGCGACGTCATGGCTCGACCGGACCGCGTCCCAGGTGCCCGCCACGAAGGTCGCGCCGGCGTCGAAGGAATAGAAACCGAGCAGACCGTCGATATCGCGCGGCGGCACGTCGGCGCGCAGACCCGGCCCCGGCCAGATGAACCCCATCGCGGTCCCGCCGCGCCCCGCGGCGACCCACATCGGCCAGGCGCGCTCCAGGAAGTCGAGATAGGCCGGATCGTGGACGCGCAGGGCCGTCTCGAGGCCGTGCGCGTCCGGCGCGCGGATCGGACCGAGGCCGACCTCCTCGACGCGGGCGCGGACGATCTCGGCCCGTCGCGGAAGCTCGAAGGCCGGCACGATGGCGCCGGAATTCAGCTCCATGTTGCCGGAATGGCTGGCGTGTCGTGTCGAGAAAACCGTGATCATGTCCGCTCCGTCGCGTGGCGGACGAAACTAGCCGCGCGACGTGATCCCGATCAAGCGCCCATCTCCGCCGCGCGGAATCCGGCGGCGCGGGCGCGGCTCTCCCCGTCCGTCGGCGTGGAGCCTGACGCGACGAGGCCCCTCCGGCGCGGTGGCCGGGGGGCGCGATGCTGCGCCCGCGCCGCGGAACGCGGCGCGGGAAAGGTATGGCTCAGGCCGTCGGAGCCTTGCGTTTGCGGCCCATCAGGCCGAGACCGCCGATGCCGCCCATGAGCAGCAGGCCGGCCGCGGGCAGCGGGACCGCCGCCACGTTGGCGTATTCGAAGGCGTTCGAGCCCGACTTGAACGTGACGGTGTCGAACAGCCCGATCCCGCTGATCGTCACGAAATTCGCGCCTGATCGCCACCGGAGGCTGCACCGCCGAACCGTTGATCGTCGTCGTGCCGCCTCCGCCGGAGAGCTCGATCTTCAGGTCGTTGTAGGTGTCGGGCGAGCCCCACAGGAAGCTGAGCGAGCTGCGCGCCGAGCCGAACGTGTAGGTCGCGGAGCTGCGCGCGCTGACCGAACTGTAGAGGCCGGTCGCCTCGAGCGCGGTGCCCTCCCACGGGCTGCGGCGCACCCCGCTCACGGAGCCGGTCACGTTCTCGAAGACCGTGCCCGTGGTGGACGTCGCGAGCGGGTTCGGTTTTGAGATCGTGGGCATCGGACCCAGATCGATCGTCACCGCGCCCGCCGCCATCGTGGAGGCGACCGTCGCCGCCGCGGCGAAAGCCGCCAGTCTGCTCATGAAGGACATTCGGATACTCCCATTCTACATAACGGACCGGAACGAAACATACGGCGCATGAAGCGGTGATGAAAAAACGTCCGATCCACACGCCAACTCATCAACCGTCACGGGAAATCTTCGCGTGTTCAGGCCGTTCAATCAACCAAGATTAAAACTGTTGGTTAAACTCCGACGACGTCGGCGCGTCGGAACCGGCCGCGCGCCGTCTCCCGCCACCGCAACGACGGGCGCCGACAGCGTGCGGATCGAACGGCACGCGGCGCCGCGTCGGGCGGCGCCGCGATGGTCGGAATCAGCCGCCCGCCGCCCGCGACGGCGGCGCGCCGCGCTCAGGCCGTCGGAGCCTTGCGCTTGCGGCCCATCAGGCCGAGGCCGCCGAGGCCGCCCATGAGCAGCAGGCCGGCGGCGGGCAGCGGGACCGGCGAGGTCTCGTACTCGACCGTGAAGGTCCGGAGCTTCCAGCTGTCGTTCCTGTCGAACGCGCCGACGCCGAAGACGTTGCTCGTCGCGCCGCCCGACACCGTGAACATGCCGCTGTTGGGAATGTCGGTCTCGCCGCTGATCCAGTCGCCGTCATCGATGCCGCCGCTGAGGTTGGAATCGTACAGCCAGCGGAAATCGTCGGAGGACCCGAAATAGCCGAAGCCGATCTTCTTGATCGTCGCGGTCTGGTCGAGGGCGATCTGGATGAACTCGTCGTAGTCGTTGCGACCATCATCGCTGTCGACGGTATGGTCGTCGAACTTGGAGCTCGTGACACCCGCGCCCTGGCCGTAACGGCCGATCCACGCGCTGTTGACGGTCCCTCCGAGAGTGTTGTGCCTCGTGTCGGCGTCGTTGACGGATTTGCCGGTGAAGGTCGCCGTCAGGCCGTTGTTCATGAGCGAGAACGACGCCGCCGGGCTGGCGTTGCCTTCGAGATCGAAGGTCGAGGTCATCGTGGCCGCGCCCGCGGCGCCGGCGGACAGCAGTCCGGCGGCGGTCAGGACGGTGATCTTATTCAGAATGGACATGTTTTTTCCCCAAATTTACACGCTGGACCGGCACGGACAGACGGATGTGAGCGTCGTGACGGCACAGGCGCCCGGTCCGGCACCCAAATCCCACCGCTCGAGACTTTATGCTCCGTCTTCAGTGATTTAATCAACAATTCATAAAACACTTAGTTAACCCAACCGGTTTTTTACGACTGACGTCTTAATGATTAATTGGTCTTCGCCCGATCCGTATTGGAGGCCCGCGGAGCATGCCGGCGTCCCGGGGGGCGGGGGCCGCGACCGCCGGGGGCCGTCCGCCGGCCGTCGCGATTGCCCTCCGCCGCGCCGCCGCCTATAACGAAAACAGACGTTTGACCGCCTTCCCATCAGCAGGACGCGCGCCCCTTGACCGACGAACCGAACGACGACATCCCGGCGCCGCCGCGGCCGCCGCTTTCCGGCCCCTCGATCACCATCGAGCAGGAGATGAAGACCTCCTATCTCGACTACGCCATGAGCGTGATCGTCAGCCGCGCGATCCCGGATCTGCGCGACGGCCTCAAGCCGGTGCACCGGCGCATCCTCTACGCCATGCACGAGACCGGCAACACGCACGACAAGGCCTACCGCAAATCCGCGCGTCCCGTCGGCGACGTGATGGGCAAATACCATCCGCACGGCGACAGCGCGATCTACGACGCCCTCGTGCGCATGGCCCAGCCGTTCTCGATGTCGCTGCCGCTGCTGGACGGGCAGGGCAATTTCGGCTCGATGGACGGCGACAGCCCGGCCGCCATGCGCTACACCGAGGTCCGGATGGACAAGCCGGCGGCGTATCTGCTGGCCGACATCGACAAGGACACCGTCGACTTCCAGCCGAACTACGACGGCAAGGACCTGGAGCCCTCCGTCCTGCCGGCGCGGTTTCCGAACATGCTGGTCAACGGCGCCGCCGGCATCGCGGTCGGCATGGCCACCAACATCCCGCCGCACAATCTCGGCGAGGTGATCGACGCGACGCTGGCGCTGATCGAGGATCCCGATCTCGACGTCGCGGGGCTGATGGAGTTCATCCCGGCGCCCGATTTCCCGACCGGCGCGCTGATCCTCGGCCGCTCCGGCGCGCGCAAGGCGTATCATGAGGGCCGCGGCTCGGTGATCATCCGCGCGCGCACCACGATCGAGGAGATCCGCAAGGACCGCCTCGCCATAATCGTCTCCGAGGTGCCCTACCAGGTCAACAAGTCGGTGATGATCGAGCGCATCGCCGAGCTTGCCCGCGACAGGAAGATCGAGGGCATCGCCCATGTCCAGGACGAGAGCGACCGCTTCGGCGTGCGCGTCGTGATCGAGCTCAAACGCGACGCGACGCCCGACGTGGTGCTCAACCAGCTCTTCCGCTTCACGCCGATGCAGACGCATTTCGGCTGCAACATGCTCGCGCTCAACGGCGGCCGGCCGGAACAGCTCGACCTGCGCGCGTTCCTGACCGCCTTCGTCAGGTTCCGCGAGGAGGTCGTGGCGCGCCGCACGGCGTTCGAGCTGCGCAAGGCCCGCGAGCGGAGCCACGTGCTCTGCGGTCTCGCGGTCGCGGTGACCAACGTCGACGAGGTGGTGGCGACCATCCGAGTCCTCGGCGGACCCGGCCGAGGCGCGCGAGCGGCTGATGACCCGCGCCTGGCCCGCGAAGGACATCGCCCCCTACATCGCGCTGATCGACGATCCCAGCCACCGCGTCCGGGACGACGGCACCTATCTCCTCTCGGAGATCCAGGCCCGCGCCATCCTCGACCTGCGGCTCCAGCGCCTCACCGCGCTGGGCGTGCGCGAGGTCACCGACGAGCTCGAGGACCTGGCGGCGAAGATCAAGGACTATCTCGACATCCTGCGCAGCCGCGCGCGGATCATGGAGATCATCTCGAACGAGCTGCGCGAGGTGAAGGAGCTTTTCGCCGTGCCGCGCCGCTCCGAGATCGTCGAATGGGAATCCGATCTCGACGACGAGGACCTGATCGAACGCGAGGACATGGTCGTCACGATCACCCGGGGCGGCTACATCAAGCGCACGCCGCTGACCGAGTACCGCGCCCAGAAGCGCGGCGGCAAGGGCACCATGGGCATGGGCATGAAGGACGAGGATTTCGTCACGACGCTCTTCGTCGCCAACACCCACACGCCGCTCCTGTTCTTCACCACCGACGGCATCGTCTACAAGCTCAAGACCTGGCGCCTGCCGGTGGGCGGACGGAACGCGCGGGGCAAGGCGATCGTCAACATCCTCCCCATCGAGGGCGGGACGGGCATCGCCGCGATCATGCCGGTCGACAAGCCCGAGGACGACTGGGCCGAGCTTCAGATCGTCTTCGCGACATCCGAAGGCGACGTGCGGCGCAACGCGCTCGACGACTTCACCAACGTCATGCGCAACGGCAAGATCGCGATGAAGCTGCCCGAGGGCGTGCGGCTGATAAACGCGCGCATCGCCTCCGAGGACGACGACGTGATGCTGACCACGCGGAGCGGCAAGGCGATCCGGTTCCGAACCACCGACGTGCGCGTCTTCAAGGGTCGCGATTCCACCGGCGTGCGCGGCATCCGGCTGGCGAACGGCGACGAGGTCGTGTCGATGGCGGTGATCCGCCATTTCGAGGCCACGCCGGCCGAACGCGCGGCCTATCTCAAGATGCGCCGCGCCGTGGCGGGCCTGACCGAGGAGGACGAGGTCGAGGCGGACACCGACGCCGACGCCGACGAGGAGGCCGTCGAGGCGGCGGCTCTGGGCCAGGACCGCTACGTCGAGATGTCCGAGGCCGAGGATCTGCTGGTCACAATCACCGAGAAGGGCGCGGGCAAGCTGTCGTCGAGCCACGACTACCCGCTGCGCGGACGCGGCGGCCAGGGCGTGATGGCGATGGACCGCGCGATGCGCGGCGGGGCGCTCGTCGCGCTCTTCCCGGTCGAGACCGACGACCAGATCATGCTCGCGACCGACGCCGGCCAGTCGATCCGCTGCCCGGTCAACGGCATCTCGTTCCGCTCGCGCACGGCGGGCGGCGTCCGGGTCTTCAACACCGGCAAGGGCGAACGTGTCGTGTCGGTGGCGCAGATCGCCGAGGCGGCCGACGTGGAGCCCGGAGAGGAGCCCGGAGAGGCGCGGGACGGATGACCGCGCCCGCCCGCGATCCCGGTCCGGGAACCGGAGGCCGCCGGCCGCGTTGAGGTGCGCTTAACCGCGTGGCCGGGCGGGATACGGCCCCGCGGCTTCGCTCCCAAAGGCAGGCACATGACCGCATATCTCAACGGGCTGGCGACGGCCGTTCCGGCGCACCCGATTCCGCAGGACCTCGCGAAAACCACCGCCGCGCGCATCCTCGGCCCCCGCTTCGACAGCTTCGAGCGGATGAGCGGCGCGTTCGAGAACGCCGGCGTCGAACGGCGGTATTCCGTCGCCCCGCTCGACTGGTTCGAGGCGCCGAAGATCTGGCCCGAGCGCAACGATCTGCATGTCCAGGGCGCGACCGAGCTCTTCGTGCGCGTCGCGTCGCAGGCGCTCGCCAAGGCCGGATGGTCGGCCGAGAGCGTCGATTCGGTGGTGACGGTCTCGACCACCGGGATCTCCACCCCCTCGCTCGAGGCGATGGCCTGGAAGGCGATGGGCTTCCGCCCCGACATCCACCGCGTTCCCGTTTTCGGCCTCGGCTGCGCCGGCGGCGTCAGCGGCCTGGCCATCGCGCGCAGCATGGCCGTGGCGGATCCCGGAAGCCGCGTCCTGCTGGTCTCGGTCGAGACCTGCACGCTCAGCTTCCGCTCCGACCGGCTCCGCAAGGCCGACATCATCGCCACGGTCCTCTTCGGCGACGGCGCGGCGGGGGCCTGCGTCTCGACCGCGAAGGGCGACGCGGATTTCCCCGTGGTCCGGGTCGAGCCGGGCCGCGAGCGCATCTGGCCCGACACGCTCGGCATCATGGGCTGGGACGTGGACGAGTCGGGCCTCGGCGTCGTCTTCGACCGCTCCATCCCCGATTTCGTCCGCGAGCGCATGGGCGAGGCCGCCGCCTGGGCGCTCGGCGCGGCGGGCCTGACGCGCGCCGACATCGCGCGCTTCGTCTGCCATCCCGGCGGCGCCAAGGTCGTCGCGGCGCTCGAGGCGGCCCTGGGCCTCGCGCCCGGCGCGCTGGTCGAGGAACGCGCCGTCCTGCGCGATTTCGGCAACATGTCCTCGCCGACGGTCCTTTTCGTGCTCGACCGCGTGCTGGCCGGCGGCACCGAGGGCCGGATGGTGATGGGCGCGCTCGGCCCCGGCTTCACCGCCTCGTTCCTGCCGATCCGCGTCGGGCGCTTCAATGAGTGACGTCGATCCGGGCGCCGCGGCGTTCCTCGGCTTCCTCGTCCTCCAGCGGCTCTCCGAACTCGCCCTCGCCCGCCGCAACACCGCCCGCCTGCTGGCGCGCGGCGCCCGCGAGCACGGCGCCGCGCATTATCCGCTGATCGTGGCGCTCCACGCCGCCTGGATCGCGGCGCTCGTCGCCTTCGGCCTCGGCAACCCGGTCTCGCCCCCCTGGCTGGCCGCCTTCGTCCTGCTCCAGATCCTGCGGCTCTGGATCCTCGCCAGCCTCGGCGACCGCTGGACCACGCGCATCATCGTCACCGGCGAGCCGCTCGTCGCGCGCGGCCCGTTCCGCCTCATGCGCCACCCCAACTACACGCTCGTCGCCGCCGAGATCGTCGTGGCGTCGATGGTCCTCGGCCTGCCTTGGATCGCCGCGATCTTCACCGCGCTCAACGCGGCCGTTCTCGCCGTCCGCATCCGCGCCGAGAACGCCGCGCTCTCCGCGCTCCGCTGATCCGCCCGCCGCTTGAACCCGCGCCGCGAGGGGCCACATTCCCCACACCCGAAGCGGCGAGACCGACCATGACGCCCCCCCCGACCAAGCAGCAGGCGCGCCTCGACCGCCAGTTCGACGCCCTCTCCCGCCGCAGCCCCGCCGCGCGACCGTTCCTCGCGGCGCTGCGCGAGCACCGCTACCGCCTCGTCCGCATCCCCGTCGCGATCCTGCTGATCCTCGGCAGCGTCCTCTTCGTCCTGCCGGTCTTCGCGCTCTGGATGCTGCCGCTCGGCCTGCTCCTGCTGGCCGTCGACCTGCCCGTCCTCCAGCCCGGCGTCAGCGCCGCCCTCATCCGGCTGCGCCGCTGGTGGAGCCGCCGCCGCCGCTGAGCCCTTCCCAATCCCGCGCCGCCGGACTAGATCGGGGCCATGTCCAGCATCGAACCGATCCACGTCATCGGCGGCGGCCTCGCCGGCTCCGAAGCCGCCTTCCAGGCCGCCGAGATGGGCGTCCCCGTCATCCTCCACGAGATGCGCCCGCACGTCGCCACCTTCGCGCATCAGACCGACGGCCTCGCCGAACTCGTCTGCTCCAACTCCTTCCGCTCCGACGACGACGAGCAGAACGCCGTCGGCCTCCTCCACTGGGAGATGCGCGCAGGCGAACGGCCTCATCATGGCCACCGCCGACGCCCATGCCGTCCCCGCCGGCGGCGCGCTCGCCATCGACCGCGAGCCCTTCAGCGCCGCCGTCACCGCCCGCCTCGAAGCCCACCCGCTCATCAAGATCGAACGCGGCGAGATCGCCGGCCTCCCCCCCGCCGACTGGTCGAGCGTCATCATCGCCACCGGCCCGCTCACCTCGCCCGCGCTCGCCGAAGCCATCCGCGCCCTCACCGACGAATCCGCGCTCGCCTTCTTCGACGCCATCGCCCCCATCATCCACGCCGAGAGCATCGACCTCTCGAAGGCCTGGTTCCAGTCGCGCTACGACAAGGGCGACACCGAGGAGGACCGCACCGCCTACCTCAACTGCCCGATGGACCGCGCCCAGTACGAGGCCTTCATCGACGCGCTCCTCGCCGCCCCCAAGACCGAATTCAAGGACTGGGAGCGCGACACCCCCTATTTCGAGGGCTGCCTGCCCATCGAGGTCATGGCCGAGCGCGGCCGCGAGACCCTGCGCTTCGGCCCGCTCAAGCCCGTCGGCCTCACCAACCCGCACGCGCCCGACGATCAAGCCCTACGCCGTCGTCCAGCTCCGCCGCGACAACGCGCTCGGCACGCTCTTCAACATCGTCGGCTTCCAGACCAAGATGAAGCACGGCGCCCAGGCGGAGGTGTTCCGCACCATCCCCGGCCTCGAGAACGCCGCCTTCGCCCGCCTCGGCGGCATCCACCGCAACACCTTCCTCAACTCCCCCCGCCTGCTCGACGGCGCAGATGCGCCTGCGCGCCGATCCCCGCCTGCGCTTCGCCGGCCAGATCACCGGCGTCGAGGGCTATGTCGAGAGCGCCGCGATGGGCCTCCTCGCCGGCCGCCTCGCCGCCTCCGAGCGCCTCCGCGCCCCCCTCGCGCCCCCGCCGCCCACCACCGCCATGGGCGCCCTCGTCACCCACATCACCGGCGGCGCCGACGCCAAAACCTTCCAGCCGATGAACGTCAATTTCGGCCTCTTCCCCCCGCTCGACGCCGCCCGAGGCGGCCGCAAGGGGCGGAAGGAGCGGTACAAGGGCTATACGGACCGGGCGAAGGCGGATTTCGCGGGGTGGCTGGAGGCGGAGCGGATCGTGGCGTAAGCAGCGCGTGCGACGGGAATAATTCGCAACGGCAGCGAGCGGACCTTTCCGTCACAGGCTTGCTGCAAGACGGCGTACCAACTAGCGTCCCCATCATGTCAACGGAACTTCTCAATCCTGAAAAGGCGCTGATCTTCAGAATTGTCCACAAGGACAACATTGATCAGGTGCTTCAATCTGGTTGCCATTGTCGAAGCGCAGTGGCACAGGCAGGCTATGCGGAGATCGGCAATCAAGAGTTGATCGAGCGAAGGATGCTGCGCGCCGTTCCATGTGCGCCGGGCGGTACGTTGAGCGATTACGTGCCCTTTTACTTTACGCCCTACTCACCGATGCTCTACAACATTAAAACTGGCGTTGGTGTTCCGAAGAAGCCCCTGAGGGACATTGTGATTTTGGTTTCCTCTTTGCCGAGGCTGATTGAACAGAGCATTCCTTTCGTGTTTTCCGATCGACATGCGTATCTCAAGACCGCGCAGTTCTCGAATAACTTGGGCGATCTCGACAGGATCATTTGGCCCGTGCTTCAAGCTCGGAATTTCAAGCGCGACGACCTAGACCGTTTTGAGAAGTACCAAGCCGAAGCTTTGGTTCACCTGAATGTTCCAGTCAGCGCGCTGCTCGGGATCGTGTGCTATGATATCCAAACCCGCGATCAAACGAAGGTACTCGCTGCAGCCCACGGCACGGCCGTCAAGATCGTCGCAAACAAAGACTGGTTCCTATGATGATCGAATTCACCGAAGGAAATCTGCTAGAAGCTGACGTCGAGGCTCTCGTCAATACCGTCAACACAGTTGGTGTGATGGGTAAGGGCGTGGCTCTAATGTTCAAGGAAGCGTATCCTGAAAACTTTGATGAATACCAGTCGGCTTGCCGGTCAAAGACACTACAGCTTGGAAAAATGTTTGTCACGCATCGGGACGCGTTTCTCGGACCAAAATGGATCATCAACTTTCCAACGAAGGCGCATTGGCGTTTTCCTTCCAAAATCGAATGGGTTGAGCGCGGATTAGATGATCTGAAGGCCGTGATCGTTCACAATAACATTCGTTCCGTGGCGCTCCCGCCGCTTGGAGCAGGAAACGGCGGACTTGATTGGTCCGAAGTCCGTGAGCTTATGGTTGAAAAACTTATGGATCTCAGTGATGTTCATGTCGTGATTTACGAGCCGACGAATAAATATCAAAACGTTGCGAAACGGTTCGGCGTCGAGAAGTTGACGGCCCCGCGAGCGTCATTGGCGGAGTTGATTAGGCGATATTCAATACTTGGAATAGAATGCTCTCTGCTTGAAGTCCAAAAGCTTGGCTATTTCTTGGAGCGTTTCAATCGGAAGCTGTCTTTGCCGGAATTCGATTTCGACTTTGAAGCTAACAAATTCGGCCCATACTCAGAGAAGCTCAAACACATGCTCAACGGGCTTGATGGCAGTTATCTCCATTGCGATAAGCGACTCTCCGATGCTGGCCCTTTCGAGCCGATACGCTTCGACGACGCCAAACGCGATGTCATCGCGCTCTTCATGAAGACTCAAGGCAAAACGCACCTGGCAGCTGTCGAGGCAACCTCGAGTCTCATCGACGGGTTCGAGTTGCCTTTGAGCATGGAGTTGCTTGCGACGGTTGACTGGCTCGTTGTCCAAATGGGCACGGAGGCGACTGTTCCCGCCATTCGGGACAAACTCCAATTGTGGCCAGGGGGACAGGAGGCCGCTGACCGCAAACTACGATTGTTCGAGGATCGCATCATCGGCATCGCCCTCGATGCCCTGAAGGAGTCAGCGTTAGTAGATTGATTGGAATCGAGCCGCCGCCTCCGCGTTGGGCAATGCCGCGTTCACTTCGTCTATCCATCCGTCACGGATCCGCGCGCGCCTGCCTGCCCGGGGGCAGGCGCGATTCCGCGCCTACCCAGGCAGCCGCGCGCGGATCGGCACGCGACGGACCCGGCCGCACCCCCCTCGGCCTCCGCGCTCGCGCGCTCCGCCCGACGCCCCGGCGCGACGCGCTGCGTCGCCAGTGCCGGTCCGCAGGCGCCCCGCCGCCCCGTCGAACGACCGGGCCCCGTCCCCCTCACTCCTCCTTCGGCTTCGGCGCCGCCTTCCCCCAGATCCCGTCGCCGTGCCGGTCCCGGTCGCCGACGCTCAGCACCTCCTTCGAGATCAGCGCCAGCATGTAGGTGCGCAGCACCGCGTTGATCCGGCCGTGATACCCCGCGCCGAGGCGGCGGAACCAGGCCGCCACGTCCTCGTCGAGCGCCACCGTCACCTTCTTCTTGCGCGGATTGACCGGCGCCGTGTTGTCCAGCCGGTTCCAGTCGCTCGGGATCAGCGCCCCGCGCAGCCGCGCGTCGGCGATGTCCCGCTCCAGCCGGTCGAGCTGGATCATCATCTTCACATGCGCCCGTTCCTGGGCGTTCGTGCGCATCCGGTCCGTCACGGGCGCGTCTCCTGTCAGTTTGGGGAAAGCCCGCATTCTCCACGAAAACCGTTAAAATGGCTTGCCACTTGGCAAGCCTGTTTCCAGCCCAGTTCCAGCCGGTTTCCAGCCCCGCCAACCCCTTGACCCCGCAACGTGAATCCCCGCCGCTTGAACCCGCCCCCCGGCCTCCCCATCTCCCTGCCATGAATTACGTTCTCGCCCTCTTCCTCCCCCCGCTCTCGATCCTGCTGGCCGGTCGCCCCATCGTCGCGATCGTCACCTTCCTGATCTGGATCCCCGCCATCCTCATCTCCGGCGGCCTCTCCCATCCGGTCTTTATCCTGTTGGCATGGTTGCTGATTTATCAGTCCGGCGAGGAGCGCCGCATCCGCCGCCTGGTCGACCGCGACCGCGACTGAGCCCTCCGCGTGACGCCCTTCGTCACCCGCTTCGCGCCGTCCCCGACCGGCCTCCTCCATCTCGGCCACGCCTTCTCCGCCCTGACCGCATGGGACATGGCCGCCGAGACGGGCGGCACATTTCTCCTGCGAATAGAAGACCTTGACGCCGCCCGATGCCGCCCCGACTACGAGGCGGCCATCCTCGAAGACCTCGCCTGGCTCGGCCTCACATGGCCCGAACCGGTCCTGCGCCAATCCACCGTCACGCCCCGCTACGACGCCGCCCTCGACCGCCTGGCCGAGGCCGGCCTCGTCTACCCCTGCCGCTGCACCCGCGCCGACATCCGCGCCGCCATGGCCGCCCCGCAGGAAGGCGCCGAGCCGCCCGGCATCTATCCCGGCACCTGCCGCGGCCGGCGCATGTCCGACCGCACCGAAGCCGACGCGATCCGCCTCGACATGAGCGCGGCGCTCAACCATCTGAGCGCGAACGATCTTTCCTTCACCGAGACCGGCCCCGCCCACGCGGGCGTCCACCCCCTCGACCCGTCCCGGCTGCGCGCGGAAACCGGAGACGTCGTCCTCGCCCGCCGCGACATCGGCGCCGCCGCCTATCATCTCGCCGTCGTCGTCGACGACGCCGCCCAAGGCGTCACCCACGTCGTCCGCGGCGAGGACCTCTGGGACGCGACCCCGATCCACCGCCTGCTCCAGGCGCTGCTCGATCTGCCCGTCCCGGTCTGGCGCCACCACCGCCTGATCCGCGACGATTCCGGCCGCCGCCTCGCCAAACGCGACGACTCCCGCGCGATCCGCGTCTACCGCGAGGCGGGCGCGACCCCGGCGGAGATCAGGCGGATGACGGGTATGGGGCAGCCGGTTCGGTCAGCGTGACTTCCGCGCCGTTCCGAATCGCCGTGTAAAAACAACTCGGTCGGTTGGTGTGACAGGCCGGCCCGGTCTGATCGACGATCAGCAGCAGGCAGTCCCGGTCGCAATCGACGCGCAGCTCCACCAGCTTCTGGACATGCCCCGACGTCTCGCCCTTGCGCCAGAGCGCGCCGCGCGAGCGCGACCAATAGGTGACCCGCCCGGTCGCCAGCGTCTCCGCCAAGCTCTCCGCGTTCATCCACGCCATCATCAACACCTCGCCCGAGGCCGCCTGCGCGATCGCCGGGACCAGCCCCCGCGTGTCGAACCGCAGCGTTCCGATGTCGAATTCCGGCATTGACGGCGCGCTCCCTTTTCCGTCGAACGATTCGGGACTATCTATTGGCGGCTGGAGGCGTGATGCAAAGGGACGGCCGATGAGCGGCGACGGCGACATGATCAAACTCTACTCGCAGCGCATCCTCGCGCTGGCGGCGGACATCCCGTTCAACGAGCGCCTCGACGCGCCGATGGTGACGGCGCGCAAACGCTCGCCGCTCTGCGGGTCGACGGTGACGGTGGATCTCGACATCGAGAACGGCCGGATATCGGCCTTCGGGCAGGACGTGAAAGCCTGCGCCCTCGGGCAGGCCTCGGCGGCGATTCTCGGTCGCAACGTGATCGGCCGCAGCCGCGGCGAGGTGTCCCGCGCGCGCGACCAGCTCGCCGCGATGCTGAAATCCGACGGCCCCGCGCCCGACGCGCCATTCGACGCTTTCGAAGTGCTGATGCCGGCGCGCGACTACAGGAACCGGCACGCCTCGATCATGCTGGCGCTCGACGCGACGCTCGCCGCCTTCGACGAGGCGGTGCAGGCGGCCTGACGGCGCGGAACGATATTCCGGCGGGCCCGTTCCTTCGGGGAACCGCAAGCTCGAGGAGTTTCAGATGCGCCATCGTTTTTTCCACATCGCAAGCGTTTCCGTCTGCTGCGCGGCCCTGTCAGGGGCCGCGTCCGCCCAAGAACCCGATCCGGTCCTTGTGGACCTTGTCGGCATCGACGGGAGCGACATGGGGTCGATCGCAGCTCGTCCGGCGGCGGGCGGCGGCGTCCTTTTCGACCTGAACGTGACGGGCCTCGCCTCCGGAAGCCTCCATGGCTTCCACATCCACGAGACGGGCGAATGCGACGCGTCGGGCGGGTTCCAGAGCGCGGGCGGCCATTTCGCGCCGGACGGCAACGATCACGGGTTCTTCGTGGAGACAGGGTTCCATGCCGGGGACATGCCCAACATCCAGGCAACCGAGCTGGGCGATGTGAGGGCGTCGGTCTTCAACCACGCCGTCACTTTGGCGGAGGACGCGCCGAACGGCATCCTCGGCAGAGCGATTGTCATCCATGCGAACTTCGACGACTACACGAGCCAGCCCTCGGGTGCCGCCGGAGACCGGATCGCCTGCGGCGTCATCGGCGGATAGGCGGCGATGAGCGCCAAGAGGATGTACGACGCCATCGACTTTCGGCCGCCGGAAGAGGTCGCGGAGCGGGCGCGCAAGGGGCTCGCGCTGCGGCGTGAGTTCAACCGCGGCGGCACCGCCGTCGGCCTCGCGCGGGCGCGCGACCTGAAGAACCGCCGCAACCTGAGCCCCGACACGATCACCCGCATGACGAGCTACTTCGCCCGTCACGCGGTCGACAAGGACGCGGCGAAATTCGGCGATGACGAGGATCCCTCGGCGGGATACGTCGCATGGCTCCTCTGGGGCGGCGACGCCGGCCGGGACTGGGCGCGGAGCGTCCGGTCGGAAATGGAGGCCGCTGACGGGAAATAAACCCGCGTCCGTTAAGAGCGTGAGGATGGGGACGGTGCCGGGACTGCTTATCGCCGCAGCGGCCTATTCGGCGGTCGTCTTCATTGCCGGCTTCATCCTGGGAACGCTGCGCGTTCTCGCGCTCGCTCCTCGCTTTGGCGATATCGCGGCGGTCGCGCTTGAGATACCGGTGATGCTGGCTTTTTCATGGTTCGCGTCGCGCGCCGTCTGTCGACGGTTCGCGGTGCCGGCTCTCCTTTCGCCGCGTGTGTTTCTGGGTGGCGCCGCCTTCGCGCTGTTGATCATCGCGGAGGTGGCCTTGTCCGTCTGGGCGTTCGGACTGACGGTGCGGGGATGGGCCGGATCACTCGGTACTCCGGCGGGTCTTCTCGGTCTGGCGGGACAGGTCGGTTTCGGCGCCGTCCCCGCCATCCAGGCGGCGCTTCGGCGCGAAACCTGAAAGGCTTCCTGCCCGCAAAAAAACGCCGCGTCCCGGGGGGAGCGCGGCGTCAGGTATGCGGCGGGCCGGAGGCGGCCGGCTCATGCGGTCCGGACGGGCAGGGTCAGGACGCGATCGCCGCGGTCAAGGGTCAGATCAACGCCGGCAGGAAGAGACCCGACAGGATGACGACGCAGAGGCCGGCGAGGGCAAGCGCCTCCCGCGGGAGCGTCTCGGAGTTCGAGGTCAGGATGCGCGTCACGTCGTCCAGCATGGCGATGTTCTCCGGCTGATCGTTTATGTTCCGCTATTGTTCTCACATCCGTTAACCGAACGTCAAGCGATTCGCGAACGGAAAAGGAACGTGGGGAGAACGAAGCGAGGGTCAGCCGACCGTCAGCATCCCGATGGCCCGCTCGCGCTCGAGCAGATAGAGCAGGATCCGCATCGCGCGGCCGCGCGGCCCGGTCAGATCGGGGTCGGTGGCGAGAAGAAGGCGCGCGTCGTCCTGGGCGGTACGCTGGAGCTCCGTCTGGGTTTCGAGATCGGCGACGCGGAATTCCGGCATCCCCGACTGCTGGACGCCGAGCAGGTCGCCGGCCCCGCGCAGGCGCAGATCCTCCTCGGCGATCTCGAAGCCGTCCTCGGTGCGGCGCATGGTCTCGAGGCGGGCCAAAGCGGTCGCCCCGAGCGGCGGATCGTAGACCAGCAGGCATGTCGAGGCGGCGACGCCCCGCCCGACGCGGCCGCGAAGCTGATGGAGCTGGGCGAGGCCGAAATGCTGGGCGCCCTCTATGACCATGATCGAGGCGGCGGGCACGTTGACGCCGACCTCGATCACGGTCGTGGCGACCAGCAGGCGGGTGCGGCCGGCGACGAAATCGGCCATCGCGGCGTCCTTGGCGGCGGGGGCGAGCTGGCCGTGGACGAGGCCGACCGCGTCCTCGCCGAGGGCGAGGCGCAGCGCGGCGGCGCGGTCCTCGGCGGCGGTCAGGTCGGCGGTCTCGCTCTCGCCGACGAGAGGGCAGACCCAGTAGGCCTGTCGGCCCTCGGCGAGGGCGCGGCGGAGGTGCTCGACCACCTCCGGGATGCGGCCGGAGGAGATCAGGGCGGTTTCGACGGGGGTGCGGCCCGGCGGTTTCTCGTCCAGGATCGAGATGTCCATGTCGCCATACTGGGCGAGCGCCAGGCTGCGGGGGATGGGGGTCGCGGTCATCACGAGGATGTCGGGCGCGCGTCCCTTGGAGCCGAGTTCCATGCGCTGGCGGACGCCGAAGCGGTGCTGCTCGTCCACGACGGCGAGGCGCAGGTCGTGGAAGACGACGTCGGCCTGGAAGAGGGCGTGCGTGCCGACGATGACGTGGATGCCGCCTGAGGCGAGAGCCTCAAGTTTGGCGGCGCGTTCGCGGCCCTTGTCGCGGCCGGTGAGGAGGTCGAGGCGGATGCCGGCGGCCTCGGCGAGGGGGCGAAGCGAGTCGAGATGCTGGCGGGCGAGGATCTCGGTCGGGGCCATCATCGCGGCCTGGCCGCCGGCCTCGACGGCGTCGAGCATCGCGAGGAGCGCGACGAGGGTCTTGCCGGAGCCGACGTCGCCCTGGAGGAGGCGGCTCATCCGCTCGGGGGCGGCCATGTCCGCGACGATCTCGGAGACGGCGCGGGTCTGCGCGGAGGTCGGGGCGAAGGGGAGCGACCGGAGCACCTCGGCCCGGAGGACGCCGTCGCCGCGCGTGGAGAAGCCCTTGGCCCGACGGACCCTGAGGCGCGCGAGACCGAGAGTCACCTGGTGGGCCAGAAGCTCGTCGTAGGCGAGACGTTCCCGGGCGGGCGCGCCGGGAGAGAGATCGGCGGCGCCGGTCGGGGCGTGGGCGGCGCGGATCGCGTCGCGCCAGCCGGGCCAGCCGCGTTTCGCCTTGAGGGACGGCTCGATCCATTCGGGGAGGTCCGGGCGCGCGGGAGACGGCGTCGCGGACGGCGCGGGTCATGGCCTTGAGGCTCAGGCCCTGCGTCAGCGGATAGACCGGCTCGTATTCGGGCAGGTCGGCGGCGCCGCCGGGGCGCAGGACGTGGTCGGGATGGACCATCTGGGCGATGCCGTCGAAGATCTCGACCTTGCCCGAGACGATGCGGCGCTGACCCGCCGGATAGGTCCGGCGCAGGGAATCCTCGTGGGCGTGGAAATGGACGATCAGGAATTCGGTCACGGCGTCGCGGACGTGGACGCGGTAGGGGCGGCCGCGCGTGGCGGGCGGCTGGTGCAGGCCGATCTCGACCTCGACGGTCGCGACGCCCGGCAGGGACGCCTCGCGGATCGAGGCGCGCAGGCGGCGGTCGGTGCCGGAGACGGGCAGGGTGAGCAGCAGATGGGCGGGGCGTTCGACGTCGAGATTGGCGAAAAGCTTCGCGGTCTTCGGCCCGACCCCGTCGAGCGCGGTCAGGTCCGCGAAGAGCGGAAACAGGATCTCGGGGCGGCTCACGGGCGCCACGGGGCGTGACTCGCGCATCGTGTCACGCGTGTCACTTTGGCCATGTAATTGATTTCATTTGGTAATCTCAATCGCGTTAGGAGTCTGGCAACCTTGGTTAATCGGCGGGGGCGAGCAGTTCCTGAACCGTCTGCCGGAGCCAGCGATGGGAGGGGCTTCCAGTGTTCCGTCTGTGCCAGATCATGCACATCCGCGCAGCCCGCAACGGGATCGGAATTCCATAGACCGCGAGACCTTTGGCGGCGGCCATCTTTCGCGCGAGCGGTTCCGGCAGGAGCGCGACGAGATCGCTTTCGGAGACCGCGCTGCAGATGCCTCCGAATACCGGCATCGTCATGACGACGTCGCGCGCGCGTCCCGCCCGCTCCAATGCCGCGTCTCCCATCGCCTTGAGGCGCCCTTCCGGGGAGAAGACGACATGTCCCAGCTCGCAGAACAGGTCCATCGGCACCGTATCGGCAGGTCTGACACCGGCGCGTTCAAGTGCCGGATGCCCCTGCCGCGCGACCATGACGAACGACGAGAGAAAAGCGGTCTGGTGTTCAACCCAAGCGGGAAAATCCACCTTCGGAACGATCGCAATGTCGACGTCGGGCTTTTCGAGCGCGGCGACGTAATCGCCGGGAACCAGATCGACAAGCTGGATCCGGATCCGGTTCCCTCGCGCCGACAGCAGGCGCGCGAGCGGCGGCATCAGGATTTCCGCGAAATAGTCGGAGCCCGCGATCTTGAAGCTGCGGGCGGACTCGGATGGATCGAAGCCCTCGCCTCTCGACAGCAGGTCGGCCAGCGTGTCGAGGGTCTGCCGCAACGGGATTTCGAGGCTCTTGGCATAGTCCGTCGGGACGATCCGCTGACCGTGCCGGACGAACAGCGGATCATCCAGCAGGATGCGCAGCCGTCCGAGCGCGGATGATACAGCCGGCTGCGACAGGCCGATCTTCTCCGCCGCTCCGACCGTCGATCTCTCGTGCAGGAGGGCGTCGAGGACCCGCAGCAGGTTGAGGTCGAAAGAGAGTAAATTCATGTGATCAATATAATCTATAAAAACTATCAATTTCAACAATTGACTCCGCGATGGTATTTTTCCGTCATGGTGCATTCGGCACCTGTTTCGGAGGAGGCCCCGATGGATGTCGCAGTCCAGCCCGTAACCGTCGAATGGATGGGAACCCGGTACAGGATACTGCTGACCGACAGCAATCCCGGCAGCGCGGGAGTTTTCGAGAGCTTCGACCAGCCCGGATACGGACCGCCCCGCCACATCCACAACGCCGAGGACGAGACTTTCTACGTGCTGTCCGGCAGCGTCGAGTTCTGGATGGGCGGCATGACCACGCGTCACGGCGCCGGCGATCTGGTATTCGTGCCTCGTGGTGTCGAGCACGCTTTCCGAATAGCCGGGAACTCGGCCGCGCGCATGCTGACCATCCTGACACCGGGCGGTTTCGAGAGATTCTTCGTCGAGATGGCGCGAAAATCGCTCCGCATCCCGGACGACATGCGGGCGATCTCGGAAGTCGCGGAACGCTATCATCTCACCTTCACCGGCCCGCCTCTCGGGGCTCATTGAGCATGGCTCCGAAAGGCGCGAATCGCCCTCGGCGGTCTGCTGGAATCGTCGGAGAGAGTATGGCCGGGTTGGCGAGCCGGTACGATCTCGACGTCGGCGCGCGGGCGACGTATCGGCCGCGGCGGGCGGTCCGACGTTCGCGCGTTCCGCGCGGAGGATGAGGACGTCCGGAACGCGGGTCTGGCATGACGGGAGCGGAGTTCGGCCGGGCCCCGGCTAGATCGCGGTCGCGCTGGTCACGGCGGCCGGGATCGGCACGTTCCAGACCGGCCCGTCGCCGTGGTTCTCCAGCACCCGGTCGATCACCGCCGCGCGGATGGCGGCCGCGTTGTCGGTCCGGTTGCGGGCGGAGCAGGGCGCCGCCGCGCGCGGTGCCCTCGCGGAAGAAGTCGAAGGGGGCGGCGGGATCCTCGACCCGCCACATCGACGCCACGATGTCTCGGCGGCATTCGGCGAAGCCGGCCGCCGCCAGCACCGGAAAGGCCCGCGCCGGATCGGCGTAGTCGGTCGCGCCCGGTCCCGGAGGCAGGGCGATGTCGGGATGGCCGTGCGTCTCGATGGCGCCGAAGACGTAGCCGAGCGCCGTGTCGACCTCCGGCCCGCACCAGACCGAGAACGCCAGCCGCCCGCCGGGGCGCAGCACGCGGCGCGCCTCGCCGAGCACTCTCGCCGGGTCGGGAACGTGCGGTATTCCGAAACCGATGGTGACGGCGTCGAAGGTTCCGGGCCCGAAGGCGAGGTCCATCGCGTCGCCCTCGATCAGGCGCGCCTCCGGGACCGCCGCTCGCGCGAGGTCCAGCATCGCCGGCGAGAAATCCAGTCCGGTCACGCGGGCGCCCGCCGCGACCAGACCGGCGGCGACGTTGCCGTGGCCGCAGCAGAGATCGAGCGCCTCGATCCCCGGCCGGGCCAGGACCGCCGGCCACCAGACGCGGCACGACCATGTCGGACGCCTTCGCGAAGGCCCGGGCGTAGGATCCCGCCACCCGCGAGTCCGACCACTCGCGCTTTTCCAGCGCGGCGAAGGTGTCCGTCGGGGTCATGGCGTCTTCCCTGGTCCGAAGACACTGTAACACATCGGGCGCGGGGAGCCGAACGCCCCGCGCCCGCCCGGTCCCCGACGCTACGCCTTCGGGCGGCGCAGGAGCGTCCAGGTCCTGAGGTCGGCCACGGCCTTGGCGGTGGCGACGAGGGCGAGGGCGCAGAGCGCGGCCTTGGAGGCCGTTCCCATCGTGCCCTCGATCAGCATCGCGTGGACGACGCTCGCCGCGACGGCCGTCGCCACGAGGGCCGTGTGGCCGAGACGCCAGGCGCGCGGGCGCAGGCGGCGGCGGAGGGCGGCCAGCAGGGCGGCGGCGAGGATCGTCCACATGGCGATCACTCCCCAGACGGAGAACGGCGTCGGCGAGACGAGGAGCAGCGCGTCGACCATGTCGGGCGGGCTGGTGATCCAGAGCCCGGCGACATGGATCGTCACCGCCGCGACGAGGGCGATCCCGGCCGCGCGGTGGACGCGCCGCCCGCGTCGCACGTTCAGGCCCGGCAGGTAGCCGCCGGCGAGAAGGGGCTGGAGGAGAAGAAGGGCCATCGCGACCGCGCCCGCGAAGCCCGCGACGATGTAGACGGGCTCCCGCCAGGCGAGAAGCGGGCTTGTCGCCGCGACCGCGAGGGGGACGGCGATCGCGGCGACGAGCGCGGACCAGATCAGAACCGCGCGGGCGGCTGCCACGCGTGTCAGGCGGGTCGGAGCACGAAATCGGCGGCGAGGCTCGTCTCGCCCGCGCTGCGCATGACCGGGCGGAGGAAGACGGTCTCGAAGCCGCCGCTGTCGAAGGCGAGATGGCCGTGCGGCTGGCCGAAGGCGGGGACGATCTGCGGCATGTCCATGCGGAAGGCGCCGGAGGCGTCGGTCAGCGTGGCGCCGTGGCTGTGCGGGTCGCGCTCGTGGCCTTCGGTGGTGTGCGCCCAGATCTGGATGCGGGCGTTCGCGATCGGGGCGCCGTCGCCGGCGCGGCGCACGGTTCCGGTCATCAGGAAGCCGCCGCCGCCGATGCGCTCGACGATCGGCGCGCCGGGCAGGTAATTGTTCGATCCGCCGCGCATCGAGGGCGTCGGCGCGAGACCCTTGGCGCGGGCGGGGAGGAAGAGGCCGGAGGCGCCGGTCACGATGAAGGCGCCGGCGGCGGCGAGAAAGAGGCGGCGGTCGGGCGAGGCGGCGGTCATGCGGCTCTCCTTTGGGGCGTCTCGGGCGGCGGCGGGCGCGCCGCTTCGTCAAGCAAGATGATAGAACGAGAGGAGCGCGCGGTGAACCTCGGCCACGGCTTCGTGAAGCCGGAAAGCGTCTTCGGCATGGTTCGACGGCGCGAGGTCGTCCGAGAGCGAGGCGTGCGGGCGGCGCGGCGGGAGACGCGGATCGAAATGGCGGAGAGGGTATTCCCGGTGGCGCGGGGTGCGATTGACGCGAAGTGGCCACGCGTGGCACTTTGATTACGCGTCTGATTTCATTGGGTTATTCGGATCGGGTTAGGAGAGTGGCAACCTTGGTTAACCGGGTTCGATGTTTGTCAGCGACCAAGTGTTCGACGGCGAATGAATCGAACGCGTCGGTCACGGCGTGCCCGACCCCCGCTCCCGCTCTCCGTCCTGGATCCGTTCCCAGACGCTTCGGGCGCGCTCGTTCAACGCGTCGTCCTCCGGGATGCTGAAGAGACGCTCGCGCGCTGACTCCCGGTCCACGACAAGCTCCAGCGCGGAGGGCGGGATGCCTGCCACCGGCCCGGTCTCCGTCTGCACCGTTTGGACCATGGCTTCCAGAATCGTCAGGAAGTCCTCGTCGCGCTCGGTTCCGACCCTGAAGAGTTCGCGCGCCCGGTCTCCGAACCCGAGCAGGCGCCAGGTGTCCAGAATCAGGAGCGGTCTTCGGGCTTCGACAAGCCGGCTCCAGTCAAAGCCGTCCATCCGCTCCGCGAAGGCCGTGTCCACTCCCTGCGGATGTGTTCGGGAAAGATGTGGTCCTGGCTGCCTTCGCGGCTGCCGATGTCCGCCCTCAGCATGTAAGCCAGCCAGCAGATCGAGGCGCCGTTCCTGTAGAGGTCGGGCAGGTCGAAAAATCCAAGACCGGGCAAACCCGAGTAGCAGAGTTCGCGGACACGCGACCCGTCCATGATACCAGTCATCCGGTCCCGGTCCGAGCGTCCATGACTTTGGCGCTCGTTCGTCCATGACCTCGCCCAAGGCGAAAAGAAGATTTCTGGCCTCTTCGCCGGTCATCTTCTCGAAATCGCGCGCGTCCAATCGCTTCAGGGCGACCGCCGCTTTGCTGGCGCCGTAGTTGGTGGACTGATCGAACCAGGACCGGAGAACGTCGGCGGCATCGGAAGACCCGGCTCGAAGCGCCTGACGCAGCCGTTCGAAATCTTCCGCTTGGGGAGCCCCTTCCGGGGCGGAGAGCGCGAAGTAGAGACGGTAGTGGTCCGGGCTGGCCAGCCGCTGGTCTGCGACCAGCGGAGCGCGTTCAGCGTATTGGTGGGGGTTCGACAGGTATTCCCCTCGCGAGGGTGCGTCGCTTGATTGGACGCGGATCGGCGGCGCGATTTCCTTCAGATCGGACGGCGGCGACTCCGCCGACGCTCCTTCCAATGCGAGCGCCGCATTCAGATCGGAGAAGAGACGTTCACTTGTTCGTTGACCCGCTATACCCGCGTCGCTCTCCAGTTCGGCGCAATAGGCGCAGTACGCCTCGAGCCACTTGTAGAGAGCCGGGTTGGCGTTCCGGATCAACTGCAGCAGGACGAGGTCGCCGAAATCGACGTCGCCTCGGAGGCCCGGCCAGAGGAAGCGGAGCGCGTCGAGAACGCGATTCACGTCCCTCGGAGTCCGCAACCGGCCCGGATTCAGCCGAAGTTCGTTGTATATCCGCGATTCGGCGTCGTGGTCCGGCTGCGGTTCGATCTCCTTCAGCTTGTCCGTGAACATCCGCTGCAGGGAAAGGGGCTCGGGTTCGGGAACCGGCAGGGTTATCGGCACGATTTTCGCGAGATACGCCTGTCCGTCGGCGCCCGTCTCGCGCGAGATCGCCTTCGCCACGACTTCGGGATCATAGCAGAGCACGTAGACGACGTTCGGAAAGTCCGCCACGGAGCGGACCAGCCGCAGAACCTCGACGATCTCTCCGGGCTCGAGGCGATCCACGTCGTCGATGAAGACGATGATGCGCGTCCCCAGACCCGCCAGCGCCTCGGCCAGTTCGGCCTTGATGCCGGAGAGCGGCTTGGCGCTCGCGCCGATATCCAAAAATTTTTCCAGGAGCTTTCCGGACGGCCGACGGCAGGCCCGCGAGTTCCGCCACCTGCAGGATGGCGGACAGCTTTCCGACATGCGCCGAATAGCTCTTTAGACCGTCGAGGACTTTCGTCTTCGCGTCGGCGCTCTTGGGCGCGTGTTTTTCGACGACCTGGCGCAGATCGGCGAAGAACGCGGCGAGAAGCTGATCGCGGTCGCCGACCACCCAGGGCGCGAAGTCCAGCTGGATCGCGTCGCCGGGCTCCAGCTTCCGTTTCGTCAGCGTGACGAGGCTCGATTTTCCGGAGCCCCATCGGCCCGCGAGGCCGACCACCATGCCGCGTCCGAGCCCCGGATCGACCAAGGCCTTCGCCAGTCGCCCGGCCATGCCGTCGAAGCCGAGGAAATCCTTTCCATTCTCGTCGAGATCGCTGCCTCCGCTGTACGATCCGGTCATCTTCGGCAGGTCCCCATGCTGCGAATTCCCGGCTTTCAATGTACGGGCGTCCGCCTCAGCAGGCCAGTTCGATCAGATACGGCCCCTGCGCCGCGAGCCCGTGCCGCAAGGCGGCGGTGAATTCGTCGATGTCGGCGGCGCGGCGCGCCTCGACGCCGTGGCCGCGCGCCAGCGCCACCCAGTCGAGACGTCGGGTTCTCGACGTCGAACATGCGGGCGGCGTTGCGGCCGTACTCCTCGACGCCGACGTTCGCGAGTTCGGCGCGCAGGATCTGATAGCCCCGGTTGGCGAAGACGATGGTGAGGACGTTGAGGTTCTCGCGGGCCATCGTCCAGAGCGATTGCAGCGTGTACATCGCCGAGCCGTCGCCCATCAGGGCCACGACCTTGCGGTCGGGGCAGGCCAGCGCGGCGCCGGTGGCGCAGGGCAGGCCGAAGCCGATGGCGCCGCCGCTGACGTGGAGCCAGTCGGCGGGGCGGGCGGTCTCGGTGGGAGCGAGGAGCGGGCGGCCGGAGGTGATTGCCTCGTCCACGACGATCGCGTTCTCGGGGAGGAGGGCGGCGAGGGCGGCGCCGACCTTGTCGAGGGTGGTGGGGCCGGTGGGGAGGGCGGGCAGGTCGAGGGGCATCCGGGCGGGGGCGGTCGCGGTGGCGCCGGTCTCGGCGGCGAGGGCGTCGAGCGTCCAGGCGATGTCCATCTCCGGCGTGCAGAGATCGAGAATCGGACAGCCGGGCGGTTCGGGCAGGCTCGGTTTGCCGGGGTAGGAAAAGAAGCTCACGGGGCGAAGCGCGCCGCAGAGGACCAGGTGCGTCGTATCGGCGAGGAAGGCGACGTTGTCTTCGACGACGTATCTCAGCCGCTCGATGCGGGGCGCGCCCGCGCCGCGCGCGATGCGGGAGACGAGGTAGGGGGCGATCAGGCGGCAGCCGGTTCTCGCGGCGATCGCGCCCGGCGGTCTCGGCGAGCGGACCGTGGAGGGCGGGACCGTCGATCAGGAGGGCGGCGCCGGGTTCGGCGAGGGCGCGGGCGGCGGCGGTGACGAGCGCGGGGTCGGGACGACGGAGCGGTGGTGGAGAGGCGACGGGCGCGGGGCCGGCCGCGTCCTCCCAGGCGGCGTGGGCGCGGAGGATGAGGGTGGCGATCCGGCCGTTATGCGACCGGGCGGCGCGGATGGCCTCGGCGCCGTCGGGGGCGACGGAGGGGGCGTCGGTCGAGACGCGGGTCCAGTGCGAGACGGCGCGGGCGATGCCATCGAGGTCGCCGCGGAGCGGGCTGTCATGGGCGAGGTGCCATTCGGTGTGGTCGCCGACGATGTTGAGCACGCCGCTGCCGGCCTTGCGGGCGTTGTGCAGGTTGGCGAGGCCGTTGGCGAGGCCGGGGCCGAGATGGAGCAGCGTGGCGGCGATGTCGCGTCGCATCCGGTACCAGCCGTCGGCGGCCCCAGTGGCGCCGCCTTCGAAGAGGCAGAGGACGCAGCGCATCTCGGGCGCGCGGTCGAGGGCCGCGACGAAGTGCATCTCGGAGGTGCCGGGATTGGCGAAGCAGGTGTCGACGCCGCCCGCGAGCAGGGTGCGGACGAGGGATTCGGCGCCGTTCATGAGCGGGGTTCTCCGGGGCGTGGGGCCGCCGTGGCGTCAGCAGCGGATCCGAGCGTGAGCATCAGACGCTCACCCGATAAGATCGAGCCAGGCGTCCTCGTCGAGGACGGTCAGGCCGAGTTCGCGGGCCTTCTTCTCTTTCGAGCCGGCGCCGGGGCCGGCGACGACGTAGTCGGTCCTGGCCGAGACCGAGCCCGCGACCTTGGCGCCGAGCGCCTCGGCGCGGGCCTTGGCCTCGGCGCGGGACATGCGCTCGAGCGTTCCGGTGAAGACGACGGTCTTGCCTGCGACGGGGCTGCCGGAGGTGTCGGGCGCCGCGACGTCGCCGATGTCGAGATGGGCGACGAGGCGGTCGATGGCGGCGCGGTTGCGGGCCTCGTGGAAATAGTCGACGAGGGCGGCGGCCATCACCGGGCCGACGCCGTCGATGGCGTTGAGGTCGTCCCAGTCGGAGCCCTCGTGTTCGCGGGCCGCCTCCATCGCGGCGCGGAAGCGGGTCCATGCGCCGTAATGGCGGGCGAGAAGGCGGGCGGAGGTCTCGCCGACATGGCGGATTCCGAGGCCGAAGATCAGGCGGTCGAGCGGGATGGAGCGGCGCTCGGCGATGGCGGCGAAGAGGTTGGAGGCGGATTTCTCGCCCCAGCCTTCGCGGGTGCGGAGCGCGTCGCCGTGGCGGGCTTCGAGTTCGAAGATGTCGGCGGGCTCGGCGATCCAGCCCTCGTCGAAAAAGGCCTCGACCTGTTTCGCGCCGAGGCCCTCGATGTCGAAGGCGTCGCGGCCGACGAAATGGCGGAGTTTCTCGACGGCCTGGGCGGGGCAGATCAGCCCGCCGGTGCAGCGGTGGACGGCCTCGCCCTCCTCGCGGATGACGTCGGAGCCGCATTCGGGGCATTTCGACGGGAAGACGTAGGGGACGGCGTCGGCGGGACGGCGGGAGAGGTCGACATCGGCGATCTTGGGAATGACGTCTCCGGCGCGGTACACCTCGACCCAGTCGCCGACGCGGATGTCGCGGCCCTCGCGGATGGGCTCGCCCCTCGAATCGCGGCCGGCGATGTAGTCGGCGTTGTGGAGCGTGGCGTTGGAGACGACGACGCCGCCGACGGTGACGGGGGTCAGGCGCGCGACGGGGGCGAGCGCGCCGGTGCGGCCGACCTGGATCTCGATTGCCTCGAGCCGGGTGACGGCGCGCTCGGCGGGGAACTTGTGGGCGATGGCCCAGCGCGGCGTGGTGGAGCGGAAGCCGAGGCGGGCCTGGAGGTCGAGGCGGTCGACCTTGTAGACCACGCCGTCGATGTCGTAGCCGAGGGCGGCGCGGCGGGCCTCGATGTCGCGGTATCGGGCGAGCATGTCGTCGACGCCGTCGCAGGTCGCCATCAGCGGATTGGTGGCGAAGCCGAGCGCCGCGAGTCGGGCGATCGCGCCGGTCTGGGTGTCCGCGAGCGGCTCGGAGACCTCGCCCCAGGCGTAGGCGAAGAACCGCAGCGGACGGGCGGCGGTGATCCGGGGATCGAGCTGGCGCAGCGATCCGGCGGCCGCGTTGCGCGGGTTGGCGAAGGTCCGGGCGCCGGCCTGCGTCTGGCGGGCGTTGAGGGCGGCGAAATCCGAGTGGCTCATATAGACCTCGCCGCGGACCTCGAGCACGGCGGGGGCGCCGGTCAGGGTCTCGGGGATGTCGTCGATGGTGCGGGCGTTGGCGGTGACGTTCTCGCCGGTCTCGCCGTCGCCGCGCGTGGCGGCCTGGACGAGGAGGCCGTCCTCGTAGCGGAGCGAGAGCGAGAGGCCGTCGATCTTGGGTTCGGCGGCGTAGGCGAGCGGGGCGTCGGGGGGGATGCTGAGAAAACGCCGCACGCTCCGGTCGAATTCCGCCACGTCTGGATCGGCGAAGGCGTTGCCGAGGCTGAGCATCGGGACGGCGTGGCGGACCTTTGCGAACGCCTCCGACGGGGCCGCGCCAACCCGGTCGGAGGGGCTGTCGCGGCGTTTGAGGTCGGGGAAGCGCGCCTCGATGGCGGCATTGCGGCGCTTGAGGGCGTCGTATTCCGCGTCGGTGATCTCGGGCGCGTCAGCCTGGTGATAGGCGAGGTTCGCCGCGTCGATCTCGCGCGCGAGAAAGGCGAGTTCCGCCTTGGCCTGGGCGGCCGTGAGGTCTTCGACGGGACGACGGTTCACCTGGCGGCACGCTCCGGAACGCTCGATGCGTCCGAATAGCGCGCCGCCGGTGCGCCGTCCACCGCTCCGGCGGCGGTCAGCGCCGGTTGGCGTTCCCGTCGGCGCGGAGCAGGTCGGGATTGAACGCGGGATTGTCCACCACTTCCCAGTCGCCGCCGGTGTTCCAAGGGCCAGCCGGGTCGGCTTCCCCGTGCACGGAGGTCGAATCGTTGAAATACTTGTCGACCACGCCTTCGGTGGGGGGCTTCTGGCCGATCTCGAGCGGTCCCTTGCCGAGGCTGTCGAGCGCGAGCATGAAGGCCTTCATGTGGGTGATCTCGCGGGTCATCAGGAACTGGAGCGCGTCCTTGCTGCCGGGATCGTCGCAGAAGTCGATGAGCCGCTCGTAGACGATCTTGGCGCGGGCCTCCGCCGCGATGTTGCTCCGCAGGTCGACTTCCGGCTGGCCGGTTATCTTGAGGTAGTCGGCCGTCCAGGCGTTGCCGACGGAATTGTAGAGATTGACCCCGCCCCCGCCGCAGATCGCGACCAGCGGATCGGCTTCGGCGGCCTGGCGGTCCTTGGCCGTCGTCTTGAGGTGCATCCGCGCGAGGCTGCCGATGACTTCCAGATGGCTGAGCTCCTCGGTGCCGATATCCATCAGCATGTCCTTGAGGGCCGCGTCCTCGGTGTTCAGTCCCTGGACCGAATACTGCATCGCGGCGGCGAGCTCGCCGTTCGCGCCGCCGAACTGTTCGAGCAGCATGTTCCCGAACCGGGGATCCGGTTCGCCGACGTCGACGGTGTACATGAGCTTCTTGACGTGGTGGTACATTGGGAGCCTCCCGGGCCTTTGTGACGTCTGTGGAACGTCGCGTCGCGGCTTCGGGTTCCCGCGCGTGTCAGGCCGGGGCGTACGGCTCCGCCGAAGCGCCTGGCGGAGCGGCTCCGAGCCTGGTCCCGGGGCAAGAAAAAGCGCGGCGACCGGGGAGGGGCGGCGCCGCGCGGAGAAGTGGGTTGGTGTCGGCGCGCTCCGGGTCGCAGGCCCGGCGCGCGCCTTTCGCGGTCGGGCCCGCCTCAGGCTCCGATCGCCAGCTTGCGTTTCGCTTCGCCGCTCGCGGGGTCGCGGAGGACATAGCCCCGACCCCACACCGTCTCGATATAGTTCTCGCCTCCCGTGGCTTCGGACAGTTTTTTCCGCAGCTTGCAGATGAAGACGTCGATGATCTTCAGCTCCGGCTCGTCCATTCCGCCATAGAGGTGGTTGAGGAACATCTCCTTGGTGAGCGTGGTGCCCTTCCGCAGAGAAAGCAGTTCCAGCATCTGGTACTCCTTGCCGGTCAGGTGGACCGGCGATCCGTCGACTTCGACCGTCTTGGCGTCGAGGTTGACGGCGAACTTGCCCGTTTCGATCACCGACTGGGCGTGGCCCTTGGAGCGGCGCACGATCGCGTGGATGCGCGCGATCAGCTCCTGGCGGTGGAATGGCTTGGTCATGTAGTCGTCGGCGCCGAATCCGAAGCCCTTGAGCTTGTTCTCGGTGTCGTCCTGTCCGGTGAGGATGAGGATCGGGGTCTCGACCTTGGCGACCCGCAACTGGCGGAGAACCTCGTGCCCGTTCATGTCGGGGAGGTTCAGGTCGAGAAGAATGAGATCGTAGTCGTAGAGCTTGGCGAGATCGATGCCCTCTTCGCCCAGATCCGTCGCGTAGACGTTCAGATTCGCGTTCTGAAGCATCATTTCGATGCTCTTGGACGTGGTCGGATCGTCCTCGACAAGCAGGATGCGCACTGGCCGCTCTCCGTTCTACCCGAGGGGTTCTCCCTCTCACACCAGCCCAATTAACCTCGGAATGGTTAACGACTGATTACGATAGCTCCGGATTACCAGATCGCCTTAAAGTTGTCTATACTTTTGGATCGCCGTGACGCGCAGGGCGGCCGCGCCGAAATTGCGCACGGCGGCGCGCCAGATCTCCAGCTCCTCGTCGGAGAGGCGGTACATCTCGCAGGCCTCGGACGGCTCGATGAGGCCGTGATCGACCGCGGCGACGACGACCGCCTTGCGGCGGGCCACCCAGCGTTTTGTGTTGGCGGGCGGCAGGTCGGAGCGGGTCAGTTTTGACCCGTCCGGAAGGACGACGTATATCGGTCCCTTCTCTCTTCGGATATACACTTGGAACTTCCCTCACTCGTCAAAATCCACCCGCTCAATTAGGCGCGCACCCCTTAAACCCGGATGAAGCAAGTTCTTGTCTTTGCGTAAGGTTTTACTATATTTCCCGTCAAGGAAAGGTCTTTAACCATGCTCGACGCGCCGCCCGTCCCGCCTCTCAATTCGCTCGGCCTGGCCAAGCCTCCGGCCGAGACGCGCGTGGTCGTGGCCATGTCGGGCGGGGTCGACAGCTCGGTCGTCGCCGCGATGCTGGCCGACGAGGGTTACGACGTCGTGGGCGTGACTTTGCAGCTCTACGACCACGGCGCGGCGCTCGCCAAAAAGGGCGCGTGCTGCGCCGGGCGCGACATCCACGACGCGCGGCGGGTGGCGGAGACGATGGGGTTTCCGCATTACGTGCTCGACTACGAGAACCGGTTCCGCGAGAGCGTGATCGACGAGTTCGCCGACGCGTATCTGGCGGGCGCGACGCCGGTGCCCTGCATCCGGTGCAACGAGCGGGTGAAGTTCCGCGACCTGCTCGAAACGGCGAAGGATCTCGACGCCGACTGCATGGCGACGGGGCATTACATCCGGCGGTTCGACGGCCGATTCGGGGCGGAGCTTCACAGGGCGGCGGATGCGGCGCGGGACCAGAGCTATTTCCTGTTCTCCACGAGGCCGGAGCAGCTGGAATATCTGCGGTTTCCGCTCGGGCATCTGGAATCGAAGGCCGAGACGCGGGCGCTGGCCGCGCGTTACGGGCTGCCGGTGGCGGACAAGCCGGACAGCCAGGACATCTGTTTCGTGCCGAATGGAAGCTATGCCGCAGTGATCGAGAAGCTGCGTCCCGGCGCGGCGGAGCCGGGCGAGATCGTGCATCTCGACGGCACGGTCATGGGCGCGCACCGGGGCGTGATCCATTACACGGTCGGCCAGCGGCGGGGTCTGGGGATCGGCGGAGGCGAGCCGTTCTACGTGCTGAAGCTCGACCCCGGGACGCGCCGAGTGATCGTCGGGCCGCGCGAGGCGCTGGCGAGCCGCGCCGTCTCGGTCGCGGAGGTGAACTGGCTCGGGGACGGGCCGTTCGAGGCGGCGCCGGAGGACGGCTGGGAGGTCGCGGTCAAAGTGCGCTCGACACGGCCGCCGAGGCCGGCGCGGGTCCGGCCGGACGGCACCGGCCGCGCGACGGTCGAGCTGCTTGACCCCGAGGAGGGCGTGGCGCCGGGGCAGGCCTGCGTGTTCTACGCGCCCGAGGGGAGCCGGGTACTCGGGGGCGGCTGGATCACCGGCGCGGCCTGAGCGCTTCGGCGGTCGCGATGAACCGGCGGGGTGTCCCGAGTCATGCCTTGACGACGAGCAGGTCGGGACCGGCATCACCGGCCCGCCACATTTTCCAGTAGCCGCCCCAGCGCTTGACAAGCGCCTTCTTCCGCTCGGCGAGCGCGGGGCGGCCGAGGGCGAAGGCCTCTTCGGCCAGAGCCTCCCTGCGCTCGCCGATCAGGGCGCGGAACGCCTCGAGATCGGTCGCCGCGCCGAAATCCTCCGGGGCCTCGCCGACCCGCGCCTCGAGGGTCACCAGATCGTGGTGGTCCCCCAGAAGGTCGGACAAATCGTCCGCCGCGTCCGCCTGCGGTCCCGTCATCGCCGGGACCATGTCGCTGAGCAGCCGCGCGTGGTACCAATGGTACTTCACCCGCTTTCGCCATTCGTGCATTTTTCCGCCCGTGCGATCCGACCACGCCTCCTGCATCCGCTTTCGGGCGCGTCCGTAGGTCTTGCCCACGCCGCCCGCGATCGCGTCGAAACCGTCGTCGTCCAGCTTCCATTTCGCCGCGCGGTCGCGCGCCGCCTCCATCGCGCGGCGGACCTCCCGCATCCGCTCCCGCGTCCCGCGATCCTCGCGCGCCTTCCGGGCGTCTCGCGTGAGCCGGGCGCGGATCGGGGCGAAGGCGCGGCGGTCGATCTGATGCTCGAAATGCTCCGTCACGGCGTCGTAGGTCCGGATCAGGGTCCGGGTGTCGCGGACGCCGGAGAGCAGCCGCGCGGCGTCGCGGAACGCCCTGTTCTCGTCGCTGTAATCGTTGAATGCCGGACGCACGAGACGGAGCAGACCGCGCATTTTCTTGCAGCGCTTGCGCGCCTGGTGGACCTTTCTGGCGAAGTCGAGGCCGTCGTCGTCGATCTCGGCGAGCGCGCGGGCGGTCTGCTCGTCCGCGATCCGTCGCAACGCGTCCTGTACGGTGGCGTCGCCTCTCTTGATGCGATAGGGCATGCCGTCGTCCTCCGGTCGACCGTGAAACTCGGGGGGACGAGGCCGGACCCGTGTCCTCCACCCGAGCGTTCGACACGAGAACGTGCCATGCGGAGGCGGGTTGCGGACCCGTCGGTCAGGGTTCGGGCGTGTGCCACTCGGCGGGCGGGACCTCGCGGCGGCGCAGGCGGAGGGCGAGACCGACCGCGACGCCGACGCCGATGGCGATGGCGAGATCCGCCACGACGGTCAGGACCAGCGTCAGGATCAGGAGCGCGCTGTCGGAGCGGCGGCCGGACAGGTGCTCGCGCCATTTGTGCGGCTCGCTCATGTTCCAGGCGGTGAGCATCAGGAGCGCCGCGAGCGCCGGCATCGCGAGCCCGCCCGCGAGCGGGGCGGCGACCATCATCAGCACGAGGATCGTCAGCGCGTGGACGATGCCCGCGACGGGCGTGCGGCCGCCGGCGCGGACGTTGGTGGCGGTGCGGGCGATGGCGCCGGTGGCCGGCAGGCCCGCGAAGAGCGCCGACCCGATGTTGGCCCAGCCCTGGGCCAGCACCTCGGCGTTCGGCCGATGCCGCTCGCCGGTCATCCGGTCCGCGACCATCGCCGAGAGCAGCGATTCGACGCCGGCGAGGAAGGCGATGATCAGCGCCGAGGGGATCAGGGCGGTGACGCGTTCGAGCGAAACCTCCGGAAGGGCGGGCATGGGAAGCCGGTCGGGCAGCGCGCCGAACCGCGAGGCGATGGTGTCGACCGGCGCGTGGGTCAGGGCCACGGCCACGGAGGTGAGGCCGACCGCCACGATCAGACCGGGAAACCGCGGAAACGCGCGGCGCAGGGCGATGATGAGGACGAGCGTGGCCAGCGCGGTGACGACGGACGGGACGCTGAGCGTGTCGCGCGCGGCCCAGAGGACCGGGATCTTCTCGAGGAAGTCGGCGGGGACCTTGCCGGTGTCGAGCCCGAGGAAGTCGCCGAGCTGGCTCGTGGCGATGATGATGGCGATGCCGATGGTGAAGCCGTTGATCACCGCTTCGGGGATGTATTCGATCAGGTTGCCGACCCGCAGCCAGCCCGCCGCGAGCAGAATGAGACCGGCCATCAGGGTCGCGATCACGAGGCCGTCGTAGCCGTGGGTGGCGATGACCGAGAAGACCACGACGATGAAGGCGCCGGTCGGACCGCCGATCTGGACCTTGCTGCCGCCAAGCAGCGAGATCATGAAGCCGCCGACGATCGCGGTGACGAGGCCCGTGGCGGGTTCCGCGCCCGAAGCGATGGCGATGGCGAGGCTGAGCGGCAGGGCGACCATCGCGACGGTGACCCCGGCGACGGCGTCGCGGGTGAAATCGGCGCGGCCGTAGCCGGAAAGCGTGGTCAGGAGCATCGGACGCATGGAAGATGCCTAGGCCGCCGGCCGGCCGCTGACAAGCGCGGACGTCGGGCGTGGCGTCGGGCGGGCGGAAGGTGCTAGGTTGCGCGCGGATGCGACGAGGCGGGGAGATCATGATGGACAAGCCGATTTCAGCCGTGGACCCTGACGGCCTGCGCGAGTTCTCGGTGGTGTTCACCGACCGCTCGCTCAACCACATGTCGAAGACGTTCCAGGAGGTGATGCGCGACCTGTCGGGGCTGCTCCGCGAGGTCTACGGCGCCGAGGCGGCGGTGATCGTGCCGGGCGGCGGGACCTACGCGATGGAGGCGGTCGCGCGGCAGTTCGCGACGGACGCCCGGGTGATGGTTATCCGCAACGGCTGGTTCTCGTACCGCTGGACCCAGATCTTCGAGGCCGGGCGCATTCCGGCGGCGGAGACGGTTCTGAAAGCGCGTCGCGTCGAGGAGGCGCGCGAGGCGCCGTTCGCGCCGGTTCCGGTCGGGGAGGTGGTCGCCGCAATCGCGGCGGAGCGTCCGGCTGTGGTCTTCGCGCCGCATGTGGAAACCTCGGCGGGCATCATGCTGCCGGACGGCTACATCCGCGCGGTGGCCGAAGCCGTGCACGCGGTCGGCGGACTCTTCGTGCTCGACTGCGTCGCGTCCGGGGCGATCTGGATCGACATGGCGGCGCTCGGCGTCGACGTGCTGATCAGCGCGCCGCAGAAGGGATGGAGCGCCTCGCCGTCGAGCGGGCTGGTGATGCTGAGTCCGGCGGCCGTGGCGCGGCTGGGCGAGACGACGAGCACGAGTTTCGCCTGCGATCTGGGCAAGTGGCATTCGATCATGCGGGCGTATCTGGACGGCGGGCACGCCTATCACGCGACGATGCCGACCGACGCGCTGCGGGTGTTCCACGAGCGGGTGCTTGAAACCAGAAGGCTTTCGGGTACGAGACGGCGCGGGCGGCGCAGATCGACTTGGGCGCGCGGGTGCGCGCGGCGTTAATCGAGCGCGGGGTGCGGAGCGTGGCGGCGCCCGGTTTCGAGGCGCCGAGCGTGGTGGTGAGCTATACCGGCGAGCCGGACATCCAGAGCGGCGCGCGGTTCGCGGCGCAGGGCATGCAGATCGCGGCCGGCGTGCCGCTCAAATGCGACGAGCCGGAGGATTTCCGGACGTTCCGGATCGGGCTGTTCGGCCTCGACAAGCTGCGGGACGTGGACGGCACGGTCGCCGATCTCGGGAAGACGCTGGACGTGGTGCTGCGGCGCGGCTGGAACGCCGGCGCGGCGCAAGGCCGAGGGGAGACGGGATGACGCTGGACGCGGTACTCGACCGGATCGACGCGGATCGGCCCGAGGCGCTGGAGCGGCTGTTCGCGCTGATGCGGCTGGAGAGCGTCTCGACCGATCCGGCCTATGACGGGCAGGTGCGGGCGGCGGCGGACTGGCTGGTGGCGGATCTGCGCGGGATCGGGTTCGAGGCCGAGCGGCGCGACACGCCGGGGCATCCGATGGTCGTGGCGCATGGCGGCTCGGGCGGCCCGCATGTGCTGTTCTATGGACATTACGACGTGCAGCCGGTCGATCCGATCGGGCTCTGGGACCGGCCGCCTTTCGAGCCGTCGCTGAAGGAGGCGGCGCATGGCGAGGTCATCGTCGGACGGGGCGCGGCGGACGACAAGGGCCAGCTGATGACCTTCGTCGAGGCGCTGCGGGCCTGGAAGGCCGTGAACGGCGATCTGCCCTGCCGGATCACGATCCTGTTCGAGGGCGAGGAGGAGAGCGGGTCGCCGTCGCTCGTGCCGTTCCTGAAGCAGAACGCCGACGAGCTCCGGGCGGATTTCGCGCTTGTCTGCGACACGGGCATGTGGGACCGCGAGACCCCGTCGATCACCACGTCGCTGCGCGGAATGGCCGGGGCGCAGGTGACGATCCGCGCGGCCGACCGGGACCTGCATTCGGGCTATTTCGGCGGGGCGGCGGCCAATCCGATCCATCTTCTGACGCGCATCCTCGCCGGGCTGCACGATTCCGAACGGGCGGGTGACGCTCGACGGGTTCTATGACGGCGTACGGGACATCCCGCCCGAACTGAAGGCGCAGTGGGAGACGCTGGGCTTCGACGAGGCGGCGTTTCTCGGCGGAGTGGGGCTCTCGCGATCGGTCGGCGAGCCGGGGCTGAGCGCGCTGGAGCAGACCTGGGCCCGGCCCACCGCCGAGGTCAACGGCATCTGGGGCGGATATACCGGCGCGGGGTTCAAGACGGTCCTTCCGGCGGAAGCCCATGCGAAGGTCAGCTTCCGGCTGGTCGGAGACCAGGACCCGGAGGCGGTGGTCCGGAGTTTCGAGGCGCATGTGCGGGCCGGGCTGCCGCCCGACTGCGAGGCGTCCTTCATCCGCAAGGGCGGATCGCGCGCCATGACGATGCCGGTGGACGCGCCCGAATTCGAGATCGCGCGCGCGGCCCTGTCGGAGGAATGGCCGAAGCCGGCGGTGTTCGTCGGCGCGGGCGGGTCGATCCCGGTCGTCGGGCATTTCCAGTCGGTGCTGGGGATGAACTCGATCCTGATCGGATTCAGCCAGCGCGACGACGCGATCCATTCCCCGAACGAGAAGTACGACCTCGCGAGCTTCCGCAAGGGCGCGCGCAGCTGGGCGCGGGTGCTGGCCGCGCTGTCGGACCGGGCCTGAGCCTCAGAACTTGAAGGCGATCCCGAGCATCGGGCCCTCGAGGGCGAGGTCGAGCCTGGCCTTGTCCGACTCGTAGTCTATCGACAGGTAGCGGTACCCGAGCAGCGCCGAGACGGTCTCGTTGAAGTCGTAATTGACCGTGCCGATCGCCTCCCAGCTCGTGTCGTCGGACTGGAACCCGCCGACGTCCAGGATGCCGGTGAAGCCCCAGTCCGGCGCGAACTGGTAATGGCCGCGCACGCCGACCAGCGGGTCGACCCAGTCCACGGTCGTGCTGCGGTCGATATCGCCGACGACCGGAAGCGTCAGCGAGCCGCTGGCCTCGACGCTGAACGGGCGGGCGCCGCCGAAGACGTCGACGAACGCGTCTGGCTGTTCGTGAACCCGGTAGGCGACCGCGAATGTGCCCATCGAAACAGTCGTTCCGACGTCGACCGGCAGGTCCAGGCGCTTCGTGGTCCCGTCCGAGCTCAGGTCAGCGTAGACGTAATCGAGCAGAAAGCCGATCTTGCCTTTGCGCACTTCGGCCGTGCCGAAGAAGGCGCCCTGGAGCGCGTCGAGAACGTCGGTCGCGTCGAGATTGACGAAAGGAACCTCGTCCGGGCCCGACTGGCTGCCGCTGATCGATGGAAGCCAGCCGTAGAGCGTGAGACGGGTGCTCCACGCGTCGCCGGTCCCGAACTGCTGGGCGGAGGCCGGGAGCGGAACGGATGCGAGAGACGCGAGGGCGAGCGCGGCTGCGGCGAGTCGATGCATGTCTGGTCTCCGATCCGTGAATGCGGTCCGCCTGGCGATATTCCCGCGGCGCCGACTGGTCAAGTGCCTGCCCGCCGGCGCCCGCGCGCGCCGCCGCCGCGTCGGGGCGGGCCCTCGAGGGACTTGAGACCCTCGCGCAGGACGTCGCTCATCGGGTGGTCCGGTTGCGCCGCGCCGTAGCGGTCGAGCAGCGTCCGGATGTCTTCCTTGGAAGCGCCCTCTGTCCGGCCGAGCGCCCAGTCGAGAAAGATCGTCCGGCAATCCTGCGGACCGACCTCCATGCGGTAGGCCTCGAAGATCAGGCCGCGCGGGTCGATGTCGAGATCACCTTTGTTCATGGCGCGGACCCTCTCTGGCTCGCCGTCGCGTAGGCGCGGCCGCGCGCGCCGTCAAGCGTGCCGCGCGGCCTCCTCGAAAAGGATGGCGTGCCTGTTCGCCAACCGTTCCGGGTCCGCGTCGTATCCGCCGCCGAGGACGCAAGCGACCGCGATGCCGCGACCGCGCGCCCAGCCGATCACCGTCGCGTCGCGGGCGCGCAGGCCCGCGTCGGTGAGCGCGAGGCGGCCCAGCCTGTCGTCCGCGTGGGGATCGACGCCGGCGTTGTAGAAGACGATGTCCGGGGCGAAATCGTCCGCGCGGTCGAGGGCGTGGGCGAGAACCTCGAGATAGGGCGTGTCGGCGAGGCGGTCGGGCAGCGGGAAGTCGAGATCGGAGAGCGCCTTGCGGACGGGGTAGTTGCGCTCGGCGTGCAGCGAGAGGGTCAGGACGGCGGGCTCGCGGGCGAAGATGCGCGCGGTGCCGTCGCCCTGGTGGACGTCGCAATCTACGATGAGCGCGCGGGCGACGCGCCCCTCGTCGAGCAGCGCCCGGACGGCCACCGCGACGTCGTTGAAGACGCAGAAGCCCGCGCCGCCGTCCGGTCCGGCGTGATGCGACCCGCCCGCCATGTTGCAGGCGACGCCGCGGTCGAGCGCGAGGCGGCCCGCGAGAAGGGTGCCCGCCGCCGACAGGAACGCGCGGCGGGCGACGGCTTCGGTGCCGGGCAGGCCGATCAGGCGCTGCTCTTCGCGGCCGAGGGTCTGGGTGGCGACACGGGTCACGTAGTCGGGATCGTGGACCGCCGCGACGGCCGGAAAAGGCGCGGCGGCGGGCGAGAGGAAGCCGCCGGTTTCGGGCAGCAGACCGCGCGTCCGCAGCGCCGCGCGCAGATAGCCGTATTTCGACATCGGGAAGCGGTGGCCCGCGCGGAGGGGCGCCATGTAGTCGGGATGCCAGACGATGGGGAGAGTCACGGCGCCGCGAGACGGGCCGAGATGAGGTCCGACGCGGCCTCGGCGTCGGCCGCGAGTGTCTCGCGCAGGGCGTCGAGATCCGGGGAGCCGGTGGCCGAGAGGACGAGCTTGACCAGGCCCTGTCCGCCCTCGGAGGGGTCGATGGTGTGATCGCTTGCGAGACGTCCGATCTGCTGGAGCGTCGCGAGGCGGTCGAGCGCGGTCTCCAGGAACGTGGCGTCGCCGGACGCGATCCAGCCGGATTTGCCGAGCCGGGCCAGCATCCGCCGGGGACGCCGCAGGCCGGTCAACCCGTGGATGAGCGCGCCGGTCTGCGCCAGAAGTTCGATGTCCATCATCCGGCCCGGGCCGAGCTTGACCTCCCAGGGGTGCGCGGCGGCGCCCGCATGCGCCTCGGCGAGCCGGCGGCGCATGTCGCGGGCGTCCTCGAGCACCTTGGCGGCGTCGTGCCCGCCCGACAGGACGGCGTCTATGGCGTCCGACACGCGCGCGCGGAGATCGGGCCGCCCCGCGACGGTACGCGAGCGGGTCAGCGCCAGATGTTCCCAGGTCCAGGCCTCCTCGGCCTGGTAGCGCTCGAAGCCGCTCAGGGCGGTCGCGACCGGACCCTGACGGCCGGAGGGGCGCAGCCGCATGTCGACCTTGTAGAGGTCGCCCTCGGGCATCTGCGCGGTCAGCGCCAGGATCACCGCCTGGGTCAGACGGGCGTAATAGGCGCTGACCGCGAGCGGCCGTTTGCCCGTCGACGCGTCCGCGCCTTCGGGATCGTAGATGACGATGAGATCGAGATCGGAGCTGACGGTCATCTCGCGGCTGCCGAGCTTGCCCATCGCGACGGCGGCGGCGCCGGCGCCGGGCGGATCGCCGTGACGCGTCGCGAAATCCGCCATGACGACCGGCAGGAGTTCGGTCAGCACCGCCTCCGCCACCGCCGAATAGGCCGCCGCGACCTCCTCGGCTCCCGCGATGCCGCGCAGGAGATGGACGCCGATCCTGAAGTGGCGCTCCTTCTTCCAGACGCGCGCCGCGTTGAGCGCGGCCTCGTAATCGTCGGCCGCCGCCAGGCGCCGGGCGAGCTGGGGGCGCAGCTCGTCGAGACCGCGCAGCGGTCGATAGAAGTCGGGCGAGATCACGGCGTCGAACACGCCCGCGTTGCGGCCGAGATACCGCGCGAGCTCCGGCGCCGTGCCGCAGATGTCGATGAGCAGGTCCAGAAGCTGCGGATTGGCCTCCATCAGCGAGAAAAGCTGAACCCCCGCCGGAAGCCGCGAAAGGAACGCGTCGAGCGAGATCAGCGCCTGGTCGGCGTCGGCGGCGGCGGCGAGCCTGCGGATGAGCTCGGGCGCCAGTCGTTTGAAAATGCCGCGCGCGCGTTCGCTGCGGATCGCAGGCAGGCGGTTCCACGCCGCCATCCGCGCCTCAGCGGCTTCGGGGTCGGCGAACACGTCCTCCAGCGGCGGCGCCTCGGCGACGTCGTCATGGGAAAAGAACGGCTCGGTGAGCGCGTGGACCGTCTCGAGCCGGGCGAGCAGGGACTCGTCGAAATCGGGCTCTGAGCCGGCGCAGAAATCGACAAGGCGCGCGAGTCCCTCGGCGGTGTCGGGCATCCTGTGGGTCTGGGCGTCGTCGAGCATCTGGAGCCGGTGCTCCAGCGTGCGGTGTTCGACATAGGCGCGGGTCAGGGTCTCCGCCGTCTCCGTTTCGACCCAACCCTTCTCCGCCAGTTTCGCCAGCGCGGGCAGGGTCCGGCGGTCGCGCAGCTCCGGATCGCGGCCGCCCATGATGAGCTGGCGGGTCTGGGTGAAGAACTCGATCTCGCGGATGCCGCCGCGACCGAGCTTGAGGTCGTGGCCGAGAACCTGGAGCGGCCCGGTCAGACCCTTGTGCGCGCGGATGCGCAGCCGCATGTCGTGGGCGTCCTGGATCGCCGCGAAGTCCAGATGCCGCCGCCAGATGAAGGGCCGGAGGCGTTCGAGGAAATCCCGTCCGGCCGGGATCGCGCCGGCGCAGGGACGGGCCTTGATGTAGGCGGCGCGCTCCCAGGTCCGGCCGAGGCTCTCGTAGTAGCGCTCGGCGGGTTCCGTCGCGATGCAGACCGGCGTGACGGACGGATCGGGGCGCAGACGCAGATCGGTGCGGAACACGTAGCCGTCGCCGGTGATCTCGGAGAGCATCCTGACCATCTTCTGCGTCACGCGGATGAAGCCGCGCCGCAGCGCGCCGTAATCCTCGGGATCGTGGCGGCTCTCGTCGAAGAGCACGATCAGGTCGATGTCCGACGAATAGTTCAGCTCGCCCGCGCCCATCTTGCCCATCGCGAGCGCGAACATGCCCGCCGCGTCCTCGGCGTCGGCCTCGGCGCAGCCGGGAAGTTTGCCCCGCGCGATCTCCTCGGCCACCAGCGCGGTCATCGAGAGGTGGACGGCGCGGTCGGCGAGATCGGTGAGCGTTCCGGTGACCTCGTCGAGCTCCCAGACGCCGCCGAGATCCGCGAGCGCCGTCAGGAGCGCGAGCCGCCGTTTGGCGACGCGCAGACGGACCGGCAGCGGACCGCCGGCCGCGTCGGACATCGCCGCCAGAGCCTCGGACGCCGTCTCCTCGGGAGGCTCCGCCAGCGCCGCGCGCAGCCAGTCGGCCTCGCGCGTCATCAGCCCCGCGAGATGGCCAGAGCAACCGGCGGTTCCGGCCAGAAGGTCGCCCGCCGGGCCGGTGACATCCGCGAAAAGGCGCGCGATGTCCGCCGCCCGATCCGGATCGTGGGCGCGGGGCGCGCGGGTGACGCGGTCGGAAAGCGGCGCTGGCATCGGCGCCTCAGCGGCCCTCGTAGCGCGCGGGGCGCTTTTCGAGAAAGGCGAGCACGCCTTCCTGGAAATCGCGGGTATGGCCGGCCTCGCCCTGGAGAACGGCCTCGATCTCCAGCTGTTTCTCGAGGCTGTTGTCGAAGCTCTGGCGCATCGCCTGCTTGATCAGGCGGTAGGCGGCGGTGGGACCCTGGGCCAGCTGAGCGGCGCGGGCCTCGACCGCCTCGGCGAAGGCGTCGTCGGGGACGGCCTCCCAGATCATCCCCCAGGCGTCGGCCTGGGTGGCGGTGATCCGCTCGGCCAGAAGCGCCGCGCCCATCGCCTTGGCGAAACCCATCTGGCGCGGCAGCCAATAGGTGCCGCCGGCGTCGGGAATGAGGCCGATGCGGGCGAAGGCCTGGATGAACACCGCCGATTCCGTCGCGATGACGATGTCGGCGGCGAGCGCCAGATTCGCGCCCGCGCCGGCGGCGGCGCCGTTCACGGCGGCGACGGTGGGGATCGGGCAATCGTAGATCGCCCGCAGCATCGGCTCGTATTCCTCGCGCAGCGTCCGTTCGAGATCGATGTCCGCGGCCGTGACCCGGTCGCCGAGATCCTGTCCCGAACAGAAGGCGCGACCCTCGCCCGTCAGGACGAGCGCGCGGGCGGTCTCCGGGGCATGGGTCACGGCGTGGGTGATCTCGATCCGCATCTGGGCGTTGAGGCCGTTCATCACCTCGGGGCGGGCGAGCGTGATCGTGCCGATGCCGTCGCGCGCGGCGTAGCGGATCGTCTCATAGCTCATGGCGCGCTCCTCGGGGCGGTGACGCTCCGCCGGACGATAGCGGCGGGGGCGCCGGCGTCAAAGCCCGAAAGCCCGCGTCACTCGCCGATGATGGTTTTGAGCCGGGCCTCCTCCGCCGCGCTGAGCGGCGGGCGCGCGGGCGCGTCGGCACTGGATCGGCGACGGATGAAGAAGAACGCGAGCCCGCCGCCGAGCAGAAGCAGGACGGGACCGGCGAACCAGAGCGGCGCGTTGGCCACGCTGAAGCGGGGGCGGAACAGGACGTATTCGCCGTAGCGGTCGACGATGAAATCGACCGCCTCGCCGTCGTCGTCGCCGGCCACCAGCCGCTCGCGGACGAGAAGGCGCAGGTCGCGCGCGATCTCGGCGTGCGACTCGTCGATGGATTCGCTCTGGCAGACCACGCAGCGGAGTTCCCGCGTGATCTCGCGGGCGCGGGCCTCCAGCGCGGGATCGTCGAGGATCTCGTCGGGCTGGACGGCCCCGGCCGCGAGCGGCGCGAGGCAGAGCGCGATGACCGCGAGGACGCGGCGCGGCCCGGTCATTCCGCGGGCACCGCCGCCGCGCCGGCCCCGCGCGCGGACGGGGCGCCGACGCGATAGCGACGGTCGGTGAGGCTGATGACGCCGCCGGCCGCCATGATGAACGTTCCGATCCAGATCCAGTTCGCGAAGGGCTTCACGTAGGTGCGGATCGCCCAGCCGCCGTTCTCCTGCCTGTCGCCGAGCGCGACGTAGAGGTCGCGGGTCCAGCCGCGGTCGATCGCGGCCTCGGTCGTGGGCATGCGCTGGACCGGATAGAAGCGCTTCTCCGGCGTGAGCGTTCCGATCTCCGCGCCGTCCTTGATCACGCTGATGACAGCCGCGTCGGAGACGAAATTGGGGCCCTGGACGTTCTCGACCGCGTCGAGACGCAGCTCGTAGCGAGCGGCGGGGAAGCTTTCCCCGATCTGGACGACGCGGATGTCCTCGGTCTGCCATGCGGTGATGCAGGCGATCCCGAACATCGTGACGCCGAGCCCGGCGTGGCCCAGGGTCTTGCCCCAGTCGCCGCGCGGCAGGTTGCCGGTGCGCCGCAGCGATTCCGCCAGAGGCGCCTTGCCGAGCCTGACGCGGTTGGCGATGTCCGCGAACGCGCCGAGCACGACCCAGACCGACAGGGTGACGCCGATCGGCGCCAGCATCGTGCGTCCGGTCTGGAGCGACCAGACGAGCGCGCCGAGGGCGACCGAGAGGGCCAGGATCCCCCAGAGCGGCTGCATCGCGCGGCGCAGATCGCCGCGCTTCCAGGGCAGCATCGCGCAAGGCGGCAGGATGACCGCGAGGGCCACCATGAACGGGGTGAACGCCACGTCGAAGAACGGCGCGCCGACCGAGACCTTCCGGCCCGTCGCGACCTCGGCGAGAAGCGGCCACATCGTTCCGACGAAAACCACCAGCGTCGCGACGACGAGCAGCACGTTGTTGGCGACGAGGCCGCTCTCCCGGCTGACGGTCGAGAAGACCGCGTTCGTCCGGAGCATCGGCGCGCGCCAGGCGTAGAGCATCAGCGAGCCGCCGGTGATCGCTCCCAGGATCCAGAGCAGGAACATTCCCCTGTCGGGATCGACCGCGAAGGCGTGGACGGAGGTGATCACGCCCGAGCGCACGACGAAGGCGCCGACGAGCGAGAACGAGAACGCGAGGATCGCGAGAAGGATCGTCCAGCTCTTCAGCGCGTCGCGCTTCTCGACGACGATGGCGGAATGCAGCAGGGCGGAGGAGATCAGCCACGGCATGAAGCTGACGTTCTCGACCGGATCCCAGAACCACCAGCCGCCCCAGCCGAGCTCGTAATAGGCCCACATCGAGCCGAGCGAGATGCCGATGGTCAGGAAGACCCATGCCAGAAGCGTCCAGGGCCGCACCCAGCGCGCCCAGGCGGCGTCGACCCGGCCCTCGATCAGGGCGGCGATGGCGAAGGAGTAGGCCATCGAGAGGCCGACATAGCCGAGATAGAGGAACGGCGGATGGAACGCGAGGCCGGGATCCTGAAGCAGCGGATTGAGGTCGTTGCCGTTCAGGGGCGGATCGCCCAGACGCCAGAACGGGTTCGAAGTGAGAAGAATGAAGGCGAAGAAGCACACTCCGATGGCCGACTGCACCGAAAGGACGCGGGCGCGCAGCGCGGCGGGCAGATTGCCGCCCCACCACGCCACCATCGCGCCGAACAGCGTCAGGATCAGCATCCAGAGCAGCATGGAGCCCTCGTGGTTCCCCCAGACCCCGCTCACCTTGTAAAGCATCGGCTTGTCGGAATGGGAGTTGAGCGCGACCAGACGGACGGAGAAATCGGAGACCACGAAGGCGTAGGTCAACGCGAGGAAGGCGGCGAGCGTCAGCGCGAACTGGAGCGTCGCGGCCGGATTGCCGAGCCGCATCCAGTCGACCCACCCGCGCTGGGCGCCGATCATCGGCACGATCATCTGGACGATGCCGACCACGAACGCGAGGATGAGGGCGAGATGTCCCAGTTCGACGATCATGGCGCGCTCCGTATTCAGCTTCCGAGCGCAATATGATCCGATTTCCCGGCGGGTTCAATTTGCAATCCCGTGAACCCGGGGGCCGGGCGGACATGCCGCGGGCCGCAGCCCGCGTCGTGTCAGGAGCGGGCCGCCCGCCATTCCTCGATCGCCGCGTTGAAGTCGGGATCGGAGGCGCGGACCTCGACCGCGTCCGCGATCCGACGCGCCGCCGCGGCGATCGTCGGGCGCGACGGCTCCGGGTTCGACCTCGGGGCGACGACGGGCTGCGGCCGCGGCGCGTCCGGCGCGTCCGGCGCATCGGTCTCGTCGTCCCGGCCGGCCATCGCCGCGATCACCGCTTTCGGAGCCGCGAGCGCGGTTCGGACCCGCTGGTAGTGCAGTTCGCGGGCGCCGAAATAGAACGACACGATCGCGCCGAGCAGCCACCAGAGCGGCTCCGGCACGAGCTGCAGGCCCTCCATGCGGCGCGAGAAGCCGACGGGCGCGGCCATCGCATAGACGAAGAGACCGATCGTGCCCATCGTCAGCAGGGGGCGGGGCATCCGGTTCAGTCCGTTCATCACCCGGTCGAATGTGGCCCCGGCCGGCTGGAACTCCGCGCCGAACTGGGTGATCGCCTCGACGTATTTCGCCTGGGTGGCCTTGTCGCGCTCCGACTGGTTGCCGACGAAGACCTCGGCCACGCCGGTGACGGCCTCGCCGACGTCCTTGACCGCCGCGCCCGCTCCGAAAATGTTGCCCATCAACCCCATGCTCTCGTCCTCTCGTCATGCTGCGCGCGTGTGAAATGGAAGCGTTCCGAGAGGAACTCCTCCGCGCGGGTGATCCATCCGCCCTTGCCGCCATCCTGGCGGCGGGCGTATTTCCTGCTCGCGGCCCGACGGTCCGCGAGGCGGTAGTAGTAGTTGCGCCGCTCGATCCCGTAGGCGTCGACGAGGTGGTCCGGCGCCATCGACATCGCGAGTGTCGCCGCGCGGATCGTTGCGGGGCCGACGACTCCGTCGTCGCGCACCCGCGCCCCGAAATTCGCCAACATCCGCTGCAGGATCCTCACCGCGTTCGAGCCCGCGTTCACCTGCATGTCGAAGACCGACGGCTGGAGCGGAGCGGGAAGGAGGTTCAGCCTCGGTTTCCGGAAATAATGCTCGACATAGATCTCTACCGCCTTCTCGCGGGGGAGCGCCCGGACGTCGACCGGGTCCACGTCGCCGTCGCCGTCGAGATCCAGTCCGAGCGCGCGCATCGTGTGGATGGTGACGCCGTGATTTGTCGCGCCGCCCGGATCGTCGGGGTCGTTCACGTATCCGCCTTCGCGGCGCACGATCGCCTCCGCGATGCTCTCGACCGAGTGCATGTGGCAAACTCCTGTGATTTCATGGAATCACGGGAGACTCGCAGCAATTGACTAAATTTCGATTGAAGGACCCGGTTCCGGCACTCCGCCGCGCACGGCGCCCGAGCATGCCCGCGCTCCGATCCTGTCCGGCGGGTCCGTTCTTACCGGGACGACGCGATGGTCGTCAGCTGTCGGGGATCGGCGCGATGCCCTCACCGAAATGGAGCATTCCCTGCTCCCTGAGGGCGTCCGCGACCTCCTTGGGCATGTAGCTCTCGTCGTGCCGCGCCAGGACCTCGGAGGCGACGAAGACGCCGTTCTCGATCTTGCCCGTCGTGATCACGCCCTGGCCCTCGCGGAACAGGTCGGGAAGGATTCCGGCGAACGTGACCGGGAGCGCCGCGCCGCCGTCGGTCACGACGAATCTGACGGACGCGCCGTCGCCGCGGACCACCGACCCCTCCTCGACGAGGCCGCCAAGGCGGAATCGCTGCCCGTCGCGCGCCGGATTTTCCGCGAGCTGGCTCGGCGAGCGGAAGAACTCGATTCCGTCGCGCATGGCGTAGCCGACTATCCCGGTCGCGAGCGCCAGCATCACGGCCCCGATCGCGACGAGCTGGATCCTGCGCTTCTTCTTCAGGCCGATCGCCATACCGTCTTCCTCATGCCCTGGTCCGGTCCCGGGACCGGGGATGCCGCGCGTTCATCGCGGCGTTGATCTCCGCCCCGAAGATAATCGTGGCTCCGGTGATGTAAAAGAACATCAGCGTTATGATCACCCCCGCCAGCGTCCCGTAGGTGATGCTGTACGTCGGCGAGAAGCTGAGATAGGCGGAGAATCCGCTCGCCGCCATGACCCAAATCAAGGTGGTGACGATGACGCCCGGCCAGTTCCAGGCGCCGGGCAGATCGCGGCCGGGAAGGGTCCGGTGCATCACCAGGACGAAGCCGGTGAACACGACGATGCCGAACGCGTAGGTGATCTGGCCGGCGAAGGCCGGGACGGTCACATGTCCGTATCGTTCGGCGAGCGACAACAGCAGCGGGCTCAGAATGATCGAGAAACCCAGCAGTGCCGCGACGAGCGCTCCCAGAAAGACCAGACCGATCGCGATGGCGCGATTGGTGAAGAAGCCGCGCGGATCGTCCACCTGGTAGGCCCGGTCGAACGCGATCCGGAAAGCGTTGACCGCGTTCGACGCCGTGACGATGGCGAAAAGGCCGGCGAGCGTCAGGATGCGGCCGCTCTGGTTGCCAAGCACGTCCTTGACCACCGGTTCGAGCGTGCGCGCGACGTGCTCGGGCGCCAGATCGAACAGCGCCTCGATTATCTTGTAGGACTGATCGTCCCCGACCAGGATGCCCGTGAGCGTCGCGGCGAAAATCAGGAACGGGAATATCGAAAGCAGTCCCGTGAAGGCGATGTATCCGGCCATCGGCGCGCCGTCGTTCCGGTTGAACCGTCCGACCGCGTCCCAGAGAACGCGCCAGGCGTCCCCGACGAGGCTCACGGGAAAAGGGCGCCGCCATGAGACCCGCCGTCTCGTCGAGGCCGAGCGTCAGGTTGGCGTTCTGGAGCGCCTGGCCCGACGAGCCCTTGCAGAGGTTGTCGAGCGTCGAGAAAACCATGACGCGCCCCGGCCTTCGGTCGGGGATCACGCCGAGATGCACGAAATTCGACCCGCGCACATGCCGCGTCGCGGGCGCCTCGCCGAGCGGCAGGACCACGATGAACGGCTCGCCGGCATAGGCGTCCGCCAGCGCGGAGTGGATCGCGGCGGCCTCGCCCCGGACGTAGATCGTCGCGAGGATGCCGCGGTTCTGCGGCAGGAGATGCGGCACGAACGTCACCTCGACCTTGCGCCCGGCGGCCTTGGTGAATTCCTGGTCGAACTCCGCCGTGTGGCGGTGTTTCGCCACGTTGTAGGCGTGATAGCCTTCGGACACCTCCGAATGCAGCATCCCCTCCTTGGGCGAACGTCCCGCGCCCGAGACGCCGGTGGCCAGATCGATGGTGATCTCGTCCGGGTCGATGACGCCGGCGCGCAGCAGGGGCAGGATCCCGTACATCCCGGTCGCCGCGTTGCAGCCGGTTCCGGCGATCAGCCGCGCCTCGCGGATCTCGTCGCGATAGAATTCGGTGAGGCCGTAGACCGCCTCGGCCTGGAGATCGAGCGCCCTGTGTTCGTGGCCGTACCAGGCCGCGTAGACCTCCGGGTCGCGCAGACGGAAGTCCGCCGACAGGTCCACGATCTTCAGGTCGCGCGGCAGCCCGGCGATCACCTCCTGGCTCGTGGCGTGCGGCAGCGCGCAGAACGCGAGATCGACTCCGCCGAAATCCACCGCGTCGATGGTCGTGAGCGTCGGCAGATCGAGATGCCGCAGATGCGGGAACACCTCGCCCATGCTCAACCCCGCCTTGCGGTCCGCCGTCAGCGCGGAGACGCGCAGATCGGGATGGGTCGCGATGAGCCGCACCAGTTCCGCGCCGGTATAGCCGCTGGCGCCGAGGATCGCGACAGAATGAGCCATGTGTCTCGTCTCCCGATTTGGTTGCGGGCCGTCTAGTGGAAAGCGCGGACCGCTTCAATCAGGCGGCGCGGAACGCCAGCGGCCGGCCGGTGAAGATGTCGGCGTGGCGGCCGACCGCCTCCGGATCGCCGGTCGTGAGATAGGAGACCGCTCCCGTGCCGCCGCGGAACCGCGGATGGCGTTCCAGATAATCCGCGAGGCTGTCGGCCAGCAGCGCCGGCTGCGAGACCAGTTCCGTCGTCTCGGGCAGCGCGGCGCGGAACGCCGCCTCGACCAGCGGATAATGCGTGCAGCCCAGCACCGCCGCCTGCGGCGCGGGCAGCCGTCGCAGCAGCGCCGCGACGTGCCGCCGCGCCACGTCGCCGGCACGCGTGAGATCGCCCGCCTCGATCGCCTCGACGAGGCCCTCGCAGGCCTGCGGCTCCACCGTCACGTCGCGCGCGCGGAAGCGCAGCTCGCGCGGGAACGCCCCGCTCGCCACCGTCGCCGGCGTCGCGAAGAGCGCCACGTCGTGCAGCCCGGTATGGGTGGGCGGCCCGTCGTCGCCCCAGTCTCGGCGGGTGAGATGCTCGATGACCGGCACGAAGACGCCGAGCACCCTTCGCCGCTCCGGGTTGAGCCAATCCACCTGCAGGTCGTGCAGCGCCACGGCGGAGGCGGTGTTGCACGCGAGGATCACCAGATCGCAGCCCTCGCGGAACAGCCGCCTCACGCCCCGGATCGTCAGGTCGTACACCTCCGCCGGCGGGCGCGAGCCGTAAGGGGCGTTGGCGTTGTCTCCGAGATAGACGAAATCCTGGTCCGGCAGTCGCCCGGCCAGGGCGCCGAGGATGGTCAGCCCGCCGAGGCCGCTGTCGAATACTCCGATCGGCATGGTTCCGCGTGCGCGTCCTCGAATTCGAACCCCAGCGCGGGGTCGGCCATCCCCTCGGGCGAGAGACGATACGTCTCGGTCCGGAGATAGTCCATCATCGCTTTGGCGTCGCCCGCCCGCCGGATCAGACCGGCCCGCCGGCGAAGTCCCCGACCGGGCGGATGAGCGGGCGTCCCGTCCTGCTCCGCGCCGGCGTAGCTTATGTAACGCGTGGCGCTTCTCGCAAGGCTCGTCGCCCCCACCGTTCCGATCGCCGCCTTTCGCGGCGGCGTCGGAGTCTCACGCTTGAACCTGGAAGGTCTGGTACGCCCTACGGGAGTCGAACCCGTCTTTTCAGAATGAGAATTCTGATGTCCTAACCGATAGACGAAGGGCGCGGCCAGGCCGGCCGGAGCCGGGTAGTGATGGTACGCCCTACGGGAGTCGAACCCGTCTTTTCAGGTTGAAAACCTGACGTCCTAACCGATAGACGAAGGGCGCACGCTGGCGGGACACTTATCGTCGCGCTTCGGGGTGATCAAGGGGCTATTTTGGCCGCGACGGCGGCATTCAGGACGGGATCGCGACGTCGTCCACGGTCAGCTTCGCCTTCGTCCGCCCGCCCCAATCATCCCGTTCGAGCCGGCCGGCGATGTGGACCGGCGCGCCGTCGCGGTCCGCCAGAACAGGCCCGAGCGGGCCCTCGAAGGCCCTGAACGCCATCGCGTCGAGCCTCCCGCCCGCGGCGTCGGTCAGCGTCAGCGCGAGATGGCTTTCGCCGGCCCGGCGGCTGCGGGCCACGCGCACGGCGGCGAGGGCCACGCGCGGCGCCGCGTTGCCCGCGCCGTAGGGTCCGGCCGAGGCGATGAGATCGGCGAGGTCCGGCGTCGAAGCGGACGGCGTCACCAGCCCGTCGATCTCGAGGATTCCCGCCTCGATACGCCCGGCGCCCTGGGCGGCCAGAAGCGCGCCCAGCCGCTCCATGGCCGGCTCCAGCTGGTCGCGGCGCAGGCTCAGCCCCGCCGCCATCATGTGTCCGCCGCCCTTGGCGATCAGTCCCTCGCGGACCAGACGGGCGATCCCCGCTCCCAGATCGACGCCGCGCACCGACCGCGCGGAGCCTTTGCCCTCGTCGCCGTCGAACCCGATCACCACCGCCGGACGGCCGAACGCCTCCTTCAGCCGCGCCGCGACGATGCCGACCACGCCCGGATGCCATCCCTCGCCGGCCGCCCAGACCAGCGGTCCGTCGACTCCGCGCGCCTCGGCCTGCGCCCGCGCGGAGGCGAGCACGCCGGCCTCGATCTCGCGCCGCTCGGCGTTGAGCGCGTGCAGACGCTCCGCCAGCGCGGCGGCTTCCGAGGCGTCCTCGGTCGCGAGCAGCCGCGCGCCGAGATCCGCCGCGCCGATCCGCCCTCCGGCGTTCACGCGCGGTCCGAGGATGAACCCGAGGCCGTAGGTCCCGATGACCCCTTTCGCCCCGCCGACATCCGCCAGCGCCGCGATGCCCGGTCGGCCTCGCCCGGCCATCACCGCCAGTCCCTGCCGCACGAATGCCCGGTTCAGGCCGATCAGCGGCGCGACGTCCGCCACCGTCGCGAGCGCCACCAGATCGAGCATGCCCATGAGATCGGGCGTCGCGCGTCCGCGCGCGCGCATCAGCCGGTTCGTCGCGACGAGCAGCAGGAAGACGACGCCCGCCGCGCAGAGATGCGCCAGCTCGCCGGTCTCGTCCTGCCGGTTGGGGTTCACCACCGCCAGCGCCGGCGGCAGCGTCTCGCCGCCCTGATGATGGTCCACCACGACCACGTCGCAGACGGCGGCGGCGACCGGCTCGTGGCTCAGCGTCCCGCAATCGACGCAGAGTATCAGGTCGTGCGCCGCGCCCAGCCCGCGCATCGCCGGCACGTTCGGCCCGTAGCCCTCGTCGATCCGGTCGGGGACGTAGAGCGTGGCGCCCATCCCGCATCCCCGCAGCCAGCATGTGAGAAGCGCGGCGGAGCTTCCCCCGTCCACGTCGTAATCCGCGAAGATGGCGATCCGCTCCGCATGTTCGACCGCCGAGGCCAGACGCTCCGCCGCCAGGTCCATGTCGCGCAGACGCGAGGGGTCCGGCATCAGATCGCGGAGAGTTGGCGTCAGATACGCCGCCGCCTCGGCCGGCGCGACGCCGCGCCGCGCGAGGATGCGCCCGACGATGTCGGGAACTCCGGCGCTCTGGCTGATCGCCTGCGCCAGCCTCTCCTGACCGGGCGTGGGTCCGGCCCAGCGCCGGCCGCCGGCGGAGCAGGCGACGCCGAGAAAAGCGGGGGCGGGATCCACGGGAGAGTTCATCGGGACCTAATGCCCCGAAACGGGTCGCCGGCGCCAGCGTTCCTGAAAGGTGAGGGCGGGGGTTTGGAACGGAGCGGGTCGCACCGGAGATGACCGGCACGGCCCGCTCTTTTTCGCGCCTCAGTCGGCCGCGGACTTCGCGGCGTCCTGGATCGCCTTGATGTCGGCCTCGGAAAGCTGCGGTCGGTCGACCTTGAGCGTCAGCTTGTCGAGCTTGGCCGTCAGCGCGAAGGGCGGCTTGTAGTCGGCGTCGTTGACTCCGGTCAGAGTGTCCGAGCCGATGTCGAAGCTCTCGTCCCATTGCAGGATGATCGGCAGGGTCTTCTCCATCTTCTTGGTGTCGACCACCGTGCCGTCGACCTTCAGAGTGCCGGTGCCGCCCCGACCGACGCCGCTCATGTCGTTGTAGGCGAGCGTGCCAGCCCCGAGCCCGTCATAGACGAAGTCGAACTCGAGCGTGTGCTTGCCCGTGGCGAGCGCCTCGGTGCCCTCCCACTTTATCCGTTCGAGATCCACGAGGTTCCACAGGAAGACGGGCTTGCCGTCCTTGAGGTAGAACCCGTACCCGGCGAACCGTCCGCCCGAGGTCAGGATCATGCCCTCGGCGCCGCCCTCGGGCACCTCGATCTCGGCCGTGATCGTGTACGACGTGTTGAGAATGCTCGGCGAGTCCCCCTGCGGCAGACCGACCATCGGTCGGGTGTAGACGAACTCGTCCCGGCCCGCCGTGATGTTCGGCCGCGGCGCCGCGACCCGCTCGCCGACGGAGGCGTCGAGCGGGAAGACCTGGTACTTGGTGGCCTCCATGACGAACCTCTCCCGCAGCTTCCGCACCATGTCGGGATGCTGCGCGGCGATGTCGGTGCTCTGCGTCGGGTCGTCCTTGAGGTTGTAGAGCTCAAAGGTCTGGTTGTTCAGCGGGTCCTCGTTGGTCGGGCCGAACGCGATCCAGGGCGGCCGGTTCACCTTGGTCGCGAGGAACCAGTCGTTCTGCCACAGGCCCCATTGCCCCATCATCTCGAAGTACTGGGTGTCGCGCGGCGGCGGCGCGTCGGCGTTCGCCGGATCGAAGAGGTAGGCGAAGCTCTTGCCGTCCATCGGCGCCTGGGTGATCCCGTCGACGGTCTGCGGCGGGGTGATGCCGGCGACCTCGAGGATCGTCGGCACGACGTCGATGACGTGCAGGAACTGGTCGCGCTTGGCACCCTTGTCGGTGATCTTCGCGGGCCAGGTCACGGTCATGTTCTGCCGGACCCCGCCGAGCTGGGAGGCGATCTGCTTCATCCACGGAAACGGCGTGTCGAAGGCCCATGTCCAGCCCACGGCCATGTGGTTGTAGGTCTCCTCGGTGCCCCAGACGTCGTACCACTTCATCTGGGTTTCCACGGGGATCTCGTTGATGCCGTTGAAATAGGCCACCTCGTTCGGGGTGCCGAGCAGGCCGCCCTCGGCGCTCGTCCCGTTGTCGCCGTTGATGTAGATTATCAGCGTGTTCTCGTATTCGCCGATGTCCTTGAGATACTGGACGATGCGCCCGATCTCGTAGTCCGAGTAGGCCGAATAGGCGGCGAAGACGTCGACCTGGCGGATGAAGAGTTTCTTCTCCTCGTCGGTGAGCTGGTCCCACTCCTTGATGTAGTCCGTGGGCCAGGGCGTGATCTTGGCGTCCTCCGCGAAATAGCCCAGCTTCTTCTGGTTCTCGAAGATCGTCTTCTGCAGCTCGTTCCAGCCGTCGTCGAAGAGGTTCATCGCCTCGATCTTCTCCACCCATTCCTTGGTCGGGTGGTGCGGAGCGTGGGTGGCGCCGGGCGCGTACTTGATGAAGAACGGGTTCGACGGGTTCGTCTGGTGCATCCGGCTGATCCAGTCGATGGCGTCGTCGGCCATCGCGGTGACCAGGTTCCACTCGCCCTCCGCCCCGTCGAACGGATAGATCTGGGTGGTGTTGCGGAAGAGGTTCGGCTGCCACTGGTTGGCGTCGCCGCCGACGAAGCCGTAGAAGTACTCGAACCCCATGCCGGTCGGCCACTGGTCGAACGGTCCGGCCTGGCTGGCCTCGAACGCCGGGGTGTTGTGGTCCTTGCCGAACCACGACGTGTTGTAGCCGTTGTCGAGCAGGATCCGGCCGACCGTCGCCTTGTCCTCGCCGATGATGCTGTTGTAGCCCGGAAAGCCGGTCGACTGCTCGGCGATCACGCCGAAACCGACGTTGTGGTGGTTGCGCCCGGTGATCAGCGCCGCGCGGGTCGGCGAGCAGAGCGAGGTGGAATGCATGCTGGTGAAGCGCAGCCCGTCCTCGGCCAGCGCGTCCATCGTCGGATACGGTATGACGCCGCCGAACGTGCTGGGAATGCCCCAGCCGGAATCATCGGTGATGATCAGCAGGACGTTCGGCGCTTCTGCGGGCGGGACGACGCGCGGCGACCACCACGGCGTCGACTCGGCGGTGTCGGTGCCGATCTCGCCGCCGAACGGCGCCGGAGGTGGCGGGAGTTGCAGGCCGTTCAGAGTGGTGGTGGCGCTGGGCGAGCCCGGCGAGCCGGTGACGGTCTGCGCCCGCAGACCGGGCGGCGCGGCGACGGCCAGAGCCAAGCGCGAGCAAGGTCATCCGGCCCCGTCCCGTGAAATTCCACATGTCTCAGTTCCTCGCGACGTTGAAATCGGCCGCAGGCTAGCCGCCTCCGGCCGATTCCGTTTGACAGCACGCGCCACCTTGTCGACCGTGTCGGCCTGAAAAGGTCCGAGGATCCATGGCCAAACACGTTCCCCTCGTTCGGGCGGCGGCCCTCGCTCCCCCGCTCCTGTGGATGCGCGAGCGTGGCCTCGACCGGACGCGGCGGCTCGAGGAGGCCGGTCTGCCGACCACGCTGCTCGACGAGCCGGAACGCCCGATCGCCCTCCATGCCGGGATCCGCTTTTTCGCCGCGCTCGCCGAGAGCCAGGGGCCCGATACCGGCTGCCGCGTCGTCACCGAGACCTCTCTCGCGCAGCTTTCGACCGTCGGCCGCCTCGCCCTCGGCGCCCGGACTCCCCGGGAGGCGCTCCACCGGTTGATGCGCGCCTATCCGCATCACTCCTCCCACGAGCAGTTCATCGTGCGCCAAGACGGCGACCGCCTCACCATCCGCCACTGGTTCGTCACCGCCATCGACGACGCGGCTCTCCATATCTGCCATCAATACATCGCCGCCCTGATCCGGGCGCTCACGTCGGGCTGCGGCCTTGCCGGTCCGCGCCTCGCCGGGGCATCGCTCGTTCCCCACCCGCAGGCGGGCCTCGATCATCTCGAGCCCTTTCTCGACGGCACGCCGAAGGCCGCGACCGACCGCACCCTCACCGTCGCTCTGCGCGATTCCGTGCTCGACAGGCCCTATCTCAACCCGATGCGCGATCGCGGCCCGTTCGATCTCCAACCCATCCGCGGCGACGGCACGCTGGCCGGCTCTCTGCGGCTGATCCTTCCGGGCATCCTCGAGGACCGCCCGGCGCGGATCGGCGAGATCGCCGACCTGGCCGGAATGAGCCCGCGCACGCTCCAGCGACGTCTGGCCGCCGAGAACACGTCACTCTCCGACATCGTCGACGCCCTGCGCCGCGAGCAGGCGCTGAGCCGGCTGGCGGAGGGCCGCGACGCGGTGGGCCGGATCTCCGCCGATCTCGGCTATTCCGACCAGTCGAGCCTCACCCGCGCCATGCGCCGCTGGTCCGACGCGCCCCCGAGCCGGTTCCGGCCGGCAGCGGCGGCGATGACGAACCGCAAATGACGTCCGCGCCCCTCCGGCTTGCCGAACCTGGCCGGCGCGCCTAGAAACGCCGCGTCACACGCGTTTGAAAGGCGTCCGCCAATGTCCGACGATCCCATCTTCGCCGACCGAATGCTGTCGCTCGGTCTCGCCCGCGTCTCGGAACAGGCGGCGATCGCCGCCGCCAACCTCATCGGCAGCGGCGACGAGAAGGCCGCCGACCAGGCCGCCGTCGACGCGATGCGCAACCAGCTCAACATGCTCGACATCCAAGGCGTCGTGGTGATCGGCGAGGGCGAGCGCGACGAGGCGCCGATGCTCTACATCGGCGAGGAGGTCGGATCGGGGAGCGGACCCGCGGTCGACATCGCGCTTGATCCCCTGGAGGGCACGACGCTGACCGCCAAGGACATGCCCAACGCGCTGGCGGTGATCGCGATGGGGCCGCGCGGCTCGATGCTGCACGCGCCGGACGTCTACATGGACAAGCTGGCGGTCGGACCGGGCTACGCGGAGGGGGTGGTGAGCTTGGACATGACGCCGACCGAGCGGATCGCCGCCCTGGCCGGAGCCAAGACCTGCCGTCCGCACGACATCATGGTCTGCGTTCTCGAGCGGCCGCGCCACGAGGCGCTGATCGCCGAGATCCGCGCGACCGGCGCGCGGATCCGGCTGATCACGGACGGCGACGTGGCCGGGGTGATCCACTGCGCCGAATACGCCAAGACCGGGATCGACATGTACATGGGATCGGGCGGCGCGCCGGAGGGCGTGCTGGCCGCCGCGGCGCTGAAATGCATGGGCGGGCAGATGATGGGCCGCCTCCTGTTCCGCAACGACGACGAGCGCGCGCGCGCGAAAAAGGCGGGGATCGACGATCTCGACCGGGTGTATTCCCGCGACGACATGGTGACCGCCGACGTGATCTTCGCGGCGACCGGGGTCACGGACGGCTCCATCGTCACGGGGGCGCGACGCGACGGGGAATATCTCGAGACCGAGACCATCCTGATGCGCTCCAAAACCGGATCGGTCCGCCGTCTGACCTATCGTCAGCGCAACCAGAACTGAACCCGCATGGCGCGCGCCCGCGGAGAGAGGATCGCGATCGGGTTCATGGTCGTCTGGCTGGTGGTATGGGCGGCCGGGATGATGGTCGTGCTCTACGGACTGGCGCGGGCGGTCGCGAGCGGCGAGCCGATGGCGATGCTGCTCATGACCCTCTGGCTCGGCGGGGCGGGCTTCGGGCTGGTGATGGGCGCCCGCAAACTCCGGCAACTTTTGCTCGCGCCCGGCGCCGCGCCGCGCCGTTCGGGGGATCGCCCCTGGAACGACGGCGTCCGGGAAGGCGGGCGGGGCGACCGGCCTCCGCCCCCTCCCCAGGTCTGACCCGGACCTGCCGGCGGCGGCACCCGCCGGGTCTCCGCGCGGTTCAGACGTCTTCGATTCGGATCGCCACGGGATCGGCCCGGCACACGTCCAGCCCGGCGATCTCCGCCAGCGCCGCGTCGAGCGCCGCGCGGCCGGTCCGATGCGTGACGATCAGAACCGGCGCCTCGGCCTCGGAATGCTCGTATTGCCGCATCCGGTTGATCGAGATGCCGCTCCGCCCGAGCGCCGCCGCCACCTGCGCCAGCACGCCCGGCGAATCGACCAGGCCGAATTGCAGGTAATACGCCGCCTCGCTTCCGTCCGCCGAGACCGGCGCCGCGACCAGGCCCGCCGCCGGCCGGCCGAACGCCGGCATCGCCAGACCGCGCGCGATGTCCACCACGTCCGCGATGATCGCCGAGGCCGTCGGCCCGGCGCCCGCGCCGGGGCCCTGCATCACGATCCGGCCGACGAAGTCGCCCTCCACCGCCACCATGTTGGTGACGCCCTCGAGCTGCCCGAGCGGCGAGTCCGCCGGGACCAGACAAGGCTGCATCCGCGTCTCGAGGCCGCCCGCGTTCATCCGCGCCACGCCAAGGAGCTTGATCCGGTATCCCATGTCGGCCGCGTGGGTGATGTCGGTCAGGCTGACCCGCTCGATCCCCTCGACCACCACGCCGTCGATGTCGACCCGCGTCCCGAACGCCGCCGCCGCCAGGAGCGCCAGCTTCTGCGCCGCGTCCATCCCGCCGACGTCAAAGGCCGGGTCCGCCTCGGCGTAGCCGAGCCTCTGCGCGTCCGCCAGCACGTCCGCATAGGCGGCGCCGGTCTCCTCCATCATTGTCAGGATGTAGTTGCAGGTGCCGTTCATGACGCCCAGAACCCGGTCGATCCGGTTGCCGGCGAGCCCTTCCGCGAGCGCCTTGACGATCGGGATTCCGCCGGCCACCGCCGCCTCGTACCGCAACGCCACGCCGGCTGATTCCGCCCGCTCCGCCATGTCCTGGCCATGCCGCGCCATCAGCGCCTTGTTGGCGGTGACGACGTGCCTGCCGGATCCGAGGGCCGCCAGCGTCGCGGCCCGCGCCGGTCCGTCCTCGCCGCCCATCACCTCGATCAGGACGTCGACGTCGTCGCGACGCGCCATCGCGACCGGATCGTCCTCCCAGGCGAAGCCCGAGATGTCCACGCCCCGGTCCCGGCCGCGCGAGCGCGCCGAGACCGCGACGATCTCGACCGGCCTGCCGGCCCGCGCCGCGATCACGTCGCCGTTCTCCGCGAGCATCCGCACGATTCCCGCGCCCACGGTTCCAAGCCCGGCGATCGCGAGGCGAAGGGGGCTGCTCATGTGTGTCTCCGGAAAAGGTGGAATGTCCGGCTCCTCGTAGCGGGCCGCCGCCCGCCCCGCAATCGCCTACCTCAGGGCTCCTGAAAGCCCCAGCCGTCCGGCTCGAAGCCCCGCGCCAGAGCGATCCGGCTCGTGCGCTCCTCGTGCCGCCAGATCTCGGCGGCGTCGAACGCGACGTCCGGCACGGTCACCTGGATCCGTCCGTCCTCCACGTCCGCCGCATAGCCGAACATGCCCAGCGCCTTGAGTGTTGCGGGCGCGTCCGATCCGTCGGAGGTCGGCGTGAACTCCAGATCGAGATCGACGCGCGCGTCCTTACCGAGCCCCGTTTCGGAGCGGATCTTCGACACGCTCGCCTCGGTCTCCAGCCGCTGATGCTCGAAATCCCAGTCCTCGGCACTCACGCCGCCTCCTCCTCCGCGTGGTGGCGCGCGAGGATCGCCTCGGCGTTCTGCATGACCTTGCGCACGCCGCGCGCCGCCTGGCGGATGCGGTGCTCGTTTTCGACCAGACCGAGCCGCACGAAGCCCTCGCCGTATTCGCCGAAGCCGATGCCGGGCGCGACGGCGACCTCGGCCTCCTTGAGCAGCACCTTGGAGAACCCCATCGAGCCGATCGCGGCGAAGGGCTCCGGCACCGGCGCCCAGGCGAACATCGTCGCGGGCGGCGCGGGGATGTCCCAGCCCGCGCGGCCCATCGTCTCGACCAGCACGTCCCGGCGGGAGCGATAGATCGCGCGGATCTCGGCGATGCAGTCGTCCGGCCCGTTGAGAGCCGCCGCCGCGGCCACCTGGACCGGCGTGAAGGCGCCATAGTCGAGATAGGATTTGATCCGCGTCAGCGCGTCGATCAGGCGCCGGTTCCCGACCGCGAAGCCCATCCGCCAGCCCGGCATGGCGTAAGTCTTCGAGAGCGAGGTGAACTCGACGGCGACATCCCGCGCGCCTTCGACCTGGAGAACGGACGGGGGCGGGTTGTCGTCGAAATAGATCTCCGCATAGGCCAGATCGCTGAGCACCCAGAGGTGGTGCTTCTTCGCGAAAGCGATGAGATCGCGGTAGAAATCGAGATCGCAGGTCTGCGCGGTCGGGTTCGACGGGAACGACACCACCACCGCGACGGGTTTGGGCACCGAATGCATCACGGCGCGTTCCAGCGCGCGGATGTACGCCTCCGGATCGAAGCGCCCGTCATGGAGCGCCGGCACGTGGCGAAGCGTGCCGCCTGCGATCATGAAGCCGTACGGATGGATGGGATAGCTGGGGTTCGGGACGAGCATCACGTCGCCGGGGGCGGTGATGGCCATGGCGAGATTGGCGAGGCCCTCCTTGGAGCCCAGGGTCGCGATCACCTCGGTCTCGGGGTCGAGCTTCACGTCGAATCGCCGGGCGTAATAGCCGGCCTGGGCCCGGCGCAGGCCGGGAATTCCCTTGGAGGCTGAATAGCGGTGCGTGCGGGGCCTCCTGACCGTCTCGACCAGCTTCTCGACGATGTGGGAGGGCGTATCCATGTCCGGATTGCCCATGCCGAAGTCGATGATGTCCATTCCCTCGGCGCGGTACTTCGCCTTGAGACGGTTCACCTCGGCGAAGATGTAGGGCGGCAGGCGCTTGATCCGGTAGAATTCTTCGGCCATGGCGGTTTCCCTCGGCGCGGGGACGGGACCCGCGCCTTGTAGGCTCCGCCAGGTCCCGTGGCAAGAATACGCTCGGACCGGCCGTCAACCGGGCGCCCGGACGGTCTGGAAGGCGTGGGAAACGCGTCGGCGGATCGTGCGGCCGCCGCGTCAGACCAGATCGGCCGAGCGTGCGGGCGTCGATCGTTCTCAGTATCGCCCGTCGAAAGGATCCACGGGATGCGGGTTCCCGACTCCCATTCGGCCAGCCGATCGGGGGCGAGACTGGCACGGGTCACGCGATCGGGGCTGAACTCTTGCCGCGCTCGCGTTTCCGCCGGTCGAGCGGCGACCTCACGTCCCGGCGGCCAGACGGTCGCGTTCGGCGTCCGTCAGGACGGGAGCGGCGAGCGCGTCGGCCTGCGAGCGAAGCCGGTCGGCACGGAAGTCGAGGTCGGACGCGCCGTCGCTCAGCTCTTCCGAGCTTCGCGCGACCCGCGCGCGCGGCGCGTCGAAGGACGCGGTGGGCGCGAGCGACGGGGCCGGGCCCGTCGAGACGGGCGGCAGATCCCGCCGCGCTTCCGGGGGGATTCCGCATCCGGCGAGAAGGGCCGCGCATGACAAGATCGCAAGCGTCAGTCGCGTCCCCCGGTGATCCAAGCCCCGCGCTCCGTCCTCGCGTCGTCCGCTTCCTGCTAGACCGCGCGCGTCACCGCGGCAAGCGTCAGGCGAGACCGACGAAAGACAGGACCGCGAGAACCACGACGACGAGGCCGACGATGTAGATGATGCTGTTCATGATGGTCTCCTTGATTTCCGCGTCGGCGGCGTCCGGTTTCCGGCCGCCTTCCCCGTCGCGTTTTGCCCCGCCTCAACGCCACGCCGCCCGCCGGGTTCCCGACGCGGCCCCGGCGCGACGCGTCAACGGCATGGCTTCCCGCGCCTCCAGACGATAGCATCGGGGAAACCGAAACGGCGGGAGGCGCGGCATGACCGACGGACAGGAGGGCGACACGCTCGCGGAACAGGGCCAGCACATGGCCCACAACATGGCGGAGGTGTTCGACATCTCGAGCCGCATCTGGCAGCGGTTCCTTTCCGCGCAGCTCCAGGACGGCGGCGGCGCGAAGCATCCGGACCCGCTCCACACCTGGCCGAGCTTCGTCGAGCTCTATCGGACCATGTTGGACAACCCGCAGCAGGTCGCGGACATGACGCTGGACTACTGGGCCGCGCAGAACGCGCTCTGGCAGAACGCCATGCTCAAATGGATCGGCGCCCCCGAGGCGAAGGACGAGCTGGATCTTCCGCACATGATGAAGCCGGACAAGCGTTTCTCCCACAAGGAATGGTCCGAGAACGCGCTCTTCGACTATCTCAAGCAGAGCTATCTGCTGACGTCGGGCTTCGTCCAGGACTCGGTCGGGACCGTCGGCGACATGGATCCGAAGGACCGGCGCAAGGCCGCGTTCTACACGCGCCAGTTCGTCGAGGCGATGAACCCGGCCAACTTCTTCGCGCTCAACCCGGAGGTGCTCGAGGCGACGATCACCGAGAAGGGCGACAACCTCGTGCGCGGGCTCAAGATGATGCTGTCGGACCTCGAACGGGGCAAGGGCAAGCTTCTGATCCGGCAGACGGACATGGACGCCTTCGAGGTGGGCCGCAACACCGCGGTCTCGCCCGGCGCCGTGATCTGGCAGAACGACATCTGCCAGCTGATCCAGTACGCGCCGAGCACCGAGAAGGTGCGCGCCAAACCGATCCTCTTCATCCCGCCCTGGATCAACAAATACTACGTGCTCGACCTGAACGAGAAGAAGAGCCTGGTCAAATGGCTTGTGGCGCAGGGCCACACCGTCTTCATGATCTCATGGGTCAATCCGGACGCGCGCCAGAAGGACAAGACCTGGGAGGACTACATGTTCGACGGCGCGTCGGCCGCCATCGACAAGGTTCTCGAGGAGACCGGCCAGAAGAGCCTGCACGTCGCCTCGTACTGCATCGGCGGCACGATGACCGGCAACCTCATGGCCTGGATGGGGCGCGAGAAGGACAAGCGCGTGGCGTCGGCGACCTTCTTCACCGCGCAGCTCGATTTCGAGGACGCGGGCGAGCTTCAGATCTTCGTCGACGACCACACGATCGACGTGATCGACGAGGAGATGGAGCAGGGATACATGCCCGCCAACAAGATGGCGGACGCGTTCAACATGCTGCGCGCCAACGACCTGATCTGGGGCTACGTCGTCAGCAACTACATGCTGGGCAAGGACCCGTTCCCGTTCGATCTGCTCTACTGGAACGCGGATTCGACGGCGATGCCGGCGAAGGTCCACAACTACTACCTCGACAGCTTCTACGTGCGGAACGCCTTCGTCAAAGGGGGGCTTACGGTGAAGGGCCAGCCCATCGCGCTCTCGGACATCCGCGGCCCGGTCTATCACGTGGCGACCAAGGAGGATCACATCGCGCCGTCCGCCTCGGTCTATCGCGGCGCCAAGGAGATGACCAAGGCCGACGTGCGCTTCGTGCTGTCGGGCTCGGGTCACATCGCGGGCGTCGTCAATCCGCCCGCCGCCGGCAAGTACCAGTTCTGGACCAATCCGGACATGTCCAGGCCGACGCTGTCCGAATGGGTCGAAGGAGCCGAGGAGACCGCGGGAAGCTGGTGGCCCGACTGGGACGCCTGGCTGAGAAAGCGCTCCGGGCGTCTCGTCGCCGCCCGCGAACCCGGCGCGAAACTCGGCGTGATCGAGCCCGCGCCGGGATCCTACGTCAAAGTCCGTTTCGACCGGCCGGATACCGGCATCGCGGCGCCGAAGCTGTCGGAGGACTGACGGCGGCCCGCTCCCGGACGGCCGGAACGAGGCGGCGCCGGATCCCGCCGCGAGAATTGCTTGCGCGCCACCGGCGCGGAGGATTTCATCTGTTCGAGGCGCGGAGGCCGTCGACCGGCACCGGGACGGGTTCAGCAAGCTTCTGGAGTGACGGGATTTTCGGTATGCCGTGGCATATTTTTGCAGTGCAGCAGACATAATATTTTACAAATCCGGACGGAGACAATACAAAGCTGCGCGACAAGAGCCGGTTCCGGCGCGTGCCGGGCAAGGGCGTGATGCCCGCGAAGGCCGCGAAAATCAGACCGCATGGAGTGGAGACGCCAATGACCGACCAGACCTGGAAGCCTTCGGACGAGATCGTCGCGAACGCGAACGTCAACGCCGAGCAGTACGATGCCATGTACGCCGCGTCCATCGCCGATCCTGACGCGTTCTGGGGGGAACAGGGCAGGCGGCTCGACTGGATCAAGCCCTTCACCAAGGTCAAGAACACGTCGTTCGACTATCACAACGTGTCGATCAAATGGTTCGAGGACGGCAAGCTGAACGTCTCTGCGAACTGCGTCGACCGGCATCTGGAGAAGCGCGCGCATCAGACGGCGATCATCTGGGAAAGCGACGATCCGGGCGTCTCCGAGCACATCAGCTATCAGGAACTGTACGAGAAGGTCTCCAAATTCGGCAACGTCCTGCACGCGATGGGCGTGAAAAAGGGCGACCGCGTCATCCTCTACATGCCGATGATCCCGCAGGCCGCCTACGCCATGCTCGCCTGCGCGCGCATCGGCGCGATCCATTCCATCGTCTTCGCGGGCTTCTCGGCGGACGCTCTGAGGGCGCGCATCGAAGGATCGGGCGCCAAGCTCGTCATCACGGCCGACGAGGCGCCGCGCGGCGGCCGGCACACGCCGCTCAAGGCGAACGCGGACAAGGCGCTCGCCGGCATGACCGGGGTGAAGCAGCTTGTCGTGCGGCGCACCGGCGGTGAGATCGCCTGGGACGCCGACCGCGACCATTGGCTCCACGAGGAGATGGAGCGCGTCTCGGACCATTGCGAGCCGGTCGCGATGAGCGCCGAGGATCCGCTCTTCATCCTCTACACGTCCGGCTCGACCGGGGCTCCCAAGGGCGTCGTGCACACGACCGGCGGCTACCTGACCTATGCCGCGCTGACGCACGAGACGGTTTTCGATTACCACGAGGGCGAGGTCTACTGGTGCACCGCCGACGTGGGCTGGGTCACCGGCCACAGCTACATCGTCTACGGACCGCTCGCCAACGGCGCGACGACGGTGATGTTCGAGGGCGTGCCGACCTTTCCCGACGCGGGAAGGTTCTGGCAGGTCTGCGAGAAGCACAAGGTCAACATCTTCTACACCGCGCCCACCGCGATCCGCGCGCTGATGGGGCAGGGCCGCGAGCATGTGGACAAGTGCGACCTCTCCTCGCTGCGCATTCTCGGCTCGGTCGGCGAGCCGATCAATCCGGAGGCGTGGAACTGGTACAACGAGGTCGTGGGCAAGGAGAAATGCCCGATCGTCGACACCTGGTGGCAGACCGAGACCGGCGGCATCCTGATCTCTCCGCTGCCCGGCGCCACCCCGACCAAGCCCGGATCGGCGACCAGGCCGCTCTTCGGCGTGCAGCCGGTGGTGCTGGAGCCCGCGACGGGCGCGGAGATCGCCGAGACGAAATGCGAGGGCGTTCTGGCGCTCGCCGACAGCTGGCCCGGCCAGATGCGCACGATCTACGGCGACCACGACCGGTTCGTCGACACCTATTTCAGCCAGTACAAAGGCTACTATTTTTCCGGCGACGGCTGCCGGCGGGACGAGGACGGCTATTACTGGATCACCGGGCGGGTGGATGACGTGATCAACGTCTCCGGTCACCGCATGGGGACCGCCGAGGTCGAAAGCGCGCTGGTGGCGCATCCGAAAGTGTCGGAGGCGGCCGTGGTCGGCTACCCGCATGACATCAAGGGGCAGGGAATTTACGCTTACGTCACTCTCAATGCCGGCGAGGAATACACCGAGGAGCTGCGCAAGGAACTCCGGACCTGGGTCCGCAAGGAGATCGGCCCCATCGCCTCGCCGGACCTGATCCAATGGGCGCCCGGCCTTCCCAAAACCCGCTCGGGCAAGATCATGCGCCGCATCCTGCGCAAGATCGCCGAGAACGACTACGGCGCGCTTGGCGACACCTCCACCCTCGCGGATCCCGGCGTGGTGGACGATCTCATCGAGCAGCGGATGAACAAGGGGTGACCCTCGCCTCGAGCTGACCCGCCCGGGGGCGGAGCGATGGCTCCGCCCCCGGGTGTCGGAGGCTACTGCGCGGCGACCGCCACGCCGACGGGCGCGATGTTGTGGTTCAGGCGGAACAGGTTGCCCGGATCGTACTTGCCCTTGATCTCCGCGAGCCGGCGCATGTTGCCGCCGTAGACCCCGCCGATCCTTTCGATCTCGTCGTCCGGCATGAAGTTGACGTAGGCGCTGCCGGTCGAATGGGGTGCCGCCGCATCGAAGAGCGCGCGCGCCCAGGCCTTGCAGGCGTCGTCCTTCGCGGCGTCGCGCCAGCGCGTGTGAACGTTCATGATGAAATGCGCGTTCCGCTGCGGATAGGCGGTGTCATCGGCGGGCACCCTGGCCATGGCTCCACCGACATGCGCGATGAACACCTCGCATTCCTCGTCCGGCAAGCGTTCTATTCCGTCGAGGATCACCGCGATCGCCGGGTCGCTCAGCGCGGTGAAATCGTGGCTCTTCCAGTAGTTCCGCGCGCCCGGCGTCAGCAGCGGATCGAACGCCATCTGCCAGCCCGCGAAAGGATGCGGGCCGATCACGTCGGCGATGGGTTTTCCCAGCCCGCGCAGCTCCGCCATCGCGGCCTCGCCCTCCGCCATGTCTCCGGAATAGCAGGCCGCGAAGACCAGCACCTCGCGCCCGTGCCATTCCTCGGGCAGGAACGGCAGCGGCGGCGCCTTGCGCATGACCGACCAGACCGTCAGCTCGTCCGGAGCCGTGTCGGCGATCCTGCGGTACTCCTTCAGGAGGCTCGCCGCATCGGCGATGGGATGCACGATCAGGCCGGACAGCACCTCCGGGCCGACCGGGTGAAGCCGGAACTCGAACGAGGTTACCACCCCGAAATTGCCGCCGCCGCCGCGGATCGCCCAGAAGAGATCGGGGTTCTCGGAAGCGCTCGCCTGTCGCAGCTTGCCGTCGGCGGTGACGATCTCCGCGGAGATCAGGTTGTCGATGGTCATTCCGAACTTGCGGGTGATCCAGCCGAAACCGCCCCCCAGCGTGAGCCCGGCGATGCCGGTCGTCGAATTGATGCCGGTCGGCACCGCCAGCCCATGCGCCTGGGTCGCCGCGTCCACGTCCGCGAGAGTGGCTCCCGGCGCGACACGCGCAGTTCTGCCGGCCGCGTCCACCTGAACGGTTTTCATCCGCGACAGATCCAGCAGGATCGCGCCTTCCGCCACCGCATGACCGGCGATCTGATGACCGCCGGAGCGGATCGCCATCAGGAACCCGTTGTCCCGGGCGAAATCCACCGCGGCCTGGATGTCCGCGGAATCGGCGGCGCGGATCACGAGACCCGGCTTGCGGTCGACCATGGCGTTCCAGAGCGTTCGAGCCTCGTCGTAGCCCTGCCCGCCCTCCAGGACGACGGCTCCTGACACCGTTTCCCGAAGATGTTCAACGGCCGCGTCGTCCGCGACGTGTCTGCTTCCGTCCAGTCCGGCAATTGATACGGTCATCTCTCGTCACCCCTCCGATTTTGGAGTCCCGCCAGGCCGAGGTGCTCGGGCTTCGGGAACTGTCTCCGATCGAAAAGGGGTGCGCCTCGGCATCGGCCCGAACCAGTGACGGAACTGGACCGGCCGGTTCCGTTTCTGGACTGGCGGAAACGTGCTATCGTACCCAGACTTGCGGCGGTGGCATAAGGGGGCGTCCGATGGCTGAAGCAAGCTACAAGCAGTTCTGTCCTGTCGCGATGGCGGCGGAAATACTCTGCACTCGGTGGACGATGGTGCTTTTGCGTGAACTGATCGCCGGATCGACACGCTTCAACGACATCCAGCGCGGGGTTCCGAAGATGTCGCGGAGCCTGCTTTCTCGCCGGCTGAAAGAACTCGAAGCGGCCGGCATCGTCGATCGGACGGCGCTCAAGGCCGAGCAGGGGATCCATGAATACACCCTGACGCCGGCGGGGAAGGATCTTTTTCCGGTCATCGAATCGATGGGAATATGGGGTCAGAAATGGGTCGAATCACAGCTTTCTCTCAAGAATCTCGACCCGTCGCTCCTGATGTGGGACATGCGGCGCAACCTCGATGCTTCCCCGCTGCCGGCGAAACGCACGGTGGTACAGTTCCGCTACCCGGAGCTTCCGTCCACCAAGCGTGACTGGTGGATGGTCGTCGGGCCATCGGGCGACGTCGATCTCTGCTGGTCGGATCCGGGGTTCGATGTCGATCTCTTCGTGACGACCGACCTTCGCACCATGACCGCGATCTGGATGGGACTGACGACGGTGGCGAGGTCCGCCGACCTGATCGAATTCGATGGCGACCGCCAGATCGCGGAGTCGATGCAGCATTGGCTCGGACTCAGCCCGTTCGCGTCGGTGCCACGGATGGCATCCTGAGCGCGCGACTGTGACGTGAGGCCATGGCGCATACCGGAACCAAACGGAAGACGGGACGGGACGGGGTTCAGCGCGACGCTGGGAGCGGGCCCTTTCGCCGCGAAAGCCAGCTCCAGCGTCATCGCGCGTGTGGACCATTCCGGCGACGCGGAAAACGCCGGCCTCGAGATGCGTCCGGCAGAGCTGCTCATCACGGCAATCCGGAACTCGGGACGCCGCTGAAGCAGGCCGACATGACCCATGACGGTCGTGGTGCCTCTGCGCCTCGCGCCCTGCGAGGATGAGGACGGCCACGTCGTCGTCGCCCCGAGAACATCGCGGACGTGGCGGAGGCTTGCCGGGCCGATCCCCGGAGCGAGGCGGTCACGGCCATTGCCGGCTCGCTCGCTGAGCTGACCGGCGCGGCCATCGCGGCCGACTGGACCGGATCTTTTGAGCAAAACGAAAAGGGCGGAGCCGAGGCTCCGCCCTTTTCGCTCATCCGTGTCTCGACGGCGGCTACTCGGCCGTCAGCAGCGGCGGCTTGCCGCTCTGGATGCGCGGGGTCGCGGCAGGCTCGATCCGGAGATCGAGCTTGTCGTCGCGGACCAGCACATGGACGACGCCGCCCTTCGTCAGCTTGCCGAACAGAAGCTCCTCGGCGAGCGGTTTCTTGATGTTCTCCTGGATCACGCGGCCGAGCGGGCGCGCGCCCATCCGCTCGTCATAGCCCTTGTCGGCGAGCCAGGCGGCGGCCTCCGGCGACAGGTCGATCTGGACGTTGCGGTCCATGAGCTGCGCCTCGAGCTGGAGGACGAACTTCTCGACCACCTGCATGATGACCGGCTTCGGCAGCGCCGAGAAGCTGATCACCGCGTCGAGCCGGTTGCGGAATTCCGGCGTGAACATCTTCTCGACCGCGATCGTGTCCTCTCCCTCGCGCCGTTCGCGGCCGAAGCCGAGCGCGTTTTTGGCCTGTTCGGCGGCGCCGGCGTTCGAGGTCATGATCAGCACGACGTTGCGGAAATCCACCGTCCGGCCGTTGTGGTCGGTCAGCTTGCCGTTATCCATCACCTGCAGAAGGATGTTGTAGACGTCCGGATGCGCCTTCTCCATCTCGTCGAGCAGCAGCACGCAATGCGGATGCTGGTCGACGCCGTCGGTCAGAAGTCCGCCCTGGTCGAAGCCGACATAGCCCGGCGGCGCGCCGATCAGGCGGCTGACCGTGTGCTTCTCCATGTATTCCGACATGTCGAAGCGCAGCAGTTCGACGCCGAGCGTCTCGGACAGCCGCTTGGCCACCTCGGTCTTGCCGACGCCCGTGGGGCCGGTGAAGAGGTAGTTGCCGATCGGCTTCTCCGGCTCGCGCAGACCCGCGCGGCTGAGTTTGATCGCCGAGCGAGAGCGCCTCGATGGCCTTGTCCTGACCGAAGACCAGCCGCTTGAGCGAGGCCTCGAGATCCTTGAGCACTTCCGCGTCGTCCTTGGAGACGTTTTTCGGCGGGATGCGGGCGATCTTCGCGACGACCGCCTCGATCTCCTTGGTGGTGATCGTCTTGCGCCGCCGGCTCTCGGGCAGCAGATGCTGCGCCGCGCCCGCCTCGTCGATCACGTCGATCGCCTTGTCGGGCAGCTTGCGGTCGTGGATGTAGCGCGCCGACAGATCCACCGCCGTGCGGATCGCGTCGGCCGTGTAGCGGATGTCGTGATGCTCCTCGAAATAGGGCTTGAGACCCTTGAGGATCTTGAACGCGTCCTCGATCGAGGGCTCGTTCACGTCGATCTTCTGGAACCGGCGGCTGAGCGCGCGGTCCTTCTCGAAATGCTGGCGGTATTCCTTGTACGTGGTCGAGCCCATGCAGCGCAGGCTGCCGGACTGGAGCGCGGGCTTCAGCAGGTTCGAGGCGTCCATCGCCCCGCCGCTGGTCGCGCCGGCGCCGATCACGGTATGGATCTCGTCGATGAAGAGGATCGCGTCGGGATGCGCCTCGAGCTCCTTCATCACCGCCTTGAGCCGCTCCTCGAAATCGCCGCGATAGCGGGTTCCGGCCAAAAGCGCGCCCATGTCGAGCGAATAGATCGTCGTGTCCGCGAGAACGTTCGGCGTGTCGCCGTCGACGATCTTGCGCGCCAGCCCCTCGGCGATGGCGGTCTTGCCCACGCCGGGATCGCCCACCAGCAGCGGGTTGTTCTTGCGCCGGCGGCACAGGACCTGGATGCAGCGCTCGACCTCGTGCTCGCGGCCGATCAGCGGATCGACCCCGCCCTCGCGGGACTTCTCGTTGAGATCGACGCAGTATTTCTGCAGCGCGGTCTCCTCGGCGTCCTTGCCGCCCTCTCTGGCCTGCGATTTCGATTCCGACGCCGTCTCGACGCCCTTCACGGGACGGGCCTCGCCGTAGGACGGATCCTTGGCGACGCCGTGGCTGATGTAATTGACCGCGTCGTAGCGGGTCATGTCCTGCTCCTGCAGGAAATACGCGGCGTGGCTCTCGCGCTCGGCGAAGATCGCGACGAGCACGTTGGCGCCCGTGACCTCGGACCGGCCCGAGCTCTGGACGTGGATCGCGGCGCGCTGGATCACCCGCTGGAACCCGGTGGTCGGCGCGGCTTCGGAGCCTTCGATGTCCGAGATCAGCGCGTCGAGCTCCTCGTCGAGGAAGGCGACGATGGTCTTGCGCAGCTTCTCGACATCGACGCCGCAGGCCTTCATCACCCGCATCGCGTCCGGTTCGTCGACCAGCGCGAGCAGAAGATGCTCGAGCGTCGCCAGTTCGTGCTTCCGCTCGTTGGCGTGCCCGAGAGCGTTATGGATTGCGGTTTCGAGTGTGCTCGAGAATGAGGGCATGTCTTCCGCGTCCTTCCGGTATGAACCCGCCGACCCGGGGAGCCGACGTGGGCAAGGTTTTCAGTCTTACCCGGCACCTGTTAAACTTCGGTTTTATTCCGCGCGCTTCAAGGGTGATTATGCGCGCGCTCTCGCCGGAGAGCAAAAAATAAATTGACCGGAGCGTGGCTGAGGTGAAAACGTGATCGGGCGTTTTCAGAAGGCGTCCTTGCGTCGACGGATCTCCGCGAACGCCTGCTCGTCCGTCGCATTTGGCATTCCGATCCGGACTTTCAAGGCCGGGTCGCCCGCCCGGAGGAACGGGTTGGTGGCGCGTTCGAGGTCGAGGCGCGCGGGCACGGTCGCCTCGCCGCGCGCCCGGGCGGCGGCGATATCTGCCGCCCGGGCCACGAGGTCGGCGTTTTCCGGATCCACGCTGAGAGCGAAACGCGCGTTGGCCTCGGTGTATTCGTGTCCCGAATGGACGAGGGTCTCCGGCGGCAGCGCGGCGAGCCTGGCGAGGCTCGACCACATCTGCCCGGGCGTTCCCTCGAAGAGCCTGCCGCAGCCCATGACCATCAGGCTGTCGGCGGTGAAGACGGCCGCGTCCTCGGGGAAATAATAGGCGACGTGGCCGACCGTGTGCCCGGGAACGTCGAGCACGAGCGCCCTGCTGTCGCCCAGCGCGACCGTGTCCCCTTCTGCCAGTTCGATGTCGAGCGCCGGCAGCCTGCGCCGGTCCGCCGCCGCGCCGGCGACCCTGGCGCCATGGCGGCGCCTGAGGTCGGCGACCGCCGCCACGTGGTCGTCGTGATGGTGGGTGATCAGGATGAGATCCAGACCCCAGCCGCGTTCCGAAAGCGCCGCTTCGATCGGCGCGGCCTCCGGGGCGTCGACGAGGCCGACCTCGCCCGACCCGCCGTCGCGCAGCAGATAGGCGTAATTGTCGGTCCGGCAGGGCACGGTGACGATCTCGAGCGTCATGGCGGACTCCTCGCTTGAGCTTGACGTCACTGTGTCGGATCGGATGGAGTCCCGCAATGCACATGGACGTCCTCGACCTGCGCGCCTTCTATTACCGGACCCGGCTGGGACGGTCCGCGCAACGCCGGCTGCAATCGGCGGTCGCGGGCCTCTGGCCGGACACGCGCGGACAGACCGTCGCGGGGTTCGGATTCGCCGTTCCGTTCCTTCGGCCTTTTCTCGAACGCTCGGGCAGGGTGATCGCGCTCATGCCGGGCGAGCAGGGGGTGATGCACTGGCCCGCCGGAGCCCCGAACGTGTGCTCGCTGGTCGAGGAGACGCGCTGGCCTGTCGAGGCGGGCGGCATCGACCGCCTCATCGTGGCCCACGGGCTCGAGACCTGCGACCGCCCCGACGCGTTGCTGGCCGAGATCTGGCGGGTCCTGGCGCCCGAGGGGCGCGTCATCTTCATCGTGCCGAATTGTTCGGGGATCTGGGCGCGGCGCGACGGCACGCCGTTCGGCGTCGGCCGTCCGTACAGTTTCGGCCAGCTGGAGGCGCTGCTGCGCAAAGAGCGGTTCGAATCCGACCGCCATTCCGCCGCGCTCTACGCGCCGCCTTCGCACGGCGAATTCTGGTTGCGCACGGCGCATTTCTGGGAGCGCGTCGGACGGCGGTTCGATCCGCAGTTCGTGGCCGGCGCGATCCTCATCGAGGCGCGCAAGCACGTCTACGCCCGCCCGCCGGCCTCAGCCTCCAAAGTGAAGGTTCCGGGTCCCCTGGAAGTGCTCGAAGGCCTCGCCGGGCCGGCGCCGGAGCCCGCGCCTCAGCGTCGCGACGCGGCGTCCGGGCGGAACGGATTCCGCACAAGGTAAATTCCGCGAAAAACCGGTCCAAACGCGCCCGGAAAGGCCCGGCCCGAGCGTATTGCCATGCAGCGAACCCTCTGCTATCACCGCGCCGGTCTGAGGGGGCGGCGGGCTTTTCGCAGCGCCAAAATCATCAAGAAAGGCCTGAATTCGGGGCCCGGATCGCGCAAGTGGAAGGATGTCCGTGTCCAGTTCAGCAACTTTGACCTCGGGCGTGGCCGGACGGTACGCCACGGCGCTTTTCGAGATCGCGAAGGACGCGAAGAACCTCGACGGGGTCGAGGCGGACCTTTCGACCCTCGAGGCGGCTCTTGGCGAAAGCGCCGATTTCCGCGATATGCTGGCCTCGCCGATCCACACGCGCGACGAGCAGGGCGCGGCGATCGCGGCCCTCAGCGAGAAAATGGGCCTCGGCTCCGAAGTCACGCGCACGCTCGGCCTGATGGCGCAGAACCGCCGGCTGTTCGTCGTGCCGGGCATGATCGCGGCGGTGAAGGGCCTGATCGCGGAGGAGCGCGGAGAGATGACCGCCGAGGTCCGCTCGGCCAAGCCGCTGACCGAAGCCCAGCGCGCGGACCTCGCCGAGACGCTCAGGAAGAGCGTCGGCAAGGACGTGAAAATCAGTTCAACAGTCGACGAGAGCCTGATCGGCGGCCTCGTGGTCAAGGTGGGGTCGCGCATGATCGACACCTCGATCCGCTCCAAGCTCTCGAATCTCCAGAACGTCATGAAAGAGGTCGGATGATGTCCATCCAAGCCGCTGAAATCTCCGCGATCCTCAAGGAGCAGATCAAGAATTTCGGCCAGGAGGCCGAGGTGGCCGAGGTCGGCCGGGTCCTCTCCGTCGGAGACGGCATCGCGCGCGTTCACGGGCTCGACAACGTCCAGGCCGGCGAGATGGTCGAGTTTCCGGGCGGCGTGCGCGGCATGACGCTGAACCTCGAGATCGACAACGTCGGCGTCGTGATCTTCGGCTCGGACCGGGCCATCAAGGAAGGCGACGTCGTCAAGCGCACCAAGTCCATCGTGGACGTGCCGGTCGGCAAGGCGCTGCTCGGCCGCGTCGTCGACGCGCTCGGCAATCCGATCGACGGCAAGGGCGCGATCGACACCACCGAGCGTCGCGTCGCGGACGTGAAGGCCCCCGGCATCATCCCGCGCCAGTCCGTTCACGAGCCGATGGCCACGGGCCTGAAGGCCATCGACGCGCTGATCCCGATCGGCCGCGGCCAGCGCGAGCTGATCATCGGCGACCGCCAGACCGGCAAGACCGCCGTGGCGCTCGACGCGATCCTGAATCAGAAAGTCTACAACGACGCAGCCGGCGACGACGAGTCGAAGAAACTCTACTGCGTCTATGTCGCGATCGGCCAGAAACGCTCGACCGTCGCGCAGCTGGTCAAGAAGCTCGAAGAGACCGGCGCCATCGAATATACCACCATCGTCGCGGCCACGGCCTCCGAGCCCGCGCCGATGCAATATCTGGCCCCCTACGCCGCCTGCGCGATGGCCGAATACTACCGCGACAACGGCATGCACGGCCTGATCATCTACGACGACCTCTCCAAGCAGGCCGTCGCCTATCGCCAGATGTCGCTGCTCCTGCGCCGCCCGCCCGGCCGCGAAGCCTATCCCGGCGACGTGTTCTATCTGCACTCCCGCCTGCTCGAGCGCGCGGCGAAGCTCAACGCCGACAACGGTTCCGGCTCGCTCACGGCGCTTCCGGTCATCGAGACCCAGGCCGGCGACGTCTCGGCCTACATTCCGACGAACGTCATCTCGATCACCGACGGTCAGATCTTCCTCGAATCCGAGTTGTTCTACCAGGGCATCCGCCCCGCGGTGAACGTCGGCCTCTCGGTCAGCCGCGTCGGCTCCTCGGCTCAGACCAAGGCGATGAAATCCGTCGCGGGCTCGATCAAGCTGGAACTGGCGCAGTATCGCGAGATGGCGGCGTTCGCGCAGTTCGGCTCCGACCTCGACGCCTCGACGCAGCGCCTTCTCAACCGCGGCGCGCGTCTGACCGAGCTGCTGAAGCAGCCCCAGTATTCGCCGCTGACGAATGCCGAGCAGGTCATCGTGATCTATGCCGGCACCCACGGCTATCTCGACAAGATACCGGTGAACCAGGTCAACAAATACGAGCGCGGCCTTCTGGCGCATCTGCGCAATTCCGAATCGGGACTTCTCGACAAGATCCGCACCGAGGATCAGAAGATCGCGGGCGACATCGAGAAAGAGATCCGCGGCGTCCTGGACAGCTTCACCGCGACCTTCGCCTGACCCGAGCCGAATAAGGAGCGCGGTCGATGCCGAGCCTCAAGGATCTCAAAATCCGGATCGAGAGCGTCAAATCGACGCGCAAGATCACCAAGGCCATGCAGATGGTCGCCGCGGCGAAGCTGCGTCGCGCGCAGGAATTGGCGGAGAACGCGCGGCCCTACGCCGAGCGCATGGAAGCCGTCCTGGGCAACCTCGCCTCCGGCGTGGCGGACAGCCCGACGGCGCCGCGCCTGCTGAGCGGCACCGGCAGATCGGACGTCCATCTGCTCGTCGTCGCCACCTCCGAACGCGGTCTCTGCGGCGGCTTCAACTCGTCCATCGTGAAACTCGCCCGCGCGCGGATCGCGAAACTCCAGGCCGGCGGCAAGACCGTCAAGATCCTGACCGTCGGCAAGAAGGGCCGCGACCAGCTTCGCCGCGACCACGGCGACAAGCTGGTCGGCCATGTCGACATGTCCGACGTGAAACGCGTCGGCTACTCGGACGCGTCCGGCGTGGCGCAGGATCTGATCAATCGCTTCAATGCGGGCGAATTCGACGTCTGCACGGTGTTCTACAGCCGTTTCCAGTCGGTGATCGCCCAGATCCCGACCGAGAAACAGCTCATCCCGGCGGTTTTCGAGACGAAAGAGGATGGCGGCTCGCAATACGAGTACGAGCCGGAGGAGGAGGCCATTCTGACCGAACTCCTGCCGCGCGGCATCGCGACGCAGATGTTCGCCGCGCTCCTCGAGAACGGCGCCTCCGAGCAGGGCGCCCGGATGTCCGCGATGGACAACGCCACCCGGAACGCCGGCGAGATGATCGACAAGCTCACCATCCAGTACAACCGCTCGCGCCAGCAGGCGATCACCAGCGAACTCATCGAGATCATATCGGGCGCCGAGGCGCTCTAGAAGGACGGAGAACAAGGGCATGGCAGCAGCTGTCGGCAAGATCACCCAGGTCATCGGCGCGGTCGTCGACGTGCAGTTCGAGGATCACCTCCCCGAGATCCTCAACGCGCTCGAGACCGAGAACAACGGCGCCCGCCTGGTTCTGGAGGTCGCGCAGCATCTGGGCGAATCCACCGTCCGGACCATCGCCATGGACTCGACCGAGGGACTCGTGCGCGGCGAGAAGGTCACCGACACCGGCAAGCCGATCCAGATGCCGGTCGGGGACGCGACGCTCGGGCGCATCCTGAACGTCGTGGGCGAGCCCGTCGACGAGAAGGGCCCCGTGAACGTCTCCGAGTATCGCCCGATTCATTCCGCCGCCCCCGATTTCGCCGCGCAGTCGACCGAGAGCGAGATCCTCGTCACCGGCATCAAGGTCATCGACCTGCTCGCGCCCTATTCCAAGGGCGGCAAGATCGGCCTCTTCGGCGGCGCGGGCGTGGGCAAGACGGTTCTGATCCAGGAGCTGATCAACAACATCGCCAAGGTGCATTCGGGCTATTCGGTCTTCGCCGGCGTCGGCGAGCGGACCCGCGAGGGCAACGATCTCTATTACGAGTTCATCGAAAGCGGCGTCATCAACGCCGACGACCTGACCAAATCCAAGGTGGCGCTGGTCTACGGCCAGATGAACGAGCCGCCGGGCGCCCGCATGCGCGTCGCGCTCTCGGGCCTGACGCTCGCCGAGCAGTTCCGCGACCAGTCGGGCACCGACGTGCTCTTCTTCGTGGACAACATCTTCCGCTTCACCCAGGCCGGCTCCGAGGTCTCGGCGCTTCTGGGCCGCATCCCGTCCGCCGTGGGCTACCAGCCGACGCTGGCCACCGACATGGGCCAGATGCAGGAGCGCATCACCTCGACGCGCAACGGCTCGATCACCTCCGTCCAGGCGATCTACGTCCCGGCCGACGACCTCACCGACCCCGCGCCGGCGACGTCCTTCGCGCATCTCGACGCCACGACGGTTCTGAGCCGCGCGATCTCCGAGCTCGGCATCTATCCGGCCGTCGATCCGCTCGATTCGACCTCGCGTCTGCTCGACCCGATGGTGCTCGGCGAGGAGCATTACCAGGTCGCCCGCGACGTCCAGGGCATCCTTCAGCGCTACAAGTCGCTCCAGGACATCATCGCGATCCTCGGCATGGACGAGCTCTCGGAAGAGGACAAGACCACCGTGGCGCGCGCCCGCAAGATCCAGCGCTTCCTGTCGCAGCCCTTCGACGTGGCCCAGGTCTTCACCGGCTCGCCCGGCGTCCAGGTTCCGCTCGAGGAGACCATCGACAGCTTCCGGCGCGTCGTCGAAGGCGAGTTCGACCATCTGCCGGAGGCCGCGTTCTACATGGTCGGCGGCATCGACGAGGTCGTCGCCAAGGCCGAGAAAATGGCCGCGGAAGCCGCCTGATCAGGGAGGCCGACATGGCCGACACGCTGCAGTTCGATCTGGTCAGCCCGGAGCGCAAACTCGCCTCGATCGAGGCGACGCAGGTCCAGATCCCCGGCATGACCGGGGATTTCACCGCCATGCCGAACCACGCGCCGTTCCTGACGACGCTGCGGCCGGGCGTGGTGCGGGTGATCGCCGGCTCCGAGACGACCGAATACGTCGTCACCGGCGGTTTCGCGGAGATCTCCGCGACCGGCGCGACGATCCTCGCGGAGCAGGCCGTGCCCCGCTCAGAAGCGAGCGCCGAGATGATGGCGGCGCTGGTCGCCGACGCCGAGAAGGCGCGCGCCGACGCGGCGGACGACACCCGGCAGCTCGCCGATCAGCGTCTGCGCGACGTGTCGTCGCTGAGATCCGCGCTGTCTCTGTGAACCCTCCCGCCGCGTCGGCGCGGCGGAATCGGCCTCGCCCGGCGCCGGCCCGGCCTCAGCATCCGAGCCGGTCGCAGATCCGCTGACGGAAAAGCGCGTTCGGCCCGTCGGGCGCCGGATCCGACACTTCGGACGGTCCGACCGTCCCGTCCGGGGCCCGACACAGGAAGGCGAACCCGGGCGTCACGCCGCGCAGGGCGCAGTCCGACACCAGCCAGCCTTCGGGAATGTCGGTCGGATCGATCTCCGCCCATTTCGGATGCCCCAGGTCGCGCAGCCTGTCGAGCCGGCTCACGATCAGATGCGTCAGGTCGGAGACCATGTCGCAGCTTTCGCGATGATACGCGTTCTGCCCCGGATCGAAGTCATAGGCGATCAGAACCGTGCGGACCGCGACCGTGTCGACGCCGCCTTCGAGGAACGGATAATCCTCGGCCTCGATCCGCCCGGAATTGTAGATCGCGTCCAGCACCGGCCCGGTGACGGGCACCAGATGGAACCGCGCCGCGTCCACGGAGCCGGCGTCGATCAGCGGGGACGGCGCGCCCTCGACCAGAAAGACGGCGTCGACGCGCCCCGCGTCGAGCGCCGCGAGCGCCGCCTCGGGCCCCAGCGGGAGCCGCTCGGCCGGCGCGACGCCGGCGAGATCGAGGACGAGCGAGGCCGTGACGGCGGTTCCGCTTCCCTCTGCCCCGACGGCGACCCGCGCCCCGTCCAGATCGGCGAGCGTGGCGAGATCCTTCCGCGCCACGACATGCACTTCCGAGAGATGCAGGGGCATCGCGATCCGGATGCCCTGGATCGCCCGCCGGATCTCGGGATCGTCGGTCTGGAACGTCTGGAAATACTCCAGCACGTCGCTCTGCGCGAATCCGAGCTGGGTCGCCGGGCGGTCCCGGACGGCGAGGAAATTCTCGATCCCGCCCTCGGTTCCGGGCGCGCCCACCCGCAACCCGCACTGCGCCGCGAGGTCCACGAGGTCGCCCGCCATCGCCGCGTCAGTCCCTCCGGGCGGTCCGGCGACGATGTTGGTCTCGACGTTCTGCGCCGCGCCGGGCGCCGCGAAGACCAGTCCGGCGGCCAGGATCGTCCATCTCAGCATCCGCCAAGCCCCCGGATGAGCGCCGCCGCCGTCTGCCGGTTGATCGTGCCCAGCGCACCGGCGAGCGCGTCCACGACGCAGGCGCCGCGTCGCAGATCGAGCGCGAGCGCCTCGCGTTCGGCCGCGCTCGCGCCGTCAAGCCCCGGCGCCGCCGCGACCGCGGCCGCGACCGCGGCCGGATCGCGCCCTTCGTCCGCCCGGTCCGGAGCGGCCAGGGGATCTGGCGGGGCCGAGTTCCCGCCGGCCGGCGTCTCCCGCGCGAGTCGCGCGGCCTGGATGGTGCGTTGCAGCCCGACCAGCCGCGCAACCAGCTCGTCCGATTCCGTCTGGGATTCCGCGATCGCCGACCGCAGATCGGCGAGCCGGGTCTCGGCCTCCGCGATCTCGGTCCGCAGCGCGGTCCTCCGCGCCTCGGCCGCCTCGACGTCGGCCGTCGCCGCCTCGGTCGCCGCCAGCCTCGCGGTCGCCGCGGCCTCCTCGTCGGCGAGCTCCGCCAGGCGCGCCTCCGCTTCCCGCAGCCGTTCCCCCGTGCGGGCGAGCCGCGCGTCCTGCCCGCCCGCCTCGAGCCGGGCGGCGTCCAGCCCGGCGGTGGCCTCCCGGAGCTTGGCGAGCCGCGCCCGTTCGTCGGCGGCTTCCGTCGCGAGGTCCTGACGCTCCGCATCCAGTTCCGCGATGTCCGCCTGCCGGTCCGAGACGCGGGATTCGAGATCCCGCAGGTTCCCGGCCGCGTCTTCCGCCTCGGCGGTCACGCGGTCGAGCTCGGTCCGCGCCGCCGCCAGGGACGCCTCGGCGTCCCGCGTCCGCGCCGCGAGGTCGGCCGCGCGGGCCTCACCGTCGGATATCCGCGTCCCGATCTCCGCCAGACGCGCCTCCGCGGCCTCCGCGGCCGCCGTCGAGGCCGCGAGGCGGTCCGCGGCTTCGGCGGCGCGCGCCTCGGCGTCCTCCGCCTCGGCCCGCGACCGCTCCGCCTCCGCCGCCACGGCGTCGCGCCGCGCCGCGGCCTCGTCGGTCTGCGCGCGCAGCGCGTCGAGGGTCGCGTTCAGCTCCCCGATCCGCGCTTCGGCCTCGAGCGCCTCCTGTTCGGCGGCGACCGCCGCCTCCCGCGCCGCGCCCGTCCTGTCTTCCGCCTCCCGCAATTCCAGGGCGACGGCCTCGCGCCTGGATTCCAGTTCGGCGATCTCGGCTCTCAGGATCGCGAGGGTCTCGACGCCCGGCGCCGGTTCCTGCGCATCGACCTGCGCGGCGGAGAGGCACAGCGCCACGAGCGCGATGCGGGCCCGCGCCGCGCCGCTCATTCCCCGAGCCACAGGTCCAGGCGGCCCGGTTCCGTATCGGAGAGCAGGTCGCCGTAATCCCGCAGGCCGATGTCGTCCGTTCCGATCAGGGGACCCGCCAGGTCGGCCAGGGCGCGCGCCGCCGCCTCGTCCTCCGGCCGGTAATAGCCGACGCGGGACTGCGTGATCGCGAAGGGCAGGGTCTCGACGAGGATCGGACCGACGCCACCGGTCTCGAGCCCTTCGGAGACGCGGGCGATCTCGGCGGGATCGGCGTCGGGTCCGACCCTGAGACGCACGGCCCCGGTTTCGGACGCGGCGACCGGATCGGCGGCCTCCGTTCCGGCGGCAGCCTCCTCAGCGGGCACCGTCGCCGCGTCGGAGGCCGGCGCCCCCTCCGCCTCGGGGCCGGCGACGGACGCGACGGGCCCTGTCGGCGCGGTCCGGTCGGGCCCGAGATAGAAGGCCGCCGCCACGAGCGCGACCGCGACGCCGAGCCCGAAGACGACCCACCCCGCCAGACCGCGCGTTCCCCGCAGGGGAACGGCGTCGCGGTGACCCTGTTCCGCGTGGTGAACCGCGTCCCGGGGTTCGGGTCCGGACCGGTCCGCCGGAGCCGCGTCGCCCTCCGGCCGCCCCGTCGCGCCGCCCCGTCCGGTCCAGTCGAGCGGCGTCGCGGACCCGCTCTCGCCCGCCGCCTCTCCGGCCTTCGGGACGCTCCTCCACGGGCCGGAAACCGATCCCGCGCGGATCCCGTCACGGCGGCTCTGGTTCTGCGCTTCGCGGCCGGGCGGTGTCTTTCGGGTGCCGTCCAATGTCCTGCCTAAGCATGCTGACCGGGACCGCGGGCCGGTGTCGGAGCCCGTCGGATCGCGGGCGCATTCTAGAACACGGTCGCCCGAGGCGGAAAGCCCCATTCGGGCCCATCGTTAAGGATGGAGGACGTCAGCCGGCGGTCGCGGCCCGGTACCAGTCTATGATCCGGCGGCGCTCGGACGGCTCGATCCCGGTCACGTTGCCGGGAGGCATCGCGTGCGAGCGGCCCGCCTGGAGATAGATGTCGCGCGCGTGCGCCGCGATCTGAGCCTCGGTCTCCAGAACCACTCCCTTCGGCGCGCGCGCCAGGCCGGGCCAGAACACCTCCGAAGCGTGGCACATGGAGCAGCGGCCCATCACGGTCTCGGCCACCTGGTCGAACCCTTCGGCCGAGGCGAACCGCGTCTCCAGGGGAGACAGACCCGCCAGCTCCTCGCGCTGGCTGCCCGGCGCGGTCGAAAGCCACATGATCAGGATGAAGATGATCGCGGTGGCGGCCCAGGTCCAGGTCGGCCGGCCCTTGCGGGCGTGGACGGTGTTGAACCAGTGCCGGATCGTGACTCCCATCAGGAACACGAGGCTGGCGATGATCCAGTTGTATTCCGTCCCGAAGGCCAGCGGGTAATGGTTCGACAGCATCAGGAACAGCACCGGCAGCGTCAGGTAGTTGTTGTGCGTCGACCGGAGCTTGGCGATCTTGCCGTATTTCGGGTCGGGCGCGCGGCCGTTCTTGAGGTCGTCCACCACGATGCGCTGGTTCGGCATGATGACGAAGAACACGTTCGCCGACATGATCGTCGCCGTGAACGCGCCCAGATGCAGCAGCGCCGCGCGCCCCGTGAAGACCTGCGTGTAGCCCCAGGCCATCACCACCAGAAGCGCGAAAAGCAGCACCATCAGCGCCGTCGGGCTTTCGCCCAGCCTCGATTTGCAGAGCGCGTCGTAGAAGATCCAGCCGACGCTCAGCGACGCCAGCGAGATCAGGATGGCGACCGGCGCGGAGATGTCCATCACGTTCCGGTCGATCAGGAACAGCTCCGCTCCGGCGTAGTAGACGATGCAGAGCATCGCGAAACCGCTGAGCCAGGTGGCGTAGCTCTCCCATTTGAACCAGGTCAGATGCTCCGGCATCCTCTCCGGCGCGACCATGTATTTCTGGATGTGGTAGAACCCGCCGCCATGCACCTGCCATTCCTCGCCGGTGGCGCCGGGCGGCAGATGCGGAACCTTCTGGAGGCCGAGATCGAGCGCGATGAAATAGAACGACGAGCCGATCCAGGCGATTCCCACGATCACGTGCAGCCAGCGGACCGCGAAAGCCATCCAGTCCCAGAATATGGCGAACTCATACATTTCGCGTCCTCCCTTTCGTCAAGGATCGTCGCAGAAACCGGTCTTCCGGGGAACGCGGCAAATCCCCGGGGCACTCTCAACATATGATTGATAATCGACGGTCCGCTGATAGGGTCCGGCGATGTCGTACGTGAACAACCTGCGCACCTTCATCCGCGTTCACGAGCTGGGCAGCATGTCCGCCGCCGCCCGCGACCAGCGCATCTCGGCCGCCGTCGCCAGCTCCCGCATCGCCGAGCTCGAGAAGCATCTCGGCGTGCGCCTCTTCAACCGGACGACCCGCAGCCTCCAGGCCACCGAGCAGGGCCAGGCCTTCTATTCCGGGGCGCAGAAGGTCCTCGACGCCATCCAGGAGGCCGAGACCGCCGTGACCGCGACCTCGCGTTCCCCGCGCGGCTCGATCCACGTCGCGGCGCCTCTCGGGATCGGCAAGCGGCTGATCGCGCCGCTCGTGCCGGGATTTCACGACCTCTACCCGGAGGTGTCCATCCGGCTTCGGCTCTCGGACCGGCGGCTCGACGTCACGGCGGAGGGGCTGGACGTGGTCTTCGCGCTCGGCGTGCTGGAGGATTCCAATCTCAGGGTCCGTCCGATCGCCGATTGCCGCCGGGTGCTGTGCGCCTCGCCCGGATACGTCTCGCGGCGCGGGATGCCGCGGAGCGGCGACGACCTGGTGGAAGGCCGGCACGCCTGCCTGCTCCTGCGCTTCCCGGGCGCGACGGAATTCGTCTGGACGCTGCGGACCGAGACCGGCGCGCGCCGTTTCGAGGTCGCGGGCCCGTTCGATTCCGATGACGGCGACGTGCTGACCGCCTGGGCGCTCGACGGGCGCGGGATCGTGCTCAAACCGGTCTTCGAGGTCGCGGACCATCTGGCGAGCGGGGCGCTCGTCGAGGTCGCCGAGGCGCATCCGCCGCTCGACGCGCAGCTCGCCTGCCTCTACCAGCACAAACGGCTGCAGGACCCCAAAAGCCGTCTTTTCATCGAACACATGGTCTCGGCCTGCCGCAAGGCGCTCGCCGAGACCCTCGCGGGCCTCGACGGGCCGCCGGCGGCATAGACGCGCTCTCCGGCGGCCCGGCCGCTCAGCTTCCCCGATAGGTCGAGTAGCTGTACGGCGACAGCAGCAGCGGGACGTGATAATGCGCCTCCGCGTCCGCGATCCCGAACCGGATCGGGATCAGGTCGAGAAAGCGCGGACGCTCGCCCGCCAGATCCGCCTCCGCGAGGTAATCGCCGGCATGGAAGACCAGTTCGAACGTTCCGGTCCGCAATTCGCCCTTCGGGATGACGGGCGCGTCCGTGCGGCCGTCGTCGTTCGTGGTCACGCCGCGCAGGAGTCGTCGTGTCTCGCCGTCGATCTCGAAAAGCTCGATCCGCATTCCGGCGGCGGGGCGTCCGCGCGCCGCGTCCAGAACATGCGTGGTCACGTAGCCGGCTCGCGCGTCCATCATCCGTCTCCCTGTCGGTTCCGGCGGAGTATCGACGCCCGCGGCCGGTCGCGCCAGTGGCGCGGGGCCGAAGAACCTTCTCGGAATTTTTGAAAGCCCTCGCCGCCTCGTCGCATTAAGGTGCGACCCGACAGGCATCCGGAGGGCATGATGAATCGGTATCCGCGCGACATGCAGGGATATGGCGGACGACCGCCGGCCGCAGACTGGCCGGAGCGGCGCGCGGATCGCCGTCCAGTTCGTGATGAACTACGAGGAGGGCGGCGAGAACAACGTCCTGCACGGCGACGCCGCCTCCGAGGCGTTCCTCTCCGAGATCGTCGGCGCCGCGGCTTGGCCCGGCCAGCGCCACTGGAACATGGAATCGATCTACGAATACGGCGCCCGCGCCGGTTTCTGGCGCCTGCACGACATCTTCACCTCGCGCGACGTGCCCGTGACCGTCTACGGCGTCGCCACCGCGCTCGCCCGCTCGCCCGCGCAGGTCGCGGCGATGCGGGAGGCCGGCTGGGAGATCGCCAGCCACGGCCTGAAATGGATCGAGTACAAGGACTACGACCGCGAGGCCGAACGCGCCGACATGCTCGCCGCGATCGAGCTGCACCGCGAGGTCACCGGCGAGCGTCCGCGCGGCTGGTACACCGGCCGATGCTCGGTCAACACCGTCGATCTGGTGACGGAGGAGGGCGGCTTCGACTGGGTCTCCGACGCCTACGACGACGATCTGCCCTACTGGCGCGAGCACGCCGGCCGCCAGCAGCTGATCATCCCCTACACGCTCGACGCCAACGACATGCGCTTCGCCACGCCGCAGGGCTTCAATTCCGGCGACCAGTTCTTCGCCTATCTCAAGGACGGCTTCGACACGCTCTACGCCGAGGGCGTCGCGGGATCGCCCAAGATGATGTCCGTCGGCCTGCATTGCCGCCTGATCGGCCGTCCCGGCCGCGCGGCGGCGCTCGCGCGCTTCATCGACTACGTCAAATCACACGACGCCGTCTGGACCCCGCGCCGCATCGACATCGCCCGCCACTGGCGCGAACGCCACCCGCCGCCCGCCCCGCGCGAGCGGCCGTCGCGCATGGAGCGGGCCGAGTTCGTCGCCCGGTTCGGCGGCGTCTTCGAGCACTCCCCCTGGATCGCCGAGCGCGCCTTCGATCTCGAACTCGGCCCCGCCCACGACACCGCCACCGGCGTCCATTCCGCGCTCGCCCGCGCCTTCCGCGCGGCGTCCGACGAGGCCCGTCTCGGCGTGCTGTCCGCCCACCCCGACCTCGCCGGCAAACTCGCGGCGGCCAAACGCCTCACGCCCGAATCGACCGCCGAACAGGCGGGCGCCGGCCTCGACGCGCTGACCGACGCCGAGCGCGCCCGCTTCACCGAACTCAACGACGCCTATGTCGCGAAATTCGGCTTTCCGTTCATCGTCGCGGTGCGCGACCACGACAAGGCCGGCATCCTCGCGGCGTTCGAACGCCGGCTCGGCAACGACCGGGAGACCGAATTCGCCGCCGCCTGCGCGCAGGTGGAGCGCATCGCCCTGCTCCGGCTGCGCTCGACGATGGAAGGAGACTGAGATGCCCGCGCTCTGGATCGCCAACAGGAACTACTCCTCCTGGTCTTTGCGCCCCTGGGTCGCCATGCGCGAGGCCGGGATCGCCTTCGAGGAGCGGCTCATCCGCTTCGGCGACGCCGACGCCTGGGCGGCCTTCCGCGCCATCTCGCCGAACGGTCTCGTGCCCATGCTCGAGGACGGGGACGTCCGGGTGGCGGATTCGCTGGCCATCGTCGAGCATCTCGCGGAGACGCATCCCGCGCTCTGGCCCGCGGACCGCGCGGCCCGCGCCTTCGCCCGGTCGGCCGCGGCGATGATGCATTCCGGCTACGGCGCGCTTCGCGAGACCTGCACGATGAACATCGGCGTGCGGGCCCGGGTCCGGGACATGCCCCCGGCCGTGATCCGCGACCTCGCGGACCTCTCGGATCTCTGGTCCCTCGGCCTCGCGACTTTCGGCGGCCCGTTTCTCGCCGGCGACCGTTTCACCGCCGCCGACGCGTTCTTCTGCCCCGTCGCCTTCCGGATCCAGACCTACGGCCTGTCCGTGCCCGGCTCCGAGGCGTCGGCCTACGCCGCGCGCCTGCTCGACGTGCCGTCGATGCGCGACTGGCAGGCGCTCGCGCTGGCCGAGGATTTCCGCGACGCGCCGCATGACGACGACCTCGCGAAGAACTGCGACATCCTCGAGGACCTCCGTGCCCCGGAAAGGCGCGCGTCATGACGGAACCACGCTCGTATTTCGCGCCGCATGGCGGACATCCGCCGCAGACCGACCTTCTGAGCGGCAGGGCCGTCTTCACCGAGGCCTACGCCGTTCTCCCCAAGGGGGTCATGCGCGACATCGTGACCTCTTTCCTGCCGCACTGGGCCGACACCCGCGTCTGGATCATCGCGCGCCCGATGACCGGTTTCGCGGAGACGTTCTCGCAATACGTCGTCGAGGTCGCGCCCGGCGGCGGAAGCGGCCGTCCCGAACCGGATCCCGGGGCGGAGGGCGTGCTCTTCGTCGTCGAGGGCGGGCTGGACGTCACCCTTCGCGGCGAGACGCGGACGCTCGGCCCCGGCGGCTACGCCTATCTTCCGCCGGCCAGCGGCTGGACCGCGGCCAACGCGGGCGCCGTCCCCGCGCGCTTCCACTGGATCCGCAAGGAATACGAGCCCGTCGACGGCCTGGAGGCGCCGGACCCGCTCTTCCTGAACGACGGCGACATCGACCCGACGATCATGCCCGACACCGAAGGCGCCTGGGCCACGACCCGCTTCGTCGATCCGGCCGACCTGCGCCACGACATGCACGTCACGATCGTCACGCTCCGGCCGGGCGCGGTGATCCCGTTCCTCGAGACGCACGTCATGGAGCACGGCCTCTACGTTTTGGAAGGCAAGGCCGTCTACAGGCTCAACCGCGACTGGGTCGAGGTCGAGGCGGGCGATTTCATGTGGCTCCGCGCCTTCTGTCCCCAGGCCTGCTACGCCGGCGGGCCTGGCCCGTTCCGCTATCTGCTCTACAAGGACGTGAACCGCCATCCGAGGCTCCGGCCGTGAACGGGCGAAGGATCGTCGCCCGACCGCCTCTCGGCGGAGGCCTTCGCCCCCTACGGCGACGTGATCGAGGCGGCGGGAGCGCCGGATTTCCGGATCAACGGCGGCATGTGCGACCGCTTCCACGACCGCGCGCGCATGGAATTCGCCGGCGACGGCCGCGCCGGCATCAGCGTCGGCTTCGGCCGTCCGTACGCCCTGCCGCTTTCCGTCGGGATGGTCGAACGCCATCCGCTGGGCAGCCAGGCGTTCGTCCCGATGACCGCCGACCCGTTCCTCGTAATCGTCGCGCCCGACGAGGGCGGGACGCCCGGCCGGCCGGCCGCCTTCCTCACCGACGGCGCCCAGGGCGTGAACTACCTGCGCGGCGTCTGGCACGGGGTGCTGACGCCGCTCGGGCGGTCCGCGCCGTTCCTGATCGTCGACCGCGTCGGGACCGGCGACAATCTCGAGGAGTTCCGCTACGATGCGCCGTGGAGCGTCTCCACGGAGGCCTGACATGCCGCGTGACGATCCGGAACCGGAGAACCCGCCGGACCTCATGCCCCGCATGGGGCGACGCGAGTTTCTCGCGACCTCGTTCCTGGCCGGATCGACGGCGGCCCTGTTCGCGGGACGGACCGGGGCTCAGGGAGCGGCCGCTGCCCCGGCCGAGGATCACGCTGGTGTTCGAGGAGAACGTCTTCGAGGAGAACGTGTTCCTCTGAGGGCGGCCCGAAAGCGAACGGACGGTCGAGGACCGCCCGTCACCACACACAACCGTACGCCTCGACGCGACACGCCCCTCTCCGGGGCATGTCGGGCTATACCCCGATTCGATGTCGGCGGGATGACAGCGCCCGCCGGCCTTCCGCGATCCGGATCAGACGTCCTGGCGGGCGATCTCCGTGATCAGCACGCCGAAGACCGCCTCCTTGCCCATCACCCGGCGCGCCGAGGTCAGAAGCGACGCCTTGAGGTCCTCGATCTTCCGCCCGGACGTGAAGGTGCCGTTGAACCCGTCCGAATTGGCGTGGAGGAACATGGCCTTGAGCAGGGCGTCCCGCAGCCTGGGCTCGATCGCCGCCACCGCCGCCTCGGGCTCGTGATCGGCCGGAACCTCGACCGAGAGGGAGAGGACCACCATCGCGACGACCTTCTCGCCGTCGAAGACCGGCACGACGAACGGTTTCTCGAGCGGGACGTAGGCGAGTTCGACGTCCGGCCCGGGAGATTCGTGTCCGCCCTCGGCGAACGGATCGGGGGCCTCCGCCTCGCAGGGCGGGTGCTCGCAGGCCGCCTCGGCGTCTGCGTGCTCCTCGGGCGCGGGCCTGAGCGCGATCCCGGCGCCAACTCCGGCGCCGAGGCCCACCAGGGCGATCACGAGCGGGACGAGAAGTTTCATCATCGGCCGGATCTCCTCAGTAGGGCATGACTTTGTCGATCGCCTGCTGTCCGTAGCGCGGCTGCTGCGCGGACGTGATCTGCCCGCGCCCGCCATACGAGATGCGCGCGCCGGCGATCCGGTCGTATTCGATCTCGTTGTAGCGGCTGATGTCCTCGGGCCGGACGATGCCGGTGACCTGAAGCTCGCGCAGCTCGAAATTGACCCGGACCTCCTGGTCGCCCTGGATGACGAGATGCCCGTTGGGCAGGACGTCGACCACCGTGGCTGCGACCCGCAGCGTCAGCTTCTCGTTCCGCTTCGTGCTTCCGTTGCCCCGGAACGACGAATCCGATTCGAGTTGCAGATCCGGGTTGAGCATGTCGATCTCGCTCGGAACGTAGTTGCCCACGCCGAAGAACGCGCCGACCGAGGCGCTCTGGCTTCCGCCCCGGTTCCGCGCGGTGTTGTTCTTCATCTCGGCCTCCTCGTCGATCTCGATCGAGATCGTCAGGATGTCGCCCAGATCGCGGGCGCGCTTGTCGCCCAGAAGGCCGGATTTCGACGTGTTCCAGAGCGAGCCCTGCTGATAGGCGAATCTCGCGGCCTGCGGCGGGGGCACGGCGATGGCCGCGCGCTCCGGCGTCAGGATGGGCTGCGCGCCGCCCTCGGTCTGTCCTATGGGCGTCATGCCGGGAGGCTGCCCGATGCCGCACGCGCCGAGCGCGAGGGCGAGGCCGAACAGCGTCGCGGTCCGCAGCGGATGTCTCATCGTCCCACCTCGATCGTTCCGTCGGGCGCCACGACGCCGGACACGGTCTGGCGCGACGTCAGGTTCATCACGCGCACGGATTCGCCGATTCCCGCCCGGTCGAGCACCCGGCCCTCCGCGGAGATCGACAGCGGTCCGCTGGCGTAGACCATGCGGACGAGCTGGTTGCGGTCGACCAGCGCGGGCGGGCCGATCTGGCTCGGCTGGATCGGTCGCCCGGGATAGAGCGTCACCTTGGCCTCCTTGCCGACGGCCTCCGCGATCGCGGCGAGGGTCCCGGGAACGGTGTCCTCAAGAACCTCCAGATCGGATTCCGCGATGACGTTCCCCGCGCGGACCGGACGCACGGTCGCGACCGACGCGGCCAGCGCCGGCTCCGCGGCGAGCCCGGCCGCCAGAAGGAACAGGATCTCGCGCGCCGGGATCATCGGATCTGCGTCGTCGCGCCCAGCATCTGGTCGGCGGCGGTGATGACCTTGGCGTTCAGCTCGTATCCGCGCTGCGCCTCGATCAGATCCGTGATCTCGCGCACCGCGTCCACGGACGAGTTCTCCAGATATCCCTGCCGGAAGATGCCCCGCCCGTCCTCGCCCGCGTCGCCGACGTTCGGCTGCCCCGAGGCCTCGGTCTCGCGGTAGAGGTTCGAGCCCAGCGCCTCGAGACCCTTCTCGTTGGTGAAGGTGGTGAGCTGGAACTGCCCCAGAAGCTGCCCCGCGACCTGCCCGTTGAAATAGGCGTAGACCTCGCCGTCGGCGTTGATCGTGATTTCCCGCGCGTCCTCCGGAATGGTGATGTCGGGCGAGACCGTGAACCCGTCCGACGTCACGATCAGCCCGTCGCCGTCCCGCTTGAGCGCGCCGTCGCGGGTATAGACCGTGTCGCCGTTCGGCATGGTGACCTCGAAATACCCCGCGCCCTCGATGGCGAGATCGAGCGACCCGCCGGTCTGGTCGAGCGACCCCTGCTGCACCTCCATGGAAACCGCGGCGGCGCGCACGCCCAGGCCCAGCTGCACGCCCGCCGGAAGAACCGTCCCGTCGGCGGCGTTCACCGTCCCGGGCCGCTGGATCTGCTGGTAATGCAGATCCGAGAACTCCGCCCGCCGCGCGTTGTAGGCGGTCGTGTTCATGTTCGCCAGGTTGTGCGAGATGACCTCGACCCGCATGTTCTGCGCCGCCATGCCGGTCGCCGCGATGTTCAGTGCGCGCATGTCACTCTCTCCTCATACTCGTGAGACTCAGGCCTGCTGGCCGAGCGTCTTGACCACGTTGCGGATGCGGGCATCCTCCTGGTCGAGCAGCTTCTGGCCGTACTCGTAGGCCCGCTGCACCTCGATCATCCGCGCCATCTCCGAGACGGCGCTGACGTTGGAATTCTCGAGGAAACCCTGCATGATCTTCGGGAACTCGACCGGGATCGTGCCGCCGTCCGCCCGGAACAGCACGCCCGCCTCGCGGAAGAGCTGCGTCTGGTCCTCGACCGTCACGAGACCCACGACCGCGACCGGATCGCCGTCCACGGAAACCGTCCCGTCCGGCGACACGCCGATGGCGCGCGCCTCGAACGGGATCGTGATCGACCCGCCGCCCTCGTCGAGCAGCCGGTGCCCGTCCATGTTGACCACCTCGCCGTCGGCGTTGCGGGTGAACGCGCCGGCGCGGGTCAGCCGCTCGCCCTGCGGCGTCATCACCGTGAAATAGCCCTCGCCCTCGACCGCCAGATCGAGCGTCCCGCCGGTCTGGACCAGCGCGCCCTGAAGATCGTCGGTGTAGCGCCCCCGCGCCTCGGTCATCGCGACGCTTCCGCCCTCGGCGGGAAGGATCCGCACGTGCTCGGCGAAGACGACGCCCTCGCGCCGGTATCCGGTGGTGGAGATGTTGGCGATGTTGTTCGCCACGGACTGGAGCTCTTTGGCGAGACCCGCCTGGCGCGTCAGCGCGACATAGCCCGTCAGATCCATGGTTACTCTCCCGCGTCCTGCGAAACGTGCGGCGCCTCCTGGCGCCGATCCGTCCGGGAACCTTGCCCCGGCCAAGGTAAAGATTCGGTCAAGCCGCGCCCGGACGCCTCATCGTCCCACCACCATGGGGATGATCTGGTCCTGGTAGAAACGGACCAGCGTCTGTCCCGAGAAGCTCATCGAGATCCAGAACACCACCAGGATCGCGCCGAGCTTCGGCACGAAGGTCAGCGTCATCTCCTGCACCGAGGTCAGCGCCTGCAGCAGCCCGATCCCGAGCCCGACCGCCAGCGCCACCGCCAGGATCGGCAGCGAGATGACCAGCGCCGTCCAGAGGCCCTGACGCAGAATGTCGAGAACCTCGGCCTCGGTCATGGCTCAGACGGGCATCCGCAGGATTTCCTGATAGGCCTCGACCACCTTGTCGCGCACCGCGATCGCGGTCTGCACGGCGAGCTCGGTCGCGGCCAGCGCCTCGACCACCGCCTGCGGATCGGCGCGGCCCACGAGCCCCGCCTGGACGGTCTCCTCGCCGGCGCGCAGCGTCTCCATGAAATCGCCGGCGGCGGCGGTGAACGCCTCGGTCGCCGTCCGCTCGGGCGTCTGCGGGACCGGTCTGGCGACGGCCTGCGTCTGTGAGTAGAGCTGGGAAGCCAGCGTCGATTTGATATCCATTGTTCGGACGCCTTTCTAGCGACGGAGAAGGTTGAGCAGCGACGAGGCCATCTGACGGGCCTGGTCGAACATCTTGAGGTTCGCCTCGTAGGAACGGTTCGCCTCCCGGGCGTCCGCGATCTCGATCATCAGATCGACGTTCGAGCTCTCGTAATACCCGTCCTCCCCCGCCATCGGGTGCGAGGGGTCGTAGACGCGCTCGAGTTCGCTCCGGTCGAGGTTCACCGCGCCGGTCCGCACCGCCCGCGCGTCGCGGGTCGAATTGAACGTCTCCTCGAAGGTCACCGTCTTGCGGCGGTAGCCTGGCGTGTCGACGTTGGCGATGTTCTCGGACGAGATGCGCATCCGCGCCGATTGCGCCCGCATGCCGCTGGCCGCCGCCTCCATCGTCCGCATCATCTCGTTCATCGCGCGGGCTCCTATCTGCGGCCGAGCGACATGCGCAGGATGTCCAGCGACTTCTGATAGACCCCGAGCGCCATGTCGTGGCTCTGCTTGACCTCGGCCGCGCGCATGATCTGATCCTCGAGCGCGACGGTGTTGCCGTTGGGCGTCTCCGTCCCGAGCGCCGAGGTCTCGCGCGTGTCATGCCCCGTGGCGCCGGACCCGAAGGGGATATGTCCCGGTCGCGTCACCCGCGCGCTGAACGCCATGCCTCCGCCGTCGACCTCGCTCGCGAAGTCGGCGACGTCGCGGGCGTGGTATCCCGGCGTGTCGGCGTTCGCGATGTTCCGCGAGATCACAGTCTGCCGGGCCGTCGCGTGCGCCGCGAGGCCGCTCGCCAGGCGAAGTACGTTCAGATTCAGATCCATCGCGCCGGGTTCTCCCGTCAATTCGTGTCGAAACGAGGCTTTAACCCTCGATGGTTGATAAAACGTAATCGTCGCAGGATCAGGGTTACGGACCATGCACACCGACTTCTCCGCGCTCACCGCCGAGCTGTCCCGCATCGCGAATTACCGCCGCGTCGGCCGGGTCGCGGCCATCGGCACCGCCTCGCTCGAGATCGCCGGCCTGACCCACCAGGCCCGCATCGGCGACCAGGTCGAGATCGCCACCGCCTCGGGCGGAGAGCTCGGCGGCGAGATCGTGGCCATCAACGAGCGCCACGCCCGCGCGATGACCTATCAGCCCAACGACGGCGCCGCCGTCGGCGACGCGGTCACGCTGCTCGGCCAGGCCGGCGCGCACCCGTCCGAGGCCTGGGCCGGCCGCATCGTCGACGCCTTCGGCCAGCCCATGGACGGACGCCCCCTCGCCCCCGGCGCCGCGACCGCCAGCCTGCGCCGCGCCCCGCCGCCGCCCGCCGAGCGCAAGGCGCTTGGCCGCCGCCTCGCCACGGGTCTCAGCGTCTTCGACACCATCCTGCCGCTGGCGCGCGGCCAGCGCGTCGGCGTCTTCGCGGGCTCGGGCGTCGGCAAATCGTCGCTGCTCGGCGATCTCGCGCGCGGCATCGAGGCCGACATCGTCGTCTTCGCCCTGATCGGCGAGCGCGGGCGCGAGCTTCGCGATTTCGTCGACAACGTGCTCGGCCCCGAGGGCATGGCCCGCGCCGTCGTCGTCGCCGCCACCTCCGACCAGGCCCCGCTCATCAAACGCCGCGCCGCATGGATGGCGATGGCGATCGCGGAAGTCTTCCGCGACGAGGGCAGACACGTCCTGCTCCTCGTCGATTCCATCACCCGTTTCGCCGAGGCGCACCGCGAGATCGCGCTCACCGCCGGCGAGGCGCCGTCCCTTCGCGGCTTTCCGCCCTCCACCGCCAACCTGATCGCCGGCCTCTGCGAGCGCGCCGGCCCCGGCCCCTACGGCAAGGGCGACATCACCGGCATCTTCAGCGTGCTGGTCGCGGCCTCCGACATGGACGAGCCCATCGCCGACATCACACGCGGCGTGCTCGACGGCCATGTCGTGCTCGATCGCGGCATCGCCGAACGCGGGCGGTTTCCCGCGGTGGACGTCCGCCGCTCGGTCTCGCGCAGCCTGCCCGCCATCGCGACCCAGACCGAGAACGCCCAGCTCGCCCGGATCCGCCGCGTGCTCACCGCCTACGAGAACGCCGAGCTGATGATCCAGACCGGCCTCTACGCGCCCGGCTCCGACCCGGCCATCGACGAGGCGATCAAGCTCTGGCCCAAACTCGACGCCTTCTTCGCGGAACGCGCGCCCGACGGCGTCGATGACAGCTTCGGCCGCCTGACCGCGATCGTCGGCGGGGGCGCCGTTCGGAAAGACGGCATGCCGGCGATGCGCAAGGCGTGAGCGCCGGACCGCCGCCTTCGCGCGTTAACGAACAATCAGGATCTGAAACCTGAACGAAATCAGAATGTTGTCATAGGTTCACGCGTGGACAGCGGTTCCGCCACGGTCCAACCGGCCTCCCGGACCTCTCGACGCGCCTCTCCGGAGCCGTTGCGCGCGATCGCCCGCGCGCGGTAGATGACGCGAGCCGTCGCCGTCAAAAAGGGGAGGACCGCCCTATGCCGCAGATTCCGACATGCCGCCCCTGGTCCGAGGTCGCCGCCGATCTCGTCGCCGTCGCCGCCGGCCGCGCGCCCGCCGATCTGGTGATCCGCGACTGCGCCTGGGTCAACGTCCATTCCCGCGAGGTCATTCCCGGCAGCGACATCGCCATCAAGTCCGGCCGCTTCGCCTGGTGCGGCCCGCGTCTCGACAGCCTCGTCGGACCGGACACCGAGGTGATCGACGCGAAGGGCCGCTACCTCATTCCAGGCCTCTGCGACGGCCACATGCACGTCGAGAGCGGCATGCTGACCGTCACCGAGTTCGTCCGCGCCGTCGCCCCCCACGGCACGACCACCATGTTCGTCGACCCCCACGAGATCGCCAACGTCATGGGCCTCGAAGGCGTCCGCCTCATGCACGACGAGGCGCTGGCGCAGCCGGTCAACGTCTTCGTCCAGATGCCGTCCTGCGCGCCCTCCGCGCCCGGCCTCGAGACGACCGGCGCCGAACTCGGCCCCGAGGACGTCGCCGAGGCGATGACCTGGCCCAACATCGTCGGCCTCGGCGAGATGATGAACTTCCCCGGCGTCGTCGCGGGGGACCCGAAGATGCTGGGCGAGATCGCCGCGACCCAGGCCGCCGGCAAGACCGTCGGCGGCCATTACGCCAGCCCCGACCTCGCGGATTTCCGCGCCTACGCCGCCGGCGGCCCCGCCGACGACCACGAGGGCACGCGCGAGGAGGACGCGATCATGCGCGTCCGCCAAGGGATGCGCGCCATGCTCCGTCTCGGCAGCGCCTGGTACGACGTGAAGGCCCAGATCACCGCCGTGACCGAAAAGGGCCTCGATCCCCGCAATTTCATCCTCTGCACCGACGACTGCCATTCCGGCACGCTCGTCAATGACGGCCACATGGACCGCGTCGTGCGCCACGCCATCGAATGCGGCCTCGATCCGCTGATCGCGCTCCAGATGGCCACCATCAACACCGCCACCCATTTCGGCATGGAGCGCGACCTCGGCTCCATCGCGCCAGGCCGCCGCGCCGACTGCGTGCTGACCTCCGACCTGCGGACCCTTCCCGTCGAGACCGTGATCGCGCGCGGTCGGATCGTCGCGCGGGACGGCGGGATGCTCGCGCCCAGACCGGACTTCGCATGGCCGGAAAAGGCCCGGCGGAGCGTCCACATGGGCCGCACCCTCGCCGCGGCCGATTTCGACATCCCCGCGCCGGACGGGGCCGCCACCGTCCGCGCCCGCGTCATCGGCGTCGTCGAGAACCAGGCGCCCGACCCGGGCGCTCGAAGCCGATCTGACCGTCAAGGACGGCATCGTCGCGATGGACCGTGACGCGGACATCTGCCAGATCGCGCTGGTCGAGCGCCATCGCGGCACCGGCGCGGTGGTGAACGGCCTCGTCTCCGGCTTCGGCTACGAAGTCCCCTGCGCGGTCGCCTCCACCGTCGCCCATGACAGCCATCACATGATCGTCGTGGGCACGTCCAAATCCGACATGGCCCTCGCCGCGAACCGTCTCGGCGAGGTCGGTGGCGGCGTCACCGTCTGGCGCGACGGCCGCGAGATCGCGCTCGTCCGCCTGCCCATCGGCGGCCTGATGTCCGACGCGCCCGCCGCCGAGGTCGCCGCCGCCGCCGACGCGATGGTCGCCGCCATGCGCGACTGCGGCTGCGCGCTCAACAACGCCTACATGCAGCACTCATTGCTCGCGCTCGTCGTCATCCCCGCGCTCCGGATTTCCGACATGGGTCTGATCGACGTCACCCGCTTCGAGAAGACCGGCCTCTTCGTCACCGCCTGAAAGGACGCCCCCGTGCATCATCGCAGCCCGCTCGCCGAACTGCCGGTGATCTCTCCCGACCACGCGCCCGACGAGGTCTTCACCGACCCGGCCGATGCCGTCGCCGAGCTCGCGCGACGCTACGGGACGGCGACCGCGTTCCTGCGGGAGCGCTTCGCGCAGGTCATGGACGGCAGCCGCCCCGAGGGCCGCTACCGGGCGTACTATCCCGAGGTCAGCATCGCCACGGCGAGTTTCGCCAAGATCGACAGCCGCCTGTCCTTCGGTCACGTCGCCGAGCCCGGCGTCTATTCCGCCACCATCACCAGGCCGGACCTCTACCGGAACTATCTGACGCAGCAGCTCAGCCTCCTCGTCCAGAACCACGGTATGCCGCTGCGCGTCGGAACCTCCGACACGGCCATTCCGCTGCACTTCGCGATGGAGGAGGGCGCGCATGTCGAACGGTCGATCGAGGACACGCTGCACCGCCCGCTGCGCGATCTCTTCGACGTGCCGGACCTGAACACCACCGACGACCACATCGTCAACGGCGCGGCCCGCGTCACGCCGGAGGGCGCCCGCCCGCTCGCGCCTTTCACCGCGCAGCGGATCGACTACTCCCTCGCCCGGCTCGCCCATTACACGGCGACCAGCCCCGCGCATTTCCAGAACCACGTCCTGTTCACCAACTACCAGTTCTACATGGACGAGTTCATCGAATTCGCCCGCGCCGCGCTCGCCGATCCGGATTCGGGGTACGAGACCCTGGTCGAGCCCGGCGGCCTCGTGACCGGGCGCGACGGGTCGACCGGGCGGGGCGCGTCGAAACAGCCGCAGATGCCGACCTATCACCTCACCAGACCGAACCAGTCCGGCATCACCATGATCAACATCGGCGTGGGTCCGTCGAACGCCAAGACCATCACCGATCACGTCGCGGTCCTCCGGCCGCATGTCTGGCTGATGCTCGGCCACTGCGCCGGCCTCCGCAACAGCCAGTCGCTCGGCGACTACGTTCTCGCGCACGCCTACATGCGCGAGGACCACGTCCTCGACGACGATCTGCCGCTCTGGGTGCCGATCCCGGCGCTCGCCGAGGTGCAGGTGGCGCTCGAGAACGCCGTGGAGCGGGTGACCGGCCTCAGCGGATTCGAGCTGAAGAAGGTCATGCGCACCGGAACCGTGGCGACGATCGACAACCGCAACTGGGAATTGCGCGACCAGTCCGGCCCCGTCGCGCGTCTCAGCCAGGCCCGCGCCATCGCGCTCGACATGGAAAGCGCGACCATCGCGGCCAACGGCTTCCGCTTCCGGGTTCCGTACGGAACGCTGCTCTGCGTGAGCGACAAGCCGCTGCACGGCGAGCTCAAACTGCCGGGAATGGCGACCGCGTTCTACAAGCGGCAGGTGGCGCAGCATCTCCAGATCGGAATCAAGGCGATGGAATCCCTGCGCGAGATGCCCCTGGAGCGGCTCCACTCGCGCAAACTGCGAAGTTTCGAGGAGACGGCCTTTCTCTAGGGGCCAATCGAAATTCGCGACTTTTTTGCCACGAAGTCGCCTTGGGATTGAATCAAGTTCCACAAAAAAAGGGCTTCGGACGGAATTGGTGATTGAGTTGCGCGGAAAGAACAGGTTAATTGCGCGCCAGCCGCCGCGCAGTTCCGCGCCGGTTTCAGGACAACCGTACGACAGGGAAATTTGAATGACCCAGAAACCGATGACCAAAACGCAGCTCGTCGCGGCCCTCTCCGAACAGGCCGACGTCGACAAGGCGACCGCGAACCGCACGCTCGAGGCGCTCACCGCGATCGTGACCAAAGAGGTCGCCGACGGCGGCGCCGTGACGCTGCCCGGACTGGGCAAGTTCGCCTGCCGCGCCCGTCCCGAGCGGATGGTCCGCAATCCGTCGACCGGCGAGCAGATGCAGAAGCCCGCCGACCGCGTCGCCAAGGTGACGATCGCCAAGGCGCTCAAAGACGTCATCAACGCCTGATCCGAGGCCTCCGGGGTCCGGAACGGCCGACGGGCCGCGCGCTTGCGCGGCCTGTTCTTTTTCGCGGGGTGCGGGATCATGGATTGGCGCGCGCTGGCGCTCGGCGTCGTGTTCGTCACGATGTGGAGTTCCGCCTTCACTTCGGCGCGGATCGTCGTCGCCGACGCGCCGCCGTTCCTGGCGCTGTCGGTGCGGTTTCTCGTCTCGGGCCTCCTGGCGCTCGCCATCGGCCGGGCGGCGGGGCAGCGCATCCGGCTCGGCCGCTCGCAGTGGAGGGCCGTGATCGTCTTCGGGCTCTGCCAGAACGCGCTCTATCTCGGGCTGAACTTCGAGGCGATGCGGACCGTCGAGGCGAGCGTCGCCGTGATCATCGCGAGCCTCCTGCCCCTCTTCGTCGCGGCCTTCGGTCGCGTCTTCATGGGCGAAAAGCTCGCATGGAGGGCCGTCGCGGGGCTCGTCGCGGGATTCGCGGGGGTCGTCGTGATCATGGCCGCCCGCCTCGGAGCCGGCGCGGACCCGTTCGGCGTGGCGCTGTGCGTCGGAGGCGTCGTCGCCCTGAGCGTCGCCACACTGGCCGTCAGGGGCGCGACCTCCGGCGGGAACCTCTGGATGATCGTGGGGCTTCAGATGCTCGTCGGCAGCGCGGCCCTGTTCCCCGCCGCGTTGCTCCTCGAGACCTGGACCGTCGACTGGACCTGGCCGCTGATCGGCGCGTTCGCGTACACGACGCTGATCCCCGGCCTCGCGGCCACGATGATCTGGTTCGTGCTCGTCGAGCGGATCGGCGCGACGCGCGCCGCGACGTTCCATTTCCTCAATCCGTTCATCGGCGTCGCGATCGCCGCGGCGATCCTCGGCGAGGGCGTCGGTCCGCGGGATCTTCTCGGCGTGTCCATCATCATGGCGGGGATCCTCGCGGTGCAGACCGCGCGGGTTCGGCCCTCCGGTCCGCCTCCGCGATGACCGGCGGGCCTTTCCGCCCGCTCCCTCCGGGCCGCTCCCGACGACCGGCGGGGTTCCGCTCCTGATCCGAACTCGACGGTATCCGCGAATCGCCCGCGTCGCTGACGTCGCGGGTGATCCCCCATCCGCATGCGGAACGGGCGACATATCAAATCATGCCGAGTTCCCGATCTGACCGGCTGAAGCCCGAAGCCCCACCAATTCGGCGCGATTAAGGGCATCGCGCCTCCGGAGGAACGTTTTTTCCGCGCCGGCGCTCGCGGCGGGAACCATGCGCGTGGGCATGACCGCCTCGGACATCCCGCTGACCACGGGGCAGACCGATCAGGGCGGAGAAGGCATGCGCTTCATCGGCTACACGATGTACGACGCGCTGATAAACTGGGATCTGACCTCCGCCGACAGGCCCTCGGTCCTGATCGCGGGTCTCGCGACCGAATGGTCCGTGGGCGATGACGAGTTGACATGGACATTCAAAATCCGCGAGGGCGTCAAATTCCATGACGGCTCCGAGTTCGACGCCGACGCCGCGGTCTGGAACCTCGACAAGCTTCTGGTCGACACGTCCGAACAATACGATCCCAGACAGGCGGCGCAGGGCAAGTCCCGCATCCCGGCCGTCTCCAGCTACCGCGCCGTCGATCCGTACACGCTCGAGATCGTCACCGGGACGCCGGACCCGACCCTGCCCTACCCGCTCGCATGGATATTGATGTCGTCGCCCATGAACTGGGAGGCTCCGGGCAAGAGCTGGGACGCCGTCGCCGAAAAGCCGTCCGGCACCGGACCCTGGGTCCTCGAGAGCTTCGTTCCCCGCGAGCGCGCCGAACTCGTCCCCTTCGCCGAGTACTGGGACCCGGATCGCGTCCCGCAACTCGACCGGATGGTGCTGATACCGCTGCCGGAGCCCAACGCGCGGTCGGCGGCGCTGCTTTCCGGCCAGGTCGACTGGATCGAGGCCCCCGCGCCGGATGTCATCCCGGCGCTGGAGGGCAACGGTTTCTCGATCGTCTCTAACACGCTGCCCCACAACTGGACATGGCACCTGTCACGCGCGGAGGGCTCGCCCTGGAATGACATCCTCGTCCGGAAGGCCGCCAATCTCGCGATCGACCGGGAAGGCATGCGCACGCTTCTCGGCGGACTGATGGTTCCCGCCGAGGGGTTCCTTCCGCCCGGCTCCCAATGGTTCGCGACGCCGGAGTTCAAGGTGACCTATGACGTCGAGGCGGCGAAGGCGCTCATGCCCGAAGGTCATAGGCTTCGTCCAGGCGCAGAACTGGTACCAGAACTTCAGCTCGATCACGATGGAGTAGGGAAGCAGGGCGGCGTCCGCGCCGCCCTCTCCGCCCGCCATGCTGGGATATCTCATCCGCCGTCTGATCTACGTCCTTCCGGTCGCCCTCGGCGTCAGTCTCATCTGTTTCCTGCTGGTGCACATCGCGCCCGGAGATCCGCTGGTGGCCGTCATGCCGATCGACGCCACCGCCGAGCAGGAGGCCGAGATGCGGGCCGCCTACGGTTTCGACAAGCCGCTTCCGGTCCAGTTCGGCATCTGGCTGGCGAACGCGTCGTAGGGCGATCTGGGCAGATCGATCGCCACGGGCCGGCCGGTGGCGGCCGAGGTGTTCCGCGCCGTGGCCAACACGCTGCTTCTGGCGCTGGCGGCCAGCGCGATCGGCTTTCCGCTCGGGCTCGCGATGGGCTTCGTCGCCGGCTTTCTGCGCGACACGATCTGGGACAGGGCGGTCACGGCGCTGGCGATCACGGGCGTCTCCACCCCGAACTACTGGCTGGGAATGGTCCTGGTCATCGTCTTTTCCGTCTCGCTCGGCTGGCTGCCCTCGATGGGCGCCGGACCCGGCGGGTCGAGCAACTGGACCTGGAACTGGGAACTCATGCGTCACCTGATCTTGCCCGCGGTGACCCTGGCGGTCGTGCCGATGGGGATCGTGATGCGGACGACGCGGGCCCTGGTGGCCGACATCCTCGACCAGGACTTCGTCCAGGCGCTCGAAGCGAAAGGCATGACCCGCGGCGGCATCCTGCGCCACGTCGCGCGCAACGCCGCGCCGACGGCGCTCAGCGTGATCGGGCTGCAGCTCGGCTACCTTCTCGGCGGCTCGATCCTGATCGAGACCGTCTTCAACTGGCCGGGCTCGGGCTACCTCCTGTCCGTCGCGATCCTGCAACGCGACCTGCCGATGCTCCAAGGCACCATTCTGGTGCTGGCCATGTTCTTCGTGGGATTCAACCTTCTGGTCGACCTGCTCCAGTCCCTGATAGATCCGAGGATATCGCGGGCATGACCGACATGCCCGACACGTCGGCCGCCCCGGCGCGCGTCCGCTCCGCGCCGGCCTAGGGGTACCGGGCGGGCGTCCGGCGCAGGCTCCGCCGCGACCCGGTCTCCCTCGTCTGCGCGGGCGTTCTCGCGACCCTGGTCCTCTCGGCGGTCTTCGCGCCCCTTCTGGGCCTTGCCGACCCCCACCAAGGATCGATGGTCGACCGGCTCCGGCCCATCGGCACCGAAGGGCATCCGCTCGGCACCGACGAGCTCGGTCGGGACATGCTGTCGCGGCTGATCTACGGCGGGCGGCTCACCCTGTTCCTCGGCATCACGCCCGTCATCATGGCGTTCGCCATCGGAACGGCGCTCGGGCTGATCGCCGGCTACGTCGGCGGCTGGGTCAACACGGTCGTCATGCGGACGGCGGACGTCTTCTTCGCGTTCCCCTCCGTGCTTCTGGCCATCGCGATATCGGGCGCTCTCGCGGCGGGCATCGTGAACTCGCTCGTCTCGCTGACCATCGTGTTCATCCCGCCGATAACCCGCGTCGCCGAGAGCGTCACCGCCTCGGTCCGGAAGCTCGACTACGTCGACGCCGCCCGCGCGAGCGGCGCGGGCGGGGTCAGCATCATCCGCGTGCACGTCCTTGGCAACGTCATGGGTCCGATCTTCGTCTACGCCACCAGCCTGACCAGCGTCTGCATGATCATCTCGGCCGGCCTGTCGTTCCTCGGCCTCGGCGTGAAACCTCCCGAGCCGGAATGGGGCCTGATGCTGAACACGCTCCGGACCGCGATCTACGTCAACCCTTGGGTCGCGGCGCTGCCAGGGGTGATGATCTTCATCACTTCGCTTGCGCTGAACCTGCTCAGCGACGGATTGAGGAGCGCGATGAATGTCCGCCAGCGACCCGGCCACGTCGGAGCTGGGGCTCCCGACATCGGCGGTCCGGCCCAACCGCTGATCATCGCGGAGAACCTGACCTGCCATTTTCCGGTGCGGGCGGGCGCGCTGGGCCCGCGGCGGGTCGTGCGCGCCGTCGACGACGTCAGCTTCTCGATCGCCAAAGGCGAGACGCTCGGCGTCGCGGGCGAATCGGGCTGCGGCAAATCGACCACCGCGCGCCTGCTGATCGGCCTCGTCGCCGCGACCGGCGGAAAGATCATCTACGACGGACGGGAACTGGGAGCCGGGCTCGGTCTGAACGAGCTTCGGCGCGGCGTGCAGATGGTCTTCCAGGACAGTTTCGCGTCGCTGAACCCGCGCCTGACCATCGAGGAGACCGTCGCCTTCGGACCGCCGGTCAACGGCGTTCCGCGCGCCGAGGCCTCCGCGATCGCGCGCGATCTTCTGGACCGGGTCGGGCTCGACCCCGCGCGCTTCGCCGGTCGCTATCCGCACGAGCTGTCGGGCGGTCAGCGGCAGCGGGTCAACATCGGACGCGCGCTCGCCATGCGTCCGCGGCTTCTGATCCTCGACGAGGCGGTGTCGGCGCTGGACAAATCCGTCGAGGCGCGGGTGCTGAACCTGCTCGACGACCTGCGCCGCGACTTCGATCTGACCTACATGTTCATCAGCCATGACCTCAACGTCGTCCGCTTCATCTCCGACCGGCTGATGGTGATGTACCTGGGCGAGGTGGTCGAAGTCGGCCCCGTCGACGCGCTCTACCGGCGCCGCGCCCATCCCTACACCGCGGCCCTCTTCTCGGCGATGCCGTCGATGGACCCGGACGCCAGAACGCCCGAGCCGCCGCTCGCGGGCGATCCCCCCAGCCCCATCGAGCCCCCGTCGGGGTGCCGGTTCCATACCCGCTGCCCCTTCGCCGAGAGCGTCTGCGCGTCGAGCAAACCGAAGACCGTGGCGCTCGGCGCGGAACATCAGGTCGCCTGCCACATGCACGACCCGGCGTCGGGCCATGGAAAGGCGGCGGCGTGAGCCCGCTGGTCGAGATCGAGGATCTCACCGTCCGGTTCACCGGCGAGCGCGACGTCCACGCGCTGAACGGAGTCAGCCTCGAGGTCGAGCGGGGCGAAGTGCTCGTGCTTCTCGGCGAGAGCGGATCGGGCAAGAGCGTCACGCTGAAAGCGCTTCTGCAGCTTCTACCGGGCAGACGGACGCGGATCGGCGGACGGGTCACGTTCGACGGACGCGACGCCCTGGCGCTGAAGGGCAGGGCGCTCGCCGATTTCCGCGGCGGAGAGGTCGCAATGATATTCCAGGACCCCGCGCTCGCGCTGGACCCCGTCTATTCGATCGGCGCCCAGATCGCGGAAACGGTGATGCGGCACGAGGGCGTCGGCCGGTCCGAAGCCATGGCCCGCGCCCTGGAGATGCTCAGGAAGGTCCGCATCCGTCCCCCGAGCGCCGCCTCGCGAACTATCCGCACGAGATGTCCGGCGGCATGCGCCAACGCGCGATGATCGCGCTCGCCCTCTCCTGCGGCCCCCGGCTCCTTCTCGCGGACGAGCCGACCACGGCGCTCGACGCGACCGTGCAGATGCAGGTGCTTCTGCTCATCCGCGAGCTGCAGAAGGAGATGGGGATGTCGGTCATCTTCGTGACCCACGACATCGGAGTGGCCGTCGAGATCGCCGATCGCGTGGCGGTCATGTACGCCGGCGGCGTCGTGGAGACCGGGACGGTGACCGAGATCATCAAGGACCCGCGCCATCCCTATACCAAAGGTCTCCTCGCGGCCAATCTGCACGGCGCGGTCAAGGGGAGGCGGCTCGACGCGATCCCCGGCGACCCGCCCACTCTGGAGGAGCCGCCGACATCCTGTCCCTTCGCGCCGCGGTGCCCGGTCGCCCGAACGGAGTGCCGCGAGGCTCCGCCGCCGGTCGCGCGGCCGCGACCGGGGCGGCGGGTCGCGTGCCTGCTGGAAGCGGAAGCGGCGCCGTGATCGACCGCCGCCGCGCCTTCATGCCCTGTCCGGCGGTTCCAGTCGCGCGGACCGCCGTACGCGTCTCCAGGCCTGCCGACGGACGCCGCGGTCGAGGTCGACGGCCTCATCGCGGCCCGATGAGGCCGAAGGGATAACATGATGTCGGTTCGCGAGGAGGAGGCGCCGGATGCCACGCCAGTTCATCGCCGCGATCGCCCAGATGGGACCCGTCGCCCGCGACGAGCCGCGCGCGTCGGCGGTCGCGCGCCTGTGCGCCATGATGCGCGATGCCGCAGGACGGGGCGCGACGCTGGTCGTCTTCCCGGAGCTGGCGCTGACCACCTTCTTCCCGCGCTGAGCGCTTGAGGGAGCGGAGCTCGAACGCTCGTTCGAGACGGAGATGCCGAACCCGGACGCGCGGCCTCTCTTCGATCTTTCCGCCGAGCTCGGCGTCGGCTTCCATCTCGGCTACGCCGAGCGCGCGCGAGCAATGCGATCGCGCCGATCTGCCGGACGCGAGCCCGGGGAGGCGCGAACGAGGGGACGGCGTGGAAGGTCATCGAGACAAGCCCCTATTCCGTCGGCCCGCGTCCGGCGATACTCTCCGACGCCGGGTCCGGCCGCTCTTCGTTTCGGCCGCGTGGTCCGTCGGACCGGTCGGGACGCTGAGATGGCAGGCAAGCCCGACCGTGACCGGACCGCAAAAGGGAGGACGGCGATGAACATGATCTCCCCGGCTCCCCGGCGGGACTATTCCCTGACCGGCGAGAGCGCGCGACGGGCGGCCGAGGCGGGTCTCGTCGCGGCGGAATGGTACCACACGGAGATCCCGCGCAAGGAGATGAAGTCGCTGATGGCCCGCCGCGACGGGCCGGCGATCCGCGACACGCTCCTCTGGATCGTCCTCCACGCGCTGACGGCGGCGGGCGGCATCCACTTCTGGGGAACCTGGTGGAGCGTGCCGTTCTGGATCGCCTACGGGACGCTCTACGGCTCGGCCTGCGATTCGCGCTGGCACGAATGCGGGCACGGCACGGCGTTCCGGACGCCCTGGATGAACGACTTGGTCTATCACATCGCCTCGTTCCAGGTGATGCGGAACCCGGTGAACTGGCGCTGGTCGCACGCCCGGCACCACACCGACACGATCATCGTAGGGCGCGACGCCGAGATCGCATGGATGCATCCGGTCAATCTGGCGCTCAAGGCGCTGGCCTATGTCGGGGTCGTCGAGGTCTGGTCCTATTTCAAGGGCATCACGCGGAACGCGCTGGGCGTCCTGACGCCCGACGAGCGGGACTACATTCCCCGGTCCGAAATCCCCAAGGCGGTCCTCGCCGCGCGGATCCATCTGGCGATCTACGCCGCCACCGCCCTCGTCTCGCTCGGAATGCTGGCGGCGGGAGCGGGTTCGCGGGCGCTCATCCCGTTCATGCTGATCGGCCTGCCCAGGATCTACGGTTGCTGGCACATGATCATGACCGGGCTGCTTCAGCATGGCGGGCTGGCCGAGGACGTGCTCGACCACCGGCTGAACTCGCGAACCGTGCTGATGAACCCGGTCTCGCGCTGGATCTACTGGAACATGAACTACCACGTCGAGCACCACATGTTCCCGATGGTGCCCTATCACGCGCTTCCCCGGCTGCACGAGATGGTCAAACACGACCTGCCCGAGCCGGACCCCTCGATATGGGCCGCCTACCGCGACATGGTCCGCGCCGTGCTGCGCCAGCGCCGGGAGCCCGGCTATTACCTTCGCCGCGACCTGCCGGACTCGGCCCGACCCTATCGGGAGGATCTCCACCGGGCCGTCCCCGAGCGCGCTCCGGCATGACCGACGGCGCGCCGCCGCGGGCGCGAACCCGTCAGCGGCGCGGCGCCGCCCCGCGGTAATGGTATCCGCCGCTCTCCCGGAACCCGAGGCCGGCGTAGAGCGCGCGCGCCGGGGCGTTCGCCTCCGTCACGGCGAGCGCGAGAACGCCCGCGCCGTTGTCCGCGGCCCAGCGGGCGGCCGCCCGCGTCATCGCCGAGCCGAGCCCCGCCCGCCGCGCCGCGGGCGACACCTCGAGCGCGTGCAGCATCGCGACCCCGCCATGCGCCGCGACGAAGGCGGCGGCGGCCGGGCGGTCCGCCGCCCGGCCCAGCAGCCAGGTCTTCGGTCCCCGCGCGCGCGCCATCACCGCCAGCCGCGCCGGACCCACGCCGCCGGCCGCCCAGATCTCCGCCTGGCATTCCAGCGGGGCGTCGCAGACCATCGTCGCGCCGTCCGGCGTTCCGGCGAGCGCCTCGCGTCTCCGCCTCCATCAGCACCGTCGGATCGAACGGGGAGTGACCCCGCGCGTCGAGCGCCGCGTCGAGCGCCGTCTCGCCTTCGCGCACCATGAAGACCGCCCGTTGGCCCCAGGCCCGCATTCCGGCCTCGGCCACCTCGAAATCCCCCGGCGCGCCGTCCAGCGTCGCCGCCGACACCCTGCTGCCCCCGCCCTCGCCGCGCCGCAGCGTCCAGCGTCCGGCCGCGCGCGTCTCCGCCGCCGGCCACGTCGCGTGCAGCGCGTCGAGGAGCCCGCTCAGATCACGCACCGCTCGATCCGCCCGCGCCCCTCCGCCAGCCGCGCGAAGCCGAGCGGCCCGAGATCGAGCGTCCGGTATTCCCCGAACGCGATCCGCTCCGCGATTCCGCGCCCGACCGCCGGCGCCTGCTGAAGCCCGTGGCCCGAGAAGCCGTTCGCGAGGTGCAGATTGCCGATCTCCGGATGCGGCCCGACGATCGCGTTCGCGTCGAGCGTGCAGTAATCGTAATGCCCCGCCCAGAACCCGCGCTGTTTCACCCGCTCGAAACACGTCGCGCGCGCCGCAAGCGCCGGCCAGATCGCCTCCTCGAACTCCGCGTGCCGCGGCTCGAAATCGTCCGACTCAACCGCCGGATCGGGATCGGGCGTGCAGGCCGCGATGAAGCCCGCGCCCTCGGGCCGGCACCAGACCCCCGACGGGTCGATCATCAGCGGCAGGCGGCCCTCCGGCCGCTCCGCGACGTCGAAGGCGAAAACCGTCCGTTTTCGCCGCTCCACCGGAATCGCGACCCCGGCCATCGCCGCGACCTCCGCCCCCGTTCCGCCCGCCGCGTTCGACGAACGCCCCGCAGGCGATCCGCCCGCCCGAGGCCAGCCGCGCCGCCGCGACGCGCCGGCCCGCCATCTCCAGCCCGACCACCGCGTCGGCCAGATACTCGACGCCCGCCTCCCGCGCCCCGTCCCGGAACGCGGCCAGAAGCCCCATGTTGTCGAACCACCCCTCGTCGCGCGCGCCGAACGAGCCCAGCGCCAGGTCCGCGACGTTCAGGTGCCCGAACCGCGCCGATAGCGCCGCGCGGTCCAGAAGCTCCGTCGCCGCGCCCGCGGCCACCTGGATCGCCGCCCGCGACCGCAGCTCCGCCGCCCCGGCCTCGGTCGCGGCCAGGTAGAGGTACCCGTGCTCATGGAACGTCAGCCCGAACCCCCGGACCGTCTCGACCCCGAACCGCGAGATCGCCACGTTCAGCGGGTCCGAGAACTGCAGCCGGATGCCGGCCGCCGAAAGCGCCGTCGCCGCCGTCGCGTAGCCCGGATCGCGCTCCACCACGACGATCCGCCCTTTGAGCCCGAGCCGCGTCAGATGATACGCCACCGCGCTCCCGACCACAGCGCCGCCGCAGATCAGGACGTCGGCGCTATTTCCCGTCATCCGGGTGCCCCGTCGCCGCGAACCCGCCGCCGACCACCCGCGTCGCCACGGCCTGAGGATCCGGCGCGTCCGTCGCCGCCATCACCTTGGCCGCGAACCCGTCGGCGCTGTCCTTCGGCCGGAAACCGACATGCGTCGCATGCGCGTTCGACACGCCCCGCCGCGCGTTGTCCGACGTGCCGTAGATCACCGAGAACCCGACGCGCGGCGCCGTCAGCGCCGCCTCGGCCAGCCGCACGCAATCGTCGAAACTGAGCCACGACCACAGCATCCGCCGGTCCGCAGGCTCCGGAAAGCACGAGCAGATCCGCAGCGCGACCGTCTCCACCCCGAACTTGTCCCAGTAGAGCGAGCCCAGATCCTCCACGAAGGTCTTGGTCAGCCCGTAGAACGTGTCCGGCCGATGCGCCACGCGCGTGTCCGGCACCGCGTCGACGCCGTGAAACCCCACCGCGTGGATCGAACTCGCGTAGACCACCCGCCGGCACCCGCCGAGCCGCGCGCCCTCGTAGACGTGATACGCGGCGGGCAGCGTGTCCGCGACGATCTCCTCGAAGGTCTGCTCCCTCGGATGCCCGGCGAAATGCAGGATCGCGTCGCAATCCCTCGTCGCCTCCATCGCCGCCGCCTTGTCCGACAGATCGCACTCGACGATCTCCTCGTGCGCCGCCGCCTCGCCCATCGGCCGCACGTCCACCAGCCGCACCTTTTCCGCCAGATGCGCGAGCCCCGTCCGCAGATGCCCGCCCAGCGACCCCGCCGCGCCCGTGATCAGGATCCGTCCGAATTCCGCCATCGCCGCTCCTCCTACCGCGCCCTGCCCGAATGCTCGACCGTGCGGATGAACACGTCGTTGTCGGCGCAGAGCCGGACGATCGATTTCGGCGGCGTCACGTCCGTGAAGAACCCGTCGAGTTCCGCCAGGCTCGCGATCCGCACCGGCGCCGCCATCTTGAACTTGGTGTTGTCGGCGACGAGGTAGCTCTTGCGCGCGTTCTTGATGATCGCCTGCGCCACCCGCACCTCGCGGAAATCGTAGTCCAGCAGGCTGCCGTCCGGGTCCACCGCCGCCGAGCCGATGATCGCGTAATCCACCTTGAACTGCCCGATGAACTCCGCCGTCACGTCGCCCACCAGCGCCCCGTCCGCGCGGCGCAGGATGCCGCCCGCCACGATCACCTCGACGTTCGGGCTCGTCGCCAGGATGTTCGCGACGTTGAGGTTGTTGGTCACCACCATCAGGTTGCGGTGCTTCAGAAGCGCGTGCGCCACCGCCTCGGTCGTCGTGCCGATGTTCATGAAGATCGAGACGCCGTCGGGGATCTGCGCCGCGACCATCCGCGCCATCGCCGCCTTCTCCGACGAGGCGAGGCTGCGCCGGTCCTCGTAGCCGAGCGCGATGACGCCCGACGGGATCATCGCCCCGCCATGCACCCGCGTCAGCTGACCGACCTCGCAGAGCTCGGTCAGATCGCGGCGGATCGTCTGCGCCGTCACGCTGAAATGGCCCGCCAGCCCCTCGACCGTCACCTTTCCCGCCTCGCGGGCGAGCGTCAGGATCTCGGAATGACGGAAATTCTGGGCCATGGGATCCTTCGCGTCGCGGCACCGCACAATAGGCGCGGGCCGCGATGCTGGCAACGTCCGGTCTCCGGCGACCGCAGCGCCGGGGTGACGGCGCCCGCGAATCCGCCTATCACCAGGTGAGGCCGCGCGAAAAGCGGCGACCGGGGGAGACGCCGACCATGACCCACATCCTCGCCATCGACCAGGGCACCACCTCGACCCGCGCGATGATCTTCGACGCCGGCATGGCCGTCGTCGCCACCGCCCAGGCCGAGTTCCCGCAGCATTTCCCGCGTTCGGGGTGGGTCGAGCATGATCCCGCCGATCTCTGGTCCACGACCCTCGCGACGTGCCGCGACGCCCTCGCGACCTCCGGTCTCGCGGCCGCCGACATCGCCGCCATCGGCATCACCAACCAGCGCGAGACGACCCTCGTCTGGGACCGCGCGACCGGCGAGCCGATCCACAACGCCATCGTCTGGCAGGACCGCCGCACCGCCGATATATGCTCCGGTCTGCGCGCGGACGGGCATGAGCCCGACGTCACCGACCGGACCGGCCTCATCCTCGACCCCTACTTCTCGGGGACCAAACTCAAATGGATCCTCGACCACGTCGAGGGCGCGCGGGACCGCGCGGCGGCGGGCGAGCTCGCCTTCGGCACGGTGGATTCCTGGCTGATCTGGAACCTCACCGGCGGCGCGCGCCACGTCACCGACGCCACGAACGCCTGCCGGACGCTGCTCTACAACATCCACGAGGGCCGGTGGGACGCGGAGATCCTGCGACCTGCTCGGCGTGCCCGAGGTCATGCTTCCAGAGGTCCTCGACTGCGCCGCCGATTTCGGCACGACCGACATCCTCGGCGCGCCGGTTCCGATTCTCGGCGTCGCGGGCGACCAGCAGGCCGCCACGCTCGGCCAGGCCTGCTTCGAGCCGGGCATGATGAAATCGACCTACGGCACCGGCTGTTTCGCGCTGATGAACACCGGCGACGCGCCGGCGCGGAGCGGGAATCGCCTGCTGACCACGATCGCCTACCGGTTCGACGGCAAGCCGACCTACGCGCTCGAAGGCTCGATCTTCATCGCCGGCGCCGTGGTGCAATGGCTGCGCGACGGGCTCGGGATCATCAAGGCGGCCGCCGAGACGCAAGACCTCGCCGAATCCGCCGATGACGGGCAGCGTCTCTACCTCGTCCCCGCCTTCACCGGCCTCGGCGCGCCGTGGTGGGACCCGGACGCGCGCGGCGCCATCTACGGCCTCACCCGCAATTCGGGACCGGCCGAGATCGCCCGCGCCGCGCTCGAGAGCGTCGCCTTCCAGACCCGCGATCTCTGGGAGGCGATGCGCGCCGACGCCGCAGATGACGGCCATTTCGCCACCGGCACCCTGCGCGTGGACGGCGGCATGACCGCCAACGACTGGATGATGCAGAACCTCGCGGACACGCTCGGCGTCCCGGTCGACCGCCCGAAGGGCCTCGAGACGACCGCCCTCGGCGCCGCCTGGCTCGCCGGAATGCGCGCGGGCCTCTATCCCGGCATGGCCGAATTCGCCGCAAGCTGGTCCCTCGACCGCCGCTTCGAGCCGGCTTTGGACGACGAGACCCGCGAGACCCGCTACGCCGGCTGGCGCGACGCGGTGCGGCGGACGCTGACGTCACCGCCGGAATGACGTCCGGTCCGGCGACGCTCTCGCGCTCCGATAGGACAGCGCGCGTCCGCAGGCGGGCGAGTGACGTCGGGAAATGGGAAAGTCGGCACCTCAGCGAGCGCGTGACACGCCTTTCCACGAGGTTAACGTGATTATATTCGAACAGCTAAATCAAACACTTAATGAAAGTGCCACGCGTGGCACTTTCCTCCTGCCACACCCTCACCAGTTGGTCACGGACCCGTCCCGCCGCTTCAGATGCGGCGCCTCCCAGAACTCGAAGCTCTGTTTCGCCACCAACTCCTCGTTGACCTCGACCCCGAGCCCGGGCGCGTCCGAGACCGGATAGACCGCCCCGTTCAGCTTCGGCCGCACCGGAAAGAACTCGCCGTCGTCGAAGCCCAGATGCGTCTCCGCCGGGCTCGACCGCGTCTCCAGCCAGCAGAAATTCGGCACGGCGGCGGCGAAATGCACCGTCGCGGCCGTGCAGACCGGCCCGAGCGGATTGTGCGGCATCATGTCGACGTAATGCGCCTCGGACCAGCCCGCGACCTTCATCGCCTCGGTCAGCCCGCCGACGTTGCAGACGTCCAGCCGGTTGTACTGATGGATGTCCCGCTCGATATACGGCAGGAACTGCCATTTCGACGCGAACTCCTCGCCGATCGCGAAGGGCACATCGGTCATCCGGCGCAGCGCCTCATACGCCTCCGGCGTCTCGTCCCGGATCGGCTCCTCGATGAAATCGAGCGTTCCGGACGGCATCCTCTGACAGAAGCTCGCCGCCTCCGCCACCGACAGCCGGTGATGGTAGTCCACGCCCAGCACCACGCTCCCGCCCAGCGCCTCGCGCGCCTTCACGCACCATTCGGCGTTCTTCGCCAGATGCTCGCGCGGCTCGAAGATCTCCCGGTCGCCATGCCCCGACAGCGACAGCCGCATCGCGCCCCAGCCCGCGTCCATCAGCATCCTCGCCTGCTCGATCATCCCCTCGCCCGGCTCCGCGCTCGTGGTCGCGAAGGTCGGGACGAATTCCCGCTGCTTCCCGCCCAGCAGGTCGTACACCGGCACCCCGAGCGCCTTGCCCTTGATGTCATGCAGCGCGATGTCGAGCGCCGAGATCGCCGCCTGCAACACCCGCCCGCCCTCGAAATACTGGCTGCGGTACATCTCCTGCCAGAGCGCCCCGATCCGGAACGCGTCCCGCCCGCGCAGAAACTCCGAATAATGCTCGATCACGCCGACCACCGCCTTCTCGCGCCCCGACAGCCCGCTCTCGCCCCAGCCGAACACGCCCTCGTCGGTCTCGACCTTGACGAGCAGCTGGTTGCGGATGCCGACCTTCACGGCATAGGCGCGGATCTGCGAGATCTTCATCTGTCGGCTTTCCCTGCTGCGGCGCACGTTTCCGGCGGGACGATAGGCGGCCCCGGCGTCCCTGTCGACGCCCCGGCCGCTTGCGGGAACCCGCTCCGCGCCGTATCAGTTCGCGACGCTGGTAATCCGGAGGGGATCAGGAAATGACCGTCAAGGTTGGCATCAACGGCTTCGGCCGCATCGGCCGCAACATTCTGCGCGCGATCATCGAGTCGGGCCGCGACGACATCGAGGTCGTCGCGATCAACGATCTCGGCCCGGTCGAGACCAACGCCCACCTGCTTGCGCTACGACAGCGTCCACGGCCGCTTCCCCGCGACCGTCACCGTCAAGGGCGACGGCATCGACGTCGGCCGGGGCGCCATGAAGGTCACGGCGGAGCGCGATCCCAAGGCGCTGCCCTGGGGCGACGTCGACATCGCCCTCGAATGCACCGGCATCTTCACGGCCCGCGACAAGGCGGCGTCGCATCTGGAGAACGGATCGAAGCGCGTGCTGGTCTCCGCCCCCGCCGCCGGCGCCGACAAGACCGTGGTCTACGGCGTCAACACCGACGTTCTGACCAAGGACGATCTCGTCGTCTCCTGCGCCTCCTGCACGACCAACTGTCTCGCCCCGGTCGCCTACGTGCTGAACAACGCCATCGGCATCTCCAAGGGCTTCATGACCACGATCCACTCCTATACCGGCGACCAGCCGACGCTCGACACGATGCACAAGGATCTCTACCGCGCCCGCGCCGCCGCGCTCTCGATGATCCCGACCTCGACCGGCGCCGCCAAGGCGGTCGGGCTCGTGCTGCCCGAACTCGACGGCAAGCTCGACGGCGTCGCGATCCGCGTGCCGACCCCGAACGTCTCCGTGGTCGACCTCACCTTCGTGGCCTCGCGCGAAACTTCCGTCGACGAGATCAACGCCGCGATCCGCGAGGCCGCCGACGGCCCGCTCAAGGGCGTGCTCGGCTATACCGACGAGAAGCTCGTCTCGTCGGATTTCAACCACGACCCGCATTCCTCGATCTTCCACACCGACCAGACCAAGGTGATGGACGGCACCATGTGCCGCATCCTGACCTGGTACGACAACGAATGGGGCTTCTCCAACCGCATGGCCGACACCGCCGTCGCGATGGGCAAGCTCATCTGACCGCCGGGGAGCCCGCCCGCCGTGGCGGGCTCCCGCCCCCTTCCGGGAGCCTTGTCGGCGGCCCGGCGTTGTGATCGTGTTCCGAACGTTCAGACCCTCGGGGAGGAAGCGCCATGCTCGACCAGACCGATCTCAAATCCATGCTCAAGGACCCGGACCTGCTCCGGGACAGATGCCTGATCGACGGAGAATGGGTCGGCGCCGACGACGGCGGCAGCTTTCCGGTGCGGAACCCCGCCCGCGGCGACGACATCTGCACGGTTCCCGATCTCGGCGAGGCCGAGACCAACCGCGCCATCGACGCCGCGCACGCCGCCCAGAAGTCCTGGGCCGCGCGCACCGGCAAAGACCGGGCCGCGATCCTGCGCAAGTGGCACGATCTGATGGTCGAGAACGCCGACGACCTCGCCGCGATCCTGACCGCCGAGATGGGCAAGCCGGTCGCCGAGGCCAAGGGCGAGGTGATGTACGGCGCCAGCTTCATCGAATGGTTCGGGGAGGAGGCCAAGCGCGTCTACGGCGAGACCATCCCCGGTCACCAGCCCGACAAGCGGATCATGGTCCTGCGCCAGCCCATCGGCGTCGCCGCCTCGATCACGCCCTGGAACTTCCCCAACGCGATGATCGCCCGAAAGGTCGCCCCGGCGCTGGCCGTCGGCTGCGCCTTCGTGGCGAAGCCCGCCGGCGAGACGCCGCTCTCGGCGCTCGCGATGGGCGTCCTCGCGGAACGCGCCGGCGTGCCTGCGGGCGTGCTCAACATCGTCACGTCGAAATCGAGCTCGCAGATCGGCAAGATCTTCTGCTCCAACCCCAAGGTCCGCAAGCTCACCTTCACCGGCTCGACCCAGGTCGGCCGCATCCTGCTCGCCCAGGCCGCCGAGCAGGTGATGAAATGCTCGATGGAGCTTGGCGGCAACGCGCCCTTCATCGTCTTCGACGACGCGGATCTCGACAAGGCGGTCGAGGGGGCGATGATCTCGAAATACCGCAACAACGGCCAGACCTGCGTCTGCGCCAACCGCATCTATGTCCAGGACGGCGTCTATGACGCGTTCGCGGACAAGCTGGCCGCCGCCGTCTCGAAGATGAAGGTCGGCGACGGCTTCGGGGACGGCGTGACCGTCGGCCCGCTGATCTCGGAATCCGCCGTCGAGAAGGTCGAGGAGCACATCGCCGACGCGACATCCAAAGGCGCCGAGATCCGCGCGGGAGGCGCCCGCCACGATCTCGGCGGCACGTTCTTCCAGCCGACGATCCTGACCGGCATGACCTCGGACATGATGATAGCGGGCGACGAGACCTTCGGGCCGGTCGCGCCGCTTTTCCGCTTCACCGACGAGGCCGACGTGATCGCCCAGGCGAACGACACGATCTACGGCCTGGCCTCCTATTTCTACGCGAACGATCTCAGCCGCGTCTGGCGGGTCGCGGAGGCGCTGGAATACGGCATGGTGGGAATCAACACCGGCCTCATCTCGACCGAGGTCGCGCCCTTCGGCGGGGTCAAGCAGTCCGGCCTCGGCCGGGAGGGTTCGCGCCACGGTGTCGAGGACTATCTCGAGATGAAATATCTCTGCATGGGTCTCGAGGTCTGACGCCGCGATCGGACAAATTCGGACGGGTCCAAAAAAAAGTGGCGACCGGACTTTCCGGCCGCCAAGTCGCCAGGGAGAACTCTTCGCGGGCTGCGGTCGTCCGCAGCCGAGGGCGGGTCAGGGCTTGCCGAGAGCCATGTCGCCCAATCTCGAAAGAAACATGTCCACGGGCGTCAGCATCGGACTGATCCCGGGGCGGAGCTGGTCGGAATAGAACGCCGGAACCGGGCAGCCGCCCCGGCGCATCGGATCGGATAGGTTCACGAGATCCGCCTCCAGCGCGTCGACGGCGGGAAGACGGATCACCAGTTCGTCCGCAGCGTCCTCGACGAACCTGACCGTCAGGATGCCGCCGGGAATGGTCGCCACGCCGCGGAGCTGGGACTTGAGTTCCCCGACATCCGAGGGCCGGCTGGCCGGGTCGGCCGCCCAGTCGGCGACCAGACGCCCCAGTTCGACATGATCGACGACGTCGATCCCGCCTTCCGGATCGGCCGTGCCTCGCCGGGGACGGTCGCGACCTGGCCATGGTAGTGTCGCGGCGTCCAATCCCCCACCCACGACGGGTTGGACGCCGGGGAGACGATCATGAGGCCCGTCGGTCGTGGCGCCAAATTCCGCGCCCGCCCGTCCGGCCCTCCCTCCGTTCTCGTCACTTTCCATGGCCAGGTCCCTCGCTCCGTTCCCACGAGGAGAAGGAAGCACTCCCGGCGACCACCCACCGTGATCTGGATCACGGTGGGCGGCGATTTTCCGCCGGGTTCGCGATTTCGGAGGCCAGCGACGCGAGGCCGCGCCGAGCGGCGTGCCCCGAATCGCGGCGGCGTCCTGCCCTGCACGTCCGGCAGCGAGCATGTCCGCAGTTCGGGCAGCACTTTCGTCCCGAACGTCTCGCATTCGTGCAAATGCGGACGGCTGGAGAAGATTAACGCCCGGCCGCTTCTGGACCGAGGATCGGCTTGGCCCGCCCCCGGCGCCGAAAGCGGCTATAGTCCGCGACGGCCGAAAGGGCCGATCGAATTGGAACTGCCCGTCGAAGTCCGCCTTCTCGCGGCGGGCGACCACTACTGCTCGACCTTCCATCAGCACCTGAGACTCCGCGACGCGGTAATCGTCAAAGGAAAAGTGGAGGTCGATGTCGAGGCCGGACTGCTGTCGGTGCGGCTCGGGCTCGCCACGCAGCGTTCAGCGGCCATCGGACAATCGGTCGGCATGACGGAGGGTCCCTATGCGCTCCGATGAACCGGGCCGGTCCGGCGCTCTCCCCGCCTCATGGCCGATCAGGGCCGCCCACGTCCGAGCCATGTAACTCAACCGACTGAAACTTTATCGTTTTCGAGCTTTCTGGGACTGGAACTCATCGGCGGAACCCCGCGTCTTCCGAGCGGGAGTGTTGCAATCTGCGCCGAAAGCACGAAGATGCACGCCGTTTTGGCGGAAATGGGCCGCCGGGGAAATGATCCGGAATGGGCATCCGAAGGCTCGCGCGTGAGTTGAATTTGTCGATCGGGACCGTGTCCCGGGCGCTGAACGATCAGCCCGACGTGAAACCCGAGACGCGCGCGCGGGTCAAGCAGGCGGCTCTCAAGTCGGGCTACGTTCCCAACCAGTCCGGGCGGAGCCTTCGGAAAGGCACGACCGGAATGGTCGCCGCGCTTCTGCCGACGGCGGGACCATGCCAGAATTCCGACGGCGGGATGCTCCGCCTTCTCGAGGGAACGCGGCGGAGTCTGCGGTCTCACGACCTCGACCTGATCATCCTCCTGCGCGGGCCCGATGAGGATCCGATGGCGAATCTCCAGAGGATCGTGTCCCGCCGAATCGCGGACGCGCTGATCCTGACCCGGACGGTTCCCGACGACGCGCGGCTCCCGTATCTCAGGAAAAGCGACGTCCGCCATGTCACGCTCGGGCGGTCGGAAGGCCGCTCCGGCTCGGACTGGGTCGATTTCGACTACGAATCGGCGACGCGCGAGTGCGTCCGGATGTTCCTTCGCGACGGACATCGACGCATCGCGCTCGTCCGGAGCGCCCGCGAACTGAGCTTCGAGCGCATGATCGAGCAGGGAGTTCCGGGCGGAGGCGGCGCGGGCCGGGCTTCCCGGCGAAGCGGTGCGGGTCGTCGGCGTGGATCCGGACGGAGCGGCGGACGGACTTCTCGCCGGATCCGCCCCGCGACCCACCGCCATTCTGACGTCTCACGAGAGCATCGCGACCAGGCTCTACGCGGAGTTTCCGGCGCTCGGTCTCAGGATAGGCGCGGACATGGCTCTGGTCAGCATGTCGCCGATGGTCGACGCCCGGTCGCTGGTTCCGGCGCTGTCCTGTTTCGATTGCGATCTCGACGGCGCCGGAGCCGCGCTCGGGCATCGGATCGTCAAGCTGCTGGCGGGGGACGCCGACGACTCCGCTCCGGCGCTGATGCCGATGCGGTTCGTGGCGCGGGAGAGCCATCTCCGCGGCGCGGGTGCGGTCAGAGCGTGATCCACGCGCTGTTGCGGGCCGAGGATCGGACGCAGGCGTCGACGAACGCGACGCCGGCGACTCCGTCCTCGATGCCGGGAAACATGACGTCGGCAGGAACCTGGCGGCCGGCGCGCCTCGCCTCGATGGCCCGGGCCACTTCGGAATAGATCGACGCGAAGGCTTCCAGATAGCCCTCGGGATGGCCGGACGGCACCCTGCTGACCCGTCCCGCCTCCTCTCCGGCGCCGGCGCCGTTGCGGGTGATCAGGCGTTTGGGCTCGCCCAGAGGCGTGAACCACAGGTAGTTCGGGTCCTCCTGCGCCCATTCCAGACCGCCCTTCGATCCGTAGACGCGCAGCCTGAGCGCGTTCTCGTTGCCCGGCGCGACCTGACTCACCCACAGCATCCCGCGCGCGCCGCCCGCGTAGCGCAGCATGACATGCGCGTTGTCGTCGAGCTCTCGCCCGGGGACGAACGCCTGGAGGTCCGCCGCGAGGGCTTCGAGCTTCAGGCCCGTGACGAAGCCCGCGATGTTGAACGCGTGCGTGCCGATGTCCCCGGTCGATCCGCCGGCGCCGGACCGCTCCGGATCCGTACGCCATGCGGCCTGTTTCTGGCCGGTCCGCTCCAGCGGCTCGGCGAGCCAGTCCTGCGCGTATTCCACCTGCACCACGCGGATCTCGCCGATGTCGCCGGCCGCGATCATCGCGCGCGCCTGACGCGTCATCGGATATCCGGTGTAATTGTGCGTCAGCGCGAAAATCACGCCCGAATTCGCCGCCGTCTTGGCGAGCTTTTTCGCCTCCGGCAGCGTCGCGGTCATCGGCTTGTCGCAGATCACGTGGATGCCGCGCCGGATGAACTCCCGCGCGACCGGCGCGTGCATGTGGTTCGGCGTCACGATGGCGACGGCCTCGATGCCGTTCTTCAGACGCCCCTCCCGCTTCGCCATCTCCGTGAAATCGTCATAGGTCCGGTCCGGCGCGAGCCCGAGCGCCCGGCCCGAGGCCTGCGCCCGCTCCGGCGTGGACGACAGCGCGCCCGCGACCAGCTCGTACCGGTCGTCGATCCGCGACGCGATCCGGTGCACGGCGCCGATGAACGCCTCGTTGCCGCCGCCGACCATTCCGAGCCGGATGCGCGGGGATTTTCCCTCTGACATGTCTTGGTCTCCCTTGGATTCTCAGCCGCGCCAGGCGCCGCGCATGACCGCGTTTCCGGCCGTCACCACGTCGCTCTCCGTCCCGAAAAGCGGCCGCCACACCTTCGTCGCCGCCGCCAGATCCGGCAGCGCCTGCCCGAACGCCTCGACGGTCATCCAGTCGTCATACCCCGCCGCCTCCAGCGCGCGGATCGCGCCCGCCAGATCGATGTGCCCCGCGCCCGGCGCGCCCCGGTTGTTCTCCGATATGTGGACATGCGCGATCTGGCCGATGGTCTCGGCGATGGAGCCGATCGGATCGTTCTCCTCGATGTTCGAATGGAACGTGTCGTAGAGATAGCCGAAATTCGGCCGGTCCACCGCCTTCACATGCGCCGCCGCCGCGGCGTTCGTGTTGAGCATGTAGCACTCGAAACGGTTGAGCGGCTCGACCGCCAGCCGCAGCCCCTCGACCCGCGCCGCGTGATCCGCCATCGCCCGGTGCGCCTCGACCATGCGCTCGTTCTCCGCCTCCGTCGGTCCTGCGCCGCTGAACTGCCCCAACGGCTGGTGATAGGGCCCGCAAAGCACCTCCGCGCCGAGCGCCTCGGAACAGTCCACCAGCCACTTCAGGTGCGCGATCCCGCCACGCCGCGCCGCCGCGTCGTCCGATACCGGGTTGCGGGCGTCGTCCGGAACGACCCCGACCGCCGTGGTCCGCAGACCCTCGTCCGCCGCCCGGTCCCGCAGCCAGGCGTAATGCTCCGGATCGCCCTCGAACATCGGCACCTCGATGCCGTCATATCCCGCCGCCCTGATCTCCTTCAGAAGCGGCAGATGCTCCTCCAAGACATGCGTCGTCCAGAGGAGCATGCAGAAACCGGTCTTCACCGCCTCAGATCCCCAGCATCCGCCGGTTCGCGGCCTCGTCCTCGCCGCCTCCGGCGAAATCGTCGAAGGCGCGCTCGGTCACGCGGATCGTGTGGGCGCGGACGAATTCCGACCCCTCGCGCGCGCCGTCCTCGGGGTGCTTGAGGCAGCATTCCCATTCGACCACCGGCCAGCCGCCGAAATCGTAGGCGGCGAGCTTCGAGAAAACCGCCCCGAAATCCACCTGCCCGTCGCCGAGGCTCCGGAACCGTCCGGCGCGGTCCACCCAGCTCGCATAGCCGGAATAGACGCCCTGCCGGCCTGTCGGATTGAACTCCGCGTCCTTGACGTGGAACATCCTGATCCGCTCGTGATAGATGTCGATGTGCTCGAGATAATCGAGGCATTGCAGCACGAAATGCGACGGATCGTAGATCAGGTTGGCGCGCGGATGCCCGTCCACCCGGTCCAGGAACATCTCGAAAGTGGTCCCGTCGAACAGATCCTCGCCGGGATGAAGCTCATAGCACAGATCGACGCCGTTCTCCTCGCCATGGTCGAGGATGGGACGCCAGCGGCGGGCCAATTCCTCGAATGCCGTGTCGATCAGCCCCGGCGGCCGCTGCGGCCACGGATAGACGTATTGCCAGGCCAGGGCGCCGGAAAACGTCGCCATCGCGCCGATGCCGAGATTGTTCGACGCCGTGATCCCCTTGCGCACCTGATCCACGGCCCATTCCTGGCGGGCCTTCGGCTTGCCGTGGACCTCCTTCGGCGCGAAGGCGTCGAAGGCCGTGTCGAAGGCCGGATTGACCGCGACGAGCTGTCCCTGGAGATGCGTCGAGAGCTCCGTGATCTCGATCCCGTTCGCCCGCGCCCGGCCCGCTATCTCGTCGCAGTAGCCCTTCGATTCCGCCGCCTTCGCCAGATCGAACAGCCGTCCGTCCCAGGACGGGATCTGCACGCCCTCGTAGCCGCAATCGGCGGCCCATTTCGTGATGTCGTCCCATGTGCCGAACGGCGCCTCGTCGCCGGCGAACTGCGCCAGGAACAGCGCGGGGCCTTTCATGGTCTTCATTCTCCGTCCTCCCGTTACTTTTTTGATTTGGTCGCGAGTGTCCGCCAAGGCCCGCGGAAGCGCAAGCGACACCGGCGCGTCGCGCGGACTCCCGTCCGCGCGACGACGGTCGCGTCAGTGGTTGTCGCGCGGCAGGCCCTTGGTCTGCGCGATGCGCTGGAACTCCACCGCGGGCTCCAGAACCGCGCCGGTTTCGAGCTCGCCGACGAGGCCGCGCTGGATCTGCTGCCACGGGGTCTGGCTCTCGGGATACCTGTAGCCGCCCCCGTCGTCGAACGCCTTGCGCCGCTTGGCGATCTCGGCCTCGTCCACCAGAACGTCGAGCCGCCCGCTCTCCAGATCGAGCTTCACCCGGTCGCCGTTGCGCAGGAGCGCCAACGCGCCGCCCGAAGCCGCCTCCGGGCTGGCGTTCAGGATCGACGGGCTGCCCGACGTCCCCGACTGCCGCCCGTCTCCGACGCAGACCAGCGAATTGATCCCCTTCTTGAGAAGGTAATCCGGCGCCCGCATGTTCACGACCTCCGCCGCGCCCGGATAGCCCTTCGGCCCCACGCCCCGGATGAACAGGATCGTGTTCTCGTCGATGCCGAGTTTGGGGTCGTCGATGCTGTGGTGGTAATCCTCCGGTCCGTCGAAGACGATCGCCGTCCCCTCGAACGCGCCCGGATGATCCGGATGGCTCAGATAGCGCTCGCGGAATTCCGGGCTGATGACGCTCATCTTCATCACGGCCGAATTGAAGATGTTGCCTGTCAGCACCCGGAACCCGGCGCGCTCCTTCAGCGGCCTGTCGAACGGCCGGATCACGTTCTCGTCGACGATCTCCACGCCGCGATAATTCTCGCCCACGGTCTTGCCGTTGACCGTCATCGCGCTCTCGTCGATCAGGCCCTGGCCGATCAGCTGGCCGAACACCGCCGGCACGCCGCCCGCGTGATAATAGTCCTCGCCGAGATATTCCCCCGCCGGCTGGAGGTTGACCAGAAGCGGGATCTCCTCCCCATGGGTCTGCCAGTCCATCAGGTCGAGCTCCACGCCCAGATGCCGCGAGATCGCCGCGAGATGGATCGGCGCGTTCGACGAGCCGCCGATCGCCGAGTTGACCTTGATCGCGTTGATGAACGCCGCCCGCGTCATGATGTCCGACGGCTTGAGATCCTCGCGCACCATGTCGACGACGCGCTTTCCCGTCCGCCAGGCCATCTCCTGCCGGTCGCGATATGGGGCCGGGATCGCCGCCCCGCCCGGAATCTGCATTCCCAGCGCCTCGGCGAGGCTGTTCATCGTCGTCGCCGTGCCCATCGTGTTGCAATAGCCGGTCGAGGGCGCGGAGGACGCCACCAGGTCGATCATACCGGCGTAGTCCAGCTCGCCCTTCGCCATCATCTCGCGCGCGGTCCAAAGGATCGTGCCCGACCCGGTGCGCTGCCCCCGGAACCAGCCGTTGAGCATCGGCCCGACCGAAAGCGCGATGGCCGGGATGTTGACCGTCGCCGCCGCCATCAGAAGCGCGGGCGTGGTCTTGTCGCAGCCGATGGTCAGCACGACGCCGTCAATCGGATAGCCGTAGAGAACCTCCACGAGGCTCAGATACGTCAGGTTCCGGTCGAGCGCCGCCGTCGGCCGTTTCGTGGTCTCCTGCAGAGGATGCACCGGAAACTCGAGCGGTATGCCGCCCGCCTCGCGGATGCCGTCGCGCAGGTTCTTCGCCAGCTCCATGTGATGTCGGTTGCACGGGGAGAGGTCCGACCCGGTCTGCGCGATGCCGATGATCGGTTTGCCCGACTGGAGGTCCTCCCGGCTCAGCCCGTAGTTCATCTGGCGCTCCAGATAGATCGCCGTCATGTCGGGGTTGTCGGGATTGTCGAACCAGGCGCGCGAACGCAGTCTGGGCGCGGTCTTGTCGGTCATGGGCTTCCTCTCCGGTCTTTTCCCAGAGGTATGCGGCTTGCCGGCCCGGTTTGGCAACAGGTTTGGACAGCCGCGTTTCAGCCCGCCGTCTGGGACGCCTCCTCCGCGTCGCGCAACCGTCCGGCCGCGCGCGCCGCGAACGGCACGCTCCCGAGATAGACGACGCCGAACACCGCGAGCGACTGCCATGGGAAGCTGATCAGCGCCACGGTTACCAGAACCAGGATCAGCATCGCCGGGACGATCAGATCGCTGCGCAGCCGCGCCTTCTTGACCGAAAACGTCGGGATGCGGCTGACCATCAGGAACCCCGCCGCGATCAGCCAGACCGCGTTGAGATGCGGCGAGCTGAAGACGTCCCAGCCGGTCGCCTGGTACGCGTAGAGCATCAGCATCGCGACGGCCCCGCCCGCGGGCGCGGGCACGCCGGTGAAGAATTTTTTGGTCCAGGCCGGCGGCGGCTCGTCGGGTTCGAGCTCGCTGTTGAACCGCGCCAGCCGCAGCGCGCCGCATGTCGCGAAGATCAGCACCGCCGCCCATCCGAACCCCCGGACGTCATGCATCGTCCATTCGAACAGCAGAAGCGCCGGGGCCACGCCGAAACTCAGGAAATCCGACAGGGAATCCAGCTCCGCCCCGAAACGGCTGCTGCTGTTGAGAAGCCGCGCCATGCTCCCGTCGAGCCCGTCGCAGATCGCCGCGACGACGATGCTGAAGACCGCGAGACCCCACTTGCCCTGGAGCGAGAACCCGATCGAGGTCAGCCCCGCGAGCAGCGCCAGAACCGTGATCGCGCTCGGCACCAGCGCCACGACGGGCATCTCGTGCAGCCGTCTGCGAGGCTTCCGCGCCATGCTCAGCGGACCACGCTCGCGCGGGCCGGCTCCGACGCGCGCGCGTCCGCGATGACGGTCTCGCCCGCGACGCAGGTCATGCCGACGCTCACCATCGGCACCATCGCCTCGGTCAGATAGACGTCGCACCGGCTGCCGAACCGGATCAGCCCGATCCGCTCGCCGCGCGCCAGCGTCGCGCCCTCTTCGACCTCGCAGACGATCCGCCGGGCGACCAGCCCCGCGATCTGGATGATCGCGACACTCCCGCCGTCCTCCATGTCGATCCGCAGCGCCTGCCGCTCGTTCTCCTCCGACGCCTTGTCGAGCGCCGCGTTCAGGAACTTGCCGGGCCGATAGACCGATTTCGCGACCACGCCCCCGACCGGGACGCGGTTCACATGCACGTTGAAGACGTTGAGGAACACCGAGATCCGCATCCGGGGCGCATCCCCCATCCCCAGCTCCGGCGGCGGAACCGCCCGCTCGATCAGCGAAACCAGCCCGTCGGCCGGACTGACGACGAGGCCCTCGCGCGTCGGGACGTGCCGCTCCGGATCGCGGAAGAAGTAGAGACACCACGCGGTCAGGACCAGCCCGATCACGCCGAGCGGCTCCCAGAGCGCGAACAGGACCGCGCTGATCACGGCGAAGATCGCCACGAACCGCCAACCCTCGCGGTGGATCGGCGCCATCACCGAGCGCATCGCGTCCATTCCAATCCTTCCGCCGTAAGAAAAATCCCGCGCCGTCCTAGACGAGCGCGCAGGCAAACACAAAGCCTGATGCGCCAACCCGGCTCAGTTCACGCGGTTCCTCGCGTAAAGCGGAAGAGCGTCGATCCTGCGTTCGATTTCCGCGGTCGCGTCCCTGTAGGCCGGACTGTCGATGTCGCCGTAACGCCGCTCGAACTCCTCGGCGGTCATGCCGCTGTCGAGCCCTTCGAGAGACGGCAGGATGTCGTCCTCCGTCCGGACGAGGTCGAGCATGCCCGCCCAGTCCGATGCGGGCGCGCCGAGAAACTCCGACGCGAACCGCACCCCGGCGGCGTTGGCGGCCATGTCGTCGAGGCTGAATCCGCTGCCGCCCTTCCGGCTGTCGAGCAGTTCCTTGATCTCACCGACGCCCAGCACGGCGGCGTCCGAACGCATCGCGTAGAGCCCCGCCGAGACCGTGAAGTGCTTCCTCAGATCGTCGCGGTCCCGCAGCGTCACGTCGGCGCAGGCGTTCTCGTCCCGGTAGCGGGAATTGAGACGTATGCCGGCGGCTTCCCCCAGACGCTCCTCGCCGCAATAGAGCGCCAGCGCGAAGAAGGCGGATTCCAGTTCCGACCGGTCGTCGCCCTTCGACAGCCGCCGGGCGGTCTCGACGACGTGCCTCAGGAACGGGACGAGCCCGTCCTTCGCCTCGAATCCCGTCTCGTGGAGCCACCACAGATGCGATGTGCACCCGCTCGGCGTCGTCCCCGCCCGCGATGACGTGCAGACGCGAGCGCAGCGTCTCGAAGAACGTCCCCGTGTCCTCTCCTTCCGGAAACGCGAACGACACCGTCATTCCGGTCGCGCCGACATCCACGGAGGAGATCGAGTCGAGCGCCCGGGTTCCGAGCCCGTCGCCCAGATAGAGGTCGAGCGCGAACCGCGCGGCGGGCAGCACCAGACCGGCGGGCAGGGCGATCCGGCCGATCCTCGCCGAGACCACGTCGAGCCCGTCCTGCGAGGATGCGAGGCCGAGGCTGAGGTTGATCCAGCGTCCGGCCGGAAGGAAAGGGCCGCCCGCCGACAACTCCATCCTCGCCACGCCGTCCTCGATCTCGAAGCGCGCGGGAAGGTCGGGCAGCACCCGCCGCGCCGAGGACAGCGCCGCGCCGACCTCCGCCTCGTCGAAGGTCAGCGTTCCACGCGGCGCCGCGGCGACCACGAAGTCCCGCATCGTCTCCGCCAGGGCCCGCGCGTCGGCCACGGCGCCGGAATCCGGAGGGCCCGGATCGGGGACGGACGGCGCGTCCGAGACCGCGAGGACCGCGAGGATACCCAGCACGAGACATGCCGCCCCGATCGCGAGCGCCGCGAAGCGGAGCCAACGCGGGCGCGTTTGGGGGTCGGATGCGGTCGCGGATGCCATCAACGGAGCCTTTACGCCGAAATCTCCCGCGCGCAAGCGGCCACTTCCGCACATCTCCGCGCGCGGCGCGGCGCCCTGCGCGGACCGCCGCGCGCGAACCGACCGCGCTCAGACCAGAACCGGCTGCGCCTCCTGCGCGCCGACCCCGAACACGCGCTTGTAGCGCGCGATCGCCTCTTCCGGCCCCATCGCTTTGGCGGGGTTGTCCGAAAGCTTCACGGTGGGCGCGCCGTTGGCGCTGACCGCCTTGCAGACGAGGCTGAACGGCGCCAGCGCGTCGTCCTTCACGAACCCTCGGAAATCGTTGGTGAGCAGCGTTCCCCAGCCGAATCCGAGCTTCACCCGCCCGCTGAACCGTGCGTAGAGCGCCTCGATCCTGTCCACGTCGAGGCCGTCGGAGAAGATCACCAGCTTCCCGCGCGGATCCTGGCCGCGCGCCTTCCACCAGGCGATGGCCGCCTCGGCGCCCTCCTCGGGCCGGCCCGAATCGATCCGGATGCCGGTCCAGGACGCCAGCCATTCCGGCGCGCGGTCGAGAAACCCCGTCGTGCCGTAGGTGTCGGGCAGGATGATGCGCAGGTTGCCGTCGTAATCCTCGTGCCAATGCTCCAGCACCCGGTAGGGCGCGACCGCAAGCTCCGCGTCGTCGCGCGCCAGCGCGGCGTAGACCATCGGCAGCTCGTGGGCGTTGGTCCCGATCGCCTCCAGCTCGCGGTACATCGCGATCCGGCAGTTGGACGTGCCCGAAAAACGTTCGCCCAACCCCTCGGCCATCGCCTGGACGCACCAGTCCTGCCAGAGGAACGAATGCCGCCGCCGCGTGCCGAAATCCGAGATCCGCAGGTCGGGGAGCGCCCGCAGCCGCTCGATCTTCTCCCACACGCGGGTCATGGCGCGGGCGTAGAGCACCTGGAGCTCGAACTTGCCCATCCCGTTGACCACCGCGCGGCTGCGCAGCTCCATCAGAACGGCGAGCGCGGGGATCTCCCACATCATCACTTCCGGCCACGACCCCCGGAATGTCAGCTCGTACTGATCGCCGCGCCGTTCCAGATGGTATTCCGGCATCCGGAAGTTCTCGAACCAGGCGATGAAATCGGGGCTGAACATCGCGAGCTTGCCGTAGAAGACGTTGCCGCGCAGCCAGGTCACCTCGCCGCGCGTCAGGCTCAGGGTCCGGATGTGGTCGAGCTGCTCGCGAAGCTCGCCCTCGTCCACCAGCTTCGCCAGCGGCACCGAGGCCGTGCGGTTGATCAGGCTGAACTCGACCGTGACGTCGGAGAACCTCCGGAACACGGTCTGGAGCATCAGCAGCTTGTAGAAATCCGTGTCGAGCAGCGAGCGGACGATGGGATCGATCCGCCAGGCGTGGTCGTAGACGCGTTTGGCGATGTCAGCCATGCGCCGGGTCCGCGAGGTCGGCGGCCCGCGCGCGCGACACGCCGACCTCGTCCATCTCCGCCAGCGCCCGCTCCAGCGATCCGTCCAGATCGATCGCGCGGCACGCGTCCTCGATCAGGACCGCCCCGAACCCGAGCCGCATCGCGTCGAGCGCCGTCCAGGCGACGCAGAAATCGGTCGCGAGACCCGCCAGCCACACTTCCGTCACGTCGCGGTCGCGCAGATACCCGGCCAGGCCCGTCGGCGTGGCCCGGTCGTTCTCGAAAAACGCCGAATAGCTGTCGATGTGCGGCCGGAACCCCTTGCGGATGATCATGTCGGCCATGTCGGTGCGGAGCTCCGGGTGAAATCCGGCGCCCCGCGTGCCCTGGACGCAATGGTCCGGCCAGAGCACCTGGGCGCCGTAATGCAGCTCCGCGGTCGAGAAGGGGTCCGCGCCGGGATGGTTGGTGGCGAAAGACCGGTGGTCGGCCGAATGCCAGTCCTGCGTCAGCACCCGGACCGGAAACCGGAGGGCGATGGCGTTGATCGGCGCCACGACGGCGTCGCCGTCTTTCACCGCGAGCGCGCCGCCGGGGCAGAAGTCGTTCTGCACGTCGATGGCGATCAGGGCGGCGGTTTCGGGGATCTTCGTCATGGCGGGCCGTCCTCGGCGGGCGTCCGATGCGACGCGCGCCGGCGACACTGACAGCCGCGGAGCGGCTTTTCAACCGGGCCGCCCGCGCGTCCCCCGGCGGATCGCGGGGCGCCGCCTCCTAGGGTGTGCCGGAGCCGAACGCCCTGCTCATCGCATCGCCGCCTATACGCGTCAGGCGGGCCGTCTCCTCGGCGTATTGCGACACGGCCCGCTCGATGAACCTGGTCTGGACCCGCCGCACCTCGTCAAGCGTCGTGCAGCCGAGAAGCGCCCGCTGGATGTCGAGATCCTCCTGGACCCGCCGCGCCATGAAGGTGACGATCTCGACCTGGGCCTTGGCCGCGCTCTCCGCCGCGGCGGCCCCGGCATGATCCAGGGTCTCGAGCGCTTCCTGTTCGGCCAGCGTCACGGCGTCGGCCAGCCGGTTCTCCGGGCTCTCCAGATCCTCGGCGGTCTCGACGACCGGCCCCCCGCGTCTTCCGCTCAACTCGCGTTCCTCCCGTGCCGGTCCGAAATCCGCGTCAAGTCTGCCTCGGCGTGCCCGGGGCCGCATTGACCTGAGTCAATCGTTCAGGCGCCGAGGCGTCTCAGTGCGGTCACCGGCCCTTCGCCCGCCTCCGCGATCCGGCGGATCGCGTCTTTCGCTGTTTCGAGCGAGACGGCCATGGCGTTGGCGTTCGCGTGGACCAGAGTGTCCGGGTCGACGACGATCGCCACGTGACCGCGCCAGAAGACCAGGTCGCCCCGCGCCAGCGCCGCGTCCCCGGCCAGGGGCTCGCCGAGCGCCTCCTGCTGCATGTCGGTGTCGCGCGGCGCGGCCACGCCCGCGGCCGCCAGCGCGAGCTGGACGAGGCCCGAGCAGTCGATGCCGCGCGCGCTCCGCCCGCCCCACAGATAGGGCGCGCCGAGAAACCGCAGCGCCTGCGACACGAAGTCTCCGGCGACGGCCTCCAGATGCCGGAGCGGCACCCATCCTCCGTCGCGCAGCCGGGCGAACGCGCCGTCGGAGCCGGAGACGGCGATCCGCGCCATGAACGGAAGCTCGGCCAGCGGCTTCGACTTGACGTCGGGCTCGGCGTAGACGTGGCTCCAGAGCGCGCGCACGATCGTCTCCGCCGGACGGCGCGGGCCGAGGCCCGCGGCGTCGACGTAGCCCACGTATCCGTCGAGATCGGCCTGGCCCCAGGCCAGCCCGTCGTCGCGCGTCTCGTAGACCGTGAAATCCTCGCCGCGCAGCAGCTGCGTCTCGATCCCTGTCCCGCGTGAAGGCGAACGGAGAAGATCGAGCACGGGGGCGGTGACGGAACGCGGAACGCCTTCGACGAAACGCTCCGCCTCTACCATGCCGCGAAGGTGACCGGCCGCCAGGTCGGACCGCGCGGGCACGAGACGGCTCGGCGTAATTTTCCGGATTCAGGCGCAAAACCGCGACTCCAGCACTTCGAGGATCGCCCGCGTCCCCTGGGACGCGCCGCCCTTCGAGCGGCCGGGCTTGTCCGCGGGGGTCCAGCCGTAGATGTCGAGATGCAGATAGCGCGGAGCGCTCTCCACGAAACGCCGCAGGAACAGCGCGGCCGTGACGGCGCCCGCCATGCCGCCCGAGGGCGCGTTGTCCAGATCGGCGATGCCGGGCTCGATCAGGCTCTCGTAGGGCGACCAGAACGGCAGCCGCCAGAGCGGATCCGCCACGGCCGCCGACGCCTGGGCCAGATCCGCCGCCAGCGCGTCGTCATCGGTGAAGAACGGCGGCACGTCCGGGCCGAGCGCCACCCGCGCGGCGCCCGTCAGCGTGGCGAGGCTGACGATCAGGTCCGGCGCCTCCTCGTCCGCCAGGGCGAGCGCGTCGGCCAGCACCAGACGCCCCTCGGCGTCGGTGTTGTTGATCTCGACACTCAGGCCCTTTCGGCTCGTCAGGATGTCGCCCGGTCGCATCGAGTCCGCCGAGATCGCGTTCTCGACGGCCGGGACCAGCACCCGGAGCCGCAGATCTAGACCGAGCCCCATGATCATCGACGCGAGGCCCAGCGCGTTCGCGGCCCCGCCCATGTCCTTTTTCATCAGACCCATCGACGCGCCGGGCTTGATGTTGAGCCCGCCGGTGTCGAAGCAGACGCCCTTGCCGACCAGCGTGATCCTCGGCGCGTCCTCGCGGCCCCACGACATGTCGAGCAGGCGCGGCGCCTGGCTCGCGGCCGCGCCGACCGCATGGATCATCGGAAAGTTCTCGCGAAGCAGCGCCTGACCCCGGATCACGCGGGTCTTCGCGCCATTGCTCCGGGCCAGGGCCATGAACGCGGCCTCCAGCGCCTCCGGCCCCATGTCGTTCGCCGGCGTGTCGATGAGCTCGCGGGTCAGCCGGACGCCCTCCGCGACGGTCTCCAGGCGCGCGGCGTCGACCCCGTCGGGACAGACCAGCTCGGTGTCGGAAGGCCTCGCGTCCTTGTATCGCCCGAAACGGTACTCCCCGAGCAGCCAGCCCAGCGCCTCGACGTCGCGGCGCATCGGCACGCCGTCCGCGGCGAGCGCGTAGCGGCCGGGGGGCAGCTTCGCGGCCGCCCCCGCGAGATGGAAACGTCCGCGCGCCCGGTCGACCGCCGCGCCCCATCCCGCCAGCACGCCCGCGACGGCGCCGTCCGGACCCGGCAGCGCCAGCGTCTCTCCGAGCCGCCCCGCGAAGCGGCTCGCCCCGACCCAGGCCCGCGTCGCCGCGTCGGCGCCCTCGAGCCATTCGGGCAGCCGCTCGGGCGTCAGCACGTGGAGCGGGATCGCCTTGGCGTCGGACGCGGAGACGAGCGGCATGAGGGGACCTCGCGGCGGGCATCGGAACCCCGATCCTAGCCCCCGGCGGCGCGCCCCTACAAGGCCGATTGGTCCGCGTAGAGCATGACCGTGAACAGCGATTCCTCGCCCAGCCGGAAGAGCCGCGCGGCCACGGCGGCGGCGGCGATCGCGTCGGCCCTTTCGATGCAGGCCAGAAGATCGCGGCAGACACGCGCGAAATCGGCCAGCCCCACCTGCTCGCTCAGGCTGGCGAGACGTCCGGCGAGCGCGCCGGTCTCGGCGGCGTCGTCGCGCTCGAGCGCCGCCTGCAGAAGCCCCAGCCGGTCCGACAGATGGAACACCACCTCGTCGATCACCTCCCGGCAGCGCTGGTCGCCCAGCGATCTGCGCAGCACCAGAATCCGCGCGGTGTCCACCACCGCGTTCTCATGCGCCGCGATCTCATACAGTACCGCTCCCATCATCGCCCCCTTTGATGGCCCGGGCGGACACTCGCCTGGAAACCTTAAGGCCGCCTTGCCGATGGGCCCTTGCGATCATCGCGCAAGGCCCTAATAAGCGGGGCAGTTTAGCTTAACGCGCCCCCGGAAGACCGGCGCGGGAGGTCCCGATGGAACATGCCGAGCCGCTCCCCGCCTTCCTCGTCTCGCGTCACCGGACCCGCCGCGCGAGCATGACGGCCGAACAGCGCGCGAGACGCGCGGAGCTCGCCGATCTGGGACAGCGGCCCCAGGCGATGATCATCGCCTGCTGCGACAGCCGGGTGATGGTCACGGACGTGTTCGGGCTCGAGGCCGGCGATTTCTTCGTGCATCGCAACATCGCCAATCTGGTGCCGCCCTTCACGCCGGACGGCCAGCAGCACGGGACCTCGGCCACCATCGAGTTCGCGATCGTGGCGCTCAAGGTGCGGCATCTGATCGTCATGGGCCATTCCGGATGCGGCGGCGTCGAGGGCTGCCACGACATCCAGTCCACCGGCGGAAGGAAGGGGCCCGCGGCGACCAGTTTCGTCGCCCGCTGGCTCGACATCCTCGCGCCGAGCGCGGGACAGGTCGCCTCGCTGGGACTCGACCGGGGACGCACCCTGCGCGCGCTCGAACACGAGGCCGTCCTGCTCAGCCTGCGCAATCTGATGACCTTCCCGTTCGTGCGCGAGGCGGTCGAGGCGGGAACGCTGCACCTGCACGGCATCTGGCAGGATATCGGCGACGCGGATCTGGAGGTCTACGATTCCGCGACCGGCGCCTTCCGGGCGATCTGAGAGAGAGGCCGGGACGGATCCGCTCGACGAGATCGGGCGCCGAGGCGGGAGCGCGCCCATGTCGGCGTCGAGCGCGGTGGCGGGACGTCACGCGCCGGACGTTTCCGAGGCGCGACAATATGTTCACGAAAAAGTCTGTCGGTCGGCGGGCGTGATGTGGCAGGCTTCGGCGAATTGACGCCGCATGAACGAAGCATCGAGGTGACAGATGAGACGACTACTGGTTCTGACCGCCGCTCTGGCAGCGCTCGCCACGCCGGTCCTGGCGACCGATGACGCGATCGCCACGCGAAAGGCGATCATGCAGAGCAACGGCGCCTCCGCCGGTCTCGCGGGCGGAATGCTCAAACAGGAGATCCCCTACAGCCCGGCAGCCGGCAAGGCCGTGCTCGCGGCGTTCGATGCGACGGCGCTCACGTTCGGCGACTACTTCCCCGAAGGTTCCAGCGAGGGCGACACGAGGGCGAGCCCGAAGATCTGGGAGGACATGGCCGGTTTCACGGCCGAACTGGAGAAATTCCGTTCATCCGCGCTGGCCGGTTACCAGGCTGGCGGCAAAGACGGACCCGCCGACCTGGCGGCGTTCCAGGCCGCGGTCGGTCCGGTGTTCGACAGCTGCAAGACCTGCCACGAAAGCTATCAGCTCCCGCGCGAGTAGGTCGCGTAACGGATGCGCAGGTTTCTCGGCGCGCTCGCCGGTATCGCGCTCTTCGGAGGAATGGCGTTCTTCCTGCTGACGATCCCGCGCGGCCTGTCGTCGCGCGAGATAGCCGATCTGCCCCAAGGCGACGCGGCGCGCGGCGAGACCTGGTTCTGGGCCGGCGGATGCGGCTCGTGCCATGCGGCCGACAAGGCGCGCGGGGACGAGAAGTTCGCGCTGGGCGGCGGGCTCGTCCTCGCCACGGATTTCGGCGATTTCGTCGCGCCGAACATCTCGCCGCATCCCGAGGACGGGATCGGCGCCTGGTCCGACGCCGATTTCGTGAACGCGATGAAGAAAGGCGTCTCGCCGGACGGGCGGCACTATTACCCGGCCTTCCCCTACGCCTCCTTCACCCGGATGACGACCGGGGACGTTCTCGACCTGTGGGCTTTCCTGCGGACCCTGCCCGAGGTCGAGGGCGTGGCGCCCGCAAGCGACCTGCGCTTCCCCTTCAGCATCCGTCGCGGCGTCGGACTCTGGAAGCTCGCGTTTCTCGACGACGCCCCCGTCGTCCCGATCCCGTCGGACGATCCCGTTCTCGCGCGCGGCCGCCAAATCGTCGAAGGCGCCGGTCATTGCGCGGAATGCCACACGCCGCGCGGCCTGGGCGGACAGCTCGACACGTCCCGCTGGATGGCCGGCGCGCCGGTCGCGGACGGGCCGGGGGACGTTCCGAACATCACGCCCGGCCAGGGCGGGATCGGCGACTGGTCCGCAGGCGACATCGCCTATTATTTCGAGAGCGGCTTCACCCCCTCGTTCGACACCGTCGGCGGTTCGATGGTCTCCGTCCAGGACAACCTGTCGAGGCTGGAGGCGTCGGACCGCGAGGCCGTCGCCGCCTACGTTCACGCCCTGCCGCCACGCGATTCGGAGCGTTAACGCTTTATCAGCATCTGAAATCTTTTAAAATCAGCAACTTGTCATAGGTTCACGCGTGGACCACGTTGGTGGCCGCGTTGGGGCCGCGCCCCGAGCATCTCCGGCAGCGCCGCCTCGAGCCGGTCCACGGCCTCCGCCAGCTTCTCGTCGATGACGTGCAGGAACTCGGTCCAGTTTCCGACATGCTCCAGTTCCGCCGCCCCGTCCGAGATGCCGCGCAGCGCGACCAGCGGCAGGTCCCACGCCTGACAGGCCCGCAGCAGGGCCCAGGTCTCCATGTCCACCATGTCCGCGTCGATGCCGTCATAGACCGCTCCCGAGACGACGTTCGCTCCGGTCGACAGCGTCGCCTCCGCGACTCCGGGAATCCGCAGCGGCAGGTCGACCTGGGCGGGCAGCCCGAGGAACGGCGTCTCGCCCTTGACGAAGCCGAGCGGCGAGGCGTCCATGTCCCGGTACCCGACCCGCGTTGCCTGGAAGACCTCCGTCTGCCCGAGCCGCGCCGATCCCGCCGATCCGAGCGAGACGACCAGATCGGGCAGCCGCCCCGCCGCGTCCAGACCGGCCAGCGCCCGCGTGACGACCACGGCCGCCTCGACCGGCCCGACGCCGGTCATCAGCGGCGTGAACCGCGCCCGCAGATGCGGTCCGTATTCCGCATCCACCGCCATGACGTACAGAACGCGCCGGTCGGCGCAGGACTTCACGACGGTCTCAGCCATCGACGTTCTCCTCTTCCGGCATGCCGGTCAGCAGCCTCTTCCAGCGCGCCGCGATCACGGCCTGCGAATAGTTCCGGGCGATGATCTCCCGCCCCGCCGCGACGCGCGCCCGCCGCGCGTCCGGCGAGGCCATCAGCCCGGCCAGACCCGTCTCCCAGTCGTCGAGAACGGCGACGCCCCGGAAAGGCTCGTAGCTCGGGATCGCCGTCGCGCAGACCGCGAGCCCGTCCGCGAAGGCCGTCGTGACGCGGTTCGCGCTCTTGGCGAGGTTGTAGGCGTTGGGGCGGATCGGGATCAAGGCGACGTCATGCGCGGCCAGCGCGCGATCGACCGTGAGGCGGTTCCAGCCGACCCGGAAAACCGGACAGTCGAAGTCCGCCAACGCCTCGCGGCGCCGCCAGGGACGGTCGGTGACGACGGTCAGCGAGATCGGCCGGCGGGCGTGGTGGGCGTTCAGCGCGCTCCGCGAGGGTCGCGAGATCGAGGAGTCCGTTCGCGGCCTTTCGCGTGCCGCTCATGCCGAACCAGACCAGCCGGCGGCCCTGGGGCGCGGCGCGCCCGATCTGGCCCGCCAGGCGGGCGACCCGGACGAAGCTCGGCGCGTTGGCGAGGCGCGTCCGGAAATCCGGCTCCGGTGGCGTCTCGACCGCGTCGGGGATCACCGCGTAGCGCCATGTCGGGGCGCAGCCGGGCGGCGATGAGGTCGCGCAGGTGAGCCGGATGGCGTGACGATGAGATCGGCGAGGCCGAGACCGTCGGCCAGACGCCCGGCCCGTTCCGGGTCGTCCGACCCGCCGTCGCCCTCGAAGAACGGATTGTCGCAGAGATCGAGGATCAGGCGCGTGCCCGACGCGGCCCGCCACTCGGCGGCCCGGCGCAGCGACGTCCGGCGTGAAGTTCTTGACCATGACCAGCACGCGCGGCGCGGGCGTCGCCGGTCCCGGGCCGTCCGGCGGGATCAGGGACGTCTCCATCCCGATCCCGGCCAGGGCGTCGCGCAGGTTGGCGCAGCGGATCCGGTAGCTCGCCACGTCGAGCCGCGTCGTCCTTGGCCAGAAGGCGACCGCCGGCGGGGAGGCCAATTCCGGCTCAGCCTTTCTTCAGCATCCGCCGGCCGAGCAGTTCCGCGATCTGGACCGCGTTGAGCGCGGCGCCCTTGCGGAGGTTGTCGCTGACCACCCAGATGTTCAGGCCGTTGTCGATGGTCGGATCCTGGCGGATGCGGCTGACATAGGTGGCGTAGTCGCCGACGCATTCGACGGGCGTGACGTAGCCGCCGTCCTCGCGCTTGTCGACGACGAGGATGCCGGGGCTCTCGCGCAGGATGTCGCGGGCCTCGGCCTCGTCGATGTCGTCCTCGAACTCGATGTTGACCGCCTCGGAATGGCCGACGAAGACCGGCACCCGGACGCAGGTGGCCGTGACCCTGACCTTGGGGTCGAGGATCTTCTTGGTCTCGGCGACCATCTTCCATTCCTCGCGGGTCTGGCCGTCATCCATGAAGCTGTCGATGTGCGGGATGACGTTGAAGGCGATCTGCTTGGAGAAGACCGAGGGCTCCACCTCCTGGCCGGGCACGTACATGCCCTTGGTCTGGTTCCAGAGCTCGTCCATCGCCTCCTTGCCGCCGCCGGAGACGGATTGGTATGTCGAGACGACGACCCGTTTGATCCGCGCGCGGTCGTGCAGCGGCTTGAGGGCCACGACCATCTGCGCGGTGGAGCAGTTGGGGTTCGCGATGATGTTCTTCTTCGCGTAGCCCTCGATGGCGTCGGGGTTCACCTCCGGCACGATCAGCGGAACGTCCGGGTCGTAGCGGTAGAGCGACGAGTTGTCGATCACGACGCAGCCGGCCTTGGCGGCGATGGGCGCGTACTTCTTGGTCGCCTCCGATCCGATCGCGAAGAAGGCGATGTCCCATCCGGTGAAATCGAACGTGTCGAGATCGAGGGTGCGGAGCGTCTTCTCCCCGAACGAGCAGTCGGTCCCGAGGCTCTTGCGCGAGGCCAGCGCCACGATCTCGTCGACGGGGAATTCCCGCTCGGCGAGGATGTTGAGCATTTCACGGCCCACGTTGCCCGTGGCGCCGACGACGGCGATTCTGTAACCCATTTGGTACTCCGGATGAACGGACGTGCTTGTGCCGGGGTTCGGAGGGAAAGTAAATCACGCAGGTCGGAAACCGGAGTCACCCGCGAAAAGTGCCACGCGTGGCACTCTTCTCATCCCTCTGATATCATTGGCCTTCTGGAGTCGCGTTAACCGACTGGAAAGGCGTGTCACGCGCTCCGTTCGAGGCCTATGGTTTCGTCGCGTACCAGTCCGAGATCGCGGGAAGGCGCGAGACCCCGAGCGCGACGCGCTTCAGGGACGCGCAGCCATCGAACAGGTCGGACGGGATGTCGTCGAGAATTCCCGAAGCGATCCAGTGGTCGGCGACGAAGAGCTTTATGTCAGCGACGCCTGGCCTGTCGCCGCCGACGAACGGACCGTCGCCGATCAGCTCCTCGACGCCGCGACCCCAGTGGGGGAGGAAGCCCGCCACCAGCGCCTCGCGCGCGGCCTTCTTGCCCGCGGGATCCTCCATGCGCATGGTCGGCCCTACGCGATGGCGAAGATCCTCCGCGGCGTCCATCAGCATGTCATGTCGCGCGGCCTCCCAGGGATCGGCCGGATAGAGATCGTGAAGGCGGCCGATCAGCCGCAGGATGGCGTTGGTCTGGCTGAAGACGCCGCGACCCTCGATCTCGATGACGGGCACGGATCCGAAGGGCAGGCCGGGCTTGATGTCGGCGAAGCCGTCCCGCGAGAGGCGCCTGTCATCGAACGGCACGCCGGCGAGCGTCAGCGCCAGCCGGATCTCCTCGCCTCGGCTGCCGGGGAAGTCGAAATAGGTGACGGCGATTCCGGTCATTCGGTTCTTCCTCCGCGCGGCGGCTCCACGCACCGCGTAGCCGCTTTCCCTGACGCTCGCCAGACCGTAAAGCGGGCCTGTCACATTCCGCGCGGCAGGTGGCGCAGGGTCAGCCCGCCGATCAGGGCCAGCGCGAGCGCGAGGGCCCCGAACGCGCCGGGGAAGCCGAAGAGCGGGAAGAGCGCGAAATACGCTGCCTGCGGCAGGATCTCGGACGCGTCGATATAGGTGCGGTAGACGGTCGTCATCCGCGCGCGCTCATGGGCATGCACCGCGCGCAGAAAGGGGACCGGGCCGAGGCCGTCGAGGATGGCCACGAAGAACGCGGCGGCGACCAGCGCGATCCCGGCGGCGGCGGGCCGCGCGGAGCTGAGCGCCGCCGCCAGGGCCGTGAGGGCGCCCGCGGCGACGAGCGCGGAGCCGAGCACCCGGCGGAGCGAGAAGCGGGCGGCGAAGGCGCGCATGAAGAAGTTGTTGAAGAGCATCAGGTTGCCCGCACCGACCGCGAGTCCGCCGGCGGCCGCGCCCATCCCGCCCTCGACCATCAGGATGGGGAGGTAGACGAAAAACGTCACCCAGAACGCCGAGCGCCCGAAAGCGATCGTCCAGGCGAGACGCAGCCGGGGCTGGGCGACGAAGCGCCGGATCGCGCGGCCCGGGTGGTGGCCGGGGATCGTGGCCCCGGGCCGGGGCGCGCGGATCGGGCCGCCCTCGGCGAGACGCAGCCGCCAGAAGACCGCCGCGAGCACGGCGAAGACCGCGCAGCTCAGAAGGCAGGGCGCCCAGAGGCCGGCGTGCTGCATGAGCCATACCCCGACCGCCGGCATCGCGGACCAGGCCAGGGTCGCGGTGGCCAGACGGAGCGGCTCGGACCGGATCAGCTCGCGCTTGCCGATGTTGTCCATGATGTAGAGCGAGAGCGTTATGTTGAGCATGGCCTGGCCGACCGTGCGCGCCAGCATCGCCAGCACCAGCGGCGCGGGCGCCCCGAGCGCCAGCAGCGCCGCGAAGCAGGCGAGCAGTCCGCAGCCGAGCGTGTAGGTCCAGCGTCGGCTGATCCGCGCGACGAGGAACGGGATCGCGAAGCTGATCCCGAGAGCCGTGAGCGAGACGAGGGTGTAGACGAGGCTGACGGCCTGCTTGGAGTTGAGAAGGGCGTAGGCGGTGAGCGGCAGGACCGTGACGAGAGTCGCGCGACCGACCAATTCGATGAAGAAGAGCAGGCTGAACGTCCAGACGCCGGGCTGGGCGACCGAGATCAGGATGGGATGGCGGACGTGGATGGCCATCGGGCGCGGACCTCAGCCGCCGCTCGCGAACCAGCAGGAGCGGGGAACCCGGAAAGCGGACACGTCGCGGGTGTAGTAGCCGATCTCGGGGCGCCAGCGCGCGATCTCCCGGGGGATGGAGCCGTCGCGGCAGGTCGGCGGCTCGGCGCCGCGCGCGAGATAGAGGACGTCGCCGGGCCCGGGCGTCAGGGGGTGTTTCTGGGCGTAGTGATGCGGCGGGAAACCTTCGGACGGGACGGCGCGGATCGCGAAGCCGTCGTCGCGGAGCGTGTAGAAGAGGTCGGCGAGGAAGGTGCGGCTGTCGCTGACGATGGTGTCGAGGTTTTCGGCGCGCGCCGCCTCGGCCGCGCGCAGGCTGATCGCGGCCTGGCCGACATGGCGCTGCAGGACGAGGTTCGAGGCGCCCGCCCGCCAGGTGTCGGCGAAGATCGCGGCGACCGGGCAGCGCGGCGGTGATGGCGAGCGCGATGGCGAAGGAGAGCGCCATGAGGCGTCCGCGGTCGCGCAGGACGGCGATCCCGGCGAGAACGACGGCCAGATGCGCGGGAGCGGCCCAGTTGGCGTTCGCGCCCGATTGCAGGGCCTGGACGGAGACGATGGCGAAGATCGGCGCGGAGAGGAGCGCGAGCCACCCGAAACGCCAGTCGGCGCGGACGCGGCCGAACGCCGCGATCCAGGCGGCGAAGAGGACCGGGCCGGAAATGGCGAACTGGCCGGCGACGAACTCGGCGAGGCCCGCGAGGTTGAACCGCAGGCCCTCCCAATCGGCGTTGTCGCCGGTGTGGCGGAGGGTGGAGAAGTCGTTGGCCGCGTTCCAGGCGAGATTGGGCGCGACGACGGCGAGCGCGACCGCGGCCGCGATCAGCGCGTCGCGCGCGGAGATGCGGGCGCGCGGCACTGCGAGGGCGGCCAGCGCGGCGGCGAGCGGGAAATAGATCATCGCGTATTTCGCGAGCAGGCCGACGCCGACGGCGCCGCCGAGGATCAGCGCGCGGCCCGCGGAGCGCCCTTCGGTCAGACGCAGCCAGGCGAGCGTCGCGAGCGCGAAGCAGAAGATCATCGGCGTGTCGGTCGAGACGAGCAGCGAGCCGAGCGCCACGGCGGGTAGCGTGACGTAGGCGAGCCCGACGAGCGCGCCCGCGACCGGATCGAAGAGGCGTCGGCCGACCCGCATCAGGACGATGGCGGTGGCGGCGTGGATCAGCGGGAGCGGCAGGCGGATCCAGAAGGTCGAATCCGAGCCGATCCCGGTGAAGAGACGGATGATCCATCCGATCAGCGGCGGCTTGGAGTAATACCCCCAGGCCAGTTCGCGGCCCCAGAACCAGTATTGCGCCTCGTCGACGAAAAGGTCGGTGCTGTTGAAGGGGAGCAGCGCCACGCGCCAGAGGGTGACGAGCCCGATGCCCGCCAGCCCGAGCGTCAGCGCGCGTCGGTCAGATGGCGGCGCGTTTTTCGGCACGGATCAGCCAGAGGTTCCTCGAATAGATGAAGAGCCCCGTCGACTGTCCGAGAATGAAGACCGGATCGCGGCGATAGAGCGCGTAGGCGAAAAGGATGACGCCGCCGCCGAGCGAGAACCACCAGAACGCGACCGGAATGACCGATTTATGGGCGCGTTCGGAGGAGATCCACTGGATGATGAAGCGCATCGAGAACATCATCTGTCCGGCGAGGCCGACGATGACCCACCAGAATTCGCCCCAATGGTCGACCCGGAAGAAGGAGAAGACGGCGTCGATCATGCGGCGTCGGTCCTTTCGACGCCGGTCGCCTTCTTGCGCCGCCGGATCAGCCACGCGACGCCGACGAGATCGTAGACGCTGACCAGCGCGCGGCTGAGATTGGCGTAGTTGGAGGTGCCGGCGTGGCGCTCGGCATGGGCGACGTCGACATGCGTGACCGCCCAGCCGTCGCGGGCGAAGAGCGCGGGGAGGTAGCGGTGCATGTGGTCGAAATAGGGGAGCGCCAGGAACGCGTCGCGGCGGAACGCCTTGAGGCCGCAGCCGGTGTCGCGGGTGCCGTCGCGCAGGATCGCCACGCGGATCGAGTTGCCGGCCTTGGAGGCCCAGCGCTTGGAGAGCGTGTCCTTGCGGCCGACGCGCTGGCCCGCGATCAGGGCGACGCCGTCGGGGAAGGAATGGCCGTCGAGCGGCGCGAGCAGTCCGGGGATCTCGGAGGGCGGGTTCTGGCCGTCGCCGTCGAGCGTGACGATCACCTCGCCGCGCGCGGCCAGCACGCCGGAATGGATGGCGGCGGACTGGCCCGCGCTGGATGCGTGGCGGACGAGGCGCAGGAACGGATGGCGGGAGCGGAGGGCGAGCGCGGCGTCTCCGGTCCCGTCGGTCGAGCCGTCATCGACGAGGATCGTCTCGAAGGGTTCGAACGCGGCGCAGGCCTCGGCGACGCCGCCGACGACCAGCGCGAGGTTGTCGCGTTCGTTCTTCATCGGAATCACGACTGACAGCCAGGGGTCCGGTCGAGGTGCAGGCGGCATTGCGCGGCGCTTCCCTTGCGACTGCCGAGCGGGACGCGTCGCGACTGGCCGGATCCTGGCGGACCGGATGCGCCGGGAACGTCGGCTCTGACGAGGCCTCTGTCATGCATGGCGAAAACCGCGGAGGGTTCGCCATCTCTCGCGCGTAATTAGACAGATCGCGGACGCGTCGCAACCGGATTCCCGCCGGGCGCGCGCCTCAGCGGCAGCGTTCCTCGGCTTCGGTGACCGCCGCGGTGAAGCCGATCAGGGAGAACGTGTCGATGGTTGTCGTCCCGCGCGTGGACACGCCCGTCAACTTGGCGTCCGCGCCGCGCCGCATCGCGGCGACCAGACGCACGTCGTCGGCGGGAGAGGCGGGCCATGCCCAGTCGTTCGCGTCGCCGGTTCCGGGCGAGAGGCTGAACGTCTCGGAGCCGACCTCGACCTTCACCGCCTGCGCCAGAGGATAGCCCGAGCTGAAGCTGACCTCGTTGGCGACGCTGTCCGCCGGACGGAAGGTGACGAAAAGCCGGATCAGGCCCCGGTCGACCTGGACCGAGGCGCCGCCGCGGCGGGCGTCGGACTTCTGCGGCTCGGTCATCACGTAGCATTCCTTCGGACTGCCGGCCACGTAGACGGCCCAGTCCCCGTGCGCCGCGACCGGCGGGATCTGGGTCTGGGCTCCGGCCGGCGCCGCCGCCGCGACGGACGCGGCGCAGAGCGCGACGGCTTTCCACGTCAGTGACGTCATCTGTTCATGTCTCCTGCTCGATCACCCGCTTGTGTTCCGCCGCAGGGAGGTGAAGCCGAGCCGTCGGACAGTCAAGCTTGTTTTTGTCCTCAATCCGGTCCTACGATACTCCAACTGTAACAGGGATTTCCACCCCTTTGCGTATGATCGGACCATGGTCTCGTCCGAGCGGCGCGGACGGCGACGGGGACGAGGCGGAGAGCGATGCCCCCAGCGCGGGCTGACGGTCATGCGGACGCGGGCGACGCGGAGCTTCTGCGCGCCGTGGCGGACCTTGACCGGTCGGCGTTCATCGAGCTTTTCGACCGCTACGCGGGGCGGATCAAGGGTCTGATGATCAGTCGCGGGGCGAGTCCGCAGGACGCGGACGAGATCGCCCAGGAGGTGATGGTGTCGATCTGGCGCCGCGCGGGGACATTCGATCCGGAACGGGCGGGCGCGTCCACCTGGATCTTCGCGATCGCGCGCAACCGGCGCATCGACATGATCCGCAAGACGCGGCGGCCGGAGCCCGACCCGAACGATCCGCTGTTCCAGCCGGACCCGGAGCCCGACGGACTGGAGACGCTCACGGCCTCCGAGCGGGAAGTCCAGGTGCGCGAGGGCCTCCGGGCCCTGCCCGAGGAGCAGCGCCGCATACTGACGGCGGCGTTCTACGAGGGGTTGAGCCACGGCGAGATCGCGGAGCGGTTCGGCCTTCCGCTCGGAACGGTGAAGTCGCGCATCCGGCTCGCGTTCCGGGCGCTGCGCGGATCGCTGGAGCCCGGACTGGGGGAGGGTCTGTCCGACTGAACGCGGGCCTCAGTCGCGGACGACGAAGACCGAGACCGGCGCGTGCTGGGCGACGTGTCCGGCGTTGGAGCCGAAGATGTACTCGACGGCGCCGGGCCTGTGCGAGGCCATCACCACGAGATCCGCCCCGATCTCGGCGGCCTTGCGGGTGATCGCGCCGTCGAGATCGACGGTCACGTCGTGGACCCGGATCATCTCGGCGCGCATCGGGTGTCCGAGGCGTGTCCCCGCCGCCTCGGCGAACGCGGCGAGCTTCTCGCCGAATTCCTCGGGGGTGTGGGCCACGGAACTCGGTTCCGTCCCGGTCACGCCGACGAGGACGAGATCGGCATCGTAATGGACCGCGAGGTCCGCCGCGGACCTGAGCGCCTTTTCGCTCCGGTCCGGGTGCGCGAGATCGACGGGCGCGAGGATGCGTTCGTACATGGGGCGTCTCTCCGTTTTGCCTGCGTCCCGATCGGCGGCGGCCGCCGCGAAACCGAAGGGAGGGTAGCAAGATCGGACGGCGGACGGCAACCGGGGGGCGGCGGTTCGCTTGCCGGCGCCCGGAAACGGCGCTAGACACGCGGCCATGAGGCGGGTTTTCGACATGGCCGATCGCGCGCGGATGCCCTGGCGGTTCTTCGGCCGGCGGCATCGTCCGGCCTGCGACGTCTGAGCCGGCGACGCATCCGCCCGACCCGACGCATCGCCCTCCGTCAAGATAGAGATCTCCATGTCCGCTCCGAAAACCATCTATGACAAGATCTGGGACAGCCATCTGGTGCACGAGGCGCCGGACGGGACCAGTCTCATCTACATCGACCGCCATCTGGTCCACGAGGTGACCAGTCCGCAGGCATTCGAGGGGCTGCGGATGACCGGCCGCGCCGTCCGGGCGCCGGAGAAGACGGTGGCGGTGCCGGACCACAACGTGCCGACCGACGTGGGGCGCGCGAAGGGGATCGAGAACGAGGAGAGCCGCATCCAGGTCGAGACCCTGCGCCAGAACGCGGCGGATTTCGGGATCGAGATCTACGACGTCGCGGACGTGCGCCAGGGGATCGTGCACATCATCGGCCCGGAGCAGGGTCTGACGCAGCCGGGCATGACCATCGTCTGCGGCGACAGCCACACGGCGACGCACGGGGCGTTCGGGGCGCTGGCGCACGGGATCGGGACGTCGGAGGTCGAGCATGTGCTCGCGACCCAGACGCTGATCCAGAAGAAGTCGAAGAACATGCGGGTCGAGATCAAGGGCGCGCTGGCGCCGGGGGTCACCGCCAAGGACATCACGCTGTCGGTGATCGGCGAGACCGGCACGGCGGGCGGCAACGGCCATGTCATCGAATACACCGGCGAGGCGATCCGGGCGCTGAGCATGGAAGGCCGCATGACGGTCTGCAACATGGCGATCGAGGGCGGCGCGCGGGCGGGCCTGATCGCGCCGGACGAGAAGACGTTTCGATACGTGAAAGGCCGGCCGCACGCGCCGAAGGGCGGCGCCTGGGAGATGGCGGAGGCCTATTGGCGCACGCTGTTCTCCGACGAGGGCGCGGTCTTCGACAAGGAGCTGGTTCTGGACGCGGCGGACATCGCGCCGGTCGTGACCTGGGGGACCAGCCCGGAGGACGTGCTGCCGATCACGGCGATCGTGCCGAACCCGGAGGATTTCAAGGGCGGCAAGGTGGACGCGGTGCGGCGGAGCCTTGATTACATGGGGCTGACGCCGGGGACGAAACTGAGCGACGTGGAGATCGACACGGTGTTCATCGGGTCCTGCACCAACGGGCGGATCGAGGATCTGCGCGAGGTCGCGAAGGTGATGGAAGGGCGCCGCGTCAAGGACGGCATCCGGGCGATGATCGTGCCGGGTTCGGGTCTGGTCCGGGCGCAGGCCGAGGAGGAGGGCATCGCGCAGAAGCTGATCGAGGCGGGCTTCGACTGGCGGATGGCGGGCTGTTCGATGTGCCTGGGGATGAATCCCGACCAGCTGAAACCGGGCGAGCGCTGCGCGTCGACCTCCAACCGGAACTTCGAGGGGCGGCAGGGCTACAGGGGCCGGACGCATCTCCTGTCGCCGGGAATGGCGGCCGCGGCGGCGATCACTGGCCGGCTGACGGACGTGCGCGAGCTGATGTGAGAGGGCCCTTCCGGAACGTTAAGGCGTGTCCCAAGTAGGACACGCCTTAACTGTATGGAATCGCTAGATATTTCAGTTAAGGGATCGTGAACGTCTCGGGCTCGGGTCCGAATTCGGCGCGCACGATCTTTTCGACCTCGTCGAGGTGGTGGTTGGTCAGGGTCTTGGGTATCTCGCCGACCAGGCGCTCCCGGACCTCCTTGTGGAGGTTGGGGCGCATCTCGCCGAGGACGTTCGGGCCGGCGATCAGGATCAGCCGCTCATAGCGGCCCTTGTGAGCCTGGGCGTAGAGGATGTCGGCCAAGTCCTTGGCGAAGCGCTCTTTTTCGATCTCGTGCCAGTCGGTCGGCTCCATCGCGGAATAATGCCCGGAGGGTCCGTCGCTCCGGCGGCCGGGGGCGTCGGTCGCCTGTTCGCGGGCGGGCGGATTCTCCTGCTCCTCGATGCGGCGGACGCGGAAATTGTAGTTCCGGTCATCGCCCTCGTTTTCGAGGAAAAGCGCTTTCTCGCCGTCGGCGACGACGATCCAGGTCCCTGTTCCGATGCGGACGCGGTCTTTCATGGGCACCTCCGTTGCAATGTGACGAAACGTCTGACGCCGCCGGGACGTTCCGCTCGCGCCATGTGCCTCGGGGCGGAGGCGGGCGCGCTTTCCCGGCTTGGCCGCGCGGTCGGCGCGTGCGAGCGTGGAGCGTCGCGTCGGGCCGCGGGCCCGCGCATCCATGGGAGCGGAATCCATGACGGAACTGCGTCACATCGTGCTCTTCGGGTTCAGGGACGGAACCACGGAGGCCGAGATCGGGGAGATCGCCCGGCGGTTCGGCGCGCTCGCGGGCGAAATCCCCGGGATCACGGCGTTCGAGTGGGGGGCCAACAACAGTCCGGAGGGCAAGGCCGGCGGGCACGGACATTGTTTCATGCTGACCTTCGTCTCGGAAGCGGCGCGGGACGCGTATCTGCCGCACCCGAAGCATCGTGAGTTCGTGGAGTTCGCGTCGGAATGGATCCAGCGGGCGGTCGTCTTCGACTACTGGGCGAGACCCGGCGGATCGTAGCACGGTCGGCGGACGGCGCGCGGGGAACCGTTCCGCCGCGCGGCGCGTTCCGTTCTTTCATGGGGAAAAAGGAGCGATGTCTTGGCACCGCACGACACGAACGTTGAGAAAGAGGCGAAGCGGCATTCGCCGGCGCTGATCGGACTGGCGGCGGTGGTGGCGTTCGCGCTTCTTCTGTTCATCGGATATTTTTTCATCGCGACCGATCCCGACGAGACGCCGGCGGAGGAGGTCGCGGTTCCGGCGGCCGATTAGGCCGGCATTTCGCGGCGGATCCCGCGCAGGATCGGCAGCCCGGCCGCGCTGAGCGCGAAGCACCAGAGGCCCATCGCGAGGCATTGCCGGGGGAAGTCGACGCCGGCGTCGATCAGCAGGCCGGTGACGCCCGGCCCGATGGCCGTCGAGATCACCATCGCGGTGGAGACCAGCGACCTGACCGCGCCGAGATGGCGGGTGCCGTAGAGCGCGGGCAGGATCGCGCCCCAGAGCGCGGAACTCAGGCCTTGGGTCAGCCCCAGACATCCGAGCGCCACGAACCATGACGACACCGCCGAGGCGGGGCCGATCAGGGTGATCCCGACGCCCATCGGGACGAGGAACACCGGCAGCAGGCGTTCGGGACCGAAGCGGTCGACCGCCCAGCCGCCGGCGAGCGCGCCGATCACCGCCATCGTGGCGTAGGTCGGGTAGCCGGGCGCCATCGCGGTCAGCGTCCAGCCTTTGACCTCGGCGATGTGGACCATGTGGAAATAGACCACGGTGCCGATGAAGCCGCCGGTCAGGATCATCGGCAGGAGCGCGGGAAGGAGCCAGTGCCCGAGCGCGTCCCCGCGGGTCCAGTGCGCCCCGCGCAGGCCGGGCGAGCCGTCGCCTTCGACGGAACCCGCCGGCGCCCTGCCTCGGGCGAGAAGCGCGGCCAGCGCCGGGGCGACGACGAGGGCGAGAAGCGCCGCGACGACGAGCCAGGTCGCGCGGCCGCCGAATGCGGAAATGGCGAGGACCGCGAGAAGCGGGATGACGAATTCGCCGGCGGGGTGTCCCATCGTCGCGGTCGCGACGGCGCGGCCGCGGCGGGCGCGGAACCAGCGGCCCATCGCGGTCATGGCGATGTGTCCGAACATCCCCTGGCCGCAGAAGCGCAGCCCGAACACGGCGATCCCGAGCATCCAGACCGAATTGGCGAAGGCCATCGCGACGGCCGCGAGCGCGAAGAGAAGCGCCATGATCGGCGCGAGGCGGGCGAGCGGCATGGTGTCCGCCAGCGCGCCGCGCGCGAAGAGGAGCGCGGCGGAGGACAGGGTCGCGATCGTGTAGAGGCTGCCCCAGCCGCCGTCGGTGAGGCCGTGCGCGGATTTGATCTCGCCGGCGAAGAGCGAGATGAACCAGGTCTGGCCGAACGCCGCCGAGAAGGTCAGCAGGAACCCGGCGCCGAGCCATCGCCGGTTGTCGCGCAGGAAGTCGATCACGCGTCGCCGGCCGGGATCGCGGCGGTCTCGACCGAGAGGCGGCGCAGGATGAGGAAGCTGACGGCGCAGAGGCCGAGGCACCAGGCGCCCATCCAGAGGCACTGGACGCTGAACGGGACGCCCGCGTCGATCAGGAGGCCGGTGACGGCGGGACCGATGGCCGACGAGGCGACCATGAACACGGTCATCAGCGAGCGGACGGAGCCGAGATGCCGCGTTCCGTAGAGCCGGGGCAGGAGCGCGCCCCAGAGCGTGCCGCCGATGCCCATGTTGAAACCGATCAGCGTGAAGCCGACGATCCATCCCCAGACTGCGTCCACCGAGCCGATCAGCAGGATGCCGAGGCCGAGCGGCAGAGGCGACCAGGGCAGAAGTTTCTCGGCGCCCCAGCGGTCGGAGACCCAGCCCGCGACGAATGCCGCGAGCACCGCGGTCAGCGCGCTGAACGTGTAGCCTGGCGCCATCGAGGCGAGGCTCCAGCCGTTGACCTCGCCGATATGGACCTGGTGGATGTAGGCCGACGTGACGATGAAGCCGCCGGTCATCATCTGGGGGATGAGGGCGGGAAAGAGCCAGTGGTGGAGCGCCTCGGCGCGGGTCCAGTGGCGGCCGCCGAGGCCGGGCGTGCCGAGATCGGCTTCGAGCCGGCCCTGGGGCGCGCGGGAGCGCGACATGAGCCAGGCGAGCGAGGGCGTGACGACGATGGCGAGAAAGGCCGCCATCGCGAGCCAGGTGATCCGGTCGCCGAACGCGACGAGCATGAGCGCCGCGGGCAGCGGCCAGAACGCCTTGGCCGCCGGGTTGCCGAGATTGACGATGGCGACCGCCTGGCCGCGCCGCGCGCGGAACCAGCGGCCCATCGCGGTCATGGCGATGTGGCCGAACATGCTCTGGCCGGCGAAGCGGAGCGCGAAGAGCGAGAGCGCGAGGAGCCAGAGCGTTCCCGCGAAGGCCATCCCGACGCAGGCCAGCGCGTAGAGCAGCGAGGTTCCGACGGCGAGGCGCGAGAGCGGGATCGTGTCGGCGAGGGAGCCGCCGTAGAAGAGCAGGGCGGCGGAGGCGAGCGTCGCGATGGAGAAGAGCACGCCCCAGTCGCCGTCGCTGAGACCGTGCGCGGATTTGATCTCGCCGGCGAAGAGCGAGATGAGCCATGCCTGGCCGAACGCGTTCGTGAACATCAGGAGCAGACCGCCCGCGAGCCAGCGGAGGTTGCCACGCAGAAAGGAGACCATGATCCGGGTGTAACGCCGGACGGGCGGCGAGGCGAGCGTTATCAGGTTCGCGCGAGCGCGGCGCGACGGGGGCGTAACGGATTTGACACGGACCGGGATCCGCGGACGCTCGCCATCGGGGTTCCGATCGGCTAACCGGAGCGCTGCCGGCGAAGGGTGGGGTCATGGACGGGGCGGGAGCGGATCTGAGTTCGAGCGCGGTCGGCGCGCCGGCCGCGGCGCTGGCGGGGGTCTCGTTCGCCGTCTGCCTGCTGCTGGTGGCGACGCGGCGCTGGCACGGCCGGTTCACGCACGATCACGTCGAGGGGCCGCAGAAATTCCATCGTCACGAGGTGTCGCGGATCGGCGGCGTGGGGATCGCGCTGGCGTATTTCACGGCATGGCGGCTGGTGCCTGAGGATGTCTGGCCGATGTGGGCGGCGATCGGCATCGCGTCGCTGCCGGCTTTGGCGGCGGGCCTGGCGGAGGACGTGACGCGGCGGGTGGGCGTGCGGTGGCGGCTTCTGGCGACGATGGGCGCGGGGGTCGTTTTCGCGCTTCTGTCGGGCTGGGACATGAACAAGGTCGATCTGCCGGGCGTGGACTGGATCCTGTCGTTCCACGTCGCGGCGCTGCTGTTCACCGGCTTCGCGATGGGCGGCGTCGCGAACGCGATCAACATCATCGACGGGTTCAACGGCCTGGCGAGCGGGTCGCTTCTGATCATGTTCGGGGCGTTCGCCTGGGTGGCGCATCAGGTGGGCGACGGGCTGGTGTTGCAGCTCGCGATCCTGTTCGCCGCGCCGGTGCTGGGCTTCTTCGTGCTGAATTTCCCGTCGGGGAGGATCTTCCTCGGGGATGGCGGCGCGTATTTCTGCGGGTTCCTTCTGGCGGCGCTCGGCGTGCTTCTGCCCGCGCGCAACCCGGAGATCTCGGCCTGGACGGCGGTGCTGATCTGCGGCTATCCGGTGATCGAGACGCTCGCCTCGATGCGGCGCAAGGCGAAGCGCGCGGGGCACAGCGTCGGCCAGCCCGACCGGGTGCATTTCCACATGCTGGTTCATCGCAGCTTCGCGCGGCGGCTGGTTCCCGGGCCGGGACGCGGGGAGGTCCGCAATCCGGTCACGAGCGCGCTGACATGGGGGTTGCCGGTCCTGACGACGGTTTTCGCGATGATCGCCTGGGACAGCGCGCTTCTGAGCGCCGCGCTGTTTTTCGTGACGGTGTTCGTCTACGGCCGGGTCTACCGGCACATGTCGCTCAATCCCGCGCGCCGGGGCGGCTGAACGGGCGTCGTCAGATTTTCGAATGGATCGGCGTGACGGCCTGTCCTAGAGTTCCGGCCATGAAGACGGCGCGAAAGCCGCAGGCCCATCGGGGGAAACGATGTCCGGGGGATACGTCCTTGTCGTCGATGACGAGCCGAATATCGCGATGTGTCTTGAATACCTGATGAAACGCCAGGGCTTCGACGTCCGGGTCGCGGCGGACGGCGAGGCGGCGCTCGAGGCCATGCGCGAGCGGGCGCCGGACGTCGTTCTGCTCGACGTGATGATGCCGCGCCGCGACGGATACGACGTCTGCCAGACCGTGCGGGCGACGCCGGAATGGAAGGACGTGCGCATCATCATGCTGAGCGCCAAGGGGCGCGCGATCGAGCGCGAGAAGGGTCTGGCGCTGGGCGCGGACGACTACATCACCAAGCCGTTCTCGACCGACGAGGTGATCGGGCGCGTCCGGCACCACATGCCGGCGCCGGCGGCCTGAGCGCGGTCGCGGAGTGACGGCGGGGAACCGGATCGCGCTGATCTTCGCCGCGCTCGGGGCGGCGGCGTTCGGGCTCGTCTGGGGGGCCGTCCGCCTGACCGGGTCGGCGCCCGTCGGTGGCGCGGTGGCGGCGGCGGTGGTTCTGGCGGCGGGCCTGGTGGTCGGGCGGTCGGTCCTGAAGCCCGCGCGGCGGCTGTCGCGGCGGCTAAGGGCGGTGCTCGAGTCCCGCGGCTCGGACGGGGGCGTCGAGGCGGTCCGGGCGCCTCTGCTCGGCGATCTGGCGGAGGATTGCGACGCGCTGGTCACGGCGCTGCGCGGCTCGCGCCGCGAGGCCCGGAAGGCCGCGCAGTCGGAGGCGGCCCATGTCGAGGCGCAGAAGACCTGGCTCGAATTGGTGCTTCAGGGCCTGAGCGAGGGCGTCCTCGTCTGCGACCGGCAGCACCGGATCATGCTCTACAACACGGCGGCGGTCGGGCTTCTGGACGCGCCGGGCCGGATCGGGCTGGGACGCGGGATCGGCGATCTGCTCGATCCGGCGGCGTTGCGGCACGGTCTGCACCGGCTCGAGGACCGTCAGCGGCGCGATCCGGAGGCGGGGGCCGGCCTGTCCGCGCCGTTCGTCTGCGCCTCGGCGGACGGGACGCGGACGTTCAACGGGCGGATGGCGCTTCTGACGGACGCGGAGGGCGCGGCGTCGGGCTATCTCGTGACGCTGGTGGACATGTCGGGCGAGGTGGCCCTGCTGGCCAAGGGCGACGGGGTCCGCCGGGCGCTGAGCCGGGACATGCGGGCCATGGTCGGCACGCTGCGCGCGGCGGCGGAGACGATGGCGGGGCATCCGGAGATGGCGGAAGCGGACCGCGCGGCCTTCGAGGCGGTTTTGGTCGAGGAGAGCGTGCGGCTCAGCGAGAAGATCGACGAGATCGGACGCGAGATCCGCGGCCACATGCTGGGGCGGTGGCCGATGGCGGACATCGACTCGGCGGATCTGGCGCGGCTTCTCGACCAGAACGTCGCGGAGGACGGGTTGAGCGTGACGCCGGTCGGTACGCCTCTCTGGCTGCGGGGCGACAGCCTGTCGCTGATCGGGGCGCTGGAATTCATGCTGCGGCGTCTGGCCGGGGAGACGGGCGCGGCGGCTTTCGACCTCGAGCCGATGCTGGGCGACACGCGGGTCTATCTCGACCTGAGCTGGCGCGGCGCGCCCGTTCCCGAGCGCGTTCTGGAGAGCTGGCTGGACGAGCGGTATTCGGCGGACTCCGACAGGACGCTCCGCGACGTGCTGGAGCGGCACGGGTCGGAGCCGTGGTCGAAGCGGGCGGAGCGCGAGGGGCGTTCGGTGCTGCGCGTGCCGCTTCTGGCGCCGGACCGGCCGCAGTTCATGCCCGAGCGGAAGCGGCTGCCGCCAAGACCGGAATTCTACGACGCGAACCTGATGCGGGCGCACCAGGGCGACGCGGAGCTGGCCGCGCGGCCGCTGCGGGACGTGCCGTTCGTGGTGTTCGACTGCGAGATGACCGGGCTTCAGCCGAACCAGGGCGACGAGATCATCCAGATCGGAGCGGTGCGGGTGACGGGCGGCCGGGTGCTGACCGGCGAGACGATCGAGTGGCTGGTCAACCCGGGGCGGCCGATCCCGCCCGGCTCGATCAGGTTCCACGGCATTACCGACGCGGACGTGGCGGGCAAACCCTCGATCGGCGCGGTGCTGCCGGAGTTCCGCGACTTCGTCGGCGACGCGGTGATGGTCGCGCACAACGCGGCGTTCGACATGAAATTCCTGACGCTGAAGGAGGCCGCCGCGGGCGTGCGCTTCGACAGCCCGGTGCTCGACACGATGCTGGTCTCGTCGCTGCTCGACGGGCCGGACGACGACCATTCGCTCGACGCGCTCTGCGAGCGCTACGGGGTCGCGGTCACGACGCGGCATTCGGCGCTGGCGGACACGATCGGGACGGCGCGCCTTCTGCTCGCGTTCATCGACCGGCTGGAGGCCAGGGGATTGACGACGTTCGGGGAAGTCATGAAAGCGACCGGAATGGCGGCGGAGCTGCGCCATCGCGGCGCGGTCGTGGGGCACGGCGCGGGAACCGGAGGATAGCGGCTGATGGGCAACGAGGCCGGGGCGGTCGAGGACATGGAGCGCTTTCTGCGCGGGCACGCGCCGTTCGACGGCATGGAGGCCGAGCATCTGGCCTTCCTGACCGGGCGGCTGAAGCCGGTGCGGTTCGCGGACGGCGACGCGGTGACGGACCCGACGGCGGGACCGGCGGAATGGTTTTACGTGCTGCGCGAGGGGCGCATCGCGGGGGAGGGCGCGCCGGACGGGGACGGCGACCCGGAGATCGCGCCGGGCGATTGTTTTCCCATCGGCGCGCTGGTCGCCAACCGGCCGGTGCGCGAGGTGCGGCGCGCGGTGGGCGACGTGACGTGTCTGACGATGAACCGGGCGGCGTTCGACGAGCTGCGCGAGCTGTCCGACGCCTTCGGCGAGCATTGCGCGCACAGGCTGTCCGGGCTGATCCGGAAGTCGCATCGCGAGGTCCAGGTCAAGGCCGCCCGGTCGCTCGGCGGCGACAGCTCGCTCGACCTGCGGCTGTCGGAGAAGCGCCTGCGCGAACCGGTCACGGCGACGCCGGACGCGACGATCCGCGCGGTTATCGGGGACATGGCCGCGCGGCGGATCGGGTCGATGGTCATGGTCGATCCCGAGGGTCGGCCGGTCGGCATCTTCACGCTCAAGGACATCATGAACCGCGTGGTTCTGAAGGAGAAGCCGCTCGAAGGGCCGATCCGCGACGTGATGACGCCCGATCCGGTGACGCTGCCGCTTTCGGCCTTCGCGTTCGAGGCGGCGATGCGGATGGCGGACGCGGGCATCCAGCACATCTGCGTCGTGGAGGGCGGGCGGCTGGTCGGCGTGCTGTCGGAGCGCGACCTGTTCTCGATGCAGCGCGTCGGTCTGGTCAACCTGACGAAATCCATCGCGCGGGCCGGTTCGGTCGAGGACTTGGGACGGATGGCCGGCGACGTGCATCTCCTGGTCAACCAGATGATCGCGCAGGGCGTGAGCGTCGCGCAGACGACGCGGATCGTCACGCTGCTCAACGACCATGTCGTGGTGCGGGTGATCGAGTTGGCCGTCGCGGAGCGCGGCGCGCCGCCGGGGGTCGAGTTCACCTGGCTCGCCTTCGGCAGCGAGGGGCGGCAGGAGCAGACGCTCAAGACCGACCAGGACAACGGCATCGTGTTCGAGACGGGCGGGGCGATGTCCGACGATCTCGCGCGCGAGGCGCTTCTGCCGCTCGCGGGGGCGATCAACGACGCGCTCGACGCCGTGGGGTTTCCGCTGTGCACGGGCGGGATCATGGCGCGCAATCCGGAATGCTGCCTGACGCCGGAGGAATGGCGGTCGCGGTTCGCGCGGTGGATCGATCAGGGGACGCCCGAGCAGCTGCTGAAATCGTCGATCTTTTTCGATTTCCGGCCGATCTACGGGCCGGAGGCGCCGGCGCGGGAGCTTCGGGCATGGCTGCTGGAGCGCGCGGCGGGCAACAGCCGGTTCCGCAAGCAGATGGCCATGACCGCGCTCTCGAACGCGCCGCCGCTGGGGATGATCCGCGATTTCCGTCTGAGCGGGTCCGGCGACGAGGCGGGCACCATCGATCTGAAGTTCAACGGGGTGACGCCCTTCGTCGACGCGGGCCGGATCCTCGCGCTCGCGAACCGAGTCGACGCCACCAACACGCTGGAGCGGCTGCGCGGCGCGGCCAGGGCCGGGGCCGTCGACGCGAACGACGCCGAGGCATGGGCGGACGCCTATGACTTCATCCGTATGCTGCGGATGCGAACCAACGAGGAGCAGGCGGCCGAGGGCAGGAAACTGTCAAACAGAATAGACCCTTCGCAGCTCAACGACCTGGATCGCCGGATCCTCAAAGAGGCGTTCAGGGAGGCCCGTCGGTTGCAGGGCAAAATAGCACTGGACTATCAGATATGAAAGAATTATGCGAAAAACCGCGATCGGCGGCAACTTTCTGTCGGGGTTGATCGGGCCTGTTAGGCGCCTTCGCGGCGAGATGAAAAATAGGGACAACGGGGAGACGGGAATGAGCGCTCACGGCAAGGACCGAAGCGAATACTGGAGGAGGAACCTGCGCATCATAACATGGTGCCTCGTCGTATGGGCGTTGGTTTCTCTCGGAGCGGGCATCCTGTTCGCGCCGATTCTGAACAATTTCAATATCGGCGGCTATCCGTTGGGGTTCTGGTTCGCCCATCAGGGCGCGATCTACGTCTTCATCCTGATCATCTTCTTCTATGCGTGGCGGATGAACAAACTCGATCGTGAATTCGACGTGGAAGAGAACTGAGGGCGGATATCATGGACATTCAAACACTGAGTCTGATCGCGGTCGGCTTCACCTTCCTGATCTACTTCGCCATCGCCTGGTGGGCGCGCGCGGGCAGCACCTCCGAATTCTACGTCGCCGGCAAGGGCATCCACCCGACGCTCAACGGCATGGCGACCGCGGCCGACTGGATGTCGGCGGCCTCGTTCATCTCGATGGCGGGCCTGATCGCGTTCCTCGGCTATGCCGGCGGCGCCTATCTGATGGGTTGGACCGGCGGCTACGTCCTGATGGCGCTGCTTCTGGCGCCCTACCTGCGCAAGTTCGGCAAGTTCACGGTTCCCGAGTTCATCGGCGACCGGTTCTACTCCACGACCGCGCGCACGGTGGCGGTGATCTGTCTCCTCGTGATCTCGCTGACCTACGTGATCGGCCAGATGCGGGGCGTCGGCATCGCCTTCTCCAACATCCTCAACCTGCCGATCTCGACCGGACTCATCACCGGCATGGTCGTCGTCGCCGTCTACGCGGTGATGGGCGGCATGAAGGGCATCACCTACACGCAGATCGCGCAGTACGTGATCATGATCTTCGCCTACACGGTTCCGGCGGTGTTCATCTCTCTCCAGTTGACCGGGCACTTCCTGCCGCAGATCGGGCTGGGATCGACCCTCGCCGGATCCGACACCTACATGCTCGACGCGCTGAACAGGACCGTGACGGATCTCGGCTTCGGTCCCTATACCGACCGCGTCGCCATGGGCACGTTCAACATGTTCCTTCTGACGCTGTCGCTGATGATCGGGACGGCCGGACTTCCGCACGTGATCGTCCGGTTCTTCACCGTGCCGAAAATGTCGGACGCGCGATCCTCGGCGGGCTACGCCCTGATCTTCATCGCCCTTCTCTACACCGTCGCTCCGGCGGTCGGGGCGATGGCGATCTTCAACATGGCCAACACGATCCAGACCGGCCCGGTCGGCGAACCGGACGCGAACCTTCCGTTCGATCAGCAGCCGGCGTGGATGGAGCGCTGGGGAAGCACCGGTCTTCTGACGTTCGAGGACAAGAACGGCGACGGCCTCATCCAGTACTACAACGACAAGAACCCGGAGATGGCGGCGCAGGCGGAATCGTTCGGCTGGGCCGGCAACGAGATGACCAAGCTCGACAACGACATCATGGTTCTCGCGAACCCGGAGATCGCCGGTCTTCCGAACTGGGTCGTGGCGCTGGTGGCGGCGGGCGGCATCGCCGCGGCGCTCTCCACCGCCGCGGGCCTGCTGCTGGCGATCTCGTCGTCGGTCAGTCATGATCTGCTCAAGGGCGTGTTCATGCCGAGCATCACTCCCGAAAAGGAGCTGTTGGCCGCGCGGATCAGCATGCTCGTGGCGATCGTGGTCGCGGGATATCTGGGACTCAATCCGCCGGGATTCGCGGCGCAGGTCGTGGCCCTGGCCTTCGGTCTGGCGGCGGCGAGCCTGTTCCCGGTCCTGATGATGGGCATCTTCTCCAAGCGCATCAACAAGGAGGGCGCGATCGCCGGCATGCTGGTCGGTCTGATCTCGACGATGGTCTACATCTTCCTCTTCAAGGGCTGGTTCTTCATTCCGGGCACGGCGCCTCTCGTCGACACTCCGGAGGGCTGGATCCTCGGGATCAACCCGTCGGGCTTCGGAGTGATCGGCGCGCTGCTGAACTTCGCGACCGCCTACGTCGTGTCGGGGATGACCAAGCCGACGCCGGTCGAGATCCAGGAGCTCGTCGAGAACGTGCGGATCCCGCGCGCCTCGGTCTGATCCTCCGGAATCGAGCGGAAAAGCGAGGGCCCGCCGAAAGGCGGGCCCTTCGCGTTTCCACGTCCGGCAGCGCCATTGTGTCATTGCCCAGCCGCGCCCAATTGAATATGACGCGGGGCGGCAGGAAGAGCGTAGGCATGTACCAGAGCGGCGTCGGATCCCTTCATGTGGGGATCATCATGGACGGGAACGGCCGATGGGCCGAGGCCCGCGGCCTCAGCCGCGTCTCCGGCCACGCGCGCGGCGCGCGGCGCGTCACCGAGATCGTCGAGGCGTGCCCGGATCTCGGAGTGACGCATCTGACGCTCTACGCGTTCTCCACCGAGAACTGGCGTCGTCCGCTCGCCGAGATCGACGGCCTCATGCGGATTTTCCGTCAGTACATCGTCAAGCGGATGGACCAGTTGCGCGACCGGAACGTGCGGGTCCGTTTCATCGGAATGCGCCACCGGGTTCCGCCGCGCCTCGCCGAGCTGATGTGCCGGCTCGAGGACCACACCCGCGCCTGCGACGGTCTCAACCTGACGATCGCGATCGATTACGGCGGCCGGGACGAGCTGGCCCGGGCCGTCCGGACCCTCGCGCGCGAGATCGCGGCCGGCACGCTCTCGGCGGACGATCTGACCGACCAGGTCATGTCCCGGGCCCTCGACACCCGCGCGCTTCCGGATCCCGATCTCATCGTCCGGACATCGGGCGAGCGGCGGGTCTCGAATTTCCTTCTCTGGCAGGGGATCTATTCCGAGTACGATTTTCCCGAGAAGTCCTGGCCGGAATTCACCGCCGGAGATCTGGGCGACGCCGTCCGCGGGTTCCGCGCGCGCGACCGCCGATTCGGCGGCGCGGCGGCCCGGCCGCAGCTCGTCGCCGTCCCGGGCGGAGGGCGCTGAAGCCGGCCGGGGCGCCCGTCCTCAGGACGGGCCGGGCCGGTCCGCGCGGGGGCCGGTCGACTGGCCGATCACGATTTCCGCCTCGAGAAGCTCGCTGACCGGCGCGGTCTCCGGATCGTCGATGCCGGCGATCAGCATCTCCGCGGCCCGCCGTCCCGCCGGGCGGATCGGACACCGCGTCGCGGTGAAGAGCGGCCGCGCGCCGGCGTTCCGCAGGAACGAGATGTCGTCGTCATGCGTGACGATGGAGACGTCCCGTCCCGGCTCCAGCCCGGCCTCCCGGATCGCGCGCATCGCGCCGAGGGCGATCATGATCGAGGAGCAGAGGAACGCCGTGGGCGGCCTCTGCGAGGCGAGAAGCGCGCCCGCCTCGTCGTGGCCGAACGTCTCCACCATCTCGCCGCTGCGCGCGAGGTCCGGCTCTGGCGGGACGCCCCGGGCCTTCAGGGCGTCCTCGTAGCCGATCCGGCGCCGTCGGGCGAAGTGCAGCGTTTCCAGCCCGTTAAGCAAGGCGATCCGGGTATGGCCGAGATCGAGCAGGTGTTCGGTCGCGCGCAGGAAGGCGCGGCGGTTGTTCATGTCGAGCCAGCGGTATCGCGGCTCCGGCCTCCCGTCGCGGCCGTGCACCAGAAACGGAAGGCCGAGACCGGTGAGCAGGTCGATCCGCCAATCGTCCATCCGCGGCGCGTGGACGATGACTCCGTCGACCTTGCGCTGCGTCGCCATCGTCCGATACGCGTCCGCCTCCCCGGATTCCGGAACCACGGACAGGATCATGTCGTATCCGGCGGCCGAGTAGGCCTCGCCGGCGCCGGCGAGGAAATCGGCGAAGATCGGGTTGATCATCTGGTGGTCGGCGAGCGGTATGACGTGGCCGATCGCCTGGGCGCGGCCTGTCGCGAGGCGCCGCGCGACGAGATTGGGGCTGTAGCCGTGCCGGCGGGCCGCCGCGACGACCCTGGCGCGGGTGTCGTCGTTCACCTCGGGATAGCCGTTCAGCGCGCGACTGACCGTGGTGACCGAGAGATCGAGCAATCCCGCCAGTTCTCTGAGGTTCATGGCCGCATTGTCGCGTTCAAAACCGGTTTGAATCAAGCCTCTTTTGATTCGCCGGGAATGGCGGCGCGTGACGCCCGCGACGCCGTCGCGTGTTGACAGCGGAGGCGCATGGGCGCATCATTTTTCGCTCAAAGCGCTTTGAGGCCGGAAATCGGCGGGCGCGGATATCGGACCGCACGCGGTCGAAAAGGGAGGTAGACATGAAGAACGCGCTATGGAGCGGCGTCGCGGGGCTCGCGATGATCGCGGGAGCCGCGTCCGCCCAAGACCTGAAATTCCCGCCCGGAGAGGGCGGATTCAACTGGGCCAGCTTCGACGAGTTCGCGGCGGCGAACGACCTGTCGGGCCAGACGCTCAACGTGTTCGGCCCGTGGCGGGGTGACGACCAGGCGCTCGCGGAGAGCATCTGGGCGTATTTCGAGGCCGCGACCGGCGCGGACGTCAACTATTCCTCGTCGGAATCCTACGAGCAGCAGATCGTCATCGACACCGAGGCGGGCAGTCCGCCGGACATCGCGGTCCTGCCGCAGCCGGGTCTGATCCAGAACCTGGTCTCGAAGGGCTTCGTCGAGCCGCTCGGCGAAGAGACCGCCGCCTGGCTCGAGGAGAACTACGCCGCCGGCGAGAGCTGGGTGGGCCTCGGCACCTATACCGGGCCCGACGGCGAGGATCGCCTCTACGCGTTCCCGTACAAGATCGACGTCAAATCGCTGGTCTGGTATTCGCCCGACAACTTCGACGACGCCGGCTACGAGGTGCCGGAGACGATGGAGGATCTCAAGGCGCTGACCGAGCAGATCGTCGCCGACGGCGGGACGCCCTGGTGCATCGGCCTCGGATCGGGGGGCGCGACCGGCTGGCCGGCGACCGACTGGGTCGAGGACATGATGCTGCGCACGCAGCCGGCGGACGTCTATGACGGCTGGACCACCAACGAGGTGAAGTTCAACGATCCGCGCGTCGTCGAGGCGATCGAGGAGTTCGGCTGGTTCGCCCGCGACGACGCCAAGGTGGCGGGCGGCGCCGGAGCGGTGGCCTCCACCGATTTCCGCGACAGCCCCAAGGGGCTCTTCTCGTCGCCGCCGCAATGCTACATGCACAAGCAGGCGTCGTTCATCCCGTCCTTCTTCCCCGAGGGCACCGAACTCGGCGTGGACGCCGACTTCTTCTACTTCCCGTCCTACGCGGAAAAGGATCTCGGCAATCCGGTGCTGGGCGCGGGCACGCTCGCGTTCATCACCAGGGACACCGAGGCGTCGCGGGCTTTCATCGAGTTCCTCAAGACGCCGATCGCGCATGAGCTGTGGATGGCCCAGACCGGGTTCCTGACGCCCTACAAGGCGGTGGACACCGAGCTCTACGGCGATTCGACGCTCAAGAAGATGGGCGGCATCCTGCTCGACGCCACGACGTTCCGTTTCGACGGGTCCGACCTGATGCCCGCGGGCGTGGGGGCCGGGACGTTCTGGACCGGAATGGTCGATTACGCCGGCGGCAAGCCCGCCCAGCAGGTCGCCGACGAGATCCAGGACAGCTGGGACGCGCTGAAATAAGGCGCGCCACCCGAAGACGGAGGGCCCCGCCGATGCGGGGTCTTCCCAAAAAACAAGAATTCATACCGGAGGGACCCGATGCATCCTGCATTGCAAGGCGTGATCACGATCATCCTCGGCGTCGGGGGCTGCATCGGATATTTCTATTTCTCCAACCAGATCCTCGACAAGTTCATCTTTCCCGCGAAAGGTCCCCAGGCGGGCCGCAACATCAACCGGGCGAACATGGTGCGGCCGTGGCTGTTCCTGTTCCCGGCGGTCTTCGCGCTCGGCATCTATCTCGCCTATCCGGTCGTCGCGACGCTCTGGCTTTCGATGACCGACCGGGCGCAGGGCGGCGCCTTCGTCGGGCTGGACAATTACGGCCAGATGGCCGCCGATCCGAAATTCTGGGAGGCGCTGCGCAACAACTTCCTGTGGCTTCTGATCGTGCCGGGTCTCGCGACCGCGTTCGGCCTTCTGGCCGCGCAGCTGACCGACCGGATCCGATGGGGAAGCATCGCCAAATCGATGATCTTCATGCCGATGGCGATCTCCTTCGTCGGCGCCTCGGTGATCTGGAAGCTGATCTACGACACGCGGCCCGAGGGCCAGGACCAGATCGGCGTGCTGAACGCGCTCTGGGTCTGGTTCGGGGGAACGCCGCAGACCTGGCTCACCAACATCCCCTGGAACAACTTCCTGCTGATGGTCGTGCTGATCTGGATCCAGACCGGTTTCGCCATGGTGATCCTGTCGGCCGCGCTGCGCGGCATCCCCGAGGAGACGGTCGAGGCGGCCCTGCTCGACGGGGCGAGCCCCTTCCAGATCTTCTTCAAGATCAAGGTGCCGCAGATCATGGGCACCATCGTCGTGGTCTGGACCACGATCACGCTCGTGGTGCTCAAGATCTTCGACATCGTGCTGGCGATGACCAACGGGCAATGGGAGACCCAGGTCCTCGCCAACTACATGTACGACAAGCTGTTCCGCTCGTTCGACTGGGGCGTGGGGTCCGCGAGCGCGATGGTCATCATGCTGCTGGTTCTGCCGATCCTGATCTGGAACGTATACAACGTGCGCAAGGAAATGCGCTGAGGGGGCGGGACCATGGACAACATCGCGGGCAAGAAATCCGGTCTGACATGGGCCGTCCACATCTCGGTGGCGCTGCTGGTCGCGCTCTGGCTGTTCCCGACGGTCGGGCTCTTCGTCTCGTCCTTCCGCACCGCCGACCAGATCGCGTCGAGCGGATGGTGGTCGGCGCTGTCCACCCAGGAGCGGCAGGTTCCGGCGATCCGCGTCAGCGGCGAGGAGGTCGAGCGCGACGGCCGGTTCGTGATCGAGGGGTCGCTCTTCTCCAACGAGGCCGCGACGGTGAAGGCCTGGGGCACGAGTTCGCAGGACATCGAGGCCCACGCGCCGGGCGACGTGGTCGATCTCGGGGACGGCCAGACGCTGACGGTCACCGAGGAAGGGAATTTCACCCTGAGCGGGCCGTCGAGTTTCGAGGGAGAGCGGCTGCCGCGGATCTTCTCGACGGCTTCGGCGCCGCCGGATTTCACGCTAGAGAACTACCGCAACGTGCTGTTCAGCTCCACGGCCGCCGCGGGCATCGGCAAATCGTTTCTCAACACGCTGACGGTCGCGATCCCGGCCACGATCATCCCGATCCTGATCGCCGCCTTCGCGGCCTACGCGCTCGCGTGGATGGAGTTTCCGGGTCGCGCTCTGCTCACGGCCGCCGTGGTGGGCCTCCTCGTCGTCCCGTTGCAGCTCGCGCTGATCCCGCTTCTGCAGCTTCACAACGACATCGGGATCGGCAAGGGCTATCTCGGGGTCTGGCTCGCGCATACCGGGTTCGGCCTGCCGCTCGCGATCTACCTGCTGCGCAACTACATGGTCGGCCTGCCGCGCGACATCATCGAGAGCGCCAAGGTCGACGGCGCGACGGATTTCGAGATCTTCGTCAGGATCATCCTGCCGCTGAGCTTTCCGGCGCTCGCCTCCTTCGCGATCTTCCAGTTCCTGTGGACGTGGAACGACCTGCTGGTGGCGCTGGTGTTCCTCGGGACGGATGACGACACGCTGGTCCTGACCGGGCGGCTGGTGAACCTTCTGGGCTCGCGGGGCGGGCAGTGGGAGATCCTCGCGACCTCGGCCTTCGTGTCGATCGCGGTGCCGCTTCTGGTCTTCTTCACCATGCAGAGATACCTCGTACGCGGCCTGCTGGCCGGTTCGGTCAAGTAGGACGCCGACCAGATGGTCTACGAGATGCCCGTCCATGAGGACACGCCGCTGGTCGCCGACCGCGACTGGTGGCGGGGCGCGGTCGTCTATCAGATCTATCCGCGCTCGTTCCAGGATTCGAACGGCGACGGGATCGGCGATCTGGCCGGGATCATCAACCGGCTGCCCTATGTCGCGAGCCTCGGGGTGGACGCGGTCTGGATCTCGCCGTTCTACGCCTCGCCGATGAAGGATTTCGGCTATGACGTCTCGGCCTACCGGGACATCGAGCCGATGTTCGGGACCATGGCGGATTTCGACGCGCTGATCGAGCGTGCGCATCACCTGGGCCTGCGGGTGATGATCGACCTGGTGCTGTCGCACACGTCGGACCAGCACCGCTGGTTCCGCGAGAGCCGGGCGAACCGGGACAATGCGAGGGCGGACTGGTACGTCTGGGCGGACGCGAAGCCGGACGGCTCGCCGCCGAACAACTGGCTGTCGATCTTCGGCGGCCCGGCCTGGGAATGGAACGGGGAGCGGATGCAGTATTATCTGCACAATTTCCTCGTCGAGCAGCCCGATCTCAATTTCCACAATCCGGAGGTCCAGGACGAGCTGCTCGACGTGGCGCGCTTCTGGCTGGATCGGGGGGTGGACGGGTTCCGGTTCGACACGCTGAATTTCTTTTTCCACGACGCCGATCTGCGCGACAATCCGCCGCTCGCGCATGACCGGCGGGACTTCTCCGTGGCGCCGGAGGTCAATCCCTACAACTGGCAGGAGCATCGCTACGACAAGAGCCGACCGGAGAACCTCGGTTTCCTGCGCCGCATGCGGGCCCTGATGGACGAATATCCGGCCGTCGCCGCGGTCGGCGAGATCGGCGACGCGCAGCGCGGCATGGAGCTGATGGGCGAATACACCCGCGGCGACGACATGATCCACATGTGCTACGCGTTCGAGTTCCTGTCGCGCGACGCGCCGACGGGAACCCGGGTCGCGGAGGTGCTCGAGAAGTTCTCGCGTCTCGCCTCGGACGGATGGGCGTGCTGGGCGTTCTCGAACCATGACGTCGAGAGGCACGCCTCGCGCTGGGCCCTGAGCGACGCGCAGCTCCGGGTCTATCTGGCGCTGATCCTCGCGATGCCGGGCTCGGTCTGCCTCTATCAGGGCGAGGAGCTCGGGCTGTCGGAGGCCTACGTGCCGTTCGAGGAGCTGCAGGACCCTTACGGCAAGCGCTTCTGGCCGAAATTCCGCGGCCGTGACGGCTGCCGGACGCCGATGGTCTGGCTCACCGACAATCTGCATGGCGGGTTCTCGGAGGTGAAGCCGTGGCTGCCGGTCGCGATGGAGCATCTGCGCCGGTCGGTCGCGGCCCAGGACGGCGATCCGGGCTCCTTGCTGGCGTTCTATCGCCGGATGATCGGGTTCCGCAAGGCGCGGCCCGCCCTCGTCAAGGGCGGGTTCACGCCGCGCGACGTCGGCGGAGACCACATCTCGTTCGAGCGCGCTCTGGACGGCCACCGGATCCTGTGCGCGTTCAACCTTTCGGAGCGGGACGTGACGCTTCCTCCGCCCGAGGGCGACTGGACGATCATTCCCGAAAACGGCTTCGAGGGAAGTCTGGGGAAGGACGGCATCCATCTGCCGCCGGCGCAGGCGATGTTCGCGGAAGCGACGAGAAAAGAACGATAGGACCGGGAGAGAGACATGGCGAATGTGATCCTGAAGGACGTCAGCAAGTCCTACGGACCGGTCGAGGTCCTGCGGAACATCAACCTCGACGTCGAGGAGGGCGAACTGGTCGTCTTCGTCGGCCCGTCGGGCTGCGGCAAGTCCACGCTGCTGCGGATGATCGCGGGGCTCGAGCGGATCACCGGCGGAACGCTGGAGATAGACGGGCGCGTGGTCAACGACGTGCCGCCGGCCCAGCGCGGGATCGCCATGGTGTTCCAGTCCTACGCGCTCTACCCGCACATGACCGTGCGCGACAACATGGCCTTCGGCATGAAGATCGCCAAGAAACCCAAGGCGGAGATCGACGCGGCGGTCGAAAGCGCCGCGCAGAAGCTCCAATTGACGCCGTATCTCGACCGTCTGCCCAAGGCCCTCTCGGGCGGACAGCGCCAGCGCGTCGCCATCGGCCGTTCCATCGTGCGCGACCCCAAGGTGTTCCTCTTCGACGAGCCGCTCTCCAACCTCGACGCGGCGCTGCGCGTCGCGACCCGCATCGAGATCGCGCAGCTCAAGGAGCAGATGCCGCATTCCACGATGATCTACGTGACCCACGACCAGGTCGAGGCGATGACGCTGGCCACGCGCATCGTGGTCCTGCATGGCGGCGACATCGAACAGGTCGGCTCGCCGCTCGAGCTCTACGAGCGGCCGGCCAACCTCTTCGTCGCCCGCTTCATCGGATCGCCGGCGATGAACGCGTTCAAGGCCAAGGTGAAATCGACCGGCCCGGAGACGGTCGTGAGCGTGATCGGCGGCGGCGACGTCCACGTTCCCATCGCGACCGACAGCGGTGACGGGGGTACCGAGGTCACGCTGGGCGTCCGGCCGGAGGATCTGACCGTCACCGAGCACGGCGAGGCGCTGTTCGAGGGCGACATCGCGATCGTCGAGGCGCTGGGCGAGACGACGCTGCTCCATTTCGCGCCGCAGAACGGCGCCGACCCGATCATCGCCAAAATGCCCGGCATCCACAGCTTCCGGCGCGGCGAGACCGTGCGGCTGGCGGCCGAGGCGTCCAAGCTGCACGTCTTCGACGGCAAGGGGACGTCGCTTCTCTATCGGTGACGCTCCTTCGCGCTTGCGCCGGGGGGCGCGACACGACACATCAATCCGAGCGGTCGGGTGATCGGCAACCGGACGGAGTTCGAAACCATGTTCCTGGTCTGCGGCGAAGCCCTGTTCGATTTCTTCCTGGAATCGGAGAGCGGCCCGGCATCGGCGACCTACGCGGCCCGCGCCGGCGGGTCGCCGTTCAACGTCGCCGTGGGGCTGGCCCGGCTCGGCGTCGGGTCCGGCCTCCTGACCGGCCTCTCGACCGATCTGCTCGGGGCGCGGCTGTCGGCGGTGCTGGCCGAGGAGGGGGTCTCCACGCGCTACGCCGTGCCCACGGACCGGCCGACGACGCTGAGCCTCGTCGGTCTCGACGCGGCGGGCGTTCCGGCCTATCAGTTCTACGGCCGGGGTTCGGCCGATATCGGGCTCGTGGCGGAGGATCTGCGCCTTCCGGGGGACGAGGTCGTCGGCCTTCATTTCGGCTCGTATTCCATCGCCGCGGCGCCGGTGGCCGACGCGATGGCGCGGCTGGCGGCGCTGGATGAGACGCGTTTCGTCACGCTCGACCCGAACGTGCGGCGGAACGTCGAGCCGGACATGGACGTCTGGCGCGAGCGTGTGGCCGTTCTCGCATCGCGCGCCGACGTCGTGAAGGTCAGCGCCGAGGATCTCGAACTGCTCTTTCCGGAGACGGCGCATGAGAGCGTCGCGGCCGACATGATCGCCAAGGGCGTCTCCCTCGTGGTGATCACCGATGGAGGCGGCGCGGTCCGGGCGTGGAATGTCGGCGGCGCCGAGGCATCCGCCACGCCGCCCGCCGTCGCCGTGATCGACACGGTCGGCGCGGGCGACACGTTCCAGGCCGTGCTGATCGAAACGCTCCTCGCCGCGCCGGAGGGTCCGCGCGCCGCCGCGCGCGGCATGGATCGCGACCGGCTCGCCGCCGTTCTGGCCCGCTGCGCGCGGGCCGCCGCGATCACCTGTTCGCGGCGCGGCGCCGACCTGCCGCGCGCCGCCGAACTCGAAACGCGAGGATAGTCCCCGATGGTCTCGACAGTCATTCCCGTTGAGCCGTTCGATCTGGTGATTTTCGGAGCCACCGGCGATCTCGCGCATCGCAAGATCCTGCCGAGCCTCTACCGGCGCATGTCGGTGGGGCAGATGCCGCCCGAGGCGCGGATCTTCGGCGCGGCGCGTTCGAAGATGAGCCGGACCGAGTTCCGCAAGTCGATCAAGGCCGCGCTTGAGGAATATGTCGATGCGTCTGACCTCGACGAAGAGGTGACGCGCGGGTTTCTCGACTCGCTCGACTACGTGTCCATCGACGCGAGGGGCGAGGGCGGCTGGTCGACGCTCGCGGGCAAGCTCGACCAGCATCCCGAACGGATCCGCGCGTTCTATCTGTCGGTGGCGCCGTCGCTTTTCGCCGAGATTTCCGGCCGGCTGGCCGATGCCGGTCTCGCGACGCCGGGCAGCCGGATCGTCGTCGAGAAGCCGCTGGGGCACGATCTGGCGTCGGCGCGCGCGCTCAACGCGCAGCTGTCGCAGCATTTCGACGAGAGCCAGATCTACCGGATCGACCATTATCTGGGCAAGGAGACCGTCCAGAACCTGATGGCGGTGCGGTTCGCCAACGCGCTTTTCGAGCCGCTCTGGAACGCCCGCTACGTCGATCACGTTCAGATCACGGTGGCGGAATCCATCGGGGTCGCCGGGCGCGGCGCCTATTACGACAGATCCGGCGCGATGCGGGACATGGTCCAGAACCACATGATGCAGCTTCTCTGCCTGACCGCGATGGAGCCGCCGTCGCGGTTCGATCCGGACGCGGTGCGCGACGAGAAGCTCAAGGTGATCCGCTCGCTCGATCCGCTGGAGCTGTCGGACACCGTGCGCGGGCAATACCGCGCGGGCGGCGGCGACGGCAGCTATCTCGAACATGTCGAGAATCCCAACAGCCGGACCGAGAGTTTCGTGGCGATCCGCGCCCATGTCTCGAACTGGCGCTGGTCGGGGACGCCGTTCTACCTGCGCACCGGCAAGAAGCTGAGCGCGCGGATGTCCGAGATCGCCGTCGTCTTCAGGGATCCGCCGCACAGCATCTTTCCGCAGATCGAACGGCAGCGCGGCAACGCGCTGATCATCCGCCTCCAGCCCGACGAGGGGATGATGCTTCGCGTCACGATCAAAGACCCGGGCCCGGGCGGAATGCGGCTGGTCGAGGTGCCGCTCGACATGACCTTCGCGGACGCGCTCGGACCCGAGGCGGGCACGCTTCCCGAGGCCTACGAGCGGCTGATCATGGACGTGATCCGCGGAGACCAGACGCTCTTCATGCGCGGCGACGAGGTCGAGGCGGCATGGGCGTGGACCGATCCGATCATCCGGGCGTGGAACGAGAGCGGATCGAAGCCGATGCCGTACGATCCCGGCGGGGCCGGCCCCATCGACGCCTACAAGCTGACGAGCGCGGACGGGCATCTGTGGCGCGAGATCACGTCATGAACGTCGCGCGCCAGGAATATCCCGACCGCGACACGCTGATGCGGGGGCTCGCCGAGCTCGTCGCGGACCAGCTCCGGGCGGCGCACGCGTCGAAGGGACGCGCGACGCTGGCGGTGCCCGGCGGCACGACGCCGGGACCGTTCCTCGAAGCGCTGTCGGAGGCCGATCTCGACTGGGCGGAGATCGACGTGATGGCGACCGACGAGCGGCATGTGCCCGAAAGTGACGCCCGGTCCAACGCGCGGCTGATCCGGGAAACGCTGCTCCGGAACCGCGCGGCGGATGCGAATCTCGTGCATTTCCATGCGATCGCGTCCGATCTGGACGCCGTCCTGCGATCCGCCCGCCGGCACGTGGCCGGGGCGCTGCCGATCGACGTCCTGGTGCTCGGCATGGGCGAGGACATGCACACCGCGTCGCTGTTTCCGGACGCGCCGGAGATCGCGGATGCGCTCGCGCCGGACGCGCCCGATCTCGTGGCTCTCCATCCGCCGGGCCAGCCCGAGGCGCGGCTGTCGCTGAGCGGAGCGGTTCTGCGCGCGGCCTCCGTCATCCACATCCTGATCACCGGCCCGGACAAACGCGCGGCGCTCGAGCGCGCGCTGGGCGACGGCCCGGTCGCGGAGGCGCCGATCCGGATCGTGCTGGACGCTCCATGTCCGGTCACCGTCCACCACGCTGACTGAACCGAGGAGGATCCCCCATGCCTCTCAACGATCACGTCGACCGGGTCACGAGACGCGTCGTCGAGCGGTCCGCGCCGCTGCGCGGCCCCTATCTCGAACGCATGCGGCGCGCGGCGGGCGAAGGTCCCAAACGCGCCCATCTGACCTGCGGCAACCAGGCCCATGCCTATGCCGCGATGACCGACGGGGACAAGGCCGCGCTGGTCGCCGAAAGCGCCGGCAACATCGGCATCGTCACGGCCTACAACGACATGCTCTCGGCGCATCAGCCGTTCGAGACCTACCCGGCCCTGATCCGCGCGGCGGCGCGGGCGGCGGGCGGCACGGCCCAGGTCGCGGGCGGGGTGCCGGCGATGTGCGACGGCGTGACCCAGGGCCAGGGCGGCATGGACCTCAGCCTGTTCTCGCGCGACGTGATCGCGATGGCGGCGGGCGTGGCGCTCAGCCATGACGTGTTCGACACCAGCGTCTATCTCGGCGTCTGCGACAAGATCGTGCCGGGGCTGGTGATCGCCGCGGCGACCTTCGGGCATCTTCCGGCGGTCTTCCTGCCGGCGGGGCCGATGCCGTCCGGCATCCCCAACGACGAGAAGGCCAAGGTGCGCCAGAAATTCGCCTCCGGCGAGGTCGGCCGGCCCGAGCTCATGGCCGCCGAGATGGCGTCCTACCACGGCCCGGGCACCTGCACGTTCTACGGCACGGCGAACACCAACCAGATGCTGATGGAGTTCATGGGTCTGCATCTTCCGGGCGCCAGCTTCGTCAACCCCAACACGCCGCTGCGCGAGGCGCTGACGGTCGAGGGCGCGAAACGCGCGCTGGCGATCTCGGCGCTCGGGAACGAGTACACGCCCGTCTGCGACGTCCTCGACGAGCGGGCGTTCGTCAACGGCATCGTCGGGCTGAACGCCACCGGTGGATCGACCAACCTGCTGATCCATCTCATCGCGATGGCCCGCGCCGCCGGCGTCGCGCTCGACTGGGAGGATTTCGCCGAGCTTTCGGAAGCGACGCCGCTGATGGCGCGGGTCTACCCGAACGGTCTGGCCGACGTGAACCATTTCCACGCGGCGGGGGGCCTGGGCTACATGATCGGCGAGCTTCTGGAGGCGGGCCTGCTGCATCCCGACACCCGGACGATCGCGGGCGAGGGCCTCGCGCGCTATACCGAGGAGCCGAAGCTGATCGATGGCGCGCTGACCTGGACCGGAGGCGCGCGCGCCACGCTCAACGACAAGATCCTGCGCCCCGTGGCGGATCCGTTCCAGGCCACCGGCGGCACGCGGCGGCTCGCGGGCAATCTCGGGACCGGGGTGATGAAGGTCTCCGCGGTCGCGCGGGAGCGGCAGATCATCGAGGCGCCGGCGAGGGTGTTCCACGACCAGGACGCGGTGAAGGCGGCGTTCCGCGCGGGCGATCTCGACGGCGACGCCGTCGTCGTCGTCCGGTTCCAGGGCCCGAAGGCCAACGGCATGCCCGAGCTTCACAGCCTGACGCCGGTGCTGGCCGTCATGCAGGACCGCGGACTCAAGGTCGCCCTGGTCACGGACGGGCGCATGTCCGGGGCGTCCGGCAAGGTGCCCTCCGCGATCCATGTCAGCCCCGAGGCGCTCGATGGAGGCCCGCTGGCGCGGATCGCCGACGGCGACGTGATCCGCGTCGACGCGGTCGCCGGAACGCTGGACGTGCTGACCCCGGGCGCGCTCGACCGGCCCGTCGTGACGCCCGACCTGTCGGCGAACGCGCACGGGTTCGGCCGGGAGCTCTTCGCCGCGTTCCGCGCGCATGTCGGCCCCGCGGAATCCGGCGCGTCGCCTCTTTTCGCCCCCCTCACCGAAGGCCCTGAGCGATGACCCCACAGCACGCCTCCGCCTACGCCCGCGAGATCTGCCAGCTCGCGCCCGTCATTCCGGTGCTGGTCGTCGAGGACGCGGCCCATGCCGTGCCGCTCGCCGAGGCGCTCGTCGAGGGCGGGCTGCCGGTGCTTGAAGTCACGCTGCGCACGCCCGCCGCGATCGACGTCATCCGCGCGATGGCCGAGGTTCCGGGCGGCGTGGTGGGCGCCGGCACGCTGATCACGCCGGCCGACGTGCGCGCGGCCAAGGAGGCCGGCGCGCTTTTCGGCGTCTCGCCGGGCGTGACCGACGCGCTGCTCGACGCCTGCGAGGCGGAGGAGCTGCCGCTTCTGGCCGGTGTCGCGACGGTGAGCGAGGCGATGCGGATGCTGGCGCGCGGATACGACGTGATGAAGTTCTTCCCCGCCGAGACCAATGGCGGCGCGCCCGCGCTCAGGGCGTTCGCCGGTCCCCTGCCGCAGGCGTCGTTCTGTCCGACCGGCGGCGTCACCCCCGCCAACGCGCCGGATTACCTGGCTCTGCCCAACGTGCTCTGCGTCGGCGGATCGTGGATCGCGGCGAGGGATCTGCTGCGCGCGGGCGACTGGGACGGGGTGCGGGACCTCGCGCGGACCGCCAGCCATCTGAGCGCCGATTCATGAGCGCCGAGGTCTGGGCCGAGCTGGAACGGGCCGGCGCGGAGGCGGCGGATCGGCGCATCACGACGCTGTTCGACCGCAATCCGGACCGGTTCCGCGAATTCTCGACGCGTCTCGGCGACATGGTTCTCGATTTCTCCAAGACCGCCATCGACGCCCACGCCCTCACGCTGCTGATCCGGCTCGCCGAGACGCGTGGCGTTGCGCGGCGGCGCGACGCGATGTTCCGCGGCGATCCGATCAACGCCACCGAAGGCCGCGCGGTGCTGCACGCGGCGCTCCGGAACCGGGCGGACACGCCCGTCATGGTCGACGGTCGGGACGTGATGCCGGACGTGAACGCGGTTCTGGCCCGCATGGCGGCGTTCTCGGAGGGCGTGCGGAGCGGAACCGTGGCGGCCTCGGATGGCGGAGCCTTCACGGACGTCGTCAACATCGGCATCGGCGGCAGCGACCTCGGGCCGGCGATGGCGACGCTGGCGCTCGGGCCGTATCACGACGGTCCCCGTCTGCATTACGTCTCGAACGTGGACGGGGCGCATGTCCGTGACACGCTGGCGCGGCTCGACCCGGCGCGGACGCTGGTGATCGTCGCGTCCAAGACGTTCACGACCGTCGAGACCATGACGAACGCGCGGACGGCGCAGGGCTGGCTGCGCGCCGCTCTGGGCGACGGCGCGGACGGGCATTTCGCGGCCGTCTCGACGGCGCTGGAGAAAACGGCGGCCTTCGGGATCGACCCGGAACGGGTGTTCGGGTTCTGGGACTGGGTCGGCGGGCGGTATTCGGTCTGGGGGGCGGTCGGTCTTCCGCTGATGATCGCGATCGGAGCGGAGCGCTTCGGGGAATTCCTCGACGGCGCGCACGAGATGGACCGGCATTTCGTCGAGGCGCCGGCGCCGGAGAACATGCCTCTGCTGCTCGGGCTGATCGGGATCTGGCATCGGAACGTCATGGGATATCCGACCCGGGCGATCCTGCCCTATGATCAGCGGCTGGCGCGGCTGCCGGCCTATCTCCAGCAGCTCGACATGGAATCGAACGGCAAAAGCGTCACGCTCGACGGCGGGACGGTCGCGCGCGCGACCGGGCCGGTCGTCTGGGGCGAGCCGGGGACCAACGGGCAGCACGCGTTCTACCAGCTGATCCACCAGGGGACCGACGTGATCCCCTGCGAGTTCATGGTCGCGGCGAACGGGCACGAGCCGGATCTGCGCGAGCATCACGATCTGCTCCTGGCGAACTGCCTGGCGCAGTCGGAGGCGCTGATGAAGGGGCGCGATCTCGAAGCCGCGCGGCGCACCGTCGAGGATCCGACGCTCGCCGCGCACAAGGTGTTCGCGGGGAACCGGCCGTCGACGACGCTGATCTATCCGCGGCTCGATCCGGCGACGCTGGGGCGCATCCTTGCGCTCTACGAGCACCGGGTCTTCGTCGAGGGCGCGATCTGGGGGATCAACAGCTTCGACCAGTGGGGGGTGGAGCTCGGCAAGGAACTCGCCACCGCGCTGCTGCCGCTGGTGAAATCCGGCGACGGATCGGAGGCCGGCGACGCGTCGACCGCCGGCCTGATCGCCGAGATCGCGCGGCTCAGACCATAGAGCGGTCGACCACGACGGAGCATTGCGCGTGTCGCACCACGCGCGCGGCGGTCGAGCCGATCAGATAGTCGCTGTAGTTCGGGCGGTGCGAGCCGAGGAAGATCGCGTCCGCGCCGATCTGCTCGGCCTCGTCGAGGATGACCGCGCCGGGATTCCCCTTGCGGATCGCGACCGTGGCGCCGGCGCCGGTCGATCTGACCAGCGCGGCGAGCCTGTCGCGCACGTCCGCCTGATGGGTCTGAACGACCTCCTCGGGGATCTGCGAGGCGACGAAGGCGGGGATGTCGTCCATCACCGCGAGGATGGTGATCTTCGCGTCGGGGCCGCCGACATGGCGCGCGAGCTTCAGGATGTGTTCGCCGACGTCGCCATGGGCGAGGTCGATCGGAACGAGGATGTTGCTGTACATGGGGCGTCCTCCGGATTAAGCGCCCCATAATGGACCCGGACGCGCCCCACGTCATTGATCTTCGTCATGCGGCGGCCGGGATTCGCGCGGTGCATGTCGACGCGCATCTGCTCGCGCTCGACAAGCCGTCGGGTCTGCTGTCGGTTCCGGCCAAGCCGCCCGGACCGCAGGATTGCCTCGAGGCGCGGGCGCGGACGGCGTATCCCGACGCGCTTCTGGTGCATCGCCTCGACGGGGACACGTCCGGAATCATGGTCTTCGCCCGCTCGAAACTGGCGCAGCGGCACCTCAACTGGCAGTTCGAGCGGCGGCAGGTCTCAAAGACCTACGTCGCGCGGGTGGCGGGGCGTGTCGCGGGCGAGGCGGGGCGGATCGATCTGCCGCTGATCTGCGACTGGCCGAACCGGCCGAGGCAGATGGTCTGCCACGCGCGGGGCAGGCCGTCGGTCACCGAGTGGCGGGTGATCGGCCGGGAGGCCGACGCGACGCGGCTGGAACTGACGCCGCTGACCGGGCGGAGCCACCAGCTTCGGGTGCATCTCCTGTCGCTGGGCCATCCGATCCTGGGCGATCCGTTCTACGCGACTGGCGCGGCCTTCGAGGCCGCCGACCGGCTCCAGCTTCACGCCGCGCGTCTGGGATTCCGGCATCCCGACGGCGGCGCGCATGTCGCCTTCGCCTCGCCGGTTCCATTCTGAACGCCAGAAACGACACGCGTGTCGTTTTCACCAAGTGCCTGATTCACACTGTAAAATAAGAAACGCGTTAACCTTCCGGAAACCCTGCGTCACAGCCACGCCGCCCCGCGCACGCCGGAGCTGTCGCCGTGGACGTTCTGCACCAGGCGCGTGTTGAACCGGTCGCCGAAGACGTGCGGTTTAATGAGCGGCGGCACGGTCTCGTAGAGGCGGTCGACGTTGGAGAGGCCGCCGCCGAGCACGATGACGTCGGGGTCGAGAAGATTGACGACGACGGACAGGACCCGGCCGAGGCGGTCCTCGTAGCGCGAGAGGGTCTCCTCGGCGACCGCGTCGCCGGTCGCGGCCATGGCGATGACCTCCGGGCGCCCTCGGGCCGGTGCCGCGACGGCGATCCCGGCGCGGCGGGCGTAGTCGGCGGCGAGGCTCGGCCCGGAGAGCCAGGCTTCCGCATGACCGGCGACGCCGCAGGAGCAGATCGGGCCGGGGCGCTCGTCGTCGCGCGGATAGGGCAGGCCGACATGGCCGATCTCGCCGCCGACGGAATTGACGCCCTCGACCGGCTTTCCGTCGACGACGATGCCGCCGCCGACGCCGGAGCCGAGGATCACGCCGAAAACGACCGCGGCGCCCTTGCCGGCGCCGTCGACGGCCTCGGAGAGCGCGAAACAGTTCGCGTCGTTGGCGATCTTCACCGGCCGGTCGAGCGCGCGGGTCAGGTCGCCGCGCAGGTCGCGGCCGTTCAGCCACATGGAATTTCCGAGAGAGACGCGCCCCGTCGAGCGGTCGACCGATCCGGGCACGCCGATGCCGACGGAGGAGCACGGGCCGCCGGCCTCGGATTCCAGCCGCTCCATCAGGCCCCTGATCGCGCGGATGCCGCCGTCGTAATCGTCGCGCGGGGTCGGCACGCGGGCGCGGACGCGTTCGGCGCCGTCATCGCCGAGAAGGATGCCCTCGATCTTGGTGCCGCCGTAGTCGAAGCCGATCCGCATGTCCCGCCCCCTCTTCCGCTCCGACACTAGGTTCGGGCCGGCCGCCGCGCAACGCCGCTTTGCCCCGGAGCGCGGCGATGCTAAGGGCGGTGCGTCGCGGCTGGGGACGGACGATGTTCTGGAGAATTCCGGGTCTGGGCAAGATCGGCAGGATCGGCATCGCTCCGCCGCGCCCGGAGCCCGACCGCGAGGGGCTGGCCATCGCGCTGATCGTCCGGAACGAGGCGCGGCACGTCCGCGAATGGGCGGAATTCCATTCCCGCGCCGGCGTGCGCCGGTTTCTGGTCTATGACGACGGCAGCACCGACGCGACGGCGCCGATCCTGCGCGAGACGCTCGGCGACGCGGTGACGATCCTGCCGTGGCGGCAGGTGCTCACGGACGCGGTGATGGGCCGCGAGATCCACAACCAGGTGCTCGCCTACGCCCACGCCGCGAGCAATTTCGGCGGCGCGTTCCGGTGGATGGCGTTCATCGACGTGGACGAGTTCCTGATCCCGACGCGGGCGGCGAGCCTGCCGGAGGCGCTGGCGGAGGCGGGCGACTGCGTGAACGTCTCGCTGCCGTGGCACATGTTCGGGCGTTCGGGGCACGCGGAGCCGCCGGAGGCGGGGGTGCTGCGAAGCTATCTGCGCCGCGCGGCCGATCCGATGGGCGACGCGCGCGGGGTGCGGGCGTTCAAATGCGTCGTCGATCCCTGCGCGCTGACGCGGGTCGGGGTGCATGTGATGGGGACGGGCGACGGGACCACCTGCGACGACCGGGGGCGGCGGGTCGCGATGAGGGACCGGGAGAAACGGGATTTCTATTCGGTGCGGAACATCCAGCTGAACCATTACTACGCGCGGTCGGAGGCGGAACTGGCCGAGAAGATCGCGCGGGGACCGAACCTTGTCGCGAAGTCGCCGGAATACGCGCGCAAGGTGCGGCGGACGGTGGCGAACATCGAGGCCGAGGAGGTCGAGGACCGGGCCGCGCTGGACTATCTGGCGCGGATCGGCTGGGATTGAGCGATGCGGACCGAGCTGATCATCACGACCTACGAGAGCCCGCGCACGCTGGTCCTGACGCTGGAATCCGTGCTGCGGCAGCGGGTGATGCCGGACGCGATCTGCATCGCCGACGACGGGTCGGGGCCGGAGACGGCGGAGGTGATCGCCGGGTTTCGAGGCGGCGCATCCGGAGATCCCGCTGCGCCACGTCTGGCACGAGGATGACGGGTTCCAGCGCAGCGCCATCCTGAACCGGGCCATCGCCACCTCGGAGGCGGATCTGCTGATCGTGATCGACGGCGACGTGCTGATCCATCCGGTCTACGTCGCGCGGCATGTGGAGCTGGCCCGGCCCGGGCGGTTCTGCACCGGGAGCCTGATCCGGCTGGACGCCGAGGCGAGTCGGGCGGTGAACGCCGGAGCTGATCCGGTCGGGGGAGCTCTTCACGATGGACTGGCTGCGCGCCAACCGGGCGTTCGACCGGATCGGGTCGTGGCTGAAGGCGATGCCGTTCCCGAAGCCGGCGATGAACCTTCTGGACGTGACCTCCCCGGTGCGGCGCGCGCTGACCGGTGCGAACTCGTCCGCGTGGCGGAAGCGATCTTCTGGCGGTGAACGGCTATGACGAGGGGATCAAGTACGGCGGGCAGGACAAGGAGATCGGCCTGCGGATGAACAACAACGGCGTGCGGGGCCGGCATCTGCGCTTCACCGCGCCGCTGATCCATCTCGACCATCCGCGCGGATACGCCGATCCCGAGAAGATGGCGCGGCAGAAGGCGCATATCCGCGCGGTGCGGCGGTCGGGACAGGTCTGGACCGAGGACGGGATCGTGAAGGGGCCGCAGCCGGCATGACGCGCGGCGTGGTCTGGGTCGCGACGGGGGCGGCGCATGTGGACGCCGCGCGGGCCTCGGCGGCGTCGGTGCGGGCGCGCAATCCGGGTCTCGCCACGGCGATTTTCTGCGACGCGGAGGATCCGGGGCCGGAATTCGACCGCGTCCAGCCGGTGGAGGGCGCGCACGCGCGCTCCAAGGTCGACTGCCTGCCGCGCACGCCCTTCGACGAGACGCTCTATCTCGACACCGACACGCGGGTGACCGGCGATCTCGGCGATCTCTTCCGGCTGCTGGAGCGCTTCGACGTGGCGGCCGCGCACCGGGTCCGCGATCCGGCGCGGATGCGCGGGCCGGCTCCAGAAGGCGGACCGCCGCGCGCGTTTCCCGAGCATAACGGCGGGGTGCTGCTCTACCGGTCGTCGCCCGGGGTGATGTCGTTCCTCGAGGACTGGCGGACGCGGTATCATTCGGGCGGGGCGAGCGCGGACCAGATCGGTTTGCGCGCGGCGCTCTGGGCCTCGGACCTGCGGATCGGGGTGCTGCCGGCGCGCTACAACGCGCGGCGCTGGACCTGGGCGCAGGCGTGGTTCTCGGGGCGGGAGACGCCGGTGATCCTGCATCTCAACCGCTTCCATCCGACCAAGGCCGGCGGGCCGGTGCGACGCGCGCTGTCGGGGCCGGATGCCTGATCTGCGCGTCCGCTCCGGCGACGAGGGCCGCGCGGGGCTGACGCTCTGCGGCGTGGCGCATGACGAGATGTTCTTCCTCCCCGCCTTCCTCGCGCATTACCGCGCGATGGGCGTCGAGCGGTTCGCGCTGATCGACGATTCCTCGACCGACGGGACGGCGGAGTTTCTGGCCGCGCAGCCGGATTGCGTGACGCTCGTCAGCGACAGACGCTATTTCGACCTGGTCGACGGCAAGCGGGCGCTGCATTCCTGGCGGCAGGCGCTGATGGACCGGTTCTGCGCCGGGCGCTGGGGGCTCTTCGCCGACGCCGACGAGTTTCTCGCTCTGCCGGACGGCATGGATCTGCCCGCGATGATCGCGCGGCTGGAGGCGCGGGGCGCGACCTCGGTCTGGGGCGCCATGATCGACATGTATCCCGCGACGGTGGCCGAGGTGACGGACGCGCCGTCGGAAAACTTCGATCTCGCGGGTCCGTGGTTCTTCGACGCCCGGCCGCATCTGCGGGCGCGGCCGGGCGCGGATCGGCCCGTCGGGCTCCATCGCGGATCGCGGGCGCGGCTTCTGGCGGAGAACGGCGTGGAGACCGGCGAGGGCGCGCTGCGGCGGGTCGCGACGCGGCTCGGACTCGCGCGGTTCCTCAAGCTCAACAATCTGGGCAAGGTCCCATTGGCGCGCTGGGACGCGGGCACGCGGTTCGACGGGTCGCACAGGATCATCGCCGCCGCCGTCGGGGACGGACGTGCTCGCGATCATGCATTTCAAGTTCACCGCCGATCTGGGGCGCAAGACCGCCTACGCGCTGGAGACCGGCGGCTATTCGGGCGGGTCGAGACAGTACCGCCTGATGGCCGATCTTCTGACGGCGATGCGGGCGGGCGGCCGGGATTTCATCGGGCCCGCGCTCGATGCGGATGCGCTCGCCCGGCGACCTCTATCGCGGCGGCGCCGGGCGGCTGGCCTGACGGCGCGGTCGGGCGACCCGTCCGATCGGCCCGCGGCCCGGGCATCCGAGCCGAGCCGAAGCCCGCCCGAAAAGCCGGCAATCCGGCAAGCCTGTTTCCAGCCGAATTCCAGCCTGTTTCCAGCCTTGGAAACCAAAGCGTTTCCAGCGGCTTGCTCCGCCATCATCCCGAACACGCGATTCAGCGCCTCGCGTCTCCTCCGAAACGCGGACCGCCCCGCCGGTTTCCCGGCGGGGCGGTCGCTCTCACCGTCCGTGAGGGTCGAGGATCTCAGGCGTCCTCTTTGATCTCTTCGCCGGTCTCCTGGTCCACGACCTTCATCGACAGGCGGACCTTGCCGCGGTCGTCGAAGCCCATGAGCTTGACCTTGACCGACTGGCCTTCGCTCAGAAGGTCCTTGGGATGGCTGACGCGCTCGTTCGACAGCTGGCTGACATGCACGAGCCCGTCCCGCTTGCCGAAGAAGTTCACGAAGGCGCCGAAATCCATGATCTTGACGACCTTGCCGGTGTAGACCTTGCCGACTTCCGGCTCGTCCACGATGGCGGCGATCAGGTCGCGCGCCTTCTGGATGCTCTCGGCGTTGGCCGAGGCGATCTTGATGACGCCGTCGTCGTTGATGTCGACCTTGGCGCCGCTCTCCTCGACGATGGAGCGGATGACCTTGCCGCCCGATCCGATGACTTCGCGGATCTTGTCGACCGCGACCTGCATCGTCTCGATGCGCGGCGCGTGGGCCGAGAACTCCGACCGGCCGGCGGTCAAGGCGTTCGCCATCTCGCCCAGGATGTGCAGACGGCCCGTCTTGGCCTGCGCCAGCGCCTGCTCCATGATCTCGGGCGTGATGCCGGCCACCTTGATGTCCATCTGGAGCGAGGTGATGCCGTTCTCGGTGCCCGCGACCTTGAAGTCCATGTCGCCGAGATGGTCCTCGTCGCCGAGGATGTCGGTCAGGACGGCGAACCGGTCGCCCTCGAGGATCAGACCCATCGCGACGCCCGCGACGGCGGCCTTGAGCGGAACCCCCGCGTCCATCATCGAAAGCGATCCGCCGCAGACGGAGGCCATCGAGGACGAGCCGTTGGATTCCGTGATCTCCGAGACCACGCGGATCGTGTAGGGGAAGTCCGTCGCCGCCGGCAGGACCGCCTGGAGCGCGCGCCAGGCGAGCTTGCCGTGGCCGATCTCGCGACGTCCCGGTCCCATCATGCGGCCGGCCTCGCCGACCGAATAGGGCGGGAAGTTGTAGTGCAGATAGAAGTTCGACCGCCAGGTTCCCTGGAGCGCGTCGATCATCTGCTCGTCGTCGCCGGTGCCGAGCGTCGAGACCACCAGCGCCTGGGTCTCGCCGCGCGTGAAGAGCGCCGAGCCGTGGGTGCGCGGCAGGATGCCGACTTCCGACACGATGGGCCGCACGGTCGTAAGGTCGCGGCCGTCGATCCGGACGCCCTTCTCGAGGATGTCGCCGCGGACGACCGAGGATTCGAGCTTTTTCATCGCGGAGCCGAGATTGGCGTCCTCCAGCTCCTCCTCGCTCAGGCCCTCCTTGATCTCCGAACGGGCGTTGGAGATCGCGGTCGTGCGCTCCTGCTTGTCGGTGATCGCGAAGGCGGCGCGCATTTTGGCCTCGCCCAGATCCTTGAGCTTGGCGTAGAGCGCGGAATAGTCGGGCGCCTGGAAGTCGAACGGTTCCTTCGCGGCGGCCTCCGCCATGTCGATGATCAGGTCGATGACCGGCTGCATCTGCTCGTGGCCGAATTTGACGGCGCCGAGCATCTCGGTCTCCGAAAGCTCGTAGGCCTCGGACTCGACCATCATGACCGCGTCCTTGGTGCCCGCGACGACGAGATCGAGGCGCTGCTCGGGGTTCTCGCGCAGCTTCTCCATGTCGTCGATGGCGGGGTTCAGCACGTAGGACCCGTCGACGAAACCGACGCGCGCGGCGGCGATCGGACCCCGGAACGGCGCGCCCGAGAGCGTCAGCGCGGCGGAGGCCGCGATCATCGCGACGATGTCGGGATCGTTCTCCATGTCATAGCTGAGCACGGTGCAGATCACCTGCGTCTCGTGCTTGAAGCCCTCGACGAAAAGCGGGCGGATCGGGCGGTCGATGAGACGCGAGGTCAGCGTCTCCTTCTCGGTCGGCCGCGCCTCGCGCTTGAAGAAGCCGCCGGGGATCTTGCCGGCCGAGTAGTATTTTTCCTGGTAATGGACGGTCAGCGGAAAGAAGTCGAAGCCCGCCTTGGGCTTCTTCTCGAACACGACCGCGGCCATGACGCTGGTCTCGCCGTAGGTGGCGATGACGGTGCTGTCGGCCTGGCGGGCGATCTTTCCGGTTTCGAGCGTGAGCGTGTCATGCCCCCACTCGATGGATTTCCTGACGATGTTGAACATGTGTCTTCCTTGCATGGCGGCGGCGCCCCTTGGCGTCACGCCGCGTGTCGCGGGCCCCATTGCCCGCAGACCCCGCCTTCATTTCCGATCCGGAAGCCGCCACGCGGGGTCGGGTGGCGGTCCGGGTCTGACTTGGCGGATGCGGCCCGTCAGGCCGTCGCCCCGCCCGGCGAATGGCGAAAGGGCGCGCCGTCATGGCGCGCCCCGTTCCGGTTCAGCGGCGAACGCCCACGCGCTCGATGAGCGTCTGGTAGCGCGACACGTCCTTTTTCTTGACGTAGTCGAGAAGCTTGCGGCGCTGCGCGACCATCTTCAGCAGGCCGCGGCGCGAATGGTTGTCTTTCTTGTGCTCTTTGAAATGCTCGGTCAGCGTGTTGATCCGGCTGGTCAGGATCGCGACCTGGACTTCGGGCGAACCGGTGTCGCCCTCCTTGGTCGCGTATTCCTTGATGAGAGCTTCCTTGACGTCTGGCGTGATCGACATCGGAATGGTTCCTTTGAACTGGCGTTGAGGAACTCCAGGCGAGGCGGCCGCTGCCGGGATGTCGTCCAGCGGGGTCGCAAAGCGAAGAGACCGCACGGGCGGACCCGGACGGCAGGCGCTCCATAGTCGGTTTCGCCCCGGAAGGAAAGCCCTCGTCTCGGAGGCGGCTTCCCGCGCGGCGGAACGGCCGGGCCGCGACGTTCTTTTTCCGGACCTCTTGCGTCCGCGCGGCGGAAGATCAGATGCGTCCGGCCGCGATCGGCGGTCCCGAGCGGAGGTTCACCACGTGTCCGATTATCTTCTCATTCTATTCGGCCTCGCGGGTCTTTTTCTCGGGGGCGACTGGCTGGTGCGCGGCGGCGCCGCCATCGCGCTGCGTTTCGCGCTTCCGCCGCTCCTGATCGGCCTCACGGTCGTGGGCTTCGGCACGTCGATGCCGGAGCTTCTGGTCTCGGTCGACGCGGCGCTGCGGGGCGCGCCGGACATCGCGGTGGGCAACATCGTGGGCTCCAACATCGCCAACGTGCTGCTCATCGTCGGGCTGACCGCGCTGATCTGGCCGATCCGGGTGGCGGGCGGCACGCTCAGGCGCGACACCGCGGTCATGATGCTCGCGGGCGCGGCGCTGATCCCGCTCTTCATCGCGGGCGGGATCGGGCGGCTGACCGGCGCGCTGCTCCTCGCGGGGCTGATCGCCTTCCTGATCCACGCCTACCGGTCGTCGTCGCCCGACGATCCCGGCGACGTGCCGGAAATCGCGCCCCAGCCGCTGTGGAAATCGATCGGCCTCGTCATCGTCGGCCTCGTGGCGCTGATCCTCGGCGCGCGGTTCCTCGTGACCGGCGCGGTGTCGATCGCGCGGGATTTCGGGATCTCGGAGGCGTTCATCGGTCTGACCATCGTCGCGGTCGGGACCTCGCTGCCCGAGTTGGCCACCTCGCTCGTGGCCGCGTTCAAGCGGCATTCGGAGATCGCGATCGGCAACGTGGTGGGCAGCAACATCTTCAACGTCCTCGGCATCCTCGGCGTGACGGCGATGGTCGAGCCGATCCACGTCGCGCCGCGCTTCGCCGCGTTCGATCTGCCGGTCATGATCGTGGTCTCGGGCGTGCTGACGGTCCTGCTCCTGACGCGGCCGGTGATCGGGCGGATCGTCGGCGCGGGCCTGCTGCTCGCCTACGCCGCATACATCGTCGCGGCGTTCTAGGCGGGGTCGGCGTAGACGAAAACGCGGGCGGGGTGCAGCATCCCGCCCATGTAGGCGCCGAGCGCCACCGGCAGGCCGTCGCGGGCGGCCCAGACCGTCTCGCCGTATTCCGCCCCGCCCGAGGTCAGGACCGGCGCCGGGTTGCCGAGCGCGAGACGCGCGGCGGATTCGGGGCTCACCATGACTTCCGGCATGCCGTCGAGGCCGGCCGCGACGGGGAGGAGCAGGCCGTCGATCGCCTCCGTCCGTTCGAGGCGGCGCACGTCGTCGAGATCGACCGCGTCGGCCAGGTCGAAAGGTCCGGTCGCGAGGCGGCGGAGCGTCGCCACGTGGCCGAGACAGCCGAGCGCCCGTCCGAGATCGCGCGCGATGCTGCGCACGTAGCCGCCCTTGCCGCAGACCATCTCCAGCGTGGCCGTGTCGGCGTCCGGAGTTTCGATCAGGTCGAGCCGCGCCACATGCAGCGGTCGGGCGGCGAGGTCCATCTCCACCCCCTCGCGGGCGAGATCGTAGGCCCGCTCGCCGTCGACCTTGACGGCGGAGACCTGGGGCGGGACCTGGAGTATGTCGCCTGTGAAATCCGGCAGCGCCGCGAGGATGGCCGCCCGTGACGGCCGATCGCCGCCGGTCCGCAGCGTCTCGCCCTCCGCGTCGTCGGTGGAGGTCTCGGCTCCCCAGCGGATGGTGAAGCGGTAGGTCTTCAGCGCGTCGGTGACATGCGGAACCGTCTTGGTCGCCTCGCCGAGCGCCACGGCGAGCAGCCCGGTCGCGGCCGGGTCGAGCGTGCCGGCATGGCCGGCCTTGCGCGCCTCGAACGCCCATTTCACCTTGTTCACCACCGCCGACGAGGTCATTCCCGCCGGCTTGTCGACGATCAGCCAGCCGTGGACGGATCGGCCCTTTTTTCGGCGCGCCACGTCAGTCGGAGTCGAGATCGCGCCGCACGGCGGGCGATTGGAGCAGCTCGCGGGTGCGGTCCATGTTGTCGAAGCTGGTGTCGGGCTGGAAGCTGAGTTCCGGCGAGAAGCGCAGGTCGATCTGCTTGGTGACCTCGCGTCGCAGCTCGTGCCGGTTGCGGGTCAGCGCCTTGAGCACGCCCTCGGTGTTGAGACCGCCGAGCGGCAGCACGAACGCGACCGCGTGTTTCAGATCGGGCGATACGCGCACCTCCGACACGGTGATCGAGACGTGGGCGAGTTCGTCGTCATGGACGTCGCCGCGGATCAGCGTGTCGGAGAGCGCGCGGCGGATCACCTCGGCCACGCGCAGCTGGCGCTGGGTGGGTCCCGCGCCGGAATGGGGTCTTGTCTTCGCCATGCGGGTCACATCCTATCGGCCCCCTTGGAAGTCAAGGGCGCGGAGCCTTGAAAAAGAGGAGCCCGGACATGGACGGGGATATCGGGATCGCGGTCGTCGGAGCCTCCGGCCGCATGGGGCGGATGCTGATCGAGGCGGTGCGCGGGACGCCCGGCGCGCGGCTGAGCGGGGTCACGGAGCGGCCCGGCCACGACTGGATCGGCCGCGACGTCGGCGAGGCGACGGGCGGCCAGGCGATCGGCGTGGTGGTCGAGGACGATCCGCTGGAGATCTTCGCGCGGTCGCACGCGGTGCTGGATTTCACGGCGCCCGAGGCGACGTTGGAGCACGCCGTGATCGCCGCGCAGGCGCGGCTGACGCACGTGATCGGGACGACCGGCTTCGAGCGCGGCGACCTCGAGAAGCTCGCCGCCTGCGCGCGGCATTCGGTGATCGTGCGGGCGGGGAACATGAGCGTCGGCGTCAATCTCCTGACGGTTCTGGCGCGCCAGGCGGCGGCGGTGCTCGGTCCCGACTACGACATCGAGATCGTCGAGATGCACCACCGCGCCAAGGTCGACGCGCCATCGGGCACCGCTCTGATGCTGGGCGAGGCGGCGGCGGCCGGGCGGCGGATCAACCTCGCCGACGCCTCCGAGCGCGGCCGCGACGGCGTCACCGGCGCGCGGGCCGAGGGCGCGATCGGCTTCGCGTCGCTGCGCGGCGGCGACGTCGTCGGCGAGCACGAGATCATCTTCGCGGGACCTGGCGAGCGCGTCACCCTGCGCCATGTCGCGACCGACCGGATGCTTTTCGCGCGCGGCGCGGTGCGCGCGGCGCTCTGGGGAGAGGGGCGCGAGCCGGGCCAGTACACGATGATCGACGTGCTCGGGCTGCACGATCCGGACGCCGGGATTCCCGATCGCTGACGGACGATACCGCTCTTGTCGGGAGGCGAACCGGGCGATAGCCTGTCCCGGAAAACCGTCCGCCGGAGCCGCCTCTCGCCTTCGACGGACCCGTTTCTCTGAATTCCCACGACCGACCGCGCAGCCCGGGCCGCGCGCGACGTCAGCCGTCCCGGCGGCTTCACGGCAGGCAGGACGGCGATGGCGGAGCAGGCCCCAATCATGACCGGCGCGGTCGCCCCCGTCCTGTTCGACCGGCGGACGCCGCCGCATATCGTGACGCTGGTCCTGATCACCGGCGTCGCGGCGCTCAACATGAACATGGTGCTGCCCGGGCTGCCGTCCCTGGCGGAGTACTACGCGGCGGATTACGCCCTCGTTTCTCTGACGATCTCTGCCTATCTCGCGCTCACGGCGGTTCTCCAGCTTGTCATCGGGCCGCTCTCGGACCGGTACGGAAGGCGGCCCGTTCTGCTCGGCTCGTTCGGCGTCTTCCTGGCCGCCACGGTCGGCTGTCTCTTCGCGCCGACCATCGAGAGCTTCCTCGCGTTCCGGATGGCGCAGGCGACGATCGCCTCCGGCATCGCGCTCAGCCGCGCGGTGGTGCGCGACACCGTGTCGACCGACCGCGCGGCGAGCCAGATCGGCTATGTCACCATGGGCATGGCGCTCATGCCGATGGTCGGGCCGATGATCGGCGGGTTTCTGGTGGAGGGGTTCGGCTGGCGGTCGATCTTCGCCTTCATGCTCGTGGCGGGTCTGGGCGTGCTGGCGCTGACCTGGGCCGATCTCGGCGAGACCAACGGCGCGCGATCGACCAGTTTCGGCGCGCAGTTCCGCGCCTATCCCGAGCTGTTCCGCTCGCGCCGGTTCTGGGGGTATTCCGCGACGGCGGCGATGGCCTCGGGCGCCTTCTTCGCGTTTCTGGGCGGCGGGCCATGGGTGGCGAGCCACGTTCTGGACCTCACGCCGTCGCAGCTCGGATTCTACTTCGGGTCCATCGCGCTCGGCTACCTGGTGGGCAACTACCTCTCCGGACGCCACAGCGCCGATTACGGCATCGACCGGATGATGCTTGCGGGGTCGATGGTGTCGACGGCGGGCATGGCGCTCGGCCTCGCGTTCCTCGCCGTCGGAGTGACGACGGCTCCGACGTTTTTCGGCACGATCCTTTTCGTGGGGCTCGGCAACGGGCTGGTGATGCCGAACGCCACCGCCGGCCTCGTCTCGGTGCGGCCGCATCTGGCGGGCAGCGCCTCGGGCCTCGGCGGCGCGATCCAGATCGGCGGCGGCGCGGCGCTGTCCGTGCTGGCCGGCGCGCTCGCGAGCGCCAGCACCGGCGCCGCGCCGCTCGTCTGGCTGATGTTCGCGTGCTCGGCGATGGGGATCGTCACCACGCTCTGGGTCATGCGGGTCGCCGCGCGCCATGACGTCTGAGGCTCCGGCCGCCCCGTCGGTTTCCGCCTCGGACAACGCCCGGGGCGCGCTCTTCATGTGCCTTTCGATGTTCGGGTTCTCGCTCAACGACGCGCTGATCAAGAGCGTCTCGGGGGAGCTTCCGCTTTTCCAGGCCATCGCCGTCCGGGGCTTCCTGGCGACGACGCTGATCGGGATCTACGCCTGGCGCGTCGGGGCGCTGCGGTTCCGGCCGGACGCGCGCGACGCGCGTCTGATCGCGCTGCGCGCCGTCGGCGAGATCGGCGGCGGCCTCACGTTCCTCACCGCGCTTTTCCACATGCCGCTGGCCAACGCCAGCGCCATCCTCCAGAGCCTGCCGCTGGCGGTGACGCTGGCCGCGGCGGTGTTCTTCGGCGAGCCGGTCGGCTGGCGGCGCTATCTCGCCATCGCGGTCGGGTTCGCGGGAGTGCTGATCATCGTGCGGCCGGGATCGGAGGGGTTCACGGTCTATTCGCTCTGGGCGCTTGCCTCCGTCGGATTCGTGGTGGTCCGCGACCTCGCGACCCGAAGGCTGAGCGCCGCGGCGCCGGGCCCGGCGATCGTCTTCGTCACGTCGCTCGCCATGACGCTGAGCGCCGGAACCCTGACCGCCGCGACGGAATGGCGGCCGATGGAGTTGCACAGCGTCGCGTCGCTGACGGGCTCGGCGCTCTTCCTGCTGGTCGGCTATCACTACAGCGTCAATTCGATGCGCACCGGCGAGATCGGCTTCGTCCAGCCGTTCCGCTACACCCTGCTGATCTGGGCCACGGTACTCGGGATTCTCATCTTCGGCGAATGGCCGGACTTCTGGACCCTCGTCGGCGGGGCGATCGTCGTCGCCACCGGGCTCTTCACGTTCTACAGGGAACGCAGCGTCGCCCGCTCGTTTAACGGTTGATCAAAGATGTCGTGTCACCCCCGCGCCATGCGGTTTCTTGCGCTCCCCCTCCTCGCGGCGTGTGTCGCCGCCGCGCCGGTCAATGGCGCAGGACCTTTCCCCCGGGGACCTTCTCGGCGGGGCGATCCGCGCGCGCGCCGATTCGGCGCTCGCCGTGCTCGGAATCGCGGCCGTGCCGAGCGAGACGGCGTCGAGCCTCGTCTTCGACACGGGGCCGGGATCCAAGGCGGGCAACGATTTCACGGCGGCGCAGCTCGGCGGCGGTTTCACGTTGTCGGAGAGCTTTCCGCTCTATCTGGAAGGCTATGTCGGGTATAACCGCTACGACCCGGTCTTCGTTCTGAGCGACGGAACCGACCAGCAGCTCATCCCGGCGAAATGGACCAGTCTCGCCGCGACGGGCGGCATCGGATGGGATTTCAGCCTCACCGAGGATCTCGCCCTGCGCCCGGTGCTGAACGTCACGCTGGGCACGGTGATCAGCGACACGGCCTTCGTCAGCGATTTCGTCGCGGACGCGCTCGGTGTCGAGGGCGAGTTCCTCAAGTCCGGCAGCCTGACGGCGGGCGGCGTCGGCGGCTCGGTCTCGCTCGTCTACAACCGGCGATGGGCGAACGACGTCGAGGCCGATCTGATCCTGCGCCACACGCACATCCATCTCGAGCCGATCGCGGGCGACAAGGACGTCGCCGGCTCGGCCGAGGCCATCACCACGGCGCTCTGGTCGCGTCTTCGGCTGCCGACCGGATACGACGCGTTCGGCGGGCCGGTGCGGAGCGTGACGGAATTCTCGGCGTCCTATCTTCCCGGCGACCAGGGCGAGATCCTCAACACCGAATGGCTGGCCCAGGTCGGCTTCGGCTACGAGCTCGACATCACCCGGACCTGGGTGCCTTACGTGACGACGACGCGGCTGATGTTCCGCTACGCCAAGGGCGAGTACCTCGACGGCTATTCCATCGGTCTCGCGGCGAGCTTCTGAACCGGGCTTGCGTGCGAAAGAGGTTGAAGCCGCCGCGCGGCGCGGCGAAACATCCGGGAATGAAACCGGAAGGGATTCAAATCGATGGCCGCCACGCACCGCTTTGAAGCCGCAGCCTGGTCGAACGTCCTCGCGGCCATTCCGCCCGCGCTGCGCGTGTCGAGCGGCGACACCGTCGTGACGGTGACGCTGGACGCGGCCGGCGTGGACCACGAGGGCCGGTCGCGGGCCGCGCGTCCCAACCCGATGAACGGGCCGATCCATGTCGAGGGCGCGGAACCCGGAGACGCGCTCCGGGTCGAGATCCTGCGGATCGATCCGGCGCGCGACACCGGATGGACCCGCGCCGCCCTCTCCGCGACCGTGATCGACCCCGAGGCCGCCCGCGACCTGCCGCCGCGCGACCGCGCCGAATGGCTGATCGACGCCGCGGCGCGGACCGTGCGCCCCGAGCGGGCCGAGCCCGGTCTGGAGCGTCTCGTCCTGCCGCTGGCGCCGATGATCGGATGTTTCGGCGTGGCGCCTCCGGGCGGGCAGGCGATCTCGACGGCCTCGAGCGACCGCAACGGCGGGAACATGGACTGGCGCGGCTTCGGGCCGGGCTGTTCGGTGAGCTTTCCGGTGTCGGTTCCGGGGGCGCTGTTCTTCCTCGGCGACTGCCATGCGGTCCAGGGCTGCGGCGAGATCTCCGGGACCGGCGTCGAGACCTCATGCGAGGTCGAGGTGCGTCTGACCGTCGAGAAGGGCCGGAGTATCGGCTGGCCGCGCGGCGAGACGGAGGAGCGGATCTTCACCGTGGGCAACGCCCGCCCGCTCGACCAGGCGCTCCAGCACGCGACGACCGAGATGGCGGCCAGGCTTCGGGAGGAATACGGCCTGTCGGACGTCGCGGTCGCCCATCTTCTCGGCCAGACGGTGCGCTACGAGGTCGGCAACGTCTTCAATCCGGCCTATACCATGGTGTGCTGCGTCGAGAGGAAGTGGCTGCCCGAGCCGAGGTGACGGCATCTGGCGCGCGGCGTCCCGACCGGTCTATTCTCGCTGAAAACGGGGAGGACGGCCGATGCAGAGAAAAGTCCTGTCGGCGCGCGACGCGGCCGCCCTGGTCCGCGAAGGCGACACGATCACCACGTCCGGCTTCGTCGGCATCGGCGTACCGGACGAGCTTCTCGCCGCGATTCAGGAACGGTTTCTCGAGACCGGCGCGCCGCGCGATCTCACGCTGTTCTTCGCGGCCGGGCAGGGCGACGGCGCGACGCGGGGGCTCAACCGGCTGGGCGAGGACGGGCTTCTCGCGCGGGTCATCGGCGGGCATTGGGGCCTGATCCCGAGGGTCGCGGCGCTGGCGCTCGAAGGAAAGATCAAGGGCTGGAACCTGCCGCAGGGCGTGATCAGCCACATGTATCGCGACATCGCGGCCGGCAAGCCGGGCACGCTCACCCGCGTGGGCCTCGGCACCTTCGTCGATCCCCGGGTCGAGGGCGGGCGGATCAACGACATCTCCAGCGAGAACATGGTCGAGGTGATGGAGATCGGCGGCGAGGAATACCTGTTCTATCCGGCGCTTCCCGTCGACGTGGCGCTTCTGCGCGGGACGACGGCGGACGAGCGCGGCAACGTCACGATGGAGCGCGAGGCGCTGATCCTCGACAATCTCGCCCAGGCCATGGCCGTGCGGAATTCCGGCGGAGTCGTGATCGTCCAGGTCGAGCGCGTGGTGGCGGCCGGCAGCCTGGGCGCGCGGGAGGTCGTGATCCCGGCGGCGCTGGTCGACGCGGTGGTCGTGGCGCGGCCCGAGAACCACGTCCAGACCTACGCGACCGCCTATTCCCACACCTTCTCGAACCGGTTCCGCGCGCCCGCCGGCGCCCTGCCGCCGCCGCCGCTCGACGCGCGCAAGGTGATCGCGCGGCGCGTCGCCTTCGAGTTGCCGATCAACGGCGTGGTCAATCTCGGGATCGGCATGCCGGAAGGCGTCGCCGCCGTCGCCAGCGAGGAGGGGTTGCTCGAGCATCTGACGCTGACCACCGAGCCGGGCGTCGTCGGCGGCCAGCCCGCCTCCGGGCTCGATTTCGGCGCGGCGGTCAACACCGACGCGATCATCGCGCAGAACCAGCAGTTCGACTTCTACGACGGCGGCGGTCTCGACATGGCCTGTCTCGGGATGGCCGAGGCGGATGCGGAAGGGAACGTCAACGTCTCGCGCTTCGGCCCGAAGCTGGCCGGGGCGGGCGGGTTCATCAACATCAGCCAGAACGCCCGCGCCGTGGTTTTCGCGGGAACCCTGACCGCCGGCGGCCTGAAGGTGGAGATCGCGGACGGAGCGGTGCGGATCGCGCGGGAGGGGCGGTCGAAGAAGATGCTCGACCGGGTCGAGCAGATCACCTTCTCGGGCCAGCGCGCGGCGGCGGCGGGAAAGCCGGTGCTCTACGTGACCGAACGCTGCGTGTTCGAGCTGACACCCGAGGGCCTCGAGCTGCGCGAGGTGGCGCCGGGGGTCGACGTCGAGCGCGACATCCTTGCGCAACTGGCGTTCCGGCCGCTTATGACCGAGATCGCGCCGATGGACGCGCGCATCTTCCGGGACGCTCCGATGGACATCCGGCGCGACCTGCTGCATCTCGACCTCTCGGACCGCATCCAGCGCGACGAGGCGAGGAATGAGCTCTACGTCAATCTCGAGAAGTTCAGGGTCCGGAACGCCGCCGACGTCGCGCTCATCAAGGCCCGCGTGGAGGGGCTCTGCGAGGGCCGCGCGGGCCCCGTGGACGTGATCGTGAACTACGACGGCTTCCGCGTCGACGAGGAGGTGGAGACCGCCTACGCCGAGATGGTCGCCGACCTCGAACGGCGCTTTTACCGGACGGTCAGCCGCTATTCCTCCTCCGCCTTCACGCGCATGAAGATGGGCGGCGCGCTGCGCCGCAGTGCCTCCCCGCATCTCTTCGAGACGGCGGCCGACGCGCGGCGGTTCCTCGCGGAGCGCGGCCGATGATCCGGGTCGCCAGCATCGGCGAATGCATGGTGGAGCTGACCCTGCCGCCGCGTGGCCAGACGGGCGGATCGATCGGCTATGCCGGGGACACGTTCAACACCGCCGTCTATCTGCGCCGCGCCGGCGGTCCGGACGTGTCCGTCTCCTACGTCACGGGTCTCGGACGCGACGACCTCTCGGAGCGGATGATCGAGTTTTTCGGCTCGCACGACATCGGGACCGATCTCATCCAGCGCCGCGACGACCGCAATCCCGGGCTTTACGCCATATCGGTGGACGCGGCGGGCGAGCGGACGTTCACATACTGGCGCGAACGCTCCGCCGCGCGGACGCTTTTCGAGTCTCCCGCGGACGTTCGGCCCGAGAACCTGGCCGGGTTCGACCTCATCTATCTCTCGGGCATCACGCTCGCCGTCCTGTCGGCGGAGGCGCGCGCCGACCTTCTCGCTTTCCTGCCCGGGTTCAGGGCGGAAGGCGGCAAGGTCGCGTTCGATTCCAACTATCGTTCGCGCCTCTGGCCCGACATCGCCACCGCCCGGCGCGTGATGCGCGCCTATTGGTCCGAGACGGACATCGCGCTCCCGTCGCTCGACGACGAGATGGCGCTCTGGAACGAACCCGACGCCGATGCCGTCCTCGCGCGCATCGCCGCGACCGGCGTGACGTCCGGCGCGCTCAAGCGCGGCTCCGAAGGACCTCTGCCCATCGGCTGGCACGGCGCCCTGCCGGACTTCCCGGCCGCCGAGCGCGTGGTCGACACCACCGCCGCCGGCGACAGTTTCAACGGCGCGTACCTCGCCGCGGTCCTGCGTGGCGCCGGACCGCCCGAGAGCCTCGCCGCGGGCCACGCGATGGCGCGGCACGTCGTGGGATTTCCCGGCGCGATCGTTCCCGAGCCCCGATGACACGATGGACGCCAACCTGAAGGAGACCGCCATGGCCGACCGCATCACCGCCTCGCTCGACGACGTCGAACCGCCCGCCGACATGGAGCGGCCGTTGCAGGCGCTCTGGTGGCTGCGCAAGGGCGGTCTCGAAACCGGCCCGGACTGGGAGCGGGCGCATCAGATCTGCCAGGCGTCGGAGGGCGTGAAGGAGTTCGACTGGATCCACGCGCTCGCGCATTGGATCGAGGGCGACGCCTCCAACGCCGATTACTGGTACCGCCGCGCCGGAGAGGTCCGGGGCGGCGCCGATCCCGCCGCCGAATGGGACCACATCGCCGCCCGCCTGACCGCCTGATCCCGAGGAGCTTCCCCATGTCACCCCAATTCGCCACCTATCCGAGCCTGAAGGGCAAAAGCGTCCTCGTCACCGGCGGCGCGTCCGGCATCGGCGCGGAGATCGTCCGGGCCTTCGCCGCCCAGGGCGCCCGCGTCGGCTTCATCGATCTGGACGGTGACGCCGGGGCCGCGCTCGTCTCCGAGATCGGCGGCGGCGACGTGGCCTGCGAGGTCTGCGACCTGCGCGACATCGAGGCGCTGCGGGGCGCCATCGGGGCGTTGGCGGAGCGGTTCGGGCCGCAGACCGCTCTGGTCAACAACGCCGCGCGCGACGACCGCCACGACTGGAAGGACGTGACGCCGGACTACTGGGACGACCGCTACGCCACCAACCTGCGCCACCATTTCTTCGCGATCCAGGCCGTCGCGCCCGGAATGATCGCGGCCGGCGGCGGGTCGATCGTCAACATGGGCTCGAATTCCTGGTGGGAGGCGTTCGGAGGCTTTCCCGCCTACGCCTCGGCCAAGGCGGCGGTACACGGTTTGACGCGCACGATGGCGCGCGATCTCGGCGTCCACCGCATCCGGGTCAACACGGTCGTGCCGGGCTGGATCATGACCGAGCGTCAGAAGACGCTCTGGGTCACGCCGGAGGCGGCCGAGAAGCAGCGGAACCGGCAATGCCTGCCGGATCTGATCGAGCCGGTCTACGTCGCGCGCATGGTGGTGTTCCTGTCCTCGGACGACGCCGCGATGTGCTCGGCCAACAACTACATGGTCGAGGCGGGGTCCATCTGACCGAACCTTGACAGCGGGGCGGGCCGCGACGCGTAGTGTCGGCCCGCATCCCCGCAGCCGGATCTCCCGAAGCGATGAACGCCGACCCGCTCCTCGAACGATGCCGCGCCCTTATCGTGGAGATCGGACTGGCGGGCGGGGAAGAGGTGCGCGCGGCGATGCCGCTCGCGGGAGGCGTCGCGTCCGACATCGCGCTCGTCGATCTCGGCGGGCGCGAGGTCTGCGTGAAATTCGCGCTGGGCAGACTGAAGGTCGCGGAGGAATGGCGCGCGCCGGTGCGTCGCAACCGCGCGGAATACGCATGGCTCGAATTCGCGCGTTCGGTCGCCCCCGGGAACGCGCCGGCGCTCTTCGGCAGGTCGGAGGCCCTCAACGGCTTCGCGATGGAGCATGTGGCGGGCGAAGGCGTGTATCTCTGGAAGGCCGCGCTGCTGGCCGAGGCGCCGGATCTGGGCGAGGCCCGGGCGGTCGGCCACGCGCTCGGGCGGCTGCACGCGGCGTCGACCCGGCCGGAATTCGACCGGTCGCCCTTCCGCAACCGTGACGATTTCCACGCCCTGCGCCTCGAGCCCTATCTGGCGTTCACGGCCGCGCGGCATCCGCGGGTCGCCGGGCGGCTGAACGCGCTCGTGGCGGACCTCTACGCGTCCGAGACGGCGCTGGTGCATGGCGACGTCAGTCCCAAGAACATCATGATGCGCGAGGGTGCGCCGGTGCTGCTCGACGCCGAATGCGCGACGATGGGCGATCCGGCCTTCGACGTCGCGTTCTGCCTGAACCATCTCGTGCTGAAGTCGCTGCATCTGCCGGACTCCCGCGCCGATCTGCTGCGGCGGGCGGGCACCTTCATGGACGCGTATCTGGGTCACGTGGTCTGGGAACCGACGGCCGCGCTCGACGCGCGGTTGGCCGCGCTTCTTCCGGCGCTGATGCTGGCGCGGGTCGACGGCAAGTCCCCGGTGGAGTATCTCGACGAGGGGGAGCGGTCGCGCGTGCGCGCGACGGCGCTCCGGATGATCGACGCGCCGCGCGAAACGACGGCGCGGGCCCTGGACGATGTCCGGGCCGCCTGGGGGAACGAATGACGGGATCGACGATCACCGAGGTCCGCGCGCGCCGCGTCTGGGATTCGCGGGGTCATCCGACGGTCGAGGTCGAGGTGCTGCTCGAAAGCGGCGCGCGCGGTCGCGCCATCGCCCCGGCGGGCGCCTCGCGCGGCACGCGGGAGGCCGTCGACCTGCGCGACGGGGGATCGGCGCTGAAGGGTCTCGGCGTCGGCAGGGCGCTGGCGGGGATCCGCGAGCGCGTCGCGCCGGCGCTCACGGGTCTCGACGCGATGGACCAGGCGGGCGCGGACGCGGCGATCCTGGCGCTCGATCCGTCTCCGCTGAAGTCCGGTCTCGGCGGCAACGCGACCGTCGCGGCCTCGCTGGCGGTGCTGCACGCGGGGGCGGCGGCCGCGGACGCGCCGCTCTGGCGGCATGTGGCGGAGCTTTACGGCCGAACGCCGAGCCTGCCGTTGCCGGAGATCCAGATCTTCGGCGGCGGCGCCCATGCGGACCGGCGGGTGGACGTTCAGGATTTCATGGTGATGATCCCGGGCGCGGACAGCTTCGACGCCGCGCTGGCGGCCACCGCCGAGATCTATCACGCGGCGGGCGCGATCATGGCGCGTCGCGGACATTCGGCCGGCCTCGCGGACGAGGGCGGCTGGTGGCCGGTCTTCGACAGCAACGAGCGCGCGCTGGAAACCGTCGTCGAGGCGATGGAGGCGGCCGGAGAGCGCGCGGTCATCTCGCTCGACATCGCGGCGTCCGAATTCGGTCGCGGCGGCCGCTATCGCCTCGCGCTGGAGGACCGGGAGCTCGGATCCGACGCGATGATCGACATGCTCGGACGCTGGATCGAGACCTATCCCATCGTTTCGATCGAGGATCCGCTGGCGGAGGACGACCCGGAGGGCCTGCGCGCGTTCACGCGGGCGTTCGGGGACCGGGTCCAGATCGTCGGTGACGATTACCTCGTGACGAACGCCTCGCTGATCGCCGAGGCCGCCGAATTCGGCGCCTGCAACGCCGCGCTGATCAAGGTGAACCAGGCCGGCACCGTCACCGAGGCCGTCGCCGCCTTCGACGCGGCGGAGAAGGCTGGCTGGCGGAGCGTCGTCTCGGCGCGCTCGGGCGAGACCGAGGATTCCTCGATCAGCCATCTCGCGACCGGCCTCGGCGCGGGCCAGCTCAAAGTCGGCTCTTTCGCCCGGTCCGAGCGCATGGTGAAGTGGAACGAATGCCTGCGGATCGCGGACGATCCGGGCGCGGGCGCCTTCGTCGGCGGCGCGCCGCTCGCGGGAACCTGGTGGGCAAGAGAGAAAGAAGGGATGAACGCATGAACGACTTCGACCTGAAGGGAAAGGTGGCCGTCGTCACCGGCGGCGCGAACGGCATCGGAGCCGCCATCGCCGAGCGCTTCGTCGCCTCCGGCGCCAAGGTCGCGCTCTGGGATCTGGAACCCGACGCGCTCGACAAGCGCGCCACGGGAATCCCCGAAGCCTCTCGCATCGCCGTGAAGGTCGACGTCAGCGACTGGGACAGCGTCGCCGCCGCCGCCGCCGAGACCGAAGAGCGACTCGGCCCCGTCGACATCCTCGTCAACAGCGCCGGCATCGCCGGCCCGAGCGCCACCCTGGTCGATTACGACCTCGCCGCCTGGCGCCGCGTCCAGGCGATCAACACCGACGGCACGTTCCATTGCTGCAAGGCGCTGCTGCCGGGAATGGCCGAGCGCGATTACGGCCGGGTCGTCAACGTGGCCTCCATCGCCGGCAAGGAGGGCAACCCGACCGCCTCGGCCTATTCCGCCTCCAAGGCCGCCGTGATCGCGATGACGAAATCGCTCGGCAAGGAGATGGCGGGACGGAACATCGCGGTGAACTGCATCACCCCCGCGACCGCCAACACCCGCATCCTCGAACAGGTGAGCCAGGAGTTCATCGACTACATGCTCTCGAAGATCCCGCGCGGCCGGTTCGTGACGGTCGAGGAGATCGCCTCGATGGTCACCTGGCTCTGCTCGGCCGAGAACTCCTTCACGACCGGGGCGGCGTTCGACCTCTCCGGCGGCCGCGCGACGTACTGACATGGAGCGTATCGATTTCACGCGACGCCTCAAGGGCAAGATCGCGGTCGTTACCGCGGCGGGCGCGGGCATCGGCCGCGCGACGGCCGAACGGTTGGCCGCCGAAGGCGCGGAGGTGCATGCCTCCGACCTGAATATGACGGGCCTCGACGGGCTTGATGTGGCGAGCGCGGAGGCGCTCGACGCCACGGACCGTGACGCGGTGGCGGCGTATTTCGCGCGCTTCGACCGCGTGGACGGACTCGTGCACGCGGTGGGCTACGTCCATCACGGCACCATCGAGGAGACGTCCGCCGCCGACTGGCGCAAGTCGATGGACATCACGCTCGACAGCGCCTTCAACGTGGTCCAGGCGGTGGTTCCGCGCATGAAGGCCCATGGCGGCAGCATCGTGACCATCGGCTCGATCGCCTCCTCGACCAAGGGCTTCCCCAACCGCGTCGCCTACGGCGCGGCCAAGGGCGGCGTGATCGGTCTGACCAAGGCGGTCGCGGCGGATTACCTGCGCATGGGCATCCGCGCCAACTCGGTCGGTCCCGGCACCACGCTCTCGCCCTCGCTCGAGGGCCGCATCGCGGAGGCCGCCAAGACCATGGGCGGCTACGACGCCGCGCTGAAGTATTTCGAGGAGCGCCAGCCCATGGGCCGGCTCGGCACGCCCGAGGAGATCGCCTCGATCTGCGCCTGGCTGGTCTCGGACGAAAGCCGGTTCATGACCGGACAGACGGTCAACATAGACGGGGGAACGACGGGATGAAGCGGCTCGAAGGCAAGACGGTTCTGGCGACCGCCAGCGGACAGGGCATCGGCCGCGCGTCGGTCCTGCGCATGGCCGAGGAGGGCGCGCGCGTCATCGCGACCGACGTGAACGCCGACACCCTCGCCACGCTCGACGGAACGCCCGGCATCGAGACCATGCGGCTCGACGTGACCGACCGCTCCGCCATCGAGACGCTGGCGGCGCAGGATCGGCCCGGTCGACGCGCTCTTCAACTGCGCGGGTTTCGTCCATTCCGGAACCATCCTGGAGGCGACCGAGGAGGATCTGGACTTCGCGTTCGCCCTCAACGTCCGGTCGATGTTCCACACGATCCGCGCCGTCCTGCCCGGAATGATCGAGCGCGGCGGCGGCTCCATCGTCAACATCTGCTCGGTCGCCGGCGCGGTCACCGGCCCGCCCAACCGCTTCGTCTACAGCGCGACCAAGGCCGCCGTGATGGGCCTGACCAAATCCGTCGCGGCGGACTACGTGAAGCAGGGCGTCCGCTGCAACGCCGTCTGCCCCGGCACGGTCGAAAGCCCGTCGCTCGATGACCGGCTCCGCGCGACCGGAGACTACGACAAGGCGCGCGCCGACTTCATGGCCCGCCAGCCGATGGGCCGCCTCGGAAAACCCGAGGAGATCGCGGCCCTCGTCACCTATCTCGCGAGCGACGAGAGCGGTTTCACCACCGGCCAGTGCCATGTGATCGACGGCGGCTGGACCACCTGAGGAGGACGCGGCGATGACGATCGATCTGGCGTATGGCAGGGGCTTCATGGGTCTGGAGATCCCCGACGGCGTGACCGCCACGATCATCCGCAAGGCGCACGTCCCGGTCCCCTCCGATCCGCACGCCGTCATCGCCGAAGCGCTGGCCGACCCCGTCGCCGCCGAGCCGCTGGAGATCGCGGCGAAGGGCGCCAGAACCGCCTGCATCCTGATCTGCGATTTCACCCGCCCCGTGCCGAACCGCCTGTTCCTGCGGCCGCTGATCGACCGGCTGACCGGCGCGGGCGTGCCGCTCGCCGGCATCACGGTCCTCGTCGCGACGGGCCTGCACCGGCCCAATCTCGGCGAGGAGCTCGCCGATCTGGTCGGCGACCCCTGGGTGCTGGAGAACGTCGCCGTCGTGAACCACTACGCGCGCAACGACGACGATCACGTCATGCTCGGCGAGACTCCGACGCGCCGCGTCCCCGTCGGCATCGACCGCCGGTTCATCGAGGCCGACATCCGCATCGCCACCGGCCTCGTCGAGCCGCATTTCATGGCCGGCTGGTCCGGCGGCCGCAAGGTCGTGGCCCCCGGCGTCGCGCATCACACCACGATCCGCACCTTCCATTCGGCGCGCTTCATGGAGGACCCGCTGGCGACCAGCTGCAATCTCGACGGCAACCCGCTGCACGAGGCGCAGCTCGAGATCCTGCGGATGATCGGCGGGCGGATCTACGGGCTCAACACCGTCCTCGACGAGGAGCGCGCGCTGATCTTCGCGAGCTTCGGCGAGATCGTCGCAAGCCACGCGGCGGCCGTCGATTTCGTCCGCGACTCCATCGCCGTGAAGGTGCCGCGCAAGTTCCGCACCGTGGTCACCAGCGCCGCCGGCTATCCGCTCGACCGGACCTACTACCAGACCGTCAAGGGCATGGTCACGCCCGTCGACATCCTCGAGGACGGCGGCACGCTGGTCATCGTCTCCGAATGCGGCGAGGGCATCGGCTCGGACGAGTTCCGCGCCGCCCAGGAACGCTTCGTCGCGATGGGCGCCGGCGCGTTCCTCGACACCCTCAACGCCAAGACGCTGGCCGACGTGGACGAGTGGCAGACCGAGATGCTGCTCAAGCCGCTCCGGATCGGCCGCATCGTCCTCGTGGCGCCCGGCCTCGCGGCGGCCGACCGCGCCGTGACCGGCGTGACCTGCCGCGACGATCTCGCCACCGCCCTCGCCGAGGTGCTGGCCGCGACCGAGGACCGCGACATCGCGGTGATCCCCGAGGGCCCCTACGTCGTGCCCTTCCACGCGGCGGCGTGAGCGTGCCGCGCCACCTGCATCTCGACCCGGTCGGCGGCGTGGCTGGCGACATGTTCGCGGCGGCCCTGCTCGACGCGTATCCCGAATTCGAAGCCGAGGCGCTGGCGCTGGTCGCGGCCGTCACCGGCGGCGCCGCGCGCGCGTCGCTCGACCGCGCGCCCAAGGACGGCTTCGCCGGCGCGCGGCTCATGATCGAGACCGCCGAGCAGAACGCCCACCGGCATCTGAGCGACGTCCGCGCGCTGCTTGAAGGCTGCGCCGCGCTCCCGCCCGCCGCCACGGCCATCGCGATCGACATTTTCACCCGCCTCGCCGAAGCCGAGGCCCAAGTCCACGGCACGACCGTCGAAGCGGTCCACTTCCACGAGGTCGGCGCGCTCGATTCCATCGCCGACATCGCGTTCGCCGGGTTCCTGATCGACGCCACCGGCGCCGCGACCTGGTCCTGCGGCGCCCTGCCGCTCGGCGGCGGAACCGTCCGGACCGCGCATGGAACCATGCCGGTTCCGGCTCCCGCGACCGCGCGCCTGATGGAGGGCTTCGAGATCGTCGACGACGGCCTCGCCGGCGAGCGCGTCACCCCCACCGGCGCCGCGATCCTCGCGCATCTGCGCCCGCGCATGGTTCCTCGCCGCCCCTCCGGCACGCTGGCCGGATCGGGAACCGGCTTCGGAACGCGGACGCTTCCGGACCGCCCGAACGCGCTGCGCGTGCTGGTGCTCGAAGGCGCCGAAGGCAGCGCCGGAGAGGTCGCCGTGACCCGCTTCGAGATCGACGACCAGACGGCGGAGGATCTCGCCACCGGCCTCGACGCGATCCGCGCTCTCCCCGGCGTCCTCGACGTCATCCAGATCCCCGCCTTCGGCAAGAAAGGCCGCATGGTCGTCTCGGTCCAGGTTCTGGCCGAACCGTCAGCGCAGGCGTCCGTCCGCGACGCCGTCTTCGCCCAGACCGCCACCCTCGGCCTGCGCGAGCAGAGCGTCGCGCGCCATGTCCTCGCCCGCGAGGCCGACACGCTCGAGGGCGTCCGCCGCAAGACCGCCCGGCGCGGCGACGCCCGGACCGTCAAAGCCGAAGCCGACGACATCGCCCGCGCCGGAACCTACGCCGAGCGCAAAACCCTGCGGATCAAGGCCGAATCCGATGCGTGACGCCCTCGCCGCCATCCTGCGCGACCTCGCGCCGCTCGGCATCGCCGTCAGCGGCGGCGTCGACAGCCTCACGCTTGCCACCCTCGCCAACCGTGAGATCGGCCCCCGCGCCACCATGCTGCACGCCGTCTCCCCGGCCGTGCCCGAAGCCGCCACCGCCCGCGTCCGCGCCCTCGCGACCGCCGAGGGCTGGACCCTGCGCGTGATCGACGCCGGCGAGTTCGACGACCCCGCCTATCGCGCCAACCCGTCCAACCGCTGCTTCTTCTGCAAATCCAACCTCTACGGCGCGATGGCGGCTGCCATGCCCGGGACCCTCGCCTCCGGCACCAATCTCGACGATCTCGGCGACTTTCGGCCGGGCCTCCAGGCCGCCGAGAACCACGGCGTCCGGCACCCCTTCGTCGAGGCCGGCATGACCAAGGCGCATGTCCGCGCGCTCGCCGCCGATCTCGGCCTCGGCGACGTCGCGACGCTGCCCGCGTCGCCGTGCCTGTCGAGCCGGGTCGAGACGGGCCTTCGGATCGAACCCGAGACGCTGATCGATGATCGACCGCGTCGAGACCCGGCTCCGCGCGCGCTACGACGTCGCCACCATCCGCTGCCGGATGCGCGCCTCCGGCCCCGAGATCGAGATCGACGCCGCGTTCCTCGACGCCGCTACCGCCCGCCACGCTCGACGCGCTCCGCGCCGAGGCGTCCGACCTCGCGGGCCGCCCCGTCACGCTCGCGCCCTACGCCATGGGAAGCGCCTTCCTGCGCGAGGGCGCATGAGCGAGGTCGCCTTCGACTGGGAGCGCGGCGCCCGCATCGGCATCGGCGAGGCCGTGCTCTGCGCCGGGAAGTCCGAGTCCCAGATCGCCGGCATCCTGCGCGACGCCCGCGACCGGACCGCGCCGCTCCTCCTTACACGGCTTGAGCCGCGCATGGCAGAGCGACTGGACGCCATCGATTACGACCCGGTCTCCCGCACCGCCTGGATCAACCCCGCGCCCGACCGCGCCAGGGGCGCCGTCTGCATCGTCACCGCCGGAACCTCCGACACGCCCGTCGCCCGCGAGGCCGAGCGCACGCTCGCCTTCAACGGCCACGAGGCCGCGATGGTCTTCGACGTGGGCGTGGCGGGCCTTCACCGACTCACCGCCCGGATCGAGGAGATCGCCCGCCACCGGGTCGTCATCGTCGTCGCCGGGATGGACGCCGCGCTCGCGAGCGTCGTCGGCGGCCAGGTTCCGGGCGTCGTCATCGGCGTGCCGACATCCCAGGGATACGGCGTGGCGCGCGGCGGCGAGACGGCGCTGGCCGCGATGCTGGCCAGCTGCGCGGCGGGCGTGACCGTCACCAACATCGACAACGGGTTCGGCGCCGCCTGCGCCGCGCTCCGGCACCTGAGAGGATGGCGCGATGGATGAGACCGCATTCCTGCGAGGCCTCTTCGACGCCGCGCTCGCCGCCGCCGGTCCCGCCGGCAAGTTCACCGACCTGCCCGACCCGCCGAAGGGCCGCACCATCGTCCTCGGCGCCGGCAAGGCCGCCGCGAGCATGGCCGCGGAATTCGAGCGCGCCTGGGGTCGCCCCGTCGAAGGCCTCGTCGTCACCCGCTACGCCCATTCCTGTCCGACCCGGCATGTCGAGGTGGTCGAGGCCGGGCACCCCATGCCCGACGCCGAAGGCGCCGCCACCGCCCGCCGCATCCTCGACCTCGCCCGCTCCGCGACGGCGGAGGATCTCGTCGTCTTTCTCGGCTCGGGCGGCGCCTCCGCGCTCCTGACCCTGCCTCTCGACGGCATCTCGCTCGACGACAAACGCGCGATCACCAAGGCGCTGCTCCGCTCCGGCGCGCCCATCGGCGAGATGAACACCGTGCGCAAGGCGCTCTCGGCGATCAAGGGCGGGCGTCTGGCCGCGGCCGCCGCGCCCGCCCGCTGCGTCAGCTGGCTGATATCCGACGTTCCGGGCGACGATCCCGGCGTGATCGGCTCCGGCCCGACCATCCGGGCCGACACCGACGCCAAGGACGCTCTCGCCGTGTGCGCCAGGCGGGGCATCCAGGTTCCCGACCACGTGCGCGCGGCGATGCTCGCCAACGCGCCGCCCGACATCGAGACCGGGCCGGTCCACATGATCGCGACGCCCCAGGAGGCGCTCGAAGCCGCCGCGGCGCCGGCCCGCGCGCCGAGGCGTCGAGCCGCACATCATGGGCGCCAACATCGAGGGCGAAGCCCGCGACGTCGCCGCGACCTTCGCCGGCATCGCCGACCAGATCCGCCGCAGAAACCAGCCCTTCACGAAACCCTGCGTCCTGATCTCGGGCGGCGAGACCACGGTCACCGTGCGCGGCGAGGGCAGGGGCGGGCGCAACACCGAATTCCTGCTCGCGCTCTCCATCGCGCTCGACGGCGCGCCCGACGTCTCCGCCATCGCCTGCGACACCGACGGCATCGACGGCGTCGACCACAACGCCGGCGCCATCTGCACCCCCGACACGCTCGCCCGGATGCGGGCGGCCGGCGCCGATCCGCGCGCGCTGCTCGACGACAACGATTCGCTCGCCGCCTTCGAGGCCTCGGGCCAGGTCGTCACCACCGGCCCCACCTTGACCAACGTCAACGATTTCCGCGCGATCCTGATCGCCTGACCGTCCGAGGAGCCCGCAGATGGCCAAGATCGTCTCCGTCGAGATCCTGATGGTCGACCTCGTTCCGCCCGTCCCGCGGAGCGACGCGATCCAGTCGTTCGTGAGCCAGGAAACGCCCCTCGTCCGCATCACCGACGCGGACGGGGCTACCGGCACCGGCTATTCCTACACCATCGGCACCGGCGGCCCGGCGATCATGAGCCTGCTCGGCCGAACCCTCGTCCCCCGCCTGATCGGCCGCGAGGCGGAGCAGATCGAGGGCATCTGGCGCGATCTCCTGTTCGCCACCCACGCCACCTCCGTGGGCGCGATCACCTCGCTGGCGCTCGCCGCCATCGACACCGCGCTCTGGGACCTGCGCTGCCTGCGCGCCGGCCTTCCGCTCTGGCGCATGGCGGGCGGCGCGAAACCCTCCGTGCCGCTCTACACCACCGAGGGCGGCTGGCTGCACATCCCGAAGGAGGCGATCATCGAGGACGCGCTGGAGGCGAAGGAAAAGGGCTTCGCCGGCTCCAAGATCAAGATCGGAAAACCCTCGGCCGCCGAGGACCGCGACCGCCTGCGCGCCGTCCGCGCCGCCGTGGGCGACAGCTTCGAGATCCTGACCGACGCCAACCAGGGCTTCTCGCTGCCCGAGGCGATGCGCCGCTCCGACATCCTGGCGGAATCCGGCATCTACTGGTTCGAGGAACCGATGCCCGCGGATGACGTCGGCGCCCATGCCCGCCTCGCCCGCCATTCCCGCGTCCCGATCGCGGTCGGCGAAAGCATGTATTCGATCAGCCAGTTCAAGGACTACCTGACGCAGGCCGCGGCGAGCATCATCCAGACCGACGTGGCCCGGATCGGCGGCGTCACCCCCTGGCTCAAGACCGCGCACATGGCCGAGGCGTTCAACGTGCCGATCTGTCCGCATTTCCTGATGGAGCTGCATGTCAGCCTCGTCTGCGCCGTGACCAACGCGCCGCTGCTGGAATACATCCCCCAGCTCGACGCGATCACCTCGTCGCGCCTCGACATCCGCGACGGCCGTGCCCACGCGCCGGAAGCGCCCGGCCTCGGCATCGACTGGGACTGGAACGCGATCGACGCCGCCTGCGTCGACGGCAGCCGCGAGACGTTCTCCTAGGCCCGTTCGTCCTTCGGCGAGCCCATCACCACGAAGGACGTGATCGAGCTCACCTGCGGCAGGACGCCCAGAACGTCGGTGTGGAATATCTTGTACGCCGCGAGGTCGGCGGCCTCGACGCGCAACAGGTACTCGTACGATCCCGTGATGTTGTGGCACTCGCGCACTTCCGAAGAGCGGGTGATCGCACGCTCGAACGCCTCCTGCGACGCCTTGGTGTGACTCGACAGGCCCACGGCCACGTAAGCGGTGAAGCCCGCTCCCCGCGCCGCCGGGTCGATGACGGCCCTGTATCCGGCGATGATCCCGGCCCGCTCCAGCGCCTGCACCCGCCGCAGACAGGCCGAGGGCGAAAGTCCCACCCTCTCTGCCAGGTCGACATTGCTGATCCGCCCATCCGCGGAAAGGACGCGCAACACCCGTTCGTCAATGTGATCGATTCCGCTCATTGCTTGCAAAATTAGCCTGAAAACGGCTGAGATTGCAACATTCGCGCGCCCGCGCTCGCATATGGTTGCGCCATGACACTCGACATCCTCCTCGCCCTCGCGGGCTTCGCCTTCGCGACCTCGATCACGCCGGGGCCGAACAACCTCATGCTCATGGCGTCGGGCGCGAATTTCGGATTCCGCCGCACGATCCCGCACATGCTGGGCGTGGGCATCGGCTTCACGCTGATGGTGGTGCTTGTCGGAGCCGGGCTCGTCCGGCTCTTCGACGCCTGGCCTCCAGCCCATGTCCTTCTGAAGGCGTTCAGCGTCGTCTATCTCCTCTGGCTGGCGTGGAGGATCGCGGGCGCCGCGCCGCCAAGGGACGCCGACGCCGCCGGGAAGCCGATCACTTTTCTCCAGGCCGCCGCCTTCCAGTGGGTCAATCCGAAAGCCTGGGCGATGGCCCTGACCGCAATCGGCGTCTACGCTCCGTCGCAGAGCTTCGCGACCGTCCTGGCGGTGGCCCTGGTCTTCGGCGCGATCAATCTTCCCTCGGTCAGCACGTGGACCCTCCTCGGCCGGCAGATGCGCCGGTTCCTCACGTCTCGGCGCCGCCTCCGCGCGTTCAACGCCGTCATGGCGGCACTGCTGGTCGCCTCGCTCTGGCCCGTGCTCGCTCCCTGACGCAAACGCTTGGAGGCGGGGCGCATTAGGGATATAGCAAGCATAACGGCGATAAGACCGGAGCCCGAACGGGCGGCACCCGAGCACAACAAATAGCAGGCGAGCGATGAGTGACAGGAGCAGCTGGCGTTTCGCGGACGCGTCCGATGACGGACGCCGCGCGAGGGCCGACGAGAACGACGATTCCGACATGATTTCCGAACGGCTCTGGACGCGGCGAAACGCCGTCGCCCTGACGGCGGGATTCTTCGCGATGGGCGCCGCGTCCGGGGCTTCGGCCTTCACGCAGAAACGGCGCGTCGTGGCCGACCAGGTCGTGATCTCCAAGCGAAACCGCGTCATGGAGCTGAAGGCCGGCGGGAAGACGCTCAAGAGATACCGGGTCAATCTCGGCTTCGCGCCGGACGGCCACAAGATCCGGTCCGGCGACGGGCGCACGCCCGAGGGCAGCTACTGGATCAACCGGCGCAACCCGCGCAGCGAGTTCCACCTCAGCCTCGGCATCAGCTATCCCAACGCCCAGGATATCGTCCGCGCCAAGGCGATGGGCGTGAATCCGGGCGGCGACATCTTCATCCACGGCGGCCCCAACGCCCGATCGGCGAAGCGTCGCGGCGACTGGACGGCGGGCTGCATCGCGGTGACGGACGCCGAGATGGAGGAGATCTGGACGCTGGTCCCGACCGGCGTGCCCGTCACCATCTTCGGCTGACGCCTACCGGCCGACCAGCTGGACCCACCAGGTCTTGCCGGTCGCGTCCCTGTACCAGCCGAGACCCATGCCGCGCGCGGCCGGATCCAGGATGATGTCGCGCGTGTCGCCGAAGTCGAGCCATGATTTCAACACCACCAGATCGGTGTCCGTGCCCTCGGCTATGTTCTCGCCGGCGAGTTCGCCCAGATACCCCGCGCGCGCGGCCCGCTCGCGCGGCGAGGTCTTGTCCGACCCGAAGTGCCACGCCCTGTCCTGCACCGACATGTCGCGCGCGTGGGTCTCGGACGCCGCGTTGAGCTCGGCCGAATACCGCAGCGGGCCGAGACCCTGCTCGATCCGGACGGCGTTGACCGCGTCCAGCACCCGAAGGCGCGCCGCGTCGATCTCCGCCGGCGACATCTGCGAGACGGAGCTGGTGGTCGGGGCGCATGCGGCGAGCGCCGCGAGCACGGTCAGGACGGCGAGAAAAGGACGGAACATGAGGGACATCCCTGAGGTTGAGCGGTCCCGGAAGTCTCTAGCGGCTTTGCGCGCGCCGCACAAACCCATTCCTGACCGCCGGCGCGCCCCGGTGCCCCATCTGTGAGTTGCGGGGAAATCCGCCGAGGCGTATTAGTCGGACGAAACGCGCGTTCCGAAATGGAGAGACACATGAGCAAGAATACTGAGAGCGGGATCAGCCGGCGTTCTTTCGCGAAGCTCGCTTCGGGACTGGCGGCGGGAGCGGCGGGCATGGCACTCGGGTTTCCCGCGTTCGCGGTCACCCAGGACCAGGCGCTTCGTGACTACGTCCCGGATTCCCAGGATACCCGGCTTCTGCGTCGGATCTCGAGCCTCAAGACGCACCGGTGGCAGGACCATTTCGACAGCCTGGCCAACGACGCGATCCTCTGCGACACGAACGACCGGGCGCTGCATTACTGGGGCGCGGACGGCTTTTACCGCATCTATCCGACCTCGGTCCCGTTGAACGACAGCCTGACGCGGCGCGGCCGCACGAGCGTCACGCTCAAGCGCCCCGATCCGGAATGGCGGCCCACGGCGAACATGCTCGAGCGCAACCCGGACCTGCCGCGCTACGTCGAAGCGGGTCCCAACAATCCGCTCGGCGTGCGGGCGCTCAACCTCGGGTGGCCGGCCTACCGCATCCACGGCACCAACGACATCCGCAAGATCGGACGCCAATCGTCGAACGGCTGCATCGGTCTCTACAACGAGCACATCATTGAGGTTTACGACCGCGCGCAGGTCGGAACGCCGGTGTTGCTAATTTGACAACACTCGTGTTTTACTCGACCTGCCCGCTTTCGGCGATTGATCCTGCTGAAGAAAGTTGGTTAGAGTCCACGCATTAGCTTGTCCGCTCGCAGGTCCGGGCGAGCTAGCAGTTACGCAGACCCGCACTCTCGAGGAGGACAACAATGAAACTTATCGTAACGACCGCCGCGGCCCTTCTGCTTGCTGGTCAGGCTTTCGCCGGCAACCTGGTGTTCGAAGCTCCGGCGGAGCCCGTCGTCATCGCCGAGCCCGAGCCGATGGGCGGTTCCAACGCCGCTTGGCTGATCCCCGTGATCGGCATCGCTGCGATCGCCTACGCCATCACCAACGACGATTCCTGATCGCTTCGCGGTCATCCGTCTGAGGCGGCCTCGGCCAAGCCTCAAGACACGGAAACGGTTTAGTAAAAAGGCGGCGCCAAGCGCCGCCTTTTTATTTGTGTCGAATTGTTCGCGCGCAGGTCGGGCGGGAAGCCGCGAGATCAGTCTCCGGTATACGGAAGGACGATCTCCAGATCGATCAGCCCCTGCTGCGGTCCGAGCCATTGCAACGACCGCCAGACCGTCCCGTCCGACACGTCCGACAGGTGCAGGTTCTCGAATGATCCGGTCGGCCCGTCGCAATACTCGCTGATCTCGACGACGCGGTGCGTCCGCTCGAGAATGACCGCGTCGCGCGCCTCCCCGGCCTCGAATCGGCATTCGAAGGTCTCGACCCGGCCCTGCGCCGAATCGGCGGGAAACTCGTAGCTTCGCACGACCCTGTCCGGCCACGAACCGGGCGGGATGGGCCGCGACAGGGGATCGGGCTGGCTGGATTTCGCCGAGAGCAGATCATAGCCGAGACCGCGCGACCCGGTGATCTGCGACCCCCGCAGCGTCAGCGTCTGACGCAGGCTCGAAGCGTAGGTGATGTATCCGCCGTTGTCGCTTGCCGCGAACAGATAGGTCGGCGACTTGTCGTCCACCAGCCGCGCCCTGATCGTGGCGATGTCGGCCCGGTCGATGGCCGCGCGCGTCACCGGCTGGCCCGTCGCGGCCGCCGCCTCGTCCGGTTCGTCCCACGGATTGAGGATGCCGACCGCCTCCACGACGATCGGGTTGAAGCCCTGGTTCGTGCAGCCGCCGAGCAGAACGGCGAGGGCGAGCATCGTTCTCCGCGTCATTGCCAGAACGTCCCCCAACTGCGCTCAAGGTGGTAGCGGTCGTAATCCCGCACGATCGGGTAGAGCCGGTTCGAGACGTCGAGATTGGCTCCGCCGTCACGCGACACCGAGGTCAGGCCGATCGAGTTGTTGGTCTTGGTCTCGAACGGCACCGTCCAGCGGAACGGGATCTCCAGCGTCACGCCCTTGTCGAAACTGCCCTCGCCGAAATCCTCCTCCGTCACGTCGGTCAGCGTGAAATAGGCCCCGACCGCCCATCCGTTGGCGAAGCGGCGCGTCACGTTCACCGTGCCGCCCCAGTCGCCCGCCAGATATCTCCCGGCGGAGAACTGCGTCTCGAGGCCGTAGAACCCGGTCTCCCAGTAGAGGGAGCCCAGCCCCATGACCACGTCGTAGTCGTAGTAGTCGAACCCGAACGCGTCGTCGTAGTCGCGCTGCATCACGTAGTTGACCTCGGCCCCGAGGCCCCAGTTCTGGTCCGCCGGCTTCCACAGGATCTCGCCGCTGACGCCGCCGAACATCCGTTCGATCAGACCGACGGTCGCGCGCCCGTAGGTGTCGCGGTTGATCTTGAAGAGATAGTCGGCGGTCGCCTGCGTCAGCTTCGGATCATAGCCCGCATAGTACCGGGGCGCGTCGCTTCGGACCGGCGGGAGCGCGCTCTCCGAGGGGCCGGGATCGTCCGGAACGTTGATCAGCGGCTGGCTGATGTTCGCCGTCATCGACAGTCCGGGCCGCAGATCGAGACGGAAGCCGAGATCGAGGTTGACGCCGAGACGGATCGGATCGTCCGGCGTCAGCAGCACGAGATAGGGGGCCGGAAGCAGGTTCCAGTTCAGATTCGGATATGCGTCGCGCACCCAGGCCTCGCGCCCGAGCGAGGGGACGGCCCCTTCGACCGTGACGCTGTCCCACATTTTCCGGCCGGCATCCGGCCGGTCCACGATCGCCTCGAAATCGCTCCGGTCGATGGTGACGGTGCTGGTCACCAGATCGTCCTCCATCATCGTGATGCGGAACGTCTCGACCGAGGCCGGCATTCCGGCGGAGAGAACGCGCGCCGTGCGTCCGATCGCCTGCGGCGCCTCGTTGAAGCGCAGGTTGGTGATCACCACGTCGACCGCGGTCGGCTCGGTGCGGAACCGCTCGAGCCGCATGCCTTCGGCCAGCAGGATCTCCGCCAACGCCTCCGCCAGCTGGTCGCGGGCCGAGGTGTTGCTGGCCCACCCGGTCGAACGCGACGCGTCGTCCGCCCGCGCGTTGACCGGCAGCGGGCCGGTCCCCAGATCCTGCGGCGTGATCGGATTGTTCGGATTGCCGCTCAGCGCGATGTTCACGCCGACCTCGGAGCCGTACATCCAGTAGCCGCCCAAGGTGACCCCCTCGCGCCACCGGTATTCCGCGCCGAAGTTGAAGGGAGACTTCCGGTCGAACGTCGCCGTCGGACTCTTCTGTTCGCGATCGTAGGCGTCCGAGGAATACTCCGCCTTGAGCGTGAACTTGTCCGTCGCCCGCCATTCCAGGCCGCCGAACAGCGCCGCGTCCTCGCCGTGAAAAAACGTGCCGAACGACACCTTTCCGCCTTCGCCGAAGTCGTTCTCGCGATCGCAGAAGCCGCTCGCGACCGAACAGAACGGATTCTCGAACCCGTTCACCCCGGCGAACCTGCCCCAGCCGATCCCGCCAGTCAGGGTGAAATCCTCCAGGAACGTCTTCGTCGCGACGAGATATTCGCCCGAATAGACGCCCGTTCCGAGAAAATCGCGGAATCCCAGAGAAACCGAAGGGATCCAGCCGTCGTAATCCTCCCTCAGCAGCAGGAAGCTGACGTCGAAACTGCGGTCATAGAGGGAATATTCCGGGTCGTAGACGCCCTCGTCGTTGTTCTGCCCCCAGTTCTTGATCGTCGAATACCGCAACGTGCCCGAGACGCGCGGCAGGATCTGGAACGTGAAGTTGCGCCGCGAGAAATCGCCGAACTGGCTGTAGCTCAGACTGATCTGTCCATCCGGCTGCGCCTCCGCGCTCGGCATGTCGATCAGACCGGTCGTGCCGTAGAGATTGAGGCTCGGGCGCGGACGCGGCTGCTCCTGCGCCGAAGCGACCGTGCCGACCGCCAACGCCAGAACCGCGACGCCCGCTCGCAGGGGCTTGTGACTCATCCGCCTACCTCGTAACCGGGCGTTCGCGTTGGCGCCCGTCTGTTTTGTCCGACTTTGACCCATCCGACGCCGGATTTCCAGCGCCAAGACCGGGTACGTCCCGTTTCCCGCCACGCCATGCGGCGCTCATCCGCCCGCCGCGAGGATCGCCCGCAGGCCCGCCCGGTACTCCGGGTGAAGCGGCGCGACCAGTTCCGCCCGCATTCGGCGGTTCGAGACCCGCTTGGACTCGCCGTAGAAACTCCGCGCCATCGGCGAAAGATCCGCGCTCTCGAACGGCTCGTCCGGCGGGACGGGCATCCCGAGCAGTTCCGCGCCGAACGCGATCACGTCCTGCGGCGGCGCCGGCTCGTCATCGGCGAGGTTCCAGGCCCGCCCCGGCGCCGGCCGCGCGACGGACGCCGCCAAGGCCCGACCGATATCCTCGACATGGATGCGGCTGAACACCTGACCGTCCTTGACGATCCTGCGGGCCGTTCCCTCCCGCAGCCGGTCGAGCGCGCTCCGTCCCGGCCCGTAGATCCCGGGAAGCCGGAAGACGTGCAGCGGCAGACCCGTCGCCCGCCACGCCTCCTCGGCCGCAACCCGCGCCGCGCCGCGCGCGCTGACCGGATCGAGGCCGGTGTCCTCATCGACCCAGCCGCCGCGATGGTCGCCATAGACGCCGGTGGTCGACAGGTATCCGATCCAATCCGCCCTGGCCCCGTCCAGCGCCGCGCGATGCCGCTCCAGCGACGGGTCGCCGTGCGGCCCCGGCGGCTGGGACGCGAGGATCGCGTTCGCCGCTCGTATGGCCCGTCCGACCGCCTCCGCGTCGTCCCAGAGCACGGGCTCGACGCCCGTCCGCCGCATCTCCTCCGCCCGTGCCGCCGACCGGGTCGTGCCCATCATCCGCCAGCCATCGGGCAGGCTTGCGGCCAGCGCCGCCGCCGCGTAGCCATGGCCTAGACTGAGCAGCACGGGTCCGTCCATGCGCCGCCTCCCGCGGTCGAATTCGCACCCGCCTCATAGTGGATCGCGACGATCATGCGAAGGCTTTTCCTGGCCGTTTCCCTCGCTCTGGCGTCTCCGGTCTCGGCCGAGATCGCCTCCACCGCCGACTGCGCCCGCGCCATCCGCGCCGATCCCGCGGCGGCGCGCGAGGACGCGGCGGTCTGGGCGCGTACCGACGGCGGCGTCGAGGCGCGCGTCTGCGAGGCGGCCGCGCTCGAGGCGCTCGGCGCCTACGCCACGTCCGCCCGGCTCCTGATGGCTCTCGCGGAAAACCCCAACCGCGCCATCGGCGTGCCGGGGCGGGCGGTCCTGTTCGAGGATGCCGCCCGGCTCTGGCTCGACGCGGGGCAGACGGCTCTCGCCCGCGCCGCCCTCGGCTCCGCCGACCGGCTGACCGAGGCCCCGCCGCGCAGGCTGATGCTGCGCGCCCGGGTCGAGGCCGCGTCCGGGGACTGGTCCGCCGCCCGGGCCAGCCTCGACGACGTCCTCGCGGCCGAGCCCGACAGCGCGATGGCGCTCGCGCTCCGCGCCGCGACGGCGCGGCGCCTCGGCGATCCGGTCGCCGCGCTCGCCGACGCGGAGCGCGCGCGCGCGCTTGATCCGGCTCTGCCCGAGGCGACGTTCGAGACGGCCGCCGCGCTGGCCGAGACGGGCCGGACGGCCGAGGCCGCCGGGCTCTGGCTGAAGCTCATCCGCGTCAGCCCCGACACGCCGCTGGCCGAGGCCGCGACGCGCAACCTCCAGACACTCAACGAAGCCGCGACAGAGCCCATTCCGCCGCGTCCCGGACAACCGGATCAGGATCCGCGACCAAAGCCTCGGCATACGGAATGAGACCCGCCTCGCCGGAATTGCCGATGGCGTAGAGCACGTTGCGCACGAACCGGTTCCGGCCGATCCGCTTGATCGGCGAACCCGCGAACACCTGCCGGAAATCCGCGTCCGTCAGAGCCGAGAGATGCGCGAGCTTCGGGCATTGCAGCTCGATCCGGGCCCAGTATTTGGTCTCGCGCGCCTCCGCCGCGAACTTGTTCCACGGGCAGACCGCCAGGCAATCGTCGCAGCCGTAGATGCGGTTGCCCATCAGCGGACGCAGCGCCTCGTCCACCGGTCCGTCATGCTCGATCGTCAGGTACGAGATGCACCGCGTCGCGTCGAGGCGGTAGGGCGCCGGAAACGCGTCCGTCGGACAGATGTCGAGACAGGCGCGGCACGTCCCGCAATGATCCTCGCCGGGCGCGTCGCGCGGCAGATCGAGCGTCGTGAAGATCGCGCCCAGAAAAAACCAGTTGCCGAGATCCCGGCTCAGGAGGTTCGTGTGCTTGCCCTGCCAGCCCAGACCGGCGGCCTCCGCGAGCGGCTTCTCCATCACCGGCGCGGTGTCCACGAACACCTTGATCTCCGCGCCCGTCTCGGCGACCAGCCAGCGCCCCAGCCGCTTGAGCCGTTTTTTGACCACGTCGTGGTAATCCTGCCCGCGCGCGTAGACGCTGATCGAGCCGCGATCCGGCATCTCCAGAAGCCGCAGAGGGTCGTATCCGGGCGAGTAGACCTCGGCCAGCATCAGGACCGACCTCGCCTCGGGCCAGAGCGCCGCCGGATCGCCCCTCCAGGCGGTCCGCTCGGCCATCCAGCCCATCCGCCCGTGCAGACCCTCGTCCACGAACGCGCGCAGCCGCTCCGGCGCAAGGGGGATCGCGTCGGGCGCGCAGATGCCCGCCGCGGAGAAACCCTCCTCGATCGCGCGGGCCTTCAGCCTCGGGGCAAGTCCGTCCCGCCCCTCCGCGTCCACGTCAGAAGTCCAGGTCCGCGTAGTGCTGCGGCGGCGTGAAACCCGGAACCAGGTCGGCGAGGATCGACCGGAAGGCCGGGCGCGACTTTATCTTGGCGTACCATTCGTGCGTGCCCGGATTGCGGCTCCAGTCCACGTCGCCGACATAGTCGAGACAGCTCAGATGCGCGGCCGCCGCGAAGTCCGCGACCGTCATCATGTCGCCGGCGAGCCAGCGGCGATGCTCGATCAGCCAATCGATGTAGTCGAGATGGAATTTGATCTTCCTCGTGCCGGTCTTGATGTTCCCGCTCTCCGGATAGCCGGACTTCGAGAGCTTCTTGTTGACGCGCTCGTAGAGCAGGTTCGCCGTCACCTCGTCGTGGAACTTGTCGTCGAACCAGGCGACGAGCCGCCGCGCCTCGGCCCGCGCCGCCGGGGAGGTCGGCAGAAGCGGCGGCTCGGGATGGACCTCCTCGAGATACTCGAAGATCGCGTTCGAATCCGACAGGACCAGCCCGTCGATCTGCAGCACCGGAACCTTGCCGGCCGGGTTGAGCCGCCGGAAATCCATGCGCTCCTCCCAGGTCTTCTCCTCGACCAGTTCCACCTCGATCTTCTTCTCGGCCAGAACCAGCCGGATCTTGCGGCAAAACGGCGAGAGCGGCTGATGGTAGAGACGGCGCATCGACGGCCTTTCTTTTTCGCCCGGTGCGCCGTTATTGTCTCAAAATACCCGCCCGTTCAACCCGGACGCGCATTCCGCCGGAGGCTCCGCATGAAACTCCTCGCGACATCCTGGGCGTTCTGGGCCCTGCTCTCCGCCTGCTTCGCGGCGCTGACGGCGATCTTCGCCAAGATCGGGGTCACCAACGTCAATTCCGACTACGCGACGTTCCTGCGCACCCTGGTCGTCGTGGCCGTGCTGGCCGGCATCCTGTCGCTGACCGGGGAATGGGGACATCTGCGCGACATTCCGCCCCGCGCCGGCCTTTTTCTCGTGCTCTCGGGCCTCGCCACGGGCGCGTCCTGGCTCTGCTATTTCCGCGCGCTCAAGCTCGGCGACGCGGCCCGCGTCGCCCCGATCGACAAGCTGAGCGTCGTGCTGGTGGCGATTTTCGGCGCGATCTTTCTCGGCGAGACCCTCGGTCCCCTCGCCTGGCTCGGCGTCGCCCTGATCGGATCCGGCGCGGCGCTCGTGGCCGTCGGCGGCTGACGCCTCACAGGAAGCAGGCCGCCCGTCCGTCCGCGCGCAGCGTCGCCGCCCCCCGTTCTATCGCGGCGCCCCGCCGGACGGTCCGGGCGGACCCGTCAACCGGCGACCGCCTCTTCGGGTCCGGCAGCACCGCCATCAGCCGCGCCGAGCGCCGAGGCCCGAGATCGGCCGCCGCGAGACCCCAGTAGCGCCGCGCCGCGGCCTCGACGCCGAACACTCCCTCGTCGAATTCCGCGACGTTGAGATAGACCTCCATGATCCGCCGCTTGGGCCAGATCAGCTCGATCAGCCCCGCGAATCCGGCCTCCAGACCCTTGCGAAGCCACGACCGCGCCGGCCAGAGATAGACGTTCTTGGCGACCTGCTGGGTGATCGTCGAGCCGCCGCGCAGCCGTGTGCGGTCGGCCAGCGCCGACCGGATTCCGTCGAGATCGAACCCGGCATGCGCGCAGAAATCCGCGTCCTCGGCAGCGGCGGCCGACAGCGGCAGATGGATCGACATCTCCCCGAGCGGCACCCATTCGCGCTCGATCGAGCCCAGCCGCATCCACTCCCGCGCCATGAAATAGTTGATCGGCGGATCGACCCAGCGGAACAACAGGACCGCCCCGACAGCGAACAGAACGGCCCAGAGCGCGAGCCCAGCGCGAGCCGCCAGACGCCCCGTACGGTCCTGCGCAATCCCTTCGCGATCATCGCGTGTTCCTGGGCGCAAACGGCCGCGCGCGCAAGACGCCGGGAACCGGATCGCCGCCCGAGCCGTTCACTGCGGGCGGTCCGCGCGCGAAACACAACGACACGCGTGGGACGCCATCGAACCTCTCCGGATCATCCAGGCCCAGATCATCGATCTCGCGCGATCCGCGGTGGCCCTCGTGCCGAACCTCGTCGCGGCCGTCCTCGCGCTCCTCCTGACCTTCGCGGTCGCCGCGGGCGTCACGCGGCTCGTCGCGCGGTTCTTCCGCCGGACCCGCATGCGGCCGTCGCTCCAAAGCGCGATGGTCACGCTCATCCGCATCGCCGTCTGGGTCGTCGGCCTGCTCGTCACCGCGACCATCCTCTTCCCCAACCTCACGCCCACGAAACTCCTCGCGGGCCTCGGTCTGGGCTCCATCGCCATCGGGCTCGCCTTCAAGGACATCTTCGAGAACTTCCTCGCCGGCATCCTCATCCTGATCAGACAGCCGATGCGCATCGGCGACGACATCGAATGCGAGGACATCTCCGGCCGCGTCGAGCACATCTCCATCCGCGACACCTATGTCCGAAAGCGCTCGGGCGAGCTCATCCTCGTGCCCAATTCCTACCTCTACAAGAACCCGACGCGGATTCTCACCGACCGCCCCAGGCGCCGCATCGACCTGACCGTCGGCGTGGCCTACGGCGAGGACGTCGACGCCGCGCGCGACGTCATCCGCAAGGCCGTCGAAAGTCTCGGCACCGTCGACGCCGACGAGCGCATCGACGTCTTCGCCAAGGAGTTCAACTCCTCCTCGATCGACTTCATGGTGCGCTGGTGGACCGGCTCCACCCCGATCGACGAGCACCGGTCGCGCGACGAGGCGGTCGCCGCGATCAAGGCCGCGCTCGACGCGGCCGGCATCGAGATCCCGTTCCCCTACCGCACGCTGACGTTCAAGGAGCCCCTCGCCCTCCGGGGTGATCCGGACCGCGCCACGCCTTCGGCGTCCTGACCGGCATGGATCCCGCGACCCTCATCTCGGCCAACCCCTTCGTCGCCTTCGCCGTCGCGACGGGTATCGTGCTCGTGGCCGGCGTCCGGATGACCGGCATCGCCGACCGCCTGGCCGACCGGACCGGCCTCGGAGAGGCCGTGACGGGCGGGCTCCTTCTCGGCGCCACGACGTCGCTCTCGGGCGCGGTCGTCTCGATCACCGCGGCGCTCGACGGGCGGGCCGGGCTCGCCTTCTCCAACGGCGTCGGCGGCATCGCCGCGCAGACCGCCTTCCTCGCGCTGGCCGACATCGCCTGGCGCCGTGTCAATCTCGAGCACGCCGCCGCCGACCTCTCCAACGTGCTCCAGGCGTCGCTGCTCTGCCTGATGCTCGCGCTGCCCATGCTGGCATTCACCGGTCCCGACATCGCCGTGCTCGGCGTGCATCCCGTCTCTCTCGCGCTTCCGGTCATCTACATCTACGGAATGCGCGCTTCGGCCGGGCTCCGCGAGGACCCGATGTGGGAGCCCGTCGACACCCCCGAGACCCGCACCGACTCGCCCGACGACGACGACGAGGCCGGTCGTCCGATCACGCCGCTCGCCCTGCGCTTCGTCGGGCTCGCGGCGGTCCTCGCCCTCGCCGGCTGGGCGATCGCCCGCGCCGGCGGCGAGATCTCCGACCGGATGGACATCTCGCAATCCACCGTCGGCGCGCTGATGACCGCCGTCGCGACCTCGCTGCCGGAACTCGTGACGACGCTCGCGGCCGTCCGCCGCGGCGCGGCCCAACTCGCGGTCGGCGGCATCATCGGCGGCAACGCCTTCGACGTGCTCTTCCTCAGCGCCTCCGACATCGCCTACCGCGACGGCTCGATCTACGCGGCGGTGGGGCCGGGCGAGCTCTTCTGGGTCGCGGTCGGGATATCGATGACCGCCGTCCTGCTTCTCGGCCTGATCCTGCGCCAGAAGGCCGGGCCGGCCCGGATCGGCTTCGAGAGCGTCGCGCTGCTCGCGATCTACGTCGGGGCGGTGGCGGTTCAGGCTCTCGCGCCCTGACCCCAGAAATCCGTCAGCGGTCCGTTGGCGCCGAAAACGGGATCCGTCGACGGAACCGGCGTCGCCGCGATCGACGCCTTCGCGGCCTCCGCCGCGCGGACGTCAGCACGGACGATCTCCGGGCTCTCCTGACCCCTCGGGTAAGCGCCGACGACCCTGAAATCATCGGACGCCCCCGCCCGGCGGTGGCCGAACCCCGCCGGCAGGATCAGCGCGTCGCCCGCCGCCACGCGCCGGACCGCCCCTTCGGGGCCGCCCAACTCCAGCGTCGCATGGCCCGCCACGACGACGAGCGCCTCATGCGAGGCCGGATGGAAATGGTGGAAATCGAACACGGTCCAGTCCCAGACCCCCGACCATCCGTTCGAGAGGAGGAGCGCCTTGACGGCATCGGTCCCGGCGCCGCCACTGACCGCTCCGGGGTACAGCAGCGCGGGAAGGCGCGGATGGTTCGGAACGCCGCCGTTGCGCGCGACGAGCAGCCGTTCGACCTCGATCGACTCGACGGGAGCGACCGGTGCGACCATCGCCGGCGTCCCTCCTTGCCGCCCCGCTATTCCGCCGGCACCCGCACCGCCTCGTCGCTCAGCGGGTGTTCCAGCCGCGTCAGCATCTCCTTCGGAACGATCTGGCGGAATTTCGGCAGCTCGTCGTCCCAATGCCGCAGGATCGCCTCCGCGCGTCGACTGCCGGTCTCGTCCAGGTGCCGGCCGATCAGATCCCTGAGCCGCGTCTCCCAGGCCTTCGCGGCGACCGGCACGGCGATCACGTTCTCGCCGTTGAGACGCGTGGGCACCTCGCCGTCCGGATCGTAGAGATAGGCCACGCCTCCGGTCATGCCCGCGCCGAAATTGTCGCCGAACCGGCCGAGGATCACCGCGACGCCGCCCGTCATGTACTCGCACCCGTTCGAGCCGCACCCCTCGACCACCACTTCCGCGCCCGAGTTGCGCACGCAGAACCGCTCGCCCGCGCGACCGTTGGCGAACAGCGCGCCGGCCGTGGCGCCGTAGAGCACCGTGTTTCCGATGATCGCGTTCTCCTCCGCGACCAGCGGAGAGCCGAGCGGCGGGCGCACCACGATCATGCCGCCCGACAGGCCCTTTCCGACATAGTCGTTCGCCTCGCCCGAGACCTCGATCTTGAGGCCGGGCGCCGCGAACGCGCCGAGGCTCTGGCCGGCCGAGCCGCTGAGCTTGATCGTCAGGTGATCCGGCTGAAGCCCGTTGTTCATCCCGAAGCGCTTGACGATATGCGACGAGACGCGCGTTCCGATCGACCTCAGCGTGTTCTGCACCGCGTAGCTCAGCTGCATCTTCTCGCCGTCCTTGAAAAACGGCTCGGCGTCCTGGACGATCTGCGCGTCGAGCGTGTCCGGCACCGCCTGGCGCGGCTTCGAGCGGTCGTAATTCACCCTCTCGCCCTGTTCGACGTTGATCAGCAGCGGGTTCATGTCGAGATCGTCGAGATGCGCGGCGCCCCGGCTGACCTGGGTCAGCAGATCCGCCCGCCCGATCACCTCGTCGATCGACGTGGCGCCGACGCTCGCCAGCACCTCGCGGACCTCCTGCGCGTAGAAGCTCATCAGGTTCACGACCTTGTCCGCGGTGCCGGTGAACTTCGCCCGCAGCTCCGGGTCCTGGGTGCACACGCCCACCGGACAGGTGTTCGACTGGCACTGCCGCACCATGATGCAGCCCATCGCGATCAGCGCCGCCGTGCCGATCCCGAATTCCTGCGCCCCCAGCATCGCCGCCATGACGATGTCGCGCCCGGTCCTGAGCCCGCCATCCGTCCGCAGAATCACCCGGTCGCGCAGGTTGTTCACCGTCAGCACCTGATGCGCCTCGCTGAGCCCCATCTCCCACGGCAGCCCCGCGAACTTGATCGACGTCGCGGGGCTCGCCCCCGTCCCGCCGTTGTGCCCCGAGATCAGGATCACGTCGGCCTTCGCTTTCGCCACGCCCGCCGCGATGGTCCCGACACCCGACTGCGACACCAGCTTCACGCAGACCTTCGCGCGCGGGTTGATCTGCTTGAGGTCGTAGATCAGCTGCGCCAGATCCTCGATCGAATAGATGTCGTGATGCGGCGGCGGCGAGATCAGCGTCACCCCCGGCGTCGAATGCCGCAGCCGCGCGATCAGCTCCGTCACCTTCATCCCCGGAAGCTGTCCGCCCTCGCCGGGCTTGGCGCCCTGGGCCACCTTGATCTCCAGCTCCTCGCACTGGTTGAGATATTCCGCCGTCACCCCGAAGCGCCCGGACGCGACCTGCTTGATCTTCGCGCTCGGGTTGTCGCCATTCGACTCCGGCGTGAAATGCGCCGGATCCTCGCCGCCTTCTCCGGAATCGCTCTTGGCTCCGATGCGGTTCATCGCGACGTTCAGCGTCTTGTGCGCCTCCGGTCCCAGCGCGCCGAGCGACATTCCCGGCGTCACGAACCGCTTGCGGATCGCGGTGATGCTCTCGACCTTCTCGAGCGCCACCGGCTCCTTCTTGGGCTGGAAGTCCAGCAGATCGCGCAGATGGATCGGCGGCCGCGACCGCATCCCCTGGCTGTACCGCTTCCAGAGCTCATACGAGCCGCGGTCGCAGGCGGATTGCAGGACATGCATGCTCTGCGCTTCCCAGGCGTGGGTCTCACCGGTCCGTCGCGCCTTGTAGAACCCTCCGATCGGCAGCACGGCGTCCCCGCCACGCCACGCCCGAGAGTGCGCCTTCTCCACCTGGCTCTGCACGCCCGCGACGCCGATGCCGGAGATCCGGCTCGGCATGCCCGGAAAATACTCGGCGACCATCGCCCGGCTGAGCCCCACCGCCTCGAAGTTCAGGCCGCCGCGATAGGACGAGATGACCGAGATCCCCATCTTGGACATGATCTTGAGCAGACCCTGGTCGATGGCCTCGCGATAGCGCCCGACCGCCCGCGTCAGATCGCCCGAGATCAGGCCGCGGGCCACGCGATCGGCGATGGAATCCTCCGCGAGATAGGCGTTGACCGTGGTGGCGCCCGACCCGATCAGCACGGCGAAATAATGCGGATCGATGCACTCGGCCGATCGCACGTTGAGCGAGGTGAACGTGCGCAGCCCTTTGCGCGTGAGCCAGGAATGCACCGCGCTGGTCGCGAGGATCATCGGCATCGGCACGCGGTCGGCGGTCTGCAGATGATCGGTCAGAATGATGTGGTTCGCCCCGGCCCGCACCGCGTCCTCCGCCTCGCGACGGATGCGCGCGAGGCCCTCGCGCAGCGAATCCCGGTCGGTCCCGGCGTCGAAGGCGCAGTCGATCTCGACGACCGCGTCTCCGAAATGCCGGACCATCGCGTCGAACCGCGCGTTCGAGACGAACGGGCTTTCGAGCTGCAGGATCTCGGTCTGGCTGTTGTCCTGGTCGAGCACGTTCTTGAGGTTGCCGAACCGGGTCTTGAGGCTCATCACCCGATGCTCGCGCAGGCTGTCGATCGGCGGGTTCGTCACCTGGCTGAAATTCTGCCGGAAATAATGGCTGAGCGGGCGGTACTTCTCCGACAGGACCGCCGGCGGCGTGTCGTCGCCCATCGAGGCGATGGCCTCCTTGGAATCCTCCGCCATCGCGTGAAGGATGATCTCCAGCTCCTCGACGGAATAGCCCGCCGCGACCTGGCGCCGGCGCAGGTCGCCTCCCTCGAACAGCCGCTTCTCGGCCACGCCGACCGTCAGCGCGTCGAGATCGGTGATCGAGCCGACCCAGTCGCCGAACGGCTGGCTGGCGGCGAGGCGGTCCTTGATCTCGGAATCATGGTAGAGCTTCGCCTCGTCCATATCGACGGCGAGCATCTGGCCCGGTCCGAGCGCGCCCTTCTCGATCACGGTCATCTCGTCGGTCGGCACCATGCCGGCCTCGGAGCCCGCGATGACGAGACCGTCGCCCGTCACGACGTAGCGCATCGGACGCAGGCCGTTGCGGTCGAGACCGGCGCAGACCCAGCGCCCGTCGGTCATGGCGAGCGCCGCGGGGCCGTCCCACGGCTCCATCACCGCGTTGGAATAGGAATACATGTCGAGCCAGGCCTGCGGCATCTTGGTCGCGAGCTTGGACCAGGCCTCCGGCACCAGCATCGTCTTGGCCATCGGCGCCGAGCGTCCGGCGCGCACCAGCACCTCGAACACGCTGTCGAGCGCCGCGCTGTCGGACGATCCCGGCGCCACGATCGGCTTGATGTCCTCGGCCAGATCGCCGAACTCCTCGCTCGACATGCGGATCTCGTGGCTCTTGAGCCAGTTCAGATTGCCCTTGAGCGTGTTGATCTCGCCGTTATGCGCCAGCATCCGGAACGGCTGCGCCAGCCACCAGCGCGGAAAGGTGTTGGTCGAATAGCGCTGGTGATAGATCGCGAAGGCGCTCTCGAAGCGCGCGTCCATCAGGTCGGGATAGAACACCGCGACGTCCTGGGCGAGCATCATGCCCTTGTAGATCAGCGACCGGCAGGACATCGAACAGATGTAGAGGTCGCGGACGCCCGAGCCCGCCTTCTCGATCCGGCGGCGGATGACGTAAAGCTCCCGCTCGAACGTCTCCTCGCTCACGCCCTTGGCGTTGGCGATCAGGATCTGCTCGATCTCCGGGCGGGTCGCGTTCGCTTTCTCGCCCAGACAGGAGATGTCCACCGGAACGTGCCGCCATCCGTAGATGTAGTAGCCCAACCGCAGGACTTCCGTCTCGACGATGGTCCGCGCCGCCTCCTGCGCGGCGAAGTCGCTGCGCGGCAGGAAGATCTGCCCGACGGCGAGCTTGTCGCCGCGCGGTTCGTGACCGGTGCGCCGCACCTGCTCCTCGAAGAATTCCTGCGGGATCTGCACGTGGATGCCCGCGCCGTCGCCGGTCTTGCCGTCCGCGTCGACCGCGCCGCGATGCCAGATCGCCTGGAGCGCCTGGATGCCGTTCTCGACCACCTTCCGGCACGGCTTTCCGTCCAGCGCCACGACCAGCCCGACGCCGCAGGAGGCGTGCTCGTCCTCGGCGCGGTACATGCCCAGCTCTTCCAGCCTCGCGTATTCGGCCTCCATCCGGGAGACCCAGGCGGCATCGTACTTCGTCATCCGTGCTCTCCTTCGGAATAGGCGGCGATTGTCGCTTCGATCTCCGCCCCGGTCTGTCTCTCATGCTCGCCGGCGAAGGCGTATCCGTCGGGCTTTCGGTCGATGTAGATCTCCGAGACCAGCGGGAAACCGTCCGGCTCGTCCAGAAGCCCCGCGCGGATCTCGAAGCTTCCGCGCGTCGGGCCCTCGACCGTCAGGCGGTACCACAGGTTAGATCCGCACCGGTCGCGCCACGCCCGTTCCGCCCATTCGGACGATCGGATCACCCGCACGTTCCCGCCGCCCTCGATGCGCATCTCCGTCGCCGGAACGTTCACCGCCACCATGGCGGAACCGGTCCAGCGCCGACACATGCCGCAATGGCACGCGTGCAGTTCTCTCTTCGGGATCGAGGCCTCGAAAGAGACCGCTCCGCACATGCAGGCTCCGCGCACCGTCTCCTCCTTCGCTTTCCGGGCGGTTCGTCCGCCCTGACCCTGACAGCCATTCTGACCCGTTAACCATTCGGTGGTCCGCCGACGTACCTACGGAAAACCTACGTGAAAACTACGGATATCCTACGGCCGAATCGCCCGGTCTTGGCAATCGTTACTCCGCCGCCGCGCGCGCGCCGCGATCGGCGAACCGGGCCAGGACGCTCTCCGCCGCCTCGCGTCCGTCCCGGATCGCCCAGACCACCAGCGACGCGCCCCGCACGATGTCGCCCACGGCGTAGACCCCGTCCAGACTGGTCTCCTTGGTCCGGAAATCCGCCTTGATCGTGCCCCACCGGGTGACCTCGAGACCCTCGACCCCCCAGAGCTTCGGCAGGTCCTCCGGCTCGAAACCCAGCGCTTTGATCACCAGATCGGCGTCCTCGGTGTAATCCGCGCCCGGTATCTCCTCCGGACTCTGACGTCCCGTCGCGTCGGGCGCGCCAAGCCGCATGCGCGCGACCCTGACGCCGTTCACGCGGTCTTCGCCGGTAAAGCCTTTGGGCGCGGTCAGCCAGATGAACTCGACGCCCTCCTCCTCGGCGTTCGCGACCTCGCGCTGGCTGCCGGGCATGTTCGCCCGGTCCCGCCGATACAGGCACCTCACGCTCGTGGCGCCTTGCCGCACGGCGGTGCGCACGCAATCCATCGCGGTGTCGCCGCCGCCGATCACCACCACGCGCTTGCCCTTCGCGTCGTAGCGTCCACTGTCGAAATCGGGCACGGAATCTCCGAAATTCACCCGGTTCGACGCGGTCAGGAAATCGATCGCGCGCTCTATTCCTTCGAGACCCGCGCCGGGTCCGCCGAGATCGCGCGACTTGTAGACGCCTGTCGCGATCAGGACGGCGTCATGTTTCGCGCGGATCGCCTCGAACGCGATGTCGGTCCCGACGTCGCAGTTCAGTTCGAATTCGACGCCTCCTTCGGACAACTGGGCGTTGCGCCGCTCCACGACCTCCTTCTCCAGCTTGAAACCGGGGATCCCGTAGGTCATCAGGCCGCCGGCCCGGTCATAGCGGTCGTAGACCGTCACCCGCACGCCCTCGCGGCGAAGGAAGTCCGCCGCGGCGAGACCGCCGGGACCGGCGCCGATGATGCCGACGCTCTCGGAGCGTTCCGCCCGCGCGGTGATCGGCTGGACCCAGCCTTCCTCCCACGCGGTGTCGGTGATGTATTTCTCGACCGCCCCGATCGTCACCGTGCCGTGGCCCGACTGCTCGATGACGCAGTTGCCTTCGCAGAGCCGGTCCTGCGGGCAGATGCGGCCGCAGATCTCCGGGAAGGTGTTCGTGGCCTGGCTCAGCTCGTACGCCTCGCGCAGGCGTCCCTCCGCGGTGAGCTTCAGCCAGTCGGGGATGTTGTTGTGCAGCGGGCAATGCGTCTGGCAGTACGGCACGCCGCATTGCGAGCATCGCCCGGCCTGCTCGCCCGCCTTGGCCTCCGCGAATTCGCCGTAGATCTCGCGGAAATCCAAGCGCCGTTCCTGGGCCTGGCGCTTGTCCGGCATGTGGCGCCCGACGCTCACGAATTTCAGCATCCGCTGCTCGCCCAATCCAGCCTCCGATCCCAAATCCCGCTCCGCGTCCCATACCGCAACCGACGATCAGGTAAAAGTCAAAAAAGCTGACCTAATATCGCGGATCTCTTCAATGAGTCGGCTTCCATCCACCGACTTCGGCGATTTTAGGTCCGAAACGGATCATAAATGTCCCGACTTAAAACCGGAGCGGCTCAGGACTAAGGTCCGGCGGCGGCGATTCGCCGTTTCGGAGAGGTTGCATGCCCCTGTTTCAGCTTGCCGTCCTTGCCATCGTGCAGGGCGTCACGGAGTTTCTGCCCGTCTCGTCCTCAGGGCATCTGATACTTCTTCCGATGCTGATGGGAACGGCGGATCAGGGGCTGGCTCTGGACGTGGCCGTGCATGTGGGCACGCTCGTGGCCGTGATGGTGTTCTTCCGCGCCGAGATGGTCCGGCTGGTGCGGGGGGTGGCGCATATCGTGACCGGGTCCTTCGCCTCGGCCGAGGCGCGGTTCGTCTGGCTTTTGGCGATCGCGACCGTGCCGGTGGTCGTCGTCGGGCTGGTTCTCAAGGTGACGGGACTGGAGGAGGCGATGCGTTCGGTCGCGGTGATCGGGTGGACCATGCTTATCTTCGGCCTGTTCCTCTATTGGGCCGACCAGCGCGGCGCGACGGACAGGGTCGAGGCGGACTGGGACCTGCGCGACGCCGTCGTGATGGGGCTGTGGCAGGCGGTGGCGCTCATTCCCGGCACGTCGCGGTCGGGGATCACGATCACGGCCAGCAGGCTCCTCGGATACCGTCGCGAGGACGGGGCGCGGATCGCCATGGTGATGTCGATTCCGACGATCATCGCGTCGGGCGTCCTGCTCGGCGCGGACGTCGTGGGGCAGGCGGATTGGCGTCTGCTCAGGGACGGGGCGATCGGGGCGGCGCTGGCGTTCGTCGCGGCATATCTCGCGCTCTCGCTGATGATGCGGCTGCTCAGGAGCGTGAGCTACACGCCTTACGTGATCTACCGGGTGATCCTGGGGCTGGCGCTGCTCGGGATCGCCTATCTCTGACGCAGGTTGTCGGCGGAGGCCGTGATCGCGTCGAACTGGCCATGCCGGCGATAGCTGTAGAGATAGCCCTCGAGGATGGCGGCCATCGCGGTGGGTTCGATGCCGAGATCGGCGAAGCCGCGGGCGCCCGGAGAGACGACGTTGTCGCGTCCGAGCTGGCGGACCTGGTCCCTGGTCAGAAGGCTGTTGGTCCAGATCCCGAACGTCAGCTTCGAGACGGTGTCGAGCGCGCCGGCCTGGAATCGCGCGAGCCAGTCGGGAAGGACGATCACGGCGCGACGGCGCTCGATGATGTCGAGCATCCGTTCCATCAGCTCGCGGAAGGTGGCGGTCTCGGGGCCGCCGAGCTCGTAGATCCCCGGCGCGACGTCGGTGGTCGCGGCCTTGGCGGCGGCGGCGGCGACGTCGTCGACGTAGACCGGCTGGAAGCGGGTCTCGGCTCCGACGAGGGGTATGACCGGCGAGATGCGGGACATCGCGCCGAAGCGGTTGAAGAAGTCGTCCTCGGTCCCGAAGATGATCGAGGGTCGCAGGATCACGGCGCCGGGGAAGGCGGAGGCGACGGCGGCCTCGCCGGCGGCCTTGCTGCGGGCGTACTCGCTGTCGCTGTCGGCGTCGGCGCCGATCGCGGAGATCTGGACCAGCCGGCGGACGCCGTGTTCGGCGGCGAGGCGGGCGACGCGGGCGGCGCCGTCGGCCTGGACGGCCCCGAATTGCTGCCTGCCGCTCTCGACGAGGATGCCGACGCAATTGATGACCGCGTCCGCGCTGATGATCGCGCTGGCCGTGGAGGCCTCGTCGCGGATGTTCGCCTGGATCGGCTCGACCTGGCCGACCGACCCCATCGTGCGGACGAATCCCGCCTCGTCGGGCCGTCGGACCGCGACGCGGACGCGCCAGCCGGCCTTGGCCATGCGGCGGCAGATGTAGCGTCCGACGAAGCCGGACCCGCCGAAAACGGTGACGAGGGGGGTGGTGCTGGACATGCGATTCTCCCGACGGTCGGTCAGGTGTGACATAGAATTATCGGGGCGGCGGGACAAGCGAGACCCTCGGCCGGCGCGGGTCGCACGGCGAGGGAACGCGTTGTCCACGCGTGAACCTATAGCAAGTCTCTGATATCGTTCATGTTTCAAATCCTGATTCTTCGTTAACGCGGAAATCCGGTTTGGCGGCCGCGCGGTCGGCGCGCGCCGCTCCGCGATCCGGAGCAACGGCGTCGCACTTGGGGCATTCTGTGCGGCGGGAAAACGCAGGAGACGGCATGACAGACGCCCCGATACTGATACCGGTCGCATCCATCGACGAGACGGCGCTGACCCGCGACCGCGCGACCATCGATCCCGAAGCTCTGACCGAGCTTCAGCTCTCGGTGGCGCGGTCGGGCCTCCGGATGCCGGTCGAGGTGTTCAAGCTGCGCGAGCCGCGCGGCGGGATCACGCACGGCCTGATCTCGGGCTTCCGGCGGGTCGCGGTGTTCCGCAAGCTCCACGAACTCTCGAAGCAGGAGAAGTATCTGTCCATCCCCGCCTTCGTGCGCGAGCCCGCGAGCGTGGCCGAGGCCGTGGTGGCGATGGTCGAGGAGAACGAGATCCGATCCGACCTGTCGCCCTATGAGCGGGGCATGGTCGCGGTCGCGGCGAAGGAGCAGGGGCTTTACGGGACCATCGAGGAGGCGGTGGACGCGCTCTATTCGACCGCGACGAGACAGAAGCGCGGCCGCCTCCGGATGCTCGCGCGCCTGGCCGAGGAGATCGAAGGCGCGATGACCGAACCGGAGGCGCTGAGCCAGGCGCGGGCGCTGCGGCTGGCGCGCGCGTTCCAGGCCGGGCTGGGCGATCTCATCATCGCAACTCTGGAGGAGACGACGCCGAGGGATCACGAAGCCAGTGGCGGGCGCTCCTCCCGATCCTCGACGAGGCCGAGGCGTCGCACGGGACGAGCCGGCGGGCACGGGACGCGGGGGCGGCCGGGGCGGGCGACCGCGCCGGACGCTTCGGCCCCGGCACGGCCTCGTCATCCGTCGTGAAGTCGCGCGGGACGGATGGATCCTCCGGTTCTCGGGGCGGGAGGCGACGAGCATGCTTCTCGACGCGGTGTTCGACGAGATCGAGGCGATGTTCTCGCCGCGTTGATGTCACGGGATCGACCGCGCCGGGGAACCGGCGCGGTCCATTGACAGGCTCCGGGCCCGCGTATACATCGCGCCAATCGACACCTGCCCAGGTGGCGGAATTGGTAGACGCGCTGGCTTCAGGTGCCAGTTTTGGAAACGAAGTGGAGGTTCGAGTCCTCTCCTGGGCACCATCCTCCCCGCGACGGGATCGACCGGACGGACCGGCGGCGTCGCGTCAAGGGTCGAGGAACAATGGCGAACCATCTACATCAGGGCGATCTGCCGGACGGGCTCGATCTGGGGCCGAGCGTCGCGATCGATTGCGAGACCATGGGGCTTCATCCGGCGCGCGACCGGCTCTGCCTCGTGCAGATGTCGGCGGGCGACGGCGACGCGCATCTGGTCCAGGTGGCTCTCGGGCAGGACGCCGCGCCGAACCTCGCGGCGATGCTGGGCGATCCGGACGTCCTGAAGATCTTCCATTTCGGGCGCTTCGACATCGCGGTGCTGATGCACGCCTTCGGCGTGATGACCGCGCCGGTCTACTGCACCAAGATCGCCTCCAAGCTCGTGCGGACCTATACCGACCGTCATGGCCTCAAGGACCTGACGCGCGAACTGATCGACGTGGACATCTCCAAGCAGCAGCAGTCCAGCGACTGGGGCGCCGCGACGCTGAGCCAGGCGCAGATCGAATACGCGGCGTCCGACGTGCTCTATCTGCACCGGCTCAAGGCCGAGCTGGACGTCGCGGCTGGGGCGCGAGGGGCGGACGGAGCTGGCGCGGGCGTGCTTCGATTTCCTGCCGCATCGGGCGGCGCTCGATCTGGCGGGGTGGCCGGACACGGACATCTTCGCCCATTCGTGAGGCGCGCCGGGTGACCCCCGCGCCGGAGCCGCGCGATCCCGGACGGCTGGTCGCGGCGGGACGCGCGGTGGTCGCCGCGGAGGCGGAGGCGCTGCGCGCGCTGCACGATTCGCTCGGGGCGGATTTCGCGCGGGCCGTCGACCTGATCCTCGCCTCGTCCGGCCGGGTGATCGTGTCGGGCATGGGAAAGTCGGGCCATGTCGCGCGCAAGATCGCGGCGACCTTCGCCTCGACCGGCACGCCGGCGCTGTTCGTGCATCCGGCCGAGGCGAGCCACGGCGATCTCGGGATGATCACCGGCGCGGACGTGGTGGTTCTCCTGTCGAATTCCGGCGAGACGCCGGAGCTCGCCGACATGATCGCCTATTCCCGACGCTTCTCGATCCCGCTGATCGGCGTCGCGGGGCGGCGCGACAGCACGCTGATCGCGCGGTCCGACGTGGGGCTGGTCCTGCCGCCCGTCCGCGAGGCCTGTCCCATGGGGCTCGCGCCGACCACGTCCACCACGATGACGCTGGCGCTGGGCGACGCGCTGGCAGTGGCGCTGATGGGAAGCCGGGATTTCACGCCGGAGGATTTCCGGGGGTTCCATCCCGGCGGGAGGCTCGGGGCGCGGCTCGCCACCGTGGCGCACCTGATGCATTCCGGGGGCGAGGTGCCGCTGATCGGGATGGACGCGCCGATGGGCGAGGCGCTCCTTACGATCAGCGCCAAGGGATTCGGGGTGGTGGGCGTGCTCGACGGGGACGGGGCGCTGGCGGGGATCATCACCGACGGCGACCTGCGGCGGAACATGGCCGGGCTGCTCGAGCGCGTCGCGGGCGACGTGATGACGCGGGAGCCGCGGACGATTCCGGCGGGGGCGCTGGCGTCGGAGGCGCTGGGCATCATGAACGCGGCGAAGATCACGACGCTGTTCGCGGTCGACCCGGAGGCGCCGGGACGGGTCGCGGGCATCCTGCACGTGCACGACTGTCTGCGGGCGGGCGTGGTCTGAGGTGGCGGCGCCGGAGCTCTATTCGCGGTTCGTGACGGTGCTCAAGGTCGGGCTGCCGCTCGTGGCGCTGGCGATGCTCTCGGCGCTGTTCCTGATCCAGAACGATGACGGGCCGGGCGCGACCATCACGTTCAGCCCGGGCGACATCGCCGCGCTCGGGGCGGGGATGCGGGTCACCAATCCGACGCTGACGGGATCGACGCGCGGCGACGACCGCTTCCGGTTCACGGCGGAGGTCGTGGTGCCGGACGCGGCGCCGCCCACCCGCGCGACGCTGACCGGGCTCGACGGGCGGATCGATTTCACCGACGGGACCGCCGCCGACATCGCGGCGCGGTCGGGGGAGATCGATCTCGACGCGCAGGATCTCGCGCTGACCGGGGCGGTGCGGATCGCGACATCGGAGGGGCTCGCGGTGACGGGGGACGACGTGTCGGTGGATCTGCGGCTCGGGGTGCTCGAGGCGCGGGGCGGGGTGGTGACGGAGGGGCCGATGGGGCGGATCGATTCGGAGACGCTGCGGATCGAGCCTTCGGCGGGTGCTGAGGGCGCGCGGCTGATCACTTTCGGAAACGGCGTGCGGCTGGTATACGATCCCGCGAGCCGGCCGGAGTGAGAGGAGCACGAGACATGCGCGCGAGGTCCTGGGCCGCCGCGATCCTGGTCTGCGCCGCTCCCATGGCCGCGGCGCAGGGCGCGCAGGTGCCGTTCGGCGGGTTGAAGCACGACCCGACGGCGCAGGTCGAGATCACGGCGGACGGGCTGACGCTCGACCAGGCGGCGGGGACGGCGGTCTTCGCGGGGGGCGTGAAGGTGGGCCAGGGCACGCTGCGCATGGCGGCGGACCGGCTGGAGGTGTTCTACGCGGATGAGGGCGGCGACGGCACGGGCGCGGTGGAGCGGATGCTGGCCAGCGGCAACGTGACGCTGAGCAACGGCGCGGAGGCGGCGGAATCTCAGACAGCGACCTACGACGTCGCGGCGGGGACGATCCTGATGGAGGGCGACGTCCTCCTGACCCAGGGCGCCAACGCTCTGTCGAGCGAGCGGCTGACCATCGATCTCAACGCCGGGACGGGCGCGCTCGACGGGCGGGTGCGCACGATCTTCACGCCGGGCGCGACGCGGTGACCCCGGCGCCCGACCTGCGCGTGACCGAGGGCGGGTCCGGTCTGACGGTGTCGCGCATCGGCAAGAGCTATCAGAGGCGGCCGGTGCTGCGGGACGTGTCGCTGCAGCTCCGGCGCGGCGAGGTGGCGGCGCTGCTCGGACCCAACGGCGCGGGCAAGACGACCTGCTTCTACGCCATCGCCGGGCTGGTCCCGCCCGATACCGGGCGGATCACGGTGGACGGGCAGGACGTGACGCGGCTGCCGATGTACCGGCGCGCGAAACTCGGCGTCGGCTATCTGCCGCAGGAGGCCTCGATCTTCCGCGGCATGACGGTGGCGAACAACATCCGCTCGATCCTCGAGGTGAGCGTGAAGGACCGCGAGAAGCGCAACGAGATGCTGGACGAGCTGCTGGGCGAGTTCTCGCTGGCGCATCTGCGCCGGGCCGCCGCGATCTCCCTCTCCGGCGGGGAGCGGCGGCGGGTCGAGATCGCGCGCTGCCTCGCCGCGCAGCCGCGCTACGTGCTGCTCGACGAGCCGTTCGCGGGGGTCGATCCGCTGGCCGTCGCCGACATCCGGAATCTCGTGCGGCATCTCAAGGACCGGGGCATCGGGGTGCTGATCACCGACCACAACGTCCGCGAGACGTTGGATATCGTCGACCGCGCCTATATACTCCATGATGGAAGCGTTCTGATGGACGGGACTCCGGAGGAGGTCGTGCGCGACGCGAATGTCCGACGGGTGTATCTCGGCGAGTCGTTCCGCATCTGAGGCCCGATCCGGGGCCCCGAGAGCCGGAGGGGATTGATGGCGGTCTCACCGCGTCTCGAACTGCGCCAGAACCAGTCGCTCGCGCTGACCCCGCAATTGCAGCAGGCGCTCCGGCTGCTGCGGATGACGAACCTCGAGCTGGCGGAATACGTCGCGGAGGAGGCGGAGAAGAACCCGCTTCTGGAGGTGGTCGCGCCGGCGCGGCCGCAGAGCGCCGGCCCGGCGGTCGCGCGGTCCGGCGGCGACGGCGACTGGAGCGCGCTCGAGAACATCGCCTCCGCGCCGAGCCTCTACGACCACCTGCACGCGCAGATCGGCTCCATGCGTCTCGACGCCACGGTCTCGGCGGCGGCGCTGTTCCTCGCGGACGAACTGGACGAGGACGGGTATCTGCGCGTGCCGCTGGACGAGGTGGCGGAGCGCAGCGGGCTGCCTCTCGCGGCGCTGGGCGAGGGTCTGGCGAAACTCCAGGGCTGCGACCCCGCCGGCGTCGGCGCGCGGAATCTCAGGGAGTGCATGACGCTCCAGCTGCGGGAGCGCGACCGGCTCGATCCGGTGATCCAGACGCTGATCGAGAACCTCGGGATGGCGGCGCGCGGCAGGATGCAGGAGCTGGCGCGGCTCTGCGGGGTCGATGGCGAGGAACTCGCGGAGATGCTGGACGAGCTGCGCGCGCTCGATCCCAGGCCTGGAGAGCGGTTCGGCGCCGCGCCGATCCAGGTCGCGGTGCCGGACGTTCACGTCGGGCGCGGCAGGGATTCGACGCTGACGGTCGAGCTCAACACCGAGACGCTGCCACGCGTGCTGGTCAACAACGCCTACGTGGCGGATCTGGCGGGGACCGACGCGGCGGCCCGGACGTTCATCTCCGAATGCAGCGCGAACGCGAACTGGCTGGTCCGAAGCCTGGAGCAGCGCGCGCGGACGATGCTGCGGGTCTCGACCGAGATCGTGCGCCGGCAGGAGAGGTTTTTCGACGGCGGGCCCGCCGAGATGCGGCCCCTGACGCGCCGCGAGGTGGCGGAAAAACTCGACCTCCACGAATCAACCGTAAGTCGTGTGGCCGCCGGCAAGATCCTGAGCTGCGAACACGGCACCTTCGAGTTCCGACGCTTCTTCAGCGCGTCGATTCACGGTCTCGGGCAAGGCGAGGCGTTCTCGGCGTTCGCCGTGCAGGACCGCATCCGCCGTCTGATCCTCGACGAGCGCGCGCCGGCGACGCTCTCGGACGACAGGATCGTCCGGATTCTCAACGGAGAGGGGATAGACATTGCGCGGCGCACCGTCGCCAAATACCGTGAGACGATGGGCATTCCGTCTTCCGTTCTGCGACGCCGGAACAGGGGGGCGCCGGCCGCGTTCGGAGCGCTGGGGGCGTCCGCGCTGACGGGGACGCGTGATTGACACCGGGAGGTGACCCGTCCATAGGGTCCGCCCGTGGAAGGCGGACCGGAACGACACCACGTCGGCGGTGAGCCCCGACGCAAACCAGAGGATCGCATGCGCATTCAGGTCAGCGGCAAGCATATCGACATCGGCGAAGCGCTGAGCAGCCATGTCGAGGACCGTCTCGCGGAGTCCGTCGGGAAGTATTTCGACCGGCCGGTGGAGGCGGTCGTGACGTTCTCCAAGGACCGGCACGAGTTCGTCACCGACGCGTCGGTTCATCTGTCGAGCGGCATGTCCGTCCAGGCCAAGGGCCGCGCGTCCGGCATTTACGCGTCGTTCGAGAACGCGGTCGATCGCATGGAGAAACAGCTCCGCCGATACAAGCGCAGGTTGAAGGACCACCATCGGGACCGCGTGGATCCGATCGACGCGATCGGCGCGCCGTCCTATGTCCTTGAAGGCGGACGCGACTGGGGCGAGGGTGAGGAGCCGGAGACGCTCCAGCCCGTGATCGTCGCCGAGATGGAGACGCCGATCCTGACGCTGTCGGTCGGCGAGGCGGTCATGCACATGGAGCTTTCGAACGCGCACATGATGGTCTTCCGCAACGAGAAGCATGGCGGCGTCAACGTCGTCTACACGCGCGAGGACGGCAACATCGGCTGGATCGACCCGCGGAACGCGAAGCAGTAACCCTAAAATACGCGAGGGAGCCCGTCATGGAGCTTTCGGACATCATCGGCGCCGACGCGGTTCGCGCGCCGCTCAAGGCCACGAGCAAGAAACGCCTTCTCCAGGATATCGCCGACATGGCGGAAGGGGCTTACGGCCTGCCCGCCAATCAGGTCTACCGCGCGCTCATGGAACGGGAGGCGCTCGGCCCGACCGGGGTAGGACGCGGCGTGGCGATCCCGCACGCGCGCTTCCCGGGCGTCAGCCGCGTGATCGGCCTGTTCGCGCGTCTGGAGAAGCCCGTGGATTTCGAGTCGATCGACAGACAGCCCGTGGACCTGGTGTTCGCCCTCTTCGCGCCGGACGGCGCGGGAGCCGATCATCTCAAGGCGCTGGCCCGGGTCTCGCGGACGCTGCGCAACGAGGACGTCTGCGCCAAGCTCCGCTCGACCTTCGATCCGTCGGCGATCTACGCGATTCTGACCGACGACAAGGCCGAACAGGCGGCCTGAACCCGGAGAAGGCGCGCGCGGCGCGCCTACTGGGCGGCGGTACGCGCGCCCGTATGGTCCTCGAACTCGGCGGACGCGATGTCCTTGAGGAATTCCAGGAACTCTCCGCGCAATTCCGGCCGCGCGAGCGCGAAGGCGACGGTCGCCTGGAGATACCCGGCTTTCGAGCCGCAATCGAAGCGGCGGCCCTCGAAGCGGAAGGCCGTGACGTCACCGCGTTGCACGATCTCCTCGGCGATCGCGTCGGTGAGCTGCACCTCGCCCCCGGCGCCCTTCTTCATCCGGTCGAGGTTGGTCAGAACCTGAGGCGTCAGGATGTAGCGGCCGATCACCGCGAGGTTGGACGGGGCGTCCTCGGGTTTCGGCTTCTCGACCATTCCGCGGACCGGCAGGGCGGAGCCTTCCGTGCTTTCCACGTCGAAGATGCCGAGCGCCGAGACCTTCTCCGGGGGCACCTCCATCGCCGCGACCATGTTGCCGCCGGTCTCGGCGTAGGTCTCGATCATCTGCTGGAGACAGGGCTTGTCCGCGTCGATGATGTCGTCGGGCAGGATCACCGCGAAGGGCTCGTCGCCGATCAGGCGGCGGGCGCACCAGACGGCATGGCCCAGACCCAGCCGCTCGTGCTGCCGGATGTACGCGATCGCGCCGCTCTCCATGTCCGAGCGGCGAAGCTCGTCGATGAGGTCGTGCTTCTGTCCCTTGACGAGGGTCTCCTCGAGTTCCGGAGCGCTGTCGAAATAGTCCTCCAGCGCGCTCTTGCCCCGGGACGTGACGAAGATGAACTCGCGGATGCCGGCGGCGCGGGCCTCGTCGATGGCGTACTGGATCAGCGGCCGGTCGATCAGCGGCAGGATCTCCTTCGGGACGCTCTTGGTCGCCGGGAGAAAGCGCGTTCCGAAACCCGCGACGGGAAAGACGGCCTTGGTGACTGCGTTCGACATCTCTTGCTCCAATCGTACGGCGAATGTTCGGCGCGGCGGCCCGGGCCATGATCGTATCCTAAAGCCGGTTGGACGGCGAATTGTTCCTTGCCTCGGGGCGCGACGACGTCACGGCAGCCCCGTCGAGCGGAGGATGTCCTCGATGCGCGGGACGTCCGACGGGTTGTTGAGCTCCCAGAAGGCGTGGCCGCGCGCCGCGACCTCGACGCAATGGACCGGCACGCCATTCTCCATGAAGCCGAGCTGCTCCAGCCCCTCCCAGGTCTCGAGCGGGCCGGCCGTCCAGCCGGCATAGGCCAGCAGCGGCGCGCGGCGATAGGCGTAGACGCCGACATGGTGGAAGACGGGGATCGCCTCGTAGGGGCCGAGGGGGCGGCCGACATGCGGGATGACCTCCTTGGAGAAGTAGAGCGCGCGGCCGTGCCGGTCGAAGACGGCCGTGGTCGCGCCGACGCGGCCGTTGCGGCGGTCCTCGAGAAAGCCCGCCAGAGCGGTCGCGTCGCAGCGCAGGACCGGCGTGGCGACGGGAACGCCCGGGTCGGCCTCCATCGCCTCGACCAGCGCGGTGACGAACCAGGGCGGGGTCAGCGGCGCGTCGCCCTGGAGGTTGACGACGATGTCGTGGTCCGGGCCCAGCGCCTCCGCGACGGCGGCGCAGCGCGCGGTTCCGTTGCGGCAATTCTCCGAGGTCATCACCACCTCGGCTCCGAAGCCCGCCGCCGCGTCGGCGATGCGGTCGTCGTCGGTGGCGATCACCACGCGGTCCACGCCCTCGACGGCGCGGGCGGCGTCCCAGGAGCGGCGGATGAGGCTGCGCGGGACGCCGGACGCGCCGCGCAGCTCGACCAGCGGTTTGCCGGGGTAGCGGGTGGAGGCGTAGCGCGCGGGGATGACGAGAAGGACGGACATCGCCTATCCCGCGATCAGACGGACGGCGGGGGAGGACGCGATGAAGAACGGGTTCTCGTATCCGGGCTTTCCGTACGCGAGGGGCGTGTGGTCGTCGAAGCGGACCACGCCGCCGCCCGCGCCGCGCAGCACGGCGTCGCCCGCGGCGGTGTCCCATTCCATCGTGCGGCCGAGCCGGGGATAGAGGTCGGCCTCGCCCGCCGCGACGAGGCAGAATTTGAGCGACGAGCCCGCCGAGCGGAAATCCGCGACCGGATAGCGCGAGATGTAGTCGTCGGTCGCCTGGTCGCGATGCGATTTCGACGCGACGACGACGAGCGCGTCCGGATCCGCCGGCGCGACCTCCATCGGGGTGAGCGGTCCGATCTCCGCGACGTCGTGGGCGCCGCCCTCCTCGACCGAGGCGCCGTCGGCGCCGGTGTAGAACAGCCGCCCGCGGGCGGGCGCGTAGACGACGCCGCGGGTCGGGACGCCGTTCTCGATCAGCGCGATGTTGACGGTGAAATCCCCGCGCCGTCGCACGAATTCCTTGGTGCCGTCGAGCGGATCGACCAGAATGAAGGTGTCGGCGGTCAGCGCGTGGCTCTCGCGCCGCTCTTCCGTGACCACCGGAATGTCGGGAAGCGCCGTCGCGAGGCCGTCGCCGATGACGCGGTCGGCGGCGAGGTCCGCCTCGGTGACCGGCGAATCGTCGGACTTGGCCGCGACTTCGAAATCCGCCCTGCCGTACACCTCCATGATCCGTCCGCCCGCCGCGAGCGCGAGCGCGCGAAAGGTCGCGGTGATCGAGGCGTAGTCCATTCCGGGCGTTCCTCCCCGAACCGCTTCGGCGACGCTCTATGGACCATCCCGCGGCGCGATGTAAACATGAGTCCGCACGCTTGATGAACGCGTGCGCCCGAGACGCCGCGCGGGGCGCGGCGGGAGGAGGAATTTTGACCGATCGCGCGCCCCGGGGCGACCTGACGCTGCAGACCATCGCGATGCCGGCGGACACGAACGCGAACGGCGACATCTTCGGCGGCTGGATCATGGCGCAGATGGATCTCGGCTCGTCCGTCCTCGCGCGGCACCGCGCGCGCGGCAGGGTGGCGACGGTCGCCGTCGAGGCCATGACGTTCCACCGGCCCGTCCATGTCGGCGACGTGGTCTCGATCCACGCCGAGATGATCCGGGAGGGAACGACGTCGATGACCATAGACGTGGAGGTCTGGGTCCGGCGCCAGCCGTCCGGCGACCATCACCGGGTGACGGAGGCCAAATTCGTCTTCGTCGCCGTGGACGCGGACGGCGTGAAGCGGGTGCTGCCATGATGCGGGCGTTCGCGGGCGTCGTCGCCGCCGGCCTCGCGCTTTGCGGCGCGGCGCGCGCCGCGGACGGGCCGCTGCCCGACCTGTTCGACGTGACGGGCGTGGCCGCCGATGACGCCCTGAACGTCCGCTCCGAACCCGGCGCGCGGGCCGGGATCGTCGGCACGCTGGAGCCGGACGCGCGCGGCGTCGAGATCACCGCGACGGAGGATGGCTGGGGAAGGGTCAACAAGGGGGAGGGGAGCGGCTGGGTCGCGATGCGTTTTCTGGCGCGTCAGGACGGCACGTGGCGGGCGGGCGAGGTTCCGCCGACGCTGTCCTGCTTCGGGACGGAGCCGTTCTGGACGCTCGGGATGGAGGACGGGGGCATGAGCTGGTCGACGCCGGATGGCGCATGGGCGCTGGGCGAGGCGACCGTTCTCGGCGGCGAGATCCCGGGCGACATCCGTCGCGGTCTGAAGGCCGCGGGCGACGGCGTCGCGGTCCACGCTTTCATGGCGCCCGGCGCCTGCTCTGACGGAATGTCGGACCGGGCATTCGGCCTGAACGCGGCGGTCATTCTGGATGATGGCGCCGGGCCGCGGCTTCTGCATGGATGCTGCTCGATCGCGCCGTGACGGCCGGTGGCGGGCGATCACCCGTCCGGTAGCCTCCGAAGCGGGTTTGGCGAAGTCGGCTGCTTGGCCCAATCTCGGGAGCATGTCGGATGACCGAGACATCCGCGAAGTGCACATGGATCCAACGGCAGAACATCACCTCATCCAGACGCATTGACGTGACAGACCGATACAAGTGACACCGCGACGCCAACCGGCTTGCCACGTTCATCGTGGACGTGCAGAGGGGTCGGACGCGCGGCGATGAGCTCGGGAAGGCCGAGGCGCACCGGAACGGCGGAAAGAACGGTGGGCAGGCGAGGGCGGAAAGGCACCGGCTTGGCGGCGGGTCCATGACGGCCGGGCCGGACCCGCATTCGGCCTGTCGGGCTCCCGCGCAGGCTCAGCTCGGCCGCGACGGCCCTTCTCCGGCGCCGGTCTCCTCGATGGCCGCCGCGATCGTCGCCATGTCCTCCGCGTCGAGTTCCAGTGTCGCGGCGGCGATCCAGCCGTCCACCTGCGCGGGCGAGCGCGCGCCCACGATGGCGCCCGTCAGCCCCGGCCAGGCCAGGCACCAGGCTATGGCGACCGCGCCCGGGCTCGCCCCGTGCTTCTCGGCGATCGGCTTCAACGCGTCCGCCAGCGCGAGATTCGCCGTCAGTAACGGTCCCTGAAACTGGGGGTTCGCCCGCCGGTGGTCGTTTTCGGCGAGCGAGGCCGCCCGCTCGCGCGAGAACGCGCCCGTCAGCAGTCCGGCCTGCATCGGGCTGTAACAGATCACGCCCGTCCCGTGCTCCGCGCACCAGGGCAGAAGCGTCTCCGCCGCCGCCCGCCTTATGGCGGAGAACGGCGGCTGCAGGGTCTCGACGTGACCGAGCGCCTCGGCCTCCTCGAGCTGTTCCACGCCGTGATTCGACAGGCCGACATGCGCCGCGAGGCCGTCCGCCTTCAGCCGAAGCATCGCCCCCCAGCTCTCTTCGAGCGAGACGTCGTCGGAGGGCCAATGCAGCTGGTAGAGATCGATGCGTTCGACCTGCAGCCGCCTCAGCGAGTCCTCGCACTGCTTTCGGATGTCGGCAGCCACACGCCTCGGATTCGTGCCGTCCGCGTCGCGGACGATGCCGCCCTTGGTGAACACGAGGGGCCGCTCGTCCGGGCCGAGAGGCCGCAGCGCCTCGGCGATGACCTCCTCGGAATGGCCGTTGCCGTAGACGGCGGCCGTGTCGATCCAGTTGATCCCGCGCTCCACCGCATGGCGGATCGCGGCGACGCTTTCGGCGTCGTCCTGGGGCCCCCACATGTTGCCGCCGATGGCCCATGCGCCGAAGCCGGTCCGGGTGATTTCAAGGCCCGTCCGACCGAAGGCGCGGGTCGGCAAATGCGTTCGCATGTCCGTATCCTTTCGCGAGGCTCGTCCGCCGATGCGTTGGTCAACGCACCCGCATCTCCCGCGAGGACATACAGGCTGAGCTCGCCCTGCGCCACGGGGTGCCCGAGAGATGAGAAAATCGACGCGGAACCCGGCTCCGCCGCCATGGATGCGCGCGCTTCGTCAAGGCGGGGCTCGACTTGCCTCGAAACGTGAAGGTGGCTCGCGACGCGGGCTCGAATCCTGTTTTCAGGAAGGCGGTGTTCAAGCGAGCGGCAAGACGCGAAGCAAAGTGACAATGGTACCCCAGGCCGGACTCGAACCGGCAAGCCTCGCGGCGGGGGATTTTGAATCCCCTGCGTCTACCAGTTCCGCCACTGGGGCGCCGGCCGGGCGCGGTGCCCTCGGCCCGCACCGAATACCAACTCGGCGAAGTCCAGACAACGGGAATCGGAGCCGGCCGTCGCCGCGCCGGTCAGGATCCGAGCGTCGCCATCCAGCCGAGGCCGGCCTCGGTCGTGGTCCGCGGGCGGTATTCGGCGCCGACGGGCGCGTCCCAGCCGAGCGCGTCGAGCGCGGAGAGGACGTGGCGGTAATCGAGTTCGCCCTCGTCGGGCTCGGCGCGCGACGGGGCGCCGGCGATCTGGACATGGCCGATGATCGGCAGGAGGTCGGTCATCCGGCGGGTCACGTCGCCCTCGGTGACCTGGGTGTGGTAGCAGTCGAACATCAGCCGCAGGCCCGGATCGCCGATCTCCTCGATGATCGCGCGGGCCTGTCCGGAGGTCCGGAGGAAATAGCCGGGCGCGTCACGCCGGTTCAGCGGCTCGATCAGGATGCCCGGAACGTCGGCGGCCTCCGCCAGCGCGCGGGCGTGGCGGAGGTTGGCGACGAAGGTGGCGTGCGCCTCGGGGCCTTCCGCTATGCCGGCCATCACGTGCACGTTGCGCGCGCCGATGGCGGCGGCGTAGTCCACGGCCTGGGCGATGGCGGCGCGGGCCTCGTCCTCGCGTCCCGGGATCGCCGCGAGACCGTTGTCTCCGGTCCCGCCCCGGATGGTGTTGAGCCCGAGCATCGGCAGGCCGGTTTCCGTCAGCGCCGCGAGGGTTTCCGACGGATCGACCGCGTAGGGGAAATGGCACTCCACCGCCGCGAAGCCGGCGCGCGCCGCCGCGCGGATCGCCTCGGGCAGCGGCAGTTCCGTCCAGAGAAAGCCCAGATTGGCCGAAAATCGCGTCATTCCCATTCCACCTCGAATTCGCGCACCAGTTCCCCGACCTGCGCCTCGGTCAGGAGCCGGGGCGCCATGCCGCGCGTGAGCAGCGTCAGTCTCGCGGTCTCTTCCAGCTCCTCGATGGCGTTCACCGCCGCCTCGATGTCCTTGCCCGCCACGACGGGTCCGTGATTGGCGAGAACGACCGCGCTGCGTTTGCCGGCCAGGCTCCGGATCGCGTCGCCCATCGCAGGATCGCCGGGCATGAAATAGGGCAGGAGCCGGACCTTGCCGAGCCGCATCACGCCGTAGGCGGTGATCGGCGGCAGCATGTTGTCGGGATCGGTGTCGGGCAGGACCGAGAGCGCGACCGAATGGGTCGAATGCAGGTGGACGACGGCGCCGGCGCGGTCGCCGCGCGTCTCGTAGAACGCGGCGTGGAGCGGCATCTCCTTGGTCGGCGGGTCGCCGGAAAGCCGCCGCATCGACGCGTCGAAGAGCGTCAGGCGCGCGGGATCGAGCGCGCCGAAGCTGCTGCCCGTCGGCGTGACGAGCAGGCCGCCGTCCCCGGTGCGCGCCGAGATGTTGCCGCTCGCGCCCGCCGTCAGGCCCCGCGCGAAGAGCGACGCGGCGAGGCGGCAGATTTCCTCCCGCAGGCGGGCGTCGTCGCTCATCGGGCGTCCAGCGCCGCGAGGGCGTCGGCGAAGAACGTCTCCGCCCCGAAATTGCCGGATTTGAGGGCGAGCGCCACCGCCTCGCCGCCGCTCTCGCTGAAGGTCCAGGGCACGCCGGGCGCGATTTCCGCGCCGATGGCGAGGCGCGTGACGCCGAGCGCGCGGGTGACGGCGCCGGCGGTCTCGCCGCCGGCCACGACGAAGCGCCGCGCGCCGCGGTCCCGCGCGTCGAGAGCCAGACGGGCAAGCGCGTCCTCGACGAGCGCGCCCGCTTCCGCCACGCCGAGCGCGTCCTGGGCCGCGCGGACGTCTTCGGGCTCGGCGGTGGCGTAGATCATCGGTGTCTCGGCCGGGTCCAGCGCCGCGAGCCAGGCCCGCGCCTCCGCGTCGCCGTCCGCCGCGAGCGCGAGCGGGTCGAGGCGCAGGGCGGGGCCGCGATCCGCGAAGGCGGCCACCTGGGCGCGGGTCATCGCCGAGCAGCTGCCCGACAGGACGATGGCGCCGGGGCCGATCGGCGGACTTGGCGCGGGCGCGGCCGCCTCGAGAAGCCCGTCCTCGAGGTAGAGCGCTGGCAGCGGCGCGGCGACCGCGCTGCCGCCGGTCAGAAGGGCCATGTCCCGGCAGGCCGTCGCGATGGTCCGCAGATCCTCGTCCGCCACCGCGTCGACGATCACGTGCGCGACGCCTTCGGCGCGCAGCGTGTCGAGCCGCGCGCGCAGCGCCTCCGGGCCGCGCGCGACCATGAGACGGTTGGCGAGACCGACCGGGCGCGTGACCTGGGGCGCGAGAAGCCGCATCAGGCTCGAATTGCGCATGGGCGTCAGCGGGTGGTCCTTCATCGGGCTCTCGTCGATGGGGACCTCGCCGACGAAGAGGCGGCCCATGAAGACGGCGCGTCCGTTCTCGGGGAAGGCGGGGCAGTAGATCGTCTGGTCGGCGCCGAGATCGGCCATCAGCGCCTCGGCCACGGGGCCGATATTGCCGCGCGGCGTGGAATCGAAGGTGGAGCAGTATTTCCAGAAGAACCTTTCCGCGCCCGCCGCCCGCAGCCAGGCGAGCGCGGCGCGGCATTCGGAAACCGCCTCGGCCACGGGCGCAGTCCGGCATTTGAGCGCGATCACCTCGAACGGGGCGGGATCGGCGACGGCGGGATCCTCGTCCGGGACGCCCATCCGGAGCGAGACGCGGACGCCGCTGCGGGCGAGCAGGCCCGCCAGATCGGTCGCGCCGGTGAAATCGTCGGCGATGCAGCCCAGCGCGATCATTCGAAGCGTCCCCTCCCCGAAGCCATCGCGCGATTGAACAGCACGGGCCGGCGGCCCGCAAGACGCATCAGGCGGCGCCCGCGGGCCGGCAGACGGGCGGCGGCCCGGCCTCGCGCTCGATCCCGACGAGATCGCGGAGGGCGCGTTCCGGGAGGCTTCCCTCGACGACGGTATGTCCGACGATCAGTCCCGGCGTTCCGCGGAACCCGAACTCCTCGGCGAGCGCGAGACCTAGGTCCAGACGCGCGGTCACCTGCCGGCTCTCCATGTCGGAGAGAAGCCGGACGGGGTCCAGCCCCTCCTCCTCGGCGAGCGCCGCGAGGTAGGCCGGCGTCGGAGCGAAGGCGCCGTTCATCAGCCGCCGGTGGATCGCGGAATAGCCGCCCTGCATACCGGCGGCGAGCGCGGCGCGCGCGGCGGTCTCGGACGCCGGGCCGAAGACCGGCCACTCGTGCCAAGTCACCGCCACGCCGTCGCCGTCCATCGCCATCAGCGTCTCCGAGAGCGCCCGGCACCAGGCGCACTGGTAGTCCGAGAAGACCGCGACCGGAACCACGCCCTCGGGCGGGACGCCGCCGAAGAGCGCGACGCAGAGGTCCGCGACCAAGGGCTCGGGCCGCGGCGCGTCCCCGACGGGGTCGCCGATGCCGGCGAAAGGGTCGAAGGCGACGGTCGCGTCGCCGGTCCCGATCCCCCGGAAGCCCTCGGGACCGGCCGTTTCGCGGAACTCGAAGCCGGTCGTGCTCGTGAGCCACATGGCGTAGGAGCCGACGCCGGCGAGGAGGAGCAGGAGGATGGTGATCGTGCCGCCCCGCATCGCCGTCAGCCCGCCTGCGTTCCGGTTCTTCCGCGCCACCGCGTCGATGGCGCCGCGATAGGCGTCGAACCAGCCGAGGCCGGCGAGGTGCGCGCGGCAGGCCTCGTTCACGCCGCCCGGGGTCTCGTGACGCTCGGGCAGGCGGGCCAGCTCGTCGGCCGGTGTCGCGAGACCGGTGCGCGCCAGGGCCGCGTACATAGCCATGACGTAGTCCCGCGCGCCGGCACGCGTCGCGCCATGGGCGGCGAGTCCGTCGACGGCCTCCAGGGCGAGGGCGAAGAAGCTGGACATCTGCGCGCCGCCCAACGCGTACGCGGCCATCTGCGCGGGATCCTCCGGCACGATCAACGTGCCGAGCGGGGCCAGCAGGTCGCGCGCCTCGGGGATAGCCGGGTACAGCAGCAGAGGACCTTCGCGTCGCGCCGCCGTCGGCAGAGGAACCGCCTGACAGACCCGCGCATCCGCGTCGATCCTCGCGGCGACGCCGGCCGCGTCCGCGCCGAAGACGAAGCTGATCACCACCTGGCCGTCTCGAAACCGGAGCGTGGCGAGAATCTCGTCGAGCTGCGCCGGCAGCACCCCGAGGCAGACCGCGTCGGTTTCGTCCACCACGTCCTGGTTCGATTCCGCCCGCCGGACGGTCGGATGGCGCGCGGCCAGATCGCGGGACGTCGCTTCGGACCGCGGCGACACGGTGATCTCGGGGGCGGTCTCGCCCTCCGGGACGAGGCACAGGCCCTCGATGACAGCCGCCGAGATCACGCCGGTTCCGACGAAGCCGATCCTCATGCGATTTCCGCTTCTCTCGGGACGTGCCGCGCCATGAACCGCTCCGTATCGGACGGGGCGGGCGCCCGTCCCGTGAAAGCCTCGACATAGACCGGCATCCGCGCCAGACGCGTCTCAAGCGGTTCCTCGGTCATCATCGCGATGTAGCCCACCTGAGTAAGGTAGACGTTCCGCGCGCGGATGTCAGCCTGCTCGGCGGAGAAGCCGTGGCGTTCGAACATCGCCCGGATCGCCTCGATCCGGTCGGCATCGGCCCGCTCCACCATGCGCTTGAGATCCGGAGCCGTCTGCGCCCAGCTGCGGATCGCGAAATCGAGGCGGGCGTCGAAGAGTTCCGGCGTGATCCAGCAGTCGAAGAGGTTGAACACCGCCTCGGCGATTGATGCCGCGTAGCGCTCGGTCCGCGCGATCAGGTTGCCGGTGTTCCTGTCGCTCCAGCGGCGGATCAGCGCGTCGAGCAGGGCCTCGCGATCGCTGAAATGCCAGTAGAAGCTCGTCCTGGAGAGCCCGAGCGCCTTGGCCATCGCCATGACCTTGACCGATTCGACGCCCGTCTCGACCAGCAGCCTGTAGGCCGCGTCGATCCAGAGGTCTTCCGACCCCCGCCAACCCCTCGCATCGCTTTCGATCGCGTCGTGCACGCGTTTTGAAATAGCACCGGGCGGACGCATCCGCAAACTTCTTGACAGACATGTCCAATTTATCGACACAGGTGTCGAGTTTTCCCCGCAACCTCCCCAACGCGAGGCCGCCAGATGTCCAGGGATCCGCTGCTCCAACCCTACACGCTCAAGCATCTGACGCTGAAGAACCGGATCATGACGACGAGCCACGAGCCGGCCTATCCCGAGGACGGGATGCCGAAAGACCGCTACCGGGCCTATCACGAGGAGCGGGCGCGCGCGGGCGTGGCGCTGACGATGACCGCGGGCTCGGCGGCGGTGTCGCGCGACTCGCCGCCCGTTTTCAACAACATCCTGGCTTACAGGGACGAGGTGGTGCCGTGGATGGCGAAGCTGGCCGACGCCTGCCACGCGCACGGCTGCGCGGTGATGATCCAGCTGACGCATCTCGGGCGCCGCACGCACTGGAACAAGGGCGACTGGCTGCCGGCGGTGTCGCCGAGCCACGAGCGCGAGGCGGCGCACCGGGCGTTTCCCAAGAAGCTCGAGGACTGGGACATCGCCCGGATCATCGGGGATTACGCCGACGCGGCGGAGCGGATGAAGGCGGCCGGGCTCGACGGGATCGAGCTTCAGGCCTACGGGCATCTGATGGACCAGTTCTGGTCCGAGCGGACCAACACGCTCGACGCGCCCTATGGCGGGTCGCTCGACAACCGTCTGCGCTTCACGTTCGAGGTTCTGGACGCGGTCCGCGCGCGGGTGGGCGACGATTTCATCGTCGGAATGCGCTACACGGCGGACGAGGACGCGGAAGGCGGGATCACGCCCGCCGAGGGTCTTGAGATATCGAAACGGCTCGCCGACAGTGGCCAGGTCGATTTCCTCAACGTCATACGCGGGCATATCGACACCGATCCGGGGCTGACGGACGTGATCCCGGTGCAGGGCATGAAAAGCGCGCCGCATCTTGATTTCGCAGGCGAGGTCCGCAAGGCGACCGGCATGCCGACCTTCCACGCCGCGCGCATCCCCGACGTCGCGACTGCGCGCCACGCCATCGCCGCCGGCAAGCTCGACATGGTGGGCATGACCCGCGCGCACATGGCGGACCCGCATGTGGTGCGGAAGATCATCGAGGGCCGCGAGGACGACATCCGCCCGTGCGTCGGGGCGACCTACTGCCTCGACCGCATCTACCAGGCCGGCGACGCGCTCTGCATCCACAACGCAGCGACCGGGCGCGAGCTGAGCATGCCGCACGACATTCCGAAGGCGGAGACCGCCGCGCAAAGTGGTGGTGGTCGGCGCGGGGCCGGCGGGGCTGGAGGCCGCGCGGGTGGCCGCCGAGCGCGGTCACAAGGTCACCGTGTTCGAGGCGGCGCCCGATCCCGGCGGCCAGATCCGGCTGACGGCGCAGAACCCGCGCCGGCGGGAGATGATCGGGATCATCGACTGGCGCATGGCGCAATGCGCGGCGCGGGACGTGGAGTTCCGGTTCAACACATTCGCCGAGGCGGAGGACGTGACCGCGCTGGAGCCCGATCTGGTGATCGTCGCGACCGGCGGGCTGCCGCATACGGACGTGCTGACCGAGGGCGAACGATCTGGTGATCTCGGCCTGGGACATCATCTCGGGCGACGCGAAGCCCGGCGCGTCCGTGCTGGTCTACGACGACGCCGGCGATCACGCGGCGATGCAGGCGGCGGAGACGATCGCCGCGACCGGGGCGCATGTGGAGATCATGACCCCGGACCGAAGCTTCGCGCCCGACGTGATGGCGATGAACCTGGTGCCCTACATGCGGAGCCTTCAGGGAAAGGACGTGACCTTCACCGTCACCTATCGGCTCAAGGCGGCGCGGCGCGACGGCAACCGCCTGACGGCGGTGATCGGCAGCGACTACATCAAGGGGCTGGCGGAGGAGCGGAGCTTCGACCAGATCGTGGTGAACCACGGGACGGTCCCGATGGACGGGCTCTATTTCGACCTGCGGCCGCTGTCGCGCAATCTCGGCGCGGTCGATCAGGACGCGCTGATCGAGGGTCGGCCGCAGGCGCTGGCGGAGAATCCGGAGGGCGCGTTCCAGCTTTTCCGGATCGGCGACGCGGTCTCGGCCCGCAACACCCACGCCGCGATCTACGACGCGTTGCGGCTGATGAAGGACCTGTGACCGAAACCGCCTCCGGCACGCCGCTTTCAGCATGTCGGCGGTGGCGCGGCGCGGCTACCAGACCGTGACGCCACCATCACGCCGAGGAGCCGCGAGATGACCCGAGACGCCGAGATGCTGTCCCTGCTGATGGCCCGAAAGCCGGACCATTCGCTGCCCGGCGCGCTCTATCACGACCCCGATCTGTTCGAGGTGGAGATGCGGCGCATCTGGTTCCGGGACTGGATCTTCGCGATCCCGGCCTGCGAGATCCCCAAGACCGGCAACCACGTCACGATGGAGGTCGGAGCCTATTCGGTCATCATCGTGCGCGGGGCCGACGCGGTGATCCGGGCGTTCCACAATTCATGCCGGCACCGCGGTTCCCGCATCTGCCAGAGCGCGAAGGGGTCGGCGCCGAAGCTGGTCTGTCCGTATCACCAATGGACCTACGAGCTTGACGGGCGGCTTCTGTGGGCGCGCGACATGGGGCCGGATTTCGACGCGTCGAAGCACGGGCTGAAGCCGGTGCATTGCCGCGAGGCGGGCGGGCTGGTGTTCGTCTGTCTGGGGGACGAGGCGCCGGCCTTCGACGCGGAGGCGGAGGCGGCGGCGCGGTTCACGGCGCCGCACGGGATGGCGGATCTGAAGGTCGCGCATGAGAGCTCCATCGTCGAGAAGGGCAACTGGAAGCTCGTGATGGAGAACAACCGCGAGTGCTACCATTGCTCGGGCAACCATCCGGCGCTCTGCCGGACCTTCGACGACAATCCGCACATCGCGGGATCGGGCGAGGGGATCGAGGATCCGGCGGTCGAGAAGCACGTCGCGCGGTTCGAGGCGGCGGGGCTGCCGTCGCGGTTCACCATCGATCCGATGAACCAGTGGCGGTTCGTGCGGGTGCCGCTGCTCGGGGCTGCGGAGAGCTACACGATGGACGGCAAGACGGCCGTGAACCGGCTGATCGGCGAGATGCCGTTCAAGGACGCGGGGACGCTGCTGTTCTTCCACTATCCCAACAGCTGGAACCACTTCCTGTCGGACACGGTGACGCTGTTCCGCATCCTGCCGGTGAGCCCGCAGGAGACGCTGGTGACGACGAAATGGCTCGTGCACAAGGACGCGGTCGAGGGGGTCGATTACGACCTGAAGCGGCTGACCGAGGTCTGGACGATGACCAACGACGAGGACCGGCACGTGGTCGAGCAGAACCAGCTCGGCATCAATTCGCCGGCGTATGAGCCGGGGCCGTATTCGGATCTGCAGGAGAGCGGCGTGATCCAGTTCGTGGACTGGTACGCGGATACCATGACCCGGCGTCTGACGGGGCGCGGCATGATCGCGGCGGAGTAGGCGGCGCATGATACCGCTTCCCCGCGAGGACACGCCGGTCTGGAAGGACAGCGAGAAGCTGCGCTGCGTCGCGGTGGTGCCGGAGGGGCCGAACGTGATGACCTTCGCGTTCCGGCCGCCGTCGGGGGCGACGTTCGTCTATCGCGCGGGGCAGTTCATCACGCTCGAGATCCCGGCGCCGGGCGGGCCGATCCAGCGGACCTATACGATCTCGTCGAGCCCGACCTCGAACGCCTACCTGTCCGTCACGGTGAAGGCTCAGGCGGAGAGCGTGGCGACGCGCTGGATGCTCGACCATCTGAAACCGGGCATGGAGCTGCGCGCCTGGGGTCCGGCGGGCGTGTTCCATCTGCCGCGCCAGCCGGATTCAAGCTATCTCTTCATCGGCGCGGGCTCCGGCGTGACGCCGCTGATGTCGATGCTGACGGTGCTGTTCGAGCGCGGCGAGGAGCCGGACGTGAGTTTCGTGCTCTGCGCGCGGCGGCCGTCGGAGCTGATCTTCCGGCGCAAGCTCGAATACATGGCGAGCCGGGCGCCGGGAATAAAGCTGCATTTCGTGGTGGCCGAGGACGATCCGTTCGACGTCTGGACCGGGTATCGCGGGCGGTTCAACCAGCTGATGCTGGGGCTGATGACGCCGGACTATCTCGACCGCGAGGTCTATTGCTGCGGGCCGGACGGGTTCATGCAGTCGGTGCGCGACAGCCTGATCAGCCTCGGCTACGACATGGAGGCCTATCATCAGGAGACCTTCACCGCCCCGGTCGAGACGGTGGCGGACGTCGAGGAGTTCGACGACGTGGTGCCCTCGGACACGGCGAAGGCCGAGATCGTCTTCGCGGAATCGGGCCGGAGCGTCGCGTGCCTCGAGACGGACACGATCCTGCGGGTGGCGAAGGAGGCGGGCCTGACCATCCCGTCGGGCTGCACCTTCGGGGTCTGCGGCACCTGCAAGGTCCGCAAGGTCTCGGGCGAGGTCCACATGGTCCATAATGGCGGCATCGCCGACGAGGACATCGAGGCGGGGTACATCCTGGCGTGCTGCTCCAATCCCATCGGGCGGGTCGAGATCGCGGTGTGAGCGGCGAAAGGCTGCCACGCGTGGCAAAATCGCCAAGCCACTGATAGCATTGATCTATCCGGATCGCGTTAACCCGGTGGAAAGGTGTGTCGCGATGATGGCGTGCGGGACGGGCCGCATTCATCCACGACTGCGCGCGCTTCGCCCGCCGGCGGACGCGCGAAGTCCTCCCGTTCCCGCCGCCTCAGACGCGCTCCTCGCTCCACGCGTCGCGCACCCAGTCCACCGGCGGCAGATAGTGGCGCAGATAGCGCAGCGGCGGGTCCGGACGGTCGGGGCTGAACAGGCCGCGAAGGTGATCGGACGCCGAGCGGGCGGCGTAGTGTCTGCCCCAGCGGCCCTCGATGGCGTGGGTCGGATGCAGACCGCCCGGGAAGATCACCACCTTGGCGCCGGCGGGCAGGCGGGGCTGGAGGACGTAGTTGAGCGGGAACGGCCGGACGCAGTCCCGGCGGAAATGGCGGACCCAGGACGACGGCCAGAACGAGACGCCGCCGGGCGCCTCGCGGGTGACGAAGCGCTGCTCGAAGCGGAATGCGTCGGCGACGCCCTGCGGGTCGGCCATGAAGCGTTCCTTGAGCGGCAGGAGCTTTCCGACCGGGAAGCGGAAAAGCGAGGTCTGGCCGAGCTTCTCGAAGGGCGTGGTCTGGTTGCGGGCCATCACCACGGCATCCGGGTCGCCGTGCTCGAAGAAGCCGTCGAGATTTCCGGTGATGACCAGGTCGAGGTCCATGAACAGGACGGGGCCGGTCAGATCGGCCAGTTCGGCGCTCCACAGCCGCGCCTTGGGCCAGATGCCCTTGGTGCCGGTCGGCAGCGCGACGGGCAGATCGGGCAGGGGTTCGCGGCGGATCTCCGGGCGCATCCCCTCGGCGCTGTCGGTGAAGCATGTCAGCGTGAAGGGCGGCGTGATGTTGCGCGCGACCATCGCGTAGAGGCGGTTGACGTAGGGCGCGCCGTATTTCGTGCCCCAGTTGATGCAGATGATCTGGCGTTTCACCCGGACGGTCAGAAGTCGATCGCGATGCCTTTGCGTTCCCAGTCGCCGTAGCGGACGGGTTCGGGGCCGTCGCGGCCGCCCTGCTCGGGGGGCAGGTCGAGGGGGGCTGCGGCCGCGCGGCGCGCCTCGGCCTCGGCCAGCGCGCGGCGGGCGGCGTCGGCGCGGCGCGCCTCTTTCGTCTGGGCCTGGCTGGACATATATCCTCTCCGCTCCGGATCGGCGATGATATGACCCGGGCCGCGCCGGGCGCAAGGGAGGGCGGGATGAACTTCTTCAGGACGATGATGCTGCTCGCCGCGATGACGGCGCTCTTCATGGGCGTGGGATATCTGATCGGCGGGACGGGCGGCGCGCTCTTCGCGCTGGTTATCGCGATCGGGATGAACGTCTACGCCTGGTGGAATTCGGACCGGCTGGTGCTGCGGATGCACGACGTCGAGCCCGTGACGCGGGCGAGCGCGCCGGAGCTGCACGAGATGGTCGGGCGGCTGGCGGCGAACGCGGGGCTGCCGATGCCGGCGGTCTACATCCAGCGCAGCGCGCAGCCCAACGCGTTCGCCACGGGGCGGAACCCGGAGAACGCGGCGGTGGCGGTGACGGAGGGGCTGCTCCGGACGCTCGAGCGCGACGAGCTGGAAGGCGTGATCGCGCACGAGCTGGCGCATATCAAGAACCGCGACACGCTGACGATGACGGTGGCGGCGACGGTGGCGGGCGCGGTGTCGATGCTGGCGCAGTTCGGAATGTTCACCGGCGGACGGGGCCGCGACCAGGGCGGATTCGGCGTGGTCGGGATGCTGCTGGCGGTGATCTTCGCGCCGCTGGCGGCCGGGCTGATCCAGATGGCGATCAGCCGGACGCGGGAATATTCCGCCGACCGCGACGGCGCCGCGATCAGCGGCGATCCGTTGGCGCTGGCCCGCGCGCTGCGCAAGATCTCCGGCCGGGCCGGCGAGGTCGAGATGCGCAGCGCCGAGCGCAATCCCGCCTCGGCGTCGCTCTTCATCGTCAATCCGCTGACCGGGGCGCGGATGGACGCGCTCTTCGCGACGCATCCGAGGGTGGAGAACCGGATCGCGGCGCTGCGGGCGATGGCCGGAGAAGGCGGGCCGGGCGCGGCGCCCCGCGCGAGTTCGGTGCCGCGCGCCGGACGCGTCGGCGGCGGGCGTTGAGCGCGCCCGGTCTGGCGGCCCGCAAGGGCGCGGCGGGCCTCGTCGCGGGCGTGACCGAGCGGCGGGAGAGCCTGTCGGACCTGATCGCCGCCGGAAACGGGCCGCTCGCAGCGCTGGAGCCGGGCGAGCGGGCGCGGGCGCAGAGCCTCGCCACCGGCGTGCTGCGGCATCTGGGGCGGATCGACGCGGTTCTGGGCGGCTTCCTGCGCAAGGCGCCGCCGCCGCACGCGCTGAACCCGCTGCGGCTCGCGGTCGCGGAGATGCGGCTCGACGGGGTGCCGGATCACGCCGCCGTGGACGGCGCGGTGCGGCTGGCGCGGAGCCATCCGAAGGGCGGGCACGTCGCGGGGCTGGTCAACGCGGTGGCCCGCAAGGTCGCCGCGGGCGGCGCGGCGCTCTGGGAGGCGACGCCGGAGACGGGCCTGCCCGACTGGCTGGCCGACCCGGTGCGCGAGGCCTGGGGCGCCGCGGCGCTGGCGGGGATCGAGGCCGCGCATCTGCGCGAGCCGCCGCTGGACCTGACCCTCCGGGAGCCCGCCGACGCGGCGGCCTGGGCGGCGCGGCTGGGCGCCGAGGTCCTGCCGACGGGATCCCTGCGGATGGCCGCGCGCGGGCGGGTCTCCGGCCTGCCGGGCTTCGAGGAGGGCGCCTGGTGGGTGCAGGACGCCGCGGCGGCGATCCCCGCGCGGATGCTCGGCGACGTGAAGGGGCTTCGGGTGCTGGATCTCTGCGCGGCGCCGGGCGGCAAGACGCTGCAGCTGGCGGCGGCGGGCGCGCGGGTGACGGCGCTCGACGTGTCGCGGCCGAGGCTCGCGCGGCTGCGGGAGAACCTGGCGCGGACGGGCCTCGCGGCTCGGATGGTCGAGGCGGACGCGCTCGGCTGGACGCCGGCGGAGCCGTTCGACGCGGTGCTGGTCGACGCGCCCTGTTCGGCGACCGGAACGATCCGGCGGCATCCCGACCTGCCGCATGTCCGCGCGGGGCGCGATCCCGGGCCGCTCGTGGAGTTGCAGGCGGCGCTGCTGGCGCGGGCCTGGACGATGGTGAGGCCGGGCGGACGGCTGGTCTTCTGCACCTGTTCGCTGCTGCCGGCCGAGGGCGAGGACCAGGTGGCGCGGTTCGCGGACGCGACGCCGGGCGCGCGGCGGGTCGCGCCGGACGCGACGGCGCTGGGGATCGACCCCGACTGGATCGACGGCGCGGGCGGCCTGCGTCTGCGGCCGGACTTCTGGCCGGATCGGGGCGGGATGGACGGCTTCCACGCCGCGTCGGTGGAAAAGCCCGCCATCAACGCGTGACGCGGGTGCGAAGTGCCGCTAAGGTGCGCGACCGCTTCGATTTTTGAGCACGAAACCGATCTTCCGCATGAGCCGATCCGCACTGACCCTGAAAGCGCTGGCCGCGCGGCTCGCCCGTCCCGGCGCGGCGGCGGCCAACCGGTTCGCGGCCCGGCGCGCGCGGCTCGGGGGCCGCCCGACGGTGGCGGAGACCCTGCCGGAACCCGTGCTGCTCGGTGACGCGGACAGGGGCGAGGCGCTGGTCGGCGGCCGCTGGTCGGTGCCGGGCCGCGAGACGGCGGTGGGGGAAGGATCGATCTGGGACGCCGCGATCGGAGAGGCCCGGCTGGAGGACGCGCGGCAATCCTGTCTCTGGCTCGACGATCTGGCCGCGCTCGGCAACCGCGCGGCGCGTCTGCGGGCGCAGAGCTGGGTGCAGGACTGGATCCGCCGCTACGGTCACGGCAGCGGGCCGGGCTGGCGCCCGGAGATCGCCGGGCGGCGGGCGAAGCGCTGGGCCACCCATGCGGCGATGCTGACGCGGGGGCTCGACAGGACCGCGTCGGACCGGTTCTGGCGGGCTCTCGCCGCGCAGCAGAGGTATCTCGTCGCCGGATGGCCGAAGGCGCCGGAGGGCGTGCCGCGTCTGCGGTCGCTGACGGGGCTGGTCTGGACGGGGATCGTCCTGCCGCATCCGGGTCACGACGCGGCGCTGCGCGACCTCGCCTCGGTCGCCGGGGCGATGATCGACGCCGACGGCGCGGTGGCGAGCCGCGCGCCCGAGGATCTCGCCGAGGCGCTGGTCCTGATGATCTGGACCGCGCGGCTGGTCGAGGATTCGGGCCGGACCGTCCCGCCGCCGCTGCTCGCCGCGATCGCGCGCGCGGTGCCGGTGGCGCGCGCCCTGCGCATGGGCGACGGGTCGATGGCGGAGTTCCACGGCGGCGGCGGCGGGTCCGCCGACGCGCTCGACCAGGCGCTGGCGGAGCTGCGTCTGGGGGTGCAGCCCAGGCCGAGACTGCCGATGGGGTTCGCGCGGCTGGCGGGCGGCCGGGTGACGGCGGTGATGGACGGCGCCGCGCCGCCGGGCGGCGATCACGCGGTCACCGCCCACGCGGGCACGCTCGCCTTCGAGATGAGCGTCGGACGGCAGCCGCTGGTCGTGAACGCGGGGACGGGCGCGGCCTTCGGTCCCGACTGGGCGCGGCTCTCGCGCCAGACGGCGGCGCACAGCACGGTCGACGTGGACGGACGCTCCTCGGCGCGCATCGTCTCGACCGGCCTCGCCGCGCGGACCTTCGGCGCGAGGCTGGAGGACGGGCCGACGCTCGTCTCGGTCAAGCAGGCGCACGACGCCACGGGCATGTGGCTGCTGGCGACCCATGACGGATACGTGGAAAGCCACGGCCTGCTGCACGAGCGGCGGATCTTCGTCGACGCGCGCGGCGCCGAGGCGCGGGGCGAGGACATCCTGAGCGTCACCGACGCGCGGGCCCGGGCGCGGTTCGACCGGGTCGCGCGCGGCGGCGCGGTCACCGTGGCGGCGCGGTTCCACCTGCATCCGGAGGTCGCGGCGGAACTCGACGGCCTTCGCCAGCTGGTCGTCCTGACGCTGCCCGACGGCGAGGTCTGGGTGTTCCGCGCGGCGGGCGGGTTTCTCGAGCTCGAGGATTCGGTGCGGTTCGATCCGGCGCGCGGGACGCCGGCGCAGACGCGACAGATGGTTGTCCGCGCCGAGGTGGTCGAGTATCTGGGGCAGATCACCTGGTCCTTCGCCCGGACCGCCGAGGCGCCTGCCGGGGAGCCCGGCGCGGCCTGACGCGTCCCTGGGACCTCCCGCATGGAGATGCCCGATGCCCGCCGATCTCGTGACCGTCACGCGCGCGCTGCTGTCCGTTTCCGACAAGACAGGTCTGGTCCCGCTGGCGCGCGCGCTCGACGCGCGGGGCGTCGAGCTGATCTCGACGGGCGGAACGGCGAAGGCGCTGCGCGAGGCGGGTCTTCCGGTGCGCGACGTCTCCGACGTCACCGAGTTTCCCGAGATGCTCGACGGCCGGGTCAAGACGCTGCACCCGATGGTCCATGCGGGGCTGCTGGCCGTGCGCGACCTGCCCGGCCATCGGGCCTCGATGAGGGAGTTCGGCATCGCCGCGATCGATCTGCTGGTCGTCAACCTCTATCCTTTCGAGGAGACCGTGCGCGCGGGCGGGGATTACGCCGCCTGCGTCGAGAACATCGACATCGGCGGGCCGGCGATGCTGCGCTCCGCGGCCAAGAACCACCGCTACGTCACGGTCGTGACCGACGTCGCGGACTACGATCCGCTGCTCGCCGAACTGGACGCCAAGGACGGCGCCACCGGACTGGCGTTCCGCCGGGAGATGGCGCTCGTCGCCTACGGCCGGACGGCGGCCTATGACGCGGCGGTGTCGACCTGGATGGCGGGCGCGCTGGGCGCCGAAGCGCCGCGCCGCCGCGCGGTGGCGGGCGAACTGGCCCAGAGCCTGCGCTACGGCGAGAACCCGCATCAGCGCGCCGCGTTCTATCGGGACGGAAGCGACCGGCCGGGGGTCGCCACCGCGCGTCAGGTCCAGGGCAAGGCGCTGAGCTACAACAACATCAACGACACCGACGCGGCCTTCGAGCTCGTCGCGGAATTCGCGCCCGGGGACGGTCCGGCCTGCGCGATCATCAAGCACGCCAATCCTTGCGGCGTGGCGCGCGGCGCGAACATGACGGACGCGTATCGGGCGGCCTACGATTGCGACCGGACGTCGGCCTTCGGCGGGATCGTGGCGCTGAACGGCACGCTCGATCTCCCGACCGCGCAGGCCATCGGCGAGATCTTCACCGAGGTGGTGATCGCGCCCGAGGTCGACGCGGACGCGGCGGAATTCTTCGCGCGCAAGAAGAACCTGCGGCTGCTGGTCACGGGCGGGCTGCCCGATCCGGTGGCGCCGGGGCGGACCTGGCGCCAGGTGGCCGGCGGATATCTGGTGCAGGACCGCGACGCGGGGCGGGTGGACGCGGGCGGTCTGCGCGCCGTCACGGCGCGCGCGCCCGACGCGCGAGAGCTCGCCGATCTGCTGTTCGCGTGGCGGGTCGCCAAGCACGTGAAGTCCAACGCCATCGTCTACGCGCAAGGGCCGGGCCACGGTCGGCATCGGCGCCGGCCAGATGAGCCGCGTCGACAGCACGCGGATCGCCGCGCGAAAGGCCCGCGACATGGCGGCGGCTCTGGGGCTGGACGAGGCTCCGACCGTCGGGTCGGTCGGTCGCGTCGGACGCGTTCTTCCCGTTCCCCGACGGTCTGATCGCCGCGGCCGAGGCGGGCGCGACGGCGGTGATCCAGCCCGGCGGCTCGGTGCGGGACGACGAGGTGATCGCGGCGGCGGACGCGGCGGGGCTGGCCATGGTTTTCACGGGGATGCGTCATTTCCGGCACTGAGGCGCGCTTGCGGCGCGGGACGGGCGCCCCTAGAAGGCCCGCGAACCAGGGAGCCGTTCCGCGCATGTCCCAGCGTCGCTATCCGCTGATCCTCGCCGTCGCGGGAACGGCCTTCGCGGTCGACCGCGTGACCAAGCTCTGGGTCGTCGAATGGATGAACCTGCGCGAGGTCCTGTTCATCCCGCTGGTCGACCCGTGGCTGAACCTGACGATGGCGTGGAACCGGGGGGTGAATTTCGGGCTGTTCGCGACGGGCGACACGGGTCGGTGGATCCTGATCGGCGTCGCGCTCGCGATCGTCGTCGGCCTGCTTGTCTGGGCGCGGCGCGGGATGACGCGCGTCCAGGCCGTCGCCGTCGGCCTGGTGGTCGGCGGCGCGCTCGGCAACGTGTGGGACCGGGTGCAGTACGGCGCGGTGGCGGACTTCCTGAACATGAGCTGCTGCGGGATCCGCAATCCGTTCGCCTTCAACGTGGCGGACGCCGCGATCTTCGGCGGCGCGTTGACGCTGGCTTTTTTCGGCGCTACCGGCGACAAGGACGCCCCGTCGCGCGACGGAGCGTGACGCGCGGCGCCGGACGCGCTAAAGGATGGGCCGGTTCCGGCTGACGAGGTGCGCATGATCCGATCGAGCCTTTTCCGCGTGGCGGCTCTCACGCTGGCGGGCGCCTTGGTCGCCGGCTGCGGCGAGGGCGGGCTGGCGGGCGGTCTTCGCTCGGCGGGCGTCGCTTCGACGCCTGACGAGTTCATGGTCCTGCCCACCAAGCCGCTGGAGCTGCCGGAGAATCTGGCCGCGCGTCCCCTGCCGCCGCCGACGACCGGGTCGGCCAACCGCGTGGACCAGAACCCGCGCGCCGAGGCGCTCGCCGGTCTGACCGGCCGCCCGACCGTCGCGACCTCCAGCGGGGCGGCGCTGGTCGCGCGGACCGGCCAGGGCGCGCCGGGCATCCGCGCCACGCTCGCCGCGGAGGATTCCGTCTACCGCAGCGAGAACGGCGGGCTGTTTTTCGAGCGGATGTTCAGCCGCGACCAGGAAGCCCTGACCTACCGCGGCATGACGCTCGACGCCGGGGCGGAATTCGAGAGGCTGCGCGCGCGCGGCGTCCGGATACCGCCCGCGCCTCCGACGCTGCTCGGCCAATAGCGATCACTTGCGCGTTGCCCCCGGTTGCGCGGGGCGCCGCGCGGGTTATCCTGACGAGGTGTTTCAACGGGAGTGCCGCCGATGCGCCGACTAGCCGCCCTGATCGTCCTGACGTTCGCGCCCGCCTTGGCGCTGGCCGCGCCGGACGGGACGATCCGCACCTTCACGCTCGAGAACGGCATGCAGGGCGTGGTGATCGAGGATCACCGCGCGCCGGTCGTCACGCACATGGTCTGGTACCGCGTCGGCGCCGCGGACGAGCCGCCGGGCCAGTCGGGGATCGCGCATTTCCTCGAGCATCTGATGTTCAAGGCGACGGACACGCTGGCCGACGGCGAGTTCAGCAGGATCGTGGCGGCGAACGGCGGCGACGACAACGCCTTCACGTCGAACGACCACACCGCCTATTTCCAGAGGATCGCGCCGGACCGGCTCGATCTGGTCATGGGAATGGAGGCGGACCGGATGGTCAATCTCGATCCCGGCGCCGCGGGCGTTCTGTCGGAGCGCGACGTGGTGATCGAGGAGCGCCGCCAGGTCGTGGAGAACTCGCCCGACGGGCCGTTCAGCGAGCGGCTGCGCGCGATCTCCTACGTCAACCATCCCTACGGGCGTCCCGTCATCGGCTGGAAGCACGAGATGGAGCAGTACGACTACGAGAAGGCGATGGCGTTCTACCGCGCGCATTACGCGCCCAACAACGCCATTCTCGTGGTGGCCGGCGACGTGGACGCCGCGGAGGTCGAGAGGCTCGCCCGGAAGCATTTCGGCCCGATCCCGGCCTCCGACGAGGTCGGACCGCGCGTCCGCCCGCAGGAGCCGCCGCAGATCGAGGCGCGGCGCATGGTGATGGAGGACGCGCGGGTGCGCGAGCCCTACCTCATGCGCCGATACCCCGCGCCGCAGCGCATGCCCGGCGATCAGGAGGAGGCGGCCGCGCTCCAGGTGCTCGCGGAACTGCTCGGGGGGTCGGGGGTCACGTCCGTGATGTCCCGCGCCCTCGAGCTCGAGGAGGGCGTGGCGCTCGGCACCGGCGCCTGGTACTCCGATACCGGCGTCGATCCCCAGAGCTTCACCCTCTACGTCGTGCCGAAGCCGGGCGTCGATCTGGCCGAGGCGGAGGCGCGGATGGACGCGCTCCTCGCGCGGTTCGTCGCCGAGGGTCCGGACCCCGCGCAGCTCGAACGGGTGAAGACCGGGATCCGCGCGTCCGAGATCTACCGGCTCGACAGCCAGAACGGGCGCGCCCGCGAGGTCGGAGCCGCTCTGGTCTCCGGCCTGACCGTCGCGGACGTCGAGGCCTGGCCCGACCTGCTGCAGGCCGTGACCGTCGAGGACGTCCAGGACGCCGCCGCGGCGATCTTCAGGCCGGAGGCGTCCGTCACCGGCTGGCTCAAGGCGCCCGACGCGGAGCTCGTGCAATGACCCGTCATTTCAGAAGCCTGGCCGGCGCGGTTCTGATCGCGGCCGCGGCGGCGCTTCCGGCGCGGGCGGAGATCGACATCCAGACCGTGACCTCGCCCGGCGGAATCACCGCCTGGCTCTACGAGGAGCATTCCATCCCGATCCTCGACATCGAGGCCGCGTTCACCGGCGGCGCCGTTATCGACCCCGAGGGCGCGGAGGGCGCGGTGAACCTGATGACCGCGCTCCTCGAGGAGGGCGCGGGAGATCTCGACGCCACCGGGTTCGCCGAGGCGGCCGAGACGCTCGCCGCCAGTTTCGGGTTCGACGCGGGCCAGGACCGGGTGACGGTCTCGGCGCGGATGCTGACCGAGAACCGCGACGCCAGTCTCGAACTGCTGCGCTCGGCGCTCGTGGAGCCGCGCTTCGACCCCGAGCCTCTGGAGCGCGTCAGGGGACAGGTGCTGTCCGGACTGCGCTCCGACGCGACCGATCCCGACAAGCTCGCGTCCCGGGCGTTCTACGCGCAGGCCTTTCCCGGCCATCCCTACGCGCGGCCCAACGCCGGGACGCTCGACTCGGTCGCGGCGCTCGACGTCGCCGACATCCGCGCGGCCCATCGGGCGGCGCTGGTCCGCGACCGGCTGATGGTGGCGGTCGTGGGCGACATCACGGCGGAGGAGCTCGGGCCGCTGCTCGACCGGCTCTTCGGCGATCTGCCGACCGGCGGGCCGGAGCTTCCGCCGGTGGCGGACGCGCGCGCGCCCGGAACGCTTCAGGTCATCGACCTCGACATCCCGCAATCGGTGGTGATGTTCGGCCACGAGGGCATTCCGCGCGACGATCCGGACTTCATCCCGGCCTTCGTGATGGATCACATCCTGGGCGGCGGCGGTTTCGGCTCGCGGCTGACCGAGGAGGTCCGCGAGAAGCGCGGCCTGACCTACGGCATCTACACCTATCTCGCGCCCGGCGATTACGGTTGGCTTTATCTCGGGCGGTTCTCGAGCGTGAACGCCCGCGCCGCCGAGGCGATGACGATCGTGCGCGACGAATGGGCGCGCATGGCGGAGGAGGGCGTCACCGAGGAGGAGCTGGAGACCGCCAAACGCTACCTGACCGGCGCCTACGCTCTGCGCTTCGACGGCAATTCGCGGATCGCGAGCCAGCTTCTCGGCCTGCAGACCGCCGGTCTCGGCATCGATTACGTCAACGAGCGCAACGACCTGATCGAGGCCGTGACGGTCGAGGACATCGGCCGCGTCGCGGAGCGTCTGCTCAAGCCCGACGCGCTCACCTGGGTCGTGGTCGGGCGTCCGGAAGGGGTCGAACCGACCAATTGATCTCTGGCATGGCGGTGCGCCGCCATGCTATACCCAGGGGTATGAACTCTCTCAGCCCCAACATCACGGTCGATCTGCCGCGAATCCGCCAGCTCGACGCGGCTGCGGCGAACCGCATCGCGGCCGGGGAAGTGGTCGAACGGCCGGCTTCCGCGATCAAGGAGCTGGTCGAGAACGCGCTCGACGCCGGCGCGCGGCGGATCGGGATCGACTACGCCGACGGCGGCAAGACGCTGATCCGCGTGACCGATGACGGCCACGGAATCCCCGCCGAGGCGCTGGAACTGGCCCTGTCGCGGCACGCGACGTCCAAGATCGACGGGACCGACCTCACGAACATCCGCTCGTTCGGTTTCCGGGGCGAGGCGCTGCCCTCGCTCGGCGCCGTCGGCCGGCTCACGCTCTCCTCCCGCGCGGCCGGCTCGCCCGAGGCCGCGAGCCTGACGGTGCGTGGCGGCGCCGCGGATCCGGCGCGGCCCGGCGGCGCTGGCGCGCGGGACGGTCGTCGAACTCGCGGGCCTGTTCTCCGCCACGCCCGCGCGGCTGAAATTCCTGCGCACCGACCGGGCCGAGGCCCAGGCGATCGGCGACGTGGTCCGCCGGCTCGCGATGGCGGCGCCGGGAACCGCGTTCACGCTCACGGACGTCACCGATCCCGACGCGCCGCGCGCGATCCTGAGGCTCGACGCCGAACCCGGCGACCTGTTCGACGGGCTGCGCGGACGCCTGCGCGCGATCCTCGGAGCGGATTTCATCGAGAACGCGCTGGCCGTGGAGTTCGAGCGCGACGGGATCCGTCTCGGCGGCTACGCCGCGCTGCCGACCTATTCGCGCGGCGCGGCGGTGGCGCAGCATCTTTTCGTCAACGGCCGGCCGGTTCGCGACAGGCTTCTGATCGGCGCGCTGCGGGCGGCGTATTCCGACGTGCTGGCCCGGGACCGGCATCCGGTGGCGGCGCTTTTCATCACCTGCGAGCCCGAGCTCGTCGACGTCAACGTGCATCCGGCCAAGGCCGAGGTCCGCTTCCGCGAACCGGGTCTCGTGCGGGGTCTGGTCGTCAGCGCGTTGAAGCGGACGCTGGCCGAGGCGGGGCATCGCGGAGCGACGACGACCGGCATCGGCATGCTCGGCGCCTTTCGGCCGGACGCGGCCTCTCCGGCGCGCGCCGGGCGGGCCTCCCCGACCGCCGTTTCCGGTTTCGGCGAGACCATGTTCGGCGTTTCCGCCTGGTCGGGCCGTGTCGAGACGCCCGCCAGCCCCGAGGAGGGCGCGTCGGCGCCCGACGAGGGGCTCCCCCCCGCCGACCTGCCGCTGGGCGTGGCGCGGGCGCAGGTGCACGAGACCTACGTGATCGCCCAGACCATCGACGGCGTGGTGATCGTCGATCAGCACGCCGCGCACGAGCGGCTGGTCTACGAGCGCCTCAAGGCCGAGCGGGCGCGCGGGCGCGCGCCGAGCCAGATGCTGCTGATCCCCGAGATCGTCGAGCTGGACGCCGGCTCGTGCGCGCGGCTTCTCGACGCGACGGACGATCTCGCCTCGCTCGGCCTCGTGTTCGAGCCCTTCGGCGGCGGCGCGCTCTGCCTGCGCGAGACGCCCGCGATCCTCGGAGAGGTGGACGGCCGCGCCCTGCTCGCCGACGTCGCGGACGCGCTGGCCGAGGGCGCCGGCGGCGGGCTCGGCGCCCGGATCGACGCGGTGGTCAGCCGCATGTCCTGCCACGGCTCGATCCGGGCGGGCCGGCGGATGAGCGGGCCCGAGATGAACGCGCTCCTGCGCGAGATGGAGGCGACGCCGCTCTCGGGCCAGTGCAACCACGGCCGGCCCACCTACGTCGAACTCAAGCTCGGCGACATCGAGCGGCTGTTCGGGCGGCGATGATCCGGATCGGCGCGCTGACGGTCCCGCTGGACGATCCGCGTCTCTGGGCGGCGCTCGCCGGTCTCGCGTTCTTTCTGATCCTGCTTCGGGCCGTGACCCGCGCCGGTCGCGCGACCGAGCCTCTGGCCCGGCATCTGGCCGATCTCGACGGGGCGGTGCGCGCGCTCAACGACGGGCAGAACCAGCTTCACGGCGGCCTGACCCACGTGGCCGAGGCGCAGGCGGCGGCCCAGGCGCGGATGTCCGAGAGCATGGAGAGCCGGCTGGCGGAGGTCACGCGGAGCCTTGGCGAGAGCGTCGGACAGAGCGCCGTGCGGACCGCGCGCAGCCTCGGCGACCTGCACCAGCGGCTCGAGGCCATCGACCGGGCGCAGAGCAACATCGAGAAGCTGTCGGGCGACGTGCTGGGCCTCCAGGACATCCTTTCGAACAAGCAGACGCGCGGCGCCTTCGGCGAGATCCAGCTCCGCGAGATCGTCCGCCGGGCGCTGCCGCCGGACGCCGCGACGTTCCAGGCGACGCTTTCGAACGGGATGCGGGCGGATTGTCTGATCGACATGCCGCATCCGCCGGGTCCGATCGTGATCGACGCGAAGTTTCCGCTCGAGGCCTACGAGGCGCTGGTCACGGCGGCGACCCCGGCGGAGAAGACCGAGGCGGCGCGGAAGATGCGGACCTCGGTGCGGGCGCATCTGCGCGCCATCGCCGAGAAATACATCATCGCCGGCGAGACCTCGGAAGGCGCGCTGATGTTCCTGCCGTCCGAGGCGGTCTATGCCGAACTGCACGCGAATTTCTCCGACATCGTGCGCGAGGGATTCGATCTGCGGGTCTGGATCGTGTCGCCCACGACCTGCATGGCGACGCTCCACACGCTGCGCGCGGTGCTCAAGGACGCCCGGATGCGGGCCGAGGCGCATGCCATCCGGCGCGAGCTGGGGCTTCTGCACCGGGACGTCGAGCGGCTGTCGGCTCGGGTCGGCAACCTCGACCGGCACTTCGCCCAGGCGCAGAAGGACGTGGAGGAGATCCGCGTCTCGGCCGACCGCGCCGGCGCCCGCGCGCGTCGGCTGGAGGCAGTGGAATTCGCCGATGACGGGGATCCCGGCGCGATCCCGAACGTCGCGCGGCTGCCGGAGCGCGGCTGAACGGGTGTTGCGCCGCAACAACGCGGGCCCGATCCTTCGGCCGGACGGCGGCGCGACGATGGAAATGTCCCGCGACACGTCCACATAATGCCGGGAAACGGAGGATCCCATGGCGCAGCCGGCTCTCGAGGACCATCCCAACCGCTACGCGCTGACGAACGAGCTGCACGCGCGCCCGTTTCCGGAGCTCAGCCCGCCGTGCCGGGCGATCTACGTCGCGATCAAGCAGCCCCAGAACGCCGCCGATCGCGACCGGTCGCTCGACCTGGCGCATCTGACGGCGCTCCTCGACCGCCACGGCGCTCCGCATCCGGCGCCCGGAACGAATCACTATTCCGGACCGCTCGGCCGCGCGTTCCTCAAATGGGAGATGCACACCGAGTTCGTCACCTACACGCTCTTCACGGGGCACAACGCCGATCCGCCGTTCTCGGGCGACATGATCAAGCTGCTGCCCGGCGACTGGCTCGCCGCGGCGCCGGGCCGCGTCGTCACGTCCTGTCTCGTGCGGGTCGAGACCGTCGAGCAGGACGATCTCGAGCGCCGGATCTCGACGGACCTCCCGACATGGTTCGTGCCGGAGAGCCTGTCGGTCAGCCGCGTCCTCGATGGCGAGGCCGCCGTGGCCGCGGATTTCCGCATCGACGAGAACGGGCACTCGCGCATCGCCGTCCTCGCGACCCCCGGGATCGGGAGGCGCAGGCTCGGGCGCATCGTGCAGCGGCTGCTCGAGATCGAGACCTACAAGGACATGGCGATGCTGACGCTGCCGCAGGCGCGGATGGTCGCGTCCGGCGTCGCGCGGCTCGACCGCGAGCTGTCGGAGATCGTCTCGCGCATGGCCGGCGAGAGCGGGCACGAGCCCGAGACGCTGGCGCAGCTCCTGAAGATGTCCGCCGAGATCGAGTTCCTGTCCTCCACCACCGCCTTCCGCTTCGGCGCGGCGGAGGCCTACGCCGCGATCGTCGACCAGCGCATAGAGGTGCTGCGCGAGGAGCGGATCGGCGGACGGCAGCTTCTGGGCGAGTTCATGATGCGCCGCTTCGATCCGGCGATGCGCACCTGCCGTTCGGCCAAGGAGCGGCTGGCGGAGCTGTCGGGCAGCGCCGCGCGGGCCGCGAACCTTCTGCGCACCCGCGTCGACGTCGCCAACCAGGAGCAGAACACCCGGGTGCTGCGCCAGATGGACGAACGCGCGGCGCTTCAGCTCCGTCTCCAGGAGACCGTCGAGGGCCTGTCGGTCGTGGCGATCAGCTACTACGCGGTCGGTCTGGCGGCGAACGTGTTCGGCCCGCTCGCCGAGCCGCTGGGTCTCGACAAGACGAAGCTGATGGCGCTGCTGACGGTCCCGGTCGTCCTCCTCGTATGGATGATGGTCCGCCGCATCCGGTCGCGTATCGCGCGCCGCGACCGGGTCTGAGGCCGGCGTCGGACGGCCTCCCGTCGGAACCATCGGAGCCCCGCACGGTTCTAGACCGCGAAGCGTCCGACGATCCTCGCCCCGCCCGGAGGTCACGGACGTCCTGGCGCAACAGACGAGGACCGGACCATGGCAGACGACACTTCCGACAAGCGATCCCGCATGAAAGACCCTCTCACCGTCTCGCTGGCGGCGCTCGCCGCGGTGGGATGGGCGTTGGCGTTCACCGCCTGGATCAACGGCAACTCCGAGCAGGAACGTCTGACCGCCGAGATCGACACGCTGCGGACGTCGGAGGCGGACGTGCGGGTCCAGCTCGCCGATCAGGTCGAGGCGGCCGGGACCTTCGAGGAGGTGTCGGCCGAGCTCGAGAGCGCGCGGACCGAGCTTGAACGCGTCACCGGCGAGCGCGAGACTGCGGACGCCGATCTGGCCCGGTTGCGGGACGAGTACGAGACCACCTCGGCCCAACTGGACGACGCCCGCGCCGAGGTGGAGCGGCTGAAAGCCGAGGTCGAGCCGCTGAACGCGACGCTCGCCGGATTCGACGAGAAATCGGCGGAGGCCGAAAGCCGGCTGGAAGAGGCGCGCGGGGAACTCTCGGAGATCGGCGGACGGCTGGAGCAGGCGCGGACCCAGGAGGCCGAGCTGCAATCCGCGGTCTCGGATCTGTCCGACGAGGCGGCGCGGGTCTCCGAGGAGGCCGCCCAGGCCGCGACGAAAGCGCAGACCGCCCGGGAGACCGAGGCCGACATGCGCGCGAAAGTGGAGGCGGCGCAGGCGGAGGCCGACCGTCTGGAAGCTGAGCGCGAAACGTTGAGCGCGGCCATCGCGGACCTGACGGAGCGTCGGGACACGCTGTCGGAAACCGTGGCCGCGCTCTCCGATCAGCGCGGCGACCTGCAGTCGATGGTCGTCGATCTGACGGCGATGCTCGCGTCGCGAAGCGACCGGCTCGAAGAGGTGGAGTCGACGCTTCTCGCCGCCGCGACCGAGGGGGAACAGCCCGCCGGGAACGGAGCCGACGACGGCGCAGACAGTGAAACCGGATCGGGCGGGGCGCTTGGCCTCCCCGCCGCGGCCATTCCGCCGAACGAGACCGCCGTCACCGCGCAGTCCTCCGACGCCGGGGCGCAACAGCAGGACGCGTCTGACGGAGCCCAGGCGCAGGACGAAGCGCAGGCGCAGGACGGATCGCAGGCGCAAGACGAGGCGCAGGCGCAGGACGGATCGCAGGCGCAGGACGAAGGGCAGGCGGAAGACGGATCGCGAAGCGCGGAGACGGACGTCGCGGACGGGTCGGGCGCGGCGGATGATGAGGCGATGCCGCTGGCGACGCTGGAGCCCGGCGTCTACAAGGACGACGTGTTCATGGTGACGTTCTCGGACGACGGGGAATTCAACATCATCGACACGATCAAGAACAGCCAGGCTCACGGCGATTACGAGCTTTCGGACGGCGTGCTCAGCCTGAGGTCCGATCAGCGCGACGAGGGCATGGGGTCCTATCCGATGACGTGCCAGGTCAGCCGCGTGGCGGAGGGCATCCTGTTCGCGAGCGGCGACGGGAAGTGCGCGCTGCTGGCGGGCGCGATACTGACGGCGACGGAGTAGGCCGCGGGATCGGCGGGGGCGGCTCTCTCCCGACGATCCGGTCGCCCGATCGGAACGGATCGCGGGCGGCCTCCGCGGACCCGGCGTCAATCATGAGGCGCGCTGATCGGCGCGCCTCATGATCGTGACCGGGAAACCCCGGACGGAACCTGCGAAATCCGCGGCCGAGGGGCCGGCAGACCCGGCCCTGCATAGGCGCCCGGTGCCGGTCCGGCCGGTTCCGTATTGGCCGTCGTGCCCGCTCGCGCGTGGGGCTTCGCGCGGCCGTGCCGCCGGCGCGGCGGAAAAACGTCCGACCACTCTTCACAAATTCGACCTGGCTCTCTAGTCATGGCAAGCGGAACGTCGGGCACCGCAGCACGCGCCTCTTGGGATACCAGATCATGGCATACCATCTGAGCCTCCTCTTCGCCCTGATCGCGTTCTGGCTCGGGATGTCGGGCCACTACACGCCGCGCCTGCTCGCCCTCGGCGGCGTCTCGATCGCGGTTACGATGATTCTCGCCTCTCGGCTGCGCGTCGTCGACCGGGACGGCGCGCCCTACGGGCGGATATTCGGCTATCTCGGATATATCCCCTGGCTTCTCCGCGAGATCGCGAGGGCGAACTGGACGGTGACCGGCGCATGCCTCCGGCCCGACCTCGACATCGATCCGGCGCTGGTCACCGTGAAGACCCGCTGCCGCTCCGATCTCGCCAAGGTGACCTTCGCCAATTCGATAACCCTCACGCCCGGAACCGTCGCCGTCGAGGTCGAGGGCGACGAGGTCCTCGTCCACGGCCTCTACGCGCGCGACTCGGGCCCGGACGCCTTCGCCGAGATGGACGCGCGCTCGGCCCGCGCCGCCGACGGACGGAAGGCCGGAACGTGACGGCCGTCGCCGGAATCGCCGTCCTCGCCGGAATGCTGCTGATCCTGGCCAGGGTCATCGCCGGGCCGACGCTCTACGACCGCGTCCTCGCGGTGAATTCGTTCGGGACCAAGACCGTCCTGTTCCTCGGACTGCTCGGCTACATCATGGAACGGCCGGAATTCCTCGACATCGCGATCCTCTACGCGATGATCAATTTCGTCTCGACCATCGCGATCCTGAAATTCTTCCGCTACGGCTCGTTCAAGGTGCCCCTGTCGAGACCGACGGACGGGCGGAGCGGGGCGGAATGACCGACATCGCGCAAGATCTCCTCGCCTGGGTCCTCGCGCTCCGGTTCGCGGCCGGCGCGGCGCTCTGCCTCGTCGGCGGCTGTCTCGCGCTGGTCGGCGCGATCGGCGTTCTGCGCTTTCCGGATTTCTACACCCGCCTGCACGCGGCCTCGGTGACCGACACGGGCGGGGCGACGCTGGTCCTCGTCGGGATGGCGCTGATGGCGCCGGGCTGGCTGGTGGCGGCCAAGGTCCTCGCGATCTTCGTGTTCCTCTATCTGACCGGCCCCACGAGTTCGCACGTGGTCGCGAGCGCGGCGCACACGGCGGGCCTCCGGCCGCTGATCGGAGCCGAGGCGCGCCGCCGGCCGGAGACGCCGGCATGACCGGAGCGGACGCGGCCGCGATGGGCGGACACGACATCGGCATCGAGATCATCAACATCGTCCTGCTTGCGACGCTTTTCGTGACGGCCGTGGCGATCGCGAGACTGCGCAGCCTCTTCGCCATCGTCATGCTCTCGGGCATCTATTCGCTGGTCTCGGCGACCTGGTTCGTGGTGCTCGACGCCGTGGACGTCGCGTTCACCGAGGCCGCCGTGGGCGCCGGGATGACCACCGTCGTGATGCTCGCCGCGATGCTGCTGACGGCGCGCACCGCCAAGCCGTACAAGCCCGGCGTCCGGACGGCGCCGTTCTTCGTGGTGCTCGCCACCGGCGCGGTGCTGATCTACGCCACCTTCGACCTGCCCCCCCTGGGCGCGGCCGATTCGCCCGTCAACTCGGGCGTCGGCCTCGACTATCTGCGGATCGACTACTTCGATTCCGGCATCCCCAACGTCGTGACCACGGTCCTCGCCAGCTATCGCGGCTTCGACACGCTGGGCGAGACGGCGGTCGTGTTCGTCGCCGGGATCGCCGTCGCGCTCCTGCTCGGCTTCGGCGAACGCTCGCTCGCGGACTCGATCCCGGGCGACGGGGCGAAATCCGCAAGAACGGGCGCCGCCCGCGGCGTCGACGACCGGGACCATCACGTGATCCTGCGCGTCATCGCCAAGATGCTGATCCCGGTGATCGCGCTCTTCGCCTTCTACGTCCAGTTCCACGGCGATTACGGACCCGGCGGCGGTTTCCAGGCCGGCGTGATCGTCGCGGTCGCGGTGATCCTGCACGCTTTGGTCTTCGGCGTCCCGGCGGCGATGCGCGCGGTCCCGCCCGCCTTCACGCGCTCGCTCGCGGCCTTCGGCGTCCTTCTCTACTCCGGCGTCGGATTCTGGGCGCTGCTGAAGGGCGGAAATTTCCTCGAATACCAGGCGCTGTTCGGAGAGCCTCCGGGCGGCCACGAGGGCCAGCACATCGGCATCCTCGTCATCGAGCTCGGCGTCCTGTTCGGAGTCTCGGGCGCGATGCTCACGATATTCTACGCTTTCGCCGGCCGCGTCGCCGAGATCCGCGACGAGGACTGGTAGGGGCGATGATCGAATTCATCCTGGAGCGCGCGAACTACTGGGCGATCATCGGCCTGATGATGATCGGCCTCTACATCGCGTTCTCCGCCAGCAATCTCATCAAGCGCCTGGTCGGGCTCTCGATATTCCAGACGTCCGTCTTCCTCTTCTACATCACGCTCGGCAAGGTCACCGGCGGCACCGCGCCGATCCTCTACGGCGCCGACCTCGGCGGAAAACACGGCGACGCGCACGGGCCCGAGGCGGGCCACGCCGTCGCCGACGGCGCCCAGGCCGCGGCCGAGGCGACCGGCCGCTACGCCGACCTCGCGAACACCTATTCGAACCCGCTTCCGCACGTCCTGATCCTGACGGCGATCGTGGTCGGGGTCGCGACCCTCTCGGTCGGACTCGCCATCATCGTGCGCATCCGCGAGGCCTACGGCACGATCGAAGCCGACGAGGTGCGCGAGATGGACCTCGAAGTGGCGGTTCTCCAGGAAGCGGACGTGCCGGAGCCCGCGCCGTGACTCCGCTCGCCGATCTTCTCCGCCTCGCGCCCGACTGGTCGCTGGACCACGCCGCGCCGCTGCTCGTCATGGTGCCGCTCGTCCTGGCTCCGGTCGTCGCGATCCTGGCGAACGGCCGTTTCGCCTGGATCGCCAGCATGTTCGCCGGCGCGGCGTCCGTCTGGTTCGCGCTGATCCTGCTGGCCCGGGTCCGGCTGTCGGAAAGCGGCGTCGTCTCCTACGCGATGGGCGGCTGGCTGCCTCCGATCGGCATCGAGTTCCGGGTCGACGCCCTCAACTCGATGGTCCTCGTCCTGGTGGCGGTCATCGGCTTCCTCGCCGCGATCTATTCATGGCCGACGGTCCGCGCGGAGATCAACGCCCGAAGCGTCGGCCTGTTCTATTCCGCCTTCCTCGTCTGCTTCGCCGGTCTCTGCGGCGTCGCGATCACCGGCGACGCGTTCAACCTGTTCGTGTTCCTCGAGATCAGCTCGATCTCCACCTACGTCCTCGTGGCGATGGGCGTGGGGCGCGACCGGCGCGCGCTTCCCGCGGCGCTGAACTACCTGCTGATGGGGACCATCGGCGCGACGTTCTTCGTGATCGGGGTCGGGTTTCTTTTCGCGGCCACCGGGACGCTCAACCTCGTGGACATAGCCGCCAAGCTGCCTGAGATCTCGAGCAGCCGGACGGTCCACGCGGGTTTCGCGTTCATCGTGGTCGGGCTCGGCCTCAAGACGGCGATGTGGCCGCTGCACCAATGGCTGCCGAACGCCTATTGCTACAGCCCCAGCTTCGTCACGATGTTCCTCTCGGCGACGGCGACCAAGGTGGCGCTCTACGCGCTGATCCGCTTCGTGTTCACAGTCTTCACGCCCGAAGGGTCGTTCCAGACCGGCCATTTCGGCCTGATCTTCATGCCGCTCGGCATCGCGGCGATGGTGGCGTGCAGCTTCCTGGCCGTCTTCCAGACGGATGTCCGCCGGATGCTCGCCTATTCCTCGGTGGCCCAGGTCGGCTACATGCTGCTCGGCGTCTCGCTCGGGACCGCGGCGGGTCTGAGCGCCGGTCTGCTGCATCTGATCAACCACGCGATGATCAAGGGAGCGCTCTTCATGGCGGTCGGCGCGGTCCTGCTGAGCTATCAGGGCAGCAACGTGCGCGACTTCGCCGGACTCGGCCGTTCGGCGCCGTGGACCATGACCGCGTTCGCGATCGCCGGGCTCAGTCTGATCGGCGTGCCGCTGACGGCGGGATTCCAGTCGAAGCTCCAGCTCGGTTTCGCGCTGTTCGAACAGGGCTACTGGTGGGCCGTCCTCATCGTGGTCTTCTCCAGCTTCCTCGCGGTCATCTACATGGGCCGGCTCCTCGAGGTGATCTTCGTCCAGCATTCGGCCAATCCGAAGAAGGCGCGGGGCGAGGCGCCGCTCCTCATGCTCGTGCCGCTCTGGATCCTGGCGCTGGCGAACATCTGGTTCGGGATCGACGCCCATATCCCGATCACGCTGGCCCGTGACGCGGCGGCGGCCGCCTTCGACGGGGCGGCTCTGCCATGACGCCCGACACCCTCATCGGCATCGCCCTGCTCCTTCCGCTGGCGATCGCCGCGGGAATAGGCCTGACGGGCCGGTTCCCGAATCTGCGCGAGGGCGTCACGCTCGTCGGAGCGGCGGTCCTCTTCGTGGTGGTGCTGATGCTGACCGGCGACGTGGCCCGCGGCGGACGCCCCGATCTCGTGCTGGGCGAGGCGGCGCCCGGCCTCGTCTTCGCGTTCCGGCTCGAGCCTCTCGGCGCGCTCTTCGCCGTGGTCGCGAGCGGCCTGTGGATCGTCAACTCGTTCTATTCCATCGGCTACATGCGGGGGAACGACGAGAAGAACCAGACGCGGTTCTACGTCTGCTTCGCGATCGCGATCCTCGGGGCGCTCGGCGTGGCGATGGCGGCCAATCTCTTCACGCTGTTCGTGTTCTACGAGGTGCTGACCCTCTCGACCTATCCGCTGGTCGTCCACAAGGGCGACGCCACGTCGCGGCGCGGCGGCAGGATCTATCTGCTGACGCTTCTCGGAACGTCGATCGGGTTCCTCCTGACGGCGGTGATGTGGACCTGGGTGCTGGCCGGCCGCAACCTCGATTTCGTGCCGGGGGGCCTTCTGGCCGGGGCCGAAATCTCGCCGGTCGTCGGCTCGGCGCTGCTGATCCTCTTCGCCTTCGGCATCGGCAAGGCGGCGCTGATGCCGTTCCACGTCTGGCTGCCGAACGCCATGGTGGCGCCCACGCCGGTCTCCGCGCTGCTGCACGCGGTCGCGGTCGTCAAGGCCGGCGTCTTCACCATGCTGAAGGTCGCGATCTTCATCTTCGGCGCCGATCTGCTCAACACGATCCCCGCGCGCGATTTCATCCTCGGCGTCGCCTGCTTCACCATCGTCGCCGCGTCGCTGATCGCCATGACCAAGGACAACCTCAAGGCGCGGCTGGCCTATTCGACCATCGCCCAGCTCTCCTACGTCACCGTCGGCGCGATGCTCGCGGACCAGTCGGGCTTCCTCGGCGGCTCGCTCCAGATCGCGGCCCACGCCGTCGGCAAGATGACGCTCTTCATGTGCGCCGGCGCGATCTACGTCGCGACCGGTCTGACCAACATCTCCGACATGCGCGGGCTGGGGCGCCGGATGCCCGTGGTGTTCATCGCCTTCCTCGTGGCCTCGCTCTCGATCATCGGCATCCCGCCGCTCGCGGGCGACTGGCCGAAATACGAGCTGATGCAGGGCGCGATCGACCACCATTCGGACTACATCCCGTTCATCCTCATCATGTCGTCGCTGCTCAACGTCGCGTATCTGCTGCCCATCCCGATCCTCGCGCTGATGCCGCCCCCCGCGAGGGACGGCGGGCTTCCGGAGCCCGCGCCGTTCAAGCGGCCCGGCGGCGCGCCGATGCTGACCGTGGCCGCCCCCGTCGTGACGGCGTTCCTCTGTCTCGCGCTGTTCTTCCTCATCGCCCCGATCGGCAAATTCCTCGAACCGACGACCGGGGCCCACCGAGACGACCCGTTCGTGATCGAAGGGCTTCAGCCATGAAAAACCCCGAGACGCGCCCCGACGACGACGTGAACCCGACGGCGCGCAGATTGTTCGGCTGGGTCGAACGCCCGTCCGCCGGCCCGATGATCTTCTGGGGGATCGCCGCCCTGTCGGCCGCCCTGGTGGCGCTCGACCTCGTCATCCACCGCCACGAGTACTTCCACATCGCCGAGGGGATCGGCTTCTACGCGATCTGGGGCTTCGGCTCGTTCGCGTTCGTCGTGCTGATGGGCTGGCCGCTCGGACGGCTGCTCCGGCGCGACGAGGATTATTACGGCGACGCGGGCGGCCCGCCCGCCGGTCTCGATCCCGCCCTCGATCCCGAAGGCGGCGGCCGCGCCGACGGGGACCGCGTCTGATGGGCGCGCTGTCCTCGCTCAACCCGGGTTTCCTGCTGATCGTTCTCGGGGCGCTGGCGCTTTTCGTCAGATCTCCGGGTCCGCGCCACTGGCTGACCCTGGCCGCGCCGGCCGCCGGCATCCTGCTGCTCGTGACGGCGGCGCGGGACGTCGATCTGATGGTCTGGGACGTTCTCGACCTTCACCTCGTCGTCTACCGGATCGAGAACATCAACTTCATCTTCGGCCTCGCCTTCCTGATCGCGGCGTTCCTCAACGCGATCTACGCCTGGCATACCGACGACCGGGTGCAGGACGGCGCGGCGCTGATGTACGCGGGCTCGGCCGTGGCGGCGTCGTTCTGCGGCGATCTGATGAGCCTGTTCATCTTCTGGGAGCTGACGGCGGTGACGTCGGTCTTCCTGATACTGCGGTCCGGAACGCGCGCCGCCTATTTCGCCTCGATGCGCTATCTCGCGATCCAGATCCTGTCGGGCGTGCTTCTCCTCGACGGGATCGCCTACGTCTACAACAAGACCGGCGACCTCTCGATCCGCGCCTTCACCAGCCTCGACGATCCCGGCGCGATGTTCATCCTGGTCGCGCTCGGCATCAAGGCGGCGTTCCCGTTCCTTCACAACTGGCTCCAGGACAGCTACCCCAAGGCGACCGTGACCGGCGCCGTGGTGCTGTCGGCCTTCACCACCAAACTCGCGGTGCTCGCGATCGCGCGCCTCTTCCCCGGCCATGACGAGCTGATCTGGATCGGCGCGGTCATGACGGTGTTCCCGGTCTTCTTCGCGGTGATCGAGAACGACCTGCGCAAGGTTCTGGCCTACAGCCTCAACAACCAGGTCGGCTTCATGATCTGCGCCATCGGCATCGGCGCGACCGGGATCGGCGATCCCCTGGCCCTGAACGGCGCGAGCGCGCACGCCTTCGTCCACATCATCTACAAGGGCCTGCTCTTCATGAGCATGGGCGCGGTGCTCTACCGGACCGGCACCACCAAGGCGAGCGAGCTTGGCGGCCTCTGGAAATCCATGCCGTGGACGGCGGTCTTCTGCATCGTCGGCGCGGCCTCGATCTCGGCCTTTCCGCTGTTCTCCGGCTTCGCCGCGAAATCCATGACCATGAGCGCCGTCGGCCACGAGAGCGGCCCCTACATGGTCGTCGTCTGGCTGATGCTGCTGTTCGCCTCGGCGGGCGTGCTCGAGCATTCGGGCATCAAGATCCCCTATTTCGCCTTCTTCGCGCATGACAGCGGCAGGCGCGTCGAGGAGGCGCCGTTCAACATGCTGCTCGCCATGGGCATCGCCGCGTTCATCTGCGTCTTCGTCGGGCTTCCGGCGATCGTGCCGGGCTTCGGCTACGAATGGCTCTACAATCTGCTGCCCTATCGCGAGGTGGCGATGGAATACGGCGAGAAGGACCTCTTCACCGGCGGGCACCTCCTCTCGCAGATGCAGCTTCTGGTTCTCGCGATTTTCGCCTTCCTCGTGCTGCGCCGCTTCGGCCTCTACCCGGCCGAGGTTCCGGGCACGATCCTCGACACGGACGTGATCTACCGCAAGGCGGGGTGGACGGTCGCGAGCTGGGCCGGCGCGGTGCTGGCGAAAGCCGACCCGGCCATGGGCAGCGCGCTGGGCTCGTTCGGCGGGCGGGCCTACCGCCGGATGGAGGCCACGCTCAGCCCCAAGGGCACGCTTTCGCGCGGCACGCTCTCGCGCGGCATGGCGATCTGGACGGCGGTCATCCTCGGCCTGGTTCTGGCGCTCTCGTTCGTCTAGCGCAGGGCGCGGCGGCGTGACTTGCGCCGCCGCCGGCCCCGGTCCATCTACAACGCATGGACGCCGCGCGCATAAATCCCGCATCGATACGCCGCGCGCTCGCGGCCCCGGCGCGGCGGTCCTCCGACTTCGATCTCGGATCCGGAGTTCCGCCGGTCCGGCGGCTGCGGCCCGCCTCGGTTCTCGCGCCGCTCGTCGAGCGCGGCTCGGGGCTCAGCCTCGTCCTGACGCGCCGCAACGCCCGGCTCAAGCACCATCCCGGCCAGATCGCGTTCCCGGGCGGGAAGCAGGACGTCCGCGATCCGACGCCGCTGGCGGCGGCCTTGCGCGAGGCCGAGGAGGAGATCGGCCTGCCGCCGGACCGGGTGGAGATCCTCGGCTCCTTCGACGGCCACGACACCGTCACGGACTTCGCCGTGACGCCGTTCGTCGGGCTGGTGCGCGGCCCCTTCACGCCGGTCATCGACCGTTCCGAGGTCGAGGAGGCGTTCGAGGTGCCGCTCGCCTACGTGCTCGATCCGGCGAACATGCAGAGGCACGGGCGGCGCTGGGCCGGCGCCTGGCGCGAGTATTACGCCGTGCCCTACGGCCCCTATTACATCTGGGGCGCGACCGCCCGGATGCTCAAATCGCTCTCGGATCGGATGGGACCGCCATGACCCGGATCGACCAGCCCTGGCTGCATGACGAACGCACCGCCGCGATCTGCGCCGCGCTGACCGGGGCGGGTCATCGCGCTCTGTTCGTCGGCGGCTGCGTGCGCGACGCGCTTCTCGGCCGGCCCGCGTCGGATATCGACATCGCCACCGACGCCGAGCCCGCGACCGTGGTGGATCTCGCCGAGGCGGCGGGCCTTCGCGCCGTTCCCACCGGCATCGAGCACGGGACCGTCACGCTGATCGCGTCGGGCCGGCCCTACGAGGTCACGACGTTCCGGCGCGACGTCGAGACCGACGGGCGGCGCGCGGTCGTCGCGTTCTCGACCGACATCGCGGACGACGCCCGGCGGCGCGATTTCACCATGAACGCCCTCTACGCGCGGCCCGACGGCCTCATCGAGGATCCGCTGGGCGGCCTGCCGGATCTGCGCGAGGGCCGCGTGCGCTTCGTGGGCGATCCGTCGGAGCGCATCGCCGAGGACAGCCTTCGGATCCTGCGGTTCTTCCGGTTCCACGCCTGGTATGGCGATCCCGCGGCCGGTCTCGATGCGGCGGGCCTCGCCGCTTGCGCGGCCGGGCGGGAGGGACTGGACGCGCTGTCGCGCGAACGTGTCGGGGCCGAGATGACCCGGCTGCTGGCGGCGCCGGATCCGACGCCCGCGCTGGCCGCGATGGCGGCGTCCGGCATCCTCGCGCGCATTCTGCCCGGCGCCGACGCCGCGCCGGTCGGGCCGCTCGTCCACCTCGAACTCGCCGGCGGGACGGAGCCGCGCTGGCAGCGCCGTCTGGCGGCGCTGGGCTGGCGCGACGCGTGGGCCGACCGGCTGCGTCTCTCCAAGGCGGACCGCCGCGTGATGGAGGCGACCGTCCGCGCGCTGGAGGAGGCCGGCCCGCCCGCCGCCACGGCGTTCCGCGAGGGCTCCGACGTGGCCCGCGACGCCGCGCTCGTCATGGCCGCGAGCACGGGCGCGGTCCCGCCGCCCGCGCTCGAGGCCGAGATCGCGCGGGGCGCCGAAGCCGAGTTCCCGATCCGCGCCGCCGATCTCGACCTGTCCGGCGAAACCCTCGGGCGGGCCCTGAAGGCGCTCCAGGAGGCGTGGATACGGTCGGAATTCACCCTCGCCGCCGACGATCTGCGGGCCATGATGGACGGGCGGACGGAAGCCGGCCCGACCGCCCGCGCGGGCCCGGACATCCGCCGACGTTAGCACTTTTATCAAATCGTTCCAGATGCTTGTCGCGCCGCCAAGTCTGGACGCCTCCGGGCTCCGCCGGCCATTCGCGATCTTAATCCATGTTTAGCGCCTCTCCTCTAGGCGTTCTCCCGACGGAAGGGAGAACGGCATGGGCGACGGTCCGGAGCGGACGCGACCGCGATTCGCGGCGAACTTCGCCGCCCAGCTGGCGATCATGGCGCGCCGCGACGCCGCGCTTTACGTCCTCGCGGGCCTCACGCTGGCCGCGGGGTTCCTGATGCAGCCCGTCACCGGCCGGCATCCGGACTGGCAGCTCTTCAGCGGCGTTTTCGGCAAGCTCTCTGTGATGGGCGGCGCCATCGGATCGGTCCTCCTCGGCGTCCAGCTCGGCCGCGTCGCGCTGGTCGAACGCAGCGCCTCGCCGACTCGCGCCATCGTCGGCTGGATCGCCGGCCGCTTCGCCGACGGCCGGCTCGCGGCCAACATCCTGCACACGCTCGCCGTCTTCGTCGCCTTCGCCTGCGGCTTCTCGGTGCTCAAGGGCGCGATCGGCGTGGTGACCCCGTTCGCCTGGGACGCCGTCTTCGCCGAACTCGACCGCGCGATCCATTTCGGCGCCGCGCCGCACGACTGGCTCCGGCCGATCCTGGACCGTCCCGATCTGCTCTTCGTCGTCACCGTGGGCTACAGCCTGTGGTTTTTCGTGCAGATCGCCTCGATCGTCCTCTGTTGCTGCGCCATCGGAAGGCCGGCGTTGCGGCACCAGTATCTGATGAGCTTCATGCTGGTCTGGCTGGTCGGCGGGTTTCTCGTCGCGTCTGCCTTCGCGTCGGCCGGGCCGGTGTATTTCGACCGTCTCGGCCTCGGCGGATACTACGCTCCGCTCATGGACCGGCTTCACGCCGCCCACCTCAGCCATCCGGTCTGGGCGCTGAAGGTCCAGGACATCCTCTGGGACGGATTCACCGGCGTCCGCGAAGGCAGCGCGGGAATTTCCGCGTTTCCATCCATGCATGTCGCGACCGCGACGCTGTTCGCACTCGCGGCGCGCTGGATCAATCCGTGGCTCTTCGCCGTGAGCGTGGCGTTCTGGGCGCTCACCATGATCGGTTCGGTCGTTCTGGCCTGGCACTACGCCGTGGACGGCTACGCCGCCACGCTGATCGCCATCCTCGCATGGCGCCTTTCGGGCGCCTATGGTCGCAGGTTCGGATCCGGCGCGCTCGGGCTCGACCCCGCGAGGGCCTGAGCCCGCAATCCGCGCCACCAGGGATCGCAGGCCAGCGCGCGGCGCAGCGGCGTGCGGGTCGTGGCGGGAGCCTGGCGGATGTACCGCCGCGCCTCGTCCAGCCCGCCGCCGCCCAGGGTCCGGAGATAGGCGATCCCGTCCGGGACGGTGAAGGCCCCGCCCGTCGTCTCGCGGAAATTCGGCTCCAGATCGGTCCAGACGGCGGCCGCCCAGCCGCGCTCGTCGCACCAGGCCGAGACGGCGGCGACGACTTCCGGCATCCTTCCGAACCCGCGCCCCGACGCGTCCGCCCACCCGATCCGGGAGAGCGGGGCCCGTTCGCGCGCGGCGAGATCCGCGACCGCCATCCGCACGTCGCTTCGCGCGGACCGGATCGCGTGGGTGGCGCAGCCGACGCCGTGCTCCGGATCGAGACACACCACGAGGCTCAGGAAGCGTTTCGGGCTGACGCGGCTGAACTCCATCGGAAGGTGCGGTCCCGCCCGCAGTTCCCACGGCCCCGCGACCTTGGGGGCGAGATCGTCCAGATCCCAGAGCAGCGAGCCCCAGCCGAGGATCGCGATTCTCATGCGAAGAACCCGGCGAGGCCCTCGCCGACGAGCTTCACGCCGAGAACCAGAAAGACGACGGCGAGGATCACCGGCCCGTTGGCGACCATGAAGGCTCGCAGGGAAGCGAGCGGCCCGAGGCTCCGCGCGCCGCCGAGGAGCCGGAAGGCCGTGGCGCCGAGAACCGAGGCGGCGCCGAGCAGAACGAACGCGAGCGCCGCGAGGGCCGCGTCCCGACCGTCCGCTCCGGTCGCGGCGATGGACCCCGCGGCGCCGGCGGCGAACGCGATGTTCTTGGGATTGACGCCGCCGAGCGCCGCGCCGACGGCGAAGGCGCGCGCGGTCCCGGCGTCGCCGAGCGCCGCCATCCAGCCAGGCGCGGGGGCGGCGTCCCGTCGCGGCCCCTCGCGCCACTTCGCCCCGGCCGCGAGGATCAGGCCGACGCCGACGCAGAGCCGGAGCAGGCTCGCCACCGGCCCCCGCGCGTCGCCCGTTCCGTCGAGGAGCAGCAGCGCCAGCGCGGTCAGCGCCGCGAGTCCCGCGATGAACCCCGCCGCGAAGGCGGGACCCGCCGTTCCGCCGCGCGGGCCGCTCAGGATCGGAACGGCGGCGACCACCGGGAACGGGCTCAGCGCGACGCCCGCCGCCAGCGGCAGGACGAGCGCGATCGCGTCGAGCGCGGTCATCGCCGGGACGTCAGGGCCACTTCGCCACCGGCGGCAGGCTCATCAGGACCGCTTCGGGGTTGTGGCCGGTCTGGAGGCCGAACTGGGTGCCGCGGTCGTAGACCAGATTGAACTCGGCGTAGCGCCCGCGCTTGACCAGCTGGATCTCGCGCTCGGCTTCGGTCCACGGGCGCGCCATGTGTTTGCGGGTGAGCGGAGCGAAGCTCTCGAGGAACGCCCGGCCGACATCCCGCGTGAAGGCGAAATCCGCCTCCCAGTCGCCGGTGCACAGATCATCGTAGAAGATGCCGCCCACGCCGCGCGGCTCGTTCCAGTGTTTGATCATGAAATACTCGTCCGCCCATGCCTTGAAGCGCGGATAATAGCCCGCGTCGTGGCGGTCGCAGAACGACTTCAGCACCTCGTGGAAGAACGCCGTGTCCTCGGGGTTCTCGATCATCGGGTTGAGATCCGATCCGCCGCCGAACCACCAGGCCTCGGGCGTCCAGAACATCCGCGTGTTCATGTGCACCGCCGGCGTGTGCGGCGAACGCATATGCGCGACCAGCGAGATTCCCGAGGCCCAGAACCTCGGATCGTCGGCGAGGCCCGGAATGCCATGACGCGCGGTCAGGCTCTTCTGCGCCGCCTCGCCCAGCGTGCCGTAGACGGCCGAGACGTTGACGCCGACCTTCTCGAACACCCGGCCCCCGCGCATCACCGACATCATGCCGCCGCCGGCGTCCGCCTCGCCGTCGGAGGCGCGCCGCGTCTCCTTGCGCTCGAAGCGGCCGGCGGGCAGGTCGGCGAAGGGGCCCGCGTCCTGCGCGTCCTCGATCGCCTCGAAGGCGGCGCAGATGTCGTCGCGCAACGTCTCGAACCAATCCTTCGCGCGGGCCTTGCGCGCCTCGTTCACGTCCGCGTCGTCCATGCCGTTCCCCTTCATGCAGGCAGGCCCCGCATATCGTCCCGGTGGTCGCGCTGTCCAGAGACGACGCCCGCGCTTCGGACGGGGTGACATGGGCGGTGTTTTGGAGTATCCGTGGCGCGATCACTTGAGGAGACGCGCCATGATGGAATTCCGGACGCTCGACACCGCCTGATCGGGTCCGGAACGGGCCGGTTCAAGGCCCCGCCATCAAACGCCGCAGCATATCCTCTTCCGAAAGCCGTCTCCGATGTTCCGTTTCTTCGAGTCGCTCGTCGACCCCTATGCCCCCTATTCCGAGAACGACACGCCGCCAGCGAAGCTCTGGCCGTTCCTGATGGAGTATCTCGCGCCGGCGCGCGGCGTGATGATCTGGACCGTCGTCTCGGTCTTCGCGGTGGCGGTCGTGGAGGTCTGGCTGATCTGGTACGCGGGGCGCCTTGTCGATGTGCTCGGCGACACGCCGCCCTCCGAGATCTGGACGCGGCACGGGGTCGAACTCGGCCTGGTCGCGCTCTTCATCCTGTTCCTGCGCCCGGTTTTCCAGACGGTCAGCGCCGCGCTCCTCAACCAGTCGCTGATGCCCAACGTCGGCACGCTGGTGCGCTGGCGTTCGCACCGCCATGTGCTGCGCCAGTCGGTCGGCTGGTTCCAGAACGACTTCGCCGGCCGCATCGCCAACCGCATGATGCAGACCGCGCCCGCCGTCGGCGAGGCGACGTTCCAGACCTTCGACGCGCTGGTCTATTCGGTGATCTACCTGATCGGCGCGCTCTGGCTGCTGTCGGACGTCGACCCGCTTCTGGCGATCCCGCTGCTCGCCTGGTTCGGCCTCTACGTCGCGCTCGTCGCCTGGACGATCCCGCGGATCGGCAAGGCGTCCAAGGATTTCTCGGACGCGCGTTCGCAGATCACCGGACGGATCGTCGACAGCTACACCAACATCCAGTCGGTGAAGCTCTTCGCGCACACGGCCACCGAGGAGGACTACGCCACCGAGGCGATCGAGCACGGCCGCAAGACCTTCGCGGCGCAGATGCGGATCATCACCCTGATGGATCTGGGCCTGACGGTGATCAACGGTCTGCTGATCGTCGCGGTGATCGGCTGGGCCATCGTGCTCTGGCGGCAGGGCGTGACCACGGTCGGAACCGTCGCGGCCGCGACGGCGCTGACGCTGCGTCTGAACGCGATGACCGGATGGATCATGTGGGCGCTGTCGTCGCTCTTCCAGAACATCGGCGTGATCAGGGAGGGGATGGAGACCATCGCCCAGCCGATCGCGCTCGACCGACGCGCCCGACGCCCGCGCGCTGGACGTCCCGCGCGGCGAGATCGCGCTCGACGGCGGTCAGCCACCATTACGGACGCGGCGCGGGCGGGCTCGACCGGATCACGCTCACGATCGCGCCGGGCGAGAAGGTCGGTCTCGTCGGGCGCTCGGGGGCGGGCAAATCGACTCTGGTCAATCTGATGCTGCGCTTCTTCGACACCGAGGGCGGCGCCATCCGCATCGACGGCCAGGACATCCGCGAGGTGACGCAGGACAGCCTGCGCGCGAAGATCGGCATGGTCACCCAGGATCCGTCGCTGCTGCACCGCTCGGTCCGCGGCAACATCCTCTACGGCCGTCCCGACGCCACCGAGGCCGAGATGGTCGAGGCCGCGCGCCGGGCCGAGGCGCACGATTTCATCCTCGATCTCGAGGACATGAACGGCAACCGCGGCTACGACGCCCAGGTCGGCGAGCGCGGCGTCAAGCTCTCCGGCGGCCAGCGCCAGCGGGTCGCGCTCGCGCGCGTCATCCTCAAGGACGCGCCGATCCTGGTGCTCGACGAGGCGACGTCGGCGCTCGACAGCGAGATCGAGGCGGCGATCCAGGACACGCTCTACGGCGTGATGGAGGGCAAGACCGTCATCGCCATCGCGCACCGGCTTTCGACGATCGCGCATATGGACCGCATCATCGTGCTCGATGGCGGCCGCGTCGCCGAGCAGGGCGCGCATGCCGAGCTTCTCGCCGCCGACGGGCTATATGCCCGGTTCTGGAACCGCCAGTCCGGCGGATTCATCAACCTCGAAGCCGCCGAGTAGCCGGACCGGGATCAGCGACGATGCACACTCCCCCCGCCTCCGATGACGACGATTTCGGCCCGCTCCGCGACGGGGTCCGCGCCCGCGAGCCGGCCGCCGCCGATCCGGCCGCGCGCGCCGTCACCCGGCGTATTCATCAGGGCGAGGCCGCCAGGTGAGGCGGTTCTCCGGCATGATCGACGCCTTCGCGCGTGCGGAAGGTCCGCCGCCCGACCGGCTCTGGTCCTTCATGCGCTGGGCGCTGCGCGGCGCGTTCCCGGCGATCCTTTTCGGATTCGCCATCTCGGTCGCCGTGGGCGCGACGGAGGTGCTCGCCGCGGCCGTCGTCGGCCGGGTGATCGACCTCGCGCAGGCGCGGGGTCCGGCGGACCTGTTCGCGGAGAGCTGGCCGTTCCTGCTGGCGGCGGCGGGTTCTTCCTGGTCCTGCGCCCCGTCCTGATGGGCATGGGCGCCGCCGTGAACGCGCTCACGCTCGGCCCGAACCTCTATCCGCTGGTCCTGTCCCGGCTCAACCGTCACACGCTCGGACAGAGCCTCAGCTTCTTCGACGACGATTTCGCGGGGCGCATCGCCCAGAAACAGCAGCAGACCTCGCGCGCCATCACCGAGGCGGTCAGCGAGACGGTCAACGTGCTCGGTCTCGCCCTGACGGCCGTGATCGGCGCGTTCCTGCTGATGGGCGGGATCAATCCGTGGCTCTCCGTCGCGATGCTGGTCTGGGTGGCGGCCTACGCCGTGCTGATCCGCCATTACATGCCGCGCATCCGGTCCGGCTCCGAGGGGCGCGCCGCCGCGCGCGCGGTCGTGACGGGCCAGGTCGTGGACACGATCACCAACATCGCGACGGTCAAGCTGTTCAGCCACGGCGACTTCGAGGACCAGGCCACGCTTCGCGCGCTGGGCGGCTATCGCGGCGCGACGATCCGCTTCGGCGCCACCTCCACGGCGTTCCGGTTCTGGCTGATGGGGCTCGCGGGCACGTTGCCGGTGATGCTCATCGGCGGCGCGCTGTATCTCTGGACGCGCGGCCAGGCGAGCGCCGGCGACATCGCGACGGCCGGTCTGCTGGCCACCCGCATCGCGCAGATGTCCGGCTGGATCAGCATGACGGCGATGGGCATCTTCGCCAATATCGGCGAGATCGAGGATGGCATCGGCACGCTCAGCCCCGCGCATTCCATCATCGACGCGCCCGAGGCGCACGCGCCCGCGACCGCCCACGGGCGGGTGGATTTCGAGAACGTCCGTTTCGGCTACGGGCGCAGGCAGGCCGCGCTCGAGACATTCGACCTGCATGTGGAGCCCGGCGAGCGCGTCGGTCTGGTCGGCCGATCCGGCGCCGGCAAGACCACCGCCGTGTCGCTGCTGCTCCGGCTCTACGAGGTCGAGGGCGGCCGCATCCTGCTCGACGGCGTCGACATCCGCGAGCTGACCCAGGACGCCCTGCGCTCGCAGATCGGCGTGGTCCGCCAGGAGACCGCGATGTTCAACCGGCCCGCGATGGAGAACATCCGGTACGGTCGTCCCGACGCCTCCGACGAGGAGGTTTTCGAGGCCGCGCGGCGCGCCGAGGCCCATGAGTTCATCCAGGATCTGCGCGACTTCCGCGGGCGGAAGGGCTACGCCGCGCATCTCGGCGAGCGCGGCGTCAAGCTTTCGGGCGGCCAGCGGCAGCGCATCGCGCTCGCCCGCGTCATCCTCAAGAACGCGCCGGTGCTCCTGCTCGACGAGGCGACCTCGGCGCTCGACAGCGAGGTCGAGGCGGCGATCCAGGACTCGCTCGACACCGTGATGGAGGGCAAGACCGTGATCGCCATCGCGCATCGGCTCTCGACCATCGCGCGCATGGACCGGATCGTGGTGCTCGACGGCGGGCGCATCGTCGAGGAGGGCACCCATTCCGAACTGCTTCGGAAATCGGGCCTCTACGCCGGCTTCTGGAACCGGCAGTCCGGCGGCTTCATCGACCTCGCGGCGGAATAGGCTCCCGCCGGAGCCGTCGTCCACCGGCACCCTTGACGGAATCGGGCGGAGCTCATAGATCAACTGCACAATAAGTGATATTTAAGTTCTTTACCGTATGGGCTCTAAGCTTCTGGTAGCGTCGGGTAATCGTGATGCGACATCTTTCGGAAAATCCTCCGCTCGTCTCCTGCATCACGATATTCCTCAACGGCGAGAAATACATCGGCGCGGCGATCGAGAGCGTGCTCGCTCAGACCCGGTCGGACTGGGAGCTGATCCTCGTCGACGACGGCACGACCGACGGCGCGACGGAAATCGCGCGGAGCTATTGCGAGGCCCATCCGGGCCGCATCCGGCTGATCTCGCATGCCGGCGGCCGCAATCTCGGCATGAGCGCGTCCCGCAACGCCGGCGTACGGGCCTCGCGCGGCCGCTACGTGGCCTTCCTCGATGCCGACGACATCTGGCTGCCAGAGCGGCTGGAGACCCATGTCGCGGAACTTGAGCGGAATCCCTCCGCGGCGATGGCGATGTCGCCGACGGTTTTCTGGAAAAGCTGGAACCGGGATCTCGCCCCGTGGTGGCGCCCTTGGGCCTGTGAGGACGTGAGCTATCGCACGGGATTGTCCGACCGGAGCGTCCTGCCACCGCCCGACGCGGCCACCCATTTCCTGCAGCGGCGCGGAGGCGGCGTTCCCGGCATCTGCAGCGTGACGATCCGACGTTCGGCCTTCGACGCGGTCGGCGGCTGCGATGACGCGTTCAGGACCCTCTACGAGGACCAGGTTCTCTTGTTCAAACTGTTCCTCGAGCACCCGGTGATGGCGCTCGACGATGTGCTCGCCCTCTATCGCCAGCATTCCGCGTCGACATGCGCGTCCGAAGGCGGTCTCGCCGGCGACAGGGCGGCACGGCCGGTCTTCCAGGCCTGGCTGAAGGCGTGGATCGAAGATCGCGGCATCCATGATCCGACGCTGGACGCGGCGCTCGCGGCGGACATCGCCCGCGCCGCGAATCCCGAGCCTGCGTCGCGCCCCCACCCGCTCCGGCGCCTGATCGCTCTCTGGCAGACCGAGAGCCGTCAGGCGGCGATCTGGCTTCTGAGGCCGGCGCTCTACAACCGGCTCCGGAGCCGGTTCGGTCTGACGCCGCTGGCGAACGATTTCGACGTCACCGTGGCGTCCGAGGGCCGAAGCCTGTCCCGGTGATCCCGTAGCGGGCGACGCGTTGGCTTCACCGCCGGAACCCGGCATCCTGTCCTCCGCCCACCGGTCGCCGGTCGATCCGGCGCGCATGAGAAGGGGATGTTGCCGTGACCACACGACCGCGACTCGACCGGGCGCTGGTCGCGGCCGGTCTCGCGCCGAGCCGCTCGCGGGCGCAGGCACTGATCGCCGAGGGTCGCGTCCGCATCGACGGCGTGCCGGTGACGCGGGCCTCCGTCGCGGTGGAGTCGGACGCCGTGCTGGAGGTGGTCGGTCCGCCCGACCCGTGGGTGTCGCGCGGCGCGCGCAAGCTCGTCCACGCGCTCGACGCCTTCGGTCTCGACCCGACCGGCGCCGTCGCGCTGGACCTCGGCGCCTCGACCGGGGGGTTCACCCAGGTGCTGCTGAACGCCGGCGCGGCGGAGGTCTGGGCGGTGGACGTGGGCCACGGCCAGCTCGACCCGACCCTCGCGGCCGACCCGCGCGTCCATCTCGTCGAAGGCCTGAACGCGCGCGCGCTGACGGCCGAACACGTCCCGACGCCCGACTGGATCACGGCGGACCTCTCGTTCATCTCGCTCGCCAAGGCGCTTCCGCCCGCGCTCGGGCTGGCGCGGCCGGGGGCGGTCCTCGTCGCGCTGATCAAGCCGCAGTTCGAGGTCGGCCCCGCCCATGTGGGAAAGGGCGGCATCGTGCGCGACGCGGCCGCCATCGCCCGCGCCCGCGCCGACGTGGCGGCGTTTCTGAATGCGGAGGGCTGGCGCGTGACCGGAGAGACCGAAAGCCCGATCACCGGCGGCGACGGCAACGCGGAGTTCCTGATCGGCGCGGTGAAGGTCTGAGCGCCGGTCAGGTCTCGGCGGCGAGTCCGTCGAGGTCGAAGCGCCTGTTGGACATGACGAGGCCGCCCGCCGCGTCACGCGGCCATTCCGCCTCCGGCCTGTCCCGATAGAGCTCGACCCCGTTCCCGTCGGGATCGTCGAGATAGAGCGCCTCCGAGACGCCGTGATCGGCCCAGCCCGTCAGCGCGATCCCTGCCGCGCGCACCCGACGCAGGGCGTCGCCCAGATCGGCGCGCGTCGGATAGAGGATCGCGACGTGATAGAGGCCCGTGTGACCCTTCGGCGGCGGCGTCGCGCCGAGGCTGTCCCAGGTGTTCAGCCCCAGATGATGGTGATATCCGCCGGCCGACAGGAACACCGCGCCCGGCCCGTAGCGCGCCGTGATCTCGAAGCCGAGCACGTCGCGATAGAACCCGAGCGCGCGCTCGATGTCCGCCACTCTCAGATGGACGTGCCCGATGCGGGCGCCGGCGGCGATGGGCGTGTTCATGGCGAGGCTCCTTGCGGCTGGACCGGCGACAATCTAGCACCGCCGGGACCGCGCCGATACCGGCGGGGCGGCGACGGACCGTTTCGGAGAACGCATGCGCGAGATCGTCATCGAGCGTCTCGGCCGTCAGGGCGACGGCCTGGCCGGAGAGATCCGCGCGCCTTTCACGCTTCCCGGCGAACGCGTGCGGGGCGAGGTCGCGGACGGCGTGATGGGCGCGCCGGAAATCCTCGCGCCCTCTCCGGACCGGATCAGTCCGGTCTGTCCGCATTTCGGCCCCTGCGGCGGCTGCGCGCTGCAGCACGGCTCCGACGCGTTTCTCGCCGTCTGGAAAACCGGGATCATCGACCGCGCCCTTGCCGCTCACGGCCTCGCGGCCCCCCTGCTTCCGATCGCGACATCGCCTCCCGGATCACGCCGTCGCGCCGTGTTCGCGGGCCGACGCACGCGCAAGACGGTCACCGTCGGGTTTCACGGCCGACGCTCGGACGGGATCGTCGACGCCACCGCCTGCCATCTGGTGCGGCCGGAAATCCTCGCGGCCCGGCCCGCGCTCGTCGCGCTCGCCGGCCTCGCCGCGTCGCGTTCGGCGCCCGTGCGGATCGGGGTCACGTCCGGCCCGGCCGGTCTCGACGTCGATCTCCGCGACGCGAAACCGGCCGGCGGCGACCTCGCGTCGCGCGCCGCCGGCATCGCGGAGGAACACGATCTCGCGCGGCTGTCCTGGAATGGCGAGGTGCTCGCTCTGCGGCGGCCGCCGTTCCGGCAATTCGGTCCCGCGCGCGTCACGCCGCCGCCGGGCGCGTTCCTTCAGGCCACCGCCGAGGGCGAGGCCGCGTTGACCCGCTTCGTGCGCGAAACGCTTCGACCGGCCCGCCGCGCCGTCGACCTCTTCTCGGGATGCGGGACGTTGTCGCTGCCGATGGCGGAGGGCGCCGAGGTCCACGCGGTCGAAGGCGACGCCGCGATGCTCGCGGCGCTCGACGCGGGCTGGCGCTCGGCCCCGGGGCTTCACCGCGTCACGACCGAGCGGCGCGACCTCTTCCGCAGACCGGTCCTCGCGACGGAACTGGACCGGTTCGACGCGGTGTCCCTCGACCCGCCCCGCGCCGGCGCCGAGGCGCAGACGCGCGAGATCGCCCGCTCGTCGCTGCGCCTGGTGTCCTACGTCTCATGCGATCCGGCCACCTTCGCGCGCGACGCCGCCATTCTCGCGGCCGCGGGTTTCGCGATCGACCGGCTCCAGCCGGTCGACCAGTTCCGCTGGTCCGGCCACGTGGAACTCGCGGCCGCCTTCAGCCGCTGAGTCCGTCCCTCACTTCGGGAACAGAAAGACGACGTTGACGCGCGCGCCCCAGTCCTGCGGGCCGAAATCCGGCGACTCGGCCCAGTAGCGCAGCCCGCCGCCGATCTGCACGCGCTGTCCGCCGAGCTTCACAAGCTGGTTCGCCCCGAAATTGATCGGCACGGACCACTGCTCGTTTTCCCAGTCATAGGTCGATTCGGTGTTGATGAAATAGGAGGTCGCGCTCTTCGTGGTGTAGTTGACGAAGGGCTGCAGGAACGTCGACGAGATGTCCTCGTCGCCGGTCAGCGACCAGACGTGGTTCGCGAGACCGCCGATTGTCCAGCCGCCCCGCTGGACCAGACCCACGCCGGTCACGCCCGCGCCCCACTGGTTCGTGGAGATGCCGTCCGTCGCCGTGGGCAGCAGGAAGACCGGGCCCACGCCCCAGATCAGGCCGGCGGCCGTCGGAGCCTTGGGCGAGAAGAACAGGCTCTGCGTCGTCGCGCCCAGCCCGAACTGCGACCCGGCTCCCGGGATCACCCCGTCCTGACTGACGATCGGGACGATGGTCCGCGAGATCAGGTTCCAGGTCTCCGAGATCGAGAACGGGATCACCGGCTGGACGTTGAGCGTGTACTGATCGCCGTCGCCGCCCGCGAAGCCCTGGTTGTAGTTGAACTGGAACGGGAGGCTGACCAGGCTCGAGATCGGGTTCGCGAGCTGCTTGGCCAGTTCGGCGTCGGACGCGCCGCCGGCCTGCCCGCCGCCGCTCTGGGCGGACGCGCCGGATGCGGCGAGGAGCATCGCGAGAGCGGGTGCGAGGGCCGGGAGGCGCATGGGCGTTTTCCTTCGGAACCGGTTGCCGTATCGGCGCCAGTATAGCCGGTGACGCTGGACGCGCCATCCCGACCGCGCGAACCTCATTCCAGCGCGTCTGCCAATCCCCGCAGGTCGTCCACGATCAGATCCCACGCCGCGTCGGTCACGCGATCCGGATGCCGGCCGGGGCCGTGCTCCTCCGGCCGGGGCAGGAACGCCGTCAGGAGACCCGCCGCGCGGGCCGCCGCCAGATCCGTGTCGTGCGCCGCGACCATCATGACCTCCGCCGGATCGAGACGGAGCGCGGCGCACGCGCCGAGATAGACCCGCGCCTTCGGCTTGTAGTCCCGCGCGATGTCCGCGCCCAGCACGCAATCCCATCGCAGGCCGGCGTGACGCGCCAGCCGCGTCATCATCGCGATCGAACCGTTCGAGCAGGGCGCCACGATCCTGGTCGAGCGCAGCCGATCGAGCGCCGTCGGAACCTCCGGCCAAGGGTCCAGACGCTCCCACGCTCCCGCGAGCGCGTCGATCTCGTCCGGCCCGAACGCGCCGCCCTGACCGCGCGCCTCCAGAACGGCGACCAGGTTCTCGCGGTGGAGGTCGTCGAGCGGCGCGTAGGCGCGTCTGACCGGAACGTATCCGCTCCATGGCGGGCTGGTATTCCGCGCGCCAGGCGTCCGCGAAGGCCGCGCCGTCCACCTCCATTCCCTTGCGCGCGAACGCCGCCGCGACCTCCTCCGCGACCGGGCCCCGCCAGTCGACGAGCGTCCCGAAGACGTCGAAGATCAGCGCTTTCGGGTCGGGCGCGGCCATCCGGGCGTCAGGGGTTGATCCTGGTGATCTTCGAGCCCTCGACCGTGACCCCGCCCATCAGCCCCTTCTGTCCGAAGACGAACGCGACGATCGGGTCCTGCAGGGTGTTCGTGCTCACGTCCACGCCGACGCCTTCGCTCGCGACGGCGACGCTCGCGTCGGCGCCGAGTTCGAAGCCGCGCGCCTTGTCCAGCCCGGCCAGCGCCTCCTCGGTCATGAAGAACAGAACCTGGGAATAGGACTGCGCGCCGATCTGAAACCCGAAAGAGGCCGAGGCGATGTTGAAATATCCCGTGGTCACGCCGTCCTTGCGCAGGGCGCCTTCGCCGAACTGGCCGCCGACCCCGAACCCCGCCTTGACGATCTCGGGGAAGACCAGCACCGCGACCGCGTCCTCGCTCACCGCCCGCGCCGCGGCCGATTCCGTCATCAGGGCGTCGAGCGCGATGTCGACCTTCGCGTCGATCTCCGCCGCCGACGCGGCGTGGGCCGTCCGTGCCGCGCCCAGCGTCGTCGCCGCGAGGAAAAGCGCCGTCGCGACGTTCCGCATCCATCCGTTCATGGTTCCACTCCTGTCCGGTCTTTCCGTCCGATCGACGCATGCGGGCCGCAAGGCCGACGATCTCGCGGAACCGTATCAGCCGGAGGTCGGGCGGGACCAGAGCAAAACCGGACCGGCAGGGACTCGCCGCCCGGCTTTCATCCGCCCGGCGCCGGCGCCGGGCGGAAACGGGACGCGACCGTTACTCGCTCTTGATCAGGTCGACCAGAAGCGCCGCGCCGTCCGGGCCGCACTCCGCAGCCAGCGTGTTCTCGATGTCGGCGTTCGTCATCTCCTGGCTCGACGCGCTCTCGGCGTTGATCGACTGCAGTTCCGCGACCATCGCCATCTTGCCCGCGTTGTCGAGCGCGGCGTATTCGGCGCAGGTCATCATGGCCGCGTCCTGCGCGAAGGCTGAACCGGCGATGCCGGCCAGCGCGCAGGCGGTGATCATCAATGTTCTCATTTTCACGGGACCTTCTCCAGCACAACGTCATGATCGACGTGCGACGCGCATCTAAGGCGATTCGGGGGGCGGTGTTAAGACCCGGCGCGCCACGACCGCCCGAGGCCGACGCCTCAGCCGATCGCGCCCCGCCGACCGCCGGTCTGCCCCCTGTCCAGCAGCAGATGGTCGAGCAGCACGCAGGCCAGCATCGCCTCTCCCACCGGCACCGCCCGTATGCCGACGCAGGGGTCGTGGCGCCCCTTCGTGACGATCCCGGTCTCCTCGCCGGTGACGGTGATCGTGCGGCGAGGCGTCAGGATCGACGAGGTCGGCTTGACCGCGAACCGCGCGACGACGTCCTGGCCGGTCGAGATGCCGCCCAGAATGCCGCCCGCGTGGTTCGACGAATAGACCGGCCCGTCCGGTCCCATCGCGATCTCGTCGGCGTTCTCCTCGCCGGTCAGGGTCGCGGCGTCCATGCCCGCGCCGATCTCGACGCCCTTCACCGCGTTGATGCTCATCAGCGCCGCCGCGATCTCCGTGTCGAGCTTGGCGTATATCGGCGCGCCCAGGCCCGCCGGAACGCGCCGCGCCCGGATTTCGATCACCGCGCCGACCGACGAGCCGGACCTGCGCAGACCGTCGAGATATTCCGCCCAATCCGCGGCGGCGCCCGCGTCGGGACACCAGAACGGATTGCGCGCGATCTCGGCGTCGTCCCAGGCGGTCCGGTCGATCGCCTTCTGGCCCATCCGCACCATCGCGCCGACGATCCGCAGGTCGGGCGCGAGATCCGCCAGCACCTTGCGCGCCACGCCGCCCGCCGCGACCCTTGCGGCCGTCTCGCGCGCGCTCGAACGGCCGCCGCCCCGATGGTCGCGCAGGCCGTATTTCTGGTGATAGGTGATGTCGGCATGCCCGGGCCGGAACTTGGCCGCGATGTCGCCGTAATCCTTCGACCGCTGGTCGGTGTTGCGGATCATCAACTGGATCGGCGTTCCCGTCGTGCGGCCCTCGAACACGCCGGACAGGATCTCCACCGCGTCGGCCTCGCGCCGCTGCGTCGTGTACTTGTTCTGGCCCGGCTTGCGCGCGTCCATCCAGACCTGAAGGTCCGCCTCCGCCAGTGCCACGCCCGGCGGGCAGCCGTCCACGGTGGCGCCCAGCGCCGGCCCGTGGCTCTCGCCCCAGGTCGTGACGCGGAACAGATGGCCGAAAGTGTTGAACGACATGGGCGCACTCCTCGCGCGCATCTCCTAGCGCAGGGCGCAACCGGTGGGAAGTCGCCGGACGGATCCGCCGCTTGCCTTTCCCGACCGGATCTCTAGGCTCGTCTCCGCCTCGGGGGGTCCGGCATCGCGCCGGGCTGAGAAGCGCATCCGCGCGACCCGTCGAACCTGAACCGGATCATGCCGGCGGAGGGAAGGCGCGACGCGGAGCCCGCGTCGACCTCTCTTTCGCCGCAGCAAGATGGAGAAAGAGATGAGATTTCCGATCCTCGCCGCTGCGGCCCTCGTCCTCGCACCGCTTCACGCGGACGCCCAGGACAGGCCCGAGCTCGTCATCTACACCTACGAGAGCTTCGTCAGCGAATGGGGCCCCGGTCCCGCCATCGCCGAGAATTTCGAGGCGGTCTGCGACTGCGACGTGCGATTCGTCGGCGCGGGCGACGGCGCGGCGCTCCTGTCGCGGCTGCGGCTCGAGGGCGACCGCAGCCCCGCCGACATCGTGCTCGGCCTCGACACGAACCTGACCGCCGAGGCGAAAGAGACGGGCCTCTTCCAGCCGCACGGGATCGACGTCCCGGACCTCGCCCTGCCGGTCGACTGGACCGATCCGGTGTTCCTTCCCTACGACTGGGGCTATTTCGCCTTCGTGCACGGCGAGGACCTCGCGGACGTGCCCGCCAGTTTCGAGGAACTCGCCGCCTCCGACACGAGCATCGTCATCCACGATCCGCGCAGCTCCACGCCCGGCCTCGGCCTGCTGATGTGGGTCAAGGCCGCCTATGGCGACCGCGCGCCCGAGATATGGGAGGGCCTTTCGGACAACATCGTGACCGTCACGCCCGGCTGGTCCGAAGCCTACGGCCTGTTCCTCGCCGGCGAGGTCGACATGGCGCTCGCCTATACGACCTCGCCCGCCTATCACCTGATCGCCGAGAACGACGCGACCAAATCCGCCGCGATGTTCGACGAGGGGCATTACATGCAGATCGAGGTCGCCGGCATGACCGCCTCGACGGACCAGCCCGATCTGGCCCGGAGATTCCTCGAATTCATGCTGACCGACGGCTTCCAGGACGTGATCCCCACGACCAACTGGATGTATCCCGCCCGCACGCCCGAGGGCGGCCTGCCCGAAGGCTACGCGACGCTCGCCGTGCCCGAAAAGCCGCTGCTCTTCACGCCCGAGGAGGCGCGCGCGAAACGCGACGCCGCGCTGGACGAATGGCTGCGCGCGCTCAGCCGCTAGGCGTCCCCGCGCTTCTCGGCGGCGGGCTCGCGCTCGCGCTCGTCGCGGCGCTGACGCTGGGTTCGGTCGCGGCGCTGGCGCTCCGCGCCGATCCCGGCCGGGGGCTCGGCCCGGCCGACTGGTCCGCCGTGCGCTTCACGCTGACCCAGGCGCTGATCTCCGCGACGCTCAGCGTGGCGCTCGCCATCCCCGCCGCCCGCGCGCTGGCCCGCCGCCGGTTCCCGGGCCGGACCGCGCTCGTCACGCTGCTCGGCGCGCCGTTCCTGCTCCCCGCCATCGTCGCCGTCTTCGGCCTCGTCGCGATCTGGGGCCGCTCGGGCCTCTTCAGCGACGCGCTGGGCCTCGCCGGGCGCGGTCCGGTCGACATCTACGGTCTGACCGGCGTCGTGCTGGCGCATGTCTTCTTCAACCTGCCGCTGGTCACCCGGCTGATCCTCCAGGGCTGGACCACGATCCCCGCCGAGCAGTTCCGCCTCGCCGCCCAGCTCGGCTTCGCGCCCCGCGACACCTTCCGCCAGATCGAGCTTCCCATGCTGCGCGGAATCGTCCCGGGCGCCTTCGTGCTCGTCTTCCTGCTCTGCATGACCTCCTTCGCCGTCGCGCTGACGCTCGGCGGCGGGCCGCGCGCCACGACCATCGAACTCGCGATCTACCAGGCGGTGCGCTTCGATTTCGACCTGTCGCGCGCGGCGCTTCTCGCGCTCATCCAGTTCGCCCTCTGCGCCGCCGTCACCGGGCTCGCGCTGCGCATGTCCGCCGAAGCCGTCTTCGGCGGCGGCGCCGGCGCGGCGGTCGAGCGCTGGGACGCGGCTCGGCCGGGCCTCCGCACGGCCGACGCCATCATCCTCGTGGCGCTGGCGCTTTTCACCGGCCTTCCGCTCGGCGCCGTGGTCCTCAACGGCGGGGCGGCGCTGCTCGCGGGTCTGCCGGGCGCCTTCTGGCCCGCCGCCGCCCGAAGCCTCGGCGTGGCGCTCGCCTCGGCCGCTCTCGCCGCTCGCGCTCGGTCTCTCTCTCGCGGCGCTGATCGACGGTCTGCGCGCGCGGGGCGGGGGGCGCGTCACCGAGGGTTTCGGCCTGTTGACGCTCGCCGCCTCGCCCTTCGTTCTCGGCACCGGCCTCTTCATCGTGCTCAACCCGCTGGCGAACCCGTTCGCCCTCGCGCTGCCGGTGACGGCCGCCGTCAACGCCGCGATGGCGCTGCCCTTCGTCCTGCGCGCGCTGCTGCCCGCGCTCGGCGACGCGCGCCGGATCGACGGCCGCCTCGCCGACAGCCTCGGCATGGCGGGCTTCGCCCGGTTCCGTCTCGTCACATGGCCGCGGCTGCGCCGTCCGATGGGCTTCGCGGCGGGTCTCGCCGCCGCGCTCTCGATGGGCGACCTCGGCGTGATCGCGCTCTTCGCCCCGCCCGAGATCGCCACCCTCCCGCTCCTCATGCAGCGCCTGATGGCCGCCTACCGCATGGACGCGGCGGCGGGCGTGGCGCTGGCGCTGGTCCTGATCACCTTCGCGCTCTTCTGGATCCTCGACCGCTGGGGGCGCGCCGATGCTGAGGTTTGAAAACGTCGCGATCGCCCAGGACGACTGGCGCATGAACGCCGATTTCGAGCTGCCGGCGGGCTCGTCCACCGCGCTCATCGGTCCGTCAGGCGCGGGGAAAAGCACTCTCCTGAACGCGCTCGCGGGGTTTCTCGCGCCGGTCTCGGGCCGCATCCTGTGGAGCGGCGCCGACATCACGCCTTTGCCGCCGGCGAAGCGTCCCGTCACGCTGCTCTTCCAGGAGCACAACCTCTTCTCGCACCTGACCGCCGCGCGGAACGTCGGCCTCGGCCTGCGCCCGGACCTCAAGCTCGACGCCGACGGACGGGAGCGCGTCGCCGCGGCGCTGGCGACCGTCGGGCTCGACGGCCTCGGCGCGCGCCGCCCCGCGCAGCTTTCCGGCGGTCAGCGAAGCCGCGTGGCGCTGGCCCGCGCGCTGCTTCGAGACCGGCCTCTCCTTCTGCTCGACGAGCCGTTCGCGGCTCTCGGTCCGGCGCTCCGGGCGGAGATGCTCGACCTCGTCGCCCGCATCCGGAGCGAGCGGGGGATGACCCTGATCCTCGTCACGCATGACCCCCGCGACGCGCGCCGGATCGCCGATCTGACCGCTCTCGTCGCGGACGGCCGCGTGCTCGCGCCGCGTCCGACGGCCGCGCTCCTCGACGATCCGCCGCCCGAACTCGCCGCCTATCTGGGATAGCTCTCCCGTGTTATCGTCCGGGGCGTCAGTTCCGGGGAGGCTTCATGCCGAAAATCAACGCGGACCGGGTCACGGCGCGCATCGAAGGCGACTTCGTCGTCTTTCTGATCGGAATGCGGATCAACAAGCTCTGGAGACCGGACCGATGGGCCCCGGCGGCCAGGGCGATGGGCGCCATGCTCCGGGAGCTCCACGCGGCCGGGCCGGAGAGCGGATTTCTCGGACACCAATCCTTCGGAGCGTTCAACATGGCGCAGTACTGGCGCAGCTTCGACCAGCTGGAAGCCTATGCCCGCGCGAAGGATCGGGCGCATTGGCCGGCCTGGATCGATTTCAATCGGCGGATGAGATCGAGCCGCGGCGACGTCGGCATCTGGCACGAGACCTATCTCGTGCCGGCGGGGCGATACGAGGCGATCTATTCCGGCATGCCCGATTTCGGTCTCGCGAAGGCGGCGGGGCGCGTCGCGGTGACCGAAGCCAACGCGGCGGCCCGCGATCGCATCGCCTGAGACGCGCCGCCGTTCCGAACGGGCGAAGTCGGGCGCGCCTGCCGATGCGGCGCGATCCGACGCGGGGCCGCCCGACGTTCAGGCGGCCGCCGCGGCGGCCTCGTTGAAGAAAAGCGCCTGGCTGATCAGCGCCTTCACCATGTTCTCGTCGAACGGCTTGGTCACGAGGAAAGCCGGTTCCGGCCGTTCCCCGGTCAGCAGATGCTCCGGAAACGCGGTGATGAAGATCACCGGAAGCGCGGTGGCCGCCAGGATGTCGTTCACCGCGTCGATGCCCGAGGACCCGTCCGCCAGCTGGATGTCGGCCAGCACCATGCCCGGAGGATCGCGGCGGAACAGCTCGGCCGCCTCGGTCCGCGTGCGCGCGATACCCGTCACGCGGTGGCCGAGAGAGACGACCATCTGCTCGATGTCCATCGCGATCAGCGGCTCGTCCTCTATGATCATGATGTCGGTCGCGACCTGGGCGGAGATCTCCTCGCCCGCGCGTCCAAGAAGCATCGTCGCCTCCTCCTCGCTGACGCCCAGGATCTCCGCGACCTGGGGGACCGTGAAACCCTCCACCGCCTTGAGCAGGAACGCCTGGCGCGGGCGCGGCGAGACCTGGGCGAGATTGTGCGCCGCGCGCTGCTCCCAGGCGAACGGCGAGTTGGGCTCCTCGATGCTGATCCGGCGTCCGACGAAGGTCTCGGAGAAAAGCCGATAGACCGCGATGCGGTCGCTGCTCGCGCGGGGAAAGATCGCGGTATCGGCGATCAGGGCTTCGAGCATCGCGGCCACATGGGCGTCGCCGGAGGTCTGGGATCCCGTCACGGCGCGGGCGTATCGCCTCAGATACGCCAGGTGCGGCGCGATTCGGGTGGACAATGTCATGGAATTCTTTCTCCCCTTGTGTCCGCGTCGCCTGAGCGACGGTCGTGCATGAACGCGACGCGGGGGAAAAAGTTCCCCCTGACCGGAACTCAAACGCCGCCGCCGTGTTTTCGGCATGCGCGCCGCAACTTGATCGGGGAACCATGCGACAGACCACGAAGAACGGAAAGCCGCCCGGCGACGGGATCGGCGGAGACATGCCGCAGGACGAGATCGGAAACAGGCTTCGGGCGATGTACGCCGAGGTCGAGAACGAGGCGATTCCCCCCGAACTCATCGAACTTCTCGAGAAGCTCGACGCCGCCGAGAAGCGGGATGGGAAATGAGCGACGACATCCCGACGTTCAAGCAGGCGCTTCTGTCCGCGCTGCCGTCCCTGCGCGCCTTCGCCCTGTCCCTGAGCGGGCGGCCCGACCGGGCCGACGATCTCGTGCAGGAGACCGTCATGAAAGCCTGGGCGAAGCAGGAGAGCTTCAAGCTTGGCACCAACATGCAGGCCTGGCTGGTGACGATCCTGCGCAACACCTTCTACAGCCAGATGCGCAAGCGCGGGCGGGAGGTCCAGGACACCGAAGGCGCCTTCACCGCGCGCCTCAGCGTCCCGCCGTCGCATGACGGGGTGATGGACATGGCCGATTTCAAGCACGCGCTCTCCACGCTTCCCGACGAGCAGCGCGAAGCGCTGCTTCTCGTCGGCGCCTCCGGGTTCTCCTATGAGGAGGCCGCCGAGATCTGCGAATGCGCCGTCGGCACGATCAAGAGCCGCGTCAGCCGGGCGCGGACGCGGCTCCAGGAGCTGCTGAAGATCAGCGGACCCTCGGATTACGGAACCGACGCCATCAGCCAGCGCGTCGTGTCGCGCTCGTTCGCGGACTGATCGGCGGCGCGAAAAAGACGAACCGCGCGAAAAAAAGGACCGGACGTCATCGACGTCCGGTCCGTCCATGCGAAAGGCGGAAACCTCAGCCGTCCCGCCGCGATCCGTAGCCGATCAGAACGGCGATGAGCACGCCAAGCCCGAAGGCGGCCAGCACCGACTGGAACGGCCGGTCGCTGACGGTCGATCCCGCCGCGCGCTCGACGCGGGCGAGTTCGCGCCGCAGGTGACGCGCCTCGGCAGGAACGCGCTTGCGCGCTTTCCCGTACCTGCGCTTGCCGTCCGACCAGGCCTCTTCGCCGAGAGCCTCCAGCCTGTCTCTCAGCCGCTCCATCTCGCGTTCCACGTCCTCCAGGCGGGAGGGAGGCTCGAAGACCTCCATCAGTTCCCGGATGGCTCCCATGCCGGCACTCCTTTTCTCATCCCCTAGGTCAGAAGGCCGGTCACATGCGGCCGGCCCAGTCGTCGATCTGCCGTTCGGCCTCTTCCTTCGTCACGCCGTAACGGTTCTGGATCTTCCCGGCCAGTTCGCGGCGATCGCCTTTGGCTTCCTGAACGTCATTCTCGGTCAGCTCGCCCCATTGCTGCTGAGCCTTGCCGCTCATTTCCTTCCACTTGCCTTCGATCTGGTCCCAGTTCATCTCGTCCTCCTAAATTCTTCCCGGGGACGCGCCATCCGCGCCGCCGTCCTCGGTAAACTCCGAACTCGGGGCAGGGTTCCGGGCGGCGCGACGTTCGGCCCGCGCTTTCAGGCCGGGCGCGAACGCGCGGGTCCAGACGACCCGCAACACCATGAGGCTCGGCACAGCGATCAGCCCTCCCACCGGTCCCCAGAGCCAGAGCCAGAACACGATCGTGACGAACACGGCGAGCGGGTTGAGCGTGAGCGTCCTCCCGACCGCCTGCGGCGTCACGAACTGGCCCTCGATGGAGTTCAGACCGATGTAGACCAGCGCGGGCAACAGGATGCCGCCCGTCGTCAGCGACGTCGCGAGACCGACGCCGAGCAGGATCACCACCATCGCGATGGGACCCAGGAAGATCATGAAGTTGAGGACGAAGGCCAGCGCGCCCCAGAGCGCGGCCGAGGGCACGCCCAGCGCCTGGAACGCCGCCGCCACCGCGATCCCCAGCGCCGCGTTGATGATGGAGATCGTCAGAAGATACCGCGAGATCTCCGTCTGGATGTCGCGCAGCACCCGCGCGACACGGACGCGGGTGCCGAACGTCGCGCAGGTCCGCAGGATGCCCTCCCGTATCGAGATCCGCGTCATCAGAAAGAAATAGAGCGACGCGAGGAAAACGATCGTCTGCGACAGGATCGAAGGCGCCATCCAGGCGACCTCCGGAATCGCGGGTCCCTCGTCGGCGACGACGACGTTGACCGCCTTGCCGTTCGACGTGATCTCGCCGAGCTGTTCGCGGAACTCCGAGAACGAACCGATGATCTCGCGCCAGTCGCTCAACTGCACCTGGAGTCGCCGCCAGATCATCGGCAGCCGCTCGATCCAAAGTCCCAGCGGTCCCGCGAGCAGCGCCATCCCGGCCGCCCATGCCGCCACGAACAGCAGCACGAGCAGCATCGCGCTCAGCCCCTGCCTCAGCCCCCAGGCCTCGAGCCGCATCGCCACCGGCGTCAGCATCAGGCCGACGAACACTGCCAGGACCACGGGGGCCACGACCACCCGGCCGTAGCGCAGAGCGACGATCGTGGCGATCACCGCCAGCACGATGACCGCGATCTCCGACGCGCGCCGCAGCAGCCGGTCCGGATCGAAGGCCGCGTCTCTTTCCCGCCGGCCCGTCATGTGACCGCGCTCCCCAATGTCATCCGACCTCCCGCCGGACCTGGCCGTGCGCGAGCATCGCGAAGACCATCGTGCCGCCCACCACGTTACCCGCCAGCACCGGCAGGAAGAAACCGAAAACCGCGTCCGAGACTCCCGCGCCGCCGGTCAGGACCAGATACGCGGCCTCGGTCGACCCGGCGACCACGTGGGTGAAACCCCCGGCCGCGATCAGCCATGTGAACGTCACGATCACCCAGAACGCGTTTCCGCCGCTCGACGGCAGCATCCAGACGACGGCGGCCACGAGAATGCCCGCGGGGATTCCCCGGGCGAACATCTCGACCGGCGACAGCGACATCATGTGCCGGCTGATCTCTTCGACGGCCGCGAGAACCTCCGGCGGAAAGGCCGCGTCCGTCGCCATGAACGCGGCCGCGATCACGGTGCCGACGACGTTCGCCGTCAGCACGATGAACCACAGCCTCGCGACGGCGCGAAGGTTCGCCCATGTCGGATGACGCATCAGCGGAATGACCGTCGTGATCGTGTTCTCGGTGAAGAGCTGCAGGCGCCCCAGGATCACGATCACGAACCCGGCGGAATAGCCGAGGGTCTCGATCAGCGTCCTCGCCGGCACGTCGGGCAGGCGCGCGCGGAACACCGCCATCGCCACCACGGAAAAACTTATGATGACGCCCGCGGCGAGGCCTGACCAGACCAGCGAGGACGTCGGGCGCTCGAGCTCCTCCGTGCCGTCGCGCCGGATGATCTCGTAAACGAGACGCGCCGGAAGCCTTTCGGCCCCCAGCACCTCCTTCTCGTCCTCCGGTTCGAGTGGCCCGACGTCCTGTTCGACCTCGACGCCGGCCGGGTCGCTCACGCGGTCCGCGCTCTGGGCCCGAAGAAGATCCAGATGAGGAATCCGACCAGCGGCAGGATCAGGACGAGCAGCACCCAGAGGACCTTCTTGCCGGTAGATTCGCCGGACCCGACGATCGAGACGATCGCCCAGATGTCGAGCGCGAGCAGGATCAGCCCGCCGATGCCAGTGATGTTGAAATCCATGATGTTTCTTTCCTTCGGTTCAGTCTCAGTCCGCGATCACGGACCGCAGCATCCAGGCAGCCTTCTCGTGGAAGGCGGAGCGCGCCGTCGCGAGGTCGGCCGTCACGATGTCGCCGTTCTTCTCGGACAGCGTCGCGAGCGCGTGGAGCCGGTGCGCCACCCGCTCGTGGTCCGAACACAGATCCTCGACCATGTCCCCCGCGGTCGGCGCGGCGTCGCGATCCTTGATCACAGATTTGCCGGCCATCTCGTCGAGCCGCATGGGCGTGAGCCGCCCCAGCGCCCGGATGCGTTCCGCGATGACGTCCGCCGCCGAGAACAGGTCCTCGTACTGGGTCTCCGTGAGCTTGTGCAGCGAATAGAACAGCGGTCCGGTGACGTTCCAATGGTAGGCGTGGGTCTTGAACATCAGACGGTAGGTGTCGCCCAGCACGTCGGCCAGGCCCTCGGCGACCGCGGATTCGCTGTCGATCCCCGTCTTGACCTCGTTCTCGCGCGGTTTGATGTCGAGTACGCTCGTCATGTCGTTCTCCTTTCGGTCGGTCTCTCGCCGCCACAACCAGGCGCGGGCGCGTTTGTTCCGCTCCGCGCGCGGCCCGGGAGAATCTCTTGCGGCTTCGGGGGCCACGTCCTAGATCGGTCGCATGGGGCCGAGCGGCCCGTCGCGGCGGGATCGGCCCGCCCCCAGATGAAAGCACGTCACGTTATGGAAAATCCTGAAATCGGGGACCTCGTCGTCCTCACGGCCGGCTCGATGCGCATGGCGGTCGAGGCCGTCGACGGGAGCAGCGTCTCCTGCCTCTGGTGCCACGAGGGCAGGATCGGTCGCGACACCTTCGACGCCCGGCTGCTCAAGAAATGGGAATTCCGCGAGGACGACAGATCCGCGCGACCCGCCGCCGGCGCCGGCAAGCCGTTCCGCGGCGATCGGGAGGGCGGCGGCAAGCCCTACGCGCCGCGCGGGGACGGGCCGCGCGACGACAAGCCCCGCGGCAAGCCCGGCTGGGACGGCAAACCGCGCGAGAAGAAGTTCTTCCGCAAGGACGGCTGATCCCCGATCCCGGGACGCCGCGTCCCGGGAATTCGGTCCGCCGGGATCAGGTCCAGCCGATCCAGTCGACCCTTGGAACAATCCGCGTCGCTGACCCCCAGAACCCGCGTCTCGGCCCCCGGCCAGAGCGTCAGCGTGATCGAGAGACCGGACGCTTCCGGCTCCGCCTCGAGGCGGAGCCAGGCGAGCGGAGCGTCCGTCGTGGCTTTGCTTCCGGCGACTTCGAGCATCGCGCGGCGACCCTCGGGCACCGCGCCGCCGCCGGACGCGCCGTGGAACACCACGTGCGCGAGGCCGGGTTCCGGACTGGCCAGGCGGCCGATGAGCCACTCGCTGACATCTCCCGCCTCGACGACCGGGCCGCCCTCCCGCGCGATCTCGAGCGCGCCGGCCAGCCGCAGCAGCCGTCCCGGCTGGTCCGGCGGAACCTGGGACAGCATCCGCATCCGCGTCGCCGGGCGTCCGAGATCCGGCGGCGAGGCGTCGCACCCGGCGCGTTCCGCGACGCGGGCCGGCCGCATCGGCGGCGTCGGGCCGGACCAGTCGGGCCGGATGTCGACATCCGAATCCGCGACGCCCCAGGGCACGGGTCCGAACCGGTAGCCGAACCGGTCCCACCAGAGATCGAGCCCCGCGCCGGCATCCGGCCGGGAAAGGACGAGCGGCGCGCCCGTCAGCGCCGCGATCGTGAGGAACCCCGGCGCGAGGGCGCCGCAGATCCCCGGATCGCAGCGCACCGGCGCCCGCGAGAGCCCGGCCGCGACCGCGCGGGGATGCGCGTTCACCGCCGCCGCGACCGCCATCCAGATCTCCCTGTCGGTGACCTCCCGGTCGTCGGGCGGAAACACGGTCGAAAGTCCGGCGTCGCGATCCTCCAGAACGAGCCGGTGCAGCGCCGCCGCGAAACGCCGGGGCAGGGTCTCGACGGGGGAACCGTCCGTCCCGGCCAACAGACCGCTCACCGAAGCGTCGCTCCTCGCCGCGATCAGCCGGAAGAGCCGCGCGGTGAACGGCGATCCCGCCCGCTCGAACTCGTCCGCCTGCGCGGCGAAGGCCGCCCGCGCCTTCACCGGAACCGGTCGGCCAGCTTCTGGAGCGGGCTGCGCCGGTCCGGTTCGGCGGGAGGCTCCGCCCGCCCGGGCGCCGTCTCCGGCCGCGCGGCTTCGGTTCGCGGCCCGCCCGGCGCCGGCGGACGCCGCAGACCGACGGCGTTCAGAAACCCCGCGCGAATCTCCCGCCGCCAGAGCGGGCGCGCCGTCCGCGATCCCCCGAAGCAGCGGCTCGAGCCACTCGTCGTCGGCCTTGGCGAAATCGCCGAGAACGTAGTTGGACACCAGCCGCTTGTCGCCCGGATGCCCGATCCCGAGCCGCACGCGCGTGAAATCGGGTCCCACATGCGCGTCGATCGACCTGAGGCCGTTATGGCCCGCATGGCCGCCTCCGGTCTTCACCCGCACCTTGCCGGGCGCGAGATCGAGCTCGTCGTGCAGCACGATCAGGTCGTCAGGCGACAGCTTGAAGAACGCCATCGCCGCCTGCACCGAATCGCCCGAGAGGTTCATGTAGGTCTCTGGCTTGAGCAGCATGACCTTTTCGACCCCGAGCCGCCCGTCGCTCACCTGACCGGAGAACTTCGACCGCCACGGCCCGAATCCGTGCGACGCCGCGATCTCCTCGACGGCCATGAACCCGATGTTGTGACGGTTCCGGGCGTATTTCGCTCCCGGATTGCCCAGACCTGCCAGCAGCTTCACGCCCACCCCCCGAAAACGCGAACGCGCCGCGGCATCTCTCGCCGCGACGCGTCCCGTCTAGCACATCGAACCGGGGAAATCAGTCCTCGGCGGCTTCCTCCGCCTCTTCGGCCTCGGCCTCGGCCTCGTCGTCCTGCGAGCGCAGGCTCGACGGCGCCTGGATGTTGGCGATGACGAAGTCGCGGTCGGTGATCGTCGGCCGCGCGCCCTTGGGCAGCGTGATGTCCGAGATGTGGATCGTGTCGTTGACCTCGTGACCCGCCAGGTCGACCGTGAGGTGATCGGGAATGTTGCCGGCCGAGACGACCAGCTCGACCTCGTTGCGCACGACCGTCAGGACGCCGCCGCGCTTGATGCCGGGACAGGTCTCGCGGTTGATGAACTCGACCGGGATGAACAGGTTGATCTGCGACTTCTCGCCCAGACGCAGGAAATCCACATGCGTCGGCAGATCCTTCACGACGTTGCGCTGGACGGCGCGGCAGATCACGCGGTTGTCCTTGCCGTCGACCTTCACGTTCAGCAGCGTCGACAGGAACTTGCCCTGGCGCAGCCTCGTCAGAAGGGTGTTGAAATCCACGTTGATGGTCTGCGGCTCCTGGCCGCCTCCGTAGATCACTCCGGGGACCATCCCCTCGCGGCGGGCAGTGCGGGCGGCCCCCTTGCCGACCCCTGCGCGCGCCACGGCTTCGAGAACCGGTGTCTCAGCCATTTCGCTTGCTCCTACTGGCATGACGCGGCCTTCCTCCAAGGGTGTAAGACCGCAAGCGGGCCCTATAGGCGAAGCGCCCGCCGAAGGGAAGCGGCAATCGGTTTTCCGCCTACGAGGCCACGGGCCGTCGGTCCGACCGCGCGGGGGCCCCGCCGGGCCCGCTTCCCTTCTCAGTGAACACGCCGCGCGATTCGAGCTGCCACTGGAAGTAGCTGCGGCCGATGACGGCCCGCCGCAGCGCGGCCGCGAGCGAGACGGTCAGCATCAGGGCGACGCTCATGCCGTACCCGCCGGTCAGCTCGAAGACCATGACCGTGGTCGAGATCGGCGCCCCGAGCACCGCGCCGGCCACGGCGCCCATGCCGAGAATGGTGTAGACGACGTTGTCGGACGCCTGTTCGGGGAACGCGGCCGCCGCGATCATCCCGAAAGCCCCCCCGACCATCGCGCCGACATAGAGCGTCGGGGAGAAAAGGCCGCCCGCGAGACGGCTTCCCAGCGTGATCGCCGTCGCGATCGTCTTGAGGGCGGCCAGGGCGAGCAGCATTCGCAGATCGATCGATCCGTGAAGCGCGGTCTCGACCGTCTCGTATCCGACCCCGAGGATCTCGGGAAAGAACACCCCGATCGACCCGACGCAAAGCCCGCCGATGGCCGGTTTCAGCCAGGCTGGCGCCCTTACCTTGCTGCAGCCGCGATCCGCGCCCATCAGCGTGACCTGGAACAGGATGGCCGCCGCGGCCGACACCACGCCGAGCAGCGCGAAGGCGGGGAACTCCCAATAGGACACGATCTTCGGCTCGGGCAGGATGAAAGCGGGATACTCGCCGAAAGCCGCGCGGCCGATGATCGCGCCGATGCTCGACGCGATCACGATCGGCGGCAGCTCGTCGGTCGAGATCCGGCGCATCACGACCTCGATCGCGAACAGCGCGCCGGCGATCGGCGCGTTGAAGGACGCGGCGATCGCCGATGCGACACCCGCGCCCAGCAGGACGCGTCCGCCCCGCTCGGCGACGCCGAGGCGGCCGGCGAGCCACGCTCCGACCGTTCCGCCCAGATTGATGACCGGTCCCTCGCGCCCGGCGCTCCCCCCCGTACCCAGCGTCACGGCGGAGGCCAGCGCGCCGATCAGCGAACGCCGCAGGTCGAGCCGCTCGGGGCCGAGAAAATCGGCCTCGATCATCTCCGCCGGTCCTCCCGCCCTCCGGCCGGGAACGAATCCCAGAACCCATCCGACGAAAAGCCCGCCGACCGCCGGCGCGAGCAGGACGACCGGCCAAGGCGTCTCCGAAGCGACGCTGGCCACGCGCTCGGACATCGTTCCGAGCCACGGCAGCTGCACCAGATTGATGGCGAACCGGAACCCGATGGACGCGGCGCCGGCGAAGAGCCCGACCAGAACCGACGCTCCCCAGATCAGAAGCTGCCTGTCCCGGACGAACGTGGCGACGTTCGGCCGCACGAGGCCGGACAGACGCCGTACCGCCCGACCGTAGAGCCGTCTCACGGCATGTCCGACCGCCGGAACGCATCCGACATCGTCGGCCGGGAATACGCTGACGGGCGTGCGGTCAAATCTGGGTTTCCGGTCGGTGGATGCTCCGCGCGGCGCAGCCTCGCGCACGGCCCGCATGTTGTCGAGTCGCGATCCGCCGCCGCTTGTCTCCCCCGGGCCGACGCACTACCGTCCGCGCGTCTTTAAAAGGAATTCGGATGCCCGGTCCGCGCGTCGCGCTCTTCGTCACCTGTCTGGTGGACATGTTCCGCCCCTCGGTCGGGTTCGCGACGGTCAAGCTCCTGACCGACGCCGGCTGCGAGGTCGAGGTGCCCGAGGCCCAGACCTGCTGCGGCCAGCCCGCGTGGAACTCCGGCGACCGGAAGACCGCGCAGGAGATCGCCAAACAGGTCATCGCCGCCTTCGAAGGCTACGATCATGTCGTCGTGCCCTCCGGGTCCTGCGGCGCGACGATCGCCAAGGACTACGCGCTCTTCTTCGACGAGGCCGATGGATGGCGCGCGCGCGCCGAGGCGCTCGGCGCGAAGACCCACGAGATCACCTCGTTCCTGACCGACGTTCTCGGCGTGAAGTCGGTCCCTCGGGCCGCGGACGTCTCCGTCACCTATCACGACAGCTGCTCCGGCCTGCGCAGCCTCGGCGTCCAGGCCCAGCCCCGCGCGCTCCTCGGCTCCGTCCAGGGGCTCGAGATTCGCGAGATGGTCGAGAACGACGTCTGCTGCGGCTTCGGCGGGACGTTCTGCGTGAAGTATCCGGACATCTCGAACGTCATGGTCGGCGACAAGACCCGCAACATCGCCGCGACCGGCGCCGATCTCGTCCTCGCCGGCGATCTCGGATGCCTGATGAACATGGCCGGCAAGGCCAGCCGCGAGGGCCGCGCCTTCAAGGCCCGCCATGTGGTCGAGGTGCTCGCCGGCGATCTCGACACGCCCGCGATCGGAGAGGCGAAATGACCCTCCACGCGCCGACCACGCCCGCCTTCAAGGCCAACGCCCGCCGCGCGCTCGACGACGAGAACCTTCAGCTCGCGCTCCGCGGCGGCCGCAACGGCTTCGTCTCCAAGCGCGCCGCCGCGCGGGCGAAGCTTCCGGAATTCGACGACCTGCGCGACCGGGCCCGCGACATCAAGAACCACGTCCTGGCCAATCTCGACCTCTATCTCGAAGCCTACGAGAAGAAGGTCGTCGAGAGCGGCGGCCACGTCCACTGGGCCGAGACCGCCGAGGACGCCCGGAACATCACGCTCGACATCTGCCGCAAGGCGGGCGCCAAGACCGTGAACAAGGGCAAGACGATGATCTCCGAGGAATGCGGGATCAACGACTTCCTCGCCGACAACGGCATCAAGCCCGTGGAGACGGACCTCGGCGAATACATCATCCAGCTCCGCGGCGAGGTGCCCTCCCACATCATCGCCCCCGCGATCCACGTCACCGTCGACCAGGTCCGCGCCGATTTCCGCAAAGCCCACACCCATCTGCCGCCGGACCGCGACCTCACCGAACTCCTCTCGCTTCAACGCGAGGCGCGCGGCGTGCTGCGCGAGAAATACTTCGAGGCCGAGGTCGGCATCACCGGCGCCAACATGCTGATCGCCGAGACCGGCCATTCCGTCATCGTCACCAACGAGGGCAACGGCGACCTCTCGCAATCGCTGCCGCGCGTCCACATCGTCATGGCCTCGCTCGAGAAGATCGTCCCCACCCTCGACGACGCCTCCACCATCCTGCGCGTCCTCGCCCGCAGCGCCACGGGCCAGGAGACCGCCGTCTACAACACCTTCTCCAAAGGCCCGCGCCGCGCCGACGACCCCGACGGCCCCGAGGAATACCACGTCATCCTGCTCGACAACGGCCGCTCGAACATGCTCGGCACCGAGTTCGAGGAGATGCTGCGCTGCATCCGCTGCGGCGCCTGCATGAACCATTGCCCGGTCTACCAGAGCGTCGGCGGCCACGCCTACGGCTGGGTCTATCCCGGCCCGATGGGCGCCGTGCTGACCCCGAGCCTGATCGGGGTGGAGCAGGGCGGCCAGCTCCCGAACGCCTCGACCTTCTGCGGCCGCTGCGCCGAGGTCTGCCCGATGCGCATTCCGCTCCCGAAGATGATGCGGAGCTGGCGCGAGCGCGAGTTCGAGAAGCGCCTCACCCCCTCCGCCGTCCGCCAGGGCCTCGGCCTCTGGGCCTGGTTCGCCAAACGCCCGTGGGCCTACCGCCGCGCGACATCCGCCGGCGTCGCGGCGCTTCGCGCCATGGGCGGCTCCAAGGGCCGGATCGCGTCGCTGCCAATGGGCGGCGGCTGGACCGGCGAGCGCGACTTCCCCGCGCCCCAGGGCGGCACCTTCATGGCGCAGTGGAAGGCCGGCAGGCGATGAGCGCCGCCCGCGACCGCATCCTCGCCCGCGTGCGCTCCGCCGCCACCGGCGCGCATCCCTCCGCCGACCGCGACGCGCAGGTCGCCTCGCGGCTCGCCAGGCCGCCCTCCGGTCCCGCGCCGCACCAGGCCTCCTCGCACGGCTCCGCGCGCGTCACCCAGTTCATGAACAAGCTCGCTTCCGTCGACGGGACCCTCAGCCGCGTGCCGGATCTCGCGAGCCTGCCCGGCTCCCTGGCGCACGAGCTCCGCAACCGCAACCTGCCGGCGGCCATACGCACCGGGACCGATCCGATGTTCCGCGACCTCGACTGGGGCGCCATCGAGCCGAGCGTCGGCCCCGGCCGCAAGGAGGAGCCCGCCACCCTCAGCCGCGCCGAATTCGGCCTGGCCGAGCTCGGAACGCTGGTGCTCGCTTCCGGCCCGGACAACCCGGTGACGCTCACCTTCCTCGGCGAGACGCATTTCGTCGTGCTGCGCGAATCCGACATCCGCGCCGGTTTCGAGGATTTCTGGGCCTCCTGGCGCGAACGCGGGCTCGATCCGCGCACCATCAACATGGTCACCGGACCCTCGCGTTCCGCCGATATCGGCCAGACCCTCCAGCTCGGCGCCCACGGCCCCGTCGCGCTCCACGTCTTCCTGCTGGGCGACGGGAAAGGCTGAGGCGCCGTCTCCGGGCGGCCCGGCCGCGCCCGCCGGCTCCGCTCTCCGGACGATCGTCGGAAGACGACCCGGGCGCGGGTCACATTCCCTTTATCATCTCCACCGGCCAGAGCGAGACCGCCGGCACGTAGGTGATGACCATGAGGGCGGCGAAAACCGTCAGGACGAACCACAGAAGCTGCGGAATGATCCTTTCCACCGGCAGATTGGCGACGGCGCAGGCGGCGAAGAGATTCACCCCCAGAGGCGGCGTGATCATGCCGAGCGCGAGGTTGACCACGATGATCAGGCCGAAATGGACCGGATCGACACCGTAAGCCACCGCGATCGGCGTGAGGATGGGCGCGAGGACGAGGATGGCCGCCGACGTCTCGATGAACATGCCGACGAACAGGAGCAGGAGATTCACCGCCAGCAGGAACGCGAACCTGCTCTCGAACATCCCCTTGAACCACGAGGCGATCTCGTTGGGCAGGCCCGAGCGCGCGATCAGGAATGAAAACAGCGCCGCGGCCGAGATGATCAGCATGATCGCCGATGTCGCGAGCACGGTCTTTTTCAGGATCGGGAAGAGATCGCGCGGCTTGAGTTCACGATAGAACAGCATGCCGACGATGAGCGCCGCCACGACCGCCGCCGCGCTGGCCTCCGTCGGGGTGAAGGTTCCCGAATAGATGCCGCCGAGAATCACGACGGGCACCAGAAGCGCGGGCATCGCCGCCAGCAGCGACGGCAGAAATCCCGGACGGTCCATGCCGTCGAGTTTTCCGATCCCGCGGACGCGGCAGAGGATCAGAACCAACGCCATCAGGGATCCCGCGACCAGGACGCCGGGCCCGATCCCCGCCAGAAACAGGTCGCCGATCGACGTCTCGGTGGCGACCCCGTAGAGGATCAGGGGGATCGAGGGCGGAATCAGAACGCCGAGCTCGGCCGAACTCGCCTGCACCGACGCGGCGAGCGGAGCGGGATAGCCCTGTTTCACCATGGCCGGTATCAGGATCGCGCCGATCGCGAACGTCGTCGCGACCGAGGATCCCGAGACGGAGGCGAAAAGCATGCAGGTCAGCACGCAGGACGCGGCCAGGCCCCCCTGGACGCCGCCGACCACCGACTTGGCCAGTTCCACGAGCCGGTGCGAGATGCCCCCCGCCGACATCAGGTTTCCCGCGAGGATGAAGAGCGGAATGGCCATCAGCGGAAAACTGTCCAGACCGGTGAACATCCGCTGCGCGACGAGGAGCAGGGGCAGGCTTCCGTGGACTTCGATGCCGATGACCGAGGCGAGGCCGATCGCGACGGCGATCGGGACGCCGATCACGAAGAAGATGACGAGCGACAGAGCGAGCGCGGCGTTCACGGGTGCGCCTCCTGACCCTCGAGCCATTCTCCGCGGGCCGCCCGGATCGCGCTCCCGGCCACGGCGAGCAGAATGAAGAACGACCCCACGGGCAGCGCCGCGTAGGCCCAGGACATGGAGAGGTCGAGCGCCGCGACTTTCTGGCCGGCGACACGCTGGGTCATGGCCCAACCCTGCCAGAACAGGATCGCGAAGAAGATGAACGCGAGAAGCGCGGACGCCAGATGAAGCGCGAGCCCGAGCTTCGGCGGAAGGGTCCGTTGGATGAGGTCCACCGCGATCATCGCGCCTTCGCGCACGGCGGGAGCCACGCCCATGAACACGCTCCAGATCATGGCGGATCGCGTGATGACTTCGGACCAGGTCGAAGGATGGCCGAAAATGAAGCGGGCGGACACCTGATAGACCGCGAGCGCGGTCGCGATCAGAAGAAAGACGATGGACAGCACGAGCGCCAGACGTGTGGCGAGCGTCTCGAAACGCAGAAAGAACTTCATCCCGACGCCCCTTGCGAAACGGTTGGACCGGCGCGCGTCGCGCCGGTCCTCTAGCGGTATCAGAGGGTTATTCGACGGCCTTGATGCGTTCGATCATCTCGCTTCCGTATTGGTCGGTATAGACCGAATAGGCGGATTCCTCCGCGAGTTCCGCGAAGGGCGCCTTGTCGATGTCGGTGACGACCTCCATCCCGTTCTCGCGCATGAGGGCGACCCCGGCTTCCTCCAGACGGTTGACCTCGGCGCGGTTCGCGGCGACGCCCGCCTTCGCCGCCTCGTAGAACCAGCCTTTCTGCTCGTCGGTCAGGCCGTCGAAGAGGGCTGGCGACGCGAGGAAGATCGCCGGGGAATAGACGTGCCCCGTGAGCGTCGCGTATTTCTGCACCTCCCAGAATTTCGAGGCCGCGATGACCGTGACCGGGTTCTCCTGTCCGTCCACCACGCCCTGCTGAAGCGCTCCGAACACTTCCGGGAAGGCCATCGGGGTCGGCGCCGCGCCCATTCCGGTGAACGCCGCCATGTGCACCTTGTTCTCCATCGTGCGCAGCTTCAGGCCTTCGAGATCGGCGGGCGTGTTGACCGGATGGATGTTGTTGGTGACGTGGCGGAAGCCGTTCTCGGCCCAGGCGAGACCGACGAGATTGTTCTCGTTGATCTTCTCGAGAAGCTCCTGACCGATCTCGCCGTCGAGCACCTTGCGGGCGTGGTCGTAATCGCGGAACAGGAACGGAAGGTCGAGCGCGTAGACCTCCGGCACGAAATTGCCGAGCGGTCCGGTCGACGTTATCACCATGTCGATCGAACCGATCTGCAGCCCCTCGATCAGGTCGCGCTCTCCGCCAAGCTGACCGGCCGGCGCCTGCTCGCCGGTGAATGTTCCGCCCGACAGTTCCTCGAGTTTGTCGAAAAACGCCTCCGCGCCGACGCCGTAATGCGAAGTGGGCGTCGTGGTCGTCGCGATGACGATCTTCTGCTGCGCCTGCGCGGCTCCCGCCATGGCGAGCACGGCGGCGGCGCAGAGAATTCGAAGTCTCATCAGATTTCCTCCCTTGGATTGTCACTCCCGACCCATGCCCGGCGCCTGACGGCACCTCTCCGGCGGGGGCGCTCTTTTCCCTTTCCGCCCGCAACGGCTGGCGGCGGGAAAGCATGGCATGGTCCCGCGTCCGAATACACTCCCGAAATCGCGACGGGCACGGATCCCCGCCAGGCGCGGACGGCCGGCTTTCCTTTTCCGGACGCGCCTCGCGTCGGCGGGTTTACGGAAAGGTCAGTTCCGTCCGACGTCAGACATCCGGGCCGGGGTCGGCGGAAGGGCCGGGGGCTGGACGGGCCAGCGCGACTTCCCCGCGCCCCAGGCGGCACCTTCATGGCGCAGTGGAAGGCGGGCAGGCGATGAGCGCCGCCCCCCGTCGCGCTCCACGTCTTCCTGCTGGGCGACAAGAACGGTTGAGACGCCGTCTCCGGTGCCCGGCCAAGTCTACACTCTCCGCTCTTTGGACGATCGTCCGAAACCGATCCTTTCCGAGATCGTGAGTTTCAGGCCCGACAGCCGGATTCGCCCGCTCAGATCGCCCTTGCCCGCCAGACGATCCGGACTTTCGCCGCGACTTCAACCTGCGCTGGACGCCGATGTGAAGGCACGAGCGGACCGCGTTCTGGAGCGTCAACCGTGACGCGAGAGCGCTCTTTGGCCGGATCCTCTCTTTGAGTTCGCGATCGCCAACGCGGATGAAAGGACGATGGCGTCCTCCATGAGGCCGGAAGTCGTCTGGCTCGCCTGCCGCATCGCCTGTTTGCGGGTTGCGAGTCCGACGTAGGACGAAGCTATCGCCGCACCGATGCCGAGCGCGGCCCCCTCGAACCGACGCTGTCGCGGAGCAAGGGCCGCACCTGCGAAACCGCCAGTGATGGTTCTGGCGAGCAGGCCGAGGAAAACCGTCCGGTCGGGAGCGGTCTTCATCTTGTCCCCCGCCATTTCCGCGGCGGCCATCGCCACTCCGCCCGCCGCGACCAAAGGGTGCGTCATCAGCCGCGCCTCGGCAGTGTCGTGCGGAAGCGTGCCGCTTCGCGCGGCCACAGCCAATGCGGCAAGCGGGGCCATGGATCGCTGCCCGGCGGCGAAACCCATCAGAATCGAGCGCAGCATATTGCCTCCTATCTGTTCCCCTGCGGTAACGCGGGCACGCCACGACACGTTCCGGGGGACTTACGGCGGCAAGGGCGAGAACGTGATGCCGGATGTTCTACAAGGCCGAGGCGAGCGTCCGCCCGCTGACGGCTCTCTCCGACCGTTCGCCGCACCGGGTACGAAGGGCCGGTCTTTCTTCCCGCAAGCTCCTTCGGTCAGCGAGATGGCGGGAAGGTCGGTTCCGCCTGACGTCTGACACCCTCACCGGATCTGCGGAAGAACCGGCGGGATGGATGGCGGCTCCGGCGCCGGGGACATGCGACCATTTCGAGAGGCAAGCCATTTGGCAAGCCTGTTTCCAGCCTGTTTCAAGCCGGATTCCAGCCACGAAAGACGACGTCTTTTCAACAGCTTGATTCGTCGCCATCTCGCCACGCCAGCCGATTGCGAAACTCTTAAGTTCACAGCCTCCGCGACCGGACGAATCGGATCAGCCCTCCCGCCGGAACACCGCCTCCGGTCCGGTCACGATCACGTCCATCGGAATGTCGAACGGCTGCGGCCGGATGCTCGGCAACGCCGCGATCTCCAGCCCGACGCCCACGACCAGCGGGCGGGGGTCCATCGCCGCCAAGGTCCGGTCGTAGAACCCTCCGCCATATCCCAGCCGGTAGCATCCGGCGTCGAATCCCACCAGCGGCGAGACCACCACGTCGGGCGTCACCGGCGGTCCCTCGGCCGGGATCGGGATGTTCCAGACGCCGCGCGTCATCGCGCAGCCGGGCGACCAGGGGCGGAATTCCAGCGGCGCGGCCTTTTCCACCACCACGGGCAGAGCCACTCCGGCGCCCGCGCCATGCGCGTCCGCCATCCACCCGCGAAGATCCAGCTCACCCCGGAACGGCCAATAGACGCCGATCGTCATGCCGGGGCGGGGCCGGACCACGCTCCCGAGCGTCGCGGCGACCTCGGCGGCCACTCGGGCCCGCTCCTCCGCCGGAACGGCCAGCCGCGCCTCGATCAGCCGCGCGCGCATGTCCCGCCGCCACTCCGCCGCGGCGGCGTCATCGAATTCATGCGCGAAACAGGGCGATGACGCGAATTCCCTCGGCTCGCTTTCGTCGCTCATCTCGGTTCCCTCCCCGCCAGACGCGACGTCAGGAATGGGCGCCGGCCGCCAGCGACCGCACGAATTCCAGCACCGCCTCGGGCCGCTCGCCCGCCCCCAGCCGCTCGACGATGGCCGAGCCCACGACCGCCCCGTCCGCGATCCGCGCGATCTCCCCGGCGCCCTCGGGCGTCCGGATTCCGAACCCGACGCAGACCGGCAGATCCGTCGCCGCCTTGATCCGCGCCACCTCCGGCGCGACCGCCTCGGCGTTCGCCTGCGCCGCCCCGGTGATCCCGGTGATCGACACGTAATAGACGAACCCCGACGTGTTGCTCAGCACCTTCGGCAGCCGCCTGTCATCCGTCGTCGGCGTCGCCAGCCGGATGAAATTCAGACCCGCCGCCTGCGCCGGCAGACACAGCTCGTCGTCCTCCTCGGGCGGCAGGTCGACGACGATCAGCCCGTCCACGCCCGCCGCCTTCGCGTCCGCCAGGAACTTTTCCACCCCACGCGAATAGATCGGATTGTAATATCCCATAAGCACCACCGGCGTCTCGTCGTCGCCCTCGCGGAACGCCGCGACCATCGCCAGCGTCCGGTCCATATTCTGCCCGCCCGCCAGCGCCCGCTGCCCGGCCAGCTGGATCGCCGGCCCGTCCGCCATCGGATCGGTGAACGGCATCCCCATCTCGATCAGATCCACGCCCGCGCCCGGCAATCCCCGAACCGTTTCGAGCGACGTGTCGTAATCCGGATCGCCCGCCATCACGAAGGACACGAACGCTTTGCGCCCTTCGGCCTTCAGCGCCGCGAATTTCCGCTCTATCCGTGTCATGGGGTCCCCCGATTCCGCCGCCCTCCATGCGACGCCCGCGCCGGGAAATCAACACCGGCGCGCCTTGACCGCCAGCGCGCCCCGCGCCCTACATGCGCGCCGGACGCCGGAGGAGACGCGCGCATGGGATTCAGGACCGGGATCGTCGGATTGCCCAACGTCGGCAAATCCACGCTTTTCAACGCGCTCACCCGCACCGCCGCCGCCCAGGCCGCCAACTTCCCCTTCTGCACCATCGAGCCGAACGTCGGCGAGGTGAACGTCCCCGACGCCCGCCTAGACACGCTGGCCGAGATCGGAAAATCGAAGCAGATCATCCCCACCCGCATGACCTTCGTCGACATCGCGGGCCTGGTGAAGGGCGCCTCCAAGGGGGAGGGCCTCGGCAACCAGTTCCTCGCCAACATCCGCGAATGCGACGCCGTCGCCCACGTCCTGCGCTGCTTCGAGGATGACGACGTCACCCATGTCGAGGGCCGCGTCGATCCAATCGCCGACGCCGAGACCATCGAGACCGAACTGATGCTGGCCGATCTCGAAAGCGTCGAGAAACGCCTCGCCGGCCTCGCGCGAAAGCTCAAAGGCGGCGACAAGGACGCCGCCGATCAGAACCGTCTCCTTCTCATGGCCAAGGAGGCGCTGGAGGCCGGACGGCCCGCCCGCACGGTCGAGGTCGCGCCCGAGGACGCCAGAACCTGGCGCAACCTCCAGCTCCTGACCTCCAAACCCGTGCTCTACGTCTGCAACGTCGACGAGGACGCGGCCGCCACCGGCAACGCCCATTCCGAAGCCGTCGCGAAGATGGCCGCCGACACCGGCGCCGCCAGCGTCGTCATATCCGCCGCCATCGAGGAGGAGATCGCCCAGCTCGACGACGCCGAGCGCGACGAGTTCCTCGACTCCCTCGACCTCGCCGAATCCGGCCTCGACCGCATCATCACCGCCGGCCACAAGCTGCTCGGCCTCCAGACCTATTTCACCGTCGGCCCCAAGGAGGCCCGCGCCTGGACCATCCCCGAGGGCGCCACCGCCCCCCAGGCCGCCGGCGTGATCCACGGCGACTTCGAGCGCGGCTTCATCCGCGCCGAGACCATCGCCTACGACGATTTCGTAACCCTCGGCGGCGAACAGCCCGCCAAGGAGGCCGGCAAAATGCGCGCCGAGGGCAAGACCTACCACGTCCGCGACGGCGACGTCCTGCACTTCCTCTTCAACACCTGAGCCGCCGCCTCCGGTCGGACCGGGCCGCCGGCATGACTTGCGCGGCTTTCCAGGCTCTCCTCCGTCCGACCTGAACGAGGGGACCCGGCGGGCGCGGCGGCGGATCCCCGCCAGCGCGTCATCGTGGTCTCAGGACGCGCGGTGATCCGCTCCGCGCCGCCATGCGTCACGCGGGACCCCGGGGCGGCGTCGCGCGGATCGCATTGGCCGCCCGTCCTCGCGCCGGGTCCGCGTTCCCGACCGGCTGAACCGTCGCTTGGGGGCCGCCCCCGACCCGTGATACTCTCTCCGCGACAGCAATGGGAGGGACACCAAATGCTCCAGACACGCGCCGTCCTCTGGGACCGCTCGCTCCGCGACACGGGACCCGCCACGCGCTCGCGCGGCGACCGCGCTCCGGAACCGGAAGTGCAGATCGGACGGATGGACACCGCCGAGGCCGCCGATCTCTCCCGCGACCCCGAGGTGCTCATGATGACCCCGGTCATGCCGATCGCCCTGATCGCCCCGTTCGACGAGCCCGGCGAGACCGTGCCGGCCGCCGCGACCTGGGGCGTCTCCGCCGTCGGCGCCGACGCGACGGCCCTCGACGGCTCGGGCGTCAAAGTCGCTGTGCTCGACACCGGGATCGACGCCGACCACCCCGCCTTCGCCGGCATGACGCTGACGCGGCGCGATTTCACCGGGACCGGCGACGGCGACGGCAACGGCCACGGCACCCATTGCTGCGGCACGATCTTCGGCTCGGACGTCGACGGCATCCGCATCGGCGTGGCGCCCGGCGTCACCGACGCGCTGATCGGCAAGGTGCTCTCCGACGACGGCCGCGGCAGTTCCGAGATGATCTTCTCGGCGATCTCCTGGGCGGCGGAGCAGGGCGCCGAAGTCATCTCGATGTCGCTCGGCTTCGACTTTCCCGGCCTCGTCGAGCGCCTGATCGCCGCGGGCTGGCCCGCCGACCTCGCGACCTCCGTCGCGCTCGAAGGGTATCGCGGCAACCTGCGGATGTTCGACGCCCTGATGGAACTCGTGCGCGCCCGCGCCGCCTTCGGCTCCGGCACGCTCGTCGTCGCCGCGGCGGGCAACGAGAGCCGGCGCGAAGACAATCCGGAATTCGAGATCGCCGCCGGCCTCCCCGCCGCCGCGGAAGGCGTCATCTCCGTCGCCGCCGCCGGCGAGAGCGGGGCCGGCTGGCGCATCGCCGACTTCTCCAACACCCTGGCCACCATCACCGGGCCCGGCGTGAACATCCTCTCGGCCCGGTCCGGCGGCGGCCTGCGCGCGCTGCGCGGCACCTCGATGGCCTGCCCGCACGTCGCCGGCGTCGCGGCGCTGCTCTGGGAGCAGGTCCGGGGCGAGGCCGTCCCCCGCACCGCCGCCACCGTCGAGGCCCGCCTGCGCGCCCGCGCCCGCGTGGACGGTTTCGCACCGGGCACCCAGGTCCCCGACCGGGGCGTCGGCATGGCGAGCGTCCTCGGCCCGACCGGCGCCCCGATCGCCTGAGCCGCGGCGAAGGCCGGCGCGGCGCCCCCGGGACCGCCCGCATGCCGCGCATTGCTGCAACCGGGACGAGATTCGGTGATGGAGCCGGGACGGGAATTGGTTAACCTTCGCCGAGGCGCGGCGCGGACCGCGCGGATCCGGGAAGGAACACCCATGAGAAAGATCGCCCTGATGACCTCCCTGCTCGCGGGAGCCGCCGCGGCGCCCTTGTCGGCGGAGAACAGGATAGACGGTCAGTCGCCCGACGCGCCCGAGCTCGCGGCCTACGGGCCTCTGCCGGTGGGCGTGCGCCGGATCGACCTGGTCCACGAGAACCAGATCGACATCGTGGCCGTCAGCTCCGCCGACGAGAAATCGGCGGAATTTCCGCTCTACGACCGGCCGCTCACGGTCGAGATGTGGTATCCCGCCGCCGAGGGCGCGACCGGCGACACGGGGCAGAAGGCCTATATCCGCGACGGCGTGACGGAGGTGACGCTGGAGGGCCGCGCGATGCGCGACGCCGCCCCGGCGAAGGCGGCGGATCCCTATCCGCTGGTCATGCTCAGCCACGGCTATCCCGGCAACCGCTTCCTGATGTCGCATCTGGGAGAGAATCTCGCGTCCAAGGGCTACGTCGTGGCCTCCATCGACCACACCGATTCGACCTACCGCACCCAGGCGGCCTTCGGATCGACGCTGGTGAACCGGCCGCTCGACCAGCTCTTCGTCCTTGACGAGATGGCGCGCATCAGCGCGGACCCGACCTCCGACATGGCCGGACTGATCGACGCGGATCATACCGGTCTCATCGGCTATTCCATGGGCGGCTACGGCGCCGTCATCACGGCGGGGGCGGGCGTGACCGAGGCCTCGGTCGGCTATTCATGGGGCGCGCCGCAGGGCACGCTCGGCATCCACCAGCAGGGCAGCGAGACGCACGAGGCGCTTTCCGATCCCCGCATCAAGACCGCCATCGCGATAGGACCCTGGGGCATGAACGCGGGCTTCTGGGACGCCGAGGGTCTTGCGGGCATCGACATCCCGATGCTGTTCATCGCGGGCTCGGCGGACGCGGTTTCGCTCTACGAGGCGGGCGTACGGGCGATCTGGGAGGGGGCGACGGGGGTGGACCGGTCGCTCCTGACCTTCGAGGGCGGAAGCCACAACACGGTGGCGCCGATGCCAGCGCCGGAGGAGAGCTTCTACTTCAACGTGAGCTCGGCTTCAACGTCTCGGACCACTACACCGACCCGGTCTGGGACACGGTGTTCATGAACAATGTCGGCCAGCATTTCGCGACGGCCTGGCTCGACCTGGAACTTAAGGGCGACACGGCCAAGGAGCGGTATCTCGAGCTTCTGGAGAACGGCGACGACGGGTTCTGGTCGATGAACGAAGACGGCACGTTCGGGGCGGACCACACCTATTGGGCCGGGTTCCAGGAGGGCGCGGCGGCGGGTCTGCGCTACGAGACCCTTCCCGCCGCCCCGACCGTGGCGCCGGTGCCGCTGCCCGCCTCGGCGTGGCTGCTCGGGCTGGCTCTGGGCGGCCTGGGCGCGATTCGTTCGAGGCGCGGCCGCTCCGCCTGAGCGCCGGCGTCCCGGACGGCCGACATCGAGCCGCGGCGCCCCGCGCCGCGGCTGCCGATTTCCGATGATCGATCCGCGATCGGGCGTATGATCGCGGGAACGCTCCGCCGTTCCGAATCGAAAGGACGGGAAATGGCCGCCGCCAAGAACACGATCTGCCTCTGGTACGACCGGGACGCCGAAGCGGCCGCCCGGTTCTACGCAGGGACCTTTCCCGACAGCGCCGTGACAGCCGTCCACCGCGCGCCGGCCGATTACCCCTCCGGCAAAGCGGGCGACGTGCTGACGGTGGAGTTCACGGTCTGCGGCGTCGCCTGCATCGGTTTGAACGGCGGCCCCGCCTTCACCCAGACCGAGGCGTTCTCGTTCCAGATCGCCACCGACGACCAGGACGAGACCGACCGCTACTGGGACGCCATCATCGGCAACGGCGGCGCGCCGAGCGCCTGCGGCTGGTGCAAGGACAGATGGGGCGTCTCCTGGCAGATCACCCCGCGCGTTCTGATGAAGGCGCTGGCCGCCGGCGGCGACGAGGCGCGGCGCGCCTTCGAGGCGATGATGACCATGACAAGGATCGACGTGGCCGCGATCGAGGCCGCCCGTCGAGGCTGACGCGCCCGACACCGGATCCGGACGACGCGCCGCGTGAGACGCGAATCGGCGCGGCCTGAACCCAGGCAACCGAACGAGGGTGTCGAATCCTGTATGCCATGACTGGCACTTTTCGGCCGCATTCGATCCTTCGCGCCCGGTTCCGCCAAGGATCGGACGGGACCGGCGGATCCGCCGCCGGACTCGGATAACGACCGTGTTAAACAGGTTGCCACCGGGTTAACGCGATCTGGAAATGCAAATCACTTCAATGACATAGCGAAAGTGCCACGCGTGGCCACTTCGCGTGCTTCACACCCCGCCGCGCGCGAAATACTCGCGCAGGATCCGAGAGTAGACGCCCTTGAGCGTCACGATGTCCGCCACCGCGACCCGCTCGTCGACCTTGTGCATCGTCGCTCCCACCAGGCCCACCTCGACCACCGGGCAATGATCCTTGACGAACCGCGCGTCCGACGTGCCGCCCGAGGTCGAGAGCTTCGGCTTCACGCCCGTCTCCGCCTCCACCGCCGCCGCGACAAGGTCCGTGAACGGCCCCGGCGGCGTCACGAAGCTCTCGCCCGAGATCTGGAAGCCCGCCGCGATGCCGATTCCGAACTCCTTCGCCGCGCGGTCCGCCTCCTCCTCGATCCACCGCGACAGCGCCGCCGAATCATGCGCGTCGTTGAACCGGATGTTCACCGTCGCCCGCGCCTCGCCCGGGATCACGTTGTTCGCCGGATTGCCCGTGTCGATCGTCGTGATCGCCAGCGTCGAGGGGTCGAAATGCTCCGTTCCCTTGTCGAGCTTCCGCGCCGCCAGCCGGTCGAGCAGCCGCACCAGAGCGGGCAGGGGGTTCTTCGCCAGATGCGGATACGCCGCATGCCCCTGCACCCCGTACGCGCGCAGATAGGCCGTCATCGATCCGCGCCGCCCGATCTTGATCATCTCGCCCATGATTTCCGGACAGGTCGGCTCGCCGACCAGGCAATGGTCCATCCGCTCGCCGTTCGCCGCCATCCAGTCGAGGATCGCCGCCGTCCCGTCGACGCCGTCCCCCTCCTCGTCGCCGGTGATCGCGATCGCCACGCTGCCCTCGGGCGGGGTTTCGGACACGAAGTCCACCGCCGCCGCGACGAAGGCCGCCACTCCGGATTTCATGTCCGCCGCGCCGCGCCCGTAGAGCATCCCGTCCGCGATCTCCGCGCCGAACGGATCGTGCTTCCATGCCGACCGCTCGCCCGGCGGCACCACGTCCGTGTGGCCGTTGAACCCCAGGACGGGCGTCCCGCTTCCCCAGCGCGCGTACAGGTTCGCGATGCCGTTCCGGTCCGTCCGCTCGGTCCGGAACCCGGCCCCCGCCAGCAATTCCCGCAGCAATTCGATTGCGCCGCCCTCCTCGGGCGTGACGGACGGACGCCGGACGAGCGCCGCGGTCAGGTGGACGGGATCGGTCATGAAAGGCTCCTCCGACGAAAGTCTATCCCGGGCCTCGCGGGCCCGGCAACCGGCCGCTATCGCGCGGCGCCCTCCCGCTTCGGCCCCTGCGCCATCACGACTTTGTAGAAACCGTCCTCGTGCAACCGCTCCCACGTCCGGAAACGCGCCGTCAATGCCGCCTCGTAGGGAAGCTGCCGGTTCGCCACCATCAGGAACCGCCCGCCCGGCTTGAGTATCCGCGCCGCCGCCGCGATGAAGGCCACGCCGAGCTCCGGCTCCGCCGCCCGTCCCTGGTGGAACGGCGGGTTCGAGATCACGGCGTCGTACGGGCCAGCCTCCTTGCCGAGCCGCGTCACGTCCGCCCAATGAAAAGCGGCCCGCGGATCGTCGACGTTGCTCCGCGCGCAGTCGAGCGCCAGCGACTCGGCCTCGTAGAGGTCCATCGCGGTGATCCCGGGGCAGCGGCGCAGCGCCTCGCGGGCCAGCCAGCCCCAGCCAGCGCCGAAATCCGCGACCCGGCCCTTGAGACGTCCGTCCAGCGCTTCGGCCAGCCGCACGCTGCCGGGATCCGGACGATCCGGCGAAAACACGCCCGGCGCGGTCACGAAGCCCGCCGCGTTCTTCGCGGCCTCTCCAAGCGCCGTCCACTCGCCGGCCTCCGCCGGCAGAACCTCCGGACGCCTCAGCCAGAACGTCCGCCCGTGGGCCTTGGGAAACTGTCCCTCGAGCGGAAGGACCTTCCCGATCTGCCGCGCCAGACTGTCCACCCCGTCCGTCTTCGACCCGTCCACGATCAGAAGGCCGCCCGGCTCGAGCATCTCGAGGCCGCGGCCGACGTTGCCGAGATTCTCGGCTCTCGCCCTCGTCAGGTTGACCACCGCGGCCGCGAACGATCCCGCGACGCGCCGCTCAACCGGAACGCCGAGCGCGGCGAGAGCGTCATGCGCCGGGCGGAAACCCTGTTCGCAGACGAGCCTCTCCGGCGGGAGGGACGTGACGAACCCGGTCGGCGTCGCGCGAAGCGCGGCGATCCGTCCCGTCTCGGGCGGAACGAGCGCTCCGGATCGGAGCGCCAGCGAAAGGCGGTCGGTTTCGGGCATCGGCAGGACGCGGGCGCCCTATTCCCTTTCCATCGTGCACTGGAGAGGATGTTGGTTGCGCCGGGCGTAGTCCATCACCTGGGTGACCTTCGTCTCCGCGATCTCGAAGGAGAACACGCCTACGACCGCCAGACCCTTCCGGTGCACGATCAGCATGATGCTCTGGGCCTGATCGTGGTCGATTCCGAAGAACCGCTCCAAAACGTGCACGACGAACTCCATCGGCGTGTAGTCGTCGTTCAGCAGCAGCACCTTGTAGAGCGGCGGCCGCTGGGTCTTAGGGCGGGTTCTCGTCGCGACGCCGGTGGCGCCGTCCGGGCTGTCGGGGTCCGATCCTGTCATCTGCAAACCTGGGTCCGATCGTCGGCCATGCGGCCTCGCCCGTAATATATTGAACCTGGCCAAAGAGAAAAGGGGGCCGAGGCCCCCTTTTCCGATCAACCATGTACTCGGTTTACAGGCTGTAAGACTTCATGGCGTCGGTGGCGGCGTTCACGCGGGCGCCGAGCGGAGCCGTGATCTCTTTGGCGGCGGAAACGTAGATCTCGTTCATCTTGGTGGCCTGGTGCATCCAGCCCTCGACGGCGCTCTGCGCGAAAGCGGTCTGCTTTTCGAACAGCTCGGTCATGGTCTTGGCGGCGGCGAGGTCCTGAGCGGCGGCGACGCCGTCCTCGAAGGACTTTTTCGAGAAAGCCGAGATCTCGCTGCCGATGCCTTCGGCGGCCTTTGCCGCGATCTCGGACGACTTGACCATCGCGTCGAGGTTCTCCTGACCGAACGCCGTCACGCCCTCGAAGCTCTTGGAGAACTTCTCGAACTGCTCTGCTACGGTCTTCTGGGTGTCGGCGGCCATGGTCTCGACCTTGCTGGTGGTTTCCTTGAGCATGTCGGTCACGTCGGTGACGTTCGTATCGGCCTGCTTCGTTGCGGCGGTTTTTGCGGTGCTTGCGCGCGTGGTCATCTGACCCTCCGGTCTCGTCATGTTTCGATATGCGATAATTAAGGGTCGTGCTGCACCGCGTCAAGATATTTTGCTGCGGTGCACCACAAAACTTCCGGCTTCCCGCAGCGGATTCCCGGCGAGCTTCGGCACAAAAGCTGTTTTCGGGTTCAGGAAGCCGTGCTAAGTTAACGAAAAATAAAGCGGTCGAGAGATAGCGTCCGCGACAAACCCTGAGGCGTGGCGCCATCGGCGCCGGAGGCAGTGATGATCCAAACCCTGATTCGAGGGTGTCTGCTGGCATTCGCGGTGCTCTTTTTCGCGCCCGTCGCCGATGCGCAGCAATACGCCGCTTACGTCATGGATGCCCGAACGGGCAAAGTCCTTCATTCGAGCAACGCGAACACGAGAGTGCATCCGGCGTCGCTGACCAAGATGATGACGCTCTACATCGTCTTCGATCAGGTGAAGCGCGGCCGTCTGTCGCTCGATCAGAAAATCCGGATATCGAAGAACGCCGCATCCGAACCTCCTTCGAAGCTCGGTCTCAAGGCCGGTCAGAGCATCGAGTTGCGCTATCTGATCCGTGCAGCCGCCGTCAAATCCGCGAACGATGCGGCGACCGCGATGGGCGAGGCCGTCTCGGGCTCCGTACCGCAGTTCGCGGCCCTGATGAACCAGTACGCCCAAGCAATGGGCCTGAGCAACACGACGTTCAGGAACGCGAACGGCCTGACGCAGGAAGGCCACATGTCCACCGCGCGCGACATGGCGGAGCTCGGCCGGCGTCTTTATTTCGATTTTCCGCAGTACTACAACCTCTTCAGCCGCAACGCGACATCGGCGGGAGTGAAGACCGTCCGGAACACGAATCGCCGGCTGCTGGACGCGTATCCCGGCGCGGACGGGATCAAGACGGGCTACACGCGCGCGGCGGGATTCGCTCTCGTGTCCTCGGCGCAGCGCGGAAACCGACGCGTGATCGTCTCGGTACTCGGGGCGAAGTCCAGCGCCAGCCGGAATGCCGAGGTCGCCCGTCTGATGGATCTGGGTTTCCGGGAGATGCCGGCCACCGCGAGGGCGATCCCGCCCGCGCCGCTGAGGATCGAGACCGCGAGCGTCGCGGTCCCGACAGCCAAGCAGGCGCGGGCCGCTCCGGCCACCGCCGCGCTGCTGCCGGTGTCTCGCGGCTCCGCCGCGTCATCGCCAGCCACGCAGGCCCGACGAAGCGACAGCCGGTCCGTCTTCGCGGCCAGCGCCCGTCCGGTTCCCAGGGCGATCGGGCTCCACACTCCGATCGCCCGGAGCAACGAGATCATCGCGGCGGCGATCGCCGAGGTGAATTCGGATCTCGAGGTGGCTCAGGCCAGCCGTCGGGCCACGGGCATCCTCGGCCGGATCGGGCGGCCGGAGCCCCGGCCGAACCGCATAGCGGGCTCGGCGCCGCGCGCCGCTGGCTCCGCCTCGACATTCGCGGTCGCGGCGCCGGAGCCGCGCCAGCTCGCAGTCGATGCGGCGAGCGCCACTGCGCCCGACCGCGGTGGCGCCTCCACCGGAGGGAACGATTGGGGCGTCCAACTGGGCGCGTTCCGATCCAAGGGGGATGCGGAGCGTCAGCTGCTGACCACGGCGCTCCAGGACGTGCCGCATCTGAGCGGCGGTCTGCGGCGGGTCGAAGCGGCGTCCGTGCAGGGCGTGACCGTCTATCGCGCCCAGTTCGTGGGGCTGGACCAGCAGGCGGCGCAGCAGGCCTGCCAGAGCATCACCCGGCAGAACGCCACCTGCGAGACGTTGGCGCCGGGGATCTGATCCCGGCTCAGGCGGCCGCCCCGGCCGCCTCCGGAAGATCGAGCGCCCGCATCAGGTCGCGGAGCTCCTGCCGGGCGGCGATATTCGACATGGTCATCGCGGCGGGATCGGTTTGCTTGAGATCGATGAGCGTCAGTCCTGACAGGAAGAGCTCTCGGAAGATCACCCTCTCGGAGAAGCCGGGCACCAGACGGAATCCGATCCGGGTCGCCAGCTTTTCGAGGGCTGCGCCGACCCGGCGCTTGTTCCGCGCGTCGAGCGCGGCCATCCGGTTGCGCAGGACGACCCAGTCCATCTGCCGGCGGCCGGTGGCGGCGCGGGCCTGGCGGGCCTGCCAGACCATCTCGGAGTAGATCGACGGTCCCTTAATGCCGCCCGTTTCGGGATCCAGGCGGGCGAGCAGGTCGAAATCGACGAGGCTGTCGTTCATCGGCGTGATGAGCGTGTCGGCGATCGCGTGGGCCATGCGGGCGAAACCGGTATGTGATCCGGGGCAGTCGATCAGAATCACCTCGCAATCGGTCGCGAGGTCGGCGATCACGGCGTCGAAGCGGGCCTGGTCCTCGGCTTCCGCCTCCGACCGGCTGTCGGCGTCGCTCGGGACGGGTTGCGCGCGACGGGGGGCGGGAAGGTCCATGCCATGCCGGCGGCAATAATCGGCGCGGTTGTCGAGATAGCGGAAGAGGCTCTGCTGGCGCAGGTCGAGATCGATGGCTCCTACGGCGCGGCCTTCACGGGCAAGCGCGGTGATGACGTGCATCGCGGATGTCGACTTGCCGGATCCGCCTTTCTCGTTTCCCATCACGATCACATGCGTCATAGTCGCTACCCGTTGATCCACGATGCGCGCGACCGAAGCGTCGCCTCACCAGAATCTAGGTTTCATCGGTGATGTTCGGAAGACCGAATCGTGCACGTGGACGTTCCGAACCAGAGGTCCGGAACGGGATCTGCGAGGCGGTTTCGGAGGGAGCCGGCTGATGGGAGCCGGATCCATCGCTGCCGGCGCCTTGGCCTGCATGCTGAGAGGCGCCATTGCCGAAAACCGGGTCCGCGACGCGCTGGCCGCGCGCGGAATGATCGCGCCGCCGCTTGCGGGCGGCTACGGTTCCGGCCTTGAACTTGGAGGCGTGAGACTTCTCTGCGCGGACATGGGCCGTTACTTCTACATCGTGGTGAAGTGGCTTGTCCTCGCCGGGTATGAAATCACGGTGACCGAGACGCTCGCCCTCCGCGGCACGCTCCTCGCGACATACGGGAGGCTCGTTCTGGAGGATCCGGCGCTGCGCGGGCGGTTTTTCGTATCGCTGTCGCGGTGGCCCGCGCCGGGCCATGCGGGGTCGGGAGTTCTGCGCGACAGCGAGGCAGGCGAACCGTCGCCCCTGGGACGCGGGCTGGTCATTTCGTCCGGGCGAGGGGAGCAGTACGTGGATCTCAGGTTCCCCTACATGATGCATCCGCGGCTCTATCTCGACGGGAGTCACGCCATCTGTCATCGGGCCGCGCTCGACGGGGCCGGATCCGACAGGCCGACGCGTCTGTTCTTCGCGGGGAACGTGTCGCGGGACCTGTATTCGAAACCGGTCAGATTCGGCGGGCGAAGCTACGTTCCGCGCGGCCGCGTGGTCGCCCTGACGTTGGAGCAGCCGGGAGTCGAGCTTCTGTCGGACGCCGCCGCGCTCGGGGCGCCGGCCGACGGGACCCGCTGCGCGGTTCTCGACGCGTCGCGATGCCGGATTGCGGACGGCGACTGGCTCGGTGTTCTGGCGAAGGTGGATTTCTTTCTGGCGCCGCCGGGCGTGGCGATGCCGTTCGCGCACAACATCATCGAGGCGATGGGCGCAGGGGCGATCCCGGTCACGCAATATGGCGATCTTTTCGATCCGCCGCTCTGTCACGGGATCAACTGCCTCGCCTACGGTCCGGAAGATCTCGGCGCGCGGATCGCGGAGATCCGCGCCATGCCGGCGGAAAGGGTGCGGGCGATGCGTCGGGCGGTGCTGGACTATTACTCAGCACATCTGAGCCCGGAGGCGTTCGGAGCGGCGCTGCGGTCGGGTCTGACGAGGAGCGGGAGCCCGCTCCTCGTGAGCTTTCCTTACGTCTGAGGGCGCGGGCGCGCTTTCAGAAGCCGAGGCCCTCGTACTTCTTCTTGAATTTCGAGACGCGGCCGCCGGTGTCCATCAGGCGGGACGAGCCGCCGGTCCAGGCGGGATGCACCGACGGGTCGATCTCGAGCGTGAGGACCGAGCCCTCCTCGCCGTAGGTCGAGCGGCTCATGTAGCTGGAGCCGTCGGTCAGCTTGATCTCGATGCTGTGGTAAGCGGGATGGATGTCGCTTTTCATCGCGGTGCTCCTCAGGCCTTGGCTTCGGCCTTGGGCCGGTAGTTGGTCTTCTCGACGATGCGGGCGGATTTGCCGCGAAGATCGCGCAGGTAGTAGAGCTTGGCGCGGCGGACCTTGCCGCGGCGGACCACGGTGATCGCGTCGATGTTCGGGCTGTGGAGCGGGAAGACGCGCTCGACGCCTTCGCCGAACGAGATCTTGCGGACCGTGAAGCTCGCGCCGATGCCGCGGCCGTTGTTGCGGGCGATGCAGACGCCCTCGTAGGCCTGCACGCGGCTGCGGGTGCCCTCGGTCACCTTGTAGCCGACGCGGACGGTGTCGCCGGGGGCGAAGTCCGGGATGTCGCGGGCCAGGGCCGCGATCTGGTCGGCCTCCAGCTGCTGGATGATGTTCATCGCGTGTCGTCCTTTCGTGTCCCGCCTTTGCCGGCGGTGGTCTGCGCGTCCGAGAGCTCCGCTTCTCCTGCCGGGTGCTGCTTCGCGGCATTCGCCTCGAAGGCCCGCCAGAGGTCGGGACGACGTTCCTTTGTCAGCCTCTCCGCCTGGGAAGACCGCCATTCGGCGATGCGTCCGTGATGTCCCGACAGGAGCACGTCGGGTATCCTCAGACCTTCCCATTCGGTCGGGCGGGTGTATTGCGGGTATTCCAGAAGTCCGGACGAGAACGATTCCTCGACCGGCGATTCGGAATTCCCGAGAACGCGCGGTATAAGCCGGACGCAGGCGTCGATCAAGGCCTGCGCGGCGATCTCGCCGCCGGTCATCACGAAGTCTCCGAGCGAGACCTGTTCGACGTCGCGCGCCTCGAAGATCCGGGCGTCGAAGCCCTCGAACCGGCCGCAGACGAGGGTCAGGCCGGGACCCTCCGCGAAGCGGCGGGCCATGGCCTGGTCGAAGCGCGCGCCGGAAGGGGTGAGGCAGATCGTCGGGCGGTCCGGACGGGCGACGGCGTCGAGGGCGGCGCCGAGGACGTCTGCGCGCAGCACCATGCCCGCGCCGCCGCCGGCGGGGGTGTCGTCGACGCTGCGGTGGCGGTCGGTGGCGAAGTCGCGGAGCTGGGTGGTTTCCAGCCGCCAGAGGCCGTCCTCGAGCGCGCGTCCGGTCAGGGAATGGCCGAGCGGGCCCGGGAACATCTCGGGGTAGAGCGTCAGGATCGAGGCGGTCCAAGGGGGGGGCATGGGCATTTCCAAGTGTGACTTCCACGAAAAGTGCCACGCGTGGCACTTTCGTTAAATTACTGTAATATAAGTATAATCCGGATCGCGTTAACCCGGTGGAAAGGTGCGTCACACGCCTTCAGCCGTCGTCTTCAGGCGGGTCGATGATGATCCGGCCGGCGGCGAGGTCGACGGTCGGGACGGACGCGCGGGTGAACGGCACGAGCAGTTCCGCGAGGCCGGGACGGGAGATTTCCAGAATGTCGCCCGCGCCGTGATCCTGGACCGACTTGATCTCGCCGATCCGCGCGCCGCCGGTGTCATGGACCGCCACGCCGATCAGGTCGGCGTGGTAGTATTCCTCGTCGGCGAGCGGCGGCATCCGGTCGCGCGGGACGTGCAGCCGCGCGCCCTTGAGCGCGTCGGCGGCCTCCTTGTCGGTCACGCCCGAAAGACGCGCGGCGAACGCGCCCGAGATCGGGCGCGTCAACGTCACGTCGAAGGCGCGCCCGTCCCCGGTGACCAGCGGCCCGTAATCGGCGATGGTCTCGGGCACGGCGCAGAACGATTTGAGCCGCACCTCGCCGCGGACCCCGTAGGCCCCGGCGATCGCGCCGAGGCAGATCAGGTCGGAACCCGCGCCGGGCATGTCCGCGACGCCGGCCTTATTCGGCCGAGGCTTCGGCGGCCGGCTCCTCGGCGGGGGCCTCCTCGACCGGGGCCGGAGCGGCGGCGGCCTCGGCGGCTTTGGCCGCCTTGTCGGCCTTGGACTGGGCGCGCTCGACCGCGTTCTTGCCCGGCGTGCCGGACTTGGCGTTGGCGCGCGTCTTCTTCTCGATCACGCCGGCGCTTTCGAGAAAGCGGCTGACGCGGTCGGTCGGCTGCGCGCCGGTTCCGAGCCAGTACTGCACGCGTTCGAGATCCATCCTGATCCGGTTCTCGTCGTCCTTGGGGAGCTGCGGATTGTAGGTGCCGAGCTTCTCGAGGAATCGGCCGTCGCGCGCCATGCGGCTGTCGGCGGCGACGATGGAGTAATGGGGGCGTTTCTTGGACCCGCCGCGGGCGAGTCTGATCTTCATTGCCATGGGTCTATCTCCTGTTCATGGGTTGGCTTCGGGCGTCCGCCCGTTTTCGAGATGCTTCTCGTGATGCCTGATCACCTCGGAAATCACGAAGTTCAGGAATTTCCTGGCGAAGGCCGGGTCGAGATCCGCCTCCGTCGCGAGTTTTTCGAGGCGCGCGATCTGCTGCGCCTCGCGTGCCGGATCGCTCGGGGGCAGGGCGTGCTCGGCCTTGAGAGCGCCGACGGCCTGGGTGTGCTTGAACCGCTCGGCCAGCGTGTAGATGACGATGGCGTCGAGCCGGTCGATGCTCTCGCGGTGTCCGCGCAGCAGATCGGCCGCGCGAGCATACGGGATCGGACGCGGTCATGGGCGCGCCTCCGGGCCGTGGATGACGATAGACGAGGCAGGGATCGTCGTCCGGCTGCGCCGCTTCGGGATCCGGCGCGGCGCCAAGCCGCTCGGCCAGACGGATCGAGCGGGCGTTGGCAGGAGCGATGTAGCTGACCAGCGTCCGGAGCCCCGCCACGCGCCAGGCCCAGTCCCGGGCGGCCAGCGCCGCCTCGTGGGCGACGCCTTTGCCTTCGGCCTCCGGCGCGAGGGTCCAGCCGAGCTCGGCTTCGGGGTAGTAGTCCGGATGGAAGAGGCCCGCCTCGCCGAGCCATGCGCCGGTGGCGCGGTCCTCGATCGCCCAGACGCCATAGCCCCGGATGGTCCAGCAGCCGATGGCGGCGGCGAATTCGCGCCAGGTCTCGATGCGCGACAGCGGTCCGCCCTCGTGAATGGAGCGTTCCGAGGCGAAGAACGCCATGTAAGGCTCGAAGTCCGACAGCCGCGGCGCGCGCAGCGTCAGGCGTTCGGTGGTGAGGACGGGCACGCCGGTCATTTCTTTTTCGTCAGTCCGGCCATGCCCTGCGGCAGGGTCATGCCCGGCGGCATCTGCGGCATTCCCGCGCCGCCGGGCATCTGCGGCATGCCGCCGCCCTTGCCCAGCAGGCCGCCGAGGCCGCCGCGCATCAGGCCCTTCATGCCTTTCTTGCCGCCGATCTTCTTCATCACGTCGGACATCTGGCGGTGCTGTTTGAGGAGCTTGTTGAGTTCGGATACCTCCAGCCCCGATCCGGCGGCGACGCGTTTCTTGCGGCTCGCCTGCATCAGCGCCGGGTTGGCGCGTTCCTTTTTGGTCATGGAGTTGATCAGCGCGATCTGGTGGCGCAGCACCGTGTCGTCGATGCCGGCCTCGTCCATCTGCTTCTGCATCTTTCCCATGCCGGGCATCATGTTCATCATGCCGGACATGCCGCCCATCTTGAGCATCTGGTCGAGTTGGCCCTTGAGGTCGTTCATGTTGAACTGGCCCTTCTGGAAGCGCTTCATCATGCGCTCGGCCGCTTCGGCTTCCAGCGTCTCCTGGGCCTTTTCCACCAGCGACACGATGTCGCCCATGCCGAGGATCCGGCCGGCGACGCGTTCGGGGTGGAATTCCTCCAGCGCGTCCATCTTCTCGCCGAGGCCGACGAAGCGGATCGGCTTGCCGGTGACGGCGCGCATCGAGAGCGCCGCGCCGCCGCGGCCGTCGCCGTCCATTCGGGTGAGCACGACGCCGGATGATGCCGATGCGGCCGTCGAAGTTCTCGGCGGTGTTGACCGCGTCCTGGCCGGTCAGCCCGTCGACGACCAGCAGCGTCTCGCGCGGGGAGGTCGCGTCGCGGACCCGCTCAACCTCCGACATGAGGGCGTCGTCGATGGAGAGCCGGCCGGCGGTGTCGAGCATGACCACGTCGTAGCCGCCGAGCGTCGCCTGCTGTTTGGCGCGTTTCGCGATGGCGACTGCGTCCTGGCCCGGCACGATGGGGAGCGTGTCGACGCCGACCTGGAGGCCCAGCACGGCGAGCTGTTCCATCGCGGCCGGGCGCTGGGTGTCGAGCGAGGCCATCAGCACGCGCTTGCCGTCGCGGTCCTTGAACCGTTTGGCGAGCTTGGCGGTCGTCGTCGTCTTGCCCGAACCCTGGAGGCCGACGACGAGGATCGGGGCCGGCGGGTTGTCGATGCGCAGGTCGGGGATGGCGCCGTCGCCGGCGAGGACGCGGATCAGCTCGTCATGGACGATCTTGACGACCTGCTGGCCCGGCGTGACGGATTTGGTGACGGCCTGGCCCTTGGCCTTTTCGGTGACGGCCTTGATGAAGTCGCGGGCGACCGGGAGGGAGACGTCGGCCTCGAGCAGGGCGACGCGGACCTCGCGCAGCGCGGTCGAGACGTCGTCGTCGCTGAGCGCGCCCTGCTTGGTGAGCTTGCCGAAGACGCCGGAGAGCCGGTCGGACAGGTTCTCGAACATGGGCCGCGCCTTTCCTCAACGACGATCGCGCCGGTGGGCGCGACGCGCTGACCGACGGCGATCCTGAAGCCTTCAGGACCGGAGAGAACGGAGTCTCCGGAATTGACCGGGCAGTTAGGGGATCGCGGGCCCCGCGTCAAGCGCGGGCGTCGCCGCCCTTGCGGCGCGGGGCGGGCGCGGCGTATCACGCCGGGAGTCGCCCGCACGATGGAAGGTCCATGACAGCACGCATTCTCCGCGCCGCCTGGAATTCGCTCTCGGGCGCCGGGCTGATCCTCGGGGCGCTGTTCTTCGCGGCCTCGCTGACGCCGTCGCTGATCCCGCGCGGACCGGAGCTGCAGGGAGTGCTGGGCGGGGCGACCTTCGCGGCGGGTTACGGACTCGGCGCGCTTCTCGACTGGCTCTGGGGCTATCTGGAGATGCCGCGCCCGCGTCCGGAGGCGCGGCGCGCGCTTCTGCTCGCGGCGGCGGCCGTCGCCGCGCTCATCGTCGCCTCGTTTCTCTGGCGCGCCTCCGGCTGGCAGGATTCGATCCGCGCGGCGATGGGCATGGAGACGGTGGGGACCGCGCATCCGTTGACCGTGGGGCTGGTCGCGGTGGCGGTCGCCGCGGTTCTGATCGCGCTCTGGCGCATGGTGACGGGCTTCGTCCGCTTCGTGGCCGACCGCCCCGCGCGGGTCGTGCCCCGCCGGATCGTGCGTCTCCTCGCCGGCGTCGCGGCTGTCGCGCTTCTCGTTTCCCTGGCGAACGGTCTGCTGCTGAGCCGCGCGATCCGGGCGGCCGACGCGTCGTTCGCGGCGCTCGACGCGCTGATCGAGCCGGATACGGCGCGGCCCGACAACCCCCTGATGACCGGAAGCGCGGACTCGCTGATCCCTTGGGAGGACCTCGGCCGGAGGGGCCGCGAGTTCGTCTCAACAGCGACGGATCCGGCCGAGATCGAGGAGATCACCGGGCGCCCGGCGATGCGGCCCATCCGGGTCTTCGCGGGGCTGACCTCGGCCGAGACCCCCGAGGCGCGGGCGCGTCTGGCGCTCGACGAGCTGATCCGGGCCGGGGGTTTCGAGCGGTCGGTGCTGATCGTCGCGGCGCCGACCGGCACGGGATGGATGGACCCGGCCGCGATGGAGCCGCTGGAGATCCTGCATGGCGGCGACGTGGCGACCGTGGCGGTGCAGTATTCCTATCTGAGCAGCTGGATCTCGCTGCTGATCGAGCCCGGATACGGCGTGGAGGGCGCGCATCAGACCTTCGAGACGATCTACGGGTACTGGAAGACCCTGCCGCGCGAGAGCCGGCCGCGGATGTATCTCTACGGGCTGAGTCTCGGCGCGCATTCCTCGGAGCAGTCGTTCAACCTGCTGCGGATCGTGGGGGAGCCGTTCGACGGGGCGCTCTGGGTCGGGCCGCCCTATTCGACGCCGATGTGGCGGCAGCTGACCGCCGAGCGGAACCCGGGGTCGCCGGAGATCCTGCCGGAGATCGGCGACGGATCCACCGTGCGGTTCGCGTCGCAGTACGCCGCGCCCGACGGCGCGGGCCAATGGGGTCCGTTCCGGATCGTCTACCTGCAATACGCCAGCGATCCGGTGGTGCGGTTCGAGGCGGATTCCGCGTTCCATCCGCCGGACTGGATGAAGGAGCCGCGCGCGCCCGACGTTTCGCCCGACATGCGGTGGTTTCCGGTGGTGACGTTCCTGCAGCTCGCGCTCGACAACGCCATCAGCCTTCACGTGCCGATGGGCTTCGGGCATCTCTACGCGCCCGAGGATCATGTCGACCCATGGATCCAGGTGACCCGGCCCGAGGGGTGGGATCCGGAATTGGTCGCGGCGCTGAAGGAACGGCTCGCGCGCCGGTAACGGGCTCAGTGCCTGCCGGCGGGACGGCCCGGCATCGCGTGCTCCTCCAGCGCCTCGAGCGGCACCGTCCGCAGGGTGGCGCGATGGGTGCTGGCGAGGATCACGCGGGGCGCCGCGCCGGCCTCCCAGGCCTCCTTCCAGCGCTCGGCGCAGAGGCACCAGCGGTCGCCGGCGCGAAGGCCCGGAAAGCCGAATTCGGGGCGGGGCGTGGTGAGGTCGTTGCCGCGCGCGCGGCTGAAGGCGAGGAACTCGTCGGTGAGCCGCACGCAGACGGTGTGGCGGCCGCGATCCTGCGGGCCGGTGTTGCAGCAGCCGTCGCGGAAGAAGCCCGTCATCGGATCGAAGGAGCAGGGTTTGAGCGGGCCGTCCAGGACGTTCAGGCTCTCGTCGGTGTCGTATCGCATGCTCACCATCCCGTCATCTCGAGGTATCCGCGGCCCGCATGGGAGCCTTGGAACCGTATCGGGCCCTCCCAATAGGGAAAGGCCGTGCCCATCCAGCTTCGCGCATTGAGGGGTTCGGTGTCCACCGCGAAGCCGAAATCGGGGATCTCGATCGCGCCATCGACCGGCATCAGCCTGCCGTCCACCTCGGCCTCGCCGATCGGTTCGATGCGCACCTGCCCGGGCGCGAGAGGGGTGGGCTTACCGTCGGGCGCGATCCAGGTGCCGGACTAATAGGAGCTTTCCGAGCCACGCAGGCGGTAGACCATGACGCGCGCGCCGTCCCGGAGGACGAGGGAGAACCAGTCCCAGCCTTCCTGGTCGCCCGCGAGCGGCTGGCTCGACCATTCGCGGTCGAGCCATGCGGCGCCGGTCACGACGACCTCGCGGCCTTCGATGCTCAGCGTTCCGTCGACCTCGTAGAACGGCTGGCTGTAATAATAGGAGGCCTGGCCGGTTTCGGATTTGACGCTGAAGCCCGCCTCGCCCTGGGGCACGGGGGGCAGGGGAGTGGCGGCGCGCAGGTCGTAGGCGAAATCCTCGCCCGACGCGGTGATCCGGAGGTCGCCGATGCCGTCGTCGGCGCCTTTCATCGACCAGTCGTCGATCCAGGCTTCGAAGGGGGCGGCCCTGACGCCGGCCTGGCCGATGCCGCCTCGGGCGAAGCGTTCGGCGTATCGGTGATCGTCCTCGGTGGTCAGCGCGGCGTGGCCCATCCAGAGGATCGGCGAGCCGAAGCCCTCGCCCTCCGGGCCGGGATCGGCGGCCTGGCGGAAAAGGGTCCACTGAACGCCGTATTCCGCGCCGTCATCGCCGTCGAGAACCGCCGTGAGGTACCACCATTCGATCCGGAAGCCCTCATGCGGCTGGTGATCGCGGGGAAATTCAAGGTCCGCCGGGGCCGTCACGGAAGAAAAGTCGTCGGCCCCGGTTCCGAGACCGGCGTAGCCCTGGCCGAATGCGGCCGCGGGCAGGAGCAGGGCGAGGAGTGCCGTCTTAGCGTTCATTGCTGAAACTCCGGAGCAGGGAGACGGGCGAGGCGCGGCGCAGGCGCCATGCGGGCCAGAGCGCCGCGACGAAGGCGGTCAGGAGCGCGAGGAGGAAGAGCGCGGCCCACTGACCGGGGAAGAGGAAGACCGGAAGCTTCCAGCCGAAGGCCTGGACGTTGATGACCGCCGTGAGGATCCAGGCGACGGCGAGGCCGAGGGGAAGCGCGGCCAGCGCGGTGAGGGCGGCGAGGACCAGGGCCTTGCCGATCTCGATGCGCGCGAGCTGGACCCGCGTGAGGCCCATCGCCCAGAGCGGCGCCAGCTGCGCGAGGCGCAGGTTGGAGAGCGTGAGCAGCGAGGTCAGGAGCGCGATGCCGGCGACCGCGAGGGTCAGCGTGTTGAGCGCGAGCGTGACGGTGAAGGTCTTTTCGAACACGTCGCGCGAGAAGGATTTCAGCGCCGCCTGGTCGATCATCGCGTCGGGATCCAGCGCGAAGGCGTCGGCGAGGTCGGCCATGAGCGGTTCCACCGCCTCCGGCACGACGCGCGCGGCCATGCGCCGCCGCTCGGCGTCCGGCCAGCGTGCGTCGAAGGCGTCCACCGCGACCATCATCTGGCCCGAGGGGTTGCCGTAATCGGAATAGACCGCCGCGACCCGGAGCGGCCAGGGTCCGTCCGGCGTCGGGATCTCGACGGAATCGCCGACGGCGAGGTCCATGCGGCGGGCCATCTGTTCGGAGACGAGCGCGGCGGCGCCCGCCGCGACGTCGTCCCAGGCGTCGGGGGCCTCGGCCAGCAGCGGCCAGTTGTCGCGGTAGGTCGAATGGTCGCGGAACCCGAAAACCTCGACCGGCCAGTCGCGCACGCGGGTCTCGGCGCTCCAGATCGGCAGGACGGCGCCGACCTCGGGGCGGGCTTCGAGCCAGTCGGTGATCGCGCGGGCCTGCGCATCGTCGGCGCCGGTCACATATATCTCGGCGGCGAGGCGGCGGTCGAGCCAGCCGAGGAAGGTCTGGCGGAAGCTGTCGACCATCGTGCCGACGCCGACGTTGACGGCGAGCGCCAGCATCAGCGCCATGAGGGCGAGCGAGAGGCCGGAGAGCTGCTGGCGCGCGTCGGCCCAGAGCCATTGCGGCACCGGGCGGCGGGCGAGGCGGGCGCCGAGGGCGAGGATCGCGGCCAGCAGCGAGGGGAGCGCGAGGGCGGCGGCGAGCAGGACGCCGCCCATGACGGCGAAGCCGGCGGCGAGGCCGCTCCCGAAGACCAGCGCGCCGAGCGCCGCCGCCGCGAAGAGCGCCGCGCCGGCGATCTGGAGTTTCAGGCCGCGGCGCTGGGCCCCGAGCCATGCCTGGGGTTCGGCGCTCGCCAGAAGCGGCAGGTGGAAGGCGCGCCAGAGCGAGGTTCCGGCGGCGGCCAGCGCGCCCGCGACGCTGATGGCCACGCCGGCCGCCCACCAGGACGCGTCGAGGTTGAGGCTGCCCGCGACGCCGGCCCCGTAGAGGCCGCGCAGGGTCGCGGCGACGTCCGGCAGGAGCGCCGCCGCGATGGCGTAGCCGGCGAGGACGCCGACGAGACCCGCGATCAGCGCGAGGGCGACGAGTTCTGCCACGAGCACGCCGGTCAGCAGGCGCGCGGAGACGCCGACGGCGCGCAGGGTGCGCAGCATCGGCTTGCGCTGTTCGAAGGCGAGGCCGATGGCGGAATAGACGATGAAGAGGCCGACGACGAAGCTGAGGAAGCCGAACGCTGTCAGGTTGAGATGGAAGCTGTCGGTCAGGCGTTCGAGGTCGCCGTCGCGTTCGGGGCCGCGGACCTGGAGGCGCGTGGCGAGGTCCGGGGGCAGGTCGCGCGGCTCGGGCAGAAGCAGACGGGAGACCTTGCCCGGGGAGTCGAGCAGACGCTCGGCCACGGCGATGTCGACCAGCACGGTTCCGGGGGGCAGGTCCGGCTCGGGCGAGAGGGCGGGGAACCGGTCATCAAGGATCGTGCCGGGGGCCGCGAGCGCGAGATTGGGCGGGGTGAGGAAATCGGTCAGGCGCTCCACTCCCTCGCCGACGCGCAGGCCCTCGGCGCCGGGGGGCAGGGTGAGGGGCTCGATGCCGATGACGCGGATCCGCGCCTCGCCCACGCGGACCTCGCCCTCGAGGACGGGCGAGACGGCCCAGCCGGCGCGGCGGAGCGTGACGTAGTCGGCGAGCGGGAACGGCTGGCCGTCGAGCGCGGTGACGGTCGAGAGCGTGCCGCCTCCGAGCACGGCGGCGGCGCGGTCGTAGCTGTCGCGGGCCTGGGCGTTGAGCGCCTGGACCCCGCTCCAGAGGGCGGTGGCGACGGCGAGGCCGATCAGCAGCGTCGCGAGTTCCACCGGGCGGCGGCGCCAATGGCTCAGCAGGGCCCGCAGGACGAGGAGCGCGGCGCTCACGCGACGCGGCCCGCGCGCAGGACCGCGCGCGCGTCGAGCATGTCGGCGAGGCGCGGCGAATGGGTGACCATCAGGAGCGCGGCGCCGGAGCGCGCGACGAGGTCGAGCAGGAGGGACATCACGGCGTCGCCGGTCGGCTCGTCGAGGTTTCCGGTCGGCTCGTCGGCGAGGATAAGGGCCGGGCGGCCGGCGAGCGCCCGGCCGATGGCGACGCGCTGCTGCTGGCCGCCGGAGAGCTGTTCGGGATAGCGCGCGGAGAGGTCCGCGAGGCCGAGGCGCCCGGTCAGCTCCGCCTGCCAGGCGGCGTCGTGCCGGCCGGCGAGGCGCGCCTGGAAGGCGAGATTGGCGGCGATGTCGAGGCTGGGGATCAGGTTGAACTGCTGGAACACGAGGCCGACCCGCTCGCGGCGCAGGGCGGCGCGGCCGGAATCGTCGAGCGCGGTCACGTCGAGGCCGCCCATGCGGATCGAGCCGGCATCGACCGCGTCGAGGCCCGCGACGAGGTGGAGGAGGGTGCTCTTGCCGCTGCCCGATTCGCCGGTCAGGGCGAGGGTGCGGCCGGCGTCGAGCGAAAGGGAGACGCCGCGGAGGACGGGCACGGGTCCGTCCGCGCCCGGATAGGTTTTCGAGACGTCGTCGATCTCCAGCATGGCGTCCTGTCCGCGATCCCGGGCCAGCACTTGGCGTGGCGGCCGGGAAAAGCAAAGGGGCCGGACGCCGCGCGGCGTCCGGCCCCGTCACGCCGAGGAAGATCTCAGGCCAGCATGCGCGCGATCTCGTCCTTGAGAGCGAGCCGCTGTTTGCGCATCTCGTTCATGTGCATGTCGTCGGTCGGCTCGACGTCGGTCTCGGCCCGGTGCACCGCGTCGTTGACCTGGTGGTATTCGTCGAACAGCCTGCGGAAATGCTGGTCCGAGGTCTTGAGCTCGTGGATCCGGTCGGTCTTGTCGGGAAACTCCTCGGCGAGCTCGTGCGGGGTGTGGGACATGGCGTGCTCCTCTGCGTGTGTCGCGGTCAACCTAGCACGCGCCATGGCGGCTTCGTTGATGTGGGTCAACCCGGCGGACGCCTTGCGCGGCGGGCCGGGTCGCCGTAGACGCGCGCCATGTCGAGGATCGTCGTCGCCGCGCTTTACAGGTTCACCCGGTTCGAGGATCCGGACGCTCTTCGCGCGCCGCTGGCGGACGTCTGCCGCGCGCATGGCGTGAAGGGGACGCTGCTTCTGGCCCGCGAGGGCGTCAACGGCACGATCGCGGGAACGCGCGCCGGCGTCGACGCCGCGCTGGCGGCGGTCCGCGCGCTGCCGGGCTGCGCGGATCTGGACGTGAAGGAGAGTTTCGCGGACGCGCCGCCCTTCCGGAAACTGAAAGTGCGCGTCAAGGCCGAGATCGTCACGATGGGCGAGCCCGGCATCGACCCGAACGCGCGGGTCGGCGCGCATGTCGAGCCACGCGACTGGAACGACCTGATCCGGTCGGAAGACGTGGTCCTGATCGACGCGCGCAACGCCTATGAGGTCGGGATCGGCACGTTTTCCGGAGCCGTCGATCCGGGAACCGGCAGCTTCCGGGCGTTTCCGGACTGGTGGCGCGCGAACGCGGAGCGGTTCGCCGGCCGCCCGGTGGCGATGTTCTGCACGGGAGGGATCCGCTGCGAGAAGGCGTCGAACTTCCTGCTCGGCCAAGGGGTGGAGGAGGTCTATCACCTCAGGGGCGGCATCCTGAAATATCTTGAGGAGGTTCCGGAGGCCGAAAGCCTGTGGCGCGGTGAATGCTACGTCTTCGACAGGCGCGTATCGGTCGGGCACGGTCTGTCGCCGGGCGGGTTCACCCTCTGCCACGCCTGCGGCCGACCGGTTCCGCCGGAGGCGGCGGACGGCCCGGATTACGAGCGCGGGGTGAGCTGTCCGGCCTGCGTCGCGGAGTACGACGAGGCCCGGCGCGCCGGGTTCCGGGAACGTCAGCGACAGATCGACCGCGCGGCGGGGGGAGCTCCGGAGAATGGCTGATTCTTCCGGCCTCGCATAAGATCAGCGCGTATAACGATCACTAATCGCTCCTGAATTATCTCATCGGTTGCGTAACCGCGCGAATTCATCCATCATTCGCCCACGATCTCGTGACTGAGAGGAACGACTCTCATGACGGACGCGTCGGACCGGACGCCATCTGGAATTCACGGAGCTTTTCCTCTTTCGGAGGCCGAGGCGCGGATTCTGGAGGCGGAAATCGCCACGGTCGCGACGCCGGAGGATCTGCGGCGCGTCGCGATCCCGGCGATCGCCGCTTTCGGGCTGCGGTCCGCCAACTATCACTATCTTCCGCCATTCGGAGGCCATGCGGGCGACAGGGTCCGAGCCTACAGCAGCACCCATTCGGTGGAGCAGCTGACGGGCTATCTCAAGCGCGGGATGTTCCGCAACAACCCCTTCGTCGCGCAGTCGCTTCGGGAGACGCGCCCGTTCAACCGGATCGATCCGGCGCTCATCGACGCCACGAAAGACCCTCGGGCGCGCGCCATCTACGACGAGATGGTGGCGACGCATCCGCACGGCTGGATCGGGATTCCGGTCTACGGTCCCGGAGGCCGCGACGGCACGTTCCTTCTCGGCTGCACCGGCGCGAACGCGGACATGCGGGCCTGCGACGCGGTCGCGATCGCCCGGCTCCAGTCGGTCTGTCAGTCGGTCCATCTGAGATTCTGCGCGATGGTGGCGTCGTCGCTCGACCCGCCGCCGATGCTGACGCGCCGCGAACTCGACGTGCTGGGGTGGGTCGCGCGCGGCAAGAGCAACGCCGACATCGCCGGCATCCTGCACATCTCTCCGCACGGCGTCGACGCGCATCTGCGGCGGATCTACTCGAAACTCGGGGTCTTCGACCGGCTCAGCGCGACGCTCCGCGGGCTGGGATGCGGGATCCTGTTCTCGACGCGGGTCTGAGGCGGGATCGGCTCAGGCGCGCATCCGGCGCCCCGCGGCATGGCTCACTTCGGTCGCGCCGATCGCCGTGGACGATCCGAACGGGACGAGGCCGCCGGCGCGCAGGGTCGCCGCCACCGCGGGGATCTGGATCTCCCGCACCGCGCCGGTGAGCATCACCCGTCCGCGGCCCCGGTCGCAGGCGTCCCGGAACGCGCGTCCCCGCAGCAGCATCCGGGTCCCCGAGGCGAGTTGGGTCGGCGTGGTCCCGCAGAGGTAGCGCGCGGCTCCCGCCTCGATCATCGCCTCGAGCGCGTGGATGTAATCCGTCTGCCAGGGGCGTTCGAGATCGCCGCACGCGCAGGGTCCCCCCAGAAAGAACACGGGCCCGGCCCAGTCGCAGAACGCGGTCGCCTGCAGCGCGACGCGATCCAGCGGCGCGTCGAGGGCGAGTTCGGGGCACACCACGATCATGGGTCCGATGTCGGGCCGCGGCCCGGCGGAAAGAAAGTCGTCGATCATCGGCGCCGAACCCCGTCTGCCGGGCGCTCGCCCGGAGTTTCCTCAACCCGTCTCGGCGCTGTATTTATCGTATTTCGATCACAACGCCAGCTACGCGGTCGCGTAGGGTCGCGACCGGCGGCGGGCTCTCTTTGCCGCGGCTGGCGGAGGTGATAATCGGGTCAGAGCCGAACGGAGCCTGCGATGACCGAATTCCTTTTCCGCGATGACCCCGCCCTCCGATCCTGTGACGCATTCGTGGTCGTTTCCGCCGCGGGCGCGGTGGAACTCGACCGGACCGTGTTCTACGCCGCCTCGGGCGGCCAGCCGGGCGATACCGGGACGCTGCGTCTCGCGGACGGGTCGGAGATCGCCATCGTCGACGCGGTCCATCCCGACCGGGACAGGACGCGGATCGTCCACGTGGCGGGTGACGGCGTGACGGTTCCGCCGGAGGGGGCCCGCGTGCGCGTCGCCATCGACTGGCCGCGCCGCCATCGGCTGATGCGGATGCATACGGCGCTGCACCTCCTGTCGGTCGCGATGCCTTTCGGGGTGACCGGAGGATCGATCGGCGAGGAGAGGAGCCGGCTCGATTTCGACATGCCCGAGCCGCCGGAGGACGTGGCGGGGGTCGAGGCCTGGGTCAACGCGCGGATCGCGGACGACCTGCCGGTCGCGGCGGAGTGGATCACGGAGGACGAACTCGCCGCCGCGCCGGATATGGTCAAGACGATGAAGGTGAAGCCCCCTGTCGGTCAGGGCCGGGTGCGGCTGATCCGGATCGGGACCGGGGACGGCACGGTGGACCTTCAGCCCTGCGGCGGCACGCATGTGGCGCGGACCGGCGAGATCGGGCGGGTGCGGATCGGCAAGATCGAGAAGAAGGGCCGCGAGAACCGGCGCGTGAACCTGCATCTCGAAAGCTGAGGATGCACGCCGACGGACCCATGCCGAACTATCGCCGGCGGGTGGCGGCGGGCACGCTGCGCTCCGATCCGGCGCAGCGGCGCGCCGTCGAGAAGCTCCAGCTTCTGGCGATCCGTCTGCGGGATTATGATCCGGTCAAGCCCAAGCGCATCGGGATCGGGCGGTTCGGCTGGGGGCGCGACCGGCTGGAACACAAGGTGGTGCCGGGGCTCTATCTCTATGGCGGGGTCGGGCGGGGCAAATCCATGCTCATGGACCTGTTCTTCGAGACCGCGCCGGTCGAGCCGAAGCGGCGCGTGCATTTCCACGCCTTCATGCAGGAGGTGCACGCGGCGATCCACAAGGCGCGCAAGACCGCGGCGGAGGATCCGATCCTGCCCGTCGCGGACGCCATCGCGGACGGGGCGACGCTGCTCTGTTTCGACGAGATGCAGATCAGCGACATCACCGACGCGATGCTGGTGGGTCGGCTGTTCCAGCGGCTGTTCGAACGCGGGGTGGTGGTGGTGACGACGTCGAACCGCCCGCCGGACGATCTCTATCCCGAGGGCTTGAACCGGCACCTGTTCCTGCCGTTCATCGCTCTGATCAAGGACCGGCTCGACGTGCATGAGCTCGACAGCCACACCGATCACCGGCTGGACCGGCTGGCCGGCGAGCCGGTCTATCACACGCCGCTCGGGGACGAGGCGCGCGCGGCGATGGACACGGCGTGGGATCGGCTGGCGCTGGGCGTCGGGGCGCCGTTGGAGATCGACGTGCAGGGGCGCAGGCTGGTGCTGCCCCGGCACCGGGCGGGGGTCGCGCGGGCCGGGTTCGAGGAGCTCTGCGGCAGGCCGCTCGGGCCGGCGGATTTCCTCGCGCTGGCCGAGGCGCTCGACGTGCTGATCCTCGACGACGTGCCGGTTCTTTCGCGGGCGCGGAACAACGAGGCCAAGCGGTTCGTCACGCTGATCGACGCGCTCTACGAGGCGAAGGTCCGCCTGATCCTGTCGGCGGAGGCTCCGCCGGAGGGGCTTTACCCGGAGGGCGAGGGGTCGTTCGAGTTCGCGCGAACCGCGTCGCGGCTGCACGAGATGCAGGCCGCGGATTGGGGCGAGTGACGTTTCCGGCGACGGCCATCGGTCTTGCAAACACTCGCCGTCCGCGCAAGGTTGATCGCCAGGGTCGCAATCGGGCATTCCGGTGTTCGGGGAATGGCCCGGAAAAAAGCTGGAGGAAAACCCATGACACACCGCATCAGAACCGGCCTCGCGTCATCGTCGGCGTTGGCCATCGCGGTCGCGGCGCTCGCGCCGGCGAGCGTCCACGCGCAGTCCGAGAACGCCTGGTATCAGGCCGGTCAGGCCGAGATCGAAGCCAAACTCGCCCGACAGCCCGTGACCGGGACCGCGAAGAACGTCATCCTTTTCCTCGCCGACGGCAACGGGATCGGCACCGAATACGCGACGCGGGTGTTCCAGGGTCAGCAGGCCGGCGGGTATGGTGACGAGAACGTCATGGCCAAGGAGGCGATGCCCTATCTCGCGCTGTCGAAGACCTACAACACGAACGCCCAGACGCCGGATTCGGCAGGGACCGCCGTCGCGTTCCTGACCGGTATCAAGACCAAGGCCGGGGTCATCGGGGTCGACGAGACCCTGCGCCGCGCCGCCTGCGAGGACGTGGAGGCGGCGTCGATCCCGAGCATCGGCGACCTGGCCGCCGAGATGGGGAAATCCGTCGGCGTCGTCAGCACCGCGCGGATCACCCATGCGACGCCTTCGGCGCTCTACGCCCATGTGGCGGACCGGGATTTCGAGGCGGACGTCGATCTGCCCGAGGGCTGCGCGGTTCCGGACATCGCGGTCCAGCTTTTCGACAGGATGGCCTCGGGAGACATCGACATCGCGCTGGGCGGCGGGCGGCGCAACTTTCTTCCCGAGGCGGTCGAGGACGAGGAGGGCAAGACCGGGAAACGCGCGGACGGGCGCAATCTCATCGACGAGGCGAAAGCGGCGGGCGCGCAGTACGCGTTCGACGCGGACACCTTCGCCGGTCTGACGCTCGACGGGTCGGGGCCGGTGCTCGGGCTCTTCGAATTGTCGCACATGCTCTATGAGAACGACCGCGAGAACGAGCCTTCGATCGTCGAGATGACCGAGGCCGCGATCACGCAGCTGTCGAACAACGAGGAGGGGTATTTCCTTCTGGTCGAAGGCGGACGCGTCGATCACGCCAACCATGACGGCAACGCGTATCGCGCCATGACGGACGGCGTGGCGTTCGACGAGGCCGTGGCGCGGGCGCTGGAGATGACGGATGACGCGGACACGCTGATCGTCGTCACCGCCGACCACGGCCACGCGATCACGTTCAACGGCTATTGCGGGCGCGGATCGCCCATCGAAGGGCTGTGCAACCGGATCGACGACGCGGGGGAGAAATACATCGACGAGCCGCTCGTGGCCTCCGACGGCAAACCCTACACGGCGATCGGCTATCTCAACGGCACGGGATCCCTGATGGTCGAGCAGGTCGACGGCAGCTTCTTCGGCACGCGGCCGGTTCTGACCCAGGAGGCGGCGTTGGACCACGACCATGTCCAGCAGGCGATGCTTCCGCTGGGTTCGGAGACCCATTCGCCGGCGGACGTGGCGATCTACGCTCAGGGTCCGTGGGCGCATCTCTTCGACGGTACGGTCGAGCAGAACTACATCTATCATGTGATGCGCCACGCCTACGAGGCGGAATAGGGCAGAATGGCCGCCGGGCGATCCCGGCGGCCTACCTCAGTCGCGCCAGAAGCGAGGCCGAGGCGAAGCCGTCGGGCGTCAGGCCCTGCGCGGCCTGGTAGCGGCGGATGGCGGCCTCGGTGTCGGGGCCGACGATGCCGTCGCGTTTGACGGTGTCGTAGCCGAGCGCGGTCAGGCGTTCCTGCATCTCGATCTTTTCGGAGCGGCTGAGGGCGCGCTCGTGGCGCGGCCACGCGGCGCGGAAGGGGCCGGCGCCGGCGATGCGGTCGCCGAGATGCCCGACGCCCATCGCGTAGGATGTGGCGTTGTTGTATTTCTTGATGACGAAAAAATTGTCGTAGACGGCGAAGGACGGGCCGGTGGCGCCGGCGGGCGCGATGACGGCGGCGGGTCCGTGGTCCGGCAGGGGCGTTCCGTCGACGGAGGTGACGCCGCGCGCCCGCCAGTCGGAGACCGGGCGGCGGTTGGACTGGTCGGCGGTGGCGAAGTTGAAGCCGGGCGGAAGGCGGACCTCGACGCCCCAGGGCTGGCCTCGTTTCCAGCCGAACGAGGCGAGATAGCTGGCGGTGGAGGCGAGCGCGTCGGTGGGGTCGGCGGACCAGACGTCGCGGCGGCCGTCGCCGGTGAAATCGACGGCGTGGGCGAGATAGCTGGTCGGGATGAACTGCGTGTGCCCCATCGCGCCGGCCCAGGAGCCGCGCATCGCGGCCGGCGAGGTGTCGCCGTTCTGGAGGATGCGCAGCGCGGCGATCAGCTCCTCCTCGGCGAAGTCGCGACGGCGGCCCTCGTAGGCGAGGGTGGCGAGGCTTTCGATCACCGGGATGTCGCCCTTGAACGTGCCGTAGTTGGTCTCCATGCCCCAGATCGCGACGACGATCTGGTCGTCGACGCCGTAGCGGGCCTCGATGGCGTCGAGGGTGGGCTGGAGCGACGCGCGTTTCGAGCGGCCGGTGGCGATGCGGTCGGACGAGGCGGCGCCGTCGAGATATTCCCAGAGCGGCTTCGTGAACTCGGCCTGGCGGCCGTCGAGGCGGACGACCTCCTGGTTCTCGGTCACGCCTTGGAAGGCGGCGTCGAAGACGTCCGGACGGATGCCTTCGGAGAGGGCGCGGGCGCGGAAATTGGATTTCCATTCGGCGAAGCTGGAGGCTTGGGGGGTGGCGGATCGGGCCATGGGCGGGGTGCTGGCTCCGGGGGCGTCCGCGCCGGCGCCGCAGCCTCCGGCGAGCAGGGCGAGGGTCATCGCGACGGCGGAAATCGATCTCATGGCCTGCCTCGTGGTTCGCGTTTTAGGCGAGTTTAGCCTTTCGGATGCGGGATAGGAAGGTCACCTCCATTCTCGATCGCGGCCGCGGCCAAGGTCGACCGGCGTAGCGGAGATGCGCCAATCTTGTCACAAATCGTCAGCCTTTGGTCCGTGTTCAGGTCGCGACGTCCGGTCTAGAGAGGGACATGCGCAGTGAGTTGTACCAGTCCCGGAAAACGGGATGATCAGGCGATTCGGCGAGGCCTCGCTGGTCGTCCGGTTCCTTTCGGCCGGAGCGGCGGTGATGCTGGTGGCGATGCTGGTCATCGGATCCTGGGTGACCGCGCGGATCGAGCAATCCGTCGTCGACAGTTCCGCCGCGGCGGCTGCCATGCTGGTCGAGAGCCTCGTCTCGCCGCTGACCCAGGAACTGGCGGAAGGCGAGCGGCTGTCCGACCCCGCGATCCGCGCGCTCGACGAGGTCTTTTCCAACACCGCGATGGGCGACCGGATCGTCTCCTTCAGGCTCTGGAAGGATGACGGCCTGATCGTCTACGCCTCGGACCCCGACATGGTGGGCGCGCGGTATCCGGAATCCCCGCAACTCGCCCGCGCCTGGGCCGGAACCGTCGCCGCGACGTTCGGAGGGCTGGACGACGACGAGAGCGCGGCCGAGGCGGAGCTGGGCCTGCCGCTGCTCGAGGTCTATTCGCCCGTGCGTCAGGTCTGGTCGGGCGAGGTCATCGCCGTCGCCGAGTTCTACGAGGTCGCGACCGCGCTGCGCGACGATCTGTCCGAGGCGCGGCGGGGAAGCTGGCTTCTCGTTTCGGGCGCGTTCCTGGCGAGCGGACTTCTGTTGTTCGGGATCGTCAAGGCCGGTGGCCGGACGATCGAGCGGCAGAAAAGCCAGCTGCGCGCCCAGGTGGCGGAGAGCAGGGGTTTCGCGCGGCAGAACGCGGATCTGCGACGGCGCGCCACCGGCGCCGCCGCGCGCGCCGCGGCTCAGGCGGAGAAGGATCTGCGCAGGATCAGCGCCGACCTCCATGACGGTCCCGCGCAATACGTCGCCCTGGCATCGATGCGGCTGGACGCCATCGTTCCCGACACTCCTGACACGGGGGACGATGTCGCGTCGGTCCGCAACGCGCTCAAGGCGGCCCTGTCCGAGATCCGCGCGATATCCCGCGGTCTCTCCCTGCCGGATCTCGAAAGCCTCGACCTCGTGGAGGTCGTGCGACGCGCGGTCGAGTCGCATTCCGCTCCGGAAGGCGCGCGCATCTCGGTCGACTGCGCGGGGCTCGAAGGGAGCGCCGTTCCGGATTCCGTCAAGATCTGCATCTATCGGTTTCTCCAGGAGGCGCTCTCGAACGCGGCGCGGCACGCCGGAGGCGCCGACGTCGCCGTGCGACTGGAGATCGCCGGGCGGACGCTCCGCGCCTCGGTCGCCGATCGCGGGCCGGGCTTCGATCCGGCCGCGCCGCGCGGGATCGGGCCGGATGGCGGCCAGGGCCTCGCCGGTCTGCGAGACCGCGCCGAGAGCCTCGGCGGCGCGCTCGATATCCGATCGGCGCCCGGCGCCGGAACGACGTTGACGCTGACGCTGCCCATCGACGCGGGAGAGGATCAATGACCTTCAGAATCATCGTCGCGGACGACCATCCGATCTTTCGCGAGGGCCTTGTACGCTCCCTCCGGGAGGGCGGATTCGAGGTCGTCGGCGCCGGCGGCGACGCGGACGCCGCGGTCGCGCTCGTGCGCGACCACGCGCCCGACCTCGCGCTGCTGGACATCTCGATGCCGGGCGGCGGGATCGAGGCCGCCCGGCGCATCCACGCCGCGGCCCCGAAGGTCCGGATCGCGATGCTCACCGTCTCGGAGGACGAGACCAACGTCGCGCGGTCGCTCGCGGCCGGGGCCATAGCCTACGTCCTCAAGGGCGTCTCGGCCGCGGAGCTGAACGGGATCCTGTCGGGCGTCGCGCGGGGCGAGGCGCATGTCTCCCCGGCGCTCGCGGCGCGCGTCCTCGTCGAGATGCGGAAGGGAGTGCGGGTGGCGGACCGCCGCCCCATCGACGACCTGACGAAGCGCGAGGAGGACATCCTGCGCCGCGTGGCGACGGGCATGAGCAACCGGGAGGTCGCGGAGGAGCTCGGGATCCAGGAGAAGACGGTCAAGCACTACATGACCGCGATTCTGGAGAAGCTTCAGGCGCGCAACCGCGTCGAGGCGGCGCTGATCGCGCGGGACGCCTGGGACCGGACCTGAGGCGCGTCGGTTCGCGCCCCGGGCCGGGATCGGCCGCGCGGTCAGCGGCCGGCGAGACCCATGAGGCGGTCGAGGTCCGCGGAGGTCGCGCCGCGTTCGACGACGGTGCGGTTCGCCGGATCCTTCATCTCGTAGCGGCCGTTCGCGACCTCCTCCTTCCACCCGGAATTGTACTGGACCTCGATCCTGTTCGTTCCGACGATCTCGATCCGGCTCGCCCTCGAATCCGACGGGATCCGCGCCCGCGCGTCCGAGCCGGACGCCGATGCCGACGAGGAGGACCGCGACGATGAGACGGCCGCTCCCGAGGCGCGGGCGTTGCCCTGGATGCGGTCGACGTCCTTCTGCGTCGCGGATCGCTCCATGACGGTCCGTCCGGCGGCGTTCTTCATCTCGTAGCGGCCGTTCTCGATCTCCTCCTTGACGCCGTTGGAATAGACCACCTCCAGTCCTCCGCCCGATCTCTCGATCTTGACCACCCGCAGACCGGCCCCGCCCGAGGCCGCCTGGCCGACGGTCGAACCTCCGCCCCGCCGGCCATCATCGTCGGAGCCGCGGCCCCTGCCGGAGCGGCGGTCGTCGTCGCTGGCGTCGTCTGACCCGTCGCGCCTGTCATCCGACCCGTCACGGGCGCTTCTGGCTTTGTCCGCGGAATCGTCACGGGCGCTGCGGGCTTTGTCCGCCGCGTCGTCGCGGCCGCTGCGGGCCTTGTCGGCGGCATCCCTGCCGGCGCTTCCGCCACTCTTTCCCCCGCCGGACCTGCCTCCGCGGTCGCTCCGGTCGTCGTTGCGGTCACCGCCGCGGTCGCCGCCGCGGTCACCGCCGCGGTCGTCGTCTTCGCGATCCTCCTTCCCGGAGTCCTTGGCGAAGGCCTTGGCGACCTGGGGATACAGCCCGTCCCTAAGGTCCGGCGGGAAACCGAGCGGCGAGGCCGCGATGATGCCTGCGAGAAGCGTGAGGCTGACGCCTTTCAGCGCGCGATCCGAGATGGGCATTTGTCTTTCCTCCGAAACGGTGACCGGCATCCGGTCTGTTCGCCGAGGATAGACGGGGACGCCCGCCCCGCGCATCGGACCAAGGTCCGGCGTTGATCCGGGATCCCGCTTCGGCAGCGAAGAGCCGGAACTGAGGCGTCGCCGCGCGGACGGCCTCTCAGTCGAGCGTGCGGCGGAAGCGCGCGAGGGCGACGATCGCGTAGAGCGCGACGAAACCGGCGAGAACGACCATCTCGCGGGAGATGGTCGGGAGGTCGGCGCCCTTGAGCATGACGGCGCGGATCGCGCGGATGAAATGGGTGAGGGGGAATATCTCGCCGAGCGCCTGCGCCCATGAGGGCATGCCGCGGAACGGGAACATGAAGCCGGAGAGCAGCAGGGAGGGCAGGAAGAAGAAGACGGTGAGCTGCATCGCCTGCATCTGCGTCCGCGAGAAGCTGGAGATCGCGTAGCCCAGGAGGACGAGCGCGAGGACGAACAGCCCGACGGCCGCCATCAGCACGTCGAGGCGGCCGACGAACGGGACGGCGAAGATGACGCGCGCCGCCGCGAGCACGACGACGACCTGGACGCCGCCGACGGCGAGATAGGGCAGGATCTTGGAGAGCATCACCTCGGAGCCGGTCGCGGGCATGGCGAGCAGGTTCTCCATCGTGCCGCGTTCGGTCTCGCGGGTGAGCGCCATCGAGGTCATCATCACCATCGTCATCTGGAGGATGACGCCGAGCAGGCCGGGGACGATGTTGTATTGCGAGATGCCTTCGGGGTTGTAGCGGCGGTGCACGACCACCTCGACGTCGGGGCGGGGGCCGGTCGGCGGAGACGGACGGCGTCGCGCCCGAGGCGCGGGCGACGGCTGCGGCCGCGACGGTCTCGAGCACGCCGACGGCGCCGCTGGCGGCGGCGGGGTCGGTGGCGTCGGCCTCGACGAGGATCCGGGGGCTGTCGCCGCGCGCGACGCGGGCCGCGAAATCGGACGGGATGGTGACGACGAAGGCGACCTTGCCCTGGGCCATCAGGGTCTCGGCCGCCTCCGCGCTGTCGGAGACGTGGTCGAAGCGGTAGTAGCCGCTGAGTTCGAGGGCGGTCACCAGCGCGCGGCTGTAGCGGTCGTGGCTGGCGGTGACGAGGGCGGTGGGCAGGCCCTTTGGGTCGTTGTTGATGGCGAAACCGAACAGAAGGAGCTGCATCAGCGGCACGCCGAGCATCATCGCGAAGGTGATGCGGTCGCGGCGCATCTGGATGAACTCCTTGCGCAGAAGCGCCAGGAGGCGGCGGAGGGAGAAGCCGGCGCGGGTCATGCCATGTTGTCCTCGGCGGCGCCCATGTACTGGATGAACACGTCCTCGAGGCTGGTCGGCGCGGGGGAGACAGTGAGGCCGGGCGCGGTGGCGTGGTCGGCGAGCGCGCCTTCGATGGCGCCGTGATCGCGGCCGACGACGTGGAGCGACGCGCCGAAGGCGGCGACCTGGTCGACGCGCGGGTCGTCCCGGAGCGCCCGGGCGACGGCGTCGATCCCGGGACCGCTGACGACGTAGGTGATCGAGGCCGGAATCGGCCACGACTTCGGCGACGGTGCCGCCGGCGATCAGGCGGCCGTAGGCGATGTAGTTGATCCGGTCGCAGCGTTCGGCCTCGTCCATGTAATGTGTCGAGACGAGGACGGTCATGCCGCCCGCCGCGAGGCGGTGGATCTCGTCCCAGAACTCGCGGCGCGCCTTCGGATCGACGCCGGCGGTGGGCTCGTCGAGCAGGAGGAGTTCGGGCGCGTGCATGATGCAGGCGGCGAGCGCGAGACGCTGTTTCCAGCCGCCCGAGAGCTTGCCCGCGAGCTGGCGCCGCCGCGTGGTGAGGCCGAGGCCGTCGAGCGTGGCGCGCACGGTTCCGCGGGGGTCGGGCAGGCGGTAGAGGCCGGCGACGAGATCGAGGTTCTCCTGAATCGTCAGATCCTCGTAGAGCGAGAACTTCTGGGTCATGTAGCCGACCTGGTCCTTGATGCGCCGGCTTTCGGCTCGCGAGGTCGAAGCCGAGTACCTCGCCCTCGCCATCGTCCAGGCGCAGCAGGCCGCACATCAGCCGGATCGTCGTGGTCTTGCCGGAGCCGTTGGGGCCGAGAAAGCCGACGATCTCGCCGCGCTCGACGCGGATCGAGACGTCGTCGACGACCTTCGCGGCGCCGAAGGACTTGCTCAGGTGGCGCACGTCGATGGCGGCTTCGGTCATGGCCGGGCGAGGCTCACGTCGACGATCTGGCCCGGGCGCAGGATGTCCGCGCCCGCGTCGGGCAGGGCCTCGACCCGGTAGACGAGCTTCTGGCGGTTCTCGACCGAGTAGATCACCGGGGGGGTGAATTCGGGCGAATCGGCGACGTTGGAAATCGTCGCGGTGAGCCCGTCGGGGCAGCCGTCGCACCGGACGTCGAGCGTGCCGCCCGAGGCGAGGCCCGCGACGTCGGGTTCTCCGACATAGACCACGAGGCGCACGGCGCCGTCGGGCAGGAGCGACAGGATCGGTGCGGTGGGCCCCGCGATCTCGCCCGCGCGATGGAAGACCTCGGAGATCATGCCGGCGGCGGGGGCGGTCAGGGTGCGGCGGTCGAGGCGCCAGGCGGCCTGGTCCCGCGCGGCCTCGGCGGCGGCGAGACGGCTTTCGGCGGCGGCGACGACCTGCGGGCGCGCGGGGAGGCGCGCCACCGCGAGCTGCGCTTCGAGTTCGGCCACGGCCGCGGCGGCCATGTCACGGGCGGCGATGTCGCTGTCGAGCATCGCCCGGGAGATGACGCCGTCGCCCGCGAGGCTCGTCTGGCGCTCGGCGGTCCGTTCGGCCTCGCGCAGACGGACGCGGGCGGAGGCGAGCGAGGCTTCGGTGACGGCGATCTCCTCCGGGCGGGCGCCCTCGCGGAGGTTGGCGAGCTCGGCCTCGGCCTGGTCGCGGGCGGCCTCGGCCTCGGCCAGCGCGATCTCGGCGTCGGCGCGGTCCTGGCGGGCGAGAAGCTGGCCGGGGATCACGACGTCGCCCTTGACCACGTCGACGCTCACGAGTTCGGCGGCGGAGACCGGCGCGATGTTGACGTAGTCGCCCTCGACGTAGCCGACGGCGAGCGCGCCGTCGGCCGCGCAGCCGGAGAGCAGCGAGGCGAGAAACGGGGATGGCGCAGAGAAGACCGCTCATGCGCCCGCCTCCGCGTCGGCGTCGAGCCGGGCGTGAAGGTTGCGCAGGATCGTGGCGGCGACGGCTTCTGCCTCCGGCGCGGTGATGGCGGCCCAGTCCATGCGGCGGCGGACCACCGGGCCGGCGATGTGGAAATAGAGGATCTGGCCCAGCATCGAGAAGACCGCGAGCCGCACGGGCTCGCTTTCGGCTTCGAGGCCGGTGGCGGCGGCCCAGAGGCCGCAGAGGCGGCGGTGCGTGCCTTTGAAAGCGCCGCCGTAGATCACGTCGAGCGCCGGGGACGGACGGGCCATCTCGCGCATCATGAACGCCGCGATCAGCCCCGCCTGCGGGCGAAGCAGCAGAAAGAGACAGAATCCGCGCAGCATTCCGGCCAGAGCGGCGCGCGCGGCCGCCGGGTCGCTGGGCGGCGGGGCGGCGGTCCCCATGACCTGCGAGATCTGGAGCGAGACATGTTCGGCGCAGGCGGTCCGCAGGCCGTCCTTGCCGCCGAAATGGTAGGAGATCGAGGCGACGTTGGTGCCCGCCTCGGCGGCGATGGCCCGGGTCGAGGCGCCGTCGTAGCCGCGTTCGCCGAAGGCGCGCAGGGCGGCGTCGATGATCGCGGCGCGGGTGGCGTCGCCGGGCCGGCGGGGGGCTTGCATATACGGCTCCCGAATTAATCAATCGTTTGATTAAACCGATTCGCCCGCGAGCGCAAGCATGTCCCGCGGCGCGTCGGCGGCGCGGCGCCTCTTGAAACGCGACGCTTCGGGTTTGACATCGGAAGCTGTATTGTGCCGGATCGGCCCAGTCAGGGAGGGATTCCATGAAAATCGCGGCAGCCGCCTATCCGATCGAATGGCAGAACCGCTGGAACGAGTATGTCGGCAAGCTCCGGGTCTGGGTCCGCACGGCGGCCGAGAGCGGCGCGGAGCTTCTGGTGTTCCCCGAATTCGCCGCGATGGAGGTCGCGAGCCTCGCCCGGGAGGAGAACGCGAAGGATCTCCAGAAATCCATCGACGCGGTCAGCGCGCGGCAGAAGGACGTGGACGAGCTGCATTCCAGTCTCGCCCGCGAGTTCAAGCTGCACGTCTGCGCGGGGTCGGGGCCGGTGCGCCGCGAGGACCGCACCGCGGTGAACCGGACGCGGCTCTTCGCGCCGGACGGGTCGAGCGGGGCGCAGGACAAGCTGATCCCGGCGCGGTTCGAGCGCGAATCGTGGAGCATTTCGCCCGGAACCGTACCGCGCGTGTTCGACACGGCGCTCGGGCGGATCGGGATCCTGATCGGCTACGATTGCGAGTTCCCGCTGATCGCGCGCTCGATGGCCGAGGCGGGGGCGGAGATCCTGGCCGTGACGGGCTGCGCGCCGACGATGCAGGGATATTGGCGCGTGCGGGTGAGCGCGATGGCGCGCGCGCTCGAGAACCAGTGCGTCGTGGTGCATTCGACGACCGTCGGCGACGCCGACTGGCTGGCCGCGGCGCCGAAGAACGTCGGCACGGCGGCGATCTACGGACCGCCCGATACGGGTTTTCCCGAGGACGGGATCGTTTCGACCGGCAAGATGAACGTGCCGGGCTGGGTCTACGGCGAGGTGTCGCTCGACGCGGTGCGGCAGGTGCGCGAGGCGGGAACCGTGCGCAATTTCAGCCACTGGCCGGAGCAGGACGGCCGGCTCGCGCGGGCCGAGACGGTGAGCCTCGTCGCGGAGCCGGTGGCGTGATGGTTGAAGCTTGCCTCGATGGCGGGGCGCCGCTTCCAGATTCGCCATCAGGTGCCGGGCCGCGGATCCGGGAGTTTTCGCGATGCGAGTGACGAGGCGGAGCGGTTACATACTCGCGTTCCTGCTCGGCGGTCTCGCGCCCTTGGCGGGCAACGCGCAGGACATCGCGCAGTCGATCTATCGGGGCGGCGACATCCTGACCATCGCACGCGACGCGCCGGCTATGTCGACGCGGGCGTCGGGAAGGACGGCAATCTTCGTCGTGACTCGGTCGCGGCCCATACCGCGCGTCGACCAGCGTCGTCACGATCTCGACGGACAGACCTCATGATCCGTCCATTTCTCCGAAACCCGACTTCGATCGCCTTCCGTCCGATGCACGACCCCGATTCGGCCAAGGCGGCCGAAAAAATCGGGGCTGTGCTCGAGGCTGAAGGCCTCAAGCGTCCGGATTTTCGCCGCGCCCTCGAGGGCGAGGGGCGGCGATACACGCCGCCGCGACCTGCGGCAGACGATGGCGAACGGACAGACGTCAGACCGTCCGTTTCCCGATCCCGAATCCACTTTCGGCACGTTTTCATGAGGCCAAATTTGTCTTGCGCCCTCGACATAGACGTCCTCTGACAACCGCGCTGACTCCCTTCTCCCTCGCCATCATTGGGATAGGGGCTTGTGCGGTTTTGTATCACCGTCGGTACCAACACATGTCGATGCTTAGTTTCATGAGGGAGTTGTATTTCGGCTGATCGGTGCGCTCGGACAGGGGCGAAGCGCGATGCGGCAGACGATGGGAACGGACAGGCGTCAGACCCGTCCGTTTCCCGAAACTCCCCGCCAGACGGCTAGCGCCCGCAGGTGTTCACGCCGAGAAGCGTGTAGAGCGGGCAGAAGTTGAAGGCGGCGGTCACGATCGGCACGACGCCGATCCAGCCCCAGGCGCCTATGGTCCCGGCGAGGGTCAGCGCGATGAGAAGCGCGCCGAGGGCGAAGCGGGCGAGGCGGTCGGAACGGCCCATGTTGTTGGCGAAGTGCATTGGAGGATCTCCCTGTTCAGGCTGCGGATGAGCGAAGGCGGTCGGCGTCGAGAGTGCGGCGCGCGAGATCGGGGTCGATGCTGGCGACGGCGTCGTACTGGGTGAGGTGGACCTCGCCGGTCAGGTCGTCGAGGAAACGCGCGCGTTTCAGGCGGTCCATCACGGGGCCTTTGACCTCGGAGAGGTGGAAGGCGATCCCGGCGTCGCGCAGTCGATGGTTGATCGCCTCGAGGCTTTCCAGCGCTGAGGCGTCGATGCTGTTGACCGCCGGGCAGACGAGGATGACGTGTTTCAGCGAATGTTCGCCGGCGATCGCGTCGCCGATCAGATCCTCGAGGAAGCGGGCGTTGGGGAAATAGAGGCTCTCGTCGACGCGGACCGACAGGATCTCGGGACTGGTGACGACATTGTGGCGGTTCACGTTGCGGAAATGCTCGGTGCCCGGGACCTGGCCCACGATGGCGACATGCGGCTTCGACGTGCGGTAGAGATGCAGGAAGATCGAGAGGCCGACGCCCGCGACGAGGCCGGCCTCGACGCCGATCGTCAGGGTCAGGAGGATCGTCGCGGCCATCGCGAGGAAATCGGCGCGGGAATATTCCCATGTGCGCCGCAGCGCGCCGAGATCGACCAGCGACAGGACCGCGACGACGATGGTGGCGGCGAGCGTGGCCTTGGGGAGGAAGAACAGCAGCGGGGTCAGGAAGAGAGTCGCGAGCGCGATGCCGATCGCGGTGAAGGCGCCGGCGGCGGGCGTCTCGGCGCCCGCGTCGAAATTGACGACGGAGCGGGAGAAGCCGCCGGTGACGGGGAAGCCGCCGGAGACGGCGGACCCGACGTTCGAGGCTCCGAGCGCGATCAGTTCCTGGTCGGGGTCGATGCGCTGGCGGCGCTTGGCCGCCAGGGTCTGCGCGACGGAGATGGTCTCGACGTAGCCGACGATGGAGATCAGGAGCGCCGGCACCGCGATGGCGATCCAGAGGCCGGGGTCGAAGGGCGGGAGGGTCGGCGCGGGCAGGCCGCGCGGCACGTCGCCGACGATGGCGACACCGCGCGCGTCCAGTCCGAACCGCCAGACGGCGGCCGTGGTCGCGGCGATGGCGAGAACCGGGCCGATCTTGGCGAGGATGTCGGCGGGCCGCGCCCCGACGCCGAAGGCGAGAAGCGCCGGTTTGAGACCCCTGCGGACCCAGAACAGGAAGCCGAGCGTCCCCGCGCCGATGGCGAGCGTGAAGGGATTGGTCTGGCCGAGATGGGCGCCGAGCGAGGCGAGGACGCTGACGAGCGTCTCGCCTTCGGAAGGGATTCCGAGGATGTGCCTGAGCTGGCTCGCCGCGATCAGCAGGCCGGAGGCGGTGATGAAGCCGGAAATGACCGGGTGGCTGAGAAAATTGGCGAGAAAGCCCAGACGCAGGAAGCCCATCGCCAGAAGCATGAGGCCGGAGAGAAAGGCGAGCGCGATGGCGGCGCCGAGATATTCCGGCGTGCCGGACTCGGCGAGCTTGCCGACCGCCGCCGCCGTCATCAGGCTCGCGACCGCCACCGGTCCGACGGCGAGAGCGCGCGACGTGCCGAACACGGCGTAGACGACCAGCGGCGCGATGGACGCGTAGAGGCCGACTTCCGGCGGCAGTCCCGCGAGCAGCGCGTAGGCCAGCGATTGCGGGATCAGCATGATCGTGACGATGATCGCGGCGATCAGATCGTTGGCGAGGGTGCGGCCGGAATACTCGGCTCCCCAGGTCAGGATCGGAAAATGGCGCCGGAGCATCGTCGCGATCCTTCGGACCCTCAGCGGGTCATCATCCAGAGGTTCTGGCACCGCCCGCCGGATCGGCAATAGGCGAGAACCGGCTTGGGCAGGGCGTCCAGCGCCGCGCGGTACTCGGCCAGGTTCTCGCCGGTGATCGCGCCGGAGACGACCGGCACGAAGGAGAAGGCGAGGCCGCGCGCCTCCGCCTCGGCGCGGATCACCGAGACGTCGGTCTGGTCGGGGCTTTCGCCGTCGGGACGGTTGCACATGATGGCGCGGAAGCCGTTCGCCGCGATGGCCGCGACGTCGTCGGCGGCGATCTGCGGCGCCACGCTGTAATCCGGGGTGATCTGGGTGATGCGCATCGGTTCCGTGATCCTTCTGGTCGGGGAATGTGGAGCGCGATGTACCACGCCGCCGATGACCCCGACAGTCGGATACGGTATAGGGTCCGACGGATCACATATCAAGACGAGAATGTATTTTCGTCCACGGGCAGGGCGGTCGTGTTCTTGATCTCCTCCATCGACAGCGAGGAGGTCACGTTGAAGATGCTGACCTCCTTGATCAGCGCCCGGTAGAAAGCGTCGAACGCCTTGGCGTTCGGCACGCGGACCTTGAGGATGTAGTCGATGTCGCCGGCGAGGCGGTGCGCCTCGAGCACCTCGGGGCGCGACCGGACGGCGCGCAGGAACCGGTCGAGCCAGGCGGAATCGTGCTCCGACGTGCGGATGAGCACGAAGAAGCAGCTCTCGAGCCCGAGCTTTTCCGGATCGACCAGCGCCACCTCGCCCTTGATGAGGCCCGACGCCCTCATCTTGCGGATGCGATTCCACACCGGCGTCTTGGACGCGCCGAGGCGGCGGGCGATCTCGTCGAGCGGGATGCCGGAATCCCGCTGGAGGATCGCGAGGATTTTCCGGTCGAGGTCGTCTATGCGGTCCGCCATTCGCCGTCGCCTTCCATTCGGGTGACGGATTTCTTCGCATGATCTCAGATCCGGAACAATGTCCTTATTTCCTCGCGCTGATTGAGAGATTTAGGGACATTGTCCTATATTGAAGAGGAATTCATTGCGGGAAGACGCCGATGACGGACGACGCGCGGAACGGGACGGAAGGATTGAGAGCGGTGGGCGCGGCGGCGCCGTGCGGCCCGGTCCATCTCGTCGGCGCCGGTCCCGGCGATCCGGACCTGCTGACCGTGAAGGCGCTTCGGCTGATCGCGGAGGCGGACGTCGTGATCCACGACCGGCTCGTGAGCGCGGAGATCCTGTCGCTCGCGCGGGACGGGGCGCTGGTTCTCGACGTGGGCAAGACCCCCTACGGCCGGTCCTGGAGGCAGGACGACATCAACGATCTGATCCTGCGTCACGCGCGCTCCGGCGCCGTGGTGATCCGGCTCAAGGGCGGCGACCCGTCGGTGTTCGGGCGGATGGACGAGGAGATCGCGGCGCTGGACGCGGCGGGGATCGCGTGGAGCATCGTGCCGGGGGTGACGGCGGCGAGCGCGGGCGCCGCGGCGATCGGGCGGTCGCTGACGAGACGCGGGCGCAACAAGAGCTTCCGCGTCCTGACGGCGCATGACGTCGAGGGGTTCGCCGAGCAGGACTGGCGCGCGCTCGCGGATCCGGGCGCCACGGCCGCGATCTACATGGGCGTGAAGGCGGCGACGTTCCTGCGCGGGCGGCTTCTGATGCACGGGGCGGCGGCGGACACGCCGGTGAGTGCGGTCGAGAACGCGAGCCTCCCGGACCAGCGGGTGATCGCGGCGACGCTGATCGACCTGCCCGACGCGCTGGCGGAGGCCGCGCCGTCCGGACCGGTGATGATCCTCTTCGGCCTCGCGCCGCGCTCGGCGGCGAATGTGGCCCGGGACATGAAGGAGGCGCTCTGATGGCCCGCGCGTTCAATCCGCGGATGGCGACCGGCAACGACCTTCTCGAAGGCGACGTGGTCTATTTCACCGCCCAGGGCGGATGGTCGCGGGACATCCGCGACGCCGCGCTGGCGCTCGACGCCGAGGCGGCGGAGGCGATGCTGGCGCGCGCGTCGAAGGATTCCAACGAGATCGTGGGGATCTATCTGGCGGACGCGGCGCTCGACGGCAACGGGTGCGCGGCGCCCGCGCATTTCCGCGAGGCGTTCCGGATGCGCGGGCCGTCCAACCACCCCGGTCACGGCAAGCAGGCGGAGCTCAGCGATGTATGAATACACCGAATTCGACCGCGACTTCGTCCGCTCGCGCGTCGCGGAGTTCCGCGATCAGGTCGAGCGGCGGATCGCCGGGTCGCTTAATGAGGACGAGTTCAAGCCGCTGCGGCTGATGAACGGGCTCTATCTCCAGCTTCACGCCTACATGCTGCGGGTCGCGGTGCCGTACGGCACGCTGAACCCGACGCAGATGCGCAGGCTCGCCGACATCGCGGACCGTTGGGACAAGGGCTACGGGCATTTCACGACGCGGCAGAACGTGCAGTTCAACTGGCCGAAGCTGCGCGACGTGCCGGACATCCTCGACGCGCTGGCCGATGTCGGGATGCACGCGATCCAGACCAGCGGCAACTGCATCCGCAACGTGACGGCGGACCATTTCGCGGGCGCGGCGGCCGACGAGATCGAGGATCCGCGCCCCACGGCCGAGCTGATCCGGCAATGGTCGACGGATCATCCGGAATTCACCTGGCTGCCGCGCAAGTTCAAGGTCGCGATCACCGGGTCGCCGAACGACCGGGCGGTGACGAAGTCGCATGACATCGGGCTCCGGATGGTGCGGGGCGCGGACGGGGCGCCGGGCTACGAGGTCATCATCGGCGGCGGGCTGGGTCGTACGCCGATGATCGGCAAGGTGGTGCGGGAGTTCCTGCCCAAGGCCGATCTGCTGCCGTATCTGGAGGCGATCCTTCAGGTCTACAATCTGGGCGGACGGCGCGACAACAAGTACAAGGCGCGCATGAAGATCCTGGTGCACGAGGAGAGCCTCGAGAGCGTTCGGACCAAAATCGAGGCGGCGTTCGGGGAGAACCGGCGGCTGCTGCCGCAGGTCAGCCCGGAGATGGTCGCGTCGATCGAGGCCGCGTTCGCGCCGCCGGATTTCGAGCCGGCGGAGGATGCCGCGCCGCTGGTCTCGGCGGGGCTGCGGGCCTGGGCGGACACGAACGTGACGGCGCACCGCGTGCCGCATTACGGCATCGTCACGGTGTCGCTCAAGGCGATCGGCGGAACGCCCGGCGACGCGACGAGCGAACAGATGCGCGTGCTGGCGGACCTGGCGGAGGAGTTCGGTCACGGCGAGCTCCGGGTCAGCCACGAGCAGAACATCATCCTGCCGCACGTGCCGCGCCGGCATCTGGCGGCGGTGTACGCCCGGCTGCGCGAGGCGGGGCTTGCGACGGGCAATGTCGGGCTGATCTCGGACATCATCGCCTGCCCGGGGATGGATTACTGCGCGCTGGCGACGGCGCGGTCGATCCCGGTGGCGCAGGAGATCGCGCGGAGCTTCGAGGACATCGACCGGCAGCGCGACATCGGGCCGCTGAAGATCAAGATCTCGGGCTGCATCAACGCCTGCGGCCATCACCATGTCGGGCATATCGGCATCCTCGGGCTGGATCGGGCGGGGGTGGAGAATTACCAGATCACGCTGGGCGGCGACGGGACCGAAACCGCGGCCATCGGCGAGAGGGCGGGGCCGGGCTTCGCCTATGACGAGATCGTGCCGGCGGTCGAGCGGCTGATCGAGGCGTATCTCGATCTGCGGCTCGAGCCGGGCGAGACGTTCCTCGCGGCGTATCGCAGGCTCGGAGCCGAGCCGTTCAAGGTGGCGCTCTATCCGGCGGAGGAGCGGTCCGATGCGGCATGAGCGCGCGGCGGATTTCGCGGCCGGGCCGGTCGACCGGCTGGACGCGCTGCGGCTGAGATGGGACGGGGAGCCGGCGCGGGACGTGCTGGCGGGAGTTCTGGCGGAGTTTCCCGACGAGGTCGCGGTCGTGTCCTCGTTCGGGGCGGACGCGGCGGTTCTGCTGCACATGGTCTCGGAGATCGACCGGGACACGCCGGTGCTTCTGGTCGACACGCTGATGCTGTTCGAGGAGACGCTGGCCTATCAACGCCACCTTTCGGCGGCGCTGGGGCTTCGCGACGTGCGGCATGTCCGGGCGGAGACGCGCGATCTTGCAGGCGCTCGACCCCGGAAACGATCTGCACGAGAGCGATCCGGACGCCTGCTGCGTGATCCGCAAGGTGGCGCCGCTGGAACGGGCGCTGCGGCGCTTTCCGGTCTGCGTCTCGGGGCGCAAGCGGTTCCAGTCGTCGAGCCGCGCGGCGCTCGCGACGTTCGAGGCGGATCGGGGGCGTCTGCGGGTCAGTCCGCTCGCCGGGTGGTCGGCCGCGGACCTTTCGGACTACATGGACGCGCACGCGCTGCCGCGCCATCCGCTCGTGGCGAAGGGCTATCCGTCCATCGGCTGCGCGCCCTGCACGAGCCGTGTCTCGGAGGGCGAGGACGTGCGGGCCGGACGCTGGCGCGGCACCGGCAAGGTCGAGTGCGGCATCCATTTCACCGCCGACGGCGTCGCGCGGTCCAACGCGTCTGAAGGAGCTTTTTCATGAGCGTCATCGTGACCGACGAGGGTTTCCGGCCCGACGCGTGGGACGGCTGCCGGGTGCAGGCCTTCGACGCGCTTTGGACGGGGCAGGAGATTCCCGAGAACCGTCTGGCGGTGGAGTTTCCCAACGACCGCGATCCCGCCGATCTGGCGCCCTGGCTGCACCGGATCGACATGATCCGCGTCGCGTTCCCGTCGATGGCCGACGGACGCGGCTTTTCGATCGCGCGGCGGCTCAGGGCCATGGGATTCCGCGGCGTGCTGCGCGCGAGCGGGCCGCTGGTCGCGGATCAGGCCCGCGCCGCGCGTCGGGTCGGCTTCGACGAGATCGAGCTTCCCGAAGCGGTGGCCGCGCGGCAGCCGGAGGATCTCTGGCGCGTGGGCGCCCCGGCGCCGTCCTATCGTGAGAGGCTTTCGGCCTGACGCCGATTGAACCGTATCGTCGCCGTGCTATACGCCGCGTGCGGGGAGCGCGCCCCGCCGTCTGACCGCTCGGGGTGTCATGGCAAGACTGATCGCGGCGGGAATTCTCGCGCTCACGGCGTTTCTGCCCGAAACGGCGGCGGCGTGGAGCCCGATGTCGCTGTTCAAACCCTGCGCGGGCGATTGCCGGGTCGCGATATTCGGCGGAAACTACATTCAGAACTCGATGGGGCAGGTTCTGGTCACGTCTCCGGAGCTTCCGTTCTCGTGGGAATACGTGCCCGGCGATCATTTCATCGGGACGTCGGTCGCGCGGCGCACGGCCACGCTCTGGAACCACGTCGACATCGAGCCCGAGATCGGCATGGGTCAGCGGTTCGGCCGCCAGGATGAGACGGAAGTCTGGCTCGCGCTCTACGGCCGCTATCACGGCTTCCCGTGGGACCGGTATGTGGTGACGACCGTCGCGGTCTCCACGGGACTGAACTGGGCGAGCGACGTGTCGGAGGTCGAACGGAAGCGGGCCAACGACGGCGAAGGCAGCCAGATCATGCATTATTTCGCGCCGGAGATCACTTTCGCCCTGCCGAGCGATCCGGATTTCCAGCTTCTGTTCCGGTTCCATCACCGCTCCGGCGTCTTCGGTCTCGTGTCCGACGCGTGGGGCGGGGCGCAATATGGCACGGTCGGGTTCCGCATCCGGTTCTGACGCTTGCGCGGCGGCCGGCCGGGGTCTAGAGGGGGCGCGCCGCGACGCGCGGCGGAAGTCTCCGCGACCTTCCCCGACAAAACGGAACGCATCGGATGGACAGAACCCTTTTCGGCGGCATGCTCGCCATGGCCGCCATCGTGCTGGCCTCCAACATCCTCGTGCAGTTCCTGTTCGGGAACTGGCTGACCTGGGGCGCCTTCACCTATCCGTTCGCGTTCCTGGTGACGGATCTGATGAACCGGCTGCATGGCCCGGCGGCGGCGCGCAGGGTCGTGATCGTCGGCTTCGTCATCGGCGTGGCGTGTTCGCTGATCGGCTCGCAGATCGAGGGACCGTTCGGGCCGCTGGTCAGCCCGCGGGTCGCCATCGGGTCGGGCGTGGCGTTCCTGGCGGCCCAGATGATCGACGTGGCGGTGTTCGACCGGCTGCGGACGGGGGCCTGGTGGCGGGCGCCGCTGGTGTCGAGCCTTGTCGGCGGGGCCTTGGACACGGCGCTGTTTTTCTCCATCGCCTTCTCGGGCGCGCTCGCGTGGATCGCGCCGGGCGTCGACGTCGCCTGGGCCGGGGAGCCGGCGCCGCTGCTGGGGGTCGGGCCCGTCGCGCCGCTCTGGGTCAGTCTCGCGATTGCCGATTTTTCGGTCAAGACCGCCATCGCGTTGCTCGCGCTCGCGCCGTTCCGGACACTTTCGCGGAAACTCGCGCGGAGCGCGTGAAAAAAACGCTTGCGTTTGCGCTCCGCGATGGCACGATCGGGATCAGTCGAAACAGCGAAAGGAGGTGATCCAATGTCTGATGGGATTTTGGAGAATGTGGCCGGGATGACGCGCGGAGGAGCCGTCTGAGGGGCAGCCCCCTCGGAAAAGGGACATCGCGCGGGGGTCTAACCACCGGTCAGCCTCCAAACTCATGAACAGAGGGGTCGCACGTCGTGCGGCCCCTCACGCGTTTCGGAAGGTGGCGAATGCTGCGCATCAACGATCGGATCACGATCGCCGATTGGGAGCTGAGCGAGAGTTTCGTGCGCTCCTCCGGCCCCGGCGGCCAGAACGTCAACAAGGTCGCGACGGCGGTCGAGCTCCGCTTCGAGGCCGCGCGGTCGCCCAGCCTTCCCGCCGACGCGAAGGCGCGGCTGCGGCGGCTGGCGGGACGGCGCTGGACGAACGAGGGGGCCCTGGTGATCACGGCGGACCGGCACCGGACCCAGCCGCTCAACCGCGCCGACGCCCGCGACCGGCTGCGCGATCTGATCCTCAGGGCGCTGGAACGGCCGAAGCCGCGCCGGCCCACCCGGCCGACAAAGGGCTCGATCCGTCGCCGGCTCGACGCCAAGAGCCGCCACGGGGCGATCAAGGCGGCGCGGGGCGCGGTCGATCCCGACGCCTGAGCGCTCAGCCGGGCGGGACGCCGGGCCCGCTCAGGAACGCGATCGCCGCGGCGAGGGCGATGACGAAGGCCGCGCCGGGAATGACCCACCGCCACCAGGCCCGGCCGGGCTGCGCGGGAAGGTCCGGCGCGCCGGGCCGGTTGGTGGCGCCGCCCGCCGGGCGGGCCTCCGCCGTCGCCTCCGCGGCGCGGGCGCCGAGACCCTGGAGAAGCCGCCGCTCGGCCAGTTCGCGCGCGAACGCGCCGGGAAGCGCGAGCGCGACGCTTCCGGCCTGTTTCGAGAACATCGCGAGGCTCTCGCGGGCGTCGAGACCCTGCGCCCGGCCCGCCCCGGCGATGCCGGCGACGGAAAATTCCATCGCGAGGCCCGTGATCCTGCGCGCGGTGTTCCGGTCGAGGCCGGAATGGCGTCCGAGCGCGGCCGCCAGCGAGGCGAAACTCGACGGGCCGACCAGCTCCTCGCCGCGCGCGACGCCGGCGCGCGCGGCGGTCTCGAGCGCGTCGGCTCCCGCAGTCCCGAGACCGTCGAGCGCGCCCTCCGGCGACCGGCGGACCGCGTCCTCGACCGCCTCGTCGTCGGTGACGTCGAGCAGCGTCGCGAGCGCCGCCGGGACCGCTGCGGCCATGAGGCGAGCGCCCTCGTCCGGCGGCCGGCCGACCAGCGTGCCGATCTCAGTCGCGACCGGAGGCGCGACGTGCTGGAAGATGAGCTTGGTGACGTCCATGCGCGGATCCCGCCGATGAGGACCGTACAACGTTTCCGGACGAGGCCCGGTTCCGCGGCCGGTTGAAAGGCGCGCGGAAACCCGCCAACGTGGCGCCGGAACGGAACGCGGGAGGATGCGGATGAGGACGCGCGCGGCGGTGGCCTTCGAGGCCGGCAAGCCACTGGAGATCACCGAGGTCGAGCTCGACGGGCCGAAGGCGGGCGAGGTGCTGGTCGAGATCAAGGCGACGGGGATCTGCCACACCGACGAATTCACCCTGTCGGGCGCGGATCCCGAAGGCCTCTTTCCGGCGATCCTCGGCCACGAGGGCGCGGGCGTGGTGGTGGATGTCGGGCCGGGCGTCACCAGCGTGAGGAAGGGCGACCATGTCATCCCGCTCTACACGCCCGAATGCCGGGAATGCCCGTCCTGCCTGAGCCGCAAGACCAACCTCTGCACGGCGATCCGGAGCACGCAGGGCCAAGGGCTGATGCCGGACGGGACGTCGCGGTTCAGAACGCTCGATGGCGATCCGATCCACCATTACATGGGATGCTCGACGTTCTCGAATTTCACGGTGCTGCCGGAGATCGCGGTGGCGAAGGTCCGCGAGGACGCGCCGTTCGACAAGATCTGCTATGTCGGCTGCGGCGTGACGACCGGCGTGGGGGCGGTGATCAACACGGCCAAGGTCGAGCAGGGCGCGACGGCGGCGGTGTTCGGGCTCGGCGGGATCGGGCTCAACGTGCTCCAGGGGCTGCGGATGGCCGGGGCCGACATGATCATCGGCGTCGACATCAACGACGACCGCAAGGCATGGGGCGAGCGCTTCGGGATGACGCATTTCGTCAATCCCAAGGAGATCGGCGAGGACATCGTGCCCTACATCGTCAACCTGACGAAACGGGGCGCGGACCAGATCGGCGGGGCGGACTACACCTTCGACTGCACCGGCAACGTCACGGTGATGCGCCAGGCGCTGGAATGCAGCCACCGGGGCTGGGGCAAGTCGGTGGTCATCGGCGTGGCGCCGGCGGGGGCGGAGATCAGCACCCGGCCGTTCCAGCTGGTGACCGGGCGGACCTGGACGGGCACGGCCTTCGGCGGCGCGCGGGGCCGGACGGACGTGCCGAGGATCGTCGACTGGTACATGGACGGCAAGATCGAGATCGACCCGATGATCACCCATCTGCTGAAGCTCGAGGACATCAACAGGGGCTTCGACCTGATGCATGCCGGGGAGAGCATCCGGTCGGTGGTGGTCTATTGAGGGTGTGAACCGCCGAGGGTGACACGCGTGTCGTTTTTGGTAAGCTGTTGTCATTAAACAGGTTCCAAGAACACGTTAACCTTCTGGCAACCTACACGACACAGCCGGTACCCGCCGGTTATCGGATGCGCGGCGACCGTGCCGACCGTCCGATCCGACCCGTGGCGGATCGGACCGCGCCTGCCACCCGGGGCAGGCGCGATTCCGCGCCAGCCTGGGCAGCCGCGCTCCGATCGGCACGCTCCCGGAGCATCCTTCACCCCGCTCGCCTTCCGCCGAAGGCTCCAGGCGCCCGGTCCGGCGGCGCGAAATCCGCCCGCGTCGCGCCGGAACCTGCGGTGTGTCGTGTAGCTTGACCCGGTGGAAAGGTGCGTCACGCGGGGCTCTTCGCCCTCAAATCAGCCTTGTTCTCTGATCCGGCAGCGCCTGCCGCGTCCGGTTGACAGGGAGAGCTTTCCGACCCGAGGCCGGAACTCTTTCAACCGAATCCTAACCCCTCCGCGCGACCCTGCCCGTCTTTGCCGGAGCGGTCGGGGGAAATGTGGTGAGATCGGAACTCCTGCCGGACATGGACTTCGCGATCCTCGTTCCGGTCCTGGCGGCTTTCGCGGCGCTGGCGGCCGTGCTGGCGGCCGTCCTGATCCTCCGCGCGTTCAGGGCGCGGCCCTCGGACTCTCACGACATCGACCGTCTGAGACGCGCCCTGCACGCCCGGCCGGAGGCGCGCGAGCGGCCCGAGGCGGAGCCGGGACCCGAGCCGTGGAAGCGGAGTTCCGAGCCCGTCCCGGGCTATCTGCCGACGCCGCGGCCTTTCAGCGGCAGGGCCTGGATCGTCGACGGCGACACGATCACGGTCGAGCGCCACCGGGTCAGGCTGTTCGGCATGGACGCGCCGGAACTGGATCAGGACGGCGGTCACAAGGCGAAGGCGCGGCTCATCCAGCTGATCCGCAAGGCCCGGGTCAGGGTCGAGCCGCTCTGCTTCGACCAGCATGGCCGCATCGTCGCCAAGGTCTGGCATGGCGAGACCGACGTCTCGGAGCGCATGGTCCTGGACGGCTACGCCGTCGCGATGTCGTATTGGCATAGCGACTACAACGCGGCGGAACTGGAGGCGAGGAGCGGGAATCGCGGCCTCTGGGCGGTCGACGGCATCGCCGATCCGGGCGACCACCGCAGGCGGCAGCGGCTGGCCTCCGGCGCGGAGGGGATCGAAGGTCGGGCGAGCTGACGGCGACCATCCGACCCGGGCGGGCGTCCGGGCGCGGGCGGGTTCCGGATCGAGGTCGGCGCGGGGAGCAGGTTTCGCGGCGGGTCCGGCGCGCGGGCCCCGACGGGGGTTCTCAGCGGGGCCGTGAAGGCCCATGTTGCGCCGGACCGGGGGGTGGCATGACATGGAATTTGCCCGTTCTCGCCGCGCTGGCGGCCTTGCTCGCGCCGCCGGCCGCGACGGCTCAGCCGTCCTGCCGTCCCGACCGGCTCGGCAACGCGACCTGCCTCGGCGCGCCGCCGGTGCGCGAGCGTCCCGCGACTCCGTTCCGGCCGGATCCCGCCTTCGGACCGCCGAAGGCGCGCGGGCCGGTCCTGATCCCGGAGAGCCGCGTCAACAGCTTCGGCGACCTCGTCGACCGGCCCCCGACGCGCCCGGGCCCGGCCGTCCGGCCGAACCCGCGCTGCCGCGAGGACAGCTTCGGGAACCTGCGCTGCCCCTGATCACTCCAGGGCCGTGATGCGCCCGTCGGTGTAGGGGACGTAGCCGGGATTGGCCGCGAGGTAATCCGCGACGACATCCTCGAGATTGGGTCCGAAATCGTAGGCGTTCTCGCCCTTCTCGCTGAACACGGCGTAGCCGTCGCCGCCGTTGCGCATGAAGTTGTTGGTGGCCACGGTGTAGGTCGCGGCGGGATCGATCGGCGCCCAGGCCTCGCCGTCGCGCACCATGACCTCCGAGACGCGGCTCCCCGGCTCGGCTTTCGGGTCCCAGACCACCTTGAGCCCCGCGACCTGCGGGAACCTGCCGGCGCCCTCCTCGACCTGGCTGAATCCGTTCTCCAGCGCCTCGACGATCCCGGCGCCGCTCAGATTGAACGTGGCCAGCGTGTTCTGGAACGGCAGGACGGTCAGGACCTCGCCCTTGGTCACCTCCGGCCCGCCGATGGAGGCCCGCAGGCCGCCGCCGTTCTGGATCGCCACGGTGACGCCCTGGCCGGCCACGCGGTCGAGCATCGCGTCGGCCAGAAGGTTGCCCATCTGACATTCCCCCGCGCGGCAGGTCTCGCGGCTGCCGTCGATGTCGCCCTCGATGGTCGCGACCTCGCGGCCCATCAGCTCGTCGATCGGACCGCTCATCTCGGCGATGCGCGCGAGCACGCCCGCGTCGGGCTCGACGCTCGCGTCCATCAGGATGGTGTCGCCGCTCGCCGCGATCACCTCGCCCGCGTCGTCGAACTCCAGCACCAGATGGCCGAGATATTTCGAATACGCGCCCGCCTGGACCACCGGGACGATATCGCCGTCGGCGCCCTCGGCCATGATCGGATAGGGCGGCGCGCCCTCGGTCTCGTTGTTGAAGAGCGTGTGGCTGTGCCCGCCCACCACCGCGTCCAGACCCGGAACCTCGGCGGCGAGCCTCAGATCGACCGGCATGCCCACATGGGTCAGCGCGATGATCTTGGTCACGCCCTGCGCCGCCAGCTCCGCGTTCACCCGCGTCAGGTACTCGACCGGATCGGAGAAGCTCACCGTCGGTCCGGGACTCGAGATCTCCGGCGTGTCCACGGTGACCGCGCCGACGATCGCGACCTTCTCGCCGCCGACCTCGAGGATCACCGGATCGGGGTTGAGCGGCCCGAGCATGTTGTCGCCCGTCGCCTCGGTGTTGCCGAAGATCACCGGAAACTCCGCGCCCTCGATGAACGTCGCGAGCGGCTCGATGCCGAGATCGAACTCGTGGTTGCCGAACACCATCGCGTCGAAGCCCGCGCCGTTCATGAACTCCATCTCGGCGGCGCCCGAGAACGTGGTGAAGAACAGCGAGCCCTGGAACGAATCGCCCGCGCTCAGCAGGATGACGTTCTCGCCCGCGGCCTCCAGCTCGTCGCGCAGCGCGTTGATCGCGGTGTGCAGCCGCGCGGCGCCGCCGAAGCACTCGCCGGCGGTCTCGTCCTCGGCGGAGCAGGTCGAATTGTATTTGTTGATCGACTGGATGCGGCTGTGGAAATCGTTGATGTGCAGCACGTGCAGCGTGAACGCGCCGGCGGGCAGGGCGGTCGCGGCGGTCGCGGCGAACGCGGCGGACGCGCGGAGCATGGGTCGGATCGACATCGGCGGAACCTTTCCAGGGGAATGACGCTGGACCGACGATGCCAGCCCGGCGCCACCGGAGGCAAGCCCCGCCGCGCCCGCGCGGGCGCCTGAATGAACGGGACCCGGCCGCACGGCGCGAATCGCCGGCCGGTCGGGCCCGCGTCGACGCCTCAGGCCAGTCTGCGGGCCTGGAGCGCGAGGATCAGATAGGCCCATCCGGTCGAGATCATGCTGATCCCCACCATGAGGCCGATCGCCCATGTCGCCGTGCTCGGCAGGCCCGCGATGATCATCACGCCCGCCACGACGGCGATCAGGCCCGCGATCAGCATCCAGAACCATCCCTCGTGCGGCTTCATGTGGAACGCCATCATCGCCTGCAGCACGCCCTGAAGGATGAAGGTGAACGCCAGGATGAGCGTCAGCGTGAAGATGCCGGTCAACGGGAAGAACGCCAGCCAGATGCCTACGATCACGTAGAGAATCCCCATCAGGAGATCATAGAAGAACGCGCTCCACCGCTTGGTCGAGAACGCGTGGAAGATCTCGACCACGCCGCCGATCAGGATGACCCATCCGAGAAACGTCTTCGCCGCGATCGCGGTGACGAGCGGGAACATCACCGCCACGACGCCCAGAACGATCAGCGCGATGCCGGCGAAGATGAACCAGCCCCTGTGGGCGGCGATCGTCTCCGCCATGTGGGTTCTCGCCATGCCGAACTGATCGGCGCCCGTACCCGATGCCATGTGTCGCACTCCCCGTTCCGTTGGCCTTGCGCCAGCGTTCGGAATGGTAAACCCGGCGCCGTTCGGATTCAAACATTTTTGCGCGTGCGAAGAGCCTGGTTCCCGCCGCGGATTGACCTCTCCCGGGCGCCGCGCCTAGGCTGCGCGCGATCACCCTTTCCAGGCGAACCCGTTCATGACCCAGCCGCTCTCGAACTCCCAGACGCGCGACGCCGAGGCGCTGCTGCACACCTACGTCAACCCGGTCGCGCTGCGCCGCACCGGCGTCCAGACCATCGAGCGCGGCGAGGGCATCCGCGTCTTCGACCAGTCGGGCCGCCCGTTCATCGAGGCGATGTCCGGTCTCTGGTGCGCCGGTCTCGGCTTCGGCAATCCCGAACTCGCGGAGGCCGCCCGCGTCCAGATGGAGAAGCTGCCCTACTACCACCTCTTCGGCGGCAAAAGCCACGAACCCGCCGTCGAACTGGCCGAGCGCATCAAGGCGCTCGCCCCCGGCCGAATGTCGCGCGTGATCTTCCAGTCTTCCGGCTCCGAGGCGAACGAGACGCAGGTCAAGCTCGCGTGGTACTACAACAACGCGCGTGGACGTCCTGAAAAGAAAAAGATAATCTCGCGCGTGCGCGGTTACCACGGTGTCACCATCGTCGCCGGATCGCTCACCGGACTGCCCTACAACCACCGCGACTTCGACCTGCCCGTCGACCGCATTCTTCACACCGACACGCCCCACCACTGGAAGGGCGCCGAGCCCGGCGAGACCGAAACCGACTACGCCGCCCGTCTCGCCCGGTCGCTCGAGGAGATGATCGAGCGCGAAGGTCCCGACACCGTCGCCGCCTTCATCGCCGAGCCGGTGATGGGCGCCGGCGGCGTCATCGTCCCGCCCGAGGGCTACTTCCCCGCCATCGCGGAGGTCTGCCGCCGTCACGACGTGCTGATGATCGCCGACGAGGTGATCTGCGGCTTCGGGCGCACCGGCCAGTGGTTCGGCTCGCAGACGCTCGGCTACGAGCCCGACACGATCTCCATGGCCAAACAGCTCACCGCCGGCTTCCTGCCGCTCTCGGCCGTCGCGGTGAACGCCGACATCGCCGAGACCGTCGAGACCCACGCCGCCGAGATCGGCACCTTCGGCCACGGCTTCACCTATGGCGGCCACCCGGTCGCCGCCGCCGTCGGAATCCGCGCGCTCGACATCTACGAGCGCGACGACATCCCCGGCCATGTCCGCGCCGTCGCGCCGCGCTTCGCCGACGCATATCGACCGCCTCGCCGGGCATCCGCTCGTCGGCGAGGGACGGCGTCTCGGCCTGCTCGGCGCGCTCGAACTCGCGCCCGACCGGTCGCCGAAGGGCTTCGCCACGCCCGGCAAGGTCGGCCCGCGCCTGGCGGACGAGCTTCTCGCGCGCGGCGTGATCGGCCGCGCGCTCGGCGACACGCTCGCGCTCTGCCCGCCGATGATCATCACCGAAGACGAGATCGACGAGATGTTCGCGCCCTTCGAGGCCGCGCTCGACGCCACGCTGGACTGGGCGAAATCCGAAGGCCACGTCGCATGACGGACGGGACGGCCCGGTCCGGCTACGCCCGATGACCAGCCGCCTCGACTGGATCCGCGCCCAGATCACCAGCCGCTTCTGGTTCCGCGTCAGCCTCTACGGCCTGCTGGCCTTGGCCGCGGCCCTGCTGGCGACCTGGATCGCCCCCTGGGTGCCCGAGGGGCTGACCGACCGCATCGCCGAGGGCACCGCGCGCGAGATCCTCAAGATCCTCGCCTCGTCGATGCTCGTCGTCGCCACCTTCTCGCTCGGCACGATGGTCCAGGCCTTCGGCGCGGCGGCGAGCCTCGCCACCCCGCGCGCCACCCGCGTCCTGATCGACGATCCGTTCTCGCAGCGCGTGCTCTCGACCTTTCTCGGCGCCTTCGTCTTCTCGATCGTCGGCCTCTTCGCCCAGAGCTTCGGATATTACAGCCACGCCGGCGAGGCGGTGATGCTGCTCGCCTCCGGCGTCGTGATCCTCCTCGTCATCACGACGCTCTTCGGCTGGCTCGACCATCTGGCCAACATGGTCCGGCTCGGCGACATCATAACCAAGGTCGAGGACCGGGCGGAGCGCGTGCTGCGCGGACGCGCCGCGTCCCCGCGCATGGGCGGCGTCGCCATGGAGACCGCGCCGCCGCTCAACTGGACAATTCCCGCGACCGAGGCCGCCTATGTCCGGCATCTCGACATGGCGGCGCTCCAGGAGGTCGCCGAGGCCGCCGGCGGAGTCATCGAGGTGCTTTGCCCGCCCGGCGCCATGACCGACATCGCCCGCCCGCTGGCGAAGACCTCGTGGGAGGCGTCGGGCGAGGACGCCGACGCCATCCGCGCCGCCTTCACCACCGGACGGGAGCGCTCCCTCGAGGAGGATCCGCGCTACTGCCTCCAGGTCATGGCCGAGATCGGATCGCGCGCGCTCTCGCCCGGCGTCAACGATCCCGGCACCGCCATCGCGATCGTCGCGGCGCAGCAGCGTCTCCTGACCGCCTGGTCGCAGGCGCGGGCCGAGCGCGATCCTCCCGACGTCACCTGCGACCGGATCATCGCCCCATCTCTCGGCCCCGACGACCTCTTCGAGGACGCCTTCGCGCCGCTCCTGCGCGACGCCGCGCCGAACGTCGAGGTCGGCCTGCGGCTCCAGCGGTCGTTCCAGGCCCTCGCCCGTCTCGGCCATCCGGGCTACGCCGACGCCGCGGCGCGATCCTCCGGCAAGGCCCTGCGCCACGCCGACCGCGCCCTGGCGCTCTCCGAGGACCGCGACCGTCTGGCAGCGGCCGCGGAGGGCCTCGCGCCGGAGGCCGCGCCGTGAACGCCGTCGCGCGGCCCGCCGCCGTCCCTCCGTTCCGGAAGCTCTCCGGCGCGGCGGCGCCGCCCGTCGCCGGTCCGGCCCGATCACGCGGTCCGCCGGTCCCGCCCCCGATCGCGGCCCGACCGGCCGTGACCGAGCATCCGTCACCGAACCCGCTGCGCGGCATCGGCCTGAAGGTCCTGTCGGTCACGATCTTCACGCTCATGGCCGTCTGCGTGAAATACGTCTCTCCCCGCATCCCGGCGGGCGAGGCGGTGTTCTTCCGCTCGTTCTTCGCGATGCCGGTGATCCTGGCCTGGCTCGCATGGAACGGAAACGTGCGCCACGGCCTCGACACCGCGAACCCGATGGGGCACGTCTGGCGCGGCCTCGTCGGCACTACCGCGATGGTCATGGGCTTCACCGCGCTGGGCCTCCTGCCGCTGCCGGAGGTCACGGCGCTCGGCTACGCCGCGCCGCTCCTGACCGTGATCTTCGCGGCCATGTTCCTCGGCGAGACCGTGCGCGTCTTCCGCATGACGGCCGTGCTCGTCGGCCTGATCGGCGTGCTTATCGTGCTCTCTCCCCGCATGACGGTGATGTCGGTCGACGCCGCGTCCAAAGTCGAGACCATCGGCGCGATGGCGGCCCTCATCGGCGCGGTCTTCGCGGCGCTCGCCCAGGTCTTCATCCGCAGGCTCGTCGCGACCGAGCAGACCGCCGCCATCGTCTTCTACTTCTCGCTGACCGCCACGATCCTGTCGCTGCTGACCCTGCCGTTCGGCTGGTTGGTCCCGACGCCTTTCGAGGCCACGCTCCTCGTCGCCGCCGGCCTGCTGGGCGGCATCGGCCAGATCCTCCTGACCGAGAGCTACCGCCACGCGCCGACCGGCGTGATCGCGCCGTTCGAATACGTCTCGATGCTCCTGTCGCTGCTGCTGGGCTATCTCATCTTCTCCGAGGTTCCGACCCCGACCATGCTCGTCGGCGCGGCCCTCGTCGTCGCCGCCGGCCTCTTCATCATCTGGCGCGAACGCGCGCTCGGCATCCGCCGGAGCGAGGCGCGCAAGGCCATGACGCCCAACGGTTGACCCCGCCCGCCGCCTCCTCCAGGAAACGCCGATGCTGATCTACAAGGTCTTCCGCGCCGCCGAATGGGCCGGGCTCCGCGCCTGCGGCCGCACCGCCGGCGCGCCCGTCGATCTGGCCGACGGCTTCGTGCATTTCTCCACCGCCGACCAGCTTCCCGTCACCCTCTCCAAGCACTTCGCGGGCGAGACCGGCCTCATGCTGCTCGCCGTCGACGCCGACGCGGCGGGCGACGCGCTCCGCTGGGAGCCGTCGCGCGGCGGCGCGCTCTTCGCGCATCTCTACCGCGATCTCGAGATGTCCGACGTGATCTGGGCGCGTCCCGTCGCCGACGGCCTGCCGTGAGCCTGCTCGAACGCGCCGCCCTTCCGCTCCTGCGCCGCCTCGATCCCGAGACCGCGCATGGCCTCGCCCTCGACGCGCTCCGCGCGGGCCTCGGCCCCCGCATCGGCCCGATCACCTCGCCGCGCCTGGCCACGACGCTCGCCGGGATCGACCTGCCCAACCCGGTCGGCCTCGCCGCAGGGTTCGACAAGAACGCCACGGCGCTCGCGCCGCTGCTGCGCGCCGGTTTCGGCTTCGTCGAGGTCGGCGCCGCCACCCCGAAACCGCAGCCCGGAAACCCCCGCCCGCGCCTCTTCCGCCTGTCGGAGGACCGGGCCGCGATCAACCGCTTCGGGTTCAACAACGACGGCCAGGAGGTCATCGCCGACCGCCTCGCGGCGCGCCCCTCCGCCGGCGTGGTCGGCCTCAACCTCGGCGCCAACAAGACCAGCGCCGACCGCGCCGCCGATTTCGCCGAGGTGCTCTCCCATTGCGGCCCCTTCGTCGACTTCGCCACCGTCAACGTCTCGTCGCCCAACACAGAACGCCTGCGCGACCTCCAGGGCCGCGATGCCCTGCTCGCGCTGCTCGCGGGTGTCATGCGCGCCAATTCCGCGCTCGCCAACCCCGTCCCGGTCTTCCTGAAGATCGCGCCCGACCTCACCCCCGACGAGCTCGTCGACGTCGCCGAGGCCGCGATCACGAGCGGCGTCGCCGGCATCGTCGCCACCAACACGACCCTGTCCCGCGACGGCCTGACCGGCCGGCATCGCGACGAGACCGGCGGCCTCTCCGGCGCGCCGCTCTTCGCGCGCTCCACCGCCGTGCTCGCCACGCTCTTCCGCCTCACCGAGGGCCGGATCCCCCTGATCGGCGTCGGCGGCATAGGCTCCGCCGGGGACGCCTACGCCAAGATCCGCGCCGGCGCCTCGGCGGTCCAGCTCTACACCGCGCTCGTCTACGGCGGCCTCTCGCTCGTGCCGGAGATCGTCCGCGGCCTCGACGCGCTGCTCGAGCGCGACGGCTTCGCGTCGGTCCGCGAGGCCGTCGGCGTCGACGCCTCCTGACGCCGCGCTTGCCACGAGGCCGCCAGCGCGCGACCATGCCCCCGAAAGGGAGGCGCGCTGATGGCCGACGGAACCGGATTCACCCCGCTCGACGCGTCCACGTTCGAGGCGCGCGAGACCGACCTGCGCGAGCGGCTGCTCGACGCCCAGTTCGACATGGCCCAGGCGAAGACCGAGGCGCTCCTGGTGCTCATCAACGGCCCCGACGGCGCGGGCAAGGGCGAGGTGCTCTACCGCCTGCACGAATGGCTGGACCCGCGCGGCCTCACGACGATGGCCTACGACATCGCGGACGACGACGAGCGCCGCCGCCCCGGCGGCTGGCGCTACTGGCGCGACATGCCCGAGCGCGGCCGGATCGGCATCGTGCTCGGCTCCTGGTACCACGTCATGCTGCTGCGCCGCGCGACCGGCGTGCTCGACCGCGACGCGTTCCTGGGCGTCATCGACCAGGTCAACCGGGTCGAGGCGATGCTGGCCGCCGAGAACGTGCGCGTCCTCAAGATCTGGCTCGAGCTCTCCGCCGGCAAGGCCGCCCGCCGCTTCCGCGCCAAGCGGGACGGTCCGGGCGGCGAACGGCGGCCGCTGCTCGAGGAATGGGGCGCGATCGACACCGAAAAGGAACGCCGCCGCCTCGTCGAGGCCGCGGCCGAGCTTGACGGCGCGCCCGGCGCCGCCGACGCTCCCTGGCACAGGATCCCGGCGAGCGACCCGCGCGCCCGCGATCTCGCCGTCGGCGAACTGGTGCTGGAGCAGCTGCGCCTCGCGCCGCCGCGGCCGAAGCCTTCCCGCCACCGCGCGCCCCGCGCGCCCCGCCGCGTCTCTCGCGGACCCTCGGTGCTCGCGGCGCTCGACCTCTCGCGATCCCTCGGGAAAAAGGAGTACCGCAAGCGCCTGCGCGCCGCGCAGGAGCGCATATACGAGCTCACCCGCCGCGACGCCTTCCGCGACCGCGCGCTGACCTGCGTCTTCGAGGGCAACGACGCCGCCGGCAAGGGCGGCGCCATCCGCCGCCTGCGCGCCGCGCTCGACCCGATCCGCAGCCACGTCCATCCGATCGCCGCGCCCAGCGACGCCTCGCTGCTCCACCCCTGGCTCTGGCGCTTCTGGCTGCGCGTGCCCGAGCACGGCCGCACGGCGATCTTCGACCGCAGCTGGTACGGCCGCGTCCTGGTCGAGCGCGTCGAGGGCTACGCCGCCCCCGCCGACTGGAAGCGCGCCTACCAGGAGATCGAGGATTTCGAGCATCTGCTGACCGGCGGCGGCCAGATCGTCCACAAGTTCTGGCTCGCCATCAGCCCCGAGGAGCAGCTCGCCCGCTTCGAGGCCCGCCAGGACACGCCGCACAAGCGCTTCAAGATCACCGACGAGGACTGGCGCAACCGCGAGAAATGGCCGCTCTACGCCGCCGCCGTCGAGGACATGGTCGCCCTCACCTCGAAACCGGCGGCGCCCTGGACGATCGTCGAGGCGAACGACAAGCGCTTCGCCCGCGTCAAGGTCCTCGAGACGGTCGCCGACCGCCTCGAGGCCGAACTCTGACGGCGCGCCCGGTCAGGCGTCGAGCTTCACCGTCCGCAGATACGGGAACACCGTCGTGAATTCCCCGAACTTCTCGCGCGCGGCGTCGTCCTTCACCGCCGTCGGGATGATCACGTCCTGGCCGACCTGCCAGTCCGCCGGCGTCGCCACGCCCCTGCCGTTGGCCGTCTGCAACCCGTCGAGCGCGCGCAGCACCTCGGCGAAGTTGCGGCCCACGTTCATCGGATAGGTCATCGACAGCATCAGCTTCTTCGCCGGCGAGATGATGAAGACCGCGCGCACCGTCTGGCTGTCCGCGGGCGTCCGCCCGTCCGGCAGATAGGCGTCGGCGGGCAGCATGTCGAAGGCCTTCGAGACCTCCAGCCCCTCGTCGGCGATGATCGGGAAACCCGCCTCGGTCCCGGCGTAGCTCTCGATGTCGCCCTTCCACTTCCTGTGGTCCTCGACCCCGTCGACCGAGATGCCGATCACCTTCGTCCCGCGCTTCGCCCATTCGTCCGAGAGCCGCGCCACGGCGCCGAACTCGGTCGTGCAGACCGGCGTGAAATCCTTCGGGTGCGAGAACAGGATCGCCCACTCGTCGCCGATCCAGTCGTGAAAGCTCTCGATCCGCCCCTTGTCCGTGTCGGCGGCGAAGTCCGGAACCGTATCCCCGATGCGCAATGCCATCTCGCTCTCCTCTGCGATGTCGCAAAATCCCCCCGGGCGTCCGCCCGGCGCCCGACATCTATGTCCAACCCGCCCCCATGGAAACCCCGCACCCCGCCACCCTCCCGGCCCGGCGGGCGCCCTGGCGCGTCGCGCGAGGCTTGCGGCCCCTCCCGTCCCGACGCAGACTCGCCGGGCAACGGAGGACCCCGCCCTGACCCCCGACACCTTCATCGCCCGCTGGCGCGGCGTCACCCTCAAGGAACGCTCCGCCGCGCAGTCGCATTTCAACGACCTCTGCGCCCTGCTCGCTCTCGACGCGCCCGTCGCCGCCGACCCGACCGGCGACTGGTTCACCTTCGAGAAGGGCGCGAGCAAAACCACCGGCGGCAAAGGCTGGGCCGACGTCTGGCGCAAAGGCTGCTTCGGCTGGGAATACAAGGGAAAGCACGCCGATCTCGACGCCGCCAACCGCCAGCTCCTGACCTATTCCGTCGCCCTCGAGAATCCGCCGCTCCTGATCGTGTCCGACATGGACCGCATAATCATCCGCACCAACTGGACCAACACCGTCCAACGGACGCACACCATCCATCTCGACGACCTCCGCGACGCCGCGCACCGCGACACGCTCCGCGCCGCCTTCACCGATCCCGAGCGCCTGAAGCCGACCAAGACCCGCGACGCGCTGACCGAGGACGCCGCCGCCAAATTCTCCGCCCTCGCGCAGAACCTCCGCGACCGCGGCCACGCGCCCGGGACCGTCGCCCATTTCGTCAACCGCCTCGTCTTCTGCATGTTCGCCGAGGACGTGAACCTGCTGCCGGGCAAGCTCTTCCAGAAGATGCTGGAGGCCTCCCGCGCGGCCCCCGCCGACTTCGCGCCCAACGCCGCCTCCCTCTTCGCCGCCATGCGCTCGGGCGGTCGCGTGGGCTTCGAAAGCGTCGCCTGGTTCAACGGCGGCCTCTTCGACGACGACACCGCGCTCCCGCTCGAAAAACCCGACATCGAAAACCTGCTGACGGCGGCGAAACTCGACTGGTCCCAGATCGACCCCGCCATCCTCGGCACGCTGTTCGAACGCGGCCTCGACCCCGCCAAGCGCAGCCAGCTCGGCGCCCATTACACCGACCGCGACAAGATCATGAAGATCGTGACGCCCGTCATCATCGACCCGCTTGCTGGCGGAATGGGCCGAGACCAAATCCGCCATCGAGGCCGAACTGTCCCGCGAGGCCGCCGCGAAATCCCCGGCCGCCGCCACCCGCGCCCACAACCGCGCCCGCGACCTGCGCGCCGCCTTTCTCGAACGGCTCAAAAACTTCCGCGTGCTCGACCCCGCCTGCGGCTCCGGCAACTTCCTCTACATCGCGCTCCGCGCGCTCAAGGACATCGAGCACCGCGCCAATCTCGACGCCGAGGCCCTCGGCCTCGCCGCGCGGCTTCCCGCAGGTCGGCCCCGAGGCCGTGCGCGGCATCGAGCTCAACCCCTACGCCGCCGAGCTCGCCCGCGTCTCGGTCTGGATCGGCGAGATCCAGTGGATGCGCCTCAACGGCTTCGACGCCGGCCGCGACCCGATCCTGCGTCCCCTCGACACCATCGAATGCCGCGACGCCATCCTGAACGCGGACGGAACCCGCGCCGACTGGCCCGACGCCGACGTGGTGATCGGCAACCCGCCGTTTCTGGGCGGCAAGCAAATGATCGGCGAACTCGGCGAGGACTACACGTCGCACTCTGCGAACCGCATGGACTGGAACCGTGCCGGGCGGTGCCGATCTTGTCATCTATTGGTTCGCGCAAGGTCTTGGCGAGCATGATCGAGTCGGGAAGCCTGAAACGCGCCGGGCTGGTCTCCACCAACTCCATCCGGGGCGGCGCAAACCGCGAGGTCCTCAAACCAGTAGTCGAGGACGGGCGCATTTTCGATGCTTGGGCCGACGAGGCATGGATCGTGGAGGGCGCGGCCGTCCGCGTGTCACTGGTCTGTTTCGACAAAGGACGGCGATGATCACGGCGAGTCTTTGACGGAAAAGCCGTTGCCGAAATTATTCTGATCTTTTCCGACCTGACTGCATCTGTCGATCTTTCCGGAGCTGAAGCGCTGGCTCAGAATGCCAGGAAGGCATTTGTGGGAATTCAGAAGACCGGGGCGCTTGAACATACCAGGCGAGATGGCCCGTTCGATGGCTGACATGTCCCGCTCAATCCGAATGGCCGCAGCAATGCGTGACGTTCTGCAACCCTATTGGAATGGCATCGACCTGACGCGCCGCCCTCAAGACATCTGGATCTTCGATTTCGCTTTGGAGGAGACCGTAGAGGCGGCGTCGCTCTACGAAGCGCCGTTCGCAGCTACCTCCAAGAGCATGTCAAACCTGTTCGCGAAACCAACTCGATTGCTTGAGCTCCGGCGAGAACTGGTGGCTGCTTTGGCGCGCTCGCCCCGAACTGCGCGCCGCTGTTTCGCGAACTCAACCGATTCATAGTGACGCCGGAGGTGTCCAAGCATCGGCTGTTCGTTTGGATGCCAAAGCCGCGATTGCCTGACAAGAACTCTGATCGCCATCGCCCGCGACGACGACACCACCTTCGGCATCCTGCATTCCCGCTTTCACGAACTCTGGTCGCTGCGCATGTGCACCTGGCTCGGGAAGGGCAACGATCCCCGCTACACCCCCTCCACCACCTTCGAGACCTTCCCCTTCCCCGAGGGCCTGACCCCCGACATCCCCGCCGCCGACTACGCCGACGACCCGCGCGCCCATCGCCATCGCGACGGCGGCGGCGGACCTGAACGCCAAGCGCGAGGCCTGGCTCAACCCGCCCGATCTGGTCCGGCGGGTGCCGGAGGTCGTGCCGGGCTATCCCGACCGCCTCCTGCCGGTGGACGACGCGGCGGCGGCGGTGCTGAAAAAGCGCACGCTGACCAATCTCTACAACGCCCGCCCCGCCTGGCTCGACCACGCCCATTCCGCGCTCGACGCCGCCGTGGCCGACGCCTACGGCTGGGGCGACGACTTTCGCGCGGGCACACTGACCGACGACGCGATCCTCGCGCGCCTTTTCGCGCTCAACCGGGACCGGTCGGAAAACGCCCCGTGACACAGGTTGCCACTTGGTTAACGTGATTCTGATAAGCATTTATAATCAACATCTTATCAAAATTGCCACGCGTGGCCACCCGGGCGCGAATCCCCGCCGGCGGACCGGATCACGGCGGGGTGACACCCGTCCGGGGAACCCGCGCGCCCCGGCCCCGTTGTGAGGCCGGGCGGTCCGGATGTCCGTATCGCGACGAAACAACAGGTCAAGGATCATTTCATGAAACGCACCCTCGCAACCCGTCTCGCCGCCTCGGCGCTCGCCCTGACGCTCGGAAGCGCGGCGACCTTCGCCCAGGAAGCCCAGCTCAACGACAGCGCCCTCACCGGCATCGCGCAGCTCGGCATCACCCTGCCCGCCGGAACCATGGTCACCGACGAGGAGGCCGCCCAGATCGAGAACGTGCTCGGCGGCTCGGACGACCGGACCGAGCAGGTCTCGCGGATCGAGGAGATCCTCGGCCTGAACGCCACCGCCTCCACCGGCGCCGGCTCCGACATGCCGCGCCTTCAGGATTCGGTCCGCTCCGAGATGGCCACGCTCGGCGTAGACACCTCCGCCGTCGACGTGCTCAGCGTCGAGCAGCTCGGCATGATCGAGAACATCGCCAGCTCGACCGACGACGACGTGCTCAAGCGCCAGCGGATCGAACAGGTCCTGGCCGAGGCCGGCTTCCCGCAGGACGACGCCGTCGCGAGCGACCCGACGAACGGCCTCGGCGACGCGGTCGCGGCCGAGTTGGCCAAGCTCGGGATGTCCGAGGTCGATGTCGGCGGCCTGCCGCAGGACAAGCTGGCGCTGATCCGCAACGTCACCAGCTCCTCCGACGACGAGGTGCAGCAGCGCGCCCGCATCGAGCGCATCCTGGCCGAGTGAACCCGGCCGGGGGCGCGGCGGCCCCGTCGCCGCGCCCCCGCCCGATCAGGCGATCGCCGGCCGGCGCCCCCGGAACCGCGCGGTCACGAAATCGACGAAGGCCCGCGTCCGGGGCGCCAGCAGCCGCTTCTGCGCGAAGATCACCGCGATGTCGGCGTTCTTCTGCGTGTAGCCCGGCAGGACCCGCACCAGCCTGCCCGACGCGATGCTGTCCGCCACCAGGTACCCCGACAGCCGCGCGATCCCCAGCCCCGCCAGCGCCGCGTTGAACACCACGTCGGCGCTGTTGCCCTCGAAGTTCCCGGTCGCGTCGATCGAGTGTTCGACCCCGTCGACCGTCGCCACCCAGGCGTTCCGCCCGCCGATCCGCGAGGTGCGCAGACAGTTGAACCGCGCCAGGTCCGCGAAGCTCTCCGGCGTCCCGCACCGCTCCAGATAGGCGGGAGAGGCGCACAGGACGCGCTCGTTCTCCATGATCTTGCGGACGATCACCCGCGGATCGTCGAGCTGCTCGGCGAACCGGATCGCGACGTCGATGTCCTCCTCCCCGAGATCCAGACGGCGGTCGCTCAATTCGAGCGACAGCGTCAGCTCCGGATGCGCCGCCAGGAATTCCGGCAGCGCCGGGACGAGCTGCGATTTTCCGAAAGCGACGCTCGATGTCACCCTGAGCGTCCCGCGCGGCCGGTCGCCGAGGTTCCGCATGTGCGTCACCGCCTCCTCGACCTTCACGGCCACGTCCCTGCACCTGTCGTAAAAGTCGCGGCCCTCCGCCGTGAGAGAGACCCCGTTTCGGGTGCGGTGCAGCAATCTGTGGCCGATGCTGTCTTCGAGAAGCCCGATCTGCTTGCTGACGGCCGACGGCGTCTGCCCGGCGGCGCGCGAGGCGGCGGAGATGCTGCCGTTCTCGACGACCTTAACGAAAACAAGCATCTGGGAAGAAGTTTCCATTCGGTTAACGCCTTCTGTTCCTGTCCGGCACAGCCCCTGTTCCGACACGCGGGTTTGAATGACCGCCAGCCCGAGGTACATATTGCAGTGCAATATACTCCTTGGAACTCGAAAGCAAAGGACAACCGGATGCGCACCACCACATTCAATTCCGGCGGATCGGCCGGTTCACGGCTCACGGACCTGCGGGACGCGCTGCGGCGCGGGCAGGAAGCTCTCGCCGCATGGCGTCGCCGTCGGGCGCTCTTCGGCAGCACGGTTCACGAACTGAACCATCTGACGGATCGCGATCTCGCGGATCTCGGCATCCCGAGAGCGGACATCCGCCGCATCGCCCGCGAGGCCGCCTTCGGCGGAACCGAATGACGAGAGCGCTGGCGGGCGACGACGCGCAAGTCGCATGGCCCGCGACGCGAGGGCTCGGGGCCGCTCTCAATCGGCGCTGGCGATCCGCCCGGCATGTGGCGTCCGAGACGGTCGTCGCGATGCGGATATCCCGCATGGCCAGCGCGCTGAACCAGCTCAACGACGACCAGCTGGCCCGGATCGGCGTGGCCCGTCACGAGATCTGGAACCATGCCGAGACGCTGGTGGTCGACCAGCGGCGCGACCGGGACGGGCGGAGCGCGATGTGAAACCGTGGGACGCCGGCCCCCTGTGGCGAAGGTTGCCGCCGGGTTGACGTGTTTCAGATTACTTTGTTGCAACAGGTCTTTATAAAAATCGTCACGCGTGTCGCCCGATGCGGTTCACACCCCGGCGGCGGCCTCCAGTCTCGGATACCGCAGGCCCAGCGTCACGGCCCGCGCCAGGTTCAGCACCGACAGCGCGGCCCAGAGCCCGTGATTGCCCCAGGCCGGCGCGAGAACGGCCAGGGCGGCGAAATAGACCGCCGTCGCCACCAGCATCGCGTTCCGCATCTCCCGGGTCCGCGTCGCCCCGATGAAGATCCCGTCCAGCATGTAGGACGCGACGCTGACGACCGGCAGCGCGACCATCCAGGGAAGGTACCGCCGCGCCTCCGCGCGCACCGTCTCCGAGGTCGTCATCACGTCGATCAGGGTCGGCCCCGCCGTCCAGAACGCGCAGGCCAGGGCCAGCGAGAGAAGCGCCGCCGGCTCCGACGCCATCACCGCCGCCCGGCGGAGCCGCGCTCGGTCGCGCCCTCCCGCCGCCTGGCCCACCAGCGCCTCCGCCGCGAAGGCGAAACCGTCGAGAGCGTAGGCCGTGACCGCCACGAATTGAAGCAGCACCTGGTTCGCGGCCAGCGTGACGTCCCCGAACCGCGCCCCGAGGAACATGAAGCTGATCGTGGTCGTCTGAAGCAGGACCGAGCGGATCAGGATGTTGCCGTTGACCTCGCCCATGCGCCTGAGCCGCGCCGCGTCGAAGACGCGGCCCCAGTCGCGCCACTGATCCCCGGCGAAGGCGGCGCGGCAGAGCCACAGCCCCAGCCCGAGCGCCGTCCATTCCGCGACCAGCGTCGCGAGCGCCACCCCCTCGACGCCCCAGCCGAGCCCAAGCACGAACCACAGGTCCAGGACCACGTTGACCCCGTTCATCCAGAGCTGGAGCCCGAGCACCGCCCGCGTCCGCTCCAGCGCGATCAGCCAGCCGGTCAGCGCGTAGATCGCGATCGCCGCGGGCGCTCCCCATATGCGGATCGCGAGATAGCTCCGGGCGAGCGTCTCGACCTCCGCGCTCGCCGGGGCCAGAGCGAAGGCCCCCGCGAAGAGCGCCGCCTGTCCGGCGATCAGGACCAGGCCCGCCGCGCCCGCGACCAGCATTCCGCGCATGAGGAGAGCGCCGGTCTCCCGCGCGTCGCCGGCCCCGAGCGCCTGGGCCGCGAGGCCCGTGGTGCCCATCCGGAGGAACCCGAAGATCCAGTAGACCGAGGACAGGATCACCGCGCCGATCCCCACCGCCCCGATCGGCGCGGCGGCGCCCATCTGGCCGACCACGGCGGTGTCGACGGCGCCGAGGATCGGGACCGTCGCGTTCGAGATCACGATGGGAAGGGCGATGGCGAGGACGCGGCGGCGGCTGAGCGCCTCAGTCATCCCCGATCCGCGGCATCAGGAAATGCCCTGTCGCCTGCGCGAAGAGCCGCGCCCGGTTGTCCTGCCAGGCCTCGACATGGACGCTGGCGTAGCGCCGGCCCATCCGGTTGACCTTCGCGCGGGCGTAGGCGTCGCGCGGCAGGCCGGGGCGGAGATAGTCGACGGTGAAGTCGATCGTCTTGGGCATCGGCGGGAACGTCCCGGCCTCGATCGCGGCGGCCTCGGCGCCGCCGCCTTCCATCCGCTCCCAGACGAGGGTCCAGGCGAGTTCCATGATGGCGGCGATCTCGAGAAACGACCCGATCGCCCCGCCGTGGAGCGCGGGCAGGAGCGGGTTGCCGATCAGCCGCTCGTCGTAGCGGAGCATCGCGGTCAGCTCGTCGCCCCGCCGGTCGAAGCCCACGCCGAGATGCCGGATGTAGGGCACGGCCGCGACCATCCCGGCCAACGCGGCGTCGCGCCTCTGCTTGACGACCTGGACCGGCTCGGGAGGCGTCCTCGCCATCAGGCGCCTCCCTTTTCGACGGTGAAGGCGCCGTGCGCGGCCGCGACCGGCTCGTCGATCGAGCCGGTGAAGGCGACGCCGCGCACGAACGCGACCGACCTGGTGATCCGGTAGCACTCGGCCCGTGCGAAGAGGCGTCTGCCGGGTTCGGCCGCGCGCATGTAGTCGATCCGCAGGTCGATCGTGGCCGTGCCGCCCGGCGCGTCGGGATGCGCCATGACGCTGGCGCCGCCGCAGGTGTCGAGAAGGGCGGTGACCACCCCGCCATGCAGTACGCCGGTCTCCGGATCGCCGATGAACCGCGCGTCGTAATCGAGCGCCATCAGCGCCCAGCCCGGGCCGATCTCGACCATCTCCATCCCGAGGTCCCGGCTGTGCGGGATCGCCTGGATGAATTGGCGGGCGATCCGGGTCTTCTGTTCGGCGTCCATCGGAACCTCGGCTTTCAGCCGGAGAATTGCCCACAAGCGGCGGCAGGATTCAAACGGAAAGCGGCGCTCCGGCGATTTCCGCCTGAGCCGTCCCTATCGTGTCCACGCGTGAACCTAGGACAACCTGTTGTTTCGAATTGTGTTTTTCTGTTAAAAAAATCTGAATGGCGCGTGACGTGGCGTCACCCTGACGTTAACGTAAGCTTTTGCCCTTGAATCGAATCCCGGCGCCCGACATGTTCCGCCCCGGATTGAACCTCGGGACGGACGGGCCGTGAACGACGATCTCTATACCATCGGACGGATGTGCGCGGAGTTCGACGTGACGCCGCGCACGTTGCGGTTCTACGAGGCCAAGGAGCTGCTCTTTCCGAAGCGTGAGGGAACGCGGCGGCTGTTCACCCGGGCGTGCCGGGCGCGGCTCCGGCTGATCCTCCAGGGCAAGCGGTTCGGCTTCAGCCTCGAGGACATCCGGCAGCTTCTGGATCTTTACGCCATCGGCGACCAGCAGGTGACGCAGATCGCGCGGACATACGAGCTGGGCCAGGAGCGTCTGAGCGCGATGGAGGCGCAGCGCGCCGAGCTTGACGGGGCGATCGACGATCTCAGGAAGCAGCTCGAATGGGGCGAGCGGGTGCTCGCCGAACGCGGCGTCGCCCGCTCCACCGTATAGACATCGAGGAAGATCAGCATGGCCGCCTACACTCCGCCGCTGCGCGACATGGATTTCGTCCTGCACGATGTGCTGAGGATCGGGACCCGGACGATTCCGGGCTATTCCGATCTCGACCGGGACTTCACGGCCGCGATCCTCGAGGAGGCGGGCAAGATCGCGCGCGAGGTGCTCGCGCCGCTCAACGCGGTCGGGGACACCGAGGGCTGCCGCCTTGAGAACGGGGTCGTGCGCACGCCGGAGGGTTTCGCGGCGGCCTACGACACGGTGGCCAAAGGCGGGTGGATCGGACTGGACCTCGACCCCGATTACGGCGGGCAGGGCATGCCGCACATGCTCAACACCGCCGTCGGCATCATGCACGCGGCGGCGAACATGGCGCTGAACATGTACTGGGGCCTGTCCCACGGGGCCTACAACGCCATCCATCAGCACGGGTCGGCGGAGCAGAAGGCGACCTTCCTGCCCAAGATGGTGAGCGGCGAATGGTCTGGCACGATGAACCTGACCGAGCCGCATTGCGGCACGGATCTCGGCCTTCTGCGCACAAGGGCCGAGCCGCGGGCGGACGGCAGCTACGCGATCACCGGACAGAAGATCTTCATCTCGGCCGGCGAGCACGATCTGTGCGGGAACATCATCCATCTGGTGCTGGCACGGATCCCCGGCGGGCCGGCGGGCGTGAAGGGGATCAGCCTCTTCATCGTGCCGAAGTTCCTGGTGAACCCCGACGGAAGCCTCGGCGATCGGAACGCGCTCTCCTGCGGCAAGATCGAGGAGAAGATGGGGATCCACGGCAACGCCACCTGCGTGATGAACTACGACGGGGCGACCGGATGGCTGGTGGGCGAGGCGCACAAGGGCCTCCGGGGGATGTTCGTGATGATGAACGAGGCCCGGCTCGCGGTGGGCGTGCAGGGGCTGGCGCAGGCGGACGCCGCCTATCAGGTCGCGAGCGCCTACGCGCGCGACCGCCTTCAGGGCCGGGCCGTGGGCGCGGCCGCCAATCCGGAGGGGCCGGCCGATCCGCTGATCGTGCATCCGGACGTGCGGCGCGCGCTGATGGACCAGAAGAGCTTCGTCGAGGGCGGGCGCGCGTTCCTTCTCTGGGCGGCGACGCTGATCGACGCCGCCGAGCGGGACGGCGACGCGGAGGCGCTGGGGCTGGTGTCGCTGCTGACGCCGGTGGTCAAGGGTTTCCTGACCGACAAGGGGTTCGAGAGCGCGGTGCAGGCGCAGCAGATGCTGGGCGGGCACGGATATATCGAGGAATGGGGCGTCAGCCAGTTCGTCCGGGACGCGCGGATCGCGATGATCTACGAGGGCGCGAACGGCGTCCAGGCGCTGGACCTGGTCGGCCGCAAGCTGGGCGCGGAGGGCGGCAGGCCGGTCATGGCGTTCTTCGAGATGGTGAAGGACTTCATCAAGGAGAACGAGGGGAACGAGGCGCTGGAATCCGGTTTCCTCGATCCGCTCAAGGCCGCGTCCAAGGACCTCCAGGCGGCGGCGATGTTCTTCATGCGGGAGGGCGTGAAGGATCCGAACGCGGCGCTGGCCGGATCGACCGACTTCCTGCATCTCTTCGGACATGTGTGCCTGGGCTACATGTGGGCGCGGATGGCGAAGGCGGCGCTGGAGGGGTCTGAGGAGTTCCACAAGGCGAAACTCGCGACCGGGCGCTACTACATGGCGCGGCAGTTGCCGGCGACGAAGATGCACTTGGCGCGGATCGAAAGCGGAGCCGAGCCGGTGATGGCGCTGGCGGCGGAGGATTTCTGAGCGCGGGCCACGCGGAAGTGCCACGCGTGGCGCTTTCGGCATGTCATTGATATGACTTGTATATCAGATTCGCGTTAACCTTCCGGAAACCTGTGTTACCAACGTCGTGGCGGACGGGCGAAAGCCGCCTTTCGAAGGCCGCGACCAGGGAGAGACAAGATGAGCGAATACCGTCTTCACTGCTTCGCCCAGTCGGGCAACGCCTATCGCGACGCGCTGATGCTGGAGCTGGCGGGCGCCGACTGGGAGCCGGTCTTCGTCGACTTCTTCAACGGCGCGGCGCGGACGCCGGAATTCCGGGCGATGAACGAGATGGGCGAGGTGCCGGTGCTGGAGCATGGCGACCTGCGGCTCAGCCAGTCGGGGGTGATCCTGGACTATCTGGCGGAGACTTTGGGCAGATACGGCTGGAAGAGCGACGCGGAGCGGCGCGAGATCCTGCGCTGGATGCTGTGGGACAACCACAAGCTCAACAGCTATATCGGGCCGGCGCGGTTCATGATGAACTTCCTCGCGGAGGACAAGCGCAACCCGGACGTCATCGCGTTCCTGACGGGACGCGCGCGCGCGTCGCTCGGGGTGCTCGACACGCATCTCAAGGGCCGCGACTGGATCGTGGGCGACGCGATGACCATCGCGGATCTGAGCTGCGTGGCGTATCTCTATTATGACGGAGAGTTCGGGATCGATCTGGCCGAATATCCCGAGGTGGACCGCTGGCGCGGCGCGATCCGGGCGCTGCCGGGCTGGAAGCATCCCTATGATCTGATGCCGGGACATCCGCTGCCGGGGGCGGCGTGACGGCCGACTGGAGGACACGCGCATGAATGACGCCTACATCTACGACGCGATACGGACGCCGCGCGGCAAGGGCCGCAAGGACGGGAGCCTGCACGAGGTGACGGCGCTGCGCCTGTCGGCGGTGACGCTGAACGCGCTGAAGGAGCGCAGCGGGCTGCCGGAGAACGCCGTGGAGGACGTGATCTGGGGCAACGCGACCCAGGTGATGGAACAGGGCGGGTGCCTGGCGCGGTCGGCGGTGCTGGCGTCCGATCTGGGCGAGCGGGTTCCGGGGCTGTCGATCAATAGGTTCTGCGCGTCGGGGCTGGAGGCGGTGAACCTCGCGGCGAACCAGGTCGCGGCGGGGGCCGGGTCGGGCTATGTCGCGGGCGGCGTCGAGATGATGAGCCGGGTGCCGATGGGCTCGGACGGGGCGGCGATCGCGGTCGATCCTTCGCTGGCGCTCAAGGCGTATTTCGTGCCGCAGGGCATATCGGCGGACATCATCGCGACCGAGTACGGATTTTCGCGCGACGACGTGGACGCGCTTGCTGTGGAGTCTCAGAAACGCGCGGCAAAGGCATGGGAAGAGGGGCGTTTCTCGAAGTCCGTCGTGCCGGTGAAGGACGTGAACGGCGTGTCGATCCTGGAGCGGGACGAGTATCTGCGGCCCGAGACGGACATGCAGTCCCTGGGCGCGCTCAAGCCCGCGTTCAAGGAGATGGGCGAGACGATGCCGGGCTTCGACGCGGTGGCGATCCTGAAATATCCGCATCTCGAGAAGATCAATCACGTGCACCACGCCGGCAATTCGAGCGGGATCGTGGACGGGGCGGCGGGGCTGCTGATCGGGTCGAAGGCGTTCGGCGAGAAACACGGGCTGAAGCCCCGCGCGCGCGTCCGGGCGACGGCCAAGATCGGCACGGATCCGACGATCATGCTGACCGGGCCGGTGCCGGTGACGGAGAAGATCCTGGCCGAGAGCGGCATGTCGATCTCCGACATCGATCTCTTCGAGGTGAACGAGGCCTTCGCGGCGGTGGTGCTGCGCTTCATGCAGGCGTTCGACGTGGACGCGGACCGGGTGAACGTCAATGGCGGCGCGATCGCGATGGGGCATCCGCTGGGGGCGACGGGGGCGATGATCCTGGGCGCGGCGCTCGACGAGCTGGAACGCTCGGGCAAGGGCACGGCGCTGGCGACGCTCTGCGTGGCGAGCGGAATGGGCGCGGCCACGATCATCGAGAGGGTGTAGGAATGGAGGCGCGGGTCGAACGCCGGATTGGACGGAACCTTTTGGACGCCCGCGCGTCTGACGCTGTGGATGATCGCTCCGCGAGCAACAAGAGATCAGATGCAGGCGCAGACCCAGCCGTTCTTCACCGCCCAGGCGAATCTTCTGGCGGAGGGTCGGCTCTCGCGGATGGCGCGGAGCTACAGCGTGCCGCTGATGGTGCTTCTGACCCGGACCGGGAATTGGCACAGGCTCGCGTCGCGACAGGCGATCCTGCAGACCTTCTACTCGAAACACCTTGGGGTGAAGGAGGCGGGGGTCGGCCGTCTGCGCGCCTGCGTGATGAGCGAGACGTTCACGGCTCCCGACCGCTGCCGGGCCGAAGTGACCTGGTTCTACGTCGATCGCGACGCGCGGCGCCTCGGTCGGACGGTGGCGCGGTATTTCCTGTCGCGCAGGGCCGACGGCCTGCGGGTGGACATGATCGAGTTCCGGCAGGTCGCCTTTCCGCAGCTCATCGACTGGTTTGGCGAGAATTCGAAGGAACTGGCACGGGGAACCGGCCCGCGGATCTGAGCGCGCCTGAAGGGGGGCCCCGCCGATGGGCGTGATCGATCAGGATTCCGCGCCGCGCAAGACCGGTTCGATCTATCCCGCGCCCTATGACCGGCGCGTGGCGGGGCGGTCGTCGATCCGTCTGGGGGACGCGGGCGGGCTGACGCAGTTCGGGGTCAACATCGTGATCCTGGAACCCGGGGCGAAATCCTCGATGCGGCACTGGCACATGCACGAGGACGAGTTCGTGATGGTGACCGAGGGCGAGGTGACGCTGGTCCAGAATTCGGGGCCGGTGGTGATGCGGGCGGGGGAATGCGCCGCGTTTCCGGCCGGGGTCGCGGACGGGCATCATTTCATCAACCATACCAAGGCGGAGGCGCGGTTTCTTGTCGTCGGGACGAAAGCGCCGCGCGAGGTCGCGACCTATCCGGACGACGATCTGCGGGTCGAGATCGCGGACGGCGCGGCGGTGTTCACCCGCCATGACGGCAGCCCCTATGTTCCGACGGACGGAGACGGAAAATGAGCATCTTCACCAGCGAGACAGACGCCGACGGCGTGGCGACCATCACCTGGGACCTGCCCGACAGGTCGATGAACGTGCTGAACATGGAGGGCATCGCCGAGCTCGACGCCTGCGTCGCCGCCGCGCTGGCGGACGAGGCGGTGAAGGGCATCGTGATCACGTCGGCCAAGGCGGATTTCGCCGGCGGGATGGATCTGAACATCATCGCGAAGATGAAGGAGGACGCGGGCGACGAGCCGGCCAAGGGCCTGATGGAGGGGCTGATGCGGATGCACGGCGTCCTGCGCAGGCTGGAGCGGGCCGGAATGGACCCGAAGACCAACAAGGGCGGCAAGCCGGTGGCGGCGGCGCTGCCCGGCACGGCGCTGGGGATCGGCCTGGAGATCCCGCTGGCGTGCCACCGGATTTTCGCGGCGGACAACCCGAAGGCGAAGATCGGACTGCCGGAGATCATGGTCGGCATCTTCCCGGGCATGGGCGGCACGACGCGGCTGGTGCGGAAGATGGGCGTGATGGCGGCGGCTCCGTTTCTGCTGGAAGGCAAGCTGAACGATCCGAAAAAGGCGAAGACGGCGGGGCTGATCGACGAGGTTGTGCCGGCGGAGGAGCTGCTGTCGGCGGCGAAGGCGTGGGTGCTCCAGGCGACGGACGCGGACATCGTGAAGCCATGGGACGCGAAGGGCTACCGGATGCCGGGCGGCGCGCCCTATCACCCGTCGGGGTTCATGACCTTCGTCGGCGCGCCGGCGATGGTGCATGGCAAGACGCAGGGCGCCTATCCCGCGCCCAAGGCGATGCTGTCGGCGATCTACGAGGGCGCGCTGGTCGATTTCGACACGGCGCTCCGGATCGAGGCGCGGTGGTTCGCCAACGTGCTGATGAACCCGTCCTCGGCGGCGATGATCCGGTCGCTGTTCATCAACAAGGGCGCGCTGGAGAAAGGCGCCGTGCGGCCGGACGTCGGCGACGAGAGCGTGAAGCGGCTTGGCGTGATCGGCGCGGGGATGATGGGCGCGGGCATCGCCTATGTCGCGGCGATGGCGGGGATCGAGGTGGTGCTGGTCGACCGCGATCAGGAGGCGGCGGACAAGGGCCGCGCGCATGCCGAAGGCATCCTCGACGAGGGCGTGAAGCGGCGCAAAACGACGCCGGAGAAGAAGGCGGAGGTTCTGGAGCGGATCACGGCGACGCCGGATTACGCCGCGCTCTCGGGCTGCGATCTGGTGATCGAGGCGGTGTTCGAGGATGCCGGCGTCAAGGCCGAGACGACGAAAAAGGCCGAGGCGGTCCTGGGGGAGGACGCGGTCTTCGCGACGAACACCTCGACCCTGCCGATCAGCGGATTGGCGGAGGCGAGCGGGCGGCCTTCGAGTTTCGTCGGGATCCATTTCTTCTCGCCGGTGCACAAGATGATGCTGGTCGAGATCATCCGGGGCGAAAAGACCGGCGACCGGGCGGTGGCCAAGGCGCTCGATTTCGTGCGGCAGATCCGCAAGACGCCGATCGTGGTCAACGACGCGCGGTTCTTCTACGCCAACCGCTGCATCATCCCCTACATCAACGAGGGGGTGCGGATGGTGGCGGAAGGCGTGGAGCCGGCGCTTATCGAGAACGCGGCCAAGCAGCTCGGCTTCCCGCTCGGGCCGCTGCAGCTGGTGGACGAGACGTCGATCGATCTGGGCGTGAAGATCGCCAAGGCGACCAGGGCGGCGATGGGGGACGAGTATCCCGAGAGCCCGTCGGACGACGTGATCTTCAAGCTGGCCGATCTGGGGCGGCTCGGGCGCAAGACCGGAGCGGGGTTCTACGAATACGACGACAAGGGCAGGCGGCAGGGTCTCTGGCCGGAACTCGGGGCGCATTGGCCGGTCGCCGCCGATCAGCCGGACCTGACGGAGGTGCGGCACCGGCTCGCGATGATCCAGACGCTCGAGGCGGTGCGCGCCTTCGAACAGGGCGTGCTCACGGACATCCGCGAGGGCGATGTCGGCGCGATCCTCGGCTGGGGGTTCATGCCCTGGTCGGGCGGGCCGTTCTCCTGGCTCGACATCCTGGGCGCGGGGCGCGCGGTCGAGATCTGCGACCGGCTGGCGGTGGAGCACGGGGAGCGGTTCGAGGTGCCGCATGTTCTGCGCGAGCTGGCGATGGAGGGCGGGACGTTTTACGGGCGGTTCGGGGCGGCGGAGGCCGACGCCGCCTGAGACCGGCCGCGCCCGTCCTGGCCGACCTTCCGGCTTCATACTGGCATGCATTCCTATCGGGCAGTGTGGGGCCCCATGCCAACAGGCATGGGGAAAAAAGACTCTTCGGCCAAAGGGCCGCCCTTCGTCCGCCGCCCCCGGCGGCGGCCCGGCCCGGCGGGCGGGTGGCGCGCGGCGGCGCGCCGGCCGTCGGCGGGAGCCTCTCCCTCGCGGGTCCGGGTGACAAGCCGGGCGGCGGGGTCTACACACCCCGGCGGGGACGCGTGAGCGGGAGGTCCGGGCGGCAGCATGACCGCGCTCGAACGGTATCAGAGACTTGAGGCGACGGGCCTCTGGCGGGAGGGGACGGACGCCGCGCCGCGCGAGGTGATCGTGTCGTTCGGCAACGCGACGCTGACGCTGAGCGATCTGCGGGAGCGGCCGCTGGGGCATTGGGCGCTCGCGGGGATGCGGGTGCTGGAGGCGGCGCCGGAGGGGATTGTCTACGCCACGACGCCGGACGCCTACGAGACGCTGACCATCCGCGACGCCGAGATGAACGCGGCGATCGCGGCGGTGTCGCGCGCGCCGGGCCCGCATCCGCGGCCCGCGCCGGCGCGGCGGCGCGGGCGGGTGTGGGTGGCGCTGGCGCTCACGGCCCTGATCGCGGCCGGGGCGGAGTTCGGGCCCGGTCTGCTGAGCGCCGAGGCGGTGCGCATGACGCCGCCGGAGCGGGCGGCGGAATACGGCGACCGGATGCTTCTCGACATCATGGACCGGCGCGGGGCGCTCTGCGCGGCGCCGGACGGCATCCGGGCGCTCGAGGATCTCGCGGGGCGCGTTCTTCCCGCCGGCGACGCGAAGATCAGGGTGATCGGGCTGGGCACGGCGCCTTTCGCGCTTCTTCCCGGGGGGACGATCCTGCTCGACCGCAGGATCGTCGAGACGGCGGCGGGACCGGAGGAGATCGCGGGATGGATGGCGCTGGCCTGGCCCGCGCCGGGACCCGATGGCGGGGTCGAGGCGCTGATGCGGGCGGCCGGTCCGTCGGGACAGCTGCGGCACGTGTTCTCGGGCGATGTCGGGGCCGAGGCGGTGTCCCGCGCCGCGGCCGCGGCCCTCGACACCCGACCCGACGCGGCGCGGGCGCCGCTGGCGATGGCGCGGATCGAGGCGGCGGGAATGGGAAGCGCCGCCTTCGCCGAGAGCCTGCGCGCGGCTGGCGTCGCCGCGCCGGCCGGATCGCCGGGCGATCCGTCGGCGGCGCCCGGGATGGGGGCCGCCGAATGGGCGGCGATCCGGGCGGTCTGCGGTTGAGGGCTCAGCCGGGCTCGACGCGGCCGTCGCGCAGGCGCAGGACCCGGTCCATGCGCGCGGCGAGGTCGAGGTTGTGCGTGGCGATGAGCGCTGTCAGGCCGGTCGCGCGCACGAGGCCGGTCAACACGCCGAAGACGTGCTCGGAGGTCTCGGGATCGAGGTTGCCGGTCGGCTCGTCGGCCAGAAGGAGCTTCGGCGCGTTGGCGAGCGCCCGGGCGAAGGCGACGCGCTGCTGCTCGCCGCCCGAGAGCTCTGCGGGACGATGGTCGAGGCGGTGCGCGAGGCCGACCTCCGAGAGGAGGTCGCGGGCGCGGGCCTCGGCGGCCGCGAGCGCGACGCCGGCCGCCCGCTGCGGGAGCGTGACGTTCTCCAGCGCGCTGAATTCGGGCAGCAGGTGGTGGAACTGGTAGATGAATCCGACCGCGTCGCGGCGGATGCGGGTGCGGGCGCGGTCGTCCAGGCCGCCGACATCGGCGCCGGCGAGGCGGACGGCGCCGGAGCTGGGCGTGTCGAGCAGGCCCGCGATGTGCAGGAGCGTCGACTTGCCGGCGCCCGAGGGCGCGACGAGCGCGACGATCTCGCCCGGCGCGAGCGCGAGGGACGCGCCGTCGAGGACCGTGACCGGGGCGGGGCCGCCGGCGCCGTAGACCTTGCCGACGGCGTCGAGCCCCAGCACGTCACTCATAGCGCAGCGCCTCGACCGGGTTCAGGCGCGCGGCGTTGCGGGCGGGGATCAGGGTGATGAGGAACGAGAGGCCGAGCGCCATCGCCATGACCGCGAGCACGTCACCGGGGCGCAGGCGCGAGGGGATCTCGGTGAGATAGCGGATCTCCGGGTTCCAGACCGAGCCGCCGGCGAACCAGTCGACCAGATGCTGGATGTCCTGGATGAAATAGGCGAAGAGGCAGCCGAGGATCACGCCGAGCAGGGTGCCCGCGACGCCGATCAGCGAGCCGCAGATGAAGAAGATCCGCATGATGGAGCCCTGCGTCAGACCCATCGTGCGCAGGATGCCGATGTCGCGGCCCTTGTTCTTGACCAGCATCACGAGGCCCGAGATGATGTTGAGCGCGGCGATCAGCACCACGAGGCTGAGGATGATGAACATCACGCGCCGCTCGACGTCGAGCGCCTGGAGGAACGCGCCGGACGCCTCGCGCCAGGTCCAGATCAGGCCGCGCTCGCCCGCCGCCGCGAGGAGCGGCGCGCGCAGGTCCTCGACCGCGTCGGGGCGGGCGACGAAGACCTCGATCTCGTCGGCGGCGCCCTCGCGGTTGAAATAGCTCTGCGCCTCGGCGAAGGGCATGTAGACGCGGGTCTTGTCGATGTCGAAGCGCCCGACGCCGAAGATGTAGACGATCTCGTAATCGTTGATGCGCGGCTGTGTGCCGAAAGGCGTGTCCATGCCCTGCGGCGAGATGAGCGAGATCACGTCGCCGACGCCGACCCCGAGCTCGCGGGCCACGCCGGTGCCGATGGCGATGCCCTCGTCGAGCCGGGCGATGTCGCCCGAGAAGGTGTCGGGATCGGCCACGAGCGGCACCCGCATCAGGTCCTCGGTCGCGGATGCCGAGCACCTCGACGCCGGCGGCGCGGCCCGACGCGCCCGAGGCCATGACCTGGCCGCGGATCATCGGGGCGGCGGAGGTCACGCCCGGGACTGCGGCGATCCGCTCGGCCATGCCGTCGTAGTCGAAGATCAGCTTGGAGGGCTGGTCGAACTCGTCGAGCCGCATCTGGTTGTAGATCGTGACGTGGGCGTTGGCGCCGAGGATGCGGTCGGTGAACTCCTCGCGGAAGCCGATCATCACGGCCTGCACGACGATGAGCGTGGCGACCCCGAGCATCACGCCGATCAGCGCGTACCACGCGATGACCGAGATGCCGCCCTCGCGACGGCGCGCGCGCAGATAGCGCCAGGCGATCTGCCACTCGAAGGCGGCGAAGGGCTTGGGGTCGCTGGGCAAGGGGCGCCTCGGAGGCTGGCTGCGTCGCGCGGATGAGTATGCGCCCCGGCCCGGAACCGCAATGGCCGCGTCCGGAGGGCGCCGGACGCGGGGCGGGCGGCCGCGGCCGGGCGGGGACTGACGTCCGTCGTCCTTAACGCGGCCAGCGGAGCGCCGGCGCCGCGGGGCCGGTCCCCGGAAGGAATTTCTTTCCGGATCAACCGCGTGCGCGCCGAAAATGAGGAGTCCGATCGGATTTGTCGAAAGGTCGCGCGTTTACCGGGCGCGGGGCATCGGCGGATCGCGCCCGTTCCGGCGTGCTACGTTCGGGCGCACGGCCCGGACCCTGGCGCCGCGGGACCGCGAAAGGAAATGGACATGGGACTTTTCGGACTGCTTCTCGGCGGCGGCCACGGACCGGCGCCGCTTCGCCCGCCTCCCGGCGCGGCCGGCGCGACGGCAGAGGCCGTCGGGGATCGCGCCGCCGCGGACAGGCCCGCCGCCGGCGCCTCCGTCGACGCGAGCCCGGTCCGCGGCGATGTCGCTCCGGCCGCCGCCGCGCCGGCGACGGGCGGAGCGTCCGGGCGGCCGGCCGCCGGCACTTCCGTCGACGCGAGCCCCGTCCGCGCCGAATTCGCTCCGGCCGCCGCGGCGCCGGACGAGGACGTCGCCCGCGCCTTCGCGGTCGCCGCGCAGGCCGTCGAACGGGCGCGGAGCCTGGCGGACGGCCTGGCGGCCGGTCCGAAAGCCTCGCCGGGATCGGAGCCCGCTCCGGACGGCAAGGCCGGAACGTCCCGCGCCGAGGCGGCCATCAACGCGACGCTTTGGACGCTGCGTGGCGAGAAGGCCGCCGGCGCGGTCCTCGACAAGGTCGCGTGATCCGGCGGAGCCCGCCGGAAGCCGGTCCGACGGGGCCGCGTCGCCGCGCTTGCCTTGGAGCCCCGACTGCGACTAACTGATGTGATGACCGCGAGGGCATCGTGACGCGTCGGAAACTTTCGGAGGAGGTCCGCCGGCGGCTGCTCGACCTGATCGACAGCGGCGCGGTCGGCCTCGGCGAGCCGCTCCCGTCCGAGCGCGAGCTGATGGAGCGGCTTGGCGTCGGCCGCCCGGCGATCCGCGAGGCCATGCAGTCGCTCGCGACGGTCGGGCTGATCGAGATCCGCCACGGCGGGCGGGCGCGCGTCGCGGAGCCGTCGATCGGCCGCATGGTCGACCAGGTCGGCGAGACGATGAAGCATCTTCTCGCCAATTCCCCGGCGTCGCTCGAGAACCTCAAGGAGGCCCGCGCGACCATCGAGCGCGAGCTCGCCCGGATCGCCGCGCGCCGGCGTTCGGAGGCGGAAATCGTCCGTTTAGAGGAGATTCTCGCGGAACAGGAGGGGGCCGTCGCCGATCCCGCGCGGTTCCGCGCCCTCGACGGCCGCTTCCACCGCGAGATCGCCGCGATCGGCGGCAACCCGATCTTCACCGCGCTGGTCGACGCGGTGTTCCGCTGGCTTTCGGATTTCCACGCCGATCTCATCGCGGTTCCCGGGCTGGAGCGGCTGACCCTCGCCGAGCATGGCGAGATCCTCGCCGCCATCCGGCGCGGCGATCCGGAAGCGGCCGGCGCCGCCATGGGCGACCACCTGATGCGCGCGAACGAGCTTTACCGCCAGTCGAACCTGACCCGCGGCTGAAGCCCGCCACCGATCTGGACCGTTGCTCCGCGCCGCCAACTGGTATAATGAGTCGGGACGGATCGGGGGAGGCGGAATGGCTGAAGGTGGCGACGTCGAATCGGGAACCGGCGCCGGCGGACCGGAGGGCCGGCTTCTCCGGACCGGTCCGCTCGGCGTGCTGGTCACGGACGGCGCGCTGCGGGTCTTCTGGTCGGGGACGGAGGTTCTGCGCGGCATCGCATGGCCGGTCCGCGACGCCGACTGGCGGACCCTGGAGGAGATCGCGACCGGGGCCGAGAGCCATGCCGGCGGGGACGGCGTCCGCCACGAGCGCCGGTTCGTCACGGCGGGCGGAGCCGTCGCGGGCGTGCTGTCCGTCGCGGGTTCGGCGGACGCGTCGGGGGGCGAGCTGACCGCGAGCGTCGCGTTCGAGCCGGAACGGGACGTCGAGGTCAACCGCGCCGGATTCGTGCTGCTCCACCCCGCCGCGCTCGCCGGCGCGCCGCTCGAGATCGCGCATTCCGACGGCGCGACGGAGCTCGCTGCCTTTCCCGCCAGGATCAGCGCGGGCCAGCCCGCCTTCGACATCGCGGGTCTGCGCCACGGAGCGCCCGGCGTCGACGTCGAGATCGCCTTCGAGGGCGAGGTCTTCGAGATGGAGGACCAGCGCAACTGGACCGACGCCTCGTTCAAGACGTATTCTCGCCCGCTGTCCCGTCCGCGCCCATACCGGCTCGTCCCCGGCGAGACGGTCCGCCAGACCATCCGCCTGAAGCTCCGCGCGGCCGGGACGCGCGCGGCGGCGAAGACGCCGGCGGCGGAAGCCGTGATGCCCCTGATCGCGCTGGCGCACGAGGAGGCGCTCGCGGACGGGAAGCCGCCCGCGGCGCTCGGCGCGCTGGGCGTCGACGGGGTGCTGGTCCGGGTCGACGCCCGGGCGCCGGTCCTCGGCCCGCCGCCGGTCGCGGCGCCGGTCACGCTCGAGATCGTCGCGGACGACGCGGGTCAGATCGCGGCGGTCGCCGCGGCCTGCCGCGCCGCCGGGCTCGCGCCCCGGCGGGTCGTGGCCCTGCCGCGCGGCTATCTCGCGAGCCATCAGCCCGAGGGGCCGTGGCCGGACGGCCCCGCGCCCGCCGATCTTCTGCCGGCGGCGCGCGCCGCCTTTCCCGGAGCGGTCGTCGGCGGCGGGATGCTCACCAATTTCACCGAGTTCAACCGCCACCCGCCCGATCCCGCCGCGATCGGCTTCGCGACGTTCGGGACGACGGCCATCGTCCACGCCGCGGACGATCGTTCGGTGATCGAGACGCTCGAGGCGCTGCCGGACGTGTTCGCGAGCGCCCGCGCCCTCGTTCCGGGCAAGGACCTGCATCTCGGGCTGGTTTCGATCGGAATGCGCTCGAACCCCTACGGCGCGGCGGTCGCGCCCAATCCGGAGGGACGGCGCGTGCCGATGGCGATGGACGACCCGCGCCAGCGCACCGCCTTCGCCGCCGCCTGGGCGGTCGGCGCGGCGGCTGCGGCGGCGCGTGGCGGCGTCGCGAGCTACGCCCCGGCGATGACCGCCGGGCCGCTCGGCCTCGGCCGCGACGGCGCGCTCTGGCCGCTCTTCGACGTCGTCGCGACCCTCGCGGCGCTCGGCGGCAGAAGGGTGGAGGTCTCCGGCGGCCCGGGAGGGCTCGTGGCGATCCGGGGCGCGACGCGGGGCGTCGCGGCCAATCTCGGACCGGAGGCCGCGCGGATCGACGGGACCGAGCTGCCCCCGATGGGCTGCGCGATTCTGGGAGCGGCGGCATGAGCGGCTATCGGGGCGCGCTGATCGGATGCGGGTTTTTCGCGCGCAACCACATGCATGGCTGGGCCGACGCGGAGGGCGCGGAGATCGTCGCGGTCTGCGACATCGACCGCGGGAAGGCCGAGGCGTTCGCGCGGGATTTCGGCGTGGCGGAGGTCTTCACCGACGCGGAGGCGATGCTGAAGGCGGTGAAGCCGGATTTCGTGGACGTGGCGACGACGGTGGAGAGCCATCGGCCGCTGGTCGAACTGGCGCTGTCGCACGGGGCGCTGACGGTTTGCCAGAAGCCGTTCGCCGAGACCTGGGCCGACGCCGTGGCGATGGTCGAGGCGGCGGAGCGGGCCGGACGGCCGCTGATCGTGCACGAGAATTTCCGCTGGGAGCGGGCGTTCCGGATCGTGCGCGCGGAGATCGACGCGGGCGCGATCGGCGCGCCGCATTTCGCGCGGCTGTCGTTCCGGCACGGCTACGACGTCTACGCCAACCAGCCTTACCTCGCGGAGGTCGAGGATTTCGCGCTGATGGATGTCGGGCTGCATCTGTTCGACGTGGCGCGTTTTCTGATGGGCGACGTGGCGTCGGTCGCCTGCATGACGCAGCGGCTCAATCCGATCGTGACCGGCGAGGACGCGTTCACCGCGCTGCTGCGGCACGTGTCCGGGGGCGTGTCGAGCGTGGAGTGCAGTTTCTTCTCGAAGATCGCGCCGGATCCGTTTCCGGAGACCTTCGCCTGGATCGAAGGGCCGGAGGGGACGATCGAGGTGACCTACGGCTGTCGGATCCGGGTGCATCGCGACGGCGCGGTGCGGGAGATCGACGGCGATCCGCCGGTGCCGTCCTGGGGCGCGAAGCCGTGGCACATGGTGCAGGATTCGGTCGCGGCCTTCGAGGCGCACGTGGTCGACGTGCTGCGCGGCGACGCGGAGCCGCAGCCCTCGGGGCGGCACAATCTCGGGACGCTGGCGGTCACGTTCGCGGCCTACCGCTCGGCGGCGCGGGGCGAGGTGGTGGACATGGAGCGTTTCGTGGCAGGGGGATGCGCGCGATGAGCCGCATCGAGGCGGATTACCGGATCGAGACCGCCTGGCCGCTGGAGGAGGCCGCCGAGGCGATGGCGGGGGAGCAGTCCTCGGGCACGTTCCTAGCGCTGCCGGGAGAGACGCCGGAGCTGAAGGAGCGTTCGGCGGCGCGGGTCGAGGCGCTGGAGGATCTCGGGCCGGTCGCGGCGCCGTCGCTTCCGGGCGCGGGACGGCCGGACGCGCCGCACCGGCGGGGCCGGGTGACGCTGAGCTGGCCGGTCGGGAACATGGGGCCGTCGCTGCCGAACCTGATGGCGGCGGTTGGGGGCAATCTCTTCGAGCTCAAGCAGTTCTCCGGGCTGCGGCTTCTCGACCTGCGGCTGCCGGAGGAGTTCGCGGCGGCCAATCCGGGGCCGGGATTCGGGATCGAGGGGACGCGGCGCCTGTCGGGGGTCGAGGGGCGGCCGCTGGTAGGCACGATCGTGAAGCCCTCGGTGGGGCTCGACCCGGCGGGGACGGCGGCGCTGGTGGCGGATCTCTGCGCGGCGGGGCTCGATTTCATCAAGGACGACGAGTTGCAGGGCGACGGGCCGTCCTGTCCGTTCGAGGACCGGGCGCGGGCGGTGATGGCGGAGATCGACCGCGTCGGCGGACCGGACCGGGCGCAAGGCGATGTTCGCGTTCAACGTGACCGGCGAGGTCGACGAGATGCGCCGTCGCCACGATCTGGTGCTGGAGTTGGGCGGCACCTGCGTGATGGTCAACCTGACCGGCGTGGGACTGACCGGGCTTCTGGCGCTGAGGCGGCATTCCGCCTTGCCGATCCACGCGCACCGGAACGGCTGGGGCGCGCTGTCGCGGGCGCCGATGCTTGGGTTCGACTACGTGCCCTGGGCGAAGATGCACCGGCTGGCGGGCGCGGACCACATGCACGTCAACGGGCTGCGCAACAAGTTCTGCGAGCCGGACGCGAGCGTGATCGCCTCGGCGCGGTCGTGTCTCACGCCGATGTTCGACGCGAAGCCCTGCACGGTGATGCCGGTCTTCTCGTCGGGGCAGTCGGCCGCGCAGGTCTGGGACACGTTCGCCGCGCTCGGCTCGGCGGATCTGATCTTCGCGGCGGGGGGCGGGATCATGGGCCATCCGGGCGGACCGGCGGCGGGGGTCGCGGCGCTGCGCGCGGCCTGGGACGCGGCGCTGGCGGGCGAGAGCGCGGAGGCGGCGGCGGCGCGGGTTCCGGAGCTGGCGGTCGCGCTGGGGAAATTCGCGTGACGATGCGGCCGCTCCCGTCCGAGGGTCCGGTCCTCGCCTGGTACGGCGACGATTTCACCGGATCGGGCGCGGTGATGGAGGTGCTGAGTTTCGCGGGGCTGCCGGCGGTGCTGTTCCTTGAGCCGCCGACGCCGGAGATGCTGGCGCGGTTTCCGGGCGTCGCGGGCGGTGGGGCTCGCCAGCGACGCGCGGACGCGGGGACCGGAGTGGATGCGGGCGGAGCTGCCTGGCGCCTTCGCGGCGCTGCGGGCGCTCGGGGCGCCGATGCTGCATTACAAGGTCTGCTCGACGTTCGACAGCTCGCCCGAGGTGGGCTCGATCGGGATCGCGGCGGAGATCGGGATGGAGCCGGGCGAGGTCGTGCCGCTGATCCTTGGCGCCCCGGCGATCGGGCGCTGGCAGGCGTTCGGCAACCTGTTCGCGCGGGCGGGAGACGGCATCCACCGGCTCGACCGGCATCCGACCATGGCGCGGCATCCGGTGACGCCGATGGACGAGGCGGACGTGACCGCGCATCTGGCGCGGCAGACGGAGACGCGGACGTCGCTGATCGATCTTCTGGACCTCAAGGCCAGGCGCGGGGCGGCGCGGCTCGACGAGGAGCGGGCGGCGGGCGGCGGGATCGTGGCGCTCGACGTGATCGACGCGGAGACGCTGTCGGAAGCGGGCGCGCTGGTCTGGGAAGCCGCGCCGGGCTTCGTCGTCGGCTCGCAGGGGGTCGAATACGCGCTGGTGGCGGCGTGGCGGGCGGCAGGTCTGATCGCGTCGCCGGAGCCGCCGCCGCCGCTGGCGCCGGCGGATCGGGTCGCGGTCGTGTCGGGGTCGTGCTCGCCGGTGACGGCGGCGCAGATCGACCGGGCGGAGGCGGCGGGGTTCGAGGTGATCCCGCTCGATCCGGCCGGGCCCGACTGGGAGGCCGGTCTCGCGATCGCGACGGAGGCGGCGCTGGCCGCGCTGCGGCGCGGGGCGCTCGCCGCTGGTCGCCACGGCGCGGGGCGCGAGCGATCCGAAGGTGCGTGACGGCGGGCGGATCGGGACGGGTCTCGGGCGTCTGCTCGACCGGCTGGTGCGCGAGACGGGGGTGGGTCGCGCCGTGATCGCGGGCGGCGACACGTCGAGCTTCGCGGCGCGCGGACTCGGGCTGGTCGCGCTGACCGCCGAGACGATGGTCGCGCCGGGAGCGGCGCTGCTGCGCGGGCATCGGGCGGATGGCGGGTCGCTGGAGATCGCGCTGAAGGGCGGGCAGATGGGGCCGCCGGATTATTTCGTCCGGATCAGGGACGGGCAGGACGCGGCGGACGGAACCGCCGCCGCATGAGGAGGGACGGGACATGACGAGGATCGCGCTGATGGGCGCCGGCGGCAAGATGGGGGTGCGTCTGGCGACGAACCTGCGTGGCGGCGGATACGACGTGGCGCCGGTCGAGGTGGCGGAGGCGGGCCGCGCGCGGCTGAAGGCCGCGACCGGGATGGAGTGCATGGAGCAGGGGCAGGCGCTGAGCCGCGCCGACGTGGTCCTGCTCGCGGTGCCGGACCGGGCCATCGGGGCGGTGGCGCGTCAGATCGTTCCGGATCTCGATCCCGGGACGGCGGTGATCGTGCTCGACGCGGCGGCGCCGCATGCGGGCGAGATGCCGGAGCGGGCGGACGTGACCTATTTCGTCACGCATCCCTGCCATCCGCCGATCTTCAACGACGAGACGGAAACGGCTGCGAAGACGGACTATTTCGGCGGGGTCCACGCCAAGCAGCACATCGTCTGCGCGCTGATGCAGGGACCGGAGGAGCACTACGCGCTGTGCGAGGCGGTCGCGCGCGAGATCTACAAGCCGGTGATGCGCTCGCACCGGGTGACGGTCGAACAGCTGGCGATCCTGGAGCCCGCGCTGTCGGAGACCGTGGGGGCCACGCTCGCGCTCGCGATGCGCGAGGCGACGGACGAGGCGGTGCGGCGGGGCGTGCCGGAGCGGGCCGCGATCGATTTCATGCTCGGGCATCTCAACATCGAGCTCGCCATCGCGTTCGGCGTCTTTCCGGAGGGAAAGTTCTCGGACGGCGCGCTGCACGCGATCGCACAGGCGCGGCCGCAGATCTTCCGCGACGACTGGCTCGAACGCGTGTTCGCGCCGGAGGCGGTGCTGAAGTCCGTCAAGGACATCTGCCATCCCGACGCCGTCTGAGGCGCGGGCCATCCTGCAACGAAAATCAACCAAGGGAGTGACGACATGACACGAATGCAACGACTGGCCGCGGGCGCCGCGGCGATGGCGCTGGGGGCGGGCTTCGCCGGCGGCGCATCGGCGGCGAACATCTGCTTCTCCTTCGTGGACCTCGAGAGCCAGTTCTGGGTCGCGGGCCACCAGGCGATCACGACGACCCTCGCCGACGCCGGTCACACGGTCATCGAGCGCAACGCCAACGAGGACGCCAACCGCCAGCTCGAGCAGGTGCGCGACTGCATCGCCCAGGGCGTCGACGGGATCATCCTGATCCCGCAGGACGGCGAGACCGCCACCACCATCGTCGCCGAGGCCCAGGACGCGGACACGCCGATCGCGGTGTTCAACCGTCCGCCTTCGGATCTCTCGAAGGGCATCGTCGTGGTCGCGGACAACGCCACCATCGCCGGGCAGGCGGTCGACTTCGTGATCGAGAAGGCGTTGGCGGCCGCACCCGCGGACGAGAAGGTGAACGCGATCATCGTCGTCGGCGATCTCGGCGATCCGAACGCGGTCGGCCGCAAGGAGGGGTTCTACGCCTCGGTCGAGAAGCACGCCGACCGGATCAACGTGACCGAGGTCGCGTCCAACTGGGACGCGGCCACCGCGCTCTCGAACCTCGAGGCGGCGGTGACGGCGAACCCTGACGTCGATCTGCTGTTCACCTCGTCGGACTTCCTTTGGCCGACGGTCCGCTCCGTTTTCGAGCCGCGCGGGCTTTGGACCAAGACCGGCGAGGACGGCCATGTATGGCTGGCCGGGCTCGACGGCGACGCCACCGCCTGCCAGCTCATCAAGGACGGTTACGTCGACGCCACCGGCGTGCAGGACCTGTACTTCGAGGCCGACCAGTCGCTGGAGGCGATCCTCGCCGCGATCGAGGCGGGCGAGGCTCAGCCGAATCAGGTGATCGAGGATCCCGGCTTCGCGCTGACCACCGACAACCTCGGCGAGCGGGAAATGGACATGTGGGGCTGCGTGCTGCTCGCTGACGGGTTCCTCGACAAATGAGTGGCGTCCGGCCGGCCGGGGCATCCCTCCGGCCGGACCTTTCGGCTCCGACGCCCGCACCCGACAATGCCGCCGCGGGCGCGGCGCGGCGCGCTTCCCCGCCCGCCGGTCTCGCGAGGCGGGCGGGGGAACTTTTCCTGTCGGACTATTTCGTCCTCTACCTCTCGCTCGCCTATTTCCTGCTGCTCGCGCCGTTCCTGCCGACATTGTCGACCCCTGCGAACCTTTCGAACCTGCTGTCGAACATGTGGCCACTGCTTGTGGTCGCTGTCGGACAGACCTTCGTGCTGACCATCGCCGGCATCGACCTCAGCCAAGGCTCTGTGGCGGGCCTGACCAGTGTCGTCGGCGCGACGCTGCTGGCGACGGCCGCCCCGGCGGCTGTGCTGGCGAACACACCTGTCTGGGGCGTGTTTCTCACCGAGGAAGGCGGCCTGCTCGCCGGGACCGCCTACGCCACCGCGATCGGCGTCGCGGCGATGCTTGCGGTGGCCGCGCTCATCGGGCTCGCCAACGGGCTGTCCGTGGCACGGCTCGGTATGCCGCCCTTCATGGTGACGCTGGTGACGATGATCGCGGTCGGCGCCTTCGCGATCTGGCTGACCCAATCCAACAACATCCGCGAGTTGCCCGAGAGTTTCGTGACGCTCGGCAAGGGCGACATCGTCTCGGTCTATTTCGGGCCTCAGCTGGAGAGCCAGATCTCGCGGCGCGAGGTCTATTCGTTCGTGACCTGGCCGATGGTGATCGCGCTCTCGGTCGCGGTGCTGGCGCATGTGCTGCTCAACCGGACGGTCTTCGGGCGATGGATCTTCGCGATCGGCATCAACCGCAAGGCCGCGGAGATCTCGGGCGTGCCGGTCGCGCGGGTGATCGTCGCGGTCTTCGTGATCTCGGCGGTCTGCGCGGCCATCGCCTCCATCCTCTACACCGCGCGGCTCGAGACGGGGCGGCCCACGCTCGGGGCGGGGAATTTCCTGCTCGACGTGATCGGCGCCACGGTGATCGGCGGCACGAGCCTTTTCGGCGGCAAGGGCAAGATCATCTGGACGTTTTTCGGGGTGCTGTTCTTCGTGCTGCTCTCCAACACGCTCAACCTGATGAACCTGTCGGCGTTTCACATCGACATGGTCAAGGGCGGGGTGATCCTGGCCGCCGCGCTGCTCGACGTGATCCGGACGCGGCTGATGCGCGGGGCGGCGGCGTGAGCGCGCTGCTGGAATTCGACGGTCTCGCCAAGGACTGGTACGGCGTGCCGGCGGTCAGGGACTTCACGCTCGCCGTCGAGGAGGGCGGCGCGCTCGGCCTGATCGGCGAGAACGGCGCGGGCAAGTCGACGCTGATGAACATGGTCGGCGGGGTGGTGGGCCCGAGCGCCGGGTCGATGCGCTGGCGCGGGCGGCCCTACGCGCCCGCGTCGCCGGCGGAGGCGACCGCGCGCGGGATCGCGTTCATCCACCAGGAGCTGAACCTCTTTACCAATCTCTCGATCGCGGAGAACGTGTTCATCGACGGGTTTCCCCGGCGGATGGGCCTGATCGACCGCGGGCGCATCGCGGAGGCGACGCGCGGTCTCCTGGAGCGGCTGAACCTCGGCCACGCGCCCGAGACGACGGTCGGAGACCTCGCGCCCGGCGAGCGGCAGCTTGTCGAGATCGCCAAGGCGCTGCACCGCTCTGCGGATCTGATCATCTTCGACGAGCCGACCACGTCGCTCACGCCGCGCGAGACGGGGCGTCTTTTCGACGTGATCGAACGGCTCAAGGCGGAGGGGCGGACGGTCATCTACATCTCGCATATCCTGGGCGACGTGGAGCGGGTCTGCGACCGGATCGCCGTGCTGCGCGACGGGGCGCTGGTCGACGAGGGGCCGTCCGCGGAGTTTCCGGTGTCGCGGATGATCCGGTCGATGATCGGACGGGAGCTCTCGGGACTGTTTCCGCCGCGCACGGCGGGACCTTCGCAGGACGTCGTCTTCCGGGCCGAGGGGCTGACGCAGCCGGGCGTGCTGGAGGACGTGTCGCTCGCGATCCGCTCGGGCGAGATCGTGGGGCTGTTCGGGCTGATGGGATCGGGACGCAGCGAGTTCGCCCGCGCGGCCTTCGGTCTCGACGCGGTCGAGGGCGGGCGGGTGCTGATCGACGGGGCGGCGGTGGAGGGAGGCGCCTCGGAACGCATCGCCGCCGGACTTGCGTTCGTCACCGAGAACCGCCGCGAGGAGGGGCTTCTGATGGAGGCTCCGGTCGCGGAGAACCTCAGCCTCGTCGCCGCGCGCGATTTCGGGCGCGGCCCGCTCGGGCTCGTGGACCGGGCCGCGCACGCGCGCGCGACGGAGCGGGCGAGCGCCGATCTCGGCATCCGGGCGGGGGACATCGCGGCGCAGCCGGTGAAATCGCTCTCTGGCGGCAACCAGCAGAAGGCCGTCATCGGAAAGTGGCTGATGTCGGGGCCACGGGTTTTCGTCCTGGACGAGCCCACGCGGGGCGTGGACGTCGGCGCGAAGTACGAGATCTACGCGCTGGCCGACCGCCTGGCGGCGGGGGGCGGCGGCATTCTCTTCATCTCGTCCGAACTCGAGGAGCTGACCGGCATGTGCGACCGGATCGCCGTGATGAGCCGGGGCGAGATCACGGCGGAGTTCGCCCCGCCCTTCGACCGCGAGACGGTGCTCGCCGCGGCGTTCCGCGAGGCGATGCCATGAGCCGTTTCTCCGATCTGGCTCTGCGCTACGCGACGGCCGCGATCTTCGTCGCCGTGCTGGCCTGGTTCGGGGCGCAGAACCCCGATTTCCTGTCGGCGGAGAGCCTCGGCAACATCGTCAAGCAGTCGTCCTTCATCGGGATCGCCGCCATCGGGATCACCTTCGTGCTGCTGATCGCCGGGATCGACCTGTCGGTCGGGGCGGTGATGTATCTCGCGCCGCTGATCGCGGGAATCCTGATGCGCGACCTCGGGATCGGCGTGCCGGGGGGGCTCGCGGTCGCGGTGCTGGCGGGCGGCGTCCTCGGCGCGGTCAACGCGGCGGCGATCGTCGGTCTCGGGATCGTGCCGTTCATCGTGACGCTGGCGACGTTGTTCGCGTTCCGGGGCTTCGGCGCTTTCCTGACCAGTTCGCGGCAGTTCGATTTCGAGCCGGCGATGCGTGATTTCGGGCTCGCCTCGGTCGGCGGCGTTCCGGTTCCGGTCCTGTTCTTCGCGATACTCGCCCTTGTCGCGCATGTCGTGCTGTCGCGCACGACGTTCGGCCGGCAGGTCTACGCCATCGGGAACGATCCGGAGGCGGCCCGCAAGGCGGGGCTTCCGGTCGCGTCGGTACGGTTCCGGGTCTACGTCATCTCGGGGGCCTGCGCCGGACTCGCGGGATTTGTCATGATCAGCCAGATCGGGCGCCTCGACGCGGGCTTCGGCGAGGGCCGCGAATTCGACGTGATCGCCGCGGCGGTCCTCGGCGGCGCGAGCCTCTTCGGCGGCATCGGATCGGCGTTCGGCGCGGTGTTCGGCGCGACGCTGATCCAGACGGTCAAGACCGGCCTCGTGTTCACCGGGGTCAACCTCTACCTCCAGCCGATCCTGATGGCGGCGATCATCTTCCTCGCGGTCCTCATAGATTCGCTGCGGGCGCACCGGCTGCTCCTGCGCAAGCGGCGCACGATCCGACCTGTCGAAGCCTGAAACCCAGCAGAAGGAGGAAAGACCAATGACCAGAACCCTCAAGCTCATGGCCGCGGCGGCGGCGGCGGCGCTGTCGATCGCCGGACCCGCGCCGGTCTCGGCCCAGGACAAGCCGGTGATCGCGCTCTCCAACTCGTTTTACGGAAACACCTGGCGGCGTCAGATGGTGGACGCCTTCACGGAGCAGGCGGAGAAGGCGAAGGCCGACGGCCTGATCGAGGATTTCGTCGTGCTCAACGGGGACGGCTCGGTCGCCCAGCAGAACAGCCAGATCGCCGAGCTGATCCTGCGCGGCGTCGACGCCATCGCCATAAACGCCGCCTCGGAGACGGCGCTCAACGACATCGTCACGCGCGCCTGCGACGCCGGCATCAGCGTCGTCGCGTTCGATTCGCTGCTCTCGGCGGATTGCGCCTGGAAGCTCGGCTTCGACTTCACCGGCTACAAGACCGAGCAGGCGCGGGCGACGATGGATCTCATCGGCGGCGAGGGCAACGTGATCGTCGTGCGCGGCGTCTCCGGCTCCGCGCCCGACGCGCAGATGCACGCGGCGCAGCAGGCGGTGCTCGACGCCACCCCAGGCGTGACGGTCGTGGCCGAGGTGATCGGCGAGGCGACGGCCTCGGTCGCGCAGCAGGCGATCGCGAACATCCTTCCCAGCCTGCCGCAGGTCGACGCGGTTCTCGCCCAGGGCGGAAGCGACGATTTCGGCATCGCCCGCGCCTTCGAGCAGTACGGCGGACCCTACGCCGAGAAGATGCCGGTGATCGAGGGCGGCGGCAGCTCGGACTTCGTGATCTGGTGGGACGCCTACAGCAGGGAGCACGACTACCGGACCACCTCGATGAACACGACGCCGGGGATCGGCGGCGCGGCCTTCTGGTTCGCCTACGACATCACCCAGGGCGCGAACCCGCCGAAGGCGATCAACATGCCGGTCGCCGTGGTGGACGCCGACACGCTCTCCGAGTTCGCCGAGGGCCTCGAGCCGGGATTCATCATCAGCCCGAGCTACGACCACGACTGGGTGACCGAGCACCTGACCCGGGCCGGCGGCTGACGGGCGCCGGTGGAGTCCGACCACTCCGCAGTGGAGGACGTCCGGCCGACGAGGCCGGACGTTCCGATCGTCTCGCTCGAGGGGATCGACAAGACCTACGGTCCGACCCGCGCCAACCGCGACGTCTCGCTCTCGGTCCGCGCGGGCGAGGTGGTCGGCCTGATCGGCGCGAACGGCGCGGGCAAGAGCACGCTGATGCGGGTGCTGACCGGCGCGACGATTCCCGACGCCGGCGGGTTCCGCATCGACGGCACGCCGGTCGACCTCGCCGCCTACGGTCCGCGCGAGTGCCGGAGCCGCGGCATCCGGATGGTGCACCAGGAGCTGTCGCTCTGTCCCAACCTGACGGCCGCAGAGAACTTCTTTCTCGAGAACCCCGGCGGGGCCCGCGCGCGTCCCCGCTGGCTCGATCCGTACCGCGAGGCGGTGCGGACCGGCCTCGGCGCGATCTTTCCCGAGGCGCGCGTCGATCCGGACGCCCGCGTGGGCGGGCTGGAGATCGCCCGGCGGCAGATGCTGGAGATCGCGCGCGCCGCGGCCGACCCGCGCCTGCGCCTTCTCGTGCTCGACGAGCCGACCTCGTCGCTGGGGTCGGCGGAGGCGCGCGCGCTGCACGCGTGGATCGCAGCCCGGGCGGCTGAAGGTCTCGGCGTCGTCTTCATCAGCCACAAGCTCCACGAGGTCCTCGCGGTCGCCGACCGGATCGTGGCCATGCGGAACGGCGCCGTGGTGTGGGACCGGCCGCGCGCGCGGACGGGTCTGGGGGAACTGGTCGAGGCCGTGGGCGGCGCCGCGGCGCTTCCGCAGGCCGCGCCGGCCGCCGCCTCCCGCGCCGGTCGGGTCCTCGTCCGCCTCGACGGCGCGCTGACCGCGCCGCTCGGCGGTCCGCTCGAACTCCGCGCCGGCGAGATCGTCGGTCTCGCCGGCCTCGAAGGCGGCGGGCAGAAGGCGCTGCTGCGCCGTCTGTTCGCTCCGGCCGCGGCCCGTCCCGGCGAGGTCTCGCGTTCGGCGCGCGCCAGCTTCGTCTCCGGAGACCGTCAGACCGAGGGCGTCTTTCCGCTCTGGAGCGTGCGCGACAACATCGCCATCGGGCGCGTCGGTCGCCGCCCTCCGCCGACCCTCGTGCGCGCGCGCGTGGAGGCGGAGAAAGCCCGGTCCTGGGCCGAGCGGCTCGCGCTCGCCCCGGACCGCCTCGCCGCGCCGGTCCTCTCGCTCAGCGGCGGCAACCAGCAGAAGGCGCTGATGGCGCGCGGCCTCGTCGACGAGGCGCCGGTGGTGCTTCTCGACGACCCGACCCGCGGCGTCGACATCGGCGCCAAGCGCGACTTCTACGGCGCGCTGCGCGCGATCGCCGACGAGGGGCGCCTGGTGCTCTGGAACTCCACCGAGGACGCCGAGCTTCTGGAATGCGACCGCGTCCTCGTGCTGGCGGGCGGCCGGATCGTCGCCGACCTCGCGGGCGAGGCGATCCGGGAGGACGCGATCATCGGCGCAGGCTTCGCCGGCGAGGCCGCCGCCGCGGCCCGGACGGGGAGCGCGCGGTCCGAGCGCCTGTTCCACGCGATCCCGTTCGTCGCGCTCGCGCTTCTGGTCGCGGTCATGGGCGCCATGAACCCGCTGGTGGTGTCGTCGTTCGGGATGGAGCTTCTGCTCGCCCCGGCCGTGGTGCTGGTGCTGGTCGCCCTCTCGCAGATGTTCGTCGTCGGGGGCAGCGAGATCGACCTCGGGGTCGGCGCGTTCGCGGGCATGGTCAACGTGCTCAGCGCCACGCTGCTCGTCACCGCGCCGGCCGCCGGCGCGGCGGCCCTGGTCGCGGCGCTCGGCGGATACGCGGCGATCGCGCTGCTGATCCACGGGCGGGCGATCCCCTCGATCGTCGTGACCCTCGGCGCGTCCTTCATCTGGTCGGGGATCGGCCAGACCGTGCAGCCGTCTCCGGGCGGCGCCGCGCCGGCCTGGCTGCGCGCGACGATCGACTGGAGCCTGCCCGGCGTTCCGACGCCGCTTCTGCTGATCCTGCTCGCCGGAGCCGCGGCCGCGGCGATCGACCGCGCGCCGCTCGGCGTCGTGCTGCGCGGGTTCGGATCCAGTCCCGACGCGCTGGTCCGCACCGGCTGGAACCCGATGCGCTACGCGATCCGGCGCTACATGATCGCCGGGGCCTTCGCCGGCGCGGCCGGCCTCTACCTCACCGCCGCCAACCGCGCGAGCGACATCAACGCCGGGTCCGCCTACACGCTGCTGAGCGTCGCGGGCGTGGTCGTCGGCGGCTGCGCGCTTCTGGGCGGGCGCATCTCGCCCTGGGGCGTCGTGGCCGGGGCGGTCACGCTGTCGCTGATCGGCGCGGCCCTGGCCACGCTCGGGGTCAGCACCGACTTCAACGCGCTCGTGCAGGGGGGGCTTCTGATCGCGATCCTCGGCCTGCGCAGCCTCGTGGAATGGAGACGGCGCGATGCTCCATGACCTCCTCGCCCGGCGCCGCTGGATCCCGGCGGCCGTCGGCGTCCTGCTGCTCTGGGCGTGTCTCGCCGCGCTGACGGACCGGATCAGTCTGCACTCGCTGAGCGGCGTCGCCACGTCGGCCGCCTTCCTGACCGTCGCCGCCATCGGCCAGATGCTGGTGATCACCACCGGACGCGGCAACATCGACCTGTCGATCCCGAGCGTCGTGACCCTCGCGGCCTTCACGACCGTCGCGGTCTCGGGCGGCGAGGACGCGCGTCTGCCGGTCACGCTCGGCGCGCTCGCGGCGCTCGGCCTCGGGACCGGGCTCGTCAACGCGGCGCTCGTCGTGCTTCTGCGCATTCCCGCGATCATCGCGACGCTGGCGACGGGCTACATGCTCGCGACCCTCACCCTCCTGGTGAACCGCCGGATCAAGACCGGCGGCACCGCCGACGCGCTCGCCTTCCTGGCGACGGGCCGCATCGGGGACGTGCCGATCGCCGCCCTGGTCGGCCTCGCCGTCGCCCTGGCGGCGGGCTTCGCGCTCGCGCGGCTCGCCTACGGCCGCCAGATCGGCGCGATCGGCCAGGGCTGGGATACCGCCCGTCTGGCGGGCGTCCGCGTCGGTCTCGGACTGACGCTCGCGTTCGTCCTCTCCGCGCTGCTCGCGACGTTCACGGGGGCGCTTCTCTCGGCCTATGCCGGGGGCGCCTTTCTGGAGATGGGGTCGCCCTACCTTCTCCAGTCCGTCGGCGCCGTCGTTCTGGGCGGAACCCTGATCGCCGGCGGCTCGGCCACGGCCGCCGGCACCGTCTTCGGCGCGCTTCTGCTGGTCCTGATCATCGTCACCATGCAGATCGCGGGTCTTCCGCCCGGCGCGCAGGACATCGCCCAGGGCGCCGCCATCATCCTCGTGCTCGCGATCGGCGGCTCCGGCCGGCCGTCCCGCCGAGGCGGACCGCGCGCGCCCCGGACCGGCCGTCCGGCCCCGTCCGCGCCGCTTGGAGCCCCGCCGTCCCCGCGCTATGATCCGAGCGGAACCGAACCGGACCGGAGATTGCCGCCATGACCGACCGTCTGAGCCAGACCGACCGCGACCGCGACCTGCCCGCGCTGGGCGCGACCGGATGGGGCGCGGACCCGGAGCGGGATTCGATCCGCAAGATCTGGAAGTTCCGCAGCTTCGTCGAGGCCTGGGGCTTCATGTCGCGCGCGGCGCTGGTCGCGGAGAAGATGAACCACCATCCGGAATGGTCGAACGTCTACAACGTCGTGGACGTGACGCTGACCACGCATTCCTGCGACGGGCTGAGCGCGCTCGACATCGATCTGGCGCGGAAAATGGACAGGCTGGCGGGCGACGGCGTCGAGGTGCAGCGGGACCATTCGGAGCCGGTGGAGTGCCTGTGCAAGCTGCACCATTCGGGCGGCTGACCGGGCGCGCTCAGCGCAGGAGCCAGACGGTTTCCGTGGCGGGGCATCTGCCCTTGAGGCCGCCTTCGACCGGAACGGCGGCGAGGCGCGTGAGGCGGTAGCGCGGGGAGTGGACGCGCTCCACCTCGGCGGCGTCGACCGAGAACGGCGGGCCGGGCATCACGCTCTGGTCGTATTCGAAGCAGATCAGCAGCTGCCGCGCGCCGCCGGTGATCGCGTGGACATGGGCGGCGTAGCGCGGGCGGAGATCCTCGGGGAGCGCCACGAGCGCGGCCCGGTCGTAGACGGCGTCTACCGGGCCGAGAACGTCCGCCGTCACGTCGAAGATGTCGCCCGCGAGGATGTCGATGCCGGGAGCCTCGAAGCGGCGGAGCGGGCCGCGATCCGAGGACCGCCGGCTCGAGATCCATCCCGGCGAAAAGCTGCCGGACCGCCAGTTCGCTCAGTTCCGCGCCGACGACGCGGTATCCCTTTTCCATCAGCCACGCGATGTCGCGCGTCTTGCCGCAGAGCGGCACGAACACCCGCGCGGCGGGGATGAGCGAGAGCGCGCCGAGATGCGCGACCAGGAGGGCGTTGGCCTCGGGTTCGTGAAAGCCGATCTGGTCGCGCTCCCACCGCTCGTGCCAGAAATCGGGGTCCATCAGGCGACGGCGGCCGCGCGCGACGGGGAGACCCTTGCCGGAGCGGGGTCGTCCCGTCCGGCGGCGAGAAGCGGTTCGAAGAGGTGTCGCGCGATGTGCCGCACGACCGGCGCCACGACGCCGTCGCCGGTCAGGTGATACGCCTCGCTGTAAAGGTCCGGAAGGCGGTAAGTGTCGGGCAGGCCCATCAGCCGCGCGGTCTCGCGCGCCGAGATCAGGCGGGAGCGGATCCTGTCGCCCTCGACCACCATGATCGACTGGCGCGACGAGCCGCCGGCGGGCGTGCGCAGGCAGCCGGCGATGTCGTCGAAGCGGATCTCGGCGCGCTGGACCCGGACGCCGCGCTCATGACGCGTCCGCCTGTAGAGCGTGCCGACCATCCGCAAACCGGACGCCTTGGCGGTCTCGACCTTCGCCAGATTGACCTCCGACATCATCGACAGCAGCGCCGTCGTCTCCGCCGGCTCGTGCCAGCGCGTCGAATCCGGCGTCTCTTCGACAAGGTCCGCGAACTTCGCCACGCGAGCGGCCGGCACGGGCATCCGCCACCAGAGCCAGTCGTCTTTCAGCGCTGCCGGCAGACCGGCGAAGGCGGTTTTCACGGCGGTCGTATGCCACGGAACCATCGGGCCGTCGCCGGAGGTGGATGGCGCGGGGGCGAGATCGTCGCGCAACGCGATCACGAACAGGCGCGGGCGGGATTGCGGTACGAAACGCGCGGCGTCGACGACGATGGCGCCGAAACGGTAGCCGAGATCGCGGAGCGCCGCGCAGATGGCGGTGAAATCCGCTCCGCCATGCGAGGTGAGCGTCCCGAGCACGTTTTCGAGCGCGACGATCGCGGGCGCGCGGTCCCCGTCGCGCAGCGCGCGGACGTGGTCGATGAACGGCCAGAAGGTTCCCGAGCGGTCGCCGCGAAGGCCCGCGCCGCCGCCGGCGAGCGACAGGTCCTGGCAGGGGAACGAGCCCCAGACCAGATCGGGCCGGCCCGGCATCTCGTCGGGCGCGATGTTGCGGATGTCGCCGACGATCAGCGCGTCGCCGCCCCAGTTCAGGCGGTAGGTCCCGGCCTTCCTGCGGTCGAAATCATTGGCCAGAAGGCAGGTCCAGCCCGGTCCGAGGCCGGCCCGGACCATGCCGCCGCCCGCGAAGAACTCGTAGAAGGTTCCGGCCATGTTCCGCTCCCGGCTTTGCCGCATTCAGACCGTAAAACCGGGCGCGGATCAAGCCGATCCGGCCGTCAGACCGCTTCGAGCAGCGTCTCGCCCGCGCTGATCCCGCATTGTCCGGTCTTCTCCTCGACGTTCAGCACGCCGACCACGCCGTCCTCGACCAGCATCGCGTAGCGCCGCGACCGGTCATGGAAGCCGACCGCCGGGTTGCTGAACTGCATGCCGACGGCCCTGGTGAACGCGCTGTCCGCGTCGGCCAGGAGCGTGATCCCCGCCTTCGCGGCGCCGGACTGCTCGCCCCAGTACCGCATCACGTGCGCGTCGTTGACGGAGACGCAGACGATCTCGTCGACACCCTTGGCGTCGAAACCGGGCTTGGCGCGGATGAAGCTCGGCAGATGCGCCGAGTCGCAGGTCGGGGTGAACGCTCCCGGCAGGGCGAAGAGCACCACCCTGCGCCCGGCGAGAAGCTCCCCGAGACGGACGGTCTCGGGGCCGTCGGCGCCGATGCGCAGCAGGTCGGCGTCCGGCAGGCGGTCGCCGACGGCGATCATCGTCGATGCGATCTCCGGCATTCAGAGCGTGGCCAGCAACGATTTGCCGGTGGAGATGTCGCAGGTCCCGGGCTCGTCGACGTTCGCATGCGTGATCACGCCGTCCTCCAGCAGAAGCGCGTAGCGGTTCGAACGGCCGATGAGGCCGAGCTCGGGCGCGGTGAACTCCATTCCGAGCGCGCGCGTGAGCGCGCCGTCCGCGTCGCCGAGCATGGTGATCCCGGCCGCCGTCGCCCCCGTGCTCTCGCCCCAGGCTTTCAGCGTGAAGGGGTCGTTGACGGCGATGCAGATGATCTCGTCCACGCCCTTGGCGCGGAAGTCGTCGGCGGTGCGGATGAAGCTGGGCACGTGCGCCGTGGTGCAGGGGCCGGTGAACGCGCCGGGCAGCGCGAAGACGACGACCTTGCGGCCCGCGAGGCGCGCGGCGAGATCCACCGTCTCCGGACCGTCCTCTCCCATTTTGACCAGCGAAGCGTCGGGCAGTCTGTCTCCGATCGCGAGAGCCATGCGTATCCCCTTTTCAAAGTTGCGGTGTTCGACCGCCTTCATATAGACCACCCGGCGGAGCGGGCGAAGAGCATGTCGGAAAAATCACCCAGGATCGTCGTCGTCGGCGCGGGTCAGGCCGGCGCCAGTCTCGCCGCCCGTCTTCGCGCGCTCGGGCATACCGGGCCGCTGACGCTGATCGGCGGGGAGGACGCGCCGCCCTATCAGCGCCCGCCGCTCTCCAAGGCCTATCTCAAGGGCGAGATGGAGCGCGAGCGGCTGTTCCTGCGGCCCGCCTCGTTCTACGCCGAGCAGGACATCGCGCTGGAGACGGGCGCGCCGGCCGTCGCCATCGACCGGGCGGCGCGGACCGTGACGCTGCGCGACGGGCGGACGCTTCCCTACGATCTGCTGGCTCTGACCACCGGCTCGGTCCCGCGCCGTCTGCCCGCCGACATGGGCGGCGATCTGGACGGCGTGCTGACCATGCGCGGCCTGCCCGACGCCGACGCGCTTGCCCGACGCGTGACTCCCGGGACCCGCGCGCTCGTGGTCGGCGGCGGCTATATCGGGCTGGAGGCCGCGGCCGTCCTGTCGGAGGCGCGGCTGACCGTCACCGTGATCGAGCAGGCGCCGCGCATACTCGCGCGGGTCGCGGCGCCAGAGACGGCGGATTTCTTCCGCGACCTGCACCGCGCACATGACGTCGCGATCCGGGAGGGCGTGACGCTGGAACGTCTGACCGGCCGCGAGGGGCGCGTCACCGGCGGAGAACTGGCGGACGGAAGCGTGATCCTCGCCGAACTCGTCCTCGTCGGCATTGGCGTGACCCCCGCCGACGATCTCGCCCGCGCCGCCGGTCTCGACGTCGATAACGGCATCGCAGTCGACGCGACCGGCCGCACCTCCGATCCCGCGATCTTCGCCGCCGGCGACTGCGCGAGCTTTCCCGGGCCCGAGGGCCGCATCCGGCTCGAAAGCGTCCCCAACGCCATCGAGCACGCCGAGGCGACCGCCGCCGCGATGCTGGGCGATCCCGCGCCTTACGTCGCGCGGCCATGGTTCTGGTCGGACCAGTACGACGTCAAGCTCCAGATCGCCGGGCTCAACGCCGGCCACGACCGCGTGGTGACGCGCCCGGGCGCCCGTTCCGGCGGGCTGTCGGTCTGGTATTTCCGGGGGCCGCGCCTGATCTCCATCGACGCGATGAACGATCCCCGCGCGTACATGACCGCCAAGCGCTGGATCGAGGCGGGCGTGTCGCCGGACCCCGACCGCGTGGCCGATCCCGCGACCGACCTCAAGGATCTCGCCTGATGCGGATCATCGGCGGACGGCATCGCGGCGCGGCGCTCGCGGCGGTCGGCGGCGGCGATCCGCTCGCGCGGCTTCGCCCGACATCTGACCGGGTGCGCGAGAGCCTGTTCAACCTGATCGCCCATGGCGGCTACGGCGATCCGGCCCCGCCCGAAGGCGCGCGCGCGCTCGACCTCTTCGCCGGGACCGGCGCGCTCGGGCTCGAGGCGCTGTCGCGGGGCGCGGCGCATGTCACCTTCGTGGACGACGGCCCGAAGGCGCTCGGCATCCTGCGGATGAACGTGGCCCGTCTGGGCGCGGAGGCGGAGACCGCGATCCTGCGGCTCGACGCCACACGGCTCGGGCCGAACGGCGCGGCGCCGTTCGATCTGATCTTTCTCGACCCGCCCTATGGCAGGGGTCTCGGCGAGCGCGCGCTGGCTTCGGCGGGGCGGGGCGGCTGGATCGCGCCCGGCGCGCTGATCGTCCAGGAGGAGAGCGCGGCGGTGACGCCGCCGCCCGGCTTGACCCTGCGGGATTCCCGCCGCTATGGGGACACGATGATCTCCATCCTGACCGCCGACACGTGACCGAAGCCCGACGCCTGCTTTCCGAGGTCTTCGGCTTCCCGGACTACCGCCCCGGCCAGGAGGAGGTCGTCGACGCCGTCGAGGCCGGCCGCGACGTGCTCGCGATCATGCCGACCGGAGGCGGAAAATCGCTGCTCTTCCAGCTTCCGGCGCTCACGCGGCCCGGCGTCACGGTGGTGATCTCGCCGCTGATCGCTTTGATGCGCGACCAGGTCCGCGCCCTGCGCGCGGCGGGGGTGAACGCCGGCGCGCTCACCTCGCAGAGCACGCCCGAGGAGACCGAGGCGGTTTTCGCGGCCATCGACGAGGGCGCGCTCAAGCTGCTCTACATGGCGCCGGAGCGTCTCGCTTCCGGCGGCGCCTCGGCGCTCCTGCGGCGCATCGACGTCGGCCTGCTCGCGGTCGACGAGGCGCATTGCGTCAGCCAGTGGGGCCACGATTTCCGGCCCGACTACCTGCGCATCGGCGAGCTGCGCCGGACGCTGAACGGCGTGCAGACCATCGCCCTGACCGCCACCGCCGACGCCGAGACCCGCGCCGAGATCATCCGGCGCCTGTTTCCCGACACGCCGCCCGAGACGTTCCTGCGCGGATTCGACCGTCCGAACATCAACCTCGCCTTCGCGCCCAAGGACCGGCCGCGCGAACAGATCCTCGAATTCGTCGCGGCGCGGAAGGGTCTCTCGGGCATCATCTACTGCTCAAGCCGCAACAAGACCGAGACTCTGGCCCAGGCGCTGCGCGAGGCGGGGCATACCGCGCTCGCCTACCATGCCGGGCTCGAATCGGAGGAACGCCGCATCGCGGAGACCCGGTTCCAGGTCGAGGACGGGCTCGTGGTCTGCGCGACGATCGCCTTCGGCATGGGCGTCGACAAGCCCGACATAAGATATGTGGCGCATACCGACCTCTCGAAATCCATCGAATCCTACTACCAGGAGATCGGCCGCGCGGGGCGCGACGGCGCGCCGGCCGATACGCTCACGCTCTACGGCGCCGAGGACATCCGCCTGCGCCGCGCCCAGATCGACGAGGGCGCCGCTCCGATGGAGCGCAAGGACGCCGACCACGCGCGGCTGAACGCGCTGCTCGGGCTGGCCGAGGCGCATCGCTGCCGGCGCCAGACGCTGCTCGCCTATTTCGGCGAGACGATGGCCGAGCCCTGCGGCAATTGCGACCTCTGCCGGGACCGCCCGAAGCTCTTCGACGCGACCGAGGCGGCGCGCAAAGCGTTCTCGGCGATCCTGCGCACCGGCGAGAGCTTCGGCGCCGAGCACCTGATCGGCATCCTGCGCGGCGACCGGTCGGAGAAGATCCTGCGGCGCGGCCACGACCAGCTTCCCACCTTCGGCGTCGGCAAGGAATTCGCCAAGGGCCAGTGGCAGGCGATCTTCCGGCAGATGATGGGCCTCGACCTGATCCGGCCCGACCCGTCGCGCCACGGCGCCCTGCGGCTGACCGAGGCCGCGCGGCCGGTTCTGCGCGGCGAACAGCCGCTGGAACTGCGCGAGGACGCGTTCAGCCGCGCCGCGCGCGGACCCGCCCGCGCGCCGGCCGCGGCCCAGGTCGCCGAGGAGGACGAGGGCCTGCTCTCGGCGCTCAAGGCGCGGCGCCGCGAGCTGGCCGAGGCCGGCGGCGTGCCGGCCTACGTCATCTTTCCCGACCGCACCCTGATCGAGATGGCGGGCAGGCGGCCGGCGACCCTCGACGAGATGCGCGGCATCTCCGGCGTGGGCGCGGTCAAGCTCGACCGCTTCGGCCCGGATTTCCTCAAGGTGATCGCGGGCGCCGGCGCGGAGATTCCGCATCCCGCGCGGCGCAGGCTGGCCGGCGGCGCTGGCGGGCCGCTCTACGACCGGCTGGAGGCCGCGCAGCGGGCGCTGGCGAACGGCGCGGACGGGAACGGCAAGCCGCTCTCCTGCAACGCGTCCGCGCTCGCCCGGATCGCGGAGATCCGCCCCCGCGATCTCGCGGCGCTGGAACGCATCCTCGGCCCGGCCAAGGCGGAACGCTTCGGTCCGGCCTTCCTCGAGGCCCTCTCCGACCCGGACTGATCCAGGGCGCGGCCCGCTTCGATGGCCGTCCTGATTTCCGGCGAGAGCGTGGCGGGGTCGAAGGTCTTGCCGCCTTCGATGCCGATCTTCGCGAAGCGTTCCCTGAGGTCTTTCTCGCTCGGGACCGTCGGGCTGTAGGTCAGCACGAAGTTCATGATGTTGAAGAACTCGAGCAACGTCTTCAGCTCGGCCTTGGTCAGCGGCTCGATGAAGTCCACGGCCGGCGGTGGCGTCGTGCCTAGGAACGCCGACAGGGGCTGCATCTTGTACTCCGCCTGGGTCTTCTCGACGTTCGTGATGTCGGCCGGATTGAACAGCTGCGTGCGGATCACGAGAACGCCGAACTGCGTATCGGACGTTTACACCTTCTTGATGCCTTCAGGGGTCTCGCCGGTCCAGTCCGGCCCGGCGATCATGATGTTGCCGGCGTCGTTGCCCGTGGTCCGCGACCCGGCGTAGCCGATGATGTAATTGTAGGCGTCCCAGATCTCGACGTCGTAGTAGCGACCTTTCTCGATCTCCGGCAGCGACAGCACGATCGGCTCGGCCCGCAGATCCAGCCCCGCCCAGGAATACGGCGTGTCCGAATTGGGGGCTGCACTGCGGTATCGGCCGGCGTGAAGACGCGGTTGATGTTCTTGAGTTCGTTCCAGGGCGCTTTGAAGTTCGGGCTCGTCTTGTCCACGAAGTAGTCGTAGGAGATGATGTAGTTGTCCACCAGCGGATAGCCGTAGACGTAGGCTTCCTTGGCGATCGCGCGCGCCTCTTCCGGGGTCACGTCCTGGGCGTGGACGGGGGCGAGAGCAGGAAAACGATCGCCACGGCGGCGGCGAGCTTGAGTTTTGTCAGTATAATACGAGAACTCCCATCAGATTTTCCCTGCCGTTTCATATCACTCGGTCACCGGCTCCAGATCGCCGATCTTCCAGGTCTTGTCGAACCACGAGTCCAGCGGTCCATAGAGCCTGAAAAGCGAAAAGTAGCCCTGACCCGGCACGGTCTGTACCCAGTTGGATTCGTGACCTTCGGGTGCCTCGGGTCCGAACCAGACGGTGGCGGACCCGTCCGCGCCCACGGTCAGCGCCTTGTCGTTGCTGTCGATGCCCGCCAGCTTCTGATCCGTCTCCAAAAGCGACCGGGACTGGTTGTCGTAGACGACGAACGACCAGAAATCCCTGGCCGGAACCGGGCCGGGAAGCGTGACCTTGTAGGTCTTGCCGCCGTCGAGGAAATCACCTGCGGAATCGCGGACCGTCATGGCGTAGGCCGATCCTTCGCCCGCCTTCTTCAGCGTCATCGCCGGAGTGATGCCGGTGAAGCCGTAGAAGAACATCGTGGCCGCATCCATCAGCCGCTCGGGGCCGTCCTGAAACAGATAGCTTCCGCCGATGAACGTGGTGAACCACTGGCGATCGTCGTAGAATTTCGCCGATGGATCCCGGGACGCGAACAGGAAGGTCCGCGCGGTGGCGTTGCCCACCGCGACGGCCTCGGTCAGGATCTTCCTCATCCGCTCGTCGGGCGCGAAATCCTGACCCTTGCGGATGCCGATCGAGGCGTAGAGGCCGACGGTCGCCGGGTCCACCCAGTCGGCGGGCTCGGCCTGCACGACCTGGTTCAGCTCCTCGTAGAAGCTGAAATCGTTCGCGCTGATCGTGTTGAACTGCCGGCCGGAGGCATTGACGAATTCGGTCGCCGGCGGATTGTCGGCGGCGCTGAGCGGATAGACCTTGGTGCCCGCCTTCACATGGTCCACGGCGGCCGCCACGTCGCCATTCTCGACAAAGGCCCGAAAGAAAAGAAGCAGGGTGTTCGTGCGGGGCTTCTGGACGAAATACCCGGTCTCGGGCATGGCCTCGGTATTGCCGGGCGGCACGAAAAGATACTTGCCCCCCTTGCCGGCATCCGGTCCGGTCAGGCCGATATCGTTGACCCAGCGGAAATCCGCGTCATCGACGGGGCCGAGCACACCGGTCGGCACCTCCATGACCATCGGACCCGCGGACAGGTCGAAACAGGTGAAGCCGTAGACCGTGGTGGTGTTCGGCGTGAGGAACAGGGATCTGGCATCCATGAGTTGTTCGGTGATGCCGAAGGCCTCGTTCGTTTCGATGCCGATGGTCTCGAACCCGTTGCACGCCGCGCGGATCGAGGTGGCGGAAATGCCGGTCAGGAAGGACTGCACGCCGCGCATGAAATCGAGGTTGTCGTACACCAGATCGACGGTCTTCCCGTCCGGTGCGCCATCCTTGAAGTTCAGCGTGCCGATGCGGGTGTCGGTGCTGTCGGGAGTCGTGATCTTGGCCGGAACATCCGCCGAATAGGTCGGCGCGCCTTGCGCCAGCGCCGCGGTGCCCGCGATCATCGCCGTGGCGAAAAGTGCGGGCGCGGCCGTCAGAGGGGCGGAAAGTGGGCGTCGTGACCGTTTCATTCGATTTCTCCCGTTTGAACCCGCTTATCGATAGATCGCCGCGCGACGGAACGTGCGACGGCGCACGCCCGCGACGGAGAGGGGCGTCAGCGGCATGCCGATCACGTCGATGAAGACCGAGACGTTTTCGCCCAGAACCGGCATCTCGCCGGAGACGATCTTCACCGTGTAGTGGAGATCGCCCGCGTCGAGCACCGGATCGCTCAATTCCACCACGACCTGCTTCAGCGCGCCGTTCTCGAGGATGGAGAGATCGGCGTTGGGGTTGTCGGAGAGGAAACTGTCCTTGCCCTCGCTCCAGAACGGAACGAACGCCGCCGTCGTCATGTTGCCGGCGATCCGCTCGGGGCGGTCGGAGAAGAACAGCGTCGTCGTGCCGACGTCGCGCAGCGTCAGGCGATTCCGGTCGGCGTCGAACGCCATCGCGTCGGCGGTCTGGACGAACAGGAAGTCCGCCGTGGTCCCGGTCGTCTCCTGCGCCCGCGCCGCGCCGACGCCCGCGATGACGGCCACGCAGCCCGCCGACCCGGCAAGTATCCGGCGGCGGGTCGGATCGACGGCGACCGTTTCGGTCCGTACTCGTCTTGTCATGTCTTCTTGCCCTCTATTCATGTCAATATCGGCGAACGGAGCGCGCGGATAGCGGCGTCCGCACCATCTTGGCCTATTTCGGAAACAGCAGCGTCACCTGAAACCGGGCGCCCCAGCCATCCGGGCCGTAGTCGGCGGACTCGGCGTAGTAGCGCGCGCCGAGGCTGAACTGCACGGGTCGCTCGTGGATCTTGACGATCCGTCCGATCGTGGCGTTGATCGGCACGGACCATTGTTCCGTTTCCCAGTCGTAGGTCGACTCGGTGTTGATCGTGAACGACGTCGCCTTCGGAGTGGTGTAGCTCACGAAGGGCTGGAGGAACGTCGCCGAGATGTCGCCGTCCTCGTCGTCGCCCGTCAGCGACCAGACATGGTTGGCCAGCGCCCCGACGGTCCAGGGGCCGCTCTGGCGCAGCGCCACGCCGGTGATGCCCGCGCCCCATTGGTTGGTGGCGATGTCGTCGGTCGCCGTGGGGATCAGGAACACCGGACCGACGCCCCAGATCAGGCCGGCTTCCGTCGGCGCCTTCGGCGAGAGGAAGAAGCTCTGGGTGGTCGCGCCGAGGCCGAATTGCGAGCCTCTGCCGGGGATGACCCCGTCCTGGCTGACGATCGGCACGATGGTGCGGGAGATGACGTTCCAGTCCGCGCTGATCGAGAACGGGATCACCGGCTGGATGTTGAGCGTGTACTGATCGCCGTCGCCGGTCGCGAAGCCCTGATTGTAGTTGAGCTGGAACGGCAGGCTGATCAGGTCCGAGATCGGGTTGGAGAGCTTCTTGGCGAGAGCGACGGAGTCTCCGCCGCCGCCGGCGACGCCGGAAGGCGCGGCGGCCGACGTCTGGGCCTCGGTCGAAATGACCTTCGTGTCCCGATCCCGGCAATGCGTCGCGGCGCTTGAGGCGTACGGCGACACCCGGATCCTCACGGGACGGCCGCTCAGTTCGATCCTCGTCCGACCTCACGTGCTGGCCTTGACCGACGCGCCACCTCCGGAGGTCGCCGACGCGCCGCCATCGTTGGCGGAGCGCGCCGAGGATTGGGATTTCGTCGCCGCTCTCCGATCGGTGCTGCGCCCCTATCTCGGCGGAAGCGCTCCCACGCTCGCGCTCGCCGCCGAGATCTCCGGAATGCGTTGTCGCACCGCTTTCCCGAGGGGAATCAGATATTCCGGCCGACGGGCCCCTCCGCTCAGGCTCCGGTCCCGGCGGGCTCCCGGCCGCGTCGGGCGACGCTCTCGATGGCGTCCGCCACGGCGCCGGCGAAGCGGGCCGGAAGATCGTGACCCATGCCCCCGATCAGAAGCAGCCGCGCGCCGGGAACCGTCGCCGCCGTATCCTCGCCGCAGGCCGGCGGAATGAGCGGATCCTCGGCGCCATGCACCACAAGCGTCGGCGCGGAGACGGTCGCGAGCTCCGCGCGCCGGTCTCCCGCCACGGCCATCGCGGCGAGCTGGCGCGCGGTTCCCGCGGGATCGTGGCCGCGGCGCGTCTCCTCGAGGATGACGGCCCGGTGCGCCGCCTCGTCGAACGCGCCCCCGCCGGATAAGAGCCGCGCGAACGCGACGCTCCGCGTCATGAACCCTTCGGGATCCGCCGCCGGATCCGGTCGCGGGCGCATCATCGACGCCATGACATCCGGATCCGGCGGAGGCAGACCCGGATTGCCGGTCGACGACATCACGGAGGTCAGCGACAGCACCCGCCCCGGATGGTCCGTCGCCATGATCTGGGCGATCATCCCGCCCATCGAGCGACCGACCACGTGCGCGGCGCCGATATCCAGCGCGTCGAGCAACCCCGCCGCGTCGGCCGCCATGTCGCGAAGCGTGTAGGGCACGTCCGGGGTCTTCCCGGCCCCGAGCGCGGCCGCGAGCGCGCCGAAATCGGGGGGCGGGAGGTGCGGGAGATGGGTGGAGCGCCCGCTGTCCCGGTTGTCGAAACGGATCACCCGGAAGCCGCGCCCGGCGAGGTCGAGGCAGAAGGGCCCGGACCAGCGGACCATCTGCGTGCCGAGGCCGGAGATCAGCAGGATCGCCTCGTCGTCCGGGCTGCCGAAGCTCTCGTAGGCCAGACGGACGCCGTTGGCGCTCGCGAGTTCCATGCGCATGCCTTCCTTGCGGGCGGGTCCGAGGACCCGGCTTCCTTCTAGACCCGACGGACGGGATGGCAATGCCGGGACACGGCCTTCACCGGCGGAGACCGATCCGTCGGGCGGTCCGCCGGGGCGGCGCCGCGGCCTTGCCCGCGATCCGCAACCCGGCTATTCGGGTTGGACCCGCGCAACATTATGTCCCGGAGAATCCGTTGCCCGCAAGCGATCCGAAGCTTCTGGTCTCGACCGCGTGGCTCGCGGACCATCTCGAAGCCCCGGACCTGCGCGTGCTCGACGCCTCCTGGCACATGCCGGATTCCGGGCGCGACGGGCGCGCGGAATACGAGGCGGGCCATATTCCCGGCGCGCGGTTCTTCGACATCGACGACGTCTCCGACACCCGCTCCGACCTGCCGCACATGGTCCCGCCGACCGAGAAGTTCGTCAGCCGCGTCCGCGCGCTCGGGATCGGCGACGGACACCGGATCGTCGTCTATGACGCGCTCGGGCTTTTCAGCGCGGCGCGGGTCTGGTGGATGTTCCGGCTCTTCGGGGTCGAGGACGTGGCCGTGCTCGACGGCGGGCTGCCGAAATGGCGCGCCGAGGGCCGCCCGCTCGACGCCTCCGCGCCGCTCCACCGCGACCGCCACTTCACCGCGAGGCGCGATTCCGGCCTCGTGCGCGACGTCACCCAGGTCGCGGCCACCGCCAAGCTCGGCGACGCGCAGATCGTCGACGCCCGCTCGCCCGCCCGGTTCCGCGGCGAGGAGCCCGAGCCGCGCCCCGGCCTGCGCGCGGGCCGCATCCCCGGATCGAAAAACGTCCATTACGCGAGCCTCCTGAATCCGGACGGCACGATGAAGTCCGACGCGGACCTTCGCGCCGTCTTCGAGGCGGCGGGCGTCGATGTCGCCCGCCCAGCGATCACCACCTGCGGCTCCGGCGTGACCGCCGCGATCGTCAGCCTCGCGCTCGAACGGCTCGGCAACCGCCGCGTCTCGGTCTATGACGGGTCCTGGGCCGAATGGGGCGCCTATCCCGATCTGAAGGTCGAGACCGGATGAGACGTTCCGCCGGCGAGACGATCGAGTACACCGTCACCTTCCTCGAGATGACGGACCGTCCGCGCCATCCGCGCCCGCATCTGCCGGCCGGGCCGGTCTCGGCGCTCGTCGCGGCCGAGAATCCGCCGGTCTGGTATTTCCTCTGTCTCTACGACGCGGTCGGCGCCGACTACGAATGGACCGACCAGCACGCGCGCGACCGCGCCGATCTCGCGGAATTCCTCCAGGACCCGCGCGTGGTGCTCTACACCCTGATGCGCGCGGGCTGGCCGCACGGGTTCTTCATCCTCGACGGCCGCGAGGCCGGGCTCTGCGACCTCACCTATTTCGGCCTGGTCCCCGAGGCGACCGGGCGGGGGCTCGGCACCTTCCTGATCGAGACCGCCGTCCACACGGCCTGGGACCGCCCCGGCGTGACGCGCGTGACGGTGAACACCAATTCCCTCGACCACCCGCGCGCCCTGCCGCTCTACCAGAAGGCCGGCTTCGCGCCCGTGCGCCGCGAGACCCGAAGCCGCGTGCTGACCCGCGACCGCGACATCAACGGCGACTGAACCCCGGAGGACACCATGTTCGAGACCCTGACCCCGCCGCCGCCCGACAAGATCCTCGCGCTGATGAGCCTCTTCGCCGAGGATCCGCGCGACGACAAGATCGACCTCGGCGTCGGCGTCTACAAGGACGCCGAGGGGCGCACGCCCGTCATGCGCGCGGTCAAGGCCGCCGAGAAGCGGCTGCTCGCGGAGCAGGCGACCAAATCCTATGTCGGCCTCCTCGGCGACCTCTCGTTCGTGGACGGCATGGCCGACCTCATCCTCGGCGACGCCGTCGACCGCGCGCGGCTGGCGGGCGCGCAGACCCCCGGCGGCACCGGCGCGCTGCGCCAGCTTTTCGAGCTGATCCGCCGGTCCGACGACGGGGCGACCGTCTGGCTGTCGGACCCGACCTGGCCCAACCATCCCGCGATGCTCGCGCATCTCGGCATTCCGGTGAAGACGTACCGTTATTTCGACGGCGACACGCTCGGCGTCGATTTCGATGGCATGAAGGCCGATCTCGCGGGCGCGAAAGCGGGTGACGTGATCCTGCTCCACGGCTGCTGCCACAACCCGACCGGCGCGAATCCGAGCCTCGACCAATGGGCGGCGCTGACCGATCTCATCGTCGAACGCGGCCTCGTGCCGATGATCGACATGGCCTACCAGGGCTTCGGCGACGGGCTCGATGACGACGCGGCGGGCGTGCGTCACATGGCGGGCCGCGTGCCCGAGATGCTGATCGCGGCCAGCTGCTCCAAGAATTTCGGCCTCTACCGCGACCGGGTCGGCGTGGCGCTGGCGCTGTCCGCAACGCCCGAGGCCGCCGGCGTGACCAAGGCCAACATGGCGACGCTCAACCGGCTGAATTTCTCCTTCCCGCCCGATCACGGCGCCAAGGTGGTGTCGATCATCCTGAACGACGCCGATCTGCGCGCCGACTGGATGGCCGAGCTCGAGGACATGCGCCAGGACATGCTCACGCTGCGCACCGGCCTCGCCGAGGCGCTGCGCCGCGAGACCAATTCCGACCGTTTCGATTTCATCGCGCATCACCGCGGCATGTTCTCGCGGCTCGGGCTGGGTCCGGACCAGGTGGCGGCGCTCCGCAAGGATCACGGCATCTACATGGTCGGAGACAGCCGGGTGAACATCGCCGGCCTGCCGCGCGACGGGCTGGAGCGGATCGCCCGCGCGATGGTGACGACCGGCGGATAGTGGCCGCGCTCCCCTACATCGCCGCCGCCGATGTCGAGCATCTGCTCGACTGGACCGCGCTCGCGGACGCGCTGGCCGAAGGACACCGCGCGCCGCGCCCGGCCATCGGCGACACGTTCCTTTCGCGCGGCGCCGACACGCTGCTGTCCCGCGCGGCCTGGATCGACGGGATGGGCGTGGCGGTCAAGTCCGTCACGGTGCTGCCCGGCAATCCCGCGCGCGGCCTCGCTTCGGTGAACGGCGCGATGGTGCTGTTCGAGGACGCGACGGGGCTGCCTCTCGCGGTGATCGACAGCGCGCTGGTCACGAAATGGAAGACGGCGGGCGATTCCGTCCTCGGCGCGCGCCTCCTCGCCCGGCCGGATTCGCGGCGGCTCCTGATCGTCGGCGCGGGCGCCGTGGCCGCTTCGCTGATCGAGGCGTACCGCGCGGTCTTTCCCGGCATCGACGTCACGCTCTGGAACCGCTCGGCCGACAAGGCCCGCGCGCTGGCCGACAGTCACGGGGCGACGGTGGCCGAGGATCTGGCCGGGGCGGTGGCCGAGGCCGACATCGTGTCCTGCGCCACCATGGCGCGCGACCCTTTCCTGCGCGGCGACTGGCTGCGGCCGGGCCAGCACGTCGATCTGATCGGCGCCTTCAAGGCCGACATGCGCGAGGCCGATGACGACGCGCTGCGCCGGTCGCGCGTTTTCGTGGACAGTTTCGAGACTACTCTCGACCATATCGGCGAATTGAAGGACCCTCTGGCGCGCGGAGTGATCGCGCGCGGGGACGTGCTGGGCGATCTCTACGACATCGTGCCGGGGCGGGTCGGGCGACGCGGTCCGGACGAGATCACCCTCTACAAGAACGGCGGCGGCGCGCATCTCGACCTGATGACCGGCCGGGTCATCCTCGCGGCGTGGGAGGCGTCCCGGGCATGAGGCTCGCGGTCATCGCGGACATCCACGGCAACGCCCCCGCTCTGCGGGCGGTGCTGGACGACATGGCGCGTTACGCGCCGGACGCCGTCGCGGATCTTGGCGACGTTGTCAGCGGTCCGCTCTGGCCCGCCGAGACGATGGCGCTCGTGGCCGGTTTCGAGGCCGTGCGGGTGCGCGGCAATCACGACCGCTCCGTGGCGGAGACCCCCCGCGCGGAGATGGACCGGACCGACGCCTTCGCCGCCGACGCCCTCCCGGCGGAGGATTCCGCCCGGCTCGGCGCGTTGCCCGGGACGGCGACGCTCGGCGGCGACGTCTTCCTCTGCCACGGCACGCCCGGATCCGACTCGACCTATTGGCTCGAGGAGGCCGGCCCCGACGGGATCGTGCGGCCGCGCCCCCGCGCGGAGATCACCCGCGAGGCCGAAGGAATCGACGCGTCGCTGATGCTGTGCGGGCACAGCCACGTTCCGCGTCTGGTCCGGCTCCAGGACGGCCGGCTGATCCTCAATCCCGGCAGCGTCGGGCGCCCGGGTTTCGGCGCGGCCGGATCGCCGCACCGGATCGAGACCGGCCATCCCTTCGCCAGCTACGCCTGGGCCGAGGGGGCGGGCGGGACCTGGTCCGTCACGTTCCGCTGCGTTCCCTACGACCACGAGGCCGCCGCCGACCGGGCCGCCGCGAACGGGATGGACGACTGGGCCACGGCGCTCCGCACCGGATGGCTTCCCGAATGACACCTCCGCGCGGCCGCGTCGCGCGGCACGCCGCATCGCCCCGAGGAGATCGCCGATGACCGAGGCCGCCGACTGGATCGCCGTCGACTGGGGCACCTCGAACCTGCGGGCCTGGGCGATGGGCGCGGATGGGGCGCCGATGGCCGAGGCGTCGTCCGGGGCGGGGATGAACACGCTCGCCCGCGACGGGTTCGAGCCGGCGCTGCTCGATCTCGTCGGACCCTGGCTCGCTCTGGACGGCCCCACGACGATCGTCGCCTGCGGCATGGTGGGCGCGCGGCAGGGCTGGATCGAGGCGCCCTACGTCGCGACGCCCTGCGCGCCGCTCCACGCCGAGGCGATGGTCCGCGCGCCAGCCGCCGATCCGCGGCTTTCGGTCCACATCATCCCCGGCGTCAGCCAGGCCTCGCCGCCGGACGTGATGCGGGGCGAGGAGACGCAGATCGCAGGGTTCATCGCCGCGCGCCCGCGGTTCGACGGCGTGCTTTGTCTGCCCGGCACGCACACCAAATGGGTCCATGTCAGCGCCGGCGAGATCGTCAGTTTCGCCACCTTCATGACCGGCGAGGTCTTCGGGCTGCTGGCGAATTCGAGCGTGCTGCGCCACAGCGTCGGCAGCGACGAATGGTCCGACGCGGATTTCGCCGAGGCCGTCGAGGACGCGATGGCCCGCCCGGAGAAATTCGCCGTCGCGCCTCTTCGGCCTGCGCGCGGCCTCGCTGCTGGAGAACCTGCGCCCGGAGCGTGCCCGCGCGCGGCTCTCGGGTCTGCTGATCGGTCTGGAGCTGGCCGGGTCGAAGCCCTACTGGCTGGGCCGCGAGGTGGCGCTGATCGGCGACGCCGGTCTCGCGCGGACATACCGCTCGGGTCTCGCGCTCTGCGGCCTGCAGGCCGAGCCGCAGGACGCCAAGGCCATGACCCTCGCCGGTCTGGTCGCCGCGCGGCGCCATCTTCCGGACCGACCGCCGCGTCCAGTCTGAAGCACGGGCGCCGTCGCGCCGAGAATAAGAGCGCCTTGCGGAAAACGGCAGGCGGCCGGTCGGCGCGGGAAGTCGGTCGCGACGGCGCGATTTCGGAACCGATCCCCTTCACGGCGATTTCCGGATCATCGGCGCGTGAGGACCGTCGTCGCCGACCCTTGTCATGGTCGAGCCGGTCGTGACTTGGGAACGAAGAGCAGACTCGACGGTCCGGCACCGGCGCCGCGTTCGCCATCAGACAGAACGGAGACCAGAATGACCCATTCCGATCCAAGCCGCCGCGCGCTGCTGGCCGGCGCCACCGTCGCGGGCGCCGCCGCCGTCGCCGGCCCCGTCCTCGCGCAGAACGGCGGTTCGAGCGGCGCCGGCGCGCCTCTGACGGCGCAGGCGGAGGAATTCCCCGTGCCGCCGTACCCCAGTCAGCAGCAGCCCTGGCCGGGCATCGAACAGGAGATGGACCCGCGGCCCTTCGACGGCGAGGAGACCTATCGCGGGACGGGACGGCTCGCCGGCAGACGCGCGCTGATCACCGGCGGCGACAGCGGCATCGGCCGCGCCGCCGCGATCGCCTTCCTGAAGGAGGGCGCCGACGTCGCGATCGCCTACCTGCCGGAGGAGGAGCCGGACGCGCAGGACGTGGCCCGGCTCGCGGAGCGCGAGGGGCGTCGCTTCGCCGCCTTCCCCGGCGATCTGCGGGACAAGGACCACACGACGTCGCTGCCGGAGCGCGCCGTGGAGGAGCTGGGCGGACTCGATATCCTCGTCAACAACGCCGCCTACCAGCAATGGGTGGAAGGGCTGGAAGAGCTCTCGGACGAGCAGTTCGACCAGACGATGAAAACGAACCTCTACGCGATGTTCTGGCTCACCAAGGCGGCGCTTCCGCATCTGCGGCCCGGCGCGGCCATCATCAACACCTCGAGCACGGTCGCCGCCTCGCCGCCAATCGGCCTGATCGACTACTCGATGACGAAATCCGCGATCCTCACGTTCACCAGGACAATGGCCAAACAGCTCGCGTCGCGGGGGATCCGGGTGAACGCGGTGACGCCGGGGCCGATCTGGACCCCGCTCCAGGTGTGCGGCGGCCAGCCGGTCGAGAACATCCCGCAGTTCGGCGCGAGCACGCCGGTCGGCAGGGCCGGCCAGCCGGTGGAGCTCGCGCCGCTTTACGTGGCGCTGGCGGATCCGGCGTTCAGCTACTCGACGGGTCAGGTGTTCGGCGCGACCGGCGGGTATCCGCAGCCGCCCGGATGACGGGGCGGGTCCGCCGCGACCGGCCCGGCCGAGGTCCCGCCGCGCCGCGGCCCGCGTCTTCGTCCGTCGGGGCTGTTGTTGGGGCTGGAACTGGCCGGATCGCGGCCCTGCTGGCTCGGGCGCGAGGTCGCGCTGATCGGAGACGCCGGGCTGGCGCGGAGCTACCGCGCCGGCCTGGCGCTCTCCGGGTTCGAGGCCGAGACGCGGGACGCGACCGCGATGACGCTGGCCGGGATGGTCGCGGCGCGGTCCGGTCTGGCGCGTTAACAATCTTAGTGTTAGAAATCAAATGTTTGAGATCGCGCCAACCTTGGACGGATCAGGTGGCGGACGCCGGACGCTCCCGCCGCGCGCGCTCCGTGGCGCTCTTGAGCTGGCCGCAGGCCGCCATGATGTCCTCGCCGCGCGGCCGCCGGACGGGGCTGGAATAGCCCGCCCTGTTCACGATCGCCGCGAAGGCCTCGATCCGGTCGGGGTCCGACCGCTCGTAGGGCGCGCCGGGCCAGGGGTTGAACGGGATCAGGTTGATCTTTGCAGGTATGCCCGCGATCAGCTTCACGAGCCGCCGCGCGTCCGCGTCCGAGTCGTTGACCCCCTTGAGCATGACGTACTCGAAGGTGATCCGCTCCGAGTTCGACGCCCGCGGATAGGCCCGGCAGGCGTCGAGCAGCGCCGCGATGTTCCATTTCCTGTTGATCGGCACGAGTTGATCCCGCACCGCGTCGGTCGTGGCATGAAACGAGATCGCGAGCAGGCAGTTGATCTCCTCGCCGACCCGCGCGATCTCCGGCACGACCCCCGATGTCGAGAGCGTGATCCGGCGGCGCGACAGCGCGATCCCCTCTCCGTCCATCGCGATCAGCATCGCGTCGCGAACCGCGTCCGTGTTGTAGAGCGGCTCGCCCATGCCCATCAGCACGATGTTCGAGACCAGCCGCTTCTCGTCCGGCCCGCGGTTCCAGTCGTCGAGATCGTCGCGGGCGACCATGATCTGGCCGACGATCTCGGCCGGCGTCAGGTTGCGCACCAGCCGCTGGGTGCCGGTGTGGCAGAACGAGCAGGTCAGCGTGCAGCCGACCTGGCTCGAGACGCAGAGCGTGCCCCGGTCGGTCTCGGGGATGTAGACCGTCTCGATCTCATGCCCTCCCGCGATCCGGAGCAGGTATTTCCGCGTGCCGTCCTCCGAGACCTGCCGCGTCACGATCTCCGGCCGCCCGATGGCGAACCGGTCCCCCAGCATCTCGCGGTGGGGCCGGCCGAGATTGGTCATCGCGTCGAAATCCGTGACGCCCTTGTGGTAGACCCATTTCCAGATCTGGCTGGTCCGCATCCCGGCCATGCCGTCCGGCGTGCCCGCCTCGATCAGCGCGGCGCGCAGCCCCGCGCGGCTCATGCCGACGATGTCCGGCACGCCGCCGCCGGCGTCCTTGCGGGGGATCGTCAGAAGATCCCGGGTGATCGGGGCGGTGGCATCCATCGGCGCGGCTCCTCGAGGCGGACCCGCGCCATATAGCACCGCCGCGCGGAAACGCCACCGGCCGGCCGCCGCTCACGGCATCCTGAACGGGCCGGGCGGCGGGCTGACCTATCCTCATCGCCAAGGAGCGAAGGAGACCGCATGACCCGACCGACCCGCCGCGCGTTCGTCGCGTCGGCCGCCGCATTCGCGGTATCGCCGGCGTTCGCCGCGTCCGGGGCCTGGGCGGCCGTCGCGGCCCGGGCGCGCGCCCTCGACCAGTGCCGGTCGCTCCTGATCCATCTGGACGGCGCGCCGGTCGTGGCTGAGGCCTTCCGCGGTCCGGGCCTCGATCGTCCGGCGCCGATCAAGTCGGTCTCCAAGACGATCGTCGCCGCCCTCACCGGCGCCGCGCTCGACCGGGGCGAGATCCCGTCCGTCGACGCGACGCTGGCCGAGGTCGCGCCGCGTCTGATCCCGCCCGGGGCGGATCCCCGCGTCGGCGCGATCAGCGTCGAGGATCTGGTGACCATGCGCGCCGGGCTGGAGCGGACATCCGGCGCGAATTACGGCTCATGGGTCTCGAGCCGCGACTGGGTCGCCGACGCGCTGTCCCGACCGTTAATAGCCGAACCGGGCGGCAGGATGCTCTATTCCACCGGCTCGTTTCACGTCCTCGGCGCGGTGCTGTCGGAGGTTTCGGGCGAAAGCCTGCTGTCGCTGGCCCGCGCGCGGCTCGGTCGGCCGCTCGGGATCGACATCCCCGCGTGGACCCGCGATCCGCAGGGACGCTATCTGGGCGGCAACGAGATGGCGTTGAGCCCCGAGCATATGGTGCGGTTCGGCGAGCTCTATCGGCTCGGCGGCGAACGGGACGGGACCCGCGTCCTGAGCGGCGACTGGGTGGAGCGCTCGTTCGCGCCGCGGACCCGTTCGCCCTTCTCCGGCCTGGACTATGGATACGGCTGGTTTCTCGGTGGGCGCGGGCGGACCGCCTACGCGCTGGCGCGCGGCTATGGCGGACAGGTCATTCTCGTCGCGCCGGACGTCGGTCTCACCGCCGCCATCACCTCGGATCCGACGCTCCCTGCGCGAAGCGAGGGATATTTCGGCGAACTGATGCGGCTGATCGAAGGCGCGATCCTGCCGACGGCGCGCGACGAGGCGGTCTGAAGATCGGCGGACCGTTGGACCGGGACGATGGTCGGAGTGAGAGGATTCGAACCTCCGACCCCCTGCTCCCGAAGCAGGTGCGCTACCAGGCTGCGCTACACTCCGACACGGAGCGGTGTGTAGTCCGGTTGGCTGCGCGACGCAACGCCGATTCCGGCGCCATCCGCCGGTCGTTCGTGCTAGGGTCCGGGGATGCGGATTCCGCTTCTCATGGTCTTGCTGCCCGTCGCGGCGTATGGCGGGGACGCCGCCGTCGTCGACGTCGCGGCGATGCGGGACGGGAACTCCTGGCGGTTCGACGTGACCGTGGCCCATGCCGACGAGGGCTGGGACCACTACGCCGACGCGTGGCAGGTTCTCGGGCCCGAAGGCGCGGTTCTGGGAACCCGGGAGCTTCTCCACCCGCACGTGGCCGAGCAGCCGTTCACGCGCTCGCTCTCCGGCGTGGCGATCCCGGTGGGTGTCGGCGAGGTGCGGGTCCGCGCGCGCGACAGCGTGCATGGCTGGGGGCCGGCCGTTTCGGTCACGCTTCCGCGCTGACGGCGTGGCGGGCCGTCGCGGCGGCGGGGCGTTCCGCATGCGATGTTCGGGTGCGGTCGACCGGCGCCGGGCGGCCTTTGCCGCCATTCGGAGCGCGCGGGTGCGCGCGAGTCTTCGGTCCGGCCCGCGCCTGTTGGCGCGTGCGTCCTGCTCTCCAGGTTTCATGTCAGTATGAATGCCGGCGCGCGGCCTCCGGGGCGCGGCCTTGCGCCGTTGAGGCGTCCGGGGTAAGGCGCGGATCGGGAAACGACTGCGGAACGACCGGAAATGTCCATCGACAGGGATACCGCGCGTCGCGTCGCGCATCTGGCGCGGATCGAGGTCGCGGAGGCCGATCTGGCGCCCCTGGCGGCGGAGCTCTCGGCGATCCTCGATTTCATGGAGAAGTTGAACGCGGTCGACGTGGCGGGGGTCGAGCCGACCACATCCGTGACGCCGATGACGCTGATCCGGCGCGAGGACGCGGTGACGGACGGCGGGTATCGGGACCGGATCCTCGCCAACGCGCCCGACGCGCGGGCGGGCTTCTTCACCGTGCCGAAGGTGGTGGAGTAGATGGCCGATCCGGCGGAGTTCTCGATCGCGGGCGCGCGCGACGCGCTGCGGGCGGGCGATTTGGGCGCGGTCGAACTGACGCGCGCGGCGATCCACGCGGCGGAGGGAGCGACCGCGCTGAACGCGTTCTCGACGCTGACGCCCGAACGGGCTCTGGCGGACGCGGAGCGGGCGCAGGCGCGGATCGGCGAGGGCGGGGCGCCGGACATCTGCGGCGTGCCGCTCGGCGTGAAGGACCTTTTCTGCGTCGAGGGGCTGCCGGCCCAGGCCGCCTCGCGCATTCTGGACGGCTTCGTTCCCCCCTACGAGAGCACGGTCACCGCCAAGCTCTGGGAGGCCGGCGGCGTCTGCCTCGGCAAGCTCAACATGGACGAGTTCGCGATGGGCTCGTCGAACGAGAGCTCCGTCTACGGCCCGGCGGTCAGTCCGTGGCGGCGCGCGGGCGACACGGCCCGTCTGACGCCGGGCGGATCGTCGGGCGGTTCCGCGGCCGCGGTCGCGGCGGGGCTCTGCCTCGGGGCGACCGGCACGGACACGGGCGGGTCGATCCGCCAGCCGGCCGCCTTCACCGGCACGGTGGGCGTGAAGCCGACCTACGGGCGCTGCTCGCGCTGGGGGATCGTGGCCTTCGCCTCGTCTCTCGACCAGGCCGGGCCGATGACGCGGTCGGTGCGGGACGCCGCGATCCTGCTGCGCGCGATGTCGGGCCACGACCCGAAGGATTCGACCTCCGCGCCCCGGGAGGTTCCGGATTTCGAGGCGGCGTTGACCGGCGATCTGCGGGGCAGGCGGATCGGCGTGCCGCGCGAGTACCGCGTCGACGGCATGCCCGCGGAGATCGAGGCGCTCTGGACCCGCGGGGCGGAGATGCTGAAGGACGCGGGGGCCGAGATCGTGGAGGTCAGCCTGCCGCACACGGAATACGCGGTGCCGGCCTACTACATCATCGCGATGGCCGAGGCGTCGTCGAACCTGGCGCGCTATGACGGCGTGCGCTACGGGCGCCGCGCGGAAATCGGAGCGGGCGAGGGCATCACCGAGATGTACGAGCGCACGCGCGCCGAGGGGTTCGGGCCCGAGGTCCGGCGTCGCGTCATGATCGGGACCTACGTCCTGTCCGCGGGATTCTACGACGCGTATTATCTTCGGGCGCAGAAGGTGCGAAGCCTGATCCGGCGGGATTTCGACGCGGTCTTCGCCGAGGGCGTGGACGCGATCCTGACCCCGACGACGCCGTCCGCGGCGTTCGGCCTCGGCGAGGTCGCCGACGGCGATCCGGTGGCGATGTACCTCAACGACGTGTTCACGGTGACGGTGAACCTCGCCGGCCTGCCCGGCGCGTCGGTTCCGGCGGGTCTCGACGTCGCGGGACTTCCGCTGGGACTTCAGGTCATCGGGCGACCCTGGGACGAGGCCGGCATGCTCGATGTCGCTTATTCTTTGGAGAACGCGAGCGGATTTGTCGCAAAACCGGAAAAATGGTGGTAAGGACTGTCGTTGAGCGATTGTTCTGGCCTGAAAGGCGGATTGGTATGAGACTGGTTGCGATACTCGCGTTCGGCTTCACGGCGGGATGCGTCTCCGACGTGACGGTGCCCGTGACGCCCGGCGGGATGATGGAGGTGACGCCTCCGGACACGGCGATGACCTCGAGCTCGGGCGGCGCGGGCGCGCTGCCGTCGAACGGCACGCCGCTCAACGACGACCGCCTCAACCTCACGCTCTACACGATCGAACAACAGAAGATCGACGCCGCGATCGCGGAACGCGAGCTGGAGAACGCGCGCTCGCAGCTCGTGGTCGTTCAGCCGGGATCGCTGCCGAACCGGGTCGAGGGGGTGAACGTCGCGCTCTTCGCCAAGCAGACGACCAACCCGGTCGGACAGCGCGTCTATCAGCGTTCGGGCGGCGGTCTCGGGGCGCGTTCGAGTTGCGGGAGATTCGCCACGGCGGACGACGCGCAACGGGCGTTCCTGTCGGCGGGGGGGCCCGCGACGGACCGCTACGGTCTCGATCCCGACGGTGACGGCTTCGCATGCAAGTGGGACCCGGCGCCGTACAGGGCTCTCTGAACGGCGTAGTCCCGGAGCAGGGCGCGGATCGCGGCGGGCGTGACCGCCCGGACCGGATCGGACGCGGCGGGAATGCCGACGGAATCACCGTAGCCCTCGAAGTTCCAGAGCCTGGACCCGGTCGGGGTCGTCAGACGGAACGCGCCGTCGTGGCGGAAGATCGCGCCCGGCGGCAAGGCGTCGAAGCGGACGATTTCCGGCGGGGCCCGACGCTGCGCGTGAAGCTCCGCATCCATCTCGGCGGCGCGGGGCGGCGCGGTCAGCCCATGCGCGCGCGCCCATGCGGCGGCGAACGCGGTCGCGTCCGCGCGGCGGCATTCGAAACAGGGGCGATGTCCGGCGGCGAGCGCCGTCGCCTCGTCGAGAAAGAAGATCTCGGTATAGCCCTCACCCATCACCGTGCGGCGGCGGCCTTTGAAATCGAGGCGGCAGGCGATCCAGGCGCGGCTTCTCCAGCGCGCCCGGCCGAGTGTGAAATCCTCGCGGTGGAGACGCCCGCCGCGATTGCCCATGAGCGTTCCTCGCGCGGCGTTCGCGTGAAGCGTGCCGTCCGGGGCGGAGCGGTTTGGCAGTGGCGAGGGTCTGGACAGCGGCGGCGGCTTTCTGGTCAGGTGCGGAACCGCGATCGAGGGAGCCATGAATATCATCGAGCGGTCCAGTCCCAATTCCGGACCCCGAAGGGACGGCGCGCTGCCGGATATGGTGGTGCTCCATCACACCGCGATGGTGGATGCCGAGGCGGCGCTGGGGCGGCTTTGCGATCCGGCGGCGGAGGTTTCGGCGCATTACCTGATCGCGGCGGACGGGCGCGTCTGGGCGCTGGTGCCGGAAGCCGAGCGGGCCTGGCACGCCGGTGCCGGGCGCTGGGGCGACGTCTCGGACGTGAATTCGCGGTCGATCGGGATCGAACTCGACAATCCCGGGCCGCTGGCCGGATTTCCGCCGTTTCCCGAGCCGCAGATGGCCGCGCTCGAGCAGCTGCTGGACGGGATTGCGGCGAGATGGGGGATCCGTCCGGATCGGGTGATCGCGCATTCCGACATGGCGCCGGGGCGCAAGGCCGATCCGGGACCGAAATTCGACTGGAGGCGGCTGGCGCTCGGGGGGCGGGCGGTCTGGATGGAGGCCGGGCCGGGGATTCCGGCCGAGTTCCAGGCCGCGGCGGAGCGGGCGGGGTATCGCGCGCCGGACGGTGACGAAAGCGCGGTCCTGGAGGCGTTCCGTCTGCGGTTCCGGCCGCAGGGACGCGGGGCGGTCCCGGACGCGACCGATGCCGGCCTGATGGCGGCGCTGGCGGAGGCGTGGCCTTGCGTTGACGGGGGCGGGGTTCCCAAATAGACGGGCGACGCGCGGATGGCCGGGCGGCCGCGGGCTCCTTCGGGGGCCCGAGGAAAGTCCGGACTCCAGGAAGGAATGGCGCCGGGTAACGCCCGGCCGGGGAGACCCGAGGGAAAGCGCCACAGAAAACAGACCGCCACGGGCCTCGGTCCGGGGCAAGGGTGAAACGGTGGAGTAAGAGCCCACCGCGTCGGCGGCGACGTCGGCGGCACGGCAAGCCCCGCCAGGAGCAAGGCCAAATAGGGACCGCGCGGGGCTCACGCCCCGGGGCTTCTTCCGCCCCGACGGTCCGGGTTGGCCGCACGAGCCCGTCGGTGACGGCGGGCCCAGATGAATGGTCGCCGGCCTCCGCGAGGAGGTCACAGAATCCGGCTTACAGGCCGTCCGCGCGCGAATCTCCTTTGCGATCCACTGAAATTCGGCGGCATGATTCGCCCGATCCGGCTTCCGCCGGACGCGGAATGGCGACGTCGCATACAACTTTACGGATTTGGCCGCTCGACAGGCGTGTTCGAGAGCCTTCCACATTTTGCGGTCGTGGCCAACTCGAACACAAAAAGTGGGAGGCGCCGGTGCAACTTGTTCTTACCGCAAGTTGAAAGTCGCGCAAAAAGCCCTTGGTGCCCAAGTGTTCCCACAGAAATCCATTGAATCCCACGATGTCCCATGCTATCCAAAATACACGGAAGGCGGCGGTATCCGGACAAGGGCGACAAAGACCCATCCAGAAACTCCAGGCAGGTTTCATGCAGGCCCGTCCTCTTCCCGACCGAAAGAAGACCCGACGCGAAGAAAAAACGAGCAGAAGCGCAAGACGTGACGCAGTCGGGCCAAGGCCCTGAGGGACCAGGTGACGGGTCGTGCTTTCAGGCAGCACGGCCCGTCATTTGTTCAGGGGGTCGCGCGAGTGGCAGGAGTAGGGCCGGGTGAAACGGCGGTTCAAGGGCGAGTCGGTCCACAAGGTGGACGCCAAGGGCCGCGTGTCGGTCCCCGCCCCGTTCCGTCGCGTGCTCGAGGAGGGCGATCCCGACTGGGCGCCGGGTCTGAACCCCAATCTGGTGCTGATCTACGGCGGGAAGTCGGGAAAATGCCTTGAAGGCTACACCATCGAGGCGATCACGGCGCTCGATGACAAGATCTCGCGTTTGCCGACCTTCAGCAGAGACCGCAAGGCGCTCGAGCGTTGGATCAACACCAAATCCGTCTACGCCCAGATGGACGAGACCGGCCGCGTGGTCCTGCCGCAGAAGCTTCGCGATATGATGGGGATCGGGGCCGAGGCGTTCTTCGCCGGGATGGGCGACAAATTCGAGATATGGGCGCCGGACGAGTTCGACGCCGACATGACCGATCTGGATGATTGGGGCGCGTCCCGGCCGGAGGGCGAGACGCCGTTCGACGCGCTCGACGCGATGGACGCGGCCGCCTTCGGAGGCGGATCATGATGATGGCGCCGGTCGGTCCCCACGTGCCGGTCCTGATCGGTGCCATCATGGAGCGGGTCTCGCCGGTTTCCGGCGTCTGGCTCGACGGGACGTTCGGGGCGGGCGGGTACGCGAGGGCGCTGCTCGACGCCGGCGCGGAGCGGGTCATCGGCGTCGACCGGGACCCGGAGGCTCTGGAGCGGGCGCGGGCCTGGGCGCATGAATATGGCGAGCGTCTGACCCTGCGCGCCGGCCGCTTCGGCGATCTCGACCGGATCGCGGCGGAGGCGGGCGCGCCGCTTCTCGACGGGATCGCTCTCGATATCGGCGTCTCCTCGATGCAGATCGACCAGGGCGAGCGCGGGTTCTCTTTCCTCAAGGACGGCCCGCTCGACATGCGCATGGAGCGGTCGGGGCCGTCCGCCGCCGACCTGGTCAACAGCGCGCCCGAGGCTGAACTCGCCGACATCCTTTTCCAGTTCGGCGAGGAGCGCGCCTCGCGGCGCATCGCCAAGGCCATCGTCGCCGAGCGCGCCGCCGCGCCGTTCGAGACGACGTCACGGCTCGCGGGACTCGTCGAGACGCTGATGCCGCGTTCAAAGCCCGGTCAGCCGCATCCGGCAACGCGAAGCTTCCAGGCGCTGCGGATCGCGGTCAACGACGAGCTTGGCGAGCTGGTGCGCGGCCTGGTCGCCGCCGAGACGGCGCTGGCGCCGGGCGGGCTGCTCGCCGTCGTCACGTTCCATTCACTCGAGGACCGCGTGGTCAAACGGTTCCTACAGGCGCGGTCCGGCGCGACTCCCAAGGGCAGCCGCTTCGCGCCTCCGAGCGAGGCCGAGGCCGCGCGCTTCGAGCCCGTGACGCGCCGGGCCGTGGTGGCGGACGCGGCCGAGATCGGGGTCAATCCGCGCGCGCGATCCGCCAAGCTCCGGATCGCCCGACGTCTCGACGCGCCGGCCGGACCGATCGACACGGCGGGTCTTGGCCTGCCCGGCCTCGCGGTGAGGGGTCTGGCGCGATGAGGGCGGTCCTCTACCTGTCGGCGACGGTTCTGGTGGTTCTCTGCGCCGTCTGGGCCTACCGGGTGAACTACACGACGCAGGACGCGCAGAACCGCGTGGCCGATCTTCGCGCCGCCATCGCCCGCGAGCGCGAATTGCTCGCGGTGCTGCGCGCGGAATGGGCCTATCTCAACCGTCCCGACCGTCTCGCTGTCCTCGTCGAGCGCAACGCCGAGGCGCTGGGTCTCGCGCCGCTGACGCCGGAGCAGTTCGCGGATCCCGCGATGATCGCGTTCCCGCCGCCACCGGAGGATCTGATCCCCGCCGCCGGAGAGCCCGAATGATCCGCCGTCCGCTCCGTCCGCTCGCGCGCATCCTGTCGGCCCGCGCCCACGGCGACGATCCCGACCTCGTCGAGGCCGAGGAGCGCGCCGCGCGTCTGCGCGCCCGGCACCGGGCCGAGCGCCAGAAGGCCGAGACGCGGCTTCTTCTTCTCGGCGTCGTCTTCATTCTCGGTTTCACCACCGTCGCGGGGCGCATGGCGCTCCTGTCGGCCTCCGAGCCGGTCGAGCCCCGCGCCGAGGCGGGCGAGGCGCGGATCGCCGCGCAGCGATCGGACATCACCGACCGCGACGGCGCGGTTCTCGCGACGAATCTCGTGACCGCGTCGCTTTACGCCCAGCCGCAACTGATGGTCGATCCTCATCGCGCGGCCCGCGAGCTCGCGCGCATATTTCCCGATCTCGACGCGGACGCGCTCGCCGCGCGCCTGACCGACGGACGCCGGTTCATGTGGATCCGCAAGACGATCTCGCCCGAGCAGCGCCAGCTGGTGCACGATCTCGGCGAGCCGGGCCTGCTGTTCGGTCCGCGGGAGACAAGGCTCTACCCGAACGGCGCGGTGGCCGCGCATCTGCTGGGGGGCGCCGGCTACGGCCGCGAGGGCGTCCACGCGGCCGAACTGGTCGGCGTCGCCGGCGTCGAGCGCGCGATGGACGCGCGACTGCGCGATCCGGAACTGGCGGGAGAGCCGCTGCGCCTCTCGATCGATATCGGCGCGCAGGTCGCGCTCGAGGAGGTGCTCGCCGCCGGCATGTCCGAGATGCGCGCCCAGGGGGCCGTCGGCATCCTCATGGAGATCGACACCGGCCAGATCCGCGCGCTCGCCAGCCTGCCCGATTTCGATCCGAACCTGCGGCCGCCGCTGCCGACGGCCGGCGATCCGGCGAAGAGCCCGCTCTTCAACCGCGCGGCCCAGGGCCGCTACGAGCTCGGCTCGACGTTCAAACCCTTCGCCATCGCGCAGGCGCTGGAGGCGGGGCTGGTCTCGCCCGGCACGATGGTCGACACCAAGGGGCCGATGCGCTGGGGCCGGTTCACGATCCGCGATTTCCACGATTACGGCCCGCGTCTGAGCGTCGAGGACGTGATCGTGAAGTCCTCCAACATCGGCTCGGCGCGTCTCGCCGTGGAGGGCGGGGCGGCCGCGCAGAAGGAGTTCCTCGGCCGCCTCGGCCTGCTCGAGGCCTCGCCGGTGGAACTGACCGAGGCGGGCCGGACGACGCCGCTCCTCCCCGAGAGATGGTCCGAGCTGACCACCATGACCATCTCCTACGGGCATGGCATCGCCGTGACGCCGCTTCATCTGGCGAGCGCCTACGCGACGCTGCTCAACGGCGGGCTGCGCGTCCGTCCGAGCGTGATCGCGAGCGACGAGCGTCCGACGGAGGCCGACCGGGTCCTGTCCGAGCGGACCTCGCGCCAGGTCCGCGACATGCTGCGCCAGGTGGTGGTGCGCGGCACGGCGCGCTTCGCCAACGTCGAGGGCTACGAGGTCGGCGGCAAGACCGGCACCGCCGACAAGCCGAACTACACGGGCGGCTATTCGCGCGACAAGGTGATCTCGACTTTCGCCGGTGTGTTCCCGACTTCGGCTCCGCGCTACGTTCTGGTCATCGCGCTCGACGAGCCGAAAGCCGAGGTGAACGGCCAGGAGATCCGCACCGCCGGATGGACCGCCGTTCCCGTCGCGGCGAAGGCGATCCGCCGGATCGCGCCGATCCTCGGCATGCGGCCGATGCCCGAAGCCGACGACGGGACGCCGCTGCTTTACACCGCGTCGCGAAGCGAATAGCCCCGGCGTCGCGGGCGGGTCGGGCGCAGGGATCATGTCGGGAACGGATCGGACGGACAATCTGACGGGATTCGAGCGGCTGGGCCTTCTGGCCGGAACGCGCCGCGCCGGAGACTGGAGCGGCGACCTTCCCGAAATCACCGGACTGTCGGTGGACAGCCGCCGGACCGAGCCGGGACACCTGTTCGCCGCGCTGCCCGGATCGCATGTGCACGGCGCGGAGTTCATCCCCTTCGCGCTCCGGATGGGCGCGGCGGCTGTGCTGACCGACGTCGCGGGCCTGGAAAAGGCCGAGGCCGACAATCGCGGGCCGCTTCCCGTGCCGGTGATCCTGGCCGACAACCCGCGCCGGACGCTCGCGCTCGCCGCGAGCCGCTGGAGCGGCGACCAGCCCGAAGTGATGGTCGCGGTGACCGGCACCAACGGCAAGACCTCCGTGGCGAGCTTCACGCGGCAGATCTGGGAGGCGCTGGGCGAGCGCGCGGTGAATTTCGGCACGACCGGCGTCGAGGGCGCGGTCGCGGCGCCCCTGTCGCACACGACGCCCGAGCCGATCACGCTGCACGCGCTGCTCGCGGACCTCGCCGACCAGGGCGTGACCCATGCCGCGATGGAGGCGTCGAGCCACGGGCTCGACCAGGCGCGGCTCGACGGTGTGCGCCTGGAGGCGGCCGCCTTCACGAACATCACGCGCGACCATCTCGACTATCACCCGGACTTCGAGGCCTATTTCACCGCCAAGCTCGGGCTTTTCACCCGGGTTCTGCCGCGCGGCGGCACGGCCGTGGTCAACCTCGACGACCGGCATGGCGCCGCCGTGCGCGCCGCGGCGGCCGCGCGCGGCCAGCGCGTCATCACCGTCGGGCGCGACGAGGGCTGCGATCTGCGCCTGATCGGCCAGCGGTTCGACGCGACGGGGCAGGACGTTCTGTTTTCGTGGGAGGGCCGGAACCGCAGCGCGCGGCTCGACCTGATCGGCGGGTTCCAGGCGCACAACGCGTTGGTCGCGGCAGGGCTCGCGATCGGATCCGGCGGCGACGCGGACGCGGTTCTGGACGCGCTGCCCGCCCTGCGCACGGTGCGCGGACGCATGGAGCGGGCGGCGACCCGGTCGAACGGCGCCGCCGTATTCGTCGATTACAGCCACACGCCCGATGCCCTGAAAACCGCGCTCGAGGCGCTGCGCCCGCATGTCATGGGCCGGCTTCTGGTGGCTTTCGGCGCCGGCGGCGACCGGGACCGGGGCAAGCGGCCGCTGATGGGCGAGGCGGCGGCCCAAGCGGCGGACGTCGTCTTCGTCACCGACGACAACCCGCGCACCGAGGACGCGGCGGCGATCCGCGCGGCGGTGATGGCCGGCTGTCCCGACGCGACCGAGATCGGCGACCGCGCCGAGGCGATCCTGTCGGCCGTCGACGCCCTCCAGCCGGGCGACGCGCTCCTGATCGCGGGCAAGGGCCACGAGACCGGCCAGGTCGTCGGCCATGACGTGCTTCCCTTTGATGACATCGAACAGGCGAGCGTGGCGGTGGCGGCGCTCGACGGGCTGGGCGCGTGAGCGATCTCTGGTCGCGCGCCGAGGCCGAGGCCGCGACCGGCGGAACGTCCTCGGGCGACTGGGCGGCGACGGGCGTTTCCATCGACACGCGCACGCTGGCGCCCGGGGATCTCTTCGTGGCGCTCCGAGACGTCCGCGACGGGCACGGTTTCGTCTCCGACGCGCTCGCGAAGGGCGCCGCGGCGGCGCTGGTCGACCACCGTCCCGAAGGCGTCGCCGCCGACGCGCCGCTCCTGATCGTGCCGGACGTGCTGGAAGGTCTTCGGGCGCTGGCCCGCGCGGCGCGCGCGCGTTTCGGCGGCCGGGTGGTCGGCGTCACCGGCTCCGTCGGCAAGACCGGAACCAAGGAGATGCTGCGAACCGCGCTGGCCGCCCAGGGGCGGGTTCACGCGGCGGAGAAGTCCTACAACAATCACTGGGGCGTGCCGCTGACTTTGGCGCGGATGCCGGCCGACGCGGATTTCGCGGTGATCGAGATCGGCATGAACGCGCCCGGCGAGATCGCGCCGCTGTCGCGGCTCGCCCGGCCGCACGTCGCGATGATCACCACGGTCGCGGCGGTGCACATGGCCGCGTTCCGGAACATCCAGGGGATCGCGCGGGAGAAGGCCTCGATCTTCGCGGGGCTCGAGCCGGGCGGCGTGGCCGTCATCAACCGCGACACCGGCACCTACGCGACCCAGCTCCGCGCCGCGCGGCGAACGGGCGCGCGGCCCGTCCGGTTCGGCGCGACCGGACGTCCGGAGTTCCGCCTGATCGCGGCGAACGTCGCCGAAGGCGTCACGACGGTCTCGGCGCGGGTACGGGGCGCGCCGTTCCTCTTCCGGCTCGGCGCGCCCGGACGACATCTCGCGATGAACGCCCTCGGCGCCATGGCGGCCGTCGAGGCGCTTGGCGGCGACATCGCGCTCGCGGGCCTCGCGCTGACGCGATGGGTCCCGCCCGACGGGCGTGGCGCGCGCTGGACCGTCGCGCTGGGGCCGGGGGGCATGGACGGCGCGATAACGCTGATCGACGAGAGCTACAACGCCAACCCCGCGGCGATGGCGGCGGCCTTCGCGGTCTTCGCCGCCGAGGAGCCGCGTGACGGCGTCGGGCGGGTGACGCGCGGCCGCCGCGTCGCGTTTCTGGGCGACATGCTGGAGCTCGGACCGGACGAGAAGGCGCTGCACGCGGGTCTGGCCGGCAACCCGGCCCTCGCCTCGGTGACCCGGATCCACTGCGCGGGTCCGCTCATGAGATCGCTGCATGCCGCCCTGCCGCCCGGAAAGCGCGGCGAATGGTTCCGGACCTCCGCCGAGATGGCGGCGCGGGCGGGCAGGCTGCTCGACGCGGGCGACGTGGCGATGGTCAAGGGCTCGCTCGGCTCGGGAATGGCGGTCGTCGTCGACGCGATCCGCGGCATGGGCGCGGCGCGCGCCCAGGACGCCGAGAGGGAATAGGAACCGCGATGCTGTACCATCTCGCAGATCTGCTGCCCGATGTCGCCGGGCTCAACGTGTTCCGCTACATCACCTTCCGGGCGGGCGGCGCGTTCATGACCGCGCTGATCTTCGGCTTCATCTTCGGCCGGCCGCTGATCGAGCTGCTGCGGCTGCGCCAGGGCCGCGGCCAGCCGATCCGCCTCGACGGGCCGGAGGGCCACATCGTCGCCAAGGCGGGCACCCCTACGATGGGCGGTCTGCTGATCCTCTCGGCGATCCTCGTCTCGTCGCTGCTCTGGGCGCGTTGGGACAACGGGTTCGTCTGGATGGTGTTGTTCGTCACCGGCGGTTTCGGCCTGATCGGCTTCGCCGACGACTACGCCAAGGTGAAGCGCCAGACCAACGCCGGCGTGTCCGGCCGCGTCCGGCTCGCGATCGGATTCCTGATCGCGGCGATCGCCGGCGCCTGGGCGATGTGGCTGCATCCCGACCAACTGACCGGGCAGCTGGCGTTTCCGGTTTTCAAGGAGGCGCTGCTCGACCTCGGGTGGCTCTTCGTGCCGTTCGCGATGCTGGTCATCGTCGGGTCCGCTAACGCCGTGAACCTGACCGACGGTCTGGACGGCCTCGCGATCATGCCGGTGATGATCGCGGGGGGCTCGCTCGGTTTCATCGCCTACGTCGTCGGCCGGACCGATTTCACGGAATATCTCGGCGTCCATTTCGTGCCCGGAACCGGAGAGATCACCATCATCGTCGCGGCCCTGATCGGCGGCGGGCTCGGGTTCCTGTGGTACAACGCCCCGCCGGCGGCGGTGTTCATGGGCGACACCGGATCGCTCGCGCTCGGCGGCGCGCTCGGCGCGATCGCGGTTGCGACCAAGCACGAGATCGTGCTGGCGATCATCGGCGGCCTTTTCGTGGTCGAGGCGCTGAGCGTCATCATCCAGGTGCTCTATTACAAGCGTACCCAGAAGCGCGTGTTCCTCATGGCGCCGATCCACCATCATTTCGAGAAGAAGGGCTGGGCCGAGCCGCAGATCGTGATCCGGTTCTGGATCATCTCGCTGATCCTGGCCCTGGTCGGGCTGGCGACGCTGAAATTGAGATAGCCGCCCCGGACCGGGCGCGCGCCGGGCAGGCAGGCGGCGCTCGCCGCCCGCCCGTCAGCCGCCCTCGATCGCGGCCAGCGGCACCTCGTAGGTTTCGCCGCCGTCGATCGTGACGATCCAGGTGTCGCCTTCGAAGCGGGCCTCGACCTCGCGGTTGGTCGCGTTCACGTACGGCGCGCCGTCGGTCGCGTCCTTCATGAAATTCATGCTGAACCGTTCGCCCCGCTGGTTCTGCACCACGATCGACGCCTGGCCGTTCTCCATGCGCAGGATACCGGCCGGGCACTGGCCGAACTCGGCGTCCGCCGGGTCGCGGCATGGCAGGAGCGTCGTCGCGTCGTATTCCTCGGTCGTGAACGGCGCGGTGGGTTGCTGGAGGCCGCGTGTCCAATAGACGAAAACGCTGACGTCCGGGAACCGGAAGATCAGTCCCCGGTCGCCGAGGCCGCTCTGCCGATAGACCGGCCGGCCATTCTGGTCGACGAAATTGCCAGGCGCGTCGCCGGCGGGCTCAAGCTCGCGGGTCTCGTCCGCGTCGAGGGTGATGGTGATGTGGCCCTGGTTCTGCGCGAAGGTGCAGGGGACGAGCCGATCGAGCCGGTCCGAGCCGGCCGGGTAGATCTCGCAGGCGGCGTCTGTCCAGTCGGCCGCCGCCGGCCCCGCCCAGAGCGCCACCAGAACCGTCGCCATCGAGGCCGCGTACCGCATGTCGTCCACCTCCGGAAGTCGTTTCGCGTCAGGCTGCCCTCCCGCCGCGGCGGGTGCAAGAGCGGAGCCCCTTGCATCCGCCCGCGGCGTTGCGGAAGTAAGGGGCGTCGCCCGGGTGGCGCGAGGAAGGAAGCAGCCATGTCCGCCGTCCAGTCCGCATTCCCCCGTTCGGGCGCGCTCGCATGATCCCGGTTCGCGGCTATGACGGCCAGAAGGTCGCGGTGCTCGGGCTCGGCCGTTCGGGACGCCCGACCGTCGGCGGCGCTCCGCGCCGGCGCTGCTGAGGTCGTCGCTTGGGACGACGGCCCCGAGATGCGGGCGCGGGCCGAGGCCGACGGGATCGCGCTCGCGACCTCGTCGAAGGCCGGGCGCTTTGGACGGCGCGAGCGCGATGATCGTCTCGCCCGGCATCCCGCATCTCTACCCCGCCCCGCATCCGGCCGTGGCAGCGGCCTGGGAGGCGGGCGTCGCGGTGGACAACGACGTGGGGCTCTTCTTCCGGTCCTTCGCCACGCCGGAATGGGAGGAGTTCGCGAAGTCCCCCAAGGTCGTCTGCGTCACCGGATCGAACGGGAAGTCGACGGTCACCGCGCTGCTGGCGCATATCCTCGCCAAGGCGGGGCGTCCGGTGCAGATGGGCGGCAATATCGGGCGCGGGGTGCTCGATCTCGATCCGGCGGTGGAGGGGCAGGTCACGGTGCTGGAGCTCTCGTCCTACCAGACCGAGCTCGCCCGCGCGCTTCAGCCGGACATCGCGGTGTTTCTCAACCTCTCGTCCGACCATCTCGACCGGCATGGCGGGATGGGCGGGTATTTCGCGGCCAAGCGGCGGCTCTTCACCCAGGGCGGGCCGGAGCGGAGCGTCATCGGCGTGGACGAGAACGAGGGGCGGTTCCTCGCCAACGTCATGCGCGAGGTGGCGGGCACGGGCGATCCGGTGATCGAGGTCTCGGGCGCGCGGAAACTCTCGGGGCCGGGCTGGTCGGTCTTCTCGCGCAAGGGGTTCCTCTCCGAGTGGCGGGCGGGGCGGCAGACGGCGTCGATCGACCTGCGCGGCATGACGGGGCTGCCGGGCGCGCACAACCATCAGAACGCCTGCGCGGCCTACGCGGCGGCGCGGGCGCTGGGGCTCGGGCCGCGTCAGATCGAGCCGGGTCTGGCGACGTTCGCGGGGCTCCGGCATCGGTGCCAGACCATCGCGACGATGGGGGGCGTGCGGGTGGTGAACGACAGCAAGGCCACCAACGCCGACAGCGCCGCGAAGGCGCTCGGGAGTTTCGGGCGCGTCCGCTGGATCGCGGGCGGCCGGCCGAAGGCGGGCGGGATCGAGCCGCTCCGGCCGTTCTTCGAGCGCGTGGTCAAGGCGTATCTTATCGGCGAGGCGGCGGAGGAGTTCGCGGCGACGCTCGGCGACGTGCCGCATGAGATCGTCGGGACGCTGGACCGGGCGGTCTCGGCGGCGCTGGCCGAGGCCGTCGAGGGCGAGACCGTCCTGCTCGCTCCGGCCTGCGCCAGTTTCGACCAGTTCGCGAGCTTCGAGGCGCGCGGCGAGGCTTTCGAGGCGCTGGTTTCAGGGATGTCCGAGGTCGGACATGACCTAAAAGCCTGATAATAAAAATAAAAATCGTTAACGGCGAAAATTTTCCCGTCCTGTCCCCGTCACGGGACCCGTGATACGTTGACCATGGCGGAAGCCGTGCCCTGATCCGGCTTCCGCCCGGGGGGAGGGTTCAATGGCCGACGCGACGGAACCTGGCGGCGGCCTGACCGGAAGTCAGCTGGCGGCGCTGGAGATGGCCGGGGCGGCGTCCATCGGGTACAGGCGAGACTTGGGCCGCCTGCCGGCGCGGCCGACGGTCGGTCTGGACGAGGCCGTCGCCCGGTTCGGCGGGCCGCTGCCGGACGCCGGACTGTCCGAGACCTCGGTCATCGAACACATCCTGCGCGACTCGGCCGGAGCCGTGCACCAGATGGCGGCGCCGACCTTCTTCGGCTACGTGCTGGGCGGGTCGCATCCGGTCGGCGTGGCGGCGGATTTTCTGGTCTCCGCCTGGGGGCAGAACGCGGGGACGGCGCTCGAGACGCCCGCCGTCTCCGGAATGGAACGGGCTGTCTGCGACTGGGTGATCGACCTGCTCTCGCTGCCGCCGGAGAGCGGCGCGGGAATTGTCACCGGCGGAACGGTGGCGAACATGGTCGGCGTGATGGCCGCGCGAAACGCGCTTCTGGCGGCGCGCGGCTGGAACGTCGAGGAGGACGGGCTTTTCGGCGCGCCGGAGATCCCGGTGCTGATCGGGGCGGCGGCGCATTCCGCGCCCTTCGCCGCGCTGCGCTATGCCGGCCTCGGCGCGCGCCGCGTCACCGAGATCGCCGCCGATTCCGAAGGCCGGATCGACGCGGACGCGTTCCTGACCGCGCTCGAAGCCTGCGACGCGCCGCCGCTGGTCATCCTTCAGGCCGGACAGATCAATACCGGGGCCTTCGATCCTTTCGATGCGCTGATCCCGCCCGTGCGGGAGCGAGGGGGATGGGTGCACGTGGACGGCGCGTTCGGGCTGTGGCTCGCGGCGGTTCCGGAGCTCGCCGACCGTCTGGCGGGTGTCGGGGACGCGGACAGCTGGGCGGTCGATCTGCACAAATGGCTGAACGCGCCGTTCGACGCCGGCATGGCGATCGTGCGTGACAGGGCGGCCCTGGTCGCCGCGATGTCGGCGCGGGGAACCTATCTTCCCGACGTGACCGCGCATTGGGAGCCTGCGGATTCGACGCCGGAGCTTTCGCGCCGGGCGCGCGGCGTTCCGAGCTACGCGATCCTGCGCCATCTCGGACGGTCGGGCGTACGGGAACTGGTGACGCGGCACTGCCGGCTGGCGCGGCGGATCGCGGAGTCCGTCTCGGCCGAGCCGGGATTGAGGGTTCTCAATGAGATCCACAGCAACCAGGTCGCGATCGCTTGTGGCGAGGGACCCGACGGCGACGCGCGGACCGACGCCGTCCTCCGGCGGGTTCAGGAGCGGGGCCGGGTCTATCCCACGCATGGCGATTGGGCGGGCCGCAGGATCATCCGATGCTCGGTAATCGGCCATGCGATGCGGGAGGAACACGTCGATCTCCTCGCTTCGGAGATCATCGATGTCTGGCGGCAGGTGCGGGAGCAAAATTCAACCTGAGGTTGCTCAGCAGTTCGGATAATTCTGGTGTTGACGCCCCTCTTTCTGTACTGTGCCGCAAAACAACCCCGCATTCCGTAAAAAACGGCGGGGATCGAGGCGGACAGTTGATGGGCAAGGGCAGCTCCCGATGACCGACATGGTATTCGGCGCCGCGCCGGCGAAGCCGGGCGAGCCGATCATTCCGCAATGGTGGCGGACGCTCGACCGATGGTCGCTCGCCGCCATCGTCGGGCTGTTCCTCATCGGCATCCTGCTTGGCCTCGCGGCCTCGCCGCCGCTGGCCGAGCGCAACGGACTCGATCCGTTCCATTACGTCTCGCGGCAGGTCTTTTTCGGGATCGTCGCGATCGTGGCGATGCTGACCGTGTCGATGATGTCGCCGACGCGGTTGCGTCGCTGGTCGGTCGTGGCGTTCCTCGCCTGTTTCGTCGCCGTGGCGTTGCTGCCGGTCTTCGGCACGGATTTCGGCAAGGGCGCGGTGCGGTGGTATTCGCTGCGCGTCGTGTCGGTGCAGCCGTCGGAATTCCTCAAGCCGACATTCGCCGTCTTCTGCGCCTGGCTGATGGCGGCGAGCTATGACATCAAGGGGCCGCCGGGCAAGGCGATGTCCTTCGCGGTGGCGATCATGCTGACCGGCATGCTGGCGCTCCAGCCGGATTTCGGCCAGGCGGGCCTGATCATCGCGACCTGGGGGCTGATGTATTTCGCCGCCGGGGCGCCCGTGGTCCTGCTCGGCGGGGTCGGGGCGGGGGTGATCGCCTTCGGGTGGTTCGCCTATCACAATTCCGAGCATGTCGCGCGGCGCATCGACGGGTTCCTGTCCTCGGACGTCGATCCGCGGACCCAGATCGGCTACGCCACCAACGCGATCCAGGAGGGCGGTTTCCTCGGCGTCGGCGTCGGCAACGGCACGGTGAAGTGGACGCTGCCCGACGCGCATACGGATTTCATCATCGCGGTCGCGGCCGAGGAATACGGCCTGCTGCTCTGCGTCGTGATCATGGTGCTCTACGCCACCATCGTCGTGCGTTCGCTCATGCGGCTCGTCGGCGAGCGCGATCCGTTCATCCGGCTGGCCGGCACCGGTCTCGCGGTGCTTCTGGGGATGCAGGCGATGATCAACATGGGCGTGGCGGTGAGGCTGCTGCCGGCGAAGGGCATGACGCTGCCGCTGGTGTCCTATGGCGGGTCGTCGCTGATCGCGGCGGGGCTGGGCCTCGGCGTGCTGCTCGCGATGACGCGCAAGCGGCCGCAGCACGAGATGGACGACATCCTCGGCCAGGCGCGGATCGCGTGACGGATCCCGCGCCCCTTCTGGTGATCGCGGCCGGCGGGACCGGCGGCCACATGTTCCCCGCCCAGGCGCTCGCCGAGGCGATGCTGGCGCGCGGCTGGCGGGTGCGGCTCGCCACCGATCCGCGCGGCGCGCGCTACGCCGGCGGATTTCCCGAGGCGGTCGGGCGGAGCGTGACCTCGTCGGCGACCTTCGCGCAGGGTTCGGCGCTGACGCGGGTCACCGCGCCCTTCGCCATCGCGGCCGGCGCCGCGTCGAGCCTGATGGCGATGCGACGCGACCGGCCGGCCTGCGTCGCGGGCTTCGGCGGCTATCCGGCGCTGCCGGCGATGATCGCCGCGACGCTCCTGAAGCTGCCGACGCTGATCCACGAGCAGAACGGCGTGCTCGGCAGGGTGAACCGCATGTTCGCGCGGCGGGTCGACGTGGTCGCCTGCGGCATCCAGCCGACGGACCTGCCCGAGGGCGCCCATCACGTCCATACCGGAAATCCGGTCCGGACCGGGATCCGCGGACGCGCCGGAACCGCCTATCCCCCGCCGGGAGACCATCCGATGGGGCTGCTGGTGATCGGCGGCAGCCAGGGCGCCGGCCTCTTCGCGCGGGTGGTGCAGGACGCGCTGGCGCTGCTCGACCCGGATCTGCGCGCGCTTCTGGCCCTGTCGCAGCAGGTGCGGCCCGAGGACATGGAGCGGGTGCGCGACGCCTGCGCCGCGCTCGGCATGGACGCCGACCTCAAGGCCTTCTTCGACGACGTGCCGGACCGGCTGGCCGCGTCGACCCTGGTGATCAGCCGGGCGGGCGCGAGCTCCGTCGCCGACATCACGGTGGTCGGGCGGCCCGCGATCCTGATCCCATACGCCCGGGCCGCGGACGACCACCAGGCCGCGAACGCGCGCGGTCTGGTCGAGGCGGGTGGCGCCTTCATGATCCGCGAAGAGGAATTGACGCCGGAGGTTCTGGCGGGGCACATCACCGCGATCCTGTCCGACCCCGAAGGGGCCGAGGCGATGGCGCGGGCGAGCCTCGCGCAGGGCGTCCCGGACGCGACGGAGCGGCTCGCCGATCTCGTCGAACACCTGGCACAGCGAGGAGCCAAAGCATGAACGGACAGACGCGCCTGCCCCATGACATCGGGGCGATCCATTTCACCGGCATCGGCGGCATCGGCATGTCCGGCATCGCCGAGGTGCTGCTCAACCACGGTTTCACCGTGCAGGGCTCCGACGCGAAGGCCTCGCCGATCACCGAGCGGCTCGCGGGCAAGGGCGCGCGAATCTTCATCGGGCAGACGGCCGAGAATCTCGAGGGCGCGACGGTCGTGGTGATCTCCTCGGCGATCAAGCCGGGAAATCCGGAGCTGGACGCCGCGCGCGCGCGAAAGCTGCCGGTCGTGCGGCGGGCCGAGATGCTGGCGGAGCTTATGCGGCTGAAGTCGAATATCGCGGTGGCGGGAACCCACGGCAAGACCACGACGACCTCGATGGTCGCGGCGCTGCTCGACGGCGGCGGGATGGATCCGACGGTGATCAACGGCGGCATCATCCGCGCCTACGGATCGAACGCCCGCATCGGCGCCGGCGAGTGGATGGTGGTGGAGGCCGACGAGAGCGACGGCACGTTCAACAGGCTGCCCGCGACCATCGCGGTCATCACCAACATCGACCCGGAGCATCTCGACCATTACGGCGACTTCGACGCTCTGCGGTCGGCTTTCGACACGTTCGTGTCGAATATCCCGTTCTACGGGCTGGCGGTGGCCTGCATCGACCATCCGGAGGTCCAGGCGCTGGTCGGGCGGATCACCGACCGGCGGGTCGCGACCTACGGCTTCAACCCGCAGGCCGACGTGCAGGGGAAGAACCTCAGCTTCTCCGACGGCGGAGCGGATTTCGACGTGGCGCTGAACGCGGAAGGCCAGACCATCAAGGGTCTGCGCCTGCCGATGACCGGCGATCACAACGTCTCGAACGCGCTTGCGGCCATCGCGGTGGCGCGGCATCTCGGCATCCCGAAGGAGGCGATCCGCAAGGCGCTCGGCGCGTTCGAGGGCGTGAACCGGCGCTTCACCCGCGTGGGCGAGTGGAACGGCGTGACCATCATCGACGATTACGCGCACCATCCGGTCGAGATCGCCGCCGTGCTCAAGGCCGCGCGCCAGGCCACGAAAGGTCGCGTCATCGCGGTGCATCAGCCGCACCGCTACACGCGCCTGCGCGATCTCTTCACTCAGTTCAGCGCGTGTTTCAACGACGCCGACACCGTGGCGATCGCCGACGTCTATTCCGCCGGCGAGGCGCCCATCGACGGGATCAGCCGCGACACGCTGGTCGGCGGTCTGATCGCGCATGGACACCGGAGGGCGCTGCCGCTGGCGGGCGAGGAGGCGCTGGCGGAGTTCGTCCGCGCCGAATGCCGGCCGGGCGACATGCTGGTCTGTCTCGGGGCGGGCTCGATCAGCGGCTGGGCCAACGCGCTGCCCGCGCGGCTCGGTCAGGAGAACGGGGCGCGGGAGCCGGTCGAGGCGTGAGGCGGGCGGCCTTTGCCGCCAGGCGGAGCGCGCGGGTGCGCGCGAGTCTTTTTATCGGTGACGCGCCTGTTGGCGCGTCACGACTGCTCTCCAGGTAAGCTTGTCAGTATGAAAGCCGGGGAGGCGGCCGGATGGACGTGAGACGCGAACTGCCGCCGGTCCGGGGAGTTCTGACGCCAAACCGGGTTATGGCCGACCTGACCTGGCTGCGGGTCGGCGGGCCGGCGGACGCGCTGTTCCAGCCGGCGGACGCGGAGGATCTGGCGGCGTTTCTGGGCGCGCTTGCGCCGGAGGTTCCGGTGATGGCGGTGGGCGTGGGGTCCAATCTCATCGTGCGGGACGGCGGGATCGAGGGCGTGGTGGTGCGGCTCGGGCGCGGGTTCAACGGCATCGCCGTCGAGGGGACGCGGGTGACGGCCGGCGCCGCGGCGCTCGACGCGCGCGTGGCGCGGCGGGCGGCGGAGGCGGGGGTGGACCTGACGTTTCTGCGCACGATCCCCGGCGCGATGGGCGGCGCCGCGCGCATGAACGCCGGGTGTTACGGGCGGTATGTCGCGGATGTGTTCGTTTCCGCCGAGGCGGTGTTCCGGGACGGAAGCCGCGCGACGCTTCGGGTCCGACGATCTGGGTTTCGCCTATCGCCACAGCGATCTGCCGCCCGATTGCGTGCTGACCGAGGTGGTGCTGGAAGGGCCTGCGGGCGATCCGGCGGAGCTCGCCGCGCGGATGGAGGAGCAGATCGCCCGGCGCGACGCGACGCAGCCGACGAAAGACCGCTCCGCCGGATCGACCTTCCGCAATCCGGCCGGATTCTCGTCGACGGGGCGGGCGGACGATCCGCATGATCTCAAGGCCTGGAAGCTGATCGAGGACGCCGGATTGAAGGGCGCAACCATGGGTGGAGCGCGGATGTCGATGAAGCATGCCAACTTTCTGATCAATGCCGGCGGGGCGAAAGCCGCCGATCTGGAGGAATTGGGAGAATTTGTCCGAAAAAGGGTTTTAGATTTCAGCGGAATAGAGCTAGAGTGGGAAATCATGAGGGTGGGGCGCGAGTCTCCCCTCTGAACGGACCCCGACAAGGCCGCAAAGGCCGTGGGGCTGTGAGTTGAGGCGGGCATGTCGAGCAGGACATCAGCCCGCATCGCGGTGGTGAAAGGCGGCCGTTCGGCCGAGCGCGAAGTGTCGCTCGTCTCCGGCCGTGAATGCGCGGCCGCGCTGCGGAACGAGGGATACGACGTCGTCGAGATCGACGCCGGTCCCGATGTCGCGTCGGTCCTCCAGTCCGAAAAACCAGACGTCGTGTTCAACGCCCTGCACGGTCGCTGGGGAGAGGACGGCTGTTTTCAGGGCGTTCTGGAATGGCTCCGCATTCCCTACACGCATTCAGGCGTGCTGGCCTCGGCGCTGGCGATGGACAAGGTCCGCGCCAAACGTGCCTTCGTGGAGGCCGGTCTGCCGGTCGTCGAGGGGCGTCTGGTCTGCCGGGACGAGGTGCGGGGCTCGCATCCGATGGAGCCGCCCTACGTGGTCAAGCCCTACAACGAGGGCTCGTCGGTCGGCGTCTATCTGGTGCATGAGGGCGCGAACGGACCGGCCCAAGTGTCCGAGGACATGCCCGAGATCCTGATGGTCGAGCGTTACGTGCCGGGGCGCGAGCTGACGACGGCGGTACTCGGATCGCGATCATTGGGCGTCACGGACATCGTCGCTGAGGGCTGGTACGACTATCATGCGAAATACTCTCCCGGCGGATCGCGGCACGTCATTCCGGCCGAGATTCCCGACGAGATCTCGGAGGCCTGTCTCGACTACGCCGTGCGGGCGCACGAGGCGCTCGGGTGCCGAGGCCTCAGCCGGACGGATTTCCGCTGGGACGAGAGCCGCGGGCTCGACGGTCTCGTGCTGCTGGAGGTCAACACCCAGCCGGGGATGACCCCCACCTCGCTCGCCCCCGAACAGGCGGCCCATGCGGGGATGTCGTTCGGCGAGCTGATGCGCTGGATGGTGGAGGACGCGTCATGCTCCCGGTGAGGTCGCCCCGCCGCGATCCGGCGCCGTCGCGCCTGCGCTATCGGCTGACGCGGCTCTGGCTGCGCCCCGGCTTCCGGCGGCTGGTGAATTTCGGCGTGCCGATGCTCGCCGGCGTGGCGCTGGTCTGGACGCTGGCGGCCGAGTTCGACGCGCGCGCCCGCGTCGCGGAGGCCGTGGCGGCGGTGAAGGCGGCCATCGTGGAGCGCCCGCAATTCACCATCACCGAACTCGACATCCCTGACGTCAGCTCCGATCTCGCGGAGCAGATCCGGGTCGCCGCCTTCGTCAAGCTGCCCGCCAATTCGCTGGAGGTCGACGTGAACGCGGTCCGGACCCGCGTCGAGAATCTCGCGGCCGTCGAGCGCGCCCGGGTGCGGGCGCTGGCGCGCGGAATTCTGGAGATCCGCGCCATCGAGCGCATCCCGGTGGTCGTCTGGCGCTCGGACGAGGGGCTCGAGCTTCTCGACCAGGGCGGCGTGCGGGTGGCCGAGATCGACAGCCGTCTGCGCCGCACCGACCTGCCGCTGATCGCGGGGGAGGGCGCGTCCGCGCAGGTGGCGGAGGCGCTGGAGCTGCTGGCCGCGGCCAGGCCCGTCGCCGGGCGCGTCCGCGGCCTCGTGCGCGTGGGCGAGCGGCGCTGGGACCTGGTGCTCGACCGCGACCAGGTCATCCGACTGCCCGCGGGCGATCCGGTCGCGGCGCTTGGCGAGGTGATGGCGCTGCACGCGTCGCGGGACCTGCTCGACCGCGACCTGACAATCGTGGACATGCGCGATCCCGCCCGCCCGATGGTGCGGCTGACGGAGCATTCGGTTGCTGAACTGGCGAGGTTGAGGGCGATGGTCGGAGGCGAGGACGCATGAGGCGCGAACTTTACGAGGTGCAGAGGGCGATGCGCGCCCGGCGAGAGGCGGCGCTGAAACGCGGCGTGATCGCGGTGCTCGACATCGGGACCGCCAAGGTCGCCTGTCTCGTGCTGCAGTTCGTGCCCGACGACGGCCAGGCCGCGCCGGACGGCCGCCCGACCATTCGTCAGGGCGCGTTCCGGGTGATCGGCGCCGCCAACACCCGATCGCGCGGCGTCACCTTCGGCGAGATCTCGGCGATGGAGGAATGCGAGCGCGCGGTGCGGACCGCCATTCAGGGCGCGCAGAAGATGGCGGGCCTCCGGGTCGACCATGTCATCGTCAGCTTCGCCGGCGGGCGGCCCCGGTCCTACGGCGTCACCGGCGAGACCGAGGTCGAGAACGGCGCGGTGGCCGAGCGCGACATCGGTCATGTGCTCGCCGCGTGCGAGATCCCCGATTACGGACACGATCTGGAGGCGATCCACGCGCTTCCGGTCAATTTCTGCCTCGACCGGCGGTCCGGTCTGACCGATCCGCGCGGGCAGGTCGGCTCGAACCTCGCGGTCGACATGCATCTTCTGACGATCGGCGCCACGCCTCTTCGGAACGTGCTCCACTGCATCCGGCGCTGCGACCTCGAACTGGCCGGCGTCGTGGTGTCGTCCTACGCTTCCGGGCTCGCGAGCCTCGTCGAGGACGAGCAGGAGCTCGGCGCCGCCTGCATCGACCTGGGCGCGGGCGCGACCGGCATCTCGGTCTTCGTGCGTCGCCAGATGATCTACGCCGACGCCGTGCGTATGGGCGGGGCGCATGTCACCTCCGACATCTGCCAAGGCCTCCAGGTCTCGATGCAGGACGCGGAGCGTCTCAAGACCATGCATGGCGGTCTCGTCGCCACCGGTCTCGACGACCGCGACATGATCGAGCTGCCCTCGATCCTCGGCGACTGGGACAACGACCGCCGCCAGATCAGCCGTTCCGAGCTGATCGGCGTCATGCGGCCGCGGGTCGAGGAGATCTTCGAGGAGGCGCGCGCCCGGCTCGACGCGTCCGGCTTCGAGTATCTGCCCAGCCAGCGCATCGTCCTGACCGGCGGCAGCGCGCAGATCCCCGGTCTCGAGCTCTGCGCCTCGCGCATCCTCGGCCGCCAGTGCCGCATCGGCAAGCCGCTGCGGGTGCAGGGTCTGCCGCAATCCGCCACCGGCTCGGCCTTCGCCACGGCGGTCGGGCTCGCGCTCCACGTGTCGCATCCGCAGGACGAATGCTGGGATTTCGAGATGCCGGCGGACCGCCACGGGGCGCGCCGCGTCACGCGCGCGCTCCGGTGGTTTAAGGAGAATTGGTAAGTAGTGGAACAATACGAAAAAACGCGTCCATCTTGTGTTAACCTACTAGATTTTGGGGGTTATTTCCATGAAATCGCGTGACCTTGTGGCAAGTTTCCGTTACATTCTCGAATCACAGGGCAGGCGAGCGGATCGCGCGGGGGCGCGGACGCAAGAGGCGAAACAGGACAGGCGGACAGGAAAATGGCTTTGAATCTCAGCATCCCGGTGACGAACGACCTCAGCCCCCGGATCACCGTGATCGGTGTCGGCGGCGCGGGCGGAAACGCCGTCAACAACATGATCGAGAACGCGCTGGAAGGCTGCGAGTTCGTCGTCGCCAACACCGACGCGCAGGCGCTCCAGAACTCGCGCTCGAACAACAAGCTCCAGCTCGGCGCGCGCGTGACCGAGGGTCTCGGCGCCGGCGCCCGCCCCGAAGTGGGCGCGGCCGCGGCCGAGGAGAGCATCGAGGACATCGTCGAGAAGCTCTCGGGCTGCCACATGTGCTTCATCACCGCCGGCATGGGCGGCGGCACCGGCACCGGGGCCGCCCCGATCATCGCCAAGGCGGCCCGCGAGATGGGCGTGCTGACCGTCGGCGTCGTGACCAAGCCGTTCCAGTTCGAGGGCTCGCGCCGCATGCGCCAGGCCGAGGCGGGCGTCGAGGAGCTTCAGCAGCACGTCGATACGCTGATCATCATCCCCAACCAGAACCTCTTCCGGCTGGCCAACGAGAAGACCACCTTCACCGACGCCTTCGCGCTGGCCGACGACGTGCTCTACCAGGGGGTCAAGGGCGTGACCGACCTGATGGTCCGTCCCGGCATCATCAACCTCGATTTCGCCGACGTGCGCTCGGTGATGAACGAGATGGGCAAGGCGATGATGGGCACCGGCGAGGCCTCCGGCGAGGAGCGCGCGGTCCAGGCGGCGGAGAAGGCGATCGCCAACCCGCTGCTCGACGAGATCAGCCTCAAGGGCGCCAAGGGCGTGCTGATCAACATCACCGCCGGTCCCGACATGACCCTCTTCGAACTCGACGAGGCCGCGAACCGCATCCGCTCCGAAGTCGATCCGGAGGCCAACATCATGGTCGGCTCGACGCTCGATCCGGAAATGGACGGCCTGATGCGCGTCTCGGTCGTGGCGACGGGCATCGACGCCGCCGCGCGGTCGGAGACCGCCCCGGTGGCCCATCGGCCGGTTTCGGAACCGGTCGCGGCCCCCGCCGAGCCGCGCCGCGAGCCGCAGCCCGAGCCGGCGATGGAGCGCGAACGCGCGCCGACCTTCGCCGACCGGCACGCCGAGGTCGCCGAGGCCCGCGAGGAGCTCTTCGTCGAGCCCGAGGCGGCCCAGGTGCCGCAGCCCGCGCCGACGCAGCGGACCGCGCCCTTCGGCCAGCCCAAGATCGAGCAGGGCGACGAGCGCCGCGGCGGCGAGCCGTCTCCGGACGCGCTGCGCCGTCTCCAGCGGGCGGTCCAGAACGTGCCGAAGGCGGCGCCGATGACCCGCGCCCCCGCGGCTCCGGCGCATCGCGACGCCGAGCGGCAGAGCCGCCTGACGATCAACAGCCTGATCCACCGCATGACGGGCCAGGTCGGCCGCGAGGAGCAGGCCAGGCCGCGCGCGGCGCATCAGGCCGCGCCGCTGGACGACCAGGCGCTCGAAACCGGATACGACGATCCGGATCGCGAGCGCGTGGACATCCCGGCATTTCTTCGTCGGCAGGCCAACTGAGGACGGTTCCTCCCCGGTCCGAGGCCGGCTGGTCCGATCGAAGGCGCCCGGTGTTCCGGGCGTCTTTTTTTCGTGGCGCGTCGCGAAACGCCGCGACCCGGCGGTTTCCCGCGCCGCATTGTTGCAATCGGTCACAATCATTGATTTGTCGCAAACCGTCCCGATCCGTATATTGCAATGCAACAGGACGCTCTAGGCCCGGGCCAACCGGGCGGGCGGGGCAGAGTTTCGGGGACTGACATGCGCAAGACGTTCAAACGCGGGATCTCCCTCGTCGGGACCGGACTCCATTCCGGCCGGCCGGCGCGGCTCGTTCTTCGTCCGGCGGAGGCCGGCGGCGTCCGCTTCCACCGGATCGACGTGCGTGACCGTGACAACGTCGTTCCGGCGCGCTGGGACGCGGTCAGCGACACCACGCTCTGCACGCGCCTGACCAACGAGGCGGGCGTCTCGGTCTCGACCGTCGAGCATCTGATGGCCGCTCTCGCCGGCACCGGGGTCACGGACGCGGTCATCGAGATCGACGGACCGGAAGTGCCGATCATGGACGGCAGCGCCGCGCGTTTCTCCGCCGAGATCCTCCGGTCGGGCCTTCGCCAGCTCGACGCGCCCCCCCGCGCCATCCGGATCCTGCGCCCGGTACGGGTCGAGGAGAACGGGGCCAGCGCCGAGCTCCGCCCCGCCGAGGGGTTCTCGATCGACTTCGCCATCGACTTCGCCGACGGGGCCATCGGCCGCCAGCGCAAGGCGCTCGACATGGCCAACGGCGCCTTCGCGCGCGAACTGGCCGACTGCCGGACCTTCTGCCGCCGCGCCGACGTGGACGCGATGCAGGCGGCGGGTCTCGCCCTGGGCGGGTCGCTCGAGAACGCGGTGGTTGTCGAGGGCGAGCGGGTGCTGAATCCCGGCGGTCTGCGCCGTCGCGACGAGTTCGTGCGCCACAAGATGCTCGACGCGCTCGGCGATCTCGCGCTGGCGGGCGCGCCGATCATCGGCGCCTATTCCGGCGTCAGGGCGGGACACGGCGTCACGAACCGCCTTCTGCGGGCGCTTTTCGCCGACCGTGACGCCTACGAGACGGTTCCGCTCGGCGCGGAAGCCGCGGCGCGTCTGCCCGGCGCGGGCGCGGTGCTCGCGGACCTGCGCGAGGCGGTCTGACCGGCGCCGCGGCGCTCCCCGCGGCCTGCGCTTTTCCTTTGTGGCCTCCCGAACGTCCGTGCTAACTGAGGCCGGCCGTCCGGGTGGGCGGGGTCTGGCGACGACGGGAATGTCCGAGGGAAGAATGGAATTTGCGCGTTCGACAAATCGCGGTCTGGCGCTCGTTCCGGTCGTGGCCCTCCTGACGCTCGGCGGCTGCTCGTATCTTCCGTCCAATCCGTTCTCGCGCGAGCCCGAGATCTCCATCGAGGATCAGACCCCGCAGCAGATCTTCCTCGCCGGCGAGGCGCTTCTGGCGGACGGACGGCCGCGCCAGGCCGGAGAGACCTTCTCCGAGGTCGAGCGGCTCTATCCCTATTCCGAATGGGCCAAGCGGGCGATGCTGATGTCGGCCTTCGCCTATCACGAGGGCGCGCTCTACGCCGAGAGCCGCGCCGCCGCCGGGCGCTATCTCGACTTCTTTCCCGCCGACGTCGACGCGCCCTACGCGCAGTTCCTGATCGGGCTGAGCTATTACGACCAGATCACCGATATCGGCCGCGACCAGTCGAACACGTTCGAGGCGCTTCAGGAGATGCGCGACATCATCGAGCGCTATCCCGACAGCGAATACGCCAAGTCGGCGCAGCTCAAGTTCGAACTCGCGCTCGACCATCTCGCCGGCAAGGAGATGGAGATCGGGCGCTACTACCTGAGCCGCGGCCATTACACCGCCGCGATCAACCGCTTCCGGGTCGTGGTCGAGGATTACCAGACCACCACCCACACGCCCGAGGCGCTGCACCGGCTCGTGGAATCCTATCTCTCGCTCGGTCTCGTCGAGGAGGCGCAGACCGCCGCCGCGATCCTCGGCTACAACTTCCAGGGCTCCACCTGGTATCGCGACAGCTACGTCCTGCTGACCGATCGCGGCCTCAGGCCGGCCGATACCGGCGACAGCTGGCTGAACCAGACCTATCGCCAGGTCGTTCTGGGGAAGTGGCGCTGACGCGACCGCCGGAGCCTCGCCGATGCTGACCAGCCTCTCGATCCGGGACATGGTGCTGATCGAGGCGGCCGATCTCGAGTTCCGCCCCGGTCTCAACGTCCTGACCGGGGAGACCGGCGCCGGCAAATCCATCCTGCTCGACTCGCTCGGTTTCGTGCTCGGCTGGCGCACGCGCTCCGGGCTCGTGCGCGAGGGCGCGGATCAGGGCGAGGTCACCGCCGGGTTCCGTCTCGAGCCGGGGCATCCCGCCCGCGCGCTGCTCGCTGAGGCGGGTCTTCCGGTCGAGGACGATCTCATCCTGCGCCGCGTCACCGGCGCCGACGGACGCCGCCAGGCCTGGATCAACGACCGCCGCGTCACCGCCGAGACGGTGCGCGGCCTCTCGGACACGCTCGTGGAACTGCACGGCCAGCAGGACGATCGGGGCCTTCTCGACCCGAAGGGCCACCGCGCGCTGCTCGACGCCTATCTCGGCGATCCCGCGCCGGTCGGCGCCGTCCGCGCCGCGTGGACCGCCCGCGCGGAGGCCGCCAAGGCGCTCGACGCCGCCCGCGCGGAGCTGGAGCGCGCCGCCCGCGACGCCGATTACCTCGCCCACGCCGTGGCGGAGCTCGACAAGCTCGACCCGCAGCCCGGCGAGGAGCCGGAGCTCGACGCCCGCCGCCGAACGCTCCAGGCGGCGGAGCGCATCCGCGAGGACGTGACCCGCGCGGCCGAAGCGCTGGGCCCGGACGGCGCGGAGGGTCCGCTGATCCAGGCGATGCGTTGGCTCGAGGACGCGTCGGCCAAGTCGGACGGTCTGCTGGACCCCGCCATCGAGGGCGCGAGCCGCGCGCTCTCCGAACTCGGCGACGCGCTGAGCGCGGTCGAGACCGCGCTCGACGGCCTGCACGGTGATCCGGGAGAGCTGGAACGCGTCGAGGAGCGTCTCTTCGCGATCCGCGCCGCCGCGCGCAAGCACCAGGTTCCGCCCGACGCGCTGCCTGATCTGGCGGCGGATCTGCGCGCGCGTCTGCGCGCGCTCGAATCCGGCGCGGCTGACATCTCGCGGCTCGAAGCGGAGGCCAAGGCCGCGGACGAGGCCTTCGCCGCCGCCGCCGCCGCGCTCACCGCGCTCCGCACGGAGGCCGCCGGACGTCTCGACGCGGCGATGGCCGCCGAACTTCCGCCGCTGAAACTCGGCCGCGCCGTCTTCCGCACCGAGGTCGCGCCCGGCGATCCGGGCCCCGACGGCGTCGACCGCGTGCGCTTCACCGCCGCGACCAATCCCGGCGCCGCGACCGGACCCATCGACCGCATCGCCTCGGGCGGCGAGCTGTCGCGGTTCCTGCTGGCGCTCAAGGTCTGCCTCAGCGCGCGGTCCGAAAGCCTGACGCTGATCTTCGACGAGATCGACCGCGGCGTCGGAGGCGCCACCGCCGACGCGGTCGGACGCCGCCTCCAGGCGCTCGGCGAGACCGCCCAGATCCTCGTCGTCACGCATTCGCCCCAGGTCGCCGCGCGCGGCGCGCATCACTGGCGCGTCGGCAAGACCGTAACCCGCGGCGAGACCCGCACCGAGGTCGCCGGCCTCGGCCCCGAGGCGCGCATCGAGGAGATCGCCCGGATGCTCGCCGGCGACACCGTCACCGACGAGGCCCGAGCCGCCGCCCGCGCCCTGGCCGAGGTCTGACGCCCGCTCAGAGCGGCGCGCAGGCCCGCGCCAGCCATCGCGCCGTCTGCTCGTCCACCAGCGGGACCAGCGCCGCCGCCACGCGCGCGTGATAGACGTCGAGCCAGGCCCGCTCGCCCGGCTCCAGCAGATCCGCGTCGATCAACGCCCGGTCGAAGGGCGCCAGCGTCAGCGTCTCGAAGCCGAGCATCTCGCGCTCGCCGCCATCGGGCACGGCGGCCGCGCGCACGAAGGCGAGGTTCTCGCTGCGGATGCCGAACGCGCCCTCGCGGTAATATCCCGGTTCGATCGAAAGGATCATGCCCGGCTTCAGCGGCTCCGCCGACCGCCGCGAAATCCCCTGCGGCCCCTCGTGCACGTCGAGATACGCGCCGATCCCGTGACCCGTCCCGTGATCGTAATCGAGCCCCGCCGCCCAGAGAGCCGACCGCGCGATCGCGTCGAGATCGCGCCCGGCGAGCCCGACCGGCCAGACCAGCCGCGTCATCGCGATCAGCCCCTTGAGCACCAGCGTGAAGGGCCGCCGCGCCTCCAGAGGGACCGGCCCGACCGCCACCGTCCGCGTGATGTCGGTCGTGCCGTCGGGATATTGCCCGCCGCTGTCGATCAGGAGCAGCTCGCCCGGCGCGACTTGGCGGTTGCTGCGCTCCGTCACTCGGTAATGTACGATTGCCCCGTTCGGTCCCGCGCCGCAGATCGTCTCGAACGAGATGTCGCGGAGCGCGCCGGTATCGACGCGGAATTCCTCAAGCCGCGTCACCACGTCGATCTCGGTCAGTCCGCCCTCCGGCGCCGTCCGCTCCAGCCAGGCCAGGAACCGCGCCATCGCCGCCCCGTCGCGCAGATGGGCGGACGCGGCCCCCGCGATCTCGGCGTCGGTCTTGCAGGCTTTCGGGAGGAGGCACGGGTCACGGGTCCAGACCACCTCGGCAGTCACGGCTTGCGACACGGCCCAGGGCGCGCTGTCGCGGTCCACCGCCACGCGACCTTCCAACGCGGCGAGCGCCGCCGCGAACACGTCCGCAGGCGCCACGCGCACGCCGGCCCCGAGATCGACGCCCGCCGTCTTCGCCGGATCGGTGAACAGATCGACCCTCGCGTCCGAATGGAGGATGGCGAAGGCCAGCGGCACGGGCACCCGCGCGATGTCCGAGCCGCGCACGTTCAGGAGCCAGGCGATGGAGGCGGGCAACGTCAGCACCGCCGCCGACAGGTCCGCGCTCTCCAGATCGAGCGCCAGCGCCGCGCGCTTGTCCGCCGCGCTCCGTCCCGCGAACTCCTCCGGATGAGAAACGATCGGACCGGATGGCGGGTCGGGCTGATCGGCCCAGATCGCGTCGACAAGGTTCGCGACCGGAACCAGCTCCACTCCGCGCGGCTCCAGCGCCTTGGTCAATGTCTCGACCTCGGACGCCGTATGCAGCCAGGGATCGAAGCCGACCTTCCGGCCCGACACCAGCGTCTCGGCCAGAAAATCTCCCGGCCTGTCCTCCGGGTGACGCATCGCGGTGAACTGGCTCAGGTCGATCTGGTCGCGGACCTGAAGCCGGTAGCGACCGTCCACGAACAGAGCCGCCCTATCCGCCGTGACCACCGCGAGCCCCGCCGAGCCGGTGAAGCCGGTCAGCCAAGCCAGCCGCTCGTCCCGCGCCGGCACGTTCTCGCCCTGATGCGCGTCGGCGCGGGGCACCAGAAACCCGTCCACCCCGGCGCGGGCCATCCCGTCGCGCAGCGCGCGCAGCCGCGCCGCTCCCTCGTCGGGCGTCGTTCTCTGGCGGAATTCCTGAAACATGTCGGCGGGTCCATTTCTCGGGGCGCCGGGATCTACCGACGCTTTGCGGTCGGGGTCAATCGGCGCTATGCTCGCGAAAGTTGAATCGGCACGGAGCGGCATCGGCTTTGCGCATCACCCTGATCCTCATCCTGCTCGGACTCGGGCTGTGGCAGGCCGCCGCCGACTGGCAGTCAACCATCGGCCAAGGATACGCCTACCGGTTCACCACCTTCGGCCAGGCGCTCGCGGAAAACTGGCCGACACGGTTCGGGACGGCGGTCGCGTCCGCGAGGCCCGCCATGGGCTGGCTCTCTGCGATCCCGATCGCGGCGACGCTCCTGGTCCTGGCGGGACTCCTCTGGCTCAGCCGCCCGCGCCGCCGCTGATCCCCCGGCGTCCGCGCCGCCGCGCGCCGCGTGACGCCGCCATCGGATCGTTGTCGAACAGCGCCGCCAGCTGCTCGGTCATCGCCCCGGCCAGCTGTTCCACATCCGTGATCGTCACCGCCCGGTCGTAATACCGCGTCACGTCATGCCCGATGCCGATCGCGACCAGTTCGACCGCGCGCCGCCGCTCGACCATCGCGATCACGTCGCGAAGATGCTTCTCCAGATAGCTCGCCGGGTTCACCGACAGCGTGCTGTCATCCACCGGCGCGCCGTCGGAGATCACCATCAGCACGCGCCGCGATTCGGGCCGCGCCATCAGCCGCCGATGCGCCCATTCCAGCGCCTCGCCGTCGATGTTCTCCTTGAGCAGCCCCTCCTTCATCATCAGCCCCAGATTGGGCCGCGCGCGCCGCCACGGCGCCTCGGCGCTCTTGTAGACGATGTGCCGCAGATCGTTCAGCCGGCCGGGCAGGGCGGGCCGGTGCGCCGCCAGCCAGGCCTCGCGGCTCTGTCCGCCCTTCCAGGCCCGCGTCGTGAAACCGAGGATCTCGACCTTGACCTGGCACCGCTCCAGCGTCCGCGCCAGAACGTCGGCGCAGATCGCCGCGATGGAGATGGGCCGTCCGCGCATCGAGCCGGAATTGTCCAGAAGCAGCGTCACCACCGTGTCGCGGAACTCGGTGTCGCGCTCGCGCTTGAAGCTCAGCGGCGTCATCGGGTTCGACACCACCCGCGCCAGCCGCCCGGCGTCCAGCGTGCCCTCCTCCAGATCGAACTCCCAGGACCGGTTCTGCTGCGCCTGAAGCCTGCGCTGAAGCTTGTTGGCCAGCCGCGACACCGCGCCCTTGAGCGGCTCCAGCTGCTGGTCGAGATAGGCGCGCAGCCGCTCCAGCTCCGCCGGATCGGCCAGATCCGCCGCGCCGATCTCCTCGTCGAATTTCGTCTCGTAGACCCTGTACGCCGGATCCGCGTCCGAGTGCGGCGGCAGAGGCCGCTCGTCGGGCCGCTCGCCCTCCTGCGCCTCGGCCTCCTCGGCGAGATCGGCCTCCGCCGCGTCCTCGAGCGCGGCCGTCATCTCTCGCGTGTCGGTGCTCTGCTCCGAAGGCGCCTCGTCCGAGCTTTCCTGCTGATCGTCGGAATCGTCCGATTCGCCGCCCTCCTGCTCCTCCCCGGTCTCCTCCTCGCCGCCGTCCTCGGACTCGTCCTCCATCTCGTCGGCGTCGGGGTCCTCGCCGAGCTGCTCGCCGTAGCCCAGATCCTCGATCACCTGGCGCGCGAACCGCGCGAAGGCCTGCTGGTCCGCGAGCACGTCGTCGAGTCCGTCCAGCGTACCGCCGGCCTTCTCCTCCAGATGCCCGCGCCAGAGATCCATCACGTTGCGCGCGCCCGCCGGCAGGTCGCGCCCCGTCGCCAGATGCCGCACGAGATACCCCGCCGCCTGCGCCATCGGCGCCTTCTCGGCCTCGGTGATCCCGGCATAGCCCATGCGTTTCGCCTCGTCGGCGATCCGCGCGTCGATGTTCCCGGCCGTCCCCGGCATCGCCCGCGCGCCCACCGCCTCGCAGCGCGCCGTCTCCATCGCCTCGAAAAGCGCCGAGGCCTGCTCGCCGCTCGGGGCGTAGCGCGCATGGGTCGCGTCGGAATGGTATCGCATCCGGAGCGCGTAGGAATCCGCGGTGCCGCGCGCCAGCATGACCTCGTCGCGCGTCATCCGCCGCGTGATCTGCGGCAGCCGCATCGAATTCGACCCCATGCCCGGCGGATCCACCGAATAGGCGACCGTCAGCTCCGGCTCCCCGGCCATCGCCTTGGTCGCGTCGGTCAGCGCCTTCTTGAACGGCTCGGCGGGATTGTCGGACGGTTTCGTCATGGCGTTCCGAATAACCGCGCCGGTCATCGACGCGCAACACAGGTCTCATACAGGTTTGCTAACCTGGAGAGCAGTTCATGCCCGCCAACAGGCGGGCATCAAAAAAAAGACTCGCGCGCACCCGCGCGCCCGAAACGCCGCCAAAGGGCGGCCTCAGCCGAGGCTGACGCTCACCGCGCTCTCCGGCAGCTCCTTGTCGAAACAGCGCTGATAGAACTCCGCCACGGTCTGGCGTTCGAGCTCGTCGCACTTGTTGAGGAACGTCAGGCGGAACGCGAAGCCCACGTCGCCGAAGATCCGCGCGTTCTCCGCCCAGCTCAGAACCGTGCGCGGACTCATCACCGTCGAGAGATCGCCGTTCATGAACGCCGCCCGCGTCAGGTCCGCGACCGTCACCATCCGGCTCACGGTCTTGCGGCCCTCCGCCGTCGCGTATTCGAGGTACTTCGCGACCACGATCTCCACCTCGGCGTCATGCTCGAGATAGTTCAGCGTCACGACCAGGCTCCAGCGGTCCATCTGGCCCTGGTTGATCTGCTGCGTGCCGTGATAGAGGCCCGTCGTGTCGCCGAGGCCCACGGTGTTCGCCGTCGCGAACAGCCGGAAATAGGGGTTCGGCCGGATCACCTTGTTCTGGTCCAGAAGCGTCAGCTTGCCGTCGACCTCCAGCACGCGCTGGATCACGAACATCACGTCCGGCCGGCCCGCGTCGTACTCGTCGAACACGATGGCGACCGGATTGCGCAGCGCCCAGGGCAGGATGCCCTCCTGGAACTCGGTGACCTGCACGCCCTCCTTCAGCCGGATCGCGTCCTTGCCGATCAGGTCGATGCGGCTGATGTGGCTGTCGAGATTGACCCGCACGCAGGCCCAGTTGAGCCGCGCCGCCACCTGCTCGATATGCGTCGACTTTCCCGTCCCGTGATAGCCTTGGATCATCACGCGGCGGTTGTGCGCGAACCCGGCGAGGATCGCCAGCGTCGTGTCCGGATCGAAGCGGTAGGTCGGATCGATGTCCGGAACCCGGTCCGTGCGTTCGGAGAACCCTTTGATCGTCATGTCGCTGTCGATGCCGAACAGGTCCCGCACGCTCATGTCGAGCGTCGGCTCCGCCGGCATGTCCATTTCCATCTGGCCGTCCGCCATGTCCGATTCCTTCCCCGCGGACCATGGCCCGCGCCCGTTCCCCGTGGCGCGCTGTCTGCCCCGAATGCCCGGTCGATGCAAGACGGGCCCGGGCGCGTTCAGTCCCGGAAACTCCGGCTCACCTTGATCTGCTCCCAGGCCCAGACGACCTCGCCGAGCCGCGCCTCGTCGTCGCGCTTGCCGCCGTTCATGTCGGGGTGCAGGTCCTTGACGAGGGCCTTGTACTGCTTGCGGATCTCGGTCTTCGTCGCGGTGTCGGCCGCGTCGAGGATCTCGAGCGCCTTGCGCTCGGTCGGCGGCAGGCGGCGCTTCGGCCGCGCGCCGGTATTGCCCGGATTGAGCGTGGCCTTGTCACCCAGGAGGTCCATCGGATCGTCGAGCCCGAAACGCTGCCAGGCCTTGCCTTCCGCGTGCGGCTGGTTGCCGTTGCGCGCGAAGGCCTCCTTGAACGGTTTGGTCGGCCGTTCCCAGACGCGGTCGGCGGCGAACTGGCGTTCCAGTTCGTCGTCCGTATGGGCCTGGAAGAAGTTCCAGCGCTGATTGTACTCGCGGATATGCGCCATGCAGAACCAGACGAACTCGTCCAGATGATCCGGCGATTTCGGCGCGCGGAACTTGCCCGGCTTGTCGCATCCGTCGCGCGCGCAGACCCGGCTCGAGGTCTCCACGGCCCCGGAACCGCCACGCGACCGCGCCCGCCGCTTCTTGTCGGCGGAGACGGAGATGTCGAATTCGAACGGCGAACGGCGTGACATGTCGGGGCCGCTCCTTTCATCCTTGCGACTCGGGCGCACCACTCTAGTGTTTTGACGAGACGGGCCAAGTCCCGATTGATCCCGGAGCGACAAATGACCGTACCCCGCCCGACGATGACGACGACCATCCGGACGAAGCTGACCGAGGCCTTCGCGCCCGAGAGCGTGGAGGTGATCGACGAGAGCGAGAGCCATCGCGGCCACGGCGGCTGGCGCGAGGGCGGCGAGACCCACTTCAAGGTGGTGATGCGCGCCGCCGCCTTCAACGGGATGAGCCGCGTCGACCGCAGCCGGCGGGTCCACGCCGTTCTCCGCGACGAGCTCGCCACCTCCGTCCACGCTCTGGCCCTGGACCTCTCGGGCAACGAGGCGTGAGCGGCCCGCTTCCGGCGGGCGCTCCGACGCGGCCTGCGGCGACCGCGTCGGCGGGGATCAGCCCTGCCGCACGCGGCCTGAACATCTCACGGCACCATGACATGAGGACGAAGCCGATGTCGCGCATGATCCGAAACCTCGCCGCCGCGCTGGGATTCTGCCTGCCGCTCTCGCTCGCGGGCGCCGCGTCCGGCCAGCAGACCGCGCCGGCCCCGACCCTCTTCGAGAACGTCCGCGTCTTCGACGGCACGGGCGACACGCTGTCGGGTCCCGTCAACGTCCTGGTCCGGGACGGGCTGATCGAACGCGTCTCGCCCGAGACCATCACGGATGCGGACGCCGCCGCGATCATCGAAGGCGAGGGCCTGACGCTGATGCCAGGTCTCATCGACGCCCATGTCCACATCGTCATGTCGACGATCCCGATCGCCGCGATGATGACCGCCGATCCGAACTACGTCGCGATCCGAGCCGCCAACGCGGCGGAGGACATGCTGATGCGCGGCTTCACCTCCGTGCGCGATCTCGCCGGACCGGTCTTCGGGCTGAAACGCGCCATCGACGAGGGCCACGCCATCGGGCCCCGCATCTGGCCCTCCGGCGCGATGATCTCGCAGACCTCGGGACATGCCGATTATCGCAGTGTCAACGATCTGCCGCGTGGCGATCTGACACCTCCCTTCTTCACCGACCGGCTCGGGTTTTCCGCCATCGCCGACGGACGGGCCGAAGTGCTGCGCCGCGTGCGCGAGCAGCTGATGCGCGGCGCGAGCCAGATCAAGCTCGCGGCGGGCGGCGGCGTCTCCTCCGACTTACGATCCTCTCGACGTCAGCCAGTTCACCGAGGACGAGCTGCGCGCGGCGGTGGAGGCGGCGGAGGACTGGGGCACCTACGTCACGGTCCACGCCTACACGCCCGACGCGATCCGGACCGCCATAGCCGCGGGCGTCCTCTGCATCGACCACGGACAGCTCGCCGACGCCGAGACCGCCCGCCTGATCGCCGAGAACGGAATCTGGTGGAGCATGCAGCCCTTCCTCGACGACGAGGACGCCACCCCGTTTCCGGAAGGCACGCCCAACCGCGCGAAGCAGCTCGCGATGACCGCGGGAACGGACACCGCCTACCGGCTCGCGAAGGAATTCGGCGTCAAGCTGGCCTGGGGCACCGACACGTTGTTCGACCCGCATCTCGCGACGCGTCAGGGCGCGCAACTCGCCAAGATGACCCGCTGGTTCACCCCGGCCGAGGCTCTCAGGATGGCGACCTCCGGAAACGCGGAGCTTCTCGCGCTCTCGGGAAACCGCTCTCCCTATCCCGGCCGCCTCGGCGTGGTGGAGGAGGGCGCGCTGGCGGACCTGCTTCTCGTGGACGGCGATCCGATCGCGGAGATCGACCTCATCGCCGACCCGGAGAACCTTCTGATCATCATGAAGGGCGGGCGGATCCACAAGAACGCCATTCCCGACTGAACACGTGTCCGGCCGCGCGTGTCACACCTTTCCGGCGGGTTAACGGGATTCGGATTCCTCAGGAGAATCAGCGACTTGACGAAAGTGCCACGCGTGGCACATTCCACGCCGCGTCACGCCCGCCTCAATCCTTTCCCGCCGGTCCCAGTCTTGGAGAGGGACGCAGCGGACTCGCCGGCGCGGGCCGGTCGGCATCCGGTTCCGGAAGCACGGGCGGTTCGCGTCGTCGGGCCGCCCCCTGCACGCGGTCCTCGATCGGCCGCCTGCTCAGCGCCGCCGACGGCGCGGGCGGCTCCAGCGGCGGCAAATCCTCCGGCGCCTCCTCCGGCACGGCGGCGAGCCTCGGGCTCAGCTGTTCGCGCGGGCGGCGGAACACCAGCATCGTCCGCTCCGACGCCGTCGCCCTGCGCAGGAAGCCGCCCGGCGCCTCGGCCGTCATCGTTTCCGCCCGGACGTATTCCCAGCCCTGGCGCGCGACCTCGTTGATCGCGTCGGTCAGCGTCAGCGCGAAAAGATCGTCCGCGCCGCTGATCCCGCGGACCTTCTTCGCCCGATGCGGCGCCGGGACCACCTTGTAGTCGAAATAGCTCATGCGTTCCCCCTCGCGCGCCTCACCCGATCCCGAGCCTGGCCCTGACCAGGTCGTTCACGGCCTTCGGATTGGCCTTGCCGCCGGTCGCCTTCATCACCTGGCCCACGAACCAGCCCGCCATCGACGGCTTCTCGACCGCCTGCGCCGCCTTGTCCGGGTTCGCCGCGATCACCTCGTCGACCGCCGCCTCGATGGCGCCGGCATCGGTGACCTGGCGCATGCCCCGCGTCTCGACGATCTCCGACGGGTCGCCGCCCTCATTCCACATGATCTCGAACACGTCCTTGGCGATCTTGCCCGAGATGTCGCCCTTCGCGATCAGGTCGATCAACCCGCCGAGTTGGCCCGGCCCGATGGGGCTGTCCCCGATGTCGTGGCCCTCTTTGTTCAGCCGCCCGAACAGCTCGTTGATCACCCAGTTCGCCGCCTGCTTGCCGTCGCGCCCCTCGGCCACCGCCTCGAAATAGGCCGCGCTCGCCACTTCGGCGGTCAGCACGCCCGCGTCGTATTCCGTCATCCCGTAATCGAGCACGAACCGCGCCTTCCTGGCGTCCGGCAGTTCCGGAAGCCCCGCCGCGATTCCGTCGACCCAGGCGCGCTCGAAATCCAGCGGCAGAAGGTCGGGGTCCGGAAAATAGCGGTAATCGTGCGCCTCCTCCTTCGACCGCATCGACCGCGTCTCGCCCTTGTTCGGATCGTAGAGCCGCGTCTCCTGCGTGATCGTCCCGCCATCCTCGAGGATCGCGATCTGGCGGCGGGCCTCGAAGTCGATGGCCTGCTGGATGAACCGCATCGAGTTCATGTTCTTGATCTCGCACCGCGTGCCGAGATGCCCGAAATCCCCGCTCTCGCGATACCGTTCGTAATCCCCCGGCCGGCAGACCGACACGTTGACGTCCGCGCGCAGCGAGCCTTCCTGCATGTTGCCGTCGCAGGTGCCGAGATAGCGCAGGATCTGGCGCAGCTTGCGGACGTATTCCGCCGCCTCCTCCGGCCCCCTGATGTCCGGACGCGACACGATCTCCATCAGCGCGACGCCGGTCCGGTTGAGGTCCACGAAGCTGAGCGCCGGGTCCATGTCATGGATCGACTTGCCCGCGTCCTGCTCCAGATGGATGCGCTCGACCCGCACCCTGCGCGCCACCCCGGGGCCGAGATCGACGAGGATCTCGCCCTCGCCGACGATGGGATGGTAGAGCTGGCTGATCTGATAGCCCTGCGGAAGGTCCGGATAGAAGTAGTTCTTCCGGTCGAAACGGGAGTGCAGATTGATCTCCGCCTTCAGCCCCAGCCCGGTCCGAACCGCCTGCTCGACGCAGAACCCGTTGATCACCGGCAGCATGCCGGGCATCGCGGCATCGACCAGACTGACGTTGGAATTGGGCTCGGCTCCGAAGGCGGTCGAGGCTCCCGAGAACAGCTTGGATTTCGAGCTGACCTGGGCGTGGACCTCCATGCCGATCACGAGTTCCCAGTCGCCCGTGACGCCGGGAAGCACCTTCGCCGCCGGTTCGCTGTAGGCCAGTTCCGCCATTCGCCCGTCCATCCTGAAATCCGGCGAAGTCATACGCGGAGCCACCCGCCCGGGCAAGCCCGGCCGCGGGCTCAGATCCGCGCGCCCGCCATCTGCGGCCTCGGCCGCGTGTAGCGGGGCGCGGTCAGCACGGTCTGCGGCTTGAGACCGCCCAGCTCCAGCGTGCGCGCGCGCAGCACCTCGGTCGCCTCGGCCGATTCCGCGGGCAGGGTCGACGGATCGATCGGCGCGCCGATGGTGAGACGATAGGGCTGGCGGGTCTTGTTCAGCACCTCGTGGAACAGCGTGATGTCCCGCAGCGTCGGATGCAGCCGGTCGAACAGGTAGAAAAGAACCGAGTTGCGCGCGGTGATGTGCATCGGGATCACCGGCAGGTCGAATTTGCGCGCCATCGTCGCCCCGCTCACGAGCCACGGCCGCTCGTGCAGCGACAGCCACCTCCGCTTCGCGAGCCGCCCCGACGGGAACAGCACGCCGAGCCGCCCGGTTCCGAACGCCTTGTGGCAGTAGGCCAGGGTCTCGCGGTTCTGCTTGTGGCTCCGCTTGTCCCGCCGCCATTCCACGGGCGCGATCAGCGCGTCGAGCTGGGGCATCACGCGCAGCGCGTCGGAATTGGCGAAGATGAACAGGTCGGGCCGCACCTGCGAGAGCGCGCCGTAGAGCACGATGCCGTCGGCGATGCCCGTCGGATGGTTGCATACCACCAGAGCCGCCCCGTCGCGCGGCACGTTCTCGAGCCCGGTCACGTCGACGTGGATCGCGATCAGATCCGACAGCGCCCGCATGAGGTCCGGACCGGGCAGGGGCGACAGCGTCTCGGCGATCCGCAGCGTCTTGTCGTACTGGAGCAGCGCGTGCAGCACCCGCCGCGCCTGCGCGACATGCCAGCCGCCGCGGCCAAGCCACGGCGCCCGTTCCTCGATCAGCTGGTCGACAACCTCTTTCATCGCCCCCCGCCTGCCACCGCGGCGTGACGTTCCCTTGACGGATCAGCCACCCTTCTCGTCCAGCAGGCGCCCGACGATTTCACTCGTGTCCCGGGACAAACCCGGCAGCGCCGCGAGTTGTTCCAGTTCCGTCCTCATTTTCGCCTGTCGGTCCGCGTCGAACAAGCGCCAAGTCCCGAGCGAGGTCGCCAGCCGCGCCGCGGTCTGCGGATTGAGCGGATCGAGCCGGATCAGCCAGTCGACGACCAGAGAATACCCCGCGCCGTCGGCGCTGTGCAGTCCGGCCGGATTCCCGAGCGCGAAGCCGCCGATCAGCGACCTGAACCTGTTGGGGTTGCGCCAGTCGAAATCCGGGTGCCGCGTCAGCGCCTCGACGGTTGCGACCGCGTCGGCGGGCGGTGTCCGCGTCGCCTGGACCGCGAACCATTTGTCGAGCACCAGACGGTCGCCGCGCCCCGCCGCGTGGAAGGCGTCGAGAGCGTCCGCCCCCCTGCCGCGCGCGACGAGCAGGCCCAGCGCCGACATCCGCTCCGTCATGTTGTCGGCGGCCGCGAAGGCCGCCTCCGCCTCCCGCGCCTCCGGATCGAGAGCGGTCAGGAGCGCGAGCGCCCGCGCCCGGAGCGACCGGCGGCCGGCCGCCGCCGCATCGGGCGAATAGGCGCCCTCCACCCGATTCGCCGCGAGGAGCTCCGCGGCGAGCGACCCGAGAGCGCCCGCGACCGCCGCCTCCAGCGCGCGGCGGGCGGCATGGACGGCGAGCGGATCGGGAACCCCGCCGGCCGCCGCCACATGCGCGACGATCTCGTCCTCCGCCGGCAGGCCCAGCGCCAGCGCCTTGAGTGCCGGATCGAGCGTCTCGTCCCGTGCCACCGCGCGCATCGCGTCCAGGTACGCCGCGTCGAACGCCGCCGCCGGATCGGTGGCGCGCCGCGCCAGAAGCTCCATCGCGTGGTCGCGCCCGGCCTCCCAGCGGTTGAACGGGTCCCGGTCGTGGGCGAGCAGGAACGCGCGCTCCGCCGCGTCGGTCGCGCGCTCCAGGATCACCGGCGCCGAGAACCCGCGAAGAAGCGACGGAACCGGGCGCGCGCCGAGGTCCCAAGAGAAGGTCTGGCGTGTTTCGGAAAGCTCCAGAACGCCCGCGTCCGCCTCGCTTCCGTCCGGCGCGAGCAGCCCGAAGGCGACGGGGATCACCAGCGGCGCCTTCTCCGGCTGGCCGGGTGTCGGCGGCGTGCTTTGTTCCAGCGTCAGGGTGTAGCGCGCGCCGTCCCAATCCTCGGTGACGGCGACACGCGGCGTGCCGGCCTGGGAATACCACCGGGCGAATTGCGCGAGGTCGCGGCCGCTCGTCTCCGCGAAGCAGGCCAGCCAGTCCTCGATCGTGCAGGCCTGTCCGTCGTGCCGCGCGAAATAGAGGGCGAGGCCCGCGGCCCATGCCTCCTCGCCGATCAGAAGCCGCAGCATCCCGATCACCTCGGCGCCCTTCTCGTAGACGGTCGCGGTGTAGAAGTTGTTGATCTCGACGTATTCGGCCGGCCTCACCGGATGCGCGAGGGGTCCGGCGTCCTCTCGGAACTGCTCCGCGCGCAGGCGCATCACGTCCTGGATCCGCTTGACCCCGCGGCTGCGCATGTCGCCGGAGAAGCACTGGTCGCGATAGACCGTCAGCCCCTCCTTGAGGCAGAGCTGGAACCAGTCCCGGCAGGTGATCCGGTTGCCGGTCCAGTTGTGGAAATACTCGTGGGCTATGATCGCCTCGATGTTGGCGTAATCGTCGTCGGTCGCGGTCTCGGGGCTCGCGAGCACGTATTTCGAGTTGAAGACGTTCAGCCCCTTGTTCTCCATCGCGCCCATGTTGAAATCGTCGACCGCGACGACCATGAACCGGTCGAGGTCGTATTCGCGCCCCTAGACCTCCTCGTCCCAGCGCATCGAGCGCTTGAGCGCGTCCATCGCGTAATCGCAGCGATCCTCGTCCCCCGCGCGCACCCATATCTGGAGCAGCACGTCGCGCCCCGACATCGTGCGGAACCGGTCCTCCACCGCCACGAGATCCCCCGCGACCAGGGCGAACAGATAGCTCGGCTTGGGGTGCGGATCGTGCCACTCCGCCCAGCCGTCACCCGAGCCGGTCAGGTTCCCGTTCGACAGAAGGACCGGCGCGTCGCCCTCGATCCGCACGGTGAACACCGCCATCACGTCCGGCCGGTCGGGGTAATACGTGATCTTGCGGAACCCCTCCGCCTCGCATTGGGTGCAGTACATGCCCTTCGACATGTAGAGCCCTTCGAGCGCGGTGTTGCCATCGGGCGCGACGACCGTGTCGCAGGTCCAGACGAATTCCGCATCCGGGACGTGCGCCGCCGCGACGCTCAGCCCCTCGGCGTCGAGCGTCAGCGCGTTCTCCGGCACCGCGACGCCGTCGATCTCCGCCGTCACCGGCGTCAATCCGCGCCCGTCCAGCCGCAGATCGTGCGGCCCGTCCGCCGCCCGCTCCGGGTTCGGCCTGAACCCGATGCGCGCGCGCACCCGCGTCTCCGCCGGATCGAGCCTGAAGGTCAGATCGACCCGGTCGATCAGAAAGGGCGGCGGCGCGTAGTCGCGCAGCCGGATCGCGCGGGCCTCGCCGTCGACACTCATGACCAGCCCTCCGCAACCGTCGCGTCGGGACCGTCTCACGTCCGGCGGAAAACCGTCAAGACGCCACGGTTTCGGACGCGGATGCGCCGACCGGCGTTAATTACCCGTTCACCAATATCGGAGATGTTTTAAAACAGTATCTTGCCGCGATGTCTTCAGTTTTTTTCACGCGTGGACCCGCGTTCGCCGGGCCCTCGACGCCACCTCGATCCCGTCCTATCGTCTCACGAATGCAGATATCCATCCATCCAGAGCGCGCATGTCACGTCCCGTCATCGGCATAATCGGCAACGCAAACGTCCTCGACAACCAGTATCCCGTCCAGGCGTGCGGGCTCTCGAACATCGAGGCGGTCGCGGATCTCACCGGCGCGATCCCCCTCATCGTGCCGGCGCTTCCGATGGTGGGCGCGGTCCGCGATCTGCTCGACGCCTGCGACGGGTTCGTCTTCACCGGCGGTCGCCCGAACGTCCATCCCAGCCTCTACGGCCACGAGCCGACGGAAAAGCACGGCGCCTTCGATCCCGACCGCGACGCGGTGACCCTGCCGCTCATCCGCGAATGCGTGGCCCGGGGGGTGCCGGTCTTCGGCATCTGCCGGGGCTTCCAGGAGTTCAACGTCGCCTTCGGCGGCACGCTGCATCCGGAAATCCGCGAGATCCCCGGCCGGATGAACCACCGCATGCCCCCCGACGGCACGCTCGAGGAGAAGTTCGAGCACCGCCACGTCGTGACCCTCACGCCCGGCGGCTACTTCTCCCGTCTCTTCGGCGCCGACGAGGTCATGGTCAATTCGCTGCACGGCCAGGGCATCGAGGAGAGCGGCGAGCGGGTGATCGTCGAGGGACGCGCGCCCGACGACACGCCGGAGGCGATCGTCATCCGGGACGCGCCGGGCTTCGCGATCGCGGTGCAGTGGCATCCCGAATGGCGCGCCGCCGCCGATCCGGTCTCCCGCCCGCTCTTCCAGGCGCTCGGCGCCGCGGTCTCGAGCCGCAAGGCCGCCTGAGCGGCGCGTCCCGCCGGAGCGCGCGCGGGATCAGTGGCAGACGACGGGCACGACGGCGTCGGATATCCCGGCGGGCGCGCCGTCCGCGATGTCCCAGGCCGGCAGGCCGTCGGCGGCCGCGTCGAGCCCGTTCCGGTCGAGAAAGCCGCGCAGCTCCGCGCCGCTGAGCGCGAAATTGATGTTCTGCGGCACGGTTCCGGTCGTCTCGGCGATGTAGCTGTCCGACAGCCGCGCGATCACCACGCCCGCCACCGCGCCGCCCCGATCGATCAGCGGCCCGCCGCTGTTGCCCGGCTGGACCGGCGCGGTGAAGCTCATGAAACGCGGATCGTCGTCCATGCCCGCCAGCGCGCTGACGTTGCCGCTCGTCAGATGCATCGCCGTGCCGGTCAGGCTGTAATATGGAAAGCCGATGGCGTGGACGCTCTGCCCGAGACGCGCGCCGGATCCCTCCGACATCCGAAGCCAGGTCCGGGACGGACGCGGCGCCTTCAAGCGCCGCGACGTCGAGATCGGAATCGAGCGCCGCGAGCGTCAGATCCGTGCCGTCGGCGAGCGTGACGCGCTCGCAGCCGTCGATCACGTGCCGCGCCGTCACCAGTAGCGTCGCTCCGAGATAGAACCCCGTCCCGCTGCCGAGCAGTTCGCCGCCATCCGGCGGCCGGCTGACGGGCAGGGGCAGCGACCCGGCTGCGATGTCGGGCTCGTCCAGCAGCTCGATTGCCCCGGCGATCAGTGCCTCGAGCGCTCCGCCGGCGGGAAGCGTCCAGACCGGAGGCGCGCCCCGGTCAAGGCTCGCCGCGGCGAGGCCCACAGTCCCCGCGTCCTCCGCGTCGCCGATCAGGTGCACCGTGCGCCACGCGTCCCCGTCGCGTTCCGAGCGGAGATGGAAGACGCCCCCGTCGGCGAGCCGGCCGGCGGTCACCATCAGGGTTCCGCTCCGGACCGTCCAGCCGCCCTCGGCGATCAGGGCTTCGCGGCCCGCATGCGCCGCGACGGCGCCGCGAGTGTCCTGCGCGAACATCTCGACCGAGAGCCGTCCGCCCGCCTGGTCCGACCAGCGCAGACCCTCATCGACGCTCTCCATCGCGCGCAGCCGCGCCAGAGGCAGGGCGAGGGACAGGTCGCTCCGGGGGATGCCGACCCGCGCCCAGCCCTCGGTCTCGATCCGGTCGAAGAACGAGACCATCAGGACCGCCGCGAAAAGCCCCAGAGGCAGATCGTCGAATTCACGTCGCGCCCACCCGTCCAGAGCGCGCTGGCTGTTCGCGCCCCAGACCCCGTCGAGCCGGTCGGCGTAGTCGCCGGTCGCCGCGAGCGCGGCCTGGACCAGCCGGCGCTCCTCCGGCGTCAGCGGCCCCGCGTCGAAATCGGCCGCGAGGTCCTGCGTCCGGTCCTCGCGGGCAGGATCCGGCGGATCGGCGAAGGCGGGCGAACCCGCGCAGATGAGCGAAAAGGCCAGAATGCGCCACATGCCGAAAGTCCCCCCGGCACGACGCTAGCAGTCTCTTGGATTTTTCTCAAAACCTCGATGGATGTATCGTAAACGCGACGGTTCCGCCCGCGGCTCGAATTCCCTGGCCGGAATGGCCGACCGAAACTCCGCGCGCACGCCCTTGGCGGCCCGTCACAGCATCGACGGCACGACCTGGTCGGGCGGACGATGTCCGTCGAGGAAGGTCTTGATGTTCACGATCACCTTCTCCCCCATCTCGAGGCGCCCCTCGATTGTGGCCGAACTCATGTGCGGAAGCAGCAGCACGTTGGGAAGCTCCAGCAGACCCGGATTGATGTCATGCCTGTGCTCGAACACGTCGAGACCGGCTCCGGCGAGCGTGCCCGCCCGCAGCATGCGGGTCAGCGCGTTCTCGTCGATCACCTCGCCGCGCGCGGTGTTCACGATGTAGGCGGTCGGCTTCATCAGCGCGAGCCGCCGCGCGTTGAGAAGATGGAACGTCGACGGCGTGTGCGGCACGTTGACCGTCAGGATGTCGACCCGGCTCAGCATCTGATCGAGGCTGTCCCACCAGGTCGCCCCGAGAGCGGCCTCGCTGTCCGCGTGGATGCGCTTGCGGCTGTGATAGTTGACGTCGAGCCCGAACGCCGCGGCGCGCGCGGCGATGGCGCGGCCGATCCGGCCCATCCCGAGAATGCCGAGGCGCTTGCCCGCGATCCGGCGGCCCATCAGCGCGGTCGGGCTCCAGCCCTCCCACTCCCCGCGTCGGAGCAGCGCCGCGCCCTCGGCCATGCGGCGCGGAACCGCGAGGATCAGCGCCATCGCCATGTCGGCGGTGTCCTCCGTCAGCACGCCGGGCGTGTTGGTGACGGTTATCCCCCGCTGGATGGCGCTGGCGACGTCGATATGGTCGAATCCGGCGCCGTAGTTCGCGATGAGTTTCAGATCCTGGCCCGCCTGGGCCAGCATCCGCGCGTCTATCCGGTCGGTGATCGTCGACACGAGCACGTCGGCGGCTCCGAGCGCGCGGCCCAGGGCCTCGTCCGGCATCTGGCGGTCGGCCGCGTTCAGCGTCACGTCGAAAAGCTCGCCGAGCCGCTCTTCTACGGGCGCCGGAAGGCGACGTGTCACGACGACGCGGGCTCGGGGGCTCGGCATGCGGATTCCTGTTTCTCTGCGCGGACGAATTCACTATGTTGAGCGGATAATTGCACGGGGGGAACGGGAGAATCCAGTCACTTCCCGGCATCGAGGCACGAGAGCGGATGTTCCTGATGGACGGAGTTCCGACGCGGATCGCGCTGGCCCTCGCGGTCGCCATCGCGATGGCCGGACCGCAACCGCCGGTCCGCGCTCAGGAGGCCGGCGGCGTCGGGCAGGTCACCTCCCTGCCATTGCCGCGCTACGTCTCGATCCGGGCGCGCGAGGCGAACGCCCGGCGCGGGCCCGGCCTGACCAACCGGATCGACTGGGAATACCGGCGGCGCGGACTCCCGGTGCAGATCACCGCCGAGTACGGCCAGTGGCGAAAGGTGCGCGACGCCGACGGAGCCGGCGGGTGGGTGCATCACTCGCTTCTGTCGGGCGTACGCACCGGGCTCGTGCGCGGCGAGGGCGCCGCGCGTCTGCAGGCGGGACCGAGCGAACGCACCGCGCTGCGCGCGATGGTGGAGCCCGGCGTCGTGGCCCGGATCGAATCCTGCGACGGGACCTGGTGCGACATCTCGGTCGACGGACTTGAGGGATGGATGTCGCAATCCGCGCTCTGGGGTCTCGACCCCGGCGAGGTTCTGGACTGAGTTCAGCCGCCTCTTCGCCGCAGCCGGATGACCATGTCGATGCGGGTGACCTCGGCGCCCTCGGGCACCAGCGGTTCGCCGGCCAGGCGGACGGCGTCGTTCGGCGCGTCGGTCAGGCGACCGTCCTCCTCCCAGTAATAATGCGGATGATCGTCGATCCGCGTGTCGAAATAGGACCGCGTCCCGTCGACCGTGACTTCGGCGATCAGCCCGGCGGCGCAGAACGTCTTGAGCGTGTTGTAGACCGTCGCGAGCGAGACAGGATCGTCGAGATCGCGCGACGCCTCGTGCAGGCTTTCCGCCGTGACGTGGCGGTCGCGCCCGTCGCCGACCAGAAGCTCGGCCAAGGTCAGCCGCTGGCGGGTCGGACGCAGGCCCGCCCGCGTCAGCCAGTCCGCCGCGCGGCGACGCGAGGGCTTCATGTCCATGTCCGTTTCGGGCCGCGTCGTCATCTTCTCCACCCTTTCCGCGAACGCGAGATAATCAGAAAAACCCGAGAAATTCCAGTCCTTATCGGCCGAATTGTCGCCCATGGGCCGTCCGGCCAAGGCCTTGCGCCCGATTTCGATGCGATGATAGACAGCGGACGGTCGCGAGAAACCGCGACGTCGCGAGAAACGACGGACCCGACATGAGCGAACGCCTCGACAGCATAGATTACGAGGGGCTTCTTTCCTGCGCCCGCGGCGAGATGTTCGGCCCGGGCAACCCGCAGCTTCCCGCGCCGCCGATGCTGATGTTCGACCGGATCACCGAGATCTCGGCGGATGGCGGGGCGAACGGCAAGGGCCACGTGGTCGCCGAGTTCGACATCCGGCCGGACCTGTGGTTCTTCGAATGCCACTTCATCGGCGATCCGGTGATGCCCGGATGCCTCGGGCTCGACGCGCTCTGGCAGCTCACCGGCTTCAACCTCGGGTGGCGAGGCATGCAGGGCCGCGGCCGGGCGCTCGGCGTTGGCGAGGTCAAATTCTCCGGAATGGTCACGCCGAAGGTCGGGCTGGTGGAGTATCGCGTCGAGTTCACCCGCGTCATCGATCGCAAGCTGAAACTCGGAATGGCCGACGGCGTCATGAAAGCGGACGGCGAGACCATATATACGACCGCCGACATGAAGGTCGGACTGTTCCAGGAATAACAACGGAGGGCCGCCCATGCGCCGCGTCGTCATCACCGGCCTCGGGATCGTCTCGTCTATCGGCAACACCGCCGAGGAGGTCACCGCATCGCTGAAGGAGAGCCGGTCGGGAATCGTCTTCGCGCCGGACTACGCCGAGCACGGGTTCAGAAGCCAGGTCAAGGGCCAGCCGAACATCGACATCGCCGAGCACGTCGACAAGCGCGCGCTGAGGTTCATGGGCGACGGCGCGGCCTGGAACTACATCGCCATGCAGCGGGCCATCGAGGATTCGGGGCTCGAGGAGAGCGACGTCTCGAACGAGCGCACCGGCCTGATCATGGGATCGGGCGGACCCTCGACGCGCAACCTCTTCGAGGCCCACCGGATCGTGATCGAGAAGGGCAGCCCCAAGCGCATGGGGCCGTTCATGGTGACGCGCGGCATGTCCTCGACCAATTCGGCTACGCTCGCCACGCCGTTCAGGATCAAGGGCGTGAACTATTCGATCACCTCCGCCTGTTCGACGTCCGCGCATTGCATCGGCAACGGGGTCGAGCAGATCCAGATGGGCAAGCAGGACGTCGTCTTCGCCGGCGGGGGCGAGGAGCTCGACTGGACCCTGAGCTGCCTCTTCGACGCGATGGGCGCGATGAGCTCGAAATACAACGACGCGCCCGAGACGGCGAGCCGCGCCTATGACGCGAACCGCGACGGGTTCGTGATCGCCGGCGGCGGCGGGACGGTGGTCCTCGAGGACCTGGATCACGCCAAGGCGCGCGGCGCGAAGATCTACGCCGAGGTCACCGGCTACGGCGCGACCTCCGACGGATACGACATGGTGGCGCCTTCGGGCGAGGGCGGCGAGCGGGCGATGCGGCTGGCGCTCTCGACCATCGGCGATCGCGAGGTGACCTACATCAACTCGCACGGCACCTCGACGCCGGTCGGCGACGTGTCGGAAGTCGAGGCGGTGCGTCGGGTCTTCGGCGACGGGTCGACGCCGAAAATCTCGTCGACCAAGTCCCTCACCGGTCATTCGCTGGGCGCCACGGGCGTGCAGGAGGCGATCTATTCCCTTCTGATGATGCAGGGGGATTTCATCGCGAAATCCGCCAACGTCTTCGATCTCGATCCGGAGCTGAAGCCGGAGGAGATCGCGCTCGAGCGCATCGACGGCGTGCGGCACGACACCATCCTCTCCAACAGTTTCGGCTTCGGAGGGACGAACGCGACCCTGGCCCTCAGCCGGTTCGAGGACTGAGGCCGTGGCCGCGGGCCTGATGGAAGGCAAGCGCGCGCTGATCCTCGGCGTGGCCAACGACCATTCGATCGCCTGGGGCATCGCCAAGGTCCTCGCCGCGCACGGCGCGGAGCTGGCCTTCACCTATCAGGGCGAGGGCTTCGGCCGACGCGTCACGCCTCTGGCCGAGTCGCTCGGCGCGGCCATCATCGCGCCTGCGGACGTCGAGGATGCCGCTTCGCTCGACGCGCTTTTCGCGCGGATCGAGGCGGAATGGGGCCGGATCGACACGCTGGTCCACGCCATCGCCTACTCGGACAAGGCGGAGCTGGACGGGCGGTTTCTCGACACCAGCCGCGAGAACTTCCACAGGTCGCTGGACATCTCCTGCTACAGCCTCGTGGATCTCACGCGCCGCGCGGCGCCGCTGATGAGCGAGGGAGGCTCGGTGATCACGCTGACCTATCTCGGCGCGCGGAGGGTGACACCGCATTACAACGTCATGGGCGTCGCCAAGGCGGCGCTCGAAAGCGCGGTGCGCTATCTCGCCAACGATCTCGGCCCGCAGGGCATCCGCGTGAACGCGATCAGCCCCGGTCCGATGCGCACCCTGGCCGGCGCGGCCATCGCCGGCGCGCGCAAGGTCTACCGCGCGGCGGAGGCGAACGCGCCGATGCGCGCCAACGCGACGCTCGAATCCGTCGGAGGCGCCGCGCTCTATCTCGCCTCCGATCTCGGCGCCTGCACGACCGGCGAGGTCCTCTTCGTCGACGGAGGCTTCCACGTCACGGGAATGCCGCAGCCCGAGAACCTCTGAAGGATCGCCATGATCACCACGGTCGTTTTCGACGCCTACGGGACGCTTTTCGACGTCGCGGCCGCGGCGCGCGGCGCGGCCGGGGAGAAGGGTCGCGAGGCATTCGCCGAGGTCTGGCCGCGGGTCGCGCGCGACTGGCGCCTGAAACAGCTTCAATACACCTGGCTCCGGGCCGTCACCGGCGCGCACACGGACTTCTGGACCGTGACGCAGGACGGGCTCGACTGGGCGCTGGAGGCGGCCGGTCTGAAGGACGCCGAGCTTCGCGAGCGGCTTCTGGCGCTCTACTGGGAGCTTGAGGCCTATCCGGATGTTCCCGCGACCCTGGCGGCGCTGCGCGAGGCGGGATTGACGACGGCGATCCTGTCGAACGGATCGCCCGACATGCTCGACGGCGCGGTCGAGAGCGCGGGACTGCGCGATCTGCTGGACGCGGTTCTGAGCGTCGAGGCGGTCGGCGTCTTCAAGCCGGCGCGCGGGGTCTACGATCTCGTCGGCGAGACCTTCGGGACGCGCCCGGAGCAGGTCCTTTTCGTGTCGTCGAACGGTTGGGACGCGGCGGCGGCGACCGGATACGGCTTCGAGACGGTCTGGGTGAACCGGGCCTCGGAACCGGTGGACCGGCTCCCGTGGACCCCGCGCCACGTGGCGGCGGACCTGACCGGGATCCGGAATCTGGCGACGGGATCATGAGACGCTTCACGACATCCGACGGTCTTTCGCTGGCGTTCGAAGACGAGGGCGGTCCGGGCACGCCGATCCTCTGCCTGCCCGGTCTCACGCGCAATTCCGCCGATTTCGACGATCTCGCGGCGGCTCTGGGCGGAATGCACCGTCTGATCCGTCTGACGTTCCGGGGGCGCGGCGCGTCCGATCGCGACGCCAACCCGATGAACTACCACCCGGCCATCGAGGCGCGGGACGTGATCGAACTTCTCGACGATCTGGGTCTCGACCGCGTGGTGATCGTGGGCACGTCGCGCGGCGGGCTCGTGGCGATGGTGATCGCCGCCATGGCGAAGGACCGCCTCGCGGGCGTGCTGCTCAACGATATCGGGCCGGAACTCGCGCCCGAGGGTCTCGCCGCCATCATGACCTATCTCGGCGTCGCGCCCAAGGCGAAGACGCTCGAGGAGGCCGCCAAGGCCCTCGAGGCGCGGATGGGCGCGGCGTTCCCGGGTCTGAGCCCGGAGCGCTGGATGGAACTGGCCGGGCGCTGGTTCGATGAGGGACCGGACGGCCTGACGCTCAACTACGACCCCAAGCTGCGCGACGCGGTGGAGGCGGCCTCCGCGCAGCCCGCCGCGGACATGTGGCCGCTCTTCGACGCGCTGGCGGACGTGCCGCTTGCGGTGGTGCGGGGCGCGAATTCGGATCTCCTGAGTCCTGCGACCGTCGCGACGATGCAGGCGCGGCGTCCGGATCTGATCGTGGCGGAGGTGCCGGACCGCGGCCACGTGCCGTTCCTCGACGAGCCGGAGGCGCTCGCGGCGCTCGCGGAGCTTCTCGCCCGGCTCCCGGATTGACCGACATCGCGATGATCCGCGCGGCGGCGGACCGCGCGGAAGGACACATCCGCCGGACGCCGATGCTGGAGGCCGAAGGCCTCAACCGTCTGGCCGGCCGGCGCGTGCTGGTGAAGGCGGAGTGCCTGCAGCATACCGGGTCGTTCAAGGCGCGGGGCGGCTGGGCCGCGGTCTCGGCGATGGAACCGTCCACGCGCGCGCGCGGCGTGATCGCCTATTCCTCGGGCAATCACGCGCAGGGCGTCGCGCGGGCGGCCGCGGCGATGGGCGCGCCCTGCGTCATCGTCATGCCGTCCGACGCGCCCGCGATCAAGATCGCCAATACGCGCGCCCTGGGGGCCGAAGTGGTGCTCTACGACCGGGCGCGCGACGACCGCGACGCGGTCGGGGCGCGGCTCGCGGAGGCGCGCGGTCTCTCTCTGATCCGACCTTTCGATGATCCGGAGGTCATCGCCGGGCAGGGGACCGCCGGCCTCGAGATCGCGGTCCAGGCGGCGGAGGCGGGGGTGACGGGCGCTGAGGTCCTGACCTGCTGCGGCGGCGGCGGACTCTCGGCCGGGATCGCGCTCGCGCTCGAAGCCGAGGCGCCGGGATCGCGCGTGCGGACCGTCGAGCCCGCCGGATTCGACGACATGGCGCGGTCCCTGGCGATCGGAGAGCGGGTGCGCAACCCCGCCGCGTCGGGCTCGATCTGCGACGCGATCCTGACGCCGATGCCGGGCGAGCTGACTTTCCCGCTTCTGCGGCGTCTCGCGGGACCGGGCCTGGTCGTGACCGATGACGAGGCCCGCGCCGCGATGCGCGCCGCGTTCGAGCACCTGCGGATCGTGCTGGAGCCTGGCGGCGCGGTCGCTCTCGCCGCCGCGCTCTTCCGGGGGGCGGAGATCGACGGCGACGCGGTGATCGTGGTGGCGAGCGGCGGAAACGTCGACGCGGCGACCTTCGCCGCCGCGCTCGGCGCTCAGGGCAGTTCGGGCGCGATCAGGTAGAGCGCCTGCAAAGCCTGACCGGGTGTCGCGCCCGGCAGATTCGCCTTGAAAATCTCGCCCATCCGGCCGGAGGCGTAGATCGCGCTGATCGCCCGGTCGATCTCCAGACGGAAATCGGCGTCCCCGCGCGGCAACGCGAGCGCCTGCTTCTCGACCGTCAGCGTGTTCTCGGAGACGCTGAGCGCGGACGGGTCCTCGGCCGCGAAGTAGAGCGCGAACAGGATCGACTGGTCGCCGAAATACGCGTCGATCTCGCCCGCGGTCAAGGCGGCGACCGCGCCCTGATGATCGTCGAACGCGACGATCTCGGCATCCATTCCCGAAGCGGCGAGCGAGTTGCGGAGCACCGTCTCGGTGGTGGTGTCCGCCCGGACGCCGATCTTCTTGCCCGCCAGCGCCGAGAATTCCGGATCGGAGCCGGCGCGGAGCAGGACCGCCGCGCCATCGACGAAAACGGGGATCGAGAAATCGACGGTCTCGCGGCGTTCGAGCGTGACCGTGGCCGCGCCGCAAAGCAGATCGACACGGCCCTCCTCCACCGCTTTGAACCTGTCGGAGGCGCTCAGGATGATCGGCACGGCCGTTATCTCACGGTCCATCGACCGGCCGAGCAGTTCCACGACCGAGTTGCAGACGCCCACCGAATAGCCGGCCGGGTTCCCGTCCGCGCCGACGAAAGACATCGGCGCGGCGTCCGCGCGGACGCCGAGGCGGATCTCGCCGGTATCGGCGATCCGCTCGAGGGTCTGGGCGGAGACATGGCCCGCCGTCAGGGCCAGGGCGACGGAGATGGCGGCGGTCAGGCGCATGACGCTTTCCTCGGATGCGGAACCGGACGGGCGCTTCGCCTGTCCTTCACGAAATGCATAAAGGACCTCGCGGCAAATGCCAAAGGCCTTCGCCGGGCGCGTCGCGCGGGCGCGGCGTCAGACCTCGGGCGCGTTGGCGTCGGGGACGCCTTTGTCCACCCTTTCGACGCGCGTCTCGTCCCATCCCGGGTCCTGACGCTTGATCCGGCGCGAGATCAGCCACGCGCTCGGCCAGGACGCGCCGAATCCGATCACGACCGCGCCGAGCACCGCCGGCCATCCGTACCAGCCAAGCGAGAACGCGGCGATCACCAGGCCCCCGGTCAGAACCGCTCCCGTCATCAGCGTCAGAATGATGCTCAGTCTGTCCATGTCCTTCTCCTTCCTGTCGGCAAACGCCGCTTGGCGGGCGGCGTTCCGCGCCGAGGCCGACGATCCGCGTCCGCCCGCCCGCCGGCGCATGCGTCGTTTTTCCGTTCCCGACGGTCGGGCGCATGCCGCGCGGCCCCGGTTGTTCCGGTGTAGAGGTGTGCCGAAGAAAGAGAGGGACCAGCCCATGAGAACCCATGTACGCGCGGTGGTCGTCGGCGGCGGCGCGGTCGGCGCCGGCATCGCCTATGCGCTGGCGAAGGCCGGCTGGACCGACACCGTGCTGCTCGAGCGCGACGAGCTCACCTCCGGCTCCACCTGGCACGCCGCGGGCCTGCTGCCGCTCTTCAACATGGGCTACGCCACCTCCCACATCCACGACCATTCCGTAAGGCTCTACAAGACGCTCGAGGCCGAGACCGGCCTCAACGCCGGCTTCTCCGTCGTCGGCAACCTGCGCATGGCCCAGACGCAGGCGCGCATGGACGAGTACCAGCTCTACGCCACCACCGCCGAGACCGTCGGCATCCCCTACGAATGGCTCACCCCCGCCGAGATCAGGTCCCGCTGGCCGCTCGTGCGCACCGAGGACCTGATCGGCGCGCTCTTCCACCCGACGGACGGCTACATCAACCCCGCCGACGTCACCCAGGCGATGGCCAAGGGCGCGCGCCAGATGGGCGTCGAGATCGTGCGCCGCGCCCAGGTCGACGGCTATGAATGGACCGGCTCCGATTGGGTCGTCTCGGGCCGGATGATGATCGAGAAGGGCGGCAACCTCGTGCCCGGCGAGGAGACCTTCTCCATCACCGCCGAACATGTCGTCACCGCCACCGGCAACCACGCCCAGCGCACCGCCGGCCTGCTCGGCCTGAAGCTCCCCGCCATCCCCGTCGAGCATCAGTTCATCGTCACCGAAGCCGACCCCGCGCTCCAGGAGTTCCGCAAAACCAACCCCGAACACCCCGTCCTGCGCGACGCCGACGCCAAATGGTACGTCCGCGAGGAACGCGGCGGCTGGATCTTGGGACCTTACGAGAAGAACGCCCCCGCCCGCTTCGAGCACGGCGTCCCCGACAGCTTCCGCGCCGATCTCTTCCCGCTCGATCTCGAGCGCATCGAAGCCGAATACATGTCCTTCATCCACCGCATCCCCTCATCGGAGAATTGCGGCCTCAAGGACGATTTCAACGGTCCGATCTGTTACACCCCCGACGGCAACCCGCTCGTGGGCCCCGCGCCCGGCCTGCGCAACATGTGGCTGGCCGAGGGCTTCTCCTTCGGCATCACCGCCGCCGGCGGCGTGGGCCACTACCTCGCGCAGATGATGATTGCGGGCGAGGCCGAGATCGACATGGCCTCGCTCGATCCGCGCCGCTTCGGCGGCTGGATGACGACCGAATACGCCGCCCGCAAGAACGAGGAGGCCTACGACCACGTCTTCATCCTGCACCACCCCGACGAGGAGCGCCCCGCCTGCCGCCCGCTGCGCACCGCCCCCTGCTACGACCGCATGAAGGCGCGCGGCGCGCAGTTCGGCGTCGTCAACGGCTTCGAGCGCCCGAACTATTTCGGTCCGCTGGACGCAGCCGGAGGATTTCGACCACGACGCGCGCTCCTTCCGCCGCGGCGGCTGGTGGCGATACGCCGTCGATGAAGCCAAGGCGATCCGTGAGAATGTCGGCCTCATCGACGCCTCCGCCTTCACCAAACACGTCGTCCGCGGCCCCGGCTCCACCGCCTTCCTCGACTGGTTCACCACGAACAGACTGCCGAAGATCGGCCGTATCAACCTCACCTACGCCCTCACCGACGCGGGCACCACACGCACCGAATACACCATCCAGCGCCAGTCGGAGAACGAGTACTACCTGGTCTCCGCCGGAGCCTGGACCGCCTACGACGCCGATTACCTACGCAAGGCCGCCGAGGACAAAGCCCCCGATTTCGGCCCCATCGAGATCCACGACGTCACCACGCAATACGGCGTCTTCGCGCTCGCCGGCCCGAATTCCCGCGCGCTCCTATCGAAACTCATCCGCGACGCCGACCCCGCCACCGCGCTCTCCAACAAGCGCTTCCCGTGGCTCTCCGCCCGCCGCATCGAGCTCCTGATGTGCCCGGTCAACGCGCTCCGCGTCGCCTATACCGGCGAGCTCGGCTGGGAACTCCACCACCCCATAGAGATGCAGAACTACCTCTTCGACCGCCTGATGGAAGCCGGCGAGCCCCTCGGCCTGAAAACCGTCGGCGCCCGCGCCCAGAACTGGCTCCGCCAGGAGAAGTCCTACCGCGCCTTCGGCACCGAACTCGGCCGCGACGCCACGCCCTTGGAGGCCGGCCTCGACCGCTTCGTCGACCTCTCGAAAGACTTCCACGGCAAGGAGGCGATGGAAGCCACCGGCATCCGCAGCCAGTGCGTCACCCTCCTGATCGACGGTCCCGACGACGCCGACCCCTGGGGCCGCGAGGCGCTCTACGACGGCGAGGCCAAAGTCGGCCGCCTCACCTCCGGAGGCTACTCGGTGGCCTTCGGCAAAAGCATCGGCATGGGCTACGTCAGACCCGCCCTCGCCGCCCCGGGCACCAAGCTGAAGGTGAAGATGCAGGACCGCCTCTGGGACGCCGAGATCACCGAGGACAGTCCCTACGACCCGAAAAACGAGACGATCCGCGCCGACGGCTGAGCGGGAAGGAGGCCCGCGCGCCGGGCCTTCGACATCTCCGCCTGACGCGCGCCCTCACCACGTCCTTCCAGACAAGGGAAATGGCGGAGCGTCATGACGGCGGCTGAGGCCGATGTCTTTGAGGAGATGTTCGTTTGCGTAGCGCGGGTCGATCCGCAAGGTACGGCGCGATCCGAAGAGACGCTTCAGGAGCGTCAAAGGATGGCGAAGGCCGCGCGTGGGCGACGAGGCGAACGCGAGGGGAGGCTGATCTGTGGAGATGTCGGTCATGGCGGGCATCCTTCTGAAGAACTTGCCGGAACGGCTGGTCCGTGAAGCCAGATTGGCAGGGGGAAGGTTGCATGTCCTGAAGCGGCCCTAATCGATCCGAAGGCTTCGGAAACGTTCGGAAGCGATCCGCGAGCGACGATGGCTCGAAACCGAAGGGCTCAGTCGAACGGCTACGCCATCGCCCCGGCCGCGCGCGCATCGAGGTCGCGGACGAGGCGCTGAAAGCGAGGAAGATCGCGCAGGGGATCGAGGTCGTTGTCCTGCGCTACCCAGACAGAGAAAGTGACGGGGTCGAGACGCGGGAGGCAGGCTTCGAGCGTAACGAGCGCGGTCTCCGTTTCGCCGAGAACCGCCATTGCGCAGGCGATGTTGTAGTCGATGCTCAGATCATCGGGATCAACGGCCTTGACCCGCAGGGCCCATTGCTTGGCGCGTTCGGCTTCGCCCAATTTCGCGAGGGCGCCGACCCCGCTGATCAATGCGTAAGAATCCGACGAATTCTCTGACAGCGCGCGTTCCGCCCGCGCCAGTGTGCGGCGGGCCGCGTTGAGCGCCTTCTCAGGCTGGCCTGTCGCCTTGTAGCACATCGCGAGATGGGAAGTGGCCGCCAGATCCGCTTCCGAAAGTTCGCTTGCGCGTTCCCAGTGCACGATGGCATCGGCGTGCCGTCCGGTTTGAAAACACGAACGGCCATAGTGGAAGCGCACGTCGTAGGAATCCGGGTCGAGTCGAAGCGAGCGTTCGTGAAGCTCGAAAGCCTCGTCGAAGCGACCGAGACCGGCGAGGACGAAGGCCTTGGCCGCAAGCGCCTCTGACAGATCGGGGTTCAGAACGAGAGCGCGCTCGGCCGCTTGCAGGCCGTGTTCAGCCGAGGCCGAAAGGCCGTAAAGCCCCGTCTGACTGATCGCCAGAAGCGCCCATGCCAGATCATAATCGGGATCTATTTCGATCGCCTGTTGAGCCAGGCGGCCGGCGATCGTGTAGTTTTGCCTGTCCAAACGCGTGTGGTGATAGCGCGCTTGCAGATAGATCTCATAGGCTTCGGGATTGTCGGTCGGGCGCGACTGGATCGCCGCGCGTTCCGACGGGATCAGTCTCACCCTTAGTAGCGGCGACGATGGCCTCGGCGATCTCATCCTGGAGATCGAAGATGTCGGTCAGGTCGCGGTCGAAGCGATCCGCCCAGATCGGGTGCCCGGTCGCGCCGTCGACGAGTTGGGCGTTGATACGAATGCGATTGCCGGACTTGCGGACGCTGCCCTCGACCACATGGGTCAGACCCATGCTTCGAGCCGTCTGCGCGACGTCGATGGCGCGGCCCTTGAAAGTGAAGGCCGTGTTTCTGGCGACGACGGACAAGGCGGCGACTTTTGAGAGGTCGGTGATGACGTCCTCGGTGATCCCGTCCGAGAAATACTCCTGATCGAGATCGTTCGAGGTGTTGGCGAAGGGAAGCACCAGTATTCTCGGGTTCGGGCTGGCGGCCGTCTCGGCCTGCGGCACGCGAACGGGTGCGCCCTCCTCCACCGAAAGCACGAACTGGTAGCCCCGCCCCGGTATCGTCGCCAGCGACTTCGGGCCGAGCGCCTTTCGCAGGGACGAGACCTGAACGGTCAGGTTGCTCTCCTCGACCGCGATGTCCGGCCAGACGGCGTCGAGTATCTCGTCCTTGGTGAGGATGCGGTGACGGTTCGCGACGAAGAAGCTCAACATGTCGAAGGCGCGGGCGCCCAGCGCGATCTCGATCCCGTCCCTGGTCAGCTTGCGCTCTTCCGCCGCCAGGATGAAATCGCCGAAGCGGAAGGATGGCAATGAGTTCTCTCCTGGATTCGCCTCGAAATACCCGGCTTCCCGGTCCGGCATCATAGATGCGAACGCGCCATTGAAACCCGAAAAATATCGGTGCCTGAGACCGATTCGGATGCCCGGCCATCTGTGCGAACCGCGATGTCGGCGCACTTGCCTCACCGAGGAGGGAGAACCAGCGACTTGCCCCGAGTCCAAGAGCAGAGCGTCGCCGCAGGCGGGCGGAGACTCCGCTTGCGGTTCACCGGGTTCGGAGCGGCAATCGTCCGGCGCATTACGGCGAAGAGGGAACGGGGCGTGCGATCCGCGGACACCACGCTCCGCGGGTACGGACGTGCCGCGAGCGCCCCGAAAACGGGCCGTGAAACGCGGTTAAAGAACGGTAAACGAAAACAGACAAACCATTGAAATAAAACAATTCCGTCGCGTGTTCACGCGTGACCATTTCGCGTCCGGCACGTCCCGGTCCCCGGATCCTGCCCCGCCACCATCCTGCGCGCGCGGCGCTTTGTCCGCCGCGGCGCCTTCGGGATCTGCTATCCTCGGGGGATGATCACCCCGTCGCCCGGCCTGATCCTGCTGCTGGCCGCCCTTTTCGGCCTCACGGACCGCGCCTCCGCCGTCCCATGCGCCGACGTGGCCCTCGTCCTGGCCGTCGACGGCTCGGGCAGCATCGACGACGGCGAGTTCGCCCTCCAGGTCCGGGGCCTTTCCGCCGCCTTCCGTCACCCGGCGGTGCTCGACGCCCTCGCGCGAGCCGGTCGGGTCGACGTCGCCGCCGCCTTCTGGGGCGACCCCGGCGCGCCGGTCCACGTCCTGCCCTGGCGCCGGATCGAAAACTCCGCCGACGCCGCGCGCCTCGCCGATCTCCTCGCGGCCACGCCGCGCCGGACCTTCGGCGGCACCGGCCTCGCGAGCGGCGTGCTGGCCGCGCTTGGCCTGCTCGCCGACCCCGCCCGCTGCGCGGCGCGCAAGGTCATCAACGTCTCGGGCGACGGCAAGGCGAGCACCTCGGCCGCGATCCAGCGCGCCGCCCCGCCGGGCGCCACCAACCAGGAGACCAAGCTCGCCCACGCGCGCCGCCTCGCCGCCGACCGCGGCGTCACGATCAACGGCCTGACGATCACCGATCTCGAACCGGACCTGCCGGAATACTACCGCCGCCGGGTCATCACCGGCCCCGACAGCTTCGTCATGGAGATCGAGACCCTCGACGATTTCGCCGAGGCCATCGTCGCCAAGCTCCTTCGCGAGATCATGCCGATGAATGTCGCCGGCGGCCCGCCCCGGTAGCGTCCACCCGCCTCAGAGCCCGTACTGCTCCCGCGCCAGATCGCCGATCCCCGCCGCGTCGAGCCGCGACATCGGCGCGAGGAAGGTCACCTGGATCACCCCCGGCGCCCGGCCGATCTCGATCGCGCCGTTCACCGTCGCGCGGTTGCGGACCTCCGGCACGCTCATGCCGAGAAGCGTCGCCGCCCGTTGCAGCCCGTTCTCGATCGCCGCGTTCATGTTCGCCGCCGTCCCGATCACCGAGACCGGCGCGCTCTCCTCGATCGCCTCCACGCCCCAGGTCTTCGCCAGCCGCGCGGCCTTGGCCCGCTCGGCTTGGGTGAACGGACGCGCCAGCGGCGGAAGGTCCTCGAGAAGCGGGAACAGCACCGGCCCGTCGATCGGCCAGCTTTCCATCACCGAGACCTGCAGCGTCACGCTCCCGGCCACGTCCATCGTGTGCCCCGCGATCTCGCCGTCCCCCTGCGCGGCATGCATGTCGCCCATGTAGACGCCCGCGCCCTTCACCTTCACCGGCGCCACGAGGATCGCTCCCGGCCGCACCGCGTCGATATCCATGTGCCCGTCGGTCTTGTGCTCGGCCAGCTGCTCGGCCGTCAGCCCGTAAGCATGCGGCGCGCCCACCAGAAAGGCCCCGAAATCGCCGGCGTTGTGGCTGTCCGGCATCGGCATCGACGGGCAGGTGCCGAGCTGCCCCAGAAACGGCCGCATCCGCACCATCACGCCGGCCATGTCCGACGGCGCGTAGGTCAGGATCGAGTGCTGCGCCGAGGCGTCGGGCAGCGCCGCGTAATGCTCGGCGTCGTGCCCGATCTTCTCGGCGGCCGCCTTCGGCATCGTCAGCCCCACCGCGCGGGTTTCGTCGAAGACCACCGTGTAGCCGTGTACGATCTCGAACGGCTTCACCGGATTGCCGCAGACGTCGCAGCGCACCGCGTCCTGCCCGATCCCCTCCACATGGGTCGCCGGCCAGACCGTGTCGCAGGTTGGACAGCGCCCCGCGACATAGGGGTCGCCGAGGCAGAACCCCTCGGGCGAGCTGTCATGGCCGCTCGCGGTGGCGATCGAGGTCACCGTGACGTCGCGGATGCGGATCACCACCGCGCCGCCGGGCTCCGCGCCCTCCACGAAGACGGGCCGCGTCACCTCGTGCCCGCCGCGCAGGGCCGGCGTGATCATCGGCCCCCAGCAGCCGGGCGCGGTGTTGGCGATGATCGTGCCGCCATCCTCCACCGGCCCGAGCATCGGAGCGCCGGGGTCGAGCACGCTGTTGGTGAATCCCTCCACGACGACGCTGCGCCGCGCCGTCGCGTCTTTCGACATGTCCTCGGGCATCCGGTCTCTCCCCTTGGCGGTCGTCCGCCGCCGGGGCAGGTTAGCGGATCGCGGAGGTCCTGCAAGCTCCCGTGTCGCTCCGTGGAGGCGGAGACGGGCGCGCCGTCACTCCGTCGGACGGTTCAGCGGGCGGATGTCGAGGGTGCCGGACGCCGGTATCCATTCGCCCCCGGTCGGCAACGCGTCCGCCGCGGCGCGCTCGATGGCCGCGGTGGCGAGGGCAACGGAGACGGCGTCGCGGATCGCGTCGAGCCGAGCCTGTTCGGCGCGGGCGGCGGCGACGCGCGTCGGCCGGTCGGTCCGGGCCGGAGCGAAGCGCGCTTCCGATCCGACATGCGGCGCGGCCGAGGCGAGGATCGCGACGGGAGCGGTCTCCGTAGGGATCGGGGCGGGGATGGCCGCGATCTCGACCGCTTTCGGCGCCTCGACCGGCGCGGCCGGTTCCGCGATCCCGGCCAGCGCCGCGGGTTCCGGCAGCGGGTCGGAGGCGGCGACGCGGTCGCCCAGTCTTGAACCGGCGCCACCGATGGCGCCGACGCCCGCGACGACGACTATGGCGCCGAGAAGGGCGTAGGTGGCCTTGGTCGCGCCGGAAGCGTCGCGCAGAAGCCGGGCGGTCGATCTGTAAATCATGGGAGAACTCGCACTCTTGATCCGGGAAAGCCTGGGCCAACTCGTAGCCCGGTCACGGTTAACAAACGCTTTGCGGCGCGCTTGCCGTTCCGGCGCGGCTCGGCCATGGTCCGGCCGAACAGCCGCAGGAGCGTGGAATGGGTCTGAAAGTCGCCGTCCAGATGGACCCGATCGAGAGCGTCAACATCGACGGTGATTCGACCTTCCGGATCATGGAGGAGGCGCAGGCGCGCGGCCACTCGCTGTTCTACTACACCCCCGATCGGCTCTCGTTCGACGAGGGGAGGGTGAAGGCGCGGGGCTGGCCGGTCGAGGTGCGGCGCGAGACGGGGAACCACTTCACCAAGGGCGCGGAGACGGAGATCGATCTGGCGGACCAGGACGTGGTCTGGCTGCGGCAGGATCCGCCCTTCGACATGGGCTACATCACGACGACGCACATCCTGGAAATGATCCATCCGAAGACGCTGGTGGTGAACGATCCGTTCTGGGTGCGGAACTATCCCGAGAAGCTGCTGGTGCTGGATTTCCCGGATCTGACGCCGCCGACGACGGTGGCGCGCGATCCGGCGGTGCTGCGGGCGTTCAAGCACCGGCACGGGGACATCATCCTCAAGCCGCTTTACGGAAACGGCGGGGCGGGCGTGTTCCGGCTCGACGGGAACGACCGGAATTTCAACTCGCTCTACGAGATGTTCGCGGGGATCAACCGCGAGCCGCTGATCGCGCAGAAGTTCCTGCCGGACGTCAGCGCGGGGGACAAGCGGGTTATCCTGGTCGATGGCGTGGCGGTCGGCGCGATCAACCGGGTGCCGGCCGAGGGCGAGACGCGGTCGAACATGCATGCGGGCGGGCGGCCCGAGAAGGTGGCGATGACGGACCGGGACCGAGAGATCTGCGACCGGATCGGGCCGCTCCTGCGCGAGAAGGGACAGATCTTCGTGGGCATCGACGTGATCGGCGGCTGGCTGACCGAGATCAACGTGACCTCGCCGACGGGATTGCGGGAACTGGAGCGGTTCGACGGGGTGAACGCGACCGCGAAGATCTGGGAGGCGATCGAGGCGCGGCGGGGCTGAGTTCCGGGGAGAGGCCCGCATTCGGAGTGTGACCCGCCAAAGGTGCCACGCGTGGCACTTTTGGTATCCTTTTGATATAAATGGACTTTACAGAACGCGTTAACCGTGTGGAAAGGTGTGTCACACGCTCGTGGCACCCGGTTCATTCAGCGCCGTTGCACGCCATCCGGCCGGGGAGACGCCGACGGTCTTGACGCGCCGAAGGCGCTCGCCGGGATGATGCGGGTGCTGAAGCCGGAGGGGCGCCTCGCGGTCGCCGTCTGCGACGCGGTCGAAAGGTCGCCCGGCTACGCCGCCTTCGCGGACCTGCTCGACCGCCTGTTCGGAAACGAGGTCGCGGACGCATTCCGCGCGCCGTTCAGCCTCGGCGACGAGGAACTGCTGCTCGGGATCTGCCGGGAGGCCGGCATCACGGACGCGGAGGTGGTCCGGCGCGAGGGGAAAGTCCGTTTCGGGTCGATCGACGCGCTGGTCTCGACGGAACGCGCCTGCGCGTGGACGCTTGGCGGCGTGCTCTCCGACGCGCAGTTCGAGCGGCTCCTCGAGGAATCGGAGGCCGCGCTCGCTCCGTTCGAGACCGACGGCGGAGCGGTCGAGTTCGACATGCCCTCGCTCATCATCAAGGCGAGAAAGTCCCGGCCGCGGTAGATGTCGGCCGGGTTCCGCGCGCATCCGGAGCGATCACGGTGCGTGTGATCGCACCGGGCCGCTTCCGCCATGCATGCCTCCTGCGGACCATCTTTATGGGGCGCGGCAATGCGCGCGGGAACGGGCCACCATACGCTCTTGACGACTACGTGTCGAAATCCGTTAATACGTCGACCGGTACCTGCAGACGGCCGGCGCAATCAGTTCCTCGGGGGGAAACACCATGAGACTCACGCTTCACGCGGCACTACTGGCATCCGTGGCGGTCGCCGTTCCGGCGTTGGCGCAGGAAGACAACCTTCGGACGCTGCAAGGAATGCAGAAGACCGATTCGGCGTTCACATATGTGGATCAGAACGGCGAGACCGCGGAGTCGCTCAAGGCGATCCTGCCCGAGATCAACGTGCCCGACGGGTTCGAGGTGAGCCTCTACGCCGTCGTGCCGGACGCCCGCTCGATGGCGGTGGCGCCGCAGGGCACCGTGACCTTCGTGGGCACCCGGAAGGACAAGGTCTGGTCGGTCGTCGATCGCAACCGCGACAGGGTCGCCGACGAGGTCTTCGACTTCGCGCCCTCACTGACGTTCGACATTCCGAACGGGCCGTGCTTCTCGCCCGACGGGTTCCTCTACATCGCCGAGCGCAACCGGATCCTGAAGTTCCCGGCGGCCGAGTTCTTCTTCGAGGGGCCGGATGTGGCGGTTGACGTCGTCGTGCCGCAGGGCGAGCTGATCCCGGCGGAGGAGGAGAGCTTCAACCACACGGCGCGAGTCTGCGACATCGGTCCGGACGGCAAGCTCTACGTCTCGCTCGGGCAGCCGCACAACATCCAGCCGCTCGACAAGCAGGAGATGTACGACAAGGCCGGGATCGGCGGCATCATCCGCATGAACCAGGACGGAAGCGGGCGTGAGGTCTTCACCCGCGGCGTCCGCAACTCGGTCGGCCAGGACTTCAATCCGGCGAACGGCGACCTGTGGTGGACCGACAACCAGACCGACGGCATGGGCGACGACATTCCTCCGGGCGAGCTTAACCGCCAGACTCAGGCGGGGCAGCATTTCGGCTATCCGTGGCTCGGCGGCAGTTCCGTCGAGATCCCGATGTACAAGGACGTGCCGCGTCCCGAGGGTGTCGAGTTCGTCCCGCCGCAGGTCGAGATGCAGGCGCACGCGGCCGATCTGGGGATGACCTTCTACACCGGCGACTCGTTCCCCGAGAAGTATCGTGGCGGCATCTTCTCGGCCCAGCACGGGTCGTGGAACCGGACGGTGCCGGTCGGCGCGCAGATCATGTTCACCGCGCTCGACGAGGAGGGCAACGCCGCGGGGACGGAAGTGTTCGCGGACGGCTGGCTCAATCATGAGACCGGCGAGTACCGCGGGCGCCCCATGGACGTCGCCGTCCTTCCGGACGGGTCGCTGATCGTCTCGGACGATTTCGCCGGCGCGATCTGGCGGATCGCCTATACCGGGCAGTGAAATGGTCTGTCCGGAGCGCCTCGGGGCGCTCCGGACCGCAATTCCAGGTGGATGTCACATGAGACCAATCGCGACCGCGGCCGCGTTCCTCGCGCTGTCCGCGCCCGTCTTCGCCAGTTCGGCCGGCGATCCCGCCGAGGGGCGCGTCCTGGCCGCGCGCTGCGCGGTCTGTCATGGGCTCAACGGTCTCGGCACGAATCCGACCGTGCCGAACATCGGCGGCGAGAGCGAGATGTACCTGACCAAGCAGCTTCAGGACTTCCGCGAGGGCCGTCGGGTCAACGAGCAGATGTCGATCATGGCCGAAGGTCTGACCGACGCCGAGATCGCCGATCTGGCCGCATGGTATTCGGCCATCGAGATCACGGTGACGATGCCGGAGTAGCGGCGGGTCCGGGGCCGGGGCGCGGCCCGCCCGGCCGGCGCCGAGCCGGATAAGTTCTTGACGATCACGCGCCCGCGATCCGATCATGCGGCGAACCCGGCGAGGTGTCGGCGCGACGGATCCGTTGGGGAGATTCCTTGAGACCCATGTCAGCCGCAGCCGTCCCGGCCGAGGGGGGCGGTCTCCGCGGGAACGGGCGCGGCCCCGCCGCCGGCGACGCCGGACCCTGGCGGCGCCTTTGATGGCGTGCAGGATCACCCATCTCGTGCAGGACACGACGCCCGGCGGCGTCATGCGGCTCCTCGGCTTCATCGAGGGGTCCGACGGCATGCGCGATCTGGGGACGCACGAGGTCGTCCCCTGCGCCGGAGGCCTGACGCGCGCCAGGCGATTCGCGGCCGACGTCATCGTGTCGCACATGGACATCAGCAAGGAGAACCTGCCCTTCTTCGTGGCGCTGCGCGTCGCGAATCCCGGGGCGTCGCTGGTCCATGTCGAGCACGGCTATTCGGAGGCGTTCGTCGAGAGCGAGGTGGTCCACGTCGGCCGCTTCCGCCTGATGCTCATGTCCATGCGCTACCTGTTCGACCGCGTGGTCACGATCAGCGAGGCGCAGGACGCGTGGCTGCGCCGCTTCGCCCGGCTGAACGCGGGCAGGACGCATCTCATCCGGTCCTGCGCGGATGTCGCGGCTTTTCTGGCGCTGCCGCCTCCTCCGGCGGAGGTCCGCCGGATCGGGGCGATCGGGCGTTTGGACACGCAGAAGGGCTTCGACGTGCTCGTGCGCGCGTTCCGCCTCGTCGAGCGGCCGGACGCGTCGCTCGAGATCCACGGGCAGGGCGAGGAGCTCGACCGGCTGGCCGCGCTGGCCGACGGCGACCGCCGCGTCGTGTTCCACGGCCACAGCGACGATCCGACGCGCGCCATGGCGGCGGTCGACGCGGTCGCGATGCCGTCGCGGTGGGAGCCCTACGGCCTCGTGGCGCTCGAGGCCATGGCGGCGGGGCGGCCGCTTCTGGTCGCTCCGGTGGACGGGCTGCGGGACCATGTCGGGACGGGCGCGCACGCGGTGCCGCGGTTCACGGCCGAGGCTTGGGCGAGGGCGCTGACGGATCTCTGCGACGGCGCGACCTTGGGTGACGTGTCGAAGGCGCGCGCGTACGCGGCAGGGGCGGAGGCGCAGTTCGTCGCGGGGTGGCGGAGCCTCCTGGACGGGCTCGGCCGGTAGCCGGGCGCCCGGCCGGCGGCTTCAATACGCCAGGCGGTAGCCGGCCGCCTCGGCCACGTCCGCGCGGGAGACCGGACCGTCGCGTCCGTCTAGGTCGGCGATGGTGCGCGCGACGCGCAGCACGCGATGATAGCTGCGCGCGCTGAAGCCGAAGCGTTTGGAGATCTGCGCGAGCAGGGCCTCGGCCTCCGGGTCGGGGGCGGCGATCTCGGTCAGGAGGTCGCCTTCGGCGTCTGAATTGGTGGAAAGGCCGTCCATGCCGTCGAATCGCGCGCGCTGGACCGCGCGGGCGCGGGCGACGCGGCCGGCGATCTCGGCGCTTCCGGTGGAGGCCGCGGGGATCGCGAGGTCCTCGATGGCGACCTGCGGGACTTCGATGCGGAGATCGAAGCGGTCCATGAGCGGGCCGGAGATGCGCGAGAGGTAGTCCGCGCCGCAATCGGGGACGCGTGCGCAGGACCGGGCGGGGTCGGCGAGGTGGCCGCAGCGGCAGGGGTTGGCGGCGGCGACCAGCATGAATTTGCAGGGGTAGCGGACATGGGCGTTGGCCCGGGCCACGACCACGTCGCCGGTCTCGATCGGCTGGCGCAGGGTCTCCAGCACGGGGCGGCTGAATTCGGGAAGCTCGTCGAGGAAGAGCACGCCGTGATGCGCGAGGCTGATCTCGCCGGGTTTCGCCGCGCGCCCGCCGCCGACGATCGCGGCCATCGAGGCGGTGTGGTGCGGGGTGCGGAAGGGGCGGGCGCGGGAGATGCCGCCCTCGTCGAGCAGGCCCGCGAGCGAGTGGATCATCGAGGTTTCCAGCGCCTCGGACGGCTCGAGCGGCGGCAGGATGCCGGGCAGGCGGGCGGCGAGCATGGACTTGCCGCTTCCGGGCGGGCCGATCATCAAGATGTGATGGCGGCCGGCGGCGGCGATCTCGAGCGCGCGTTTGGCCTTCTCCTGGCCGCGCACGTCGCGGAAGTCGCGGATGTCGGACGGGCCGGCGACGGTGCCGGGCTCGGCGGGGGTGATGGCGGCGCGGCCGGTGAAATGGTTGACGAGCGCCAGCAGGGATTTGGGGGCGATGACCTGGACGGCGCCCACCCAGGCGGCTTCGGCGCCGCAGGCGGACGGGCAGATCAGGCCGCAATCCGCCTCGGCCGCGGCCATCGCGGCGGGCAGGGCGCCGACGACGGCCACCAGCGTGCCGTCGAGCGACAGCTCGCCCAAAGCCACGTTCGAAGCGACGGCGTCGGCGGGCAGGACCTCCATCGCGGCGAGAAGCGCCAGCGCGATGGGCAGGTCGAAATGCGAGCCCTCCTTCGGCAGGTCGGCGGGCGAGAGGTTGACGGTGATGCGCTTGGCGGGGAGGGCGAGCCCCATCGCCGTCATCGCCGCGCGCACGCGCTCCTTGGCCTCGGAGACCGCCTTGTCGGGCAGGCCCACGAGGTTGAAAGCGGGCAGGCCGGCGGCGATGGCGCATTGCACCTCGACGAGCCGGGCGTCCACGCCCTGGAATGCGACAGTGTAGGCGCGCGCGACCATGCGTCTCCGTCCGGGCCGGTTCGGACGGACCCTTGCGGGGCAATGGTTTCGGGGGCGTTAACTTCCGGACGGGGTGTCGGCGGCCCGCCGACGCGCCGGTATGCGATGGGATTCCGGAAGTGCCTAGATTCGCTGAAGTTTTCCAGAGGGAAACAGTCCGTTTCAGGGGCGGGAGTGTGATCCGTTCGTTAACGGCTCGCGTAATCGAGTTCAGGAAGGGGAGACACGGTCGCAAAAGCCCGGCCCCCGCCAACTGGAGGACGCGACAATGGCTTTTGATGACACTGCGACCCGCACCGTCACGCGAAAGGCGATGGGAGCGGAGATGCTGGACGCCGAGACCGAGCTGGAACTCGCCCGCGCCTGGCGGAACAGCGGCGACGAGCGGGCGCTGCACCGGCTGGTCAGCGCCTACATGCGGCTCGCGATCTCCATGGCGTCGAAGTACCGGCGATACGGCGCGCCGATGGCCGATCTGATCCAGGAGGCGAATGTCGGCCTGATGAAGGCGGCGGAGAAGTTCGATCCCGACCGCGGCGTGCGGTTCTCGACCTACGCGGTCTGGTGGATCAAGGCGTCGATCCAGGATCACGTCATGCGAAACTGGTCGATGGTGCGGACCGGATCGACGTCCTCGCAGAAGGCGCTCTTTTTCAACCTGCGCCGGGTCCGGGCGAAGCTGGAGCGCGAGGCGGGCCAGAACGGCGAGGTCCTCGACGGCCAGCGTCTGCGCGAGATGATCGCCGAGGAGATCGGCGTGCCGCTGCGCGACGTCGAGATGATGGACGCGCGTCTCGCGGGGTCGGATTTCTCGCTCAACGCCCAGCAGGCCGGCGAGGAGGGGCGCGAATGGATGGAGACCCTCGAGGACGACAGCCCGCAGGCGGCCGAGACGGTCACGCGCGACGCCGATATCGGGCGGGTGCGCGGCTGGCTCAAGGACGCGCTCCAGGCGCTCAACGAGCGCGAGCGGATGATCATCATCGAGCGCAAGCTGCGCGACGAGCCGCGCACGCTGGAGAGCCTCGGCAACGATCTGGGTCTCAGCAAGGAGCGCATCCGTCAACTCGAGGCGCAGGCGCTGCTGAAACTGCGCAAGCGTCTCGAAAGCGTGACCGGATCCGCGGCGGAGACGCTGACCATCGCCTGATCGGCGCGTGACCGGCGTGGGCGTCCGTGCGAAGGTGCGGGCGCTTTTTCGTGTCCGGGAGGCGGAAATGGACATCAGGTCGGCGGTTCTGGCGTTCGCTTTGGTCGCGGCGGTTCCACTTCGCGCCCAGACGGCGGGCGTTTCCGATTTCATCGAGGCCGCGCGCGGTGTCGATTTCGTGGTGCTGGGGGAGATCCACGACAATCCGGAGCATCACCGGGTCCAGGCCGAGATCGTGGAGGCGCTCGCGCCGGGGGCGCTCGTCTTCGAGATGATCCCGCAAGAGCGCGAGGACGAGGTCAACCGGCTCCGCGCGGAAGGCGCGGGGCGAGCCGAGATCGCGGCGGCGCTGGACTGGGAAGCGAGCGGCTGGCCCGATTTCGCGATGTACGCGCCGATCCTCGAGGCGGCGCCGGAGGCTCTCGTCTTCGGCGCGGCGTTGCCGATCGACGACGTGCGGAAGGCCGCCTCGGAAGGCGCGGCCGCCGCGTTCGGCGCGGACGCGGAGATCTTCGGCCTCGACGTTCCGCTCGACCCCGAGGACCAGGCCGCGCGCGAGGCGACCCAGGCGGCGGCGCATTGCGACGCGCTTCCCGCGGACATGCTGCCCGGAATGGTCGAGGCGCAGCGTCTGCGCGACGCGGCGCTCGCCAACGCGGCGCGCTGGGCGCGCACGACCAGCGGCGGGCAGGTGGTCGTGATCACCGGAACCGGGCATGCCGACCGGATCCGGGGGATGCCGGCGGCGCTTCTGGTCGCCGATCCCGAGGCGCGGATCCTGTCGCTCGGCCAGTTCGAGGAGCCGCCGGACGAGCCCGAGGCCTTCGACCGTCACATGCTGGCGGCCGCGCCGGACCGGGAGGATCCCTGCGCCGCGTTCCGCGACCGCCCGTCGGAGTGAGGCGGACCTGCCGCCTTGCGCGCGCGGGGCGCGGGACCTACACCTTCGGCCCTGACGCCGGATCGCGTGCGGCTGGGGACGGATGACATGCTGGACGGGCGCAGGATACTTCTGATCGTCGGCGGCGGGGTCGCGGCGTTCAAGAGCCTCGAACTGATCCGCCTGCTGCGGAAGTCTGGCGCGGCGGTCGTGCCGGTGCTGACCCGCGCCGGGGCGGAGTTCGTGACTCCGCTTTCCGTCTCGGCGCTGGCGGGAGAGCGGCTCTGGACGGAGCTTTTCGATCTCGGCGACGAGTCGGAGATGGGGCATATCGAGCTGTCGCGCAGCGCCGATCTGGTGGTCGTGGCGCCGGCGACGGCCGATCTGATGGCGAAGATGGCGGCGGGGCTCGCGAACGACCTGGCGAGTACGCTGCTGCTCGCGACGGACAAACGGGTGCTGCTGGCGCCCGCGATGAACGTGCGGATGTGGGAGCATCCGGCGACGCGGCGCAACGCGGCCGCGCTGGCGGATGACGGCATTCTGTTCGTCGGGCCGAACGAGGGCGAGATGGCCTGCGGCGAGTTCGGGCCGGGCAGGATGTCGGAGCCGCCGGAGATCCTCGCGGCCATCGGGGCGGCGCTTTCGGGGAGCGGGAGGCTCGCCGGGCGGCATGTGGTCGTGACGTCCGGACCGACGCACGAGCCGATCGATCCGGTGCGCTACATCGCCAACCGCTCGTCGGGTCGGCAGGGATCGGCCATCGGCGCGGCGCTGGCGCGGCGCGGGGCGCGGGTGACGTTCGTGACGGGACCGGCCGAGGCGGCGCGGCCGGCGGGCTGCGACGTGGTGGAGGTCGGCACGGCGGCGCAGATGATGGACGCGGTGACGCGCGCCCTGCCGGCGGACGCGGCGGTGTTCGCGGCGGCGGTGGCGGACTGGCATGTGGTCGGCGCGGGCGTGTCGAAGATGAAGAAGGACGGGTCGGGCCGGCCGCCGGCGCTGGAACTGGCGGAGAATCCCGACATCCTGCGGACCGTTTCCGCGATGGGCGAGGGCCGGCCGCGTCTGGTGGTCGGGTTCGCGGCGGAGACCGACGACGTGCTGGCGAACGCGACGGCGAAGCGCGCGCGCAAGGGATGCGACTGGCTGGTGGCCAACGACGTGAGCCCGGAGACGGGGATCATGGGCGGGACGGAGAACGCGGTGACGCTTCTGACCTCCGAAGGCGCGGAGGACTGGCCGCGCATGTCCAAGGAGGCGGTCGCCGAGGCGTTGGCCGACCGGATCGCCGAGGCGCTGGCGTGAACGCGGTTGAGATCGAGGTGCGGCGTCTGCCGGAGCGCGATCCGGCGGTTGCGCTGCCGTGCTACGAGACGGAGGGCGCCGCCGGGATGGATCTGCGGGCGAATCTCGACGCGGGGGATCGCGCCGGCGGGCTGTCCCTCGCGCCGGGAGAACGCGCGCTGGTGCCGACGGGGATCGCGCTCGGGATTCCGCCCGGCTGGGAGGTGCAGGTCCGGCCGCGCTCCGGGCTGGCGCTCCGGCGGGGAGTGACGCTGGTCAACGCGCCCGGCACCATCGACAGCGACTATCGCGGCGAGATCGGGGTGATCCTGATCAATCATGGCGCCGAGGCCGTGACCGTGGCGCATGGCGAGCGGATCGCGCAGATGGTCGCGGCGCCTGTCGCGCGCGCCACGCTGCGCGAGACCGGGGCGCTGGGCGGCACCGCGCGGGGCGCGGGCGGATTCGGATCGACCGGGTCGGGCGCGGACAGGGGCTGAGGCGGCGTGTTCCTGATCGTCCTTCTGACGCTGTTCGCGCTGCTTCTGGCGCGGGTGGCGGGCGCGCCGGAGGGGACGTGGAAGCTCGTACTGGCGGGGGCCGGTCTCATGGTGCTCGCATCGCAGCTTCTCGCGCCGGGGCATCCGATGCGGGTCGATCTGGTCACGACCGCCCGCGTGGCGTTCTGGGTCGGGCTCGCGGCGATCCCGGTCGGGATCTACGCGGTCTTCCTGGGCCGTCTGCGCCGGCGGACCGGGGCGGACCGGCTGAACGAGGCGGCGCCGCGTCGGACGGGGCTGGTGCGGATCGATGACGACCGGGCGCTGGCGGCGGACACGCGCGCGGCGCTGGATGTCGAGGGTCCGGGGCGCGCGACGTCGCTGGCCTGGCGCGATCCGGACGGCGCTCTGGTCGGCCATATCCGTCTGCGGCGGTTCGCGGACGCGGCCGAGGTCGAGGCGATCCGGGTCGCGCCGGATCGGCGGGGCGACGGGATCGGCGGGCGGCTTCTGGCGGCGGCGGAGCGCGAGCTGCGCGCCGAGGGCGTGGCGCGGATGTCGGCCGCGCCCGGCGACTGGCAGGCGCCGCAGTTTTTCGCCCGCGCCGGTTACCGGGTCGAGGGGACGGACGCGCTCGGCGGCGGGCGGAGCCGTCTGCGGATGTCCAAGGTGCTGGCGTGAGCCTGTCCGCGGACGAACTGGAGCGCTATGCCCGGCACATCGTGCTGCGCGAGATCGGCGGGCCGGGTCAGCGGCGGCTGCGCGCGGCGCGGGTTCTGGTGGTCGGCGCGGGCGGGCTCGGGAGCCCGGCGCTGATGTACCTGGCGGCGGCCGGGATCGGGACGCTCCGGGTCGTGGATGACGATGCGGTCAGCCTGTCCAACCTGCAGCGGCAGATCCTGTTCGGGACCGGCGACCTCGGCGCGGCCAAGACGGCCGTGGCGGCTTCGGCGCTCGGGCGGCTCAACCCGAACGTGAAGGTCGAGACGCGGGAGACGCGGCTCGACGCGGAGAACGCGGCGGGCTTGCTGGACGGCTGCGACGCCGCGCTCGACGGGTCGGACAGTTTCGCGACGCGCGAGGCGGTGAACGCGGCTTGCGTGTCGGCGGGCGTGCCGCTGATCTCCGGGGCGCTCAGCCAGTGGGAGGGGCAGGTGAGCCTGTTCGATCCGGCGCGCGGCGGGCCGTGCTACGCCTGCGTCTTTCCGGAGGCGCCGGCGGCGGGTCTGGCGCCGTCCTGCGCCGAGGCGGGGGTGGTCGGCGCGCTGCCGGGCGTCATCGGCTCGATGATGGCGCTCGAGGCGGTGAAGCTGATCGCGCGGGCGGGCGAGGGGCTGCGCGGGCGGATGTTCCTGTTCGACGGGCTCCACATGGAGAGCCGGCGGGTCACGCTCCGGACGCGGGCGGACTGCGCGGTCTGCGGCGGTCGCGGGGGCTGACCCGAGACCCCTTCAAACGGGGCGGACGCGTGCTATATTGTGTCTCGGCGGGTGCTCGCCTTCCCGTGCTCGGCTTGCATCCTAGTGGCCTTAAATGTTCTTGAGGGAGCTGGCTCTGCGACTGGTCTTGGCCTAACGCACCTGGCGCCCACCTGGTTATCCAGGCTCTCAAGGATCAAACGCCGCCACGGTCGCGCTTGGCCCGCCACTTTTCCACGTGCCTGACAGCTTGCCGCGGCGGCCCATCCCGACTATGGCCATCGCCCATGAAAATCCTCTTCCTCGGCGACGTGATGGGCCGGTCCGGCCGGACGGCGGTGGCCGAGCGCCTGCCGGGGCTGCGTCGCGACTGGGCGCTCGATTTCGTCGTGATCAATGCGGAGAACGCCAGCGGCGGGATGGGCGTGACCGGGGCGCACGCGGCGGCGCTGCTGGAGGCGGGGGCGGATTGCCTGACGCTCGGCGATCACGCCTTCGACCAGCGCGACATGCTGTCCTTCATCGAGACCGAGCCGCGCGTGCTCCGGCCGCTGAATTACGCGAAGGCGGCGCCGGGCCGGGGCGCTCGGGTCTTTCCCGCGACCGGCGGGCGCAAGGTGTTCGTGACGCAGGCGCTGGGGCAGGTGTTCATGAAGCGGCCTTTCGACGATCCGTTCTCGGCGCTCGATGCGGCGCTCCGGCCCGCGACGCTGGGCGCGGCGGTGCAGGCGGTGATCGTGGACGTGCATGCCGAGGCCACGTCCGAGAAGATGGCGCTCGGACACTGGTGCGACGGCCGGGCGAGCCTCGTGGTGGGCACCCACACCCATGTTCCGACCGCCGACGCGCAGATCCTCGCGCGCGGCGCGGCCTACCAGACCGACGCGGGCATGTGCGGCGACTACGACAGCGTCATCGGGATGGACAAGCTGGAGCCGATCAGCCGGTTCGTCACCGGCATGTCCAAGGGAAGGTTCTCGCCCGCCGAGGGCGAGGCGACGCTGAGCGGGGTTTACGTCGAGTCCGACGACGCCACGGGCAAGGCCCTCCGGGTCTCGCCGGTGAGGATCGGGGGACGCCTGGCGCCCCAGGCGCCGGTCTGAGGGCGCGCGCCGAATCCGCTTGAGCGGGGATGGCGATTGCGCCAGTTTGCGCGGCGGCGCGCGGCGAAGGGGTCGCGACATCGCAAAGCGGGCCCTGCTTGACCGAACTTCTCTCCAGCGAGCTTTACGCGCCCGTCCTGACGCTCTGCGTCATCGGCGTCATGTTCGCGGCCTTCATCGGCGAGCTGTATCCGCCGGAGGTGACGGCGATGGCCGGAGCGGCGGTGCTGCTGGCCACGGGCCTTCTGCCGTTCGACGACGTTCTGACCGTCTTCTCCAACCCGGCTCCGTGGACGATCGCGGCGATGTTCATCCTGTCCGGGGGGCTGGTCCGCACCGGGGCGCTGGCGACCGTCACGCGTCTGATCTCGCTGCACGGGGCCAGACATCCGGCGGCGGTTCTGGCCGCGATGGCGGCCTTTACGGTGCTCGCCTCCGCCTTCATGAACAACACGCCGGTCGTCGTGGTGCTCATTCCGATCGCCGTGCAGCTCGCGCATTCGATGGGCGTGGCGGCGTCGAAGCTGCTCATCCCGCTGTCCTACACGGCGATCCTGGGCGGGCTGTGCACGCTGATCGGGACCTCGACGAACCTGCTGGTGGACGGAGTTGCGCGGGCTCAGGGGCTGGAGCCGTTCACGCTTTTCGAGATCACGCCGCTGGCGGTCTGTCTCGCCGTGGTGGGCGTCGTCTACATGCGGATCTTCGTGCCGACCCTGCTGCCGCACCGCGATTCGATGGCGGATCTGCTGGGCGGCCGGAGGAAGATGAAGTTCTTCACCGAAGTCGTCGTGCCTGAAGGCTCATCTCTGATTGACGTGAAGGTCACGGAGGTCGGGCTCTTCAAGCGCGAGGGGATGCGGGTGATCGACGTCCTTCGCGGCGAGGAGAGCCTCCGGCGCCGGCTCGCGGACGTCATCCTGTCCGAGGGCGACCGGGTCGTGCTGCGCACGGAGATGAACGAGTTGCTGGGCCTCAAGGACAACCAGGCCGTGAACCTGGTGGACCGGGTGGGATCGCGCTCCACGACGACGGTGGAGGCGCTGATCTCGCCGGATTGCCGCCTCGTCGGTCGCAGCCTGGGGAGCCTGCGGCTTCGGCGGCGCTACGGCGTCTATCCTCTGGCGGTGCATCGCAAGAACCAGAACATCGGGCGGCAGCTCGACGAGGTGGTGGTGCGGGTCGGCGACACGCTGCTGCTCGAAGGCGCGCCCGAGGACATCCGGCGTCTGGCCAGCGACGTCGATCTGATCAACATCGCCGAGCCCACGGAACGGCCCTATCGCCGCGAGCGCGCGCCGCTGATGGTGGGCGTGCTCGTGGCGGTCGTGGGGCTCGCCGCGCTCGAGGTCGCGCCGATCCACATCCTCGCGATGTTCGGGGTGGTGCTCGTGCTCCTGACGCGCATCCTCGACGCCGACGAGGCGTTCTCCTACATCGACGGGCGCCTCATGGCGCTGATCTTCGCGATGCTCGCGGTCGGAGCCGCGCTCGACCGTTCGGGCGCGGTGGCGCTGATCGTCGACACGGTCGCGCCGCATCTGATCGGGCTGCCGCCCGTCGTCCTGCTGGTCTGCGTCTACGCGATGACGACGGTCCTGACCGAGACCGTCACCAACAACGCCGTGGCGGTGGTGATGACGCCGATCGCGATCGCGCTCGGCCAGTCGCTCGGCATCGACCCGCGCCCGCTCGTGATCGCGGTGATGGTCGGGGCTTCGGCGAGTTTCGCCACGCCGATCGGCTATCAGACGAACACGCTGGTCTATGGTCCGGGCGGTTACAAGTTCACGGATTTCATGCGTATCGGCGTCCCCATGAACATCATCATCGGCGTCGCCACATGTCTTCTGATCCCGCTGTTCTGGGATCTCTGAGCCGGTCGCCGGTCCGTATGGACCCGCATCGGCCGATCGTCTAGGAACCGCCGGACATCACCCAGGAGTTTCCCGATGGCCGGGCATGGCGAGCCGAGACCGATGATCTGCCAGGCGGCGGGACCTTTGAAGGGCGTCGCGGAGATCCCCGGCGACAAGTCGGTCTCGCACCGCGCCCTGATCCTCGGCGCGCTCTCGGTCGGCGAGACGCGGATCGAGGGGCTGCTCGAGGGTGGCGACGTGCTGGACACGGGACGCGCGATGCGGGCGTTCGGCGCGTCGGTCGAGCGGACCGGGCCGGGGGCCTGGGTGGTCACTGGCGTGGGCGTCGGCGGCTTCCGTGGAGCCCGAGGACGTGATCGACTGCGGCAATTCGGGAACCGGCGTCCGCCTGATCATGGGCGCGATGGCGACCAGCGACCTGACGGCGGTGTTCACCGGCGACGCGTCGCTGCGCTCGCGCCCGATGGGGCGCGTGACCGAGCCGCTGTCGCTTTTCGGCGCTGAGGCGCGCGGGCGGAGGGGCGGGAGGCTGCCCATCGCGCTGACAGGGGCGGCGGACCCGATGCCGGTCCGTTACGCCACCCCGATGCCGTCGGCGCAGGTGAAATCGGCGGTTCTGCTGGCCGGTCTGAACGCGCCCGGAGAGACGGTGGTGATCGAGCGCGAACCGACGCGGGACCACACGGAGCGGATGCTGGCGGGATTCGGGGCGGAGATCTCGACCGAGGTCATGGACGAGGGCCGCGTCATAACCCTGCGGGGCCAGCCGGAGCTTCGGCCGCAGAATATCGCGGTGCCGCGCGATCCGAGTTCGGCGGCGTTTCCCGTCGTGGCGGCGCTGCTGGTCGAGGGCTCGGACGTGCTGCTGCCCGGCATCGGGCTCAACCCGACGCGCGCCGGGATCTACGACACCCTGGTCGAGATGGGCGCCGACATCGCGTTCGAGAACCGGCGCGAGGAGGGCGGCGAGCCGGTCGCGGACCTGCGCGTTCGTTTCGGGCCGCTCCGGGGCGTCGAAGTGCCGCCGGAGCGCGCCGCGTCGATGATCGACGAGTATCCGGTTCTGGCCGCGCTCGCCGCGACGGCCGAGGGGGCGACGGTGATGCGCGGGGTCAAGGAGCTCCGCGTCAAGGAATGCGACCGGCTCGACGCGATGGCGCGCGGGCTGGAGGCCTGCGGCGTCACCGTCGAGGAGGGCGAGGATTTCCTCATCGTGCGCGGGAATGGGCCGGGAAGCGTCGCCGGCGGCGCCACGGTCGAAAGCCGGCTCGACCACCGGATCGCCATGTCGTTCCTGTGTCTGGGCCTGGCGGCCAAGGCGCCGATCGTCGTGGACGATTCCTCGCCGATCTCGACGAGTTTCCCGGATTTCGTCGATCTCATGCGCGGTCTGGGCGCGCGGATCACGGAGTTGGAGGCGTGAGCGCGTTCACCGTCGCCATCGACGGTCCGGCCGCCGCCGGCAAGGGCACCATAGGACGCGCGGTCGCGGCGGAATTCGGGTTCGCGCATCTCGATACCGGGCTGCTCTATCGGGCCGTCGGCGTCCGGGCGCTCGATGACGGGCGGGGCGTGATCGATCCGCATTGGGCGGCGCGGATCGCCGCGACGCTCGACCCGTCATCGCTGGAGCGGCCGGAATTGCGAAGCGCTCGCGCCGGGCAGGCCGCCTCGAAAGTCGCGGCGCTGCCTGAGGTGCGGGCGGCGCTGCTGGATTTCCAGAAGACGTTCGCGCGGCGCGAAGGCGGCGCGGTGCTCGACGGACGCGACATCGGCACGGTGATCTGCGCCAAGGCGGAGGCCAAGCTCTTCGTCACCGCGTCGGACGAGGCGCGCGCGGCGCGGCGGCATGCGGAACTGGGCGAGGGGCACGACTTCGAGCGGGTTCTGGCCGATCTTCGGGCGCGAGACGCCCGCGACGCCGGCCGCGACGCCTGCCCGATGGTGGCGGCGCCGGATGCGCTCTTGCTCGACACGACGGAATTGTCTATAGAAGCGGCCGTCGCCGAGGCGGTCGCCTACGTTCGGAGCCGGATGCACGCGGGAAGGGATTGACCCTCGCCCGCGTTTCGGTTTTGAGGCGTCCCGGAGCATCACCTAAAGACCGGCGGAACCAACCGCCCGGCCGGAAATCGATTGATCAGGAGAACTGAATGCCAGCTGCGGCAACCATGGAAGACTTCGAATCGCTGTTGAACGAGAGCTTCGAGCTCGAGACCCCCGACGAGGGTAGCGTCGTCAAAGGCACGGTCCTCGCCATCGAGGCGGGACAGGCCATCATCGACATCGGCTACAAGATGGAAGGCCGGGTCGACATCAAGGAATTCTCGCTTCCCGGCAAGCCCGCCGAAATCAACGTGGGCGACGTGGTGGAAGTGTATCTCGACCGGGTCGAGAACGCGCGGGGCGAAGCCGTCCTGAGCCGCGAGAAGGCCCGCCGCGAGGAGGCTTGGGACCGTCTGGAGAAGGCGGCCGAGAAGGAGGAGCGCGTCGAGGGCCAGATCTTCGGCCGCGTCAAAGGCGGCTTCACCGTCGATCTCGGCGGCGCCGTGGCGTTCCTGCCGGGCAGCCAGGTCGACGTGCGTCCCGTGCGAGACGCCGGTCCGCTCATGCACATGAACCAGCCGTTCCAGATCCTGAAGATGGACCGCCGCCGCGGCAACATCGTCGTGTCGCGCCGCGCGATCCTGGAAGAATCGCGCGCCGAGCAGCGCGCCGAGATCGTCGCGAAGCTCGCCGAGGGCCAGACGATCGACGGCGTGGTCAAAAATATCACCGAGTATGGCGCTTTCGTCGATCTCGGCGGCGTCGACGGCCTGCTCCATGTCACCGACATGGCGTGGCGCCGGGTGAACCATCCGTCCGAGATCCTGAGCATCGGAGAGACCGTCAAGGTCCAGGTGATCAAGATCAACAAGGAGACGCAGCGCATCAGCCTCGGCATGAAGCAGCTGCTGGCCGATCCCTGGGACACGGTCGAGGAGAAGTTCCCGATCGATTCGCGCCATACCGGGCCGCGTCACCAACATCACCGATTACGGCGCCTTCGTGGAGCTGGAACCGGGGGTCGAGGGTCTGGTCCACGTCTCCGAGATGTCCTGGACCAAGAAGAACGTCCATCCGGGCAAGATCGTCTCCACCTCCCAGGAGGTCGAGGTTCTCGTGCTCGAGATCGACAGTGCGAAACGGCGCGTGTCGCTGGGCCTGAAGCAGACCATGGGCAACCCGTGGGAGACCTTCGCGCAGACCCATCCCAACGGCACCGAGGTCGAGGGCGAGATCAAGAACATCACCGAATTCGGTCTGTTCGTCGGTCTCGAGGGCGACATCGACGGCATGGTCCACCTCAGCGATCTCGACTGGAACCGCTCCGGCGAGGACGCGATCCAGGATTACCGCAAGGGCGAGATCGTCAAGGCGGTCGTCACCGACGTCGACGCCGAGAAGGAGCGCATCTCGCTCTCGATCAAGGCGGTCGGCGGCGACAAGTTCGCGGACGCGACGTCGGGCGTGAAGCGCGGCGACGTGGTCACGGTCACCGTCACCTCGATCGAGGACGGCGGCATCGAGGTCGAATACGACGGGATGAAGTCCTTCATCCGCCGTTCCGATCTCAGCCGCGACCGCTCCGAGCAGCGCCCCGAGCGCTTCTCCAAAGGCGATCACATCGACGCGCGGATCACCAACATCGACATGAAGACCCGCAAGCTGGGCCTGTCGATCAAGGCCCGCGAGATCGCCGAGGAGAAGGAGGCCGTGGAGCAGTACGGATCGTCCGACAGCGGCGCTTCGCTGGGCGACATCCTTGGCGCGGCGCTCAAGAAGCGCGAGGACGACTGAATCCCGGATGGACGTTTTCGAACGTGATTTCTACGAGGAGCGGCGCCGGAGTTGGCGCCGCTCCGCGTTCTGGAAGGGCTTTCTGGTCGCGGCGATCCTCGCCGGGATCATCGCGGCGCTGAGCCTGCCCGCCGCTATCGAGGCGCGGCGCGAGCATGTGGCGCGCTACAGCGTGAGTGGCGTGATCACCGACGATCCCGACCGGGACCGGCTGATCGCCGATCTCGCGAAGGATGACGCGGTCAGGGCGGTCATCCTGCGGATCAATTCTCCCGGCGGAACGACGGCGGGCTCCGAGGCGCTCTACGAGACGCTTCGCGCAGTCGCCGGCAGGAAGCCGGTCGTCGCCGTGATGAGCGAAGTCGCGGCCTCGGGCGGCTACGTCGCGGCGATCGCCGCCGACCATATCGTGGCTCGCGGCAACACGCTCACCGGTTCCATCGGCGTGATCATGGAATATCCCGACCTGACCGGTCTGATCGACCGGCTCGGCATCGGCGTGGAGACGGTGCGGTCCTCCGACCTCAAGGCCGAGCCGTCGCCGTTCCGTCCCGTCAATCCCGAGGCCCGCGCCCGAGACGAGGCGATGATCGCCGACAGCTACGACTGGTTCCGGGGCCTTGTGGGCGAACGGCGCGGCCTTGCCGGAGCCGAGCTCGAACTCGGTGGCCAACGGCGGCGTGTTTTCCGGACGTCAGGCGTTGCGGAGCGGTCTGATCGACGAGATCGGCGGCGAGCCGGAGGCTCTGGCCTGGCTCGAATCGCGCGGCGAGGGTCTTGGCGACCTGCCGGTGCGCGAGCGGTCGGTCGAACGGGACGACGGCATCGTCGCCGGAATTCTGGGTCGGGTCGCCTCAACCGGCGGGATTCTGACGGAAATTTCCACATGGACCGGAGCCAAGCTCTATTCCATCATGCGATGAATCCTGCCAGTATCCGTCGACGGTCGCGCCCGGGGCAACCGCGGCGACGCTATCCGGCACGGGGAACGGGAACACGCGCATGATCAAGTCGGAACTCATCCAGAAGATCGCGGAAGACAATCCGCACCTGTTCCACCGCGACGTCGAGCGGATCGTCGGCACGGTATTCGAGGAGATCATCGAGGCGCTGGCCGCCGGCAATCGGGTCGAGTTGCGTGGGTTTGGCGCCTTTTCCGTGAAGAACCGGGACGCGCGCGTGGGGCGCAACCCCAGGACGGGCGAATCCGTCGCCGTGGAGGAGAAGCACGTGCCGTTCTTCAAGACCGGGAAACTGCTGCGCGACCGTTTGAACGAAAGCTGAAGCGGACGAAGGAGCCGGTAGAGACATGCGGACCATCAAACTCATTCTTCTGGCGCTGATCCTCGTCGCGATCGTCGTGCTCTCGCTCGCGAACCGCGAAAGCGTCGTCCTGCACCTGCTTCCCGAGGGCATGTCGCGGATCATGCCGCTCTCGCTCGAGGTGCCTCTTTTCGTCGTCAGCCTCGTGTCGATCGTCGTCGGGATGGTTCTGGGCTATCTGCTGGAGTGGTTCCGCGAACACAAACACCGCAAGCGCGCCACGGTCAAAGCCCGGGAGGCGGACCAGCTGGCGCGGGAGAACGAGCGTCTGCGGCGCAAGAACAAGCCCGATGACGACGTGCTCGCGCTGATCTCCAGCTGAGTCCGGTCGGTGCTCGTCAAGATCTGCGGATTGCGCGCGCGTGCCGATCTCGCCGCGGCGGCGCGGCATGGCGCGAGCTACGCGGGTCTGGTGTTCTTCCCGCCGTCGCCGAGGAACATCTCGATCGACGACGCGCGGTGGATGCTTGACCAGGCGGATGTAGGGGGCCTGACGCTGGTGGCGCTGACCGTGGACGCGGAGGATTCCCTGCTCGAGCGGATCGTGACGTCGCTGCCGGTCGGGATGCTCCAGCTTCACGGGAGCGAAAGCCCGGAGCGGGTGGCGCGCGTCCGCGAGACATTCGATCTTCCGGTGATGAAGGCCGTGGGCGTGGCCGACGGGAGCGACCTCGCCCTGATCGACGAATACGAGACCGTCGCCGACCAGATCCTCGTCGACGCCCGGCCGCCGACCGAGGGCGGCCTTCCCGGCGGAAACGGTCTCGCCTTCGACTGGCGGCTCGTCGCGGGCCGGACCTGGTCGCGGCCCTGGATGCTGGCGGGCGGTCTGGGGCCGGAGAACGTGGGCGAGGCGGTCCGTCTGACCGGCGCCGCCCAGGTCGACGTCTCATCCGGTGTCGAGAGCGCGCCGGGGATCAAGGACGCGGGCAGGATCGAGGCCTTCATCGCGGCGGCGCGCGCGGCGGAGGCCGAGACCGCCTGAGAAGGGCACTCGACGCGGCCCCGACCCGCCGGTAGAAAACGCGGGTCGACTAGGGGGTCACGCCATGAACGCGCCGCAGACGAATTCCTTCCGCACCGGCCCGGACGAGACCGGGCGTTTCGGCATCTATGGCGGGCGGTTCGTGTCCGAGACGCTGATGCCGCTGATCCTGGATCTCGAGGCCGAGTACGAGAAGGCCAAGACCGACGCCGATTTCGCGGCCGAGATGGACGACCTCTGGAAGCATTATGTCGGCCGGCCCAGCCCGCTCTATCTCGCCGAGCGTCTGACGGAGCGGTTCGGCGGCGCCAGGATCTATCTCAAGCGCGACGAGCTCAACCACACCGGAGCGCACAAGATCAACAACGTGCTCGGCCAGATCCTTCTGGCGCGGCGCATGGGCAAGACCCGGATCATCGCGGAGACCGGCGCGGGCCAGCACGGCGTGGCGACGGCGACCGTCTGCGCGCGGTTCGGGTTGAAATGCGTCGTCTTCATGGGCGCGACGGATGTCGAGCGGCAGAAGCCGAACGTCTTCCGCATGAAGCTGCTCGGGGCCGAGGTGGTGCCGGTCACGTCCGGGCGCGGGACGCTCAAGGACGCGATGAACGAGGCGCTGCGCGACTGGGTGACCAACGTGCGCGACACGTTCTACTGCATCGGGACGGTCGCGGGGCCGCATCCCTATCCGGCGATGGTGCGGGATTTCCAGTCGATCATCGGCCGCGAGACCCGCGAACAGATGATGGAGCGCGAGGGGCGCCTGCCCGACAGCCTGGTCGCCTGCATCGGCGGCGGATCGAACGCGATGGGCCTGTTCCATCCGTTCCTCGACGATGCCGAAGTGCGGATCATCGGCGTCGAGGCCGGCGGTCACGGCGTCGACGACCGGATGGAGCACGCCGCCTCGCTGACCGGCGGGCGTCCGGGCGTGCTTCACGGAAACCGGACCTATCTGCTCCAGGACGACGACGGCCAGATCCTCGAAGGCCATTCGATCTCGGCGGGCCTCGACTATCCGGGCATCGGGCCTGAGCACGCCTGGCTCCATGACATGAAGCGAGTCGAATACGTCAGCGTGACCGACGCCGAGGCTCTGGAGGCGTTCAAGCTCTGCTGCGCCGCCGAGGGGATCATTCCCGCGCTGGAACCGGCGCACGCGCTTGGCGCATGTGGCGAAGATCGCGGGCGACCTGCCGCGCGACCATCTCATGGTGATGAACATGTGCGGGCGTGGCGACAAGGACATCTTCACCGTCGCCGAGGCGCTGGGCGACGGTCTCTGACGGCGTTCAGCCGCGCCGGGTCCGATAGGTGGCGCGGACGCGGGCGCGCACCTCGTCCGGCTCGGCCCCGACCGCCTCGCCGAGCGCGCGCAGCTCGCGGCGCAGGCCGTGGATCTGGTCGATGAGCGACATCACGAGGCCGAGCGCCTCCTCGTCGAGATCGAAGCCTTCGGAAAGATCGGAGAGAAGCTCCAGCCGCGCCAGATCAGCGTCGCTGAACGCGAGGCCGCCGTCGCGCTCTTCCGGGGCGACGCATTCGGCCGCGACATAGGTTCTGAGCCGGGTCACGGTCAGACGCTCCACCGTCGCGACGGCTTCGGATTCGGAATATCGCCTCGTCATGCCTTGCCCCCCTTCCGCGGGTCGTAGCCGTGTTTCCCGCGCCAGGCGGTCATGAACTCCGCCAGCTCGTCGTCGATCACCGGCGGCGAGACGACGCGCAGGATCACGCGCTGGTCGCCCCTGGTCCCCGCGCGGCCCTTCACTCCGCGCCCGCGCAGGCGGAGCGTCTGGCCGCCGCTGGCGCCCTTGGGGATCGTGAGCTTCACCGGTCCGTCGATGGTCGGGGTCTCGACCTTGCCGCCGAGGATGGCCTCGTCGATGCTGACGGCCAGGTCGATGACGATGTCGTCGTCCTCACGACGGAAGACCGGATCGGGCAGCACCGTGACGGTCACGAGCGCGTCGCCGGCCGGGCCGCCGCCGTATCCCTCGCCGCCCTTGCCGCGCAGCCGCAGCGTCTGACCGTCGTTGATGCCCTCGGGGATCCGGACCTCCAGATCCGAACCGCCGGGCAGGGTGATGCGCCGCGACGCGCCCCGCACCGCGTCGAGAAACGCGACCTCGAGCGTGTAGTGTCGATCCTGGCCGCGCATGCGGACGGTCTCCCCTCCGCCGCGCGCGGCGCGGTCGCGTCCACCGAAAAGATCGGCGAAAATGTCCGAATAATCGGCGAAATCCTCGGTTCCGCGGCTGGTGCGGTACTGGCCCTGCGGATTCTCGGCGTATTCGCGGTAATAGCGCCGCTCGGGCTTCTCCGCGCCGCTGGCGTCGATCTCGCCCCGATCGAACCTGCCGCGCGTCTCGGGGTCCTTGAGGATGTCGTGCGCGGCCGCCGCCGCCTTGAACTTCTCCTCGGCGGCCACGTCGCCCGGATTGATGTCCGGATGGCTCGACTTCACGATCCGTCGATAGGCCTTCTTGATCTCGTCCTGCGACGCGGTCTTCTTGACGCCGAGCGCCTCGTAAGGGTCCTTGGCCATGGGCCGTCCTCTTCTTCAGGCTACCGCGCCTCGGGATCCGCGTCATACGCCGCTCGCGCGCCCGGGTGCAGGGGAACCGTCATCCCGAGCGTCCGCATCCCGTCGCGGTCCAGCCTCGACAGGACCGGCGCCCGGACCGCCAGCAGCGGCAGGCTGGCGATCGTCTGCCGCACCAGCGTCTCGACCACGAGATCGTCCGCGTCCGCGAGCGTCACGAGCGTCGCGTAGACTCCGAACGTCGGCACGTCCGCGTCGAGCGCGGCGTAGTCGGACGCGTCGATCTCCATGGCCTCGTAGTCGCGTCCGTCCGCGAGCAGCGAGTCTATGGCCGGCCCCCGGGCGGGGACGAGACGCGCGCCGCAAACGGAAAGCGCCCGTTCCACGGCGGCGTTGGGGTGTCCGGTCACGAGGATCGTCGCGTCTATCTGTCCGCTGCAGATCTCCTGGATCGCGGTGCCGGAGGGGAGGCCGAGAATGTCGGCGAAAAACTCCTCCCCGAGACCGAGCGCCTCGAGCAGGTAGCGCGCGGTTCCGCGTCGGCCCGAGGACGGGACCCCGATGTCGACGGTCTTGCCTCCGAGATCCCGCAACGACCGGATCCCCGAATCCCGGCTCGCGAGTATGGTGATGGCCTCGGGATAGAGGCCCATCACTCCGCGCAGCGACTCCAGGGGGCCGTCCACGGCGAAAACGTCGGTGCCCTCGTAGGCCCGCCTCTGCCAGTCGGACTGGGCCAGGGCGAAATCGACGTCGCCGGCGCGGAGCGCCTTGATGTTGTAGAGGGAACCGGGCGTGCTTTCCGGCGAACAGCGCAGGACGTCGGTGTTCTTCGCGTTCACGATGTCGCAGATGGCGCGGGTCGCGGCGAAATATCCGCCGTCGACGTCACCGGACGCCACGTCGAAGAACGTGAGCGCGCCCGACGGAGGCGCGCCGAAAGCCAGCGTCAGCGCCGTCGCGAGGGTGAGCATCTTCGGCGCGCATCTGTCCCGTGTCCGATCCGGTCTCGTTGATACCCTGCCGATAGAAGCACCCGGAGCCCGCCGCGCCAAGCTCAAAAGAGCTTTGGCTCCGACCTGGTCCCGATGCTAGGAGTTGGGCGCGGCTGACGGGGGGGCCGCGCCCGGGAACAGCCGATGCCGGATTTCGTCTACGACATTCCGCAGACCGATCTCGCGTTCTGGTTCGCCGTGATCGCGGTGGGCGGAACGTTTCTGGGGCTGCTGTTCCTCAAGCCGCTTTTGCGTCTCCTGGTGGGCGGCGGCCCCGATCTCAACGAGAACATCGGCTTCGCGACGGCGAGCAGCGGGCTGTTCTACGGGCTCCTGCTCGGGCTGCTGACCGTTTCGGCGTACCAGAACCGCGAGCGGGTGAACATGGCGATCGTGCAGGAGGCGGCGGCGGTCGGATCGCTCTACGCGGACATGGATTCCTATCCGGAGCCGATCAGCTCGGACGTCAAGGCCATGCTGCGCGACTACGTCCTCTACACGATCTACAAGGACTGGCCGGCCCACCGGGACGGCCGCTACATGGACGGCGGCATCAGCCGTTCCGACGCGGTGCGGCACAAGCTGGCCTCGTTCGAGCCTTCGACGCCCCGGGAGGAGATCGTCCACGCCGAGACGATCGCTTCCCTCAAGGAGTTCAACACCCAGCGGCAGCAGCGCCTGAACGGGGTCATCACCAAGATACCCGCCGTCCTCTGGTACGCGGTGCTGGTCGGCGCGGCGATCAACATCCTGCTGCTCCTGATGCTGAAGATGAGACCCTTCCCGCATTTCGTGCTCGGCGCCATCAACGCGTTTTTTCTCGGAGTGGTCCTTTTCGTCATCGTCGCGCTCGACGATCCCCTTCGCGGCGATTCCGGGCTCGCGCCGGAGCCTTTCGAGCGGCTCTGGAACCGCGAGATGCGGTGGGACGAGCCGCAGGCATGACAGGACCCGCGCATGGCTGATTTCTCGATCCGCGAAGTCGAGGGCATGCGGCAGGTCCGCATCGGGATCACCGACGAGACCGTGCGGGCCCGCAGCGGCGCGATGTCGAACATGGCGGGAAACATCACGCTGACGCCGCGGCTGCCGACGATCAGGCACACGATCCGCGCGCTCTTCAACGACGAGGCCAGGATCCGGCCGTTCTACAGCGGCGCCGGAACCATCATGCTCCAGCCGTCGCTCGGCGGCTATCACCTCCTGCAGGTCCATGAGAAGGATCGCTGGATTCTCGAGCCCGGGGTCTACTGGGCGTCCGAGGGGGAGGTCGAGCTCGGGCTGCATCGCGAGCCGTTCTGGGCGGGGCTGTGGGCGGGAGACGGATTTCTCGCGTTCAAGACGACGCTCGACGGAGAGGGCACTGTCGCGATCAACGCGCCGGGCCCGGTGGAGATCGTCGATATCGAGGACGGCGAGCTGCGCGTCCAGGGGCGGATCGTCCTGGGACGCACCGAAGGTCTGAAGTTCAGCTCGCAGAGATCGGCGCGGTTTCCCCGCAATTTCATCTCGGGCCAGAAGCGCCTGCGCGTGTTCAGCGGAACAGGTCGGGCGCTCGTCTGCTGGACGCCCTACTGGAACCAGCACATGTACAATCAGATGACCGGCGAGAGCATCGAGGGGTCGATCTACGAATAGGGATCAGGGCTCCGGTCCGTCCAGCAGATCCTGCACGAAGCCCTCGATCTGCCGGCCCGACGCCAGCAATCTGCGCGCCGCGTCGAGGCTCGGCCGGTCCAGCGGAGGCAGAGGCTCCCGGAAGGCCGCGACCGGCTCCAGCGCCTCGGGCGCGTCGGAAGGAGCGGGGCGCGCGGCCCCGCCCGTCCTCGCAGCCATGAATTCGGCCATCGCCGCGCGTTCCGGCGTCTCGGCAGTCTCGGCCGCGCGCGGCCAGGCGCCCGAAGGCCAGGCGTAGTCGTCCGCTTTGGCCGGGAAGCCCTCGACGTCGAGCGCCACGACCGCGCCCCCGAAATCGCCGCTCCGCGCCAGCGCGCGGGCGCGCAGCTCCGCCGCCTCCGGCCCGCCAATGTCGCCCAGCACGGCCAGCGCGGCGTCGGGCTCGCCGAGCCTGAGCCGCGCGGCCGCCGCCATCCGGCGCGCCTCCGCCCCGCCCCGGCGCACCGCCGGGTCGAGCGCGTCGAGCGCCGCCCGCGGCAGTCCGAGCGCGTCAAGTCGCGCCGCCACGCTCATCCGCGCGGCGTCCTGGGCCGGCGCGCGGCCGATGCGGGGCATCCATTCGAGCATGATCCCGGCGTAGTCCGCCGGTCCGGCGGCGTCCGGGTCGGCCTCGCCCAGGATCCTCACCGCGAGCGCGGCGAAGAGGGCCTCGTCCGCCGGAAGATCCCGTCGCGCCGCCGACACCTCGTCCATGGCCTCCCCGAGGGCGCCGTCGCGCGCGAGCGCCTCGGCCAGCAGGGCCCGCAGATCCGGCTCGCGTGGCGTGCCGCGATGCTGCAGCGCCGCCGAGCGCAGATCGGTGATCAGCCGCTCGGGGATCGGCAGACGCTCGTCGAGCGCGAGCCGCACCATTCGGGTCAGCGCCTCGACCGCGTTCGGCGCGTTCGATTCCGCCAGCGCGTTCATCGCCGCGATGGCCTCGACCGGATGGCCCTCGGCCGCGACGAGTCCCGCCTCGGACAGCCGCATCTCGGGCGACGGCGTCGCCGCCGAGCGCTCGACGATCTCATAGACCTTCCGCGCCGCTTCGGTCCGGCCGGCGTCCAGATAGCGGTCCATGAGGCCGGGGCCGATCAACCCGCGCAGCGCGGGAGGAAGCTCCGCCAGGGCCGCAGTCACGGTGGCGAAAAGCGCGTCGCCATGCCAGACAGGGTCCGGGCCGGCGACGGCGAGCCAGAGCCCGTGGCGTCCGGGACATGCCGCCGCGATCGACAGCGGGCCGTCCTCCGTCGGCCGCCGGCCTTCGACGGCGCGGGCCAGATCGACCAGCAGCGCCCTTTCCGCCACGGGCGCGTCGAAGGCGTTCAACAGGAATTCCGCCTCGAGACCGAGGCCGAAACGGATGTCCAGCCGCGCCGCCGCGGCCAGTTGGATCGGATCGACCGCGTCGAACTCGCCCACGGAGAGCCGCGCGAGATCCGCCGCCTGCTCGACATAGGGCCCGCCGGCGCTCCAGTCGCCGACGTCGAGGCGGGCGTCGTCCAGGCATTCGATCGGCACGGCAGTTTCGGCCATGCGCCCCGCCGCGTTCGCGCTGTCGCGGTCGAACACGGTCGTGGCGACGATCTGCCGATGGTCGAGCAGGCCGTCCAGGGGGTCGGTTCCGGGCGCGGCCTGCGGTTCCGGACGGATCTCGGGCGGCGCGGTCGCCGCGACCTCCGGCGGCGCCGGAGGCTCGGGGGGCAGGGTGCGCGGCATGTCGGGCGCTCCGCGCTCTTGCGGCGCCGCGGGCGGTCGCGCCGAGAGCTGGATGATGCCCTGATCGGCGGCCCGTTCGATCTGCTGGAGGAGGATGTCCTCGGCGGAGGCGACGATCCCCGCTTCGCGGACGGCGCGGTGCTCGGCGGACTCCGCGGGGACGCTTTCGGCCGCGGCGGTCACGGCCGCCGGTTCGGGCGGAGCGTCCCGGTCCGGGCCCGCCGCGTCTCGGTCGGCCACGTCCACCGCGAGCCAGCGGCCGTCCACGAAGGTCGTGCTGACGCGGCAGTCGCAGCCGAGATCTATCTCGACCCGCGTGCCGCCTTCGACGGTGTCGGCGCGCAAGCCGGTCACGCGCGTGCGCGGGATCAGATCGAAGACCCCGGCGGTCCCGAAATCGAGCGTCCTGCCCGGGAAGAACACCGTCGCGCGGCCGTCCCGCGTCTCGAGCGACCACTCGGTGGTCACGTCGACGCGCATGACGAGGCGCGAGAAATCGTCGTGCTCGCCCGAAAGGATGGCCCCGCCCTCCTGCGCGTGCGCCGTCGCGGCGCAGACGAGCGCCGCGCCCGCCATCAGCGCCGCGCGGATCATGCCGCCAGGCTCATTTTGGAGGCGCGCAGCGCGCTTTCCAGCTCGTTGTAGGAGGGGCGGACGCCGTGCGGCGTGTTCTGTCGGCCGACCTCGACGCAGATGTTGGGCGCGTGGTTGTGCAGGGCGGCCACCATCACCTCGCGGATCAGGTTGTAGAAATGCTGGTCCGCGTCGAGCACGTCCTTCACGCGGCTGGCGAAGGGGCCGACGATGCCGTAGGCGAGGAACACGCCCAGAAACGTGCCGACGAGAGCGCCGCCGATCATCTTGCCGAGGATCTCGGGCGGCTGGTCGATCGCGGCCATGGTCTTGATGACGCCGAGAACCGCCGCGACGATTCCGAGCGCGGGCAGGCCGTCGGCCATCGTCTGGAGCGCGTGCGCCGAGTGCTGCGCCTCGTGGTAGTTCTGCTCGATCCGCTTGTTCAGCACCTCTTCGACCTGCATCGGGTCGTCGTAGTTCATCGAGGCCGAGCGCAGCGTGTCGCAGATCAGCGCCACCGCCTCCGAATCTGCCAGCACGCGCGGATACTCGTTGAAGATCGACGAGCCGCCCGGATCCTCGATGTGCCCATCGAGCTCGACGGGATTGGTGCGCGCTATGCGGATCAGCTTGAACATCAGGCAGAGCAGGTCCTGGTAGTCCTGCGTCTTCCAGTGCGGACCCTTGAAGACCTTCGCCACGTCGCCGAGCGTGTGCTTGATACCGTGCATGGAATTGGAGATCACGAACGCGCCGATAGCGGCGCCGGCGATCATCGCCATCTCGTATGGCAGCGAATGGAGAATGATCCCCATCTTGCCGCCGGCCACGACGTAGCCGCCGAAGACCATCACGAAGACGATAACGATGCCGACGATGCCAATCATTGCTCAACCCGTGCCTGGAGCGGCAGTCTCCGCTATGACTGCGCGCCTCGTTCTGGCGGCCCGGTCTTAAGAAATGCTCAAACGGCGGCGCTATTCCGTCGGAACGGCCGCGTTGCGGCTTGCGATGGTTAACGTGACGGCGTAGGCGGCGTCGGCCTCCATTCCGGCCAGAACCTGCGCCGCGATCTCGGGACGCATCCGGGCCATGAGACCGGCGGCGAAGCTCACGTCCATGCGCTCCATGATCCGCGCCGCCTCGGCGGGCTTCATGTTCTCGTATACGGTCGTCATGCGCGAAATATCGTTCTCGGCGGCGGCGTCGGCCTGCGCGAGCGTCTCCTCGAGCTGCCGCCGCGCGGCCTCGAACGCGGCGAGCTGCTCGGCCAGTTTGGCCTCCGCCACGTTGAGCGTCTGCGCGCGGTCGGCCATGCGCCTTTCCTCGGCCGCCAGCTGGGTCTCGCGGTCGCGGATCGCCGAGAGAAGCGCGTCGGGCGCGCCATCGACCGTCGCGGCGCCAGCCACTTCGGGATCGCCCGACGCCATCGCGCCGATCTCCTCGGCGATCGCGGCGCCGCTTTCGGTCACGCGCAGCGCGGCCGAGCCCAGAAAGCACAGCACGATCAGGCCGACGCCGCCGATCTGCGGTCCGGTCGCGGATTTGACGGCCATGGCTCAGCGCTCTCCCTTGGCGATGGCGCTCAGCGCCGCGAGAATGTCCGTCTCGGCGTTCGCGGGCGTCTCGCGGCGCGTCGCGCGAAGGGGACGGTCGAGCGGGGCGAGCGCGCGGGGTTTCGGCACGCCCTCGACCTCGGCCTCGGCGGCGCCGACGGCCGGATCGCGCTCCCCGCGTTCCGGGCGCGGCCTCGCGGCCGGATCTGGCCATTCCGGTTTCGGCCGCTTCGCCGCCGGCGCCGGCGCCGGATCGACGGTCGGCGCGGGCGGCGGCGTGGCGGTCCGGACCGTCGCGAGGGTCATGCGCAGCTGTCCCGTCGCCGATTCGGCCTTCGCGACGAGTTTGGTGAGCTCCTCGCGCGTGTTCTCCGAGGCTCCGCGCGCCTCCTCGAGGGTCGTTCGGGCCAGTTCGATCTGGCGCGTCAGGTTGACGATGGAGCCGCCGAGGCCGCGGTCGAGGTTCTTGAGATCCTGGACCCGGCGCGACAGGACCCAGCAGTAGCCGCCGGCGAAGAGGCTCGCCGCCATCAGAAGACCGTCCATGAGAAGTCCCATCGGCGCGCTCCTAGTTCAGGATGAATTCGGTGATGAGAAGATCCCGCACTCGGTCCGGCCCGGTCACGACCTGGACGCGGCGCAGCATCTGCGCGCGCAGGCGGGGGATCGCGGAGGGCTGCTCCAGATCCCGCACGTCGACCGCCCGCAGATAGGTGTTCAGAACGTCGAGGACCCGGGGCATCAGGATCGTGACCTCCTCGGCGTTGGAGGGATCGACCTCGAGACTGCCGATGAAGCGCAGAAGCTTGGCCGACGAACCCGGCGGCAGCGAGATCATGATCGGATCCATCGGCACGAAGGCCACGCCCGAGAGCGAGGCCGCCGCCTCGCCGTGGCCCTCGCCTCCGCCGCCGTGGCCGCCGCCCCCGCCGCCCGAAATCAGCGCCATCGGGTCGAGCGTGCCGGAGTAGACGGCATAGAAGCCGCCGCCGCCGAGCGCCAGCGCGCCGACGAGTCCGAGGATCAGGCCCGTCCTGCCTTTTTTCGCGGGCTCCTCCGGAGCTTCGATGGCGCTCGAATTGATCACGTCTGCCATTGCGGTCCCGATACCTGGTGTTCACGTTCCGGTCGCATGTAACCCGTTCATCACTAACCAAATCTTAAGCCTGTTCAGTTGAACGTGCGGCGGTCGGAACGGGCGTCCGCGCCGACCTGGTAGCGAGTTGCAGGGACCGGAAGGGGCCGCGTGTGTCACAGATCCAGGAGTTTTGGAGCGGGCTTGACGGGCGCAAGCGTCTGATCGGGCTGCTGAGCGCGGCCGCCATCGTCGCGGCCGTCTTCGGCATCACGCGCGTCGCGACGACTCCCTCGATGGCGCTGCTCTATTCCGGGCTGGACCCCGCCGCCGCCGGCGAGGTGGTCGCGGCGCTCGAGGCCGAGGGCGTCGCCTTCCAGGTCGCCGACACCCGCATCCTGGTCGACGCGTCGCAGCGGGACCGCATCCGCATGCAGCTGGCCGCCCGGGACCTGCCGTCGAACGGGTCGGCCGGCTACGAGATCCTCGACGGCCTGTCGGGTTTCGGCACCACCAGCCAGATGTTCGACGCCGCGTACTGGCGCGCGAAGGAAGGCGAGCTCGCCCGCACCATCGCCGGATCCCCCGACATCCGCGCGGCGCGCGTGCATCTCGCGAGTCCCGTGTCGCAGCCGTTCGCGCGCACCGCGGTCGGATCGGCGTCCGTCACGGTCACCATGGCACGGGGCCAGCTCGACCTGAGCCAGGCCGAGGCGATCCGGTATCTCGTGTCCTCCGCCGTCGCGGGGTTCCTTCCCGAGAACGTCGCGGTGCTCGATTCCGCGGCCGGCGTCGTGCTCGCGGGCGAGGAGACGGGACGGCTCGCGTCGGCCGGCCAGGCGCCGGACGACAGGGAGGAGACCCTCCGCGCCAGCATCCAGCGCCTTCTGGAGGCGCGCGTCGGACCGGGGCGCGCGGTGGTGGAAGTCAGCGTCGACGCCGACATGGACAGCCAGACGATCTCGGAACGCCTGATCGATCCCGACAGCCGCGTGGCGATCAGCACCGAGACCGAACAGAGCCAGGAACAGGCGGAGGGCTCCAATCCCGGCGTGACCGTGGCCAGCAACCTGCCCGACGGCGACGTGGGCGCGTCCGGCTCCAACACTCGCACGTCGAGCCAGAGCACCGAACGCCAGAACTTCGAGGTCTCCGAGACCCGCCGCGAGCGGGTGATCCTGCCGGGCCAGGTCAAGCGGATCAGCGTCGCCGTCATGGTCGACGGCGTCGTCGAGACCGCCGCCGACGGCACGACGCAATGGACGCCCCGCGCGCCCGAGGAGATCGAGACTCTGCGTCTGCTGGTCCAGTCGGCGATCGGCTACGACGCGGCGCGCGGCGACACGGTCACCATCGAGTCGCTGCGCCTGACCGCGCCGGCCGAGCAGGGCACACTCGCCGAGGCCGGCGGCGGCGGCTTCCTCGAGGCCCAGGGCGCGCGACTGGCGCAGATGGGCGTGCTCGGACTGATCGTGCTCGCGCTCATCCTCTTCGTGCTCCGTCCGATGATGACGCGCCGTCCCTCCGCCGAGGCGATGGCCGAACTGACCGGACCCGCGCCCCGGATCTCCTACGCGCCCTCGGCGGAGGACGCCGACGGCGCGACGCCGGCGCTCGAGGCGCCGCCGAGGACGGTCAGCAAGATCGACCGCCTGCGCGAGGTCATCGCCAGCCGCGGCGAGGATTCCGCCGCAGTGCTCCGCCACTGGATCGAGGCGCCCGACGCGCCCAAGGAGACCGCCCGCACATGACCGCATTCCGTCTCGAGACCTTCATACCCCGGACCGGCGCGTCGGGAAGCGAGGACGCGGTTCAGGCCCGGATCGACGCCGCCCGTGAAGAGGCGCGCGCGGCCGGATGGCTCGAAGGCCATGCCGCCGCCACGGACGCGCATCTCGCCGACGACGCGCGGCTGTCGAGCGAACTGATCGAGGCGCTCGAGGACGCGCGCCTGACCAACGAGGCCGCGCGCCGGCACGTGATGGCGAGCGTGGCGCCGCTGATCGAGACGCTTTTCTCCGCCGTCGCGCCCTCTCTCGCGGAGGCCGGCCTGATCGGCGAGATCGAGCGTCTCGCCGCACGCGCGCTCGACGCGGCTCCGGAAGCGCGCCTGCGTCTGCGCTGCGCGCCCGAACTCGCCCCGCGCGTCGGGGCGGTCCTGCGCGGACGGGCCGTCGAGGCGAGCGTGGAGCCCGCTCCGACCCTGATGCCGCGCGAGGCGCGGATCCACTGGGACCAAGGCTATGACAGGCTCGATCTCGACGCCTGCATCGCCGACATCCGCGACAGCCTCGCGCGCCACCTGCAACAGCCCGCCGAGGAGGCCGGAAATGACGGAACCGAACATGGATGATCTCGAACCGCAACAGCAAGCCGACGTGTCCGAGCCCGCCGAGACCCCGGCCCGCCCCGCCCGCGCCGGCGCGTTCCTCGGCGTTCCCATCGAGGTCACGATCTCCGTCGGCAAGGCCCGGCCGCTGGTCAGCGAACTGGTCGAGCTTCGCCGCGATTCGGTCCTGACGCTCGACAGCTCCATCGATGATCCGGTCGAGCTCTACATCGGCGACCGGCTGATCGCGCGCGGCGAGCTGCAGGAGGTCGGCGACGAGAGCGGCAGGCTCGGCGTGCGGCTGACGGAAGTGGCCGACCTCTCGAATGACGTCTGACGCCGCGTTCCGGCGGAGCCTGGCCCTCGCCGTTCTCGCGGCGGGGGTTCTTCTCGTCTCGGGGCCGGCGCTGGCCCAGGACGTGTCGATCAGTCTGGGCGACGGCCAGTCGATCAGCCTGCGGACGGTCCAGCTCTTCATCCTTCTGACCCTGCTCAGCCTCGCGCCGGGCCTCGCGATCATGCTCACCTGCTTTCCGTTCATGGTCACGGTGCTTTCCATCCTGCGCCAGGCCATCGGCGTGCAGCAGGCGCCGCCCAACATGATGATCGTGAGCCTCGCGCTCTTTCTCACCTGGTTCGTGATGGAGCCGGTCTTCACCGAGGCATGGGCCAACGGCGTCAGCCCGCTGGTCGAGGGGACGATCTCGCCCGAGGAGGCCTTCGCGCCCACGATGGCGCCCTTCCGCGTCTTCATGGAAACCCGCGTCGATCCCGACACCATCGAGACGCTGAACGCCGCGCTTCCCGTCCCGCGGGATCTGGGTCTCGAGACGCCTCTGTCCGTCCTCGTGCCGTCGTTTCTCCTGTCGGAGATCCAGCGCGGCTTCGAGGTCGGCTTCCTGATCTTCCTGCCGTTTCTCGTGATCGATCTCGTGATCGCGGCGATCCTCATGTCGATGGGCATGATGATGGTGCCGCCCGCGATCGTCTCGCTGCCCTTCAAACTCGCGTTTTTCGTGATCGCCGACGGCTGGACGCTGCTCGCCGGCGCGATGGTAAGGAGCTACGCGCAATGAGCGAAACCGAAAGCGCGACGCTTCCCGCCCGCACCGAAGGCCCGCGCGTGCTCGGTCTCAGACCCGACCGGATGCCGCGCCCCATCGAGAAGGCCGCGATCATCCTGACCGCCATCGGTCCCGATCTCGCGGCCGGTTTCCTGCGCGACATCTCCGAGGAGGACATGACCCGCTTCGCCGAGGCGATCGGCGGGCTCGGACGCATCACCCAGGACGTTCTCGACGCGGTGATCGTCGAGTTCCTCGAGACGCTCACCACCGGCCCGGAGCTCACAGGCGGCATGAAGACGGCCCGCGCGCTGCTCGGCGCGGTGATGGACGAGGACGACGTGACGCGGCTGCTCGGGGGGCCGCCGCCCGTCAGCACGCGATCGGTCTGGGAGCGCATGAACGACGCGCCGCAGGCCGCGCTCGCCGATTTCATGGCCGCCCAGCATCCCCAGGCCGCCGCCGTGCTCCTCACCGAGATGAACGCCGAGATCGCCGCCGGCGTGCTCGAACGTCTCGACGGCGACTTCGCCCGGGACGTGGTCCTGCGTCTCTCGCGCGTGCCCGCCCTCGACATGGCGATCCGCGCGGGGATCATGGGCGCCATCGACCGCGAGTTCCTGTCCGTGCTCCAGCGCAACATGTCGCGGCGTCGTCCGGCCGACCTGATCGCCGGTCTCATGGACAACATCTCGACCGAGGCGCGCGAAGGCTTCCTCGCGCATCTGACGGCCCAGGAGCCGTCGCTCGCACGCGACGTTCAGCGCACGATGTTCACCTTCGAGGACATCGCCACCCGCATGAACGGCCGGGACGTCTCCGCCGTCATCCGCGACGTGGCCGAGGACGACCTTCTCCGGGCGCTCAAACACGGCGAGGCGCAGGGCAGCCCGAGCGTCGCGTTCGTGATCGAGAACCTGCCCAAGCGCCTCGGCGAGCGCTTCGTCGAGGACATGGCCGCGCTCGAGACCGTCTCCGCCAGGGACGGCGAGGCCGCCCAGCTCGCGCTCAGCAAGGCCGTCCAGGCCCAGGTGCGGGCGGGCGCGATCACACTCATCGACAAGGACGAGGATGCGGTCTGACTCTTCGAATCGGCCGGAGACGGGCGGACGGGATCCGGCGAGGCCCGCGACGGTTCAGGCCGCTTCTCCGCTCTGTCGCGAGATGAACCGGCTGTAGGCGCCGTTCAGCGCCAGCAGCTCCGCATGGCTGCCGCTCTCGACGATGCTGCCGCGATCCAGCACCAGAATGCGGTCGGCGTTCCGGATCGTCGAGAGGCGGTGCGCGATGATGACGCTCGTCCGTCCGGCGAGCAGCCTGTCGAACGTCGCCTGCAACGCGGCCTCGGTCGCGACGTCGACCGCCGAGGTCGCCTCGTCGAGAACGAGGACCGGCGCGTCCTTCAGGAGCGCGCGGGCGATCGAGATGCGCTGCTTCTGCCCGCCGGACAGCCGCACGCCCCGCTCGCCGACGCGGGTTTCATAGCCTTCGGGCAGCCGGACGATGAAGTCGTGGGCCTCCGCCGCGCGGGCGGCGGCCTCGATGTCGGCCGCCCTGGCATGCGGCCGCCCGAAGGCGATCACCTCGCGCACCGTCGCGTCGAACAGGAAGACGTCCTGGCTGACCCGCGCGACGCTGTCGCGCAGCCCCGCGAGCGTGAGGTCGCGCAGGTCGCGCCCGTCGAGCGTCACCCGTCCCGCCTGCGGATCGTGGAAGCGCGACAGCAGCGCCGCGACGGTGCTCTTCCCGGCCCCGGTCGCGCCGACCAGCGCCACCCGCTCGCCAGGCGCGATCCGGAACGACACGTCGCGGAGAACCGGCGCGTCGCCGTAGCCGAAGGTCACGTTCTCGAAGACGATCTCGCCGCGCGCCGGGCGCGGATCGACCGCGCCCGGCCGGTCGACGATTTCCGGGACGGTGGCCAGCACCTCGTCGATGCGCCGCGCGGCGGCGAGACCCTTCTGCATCAGCTCGACCCCGTGCACGACCGTGTTGAGCGGCAGGTAGATGGCGCCGACATAGAGCAGCACGGCGATGAGATCCGCGACCTCGACCCGGCCCGAGGCGAGCCCCAGACCTCCGACCCAGACCACCAGCGCGATGGCGAGACCGGTCGCGCCTTCGACCGCCGGACCGAACCGCGCCATCAGCGTCCGGTTCGAGATCTCGCGCCGCGCCAGACCCCGCGACCGGCGCGAAAGCGCCCGGTGCATCTGGCGCTCGCGCGTGAATCCCTGGATCTCGGCGATCCCGCCGACGTGATCCTGCACCTCCGCCGACAGCGCCGCGAACCGGGCGGATTCGTCGCCGAACGCCCCGCCGACCCGACGGCCCTGCCAGAGCAGATAGGCCAGCGCGAAGGGCAGCGGCAGCACCGCCATCAGCGCGAGCAGAGGATCGATGTAGAGCGACATGGCCAGCACGCCGAGCGCCACGACCGCCGAGGACAGCAACTCGTGCGTCACGTCCGCCAGCAGCGGCTCCAGCCGGGTGGTATCCTCCGTCACGCGCGTGACCACCTCGCCGGACGGCCGGTCGGCGAACCATGACGGCGGCAGCCGCTGGATCTGGCCGTAGAGCTCCCGTCGGGTGTCGTGGACCGTGCGGAACGCCACGACATGGACCCAATGGAAAATCGCGAAGGCCGAGGCGGACCGGCCGGCGTAGCTCGCGAAGATCAGGACCGCCAGCAGCGCGATGCCGTCGGTCGCGCCGGTCTGGACCCGCGTGATCACCTCGCGCACGAGAAGCGGACCGGCGAGGGTCATCGCCGTGCCCGCGGCGATGGAGACGAGGACCAGCGCGATCAGGCGTCTGTACCGGCGCAGCGGCGCGAGCGCGCGCAGTCCGAAGACCGGACCGGGCGCGCGGAGGACGGACGCTCGCTTCGTCGGGGTTCGCGTGGCCATGGGTTCACGAAAGCGCGGTTTCGCGCCCCGCGCAAGAGGCTCGCGGGCGCGCCGCGCTCCGCTTCCGCCCTCGAACGGCGCCGATCGCCGGCGTCGCGACCGTCGCCCCGTTTGCATCCGCCGCGCGCCGCGTTTAGGTGATGGCGGGTCACCAGGCGGGATCATCCATGGCGTTTTTCGGCAAGCTCAGGGAGCGGCTGTTCAAGTCCTCGTCGAAGATCGACGCGGGCCTCGACGCGATCATCGGCGAGGGGGCCGAGGGGGACGGCGACGCCGCTCCGCCGCCCTCGCCTCCGTCCCCCGAACCTTCGCCCGCAGCGCCGCCCGCGCCCGTCGCGACGCCGGCTCCCCCGCTGGTCGACATGCCCCGCGCGGGCCTCGCCGGACGGCTCTTCGGCGCCGAGAAAGGCCGCGTGCTCGACGACGACATGCTCGAAAGCCTGGAAGAACTGCTGATCTCCGCCGACATGGGAGTGGAGACCGCGCTCAAGGTGAGCGCCAACATGGCCGAGGGCCGCTTCGGCCGGCGCGTCGGCGCGTCCGAGATCAAGTCGCTTCTCGCGCGCGAGATCGCCGACATCCTCGAACCGGTCGCCCGGCCGATGCCGATCTACGCCAAGCGTCCGCAGGTCGTGCTCGTCGTCGGCGTCAACGGCTCGGGCAAGACCACCACCATCGGCAAGCTCGCCAGCCAGTTCCGCGCCGCCGGCAAGACCGTCGTGATCGCGGCCGGCGACACGTTCCGCGCGGCGGCGGTCGAGCAGCTCCAGATCTGGGGCGAGCGCGCGGGCGTGCCGGTGATGACCGCGCCACAGGGCTCCGACCCCGCCAGCCTCGCCTTCGACGCGATGGGCCGGGCCGAGGCCGAGGGCGCGGACCTGCTGCTGATCGACACCGCCGGCCGCCTCCAGAACCGCGAGGATCTGATGTCCGAACTCGCCAAGATCGTGCGCGTCATCCGCAAAGCGCGATCCCGAGGCGCCGCACAACACGCTCCTCGTGCTCGACGCCTCCACGGGGCAGAACGCGCTGAGCCAGGTCGAGATCTTCCGCAAGATCGCCGACGTGACCGGCCTCGTGATGACGAAGCTCGACGGCACCGCCAAGGGCGGCGTCCTGGTGGCGCTCGCCGACCGCTTCGGCCTGCCGATCCACGCCATCGGCGTGGGAGAGCAGATCGACGACCTCTCCGCCTTCGATCCCGAGGATTTCGCCCGCGCGCTGACGGGCGCCGACGCATGAGCCTCAAATGGACGGACGAGGCGCCTGGCGTCGGCGAATATGTCGAGCTGCGCCGCATCACCGGCATCGGCCAACGCAGCGCGGCGGCCGCCGCCGCGGGCCTCAAGGGCGGGCTCCACGCCGTCACGGGCCGCGAGCGCGGCCGTCTGATCGCGTTGGGCCGCGTCGTGGGCGACGGCGGCACGGTGGCCCACATCGTCGACGTGTGCGTCGATCCCGGATGGCAGCGGCAGGGCCTGGGCTCCGAGGTGATGATGCGCCTGATGGACTGGTGCGGCGCGAACCTGCCCGAAAGCTGCCTCGTGACCCTGATCGCGGACCCCGGATCCTACGCGCTCTACCGCCGCCACGGCTTCGAGATCCGAACCGGCATGGTCCGACGGCTTCCGTGAACCCGCGCCGGTGATCGACTGGCTCGTCTCCATCGAAGGCACGGAAACCGGCCGCCACGTCGCCATGGGCCTCGCGCTTTTCGCCGCGATCAGCCACGCGGTCTTCGGGGCGCTCCAGAAGGGCCGCCACGATCCTTGGCTGACGCGCGGCGCCATCGACATCTCCTATTGCCTGATCGCGCTGCCCGCGGCGCTCCTCCTCGTGCCTTGGCCCGAGGGCCGCGCCTGGCTCATCCTCGCCGGCGCGATGCTCATCCATGTCGGCTACAAGCTCTCCCAGGCCATGGCCTACGAACGCGGCGCCTTCACCGTCGTCTATCCCATCGTGCGCGGCACCGGCCCGCTCGTCACGGTCGCGGCGGCGGGCATCGTCTTCGGCGAGGTCTATTCGCTGGCGCAATGGTCCGGCGTGCTGCTCCTCTCGGGAGCGATCTTCGCGCTCGCCGCCTTCAACGTGCAGCAGACCCGCATCGGCCGCCGCCAGCTGGTCGAGGCTGTCGCCTTCGCCTTCCTTACCGGAGGCTTCGTCGCCGCCTACACCACCTACGACGCCTACGGCATCCGTTCGACGCCGAACCCGTTCACCTTCCTCGCCTGGTTCTTCGTGATCGACGGGCTGGTCTTCCCGTGGATCGCGCTCGCCCGCTGGCGCGCGATGACGGTCCGGCCGGCGGTCGCGCCGCTGATGCGCCGGGGCGTCCTCGGCGCCTTCATCGCCTTCGCGAGCTTCGGCTCGGTGATGCTCGCCACCCGGCTCGACAAGGTCGGCCAGGCCGCCGTCCTGCGCGAGACCTCGGTGGTGTTCGCCGCGCTCATCGGCTGGCTGTTCCTCAAGGAGCGCGTCGGCCCGGTCCGCGCCGTGCTCGTCGCCCTGATCGCGCTCGGCGCCGTCGTGGTGGAGTTCGGCTGAACCCGTCCGCGCGACGTGGCGCGCGAAGTCAAACGTCCGCGCCCGTGACATGCTACGCGCGGGTTCCGGACCTTTCCGGAAGGGGGATTTTGATGAGACTGCTGCCGTTGCTGACGATGGGCGCGCTGTCGGCCGCAGGACCGACACTGGCTCAGGACTGGACATACGAGGCGACGCTTTACGGCTGGCTTCCGGCGATGGACGTGTCCGTGGACACCCGGTTCGGCGAAGTCGAGTCGAGCGGGAGTTCCAGCGACGCGCTCTCGGCGCTCGACATGGCCTTCATGGGCGCCTTCCAGGCCCGCCGCGGCAAATGGGGCCTGGCGGCAGACCTGCTGTACGCCGATCTCTCGAACAGCGAGAACACCACTTTCGGTCTTGTTTTCAAGGACACCGAGGTCGATCTGAAGATGACGGCGCTGAGCGCCTACGCGCTCTATCGCGTCTATGAGACCCCGGCCGTCGCCATCGATGTCGGTGGCGGGCTTCGCGCTTTCGACATGAAGGTCGACTCCAAGCTGAACGCCGCCGCGCCGGGAGTTTCGGACCGCGACCTCTCCGTCGACACCAGCTGGGTCGACCCCCTGATCGCCGCACGGGTGATCGCGCCGTTCGGCGACAAATGGTTCGGAACGGCCTACGCCGACGCGGGCGGCTACGTGACCCAGGACAGCTCGACATGGCAGGCGGTCGGCACGGTCGGCTACCGCTTCAACGACAGATGGTCCGCGCAGTTCGGCTACCGCTACATGAACATCGAGAAGGAAATCGACGGCAGGGACGTCAGCGTCGACCTCTACGGGCCGCTCGCCGGCGTATCGGTCTCGTTCTGAGCATGAATCCAATCAAAGAGGCTGCGATGACGATCACGAGTTTGAACATGCTGCCCTCCGGCGGCGCGCTGGCGCTCGCGGCGGCCGCGCTCTGCGCCGCCGCCGCGCCGGCATCCGCCGACGAGGCTTTCGCGCGGCAGCGCTTCGCCGAGATGTCCACCTATCTCGGCGGCCAGGAGGCCTTCTCCTTCGACTTCGACGCCGGCCTCGACGTCGTGACCGACGAGGCGCAGATCCTGACCATCGCGAGTTCAGGCACGGTCGCCATGGAGCGTCCGGACAGGATCTCCGCGACGCGCGACGGCGGCTTCGCCTCTGTGGCGTTCAGTTTCGACGGAACTTCGCTGATCGTCATGAACAGCGACGAGAACGTCTATGCCAAGGCGGACGTGCCCGGCAGCGTCGAGCACCTGATCGACGAGCTTCGCGACACCTACAAGCGCCCGCTGCCGGCCGCGGACCTGCTTCTGCCGGACGTGCAGGGCGCGCTCGAGCCGCTGTTCACCGACGTCAAGGACCTCGGCAGCGGGGTGATCCGCGGCGTGGAATGCGATCACTTCGCCTTCCGGACCGAGGGCGCGGACCTGCAGCTCTGGATCGCGCAGGGAGACGTTCCCTACCCGTGCCGCTATTCGATCTCCAACACGGCGGTCGACGGCAAGCCGAAATATTCTCTGGACGTCTCTGGCTGGGCGACCGGAGCGGAGGCGGCGCCCGCCACCGCCGTCGAGGTCCCGGCCGACGCGCGCGAGGTCGCGCCGAACGAGGTTCCCGATCTCGACGATCTGGCGGGCATCTACGTTGTCGAAGGAGGAAACTGAGATGGCACGACGCATCGCGATCGTTCTTCTGGCCCTGATCACGGGGGCGGCCGGCCTCGAATACGCGCCGGTTCCTTTCGGAGCGGCGGGCGCGGGCTTCGTCAAGCCCGCCGAGGCCCGTGTTGGCCGTCCGCTGACCCCGGTCAGCGTCGCGGGGGTCGCCCGCCGCACGGTCCGGCGATGCGCCGTGGGCGTCTATTACTGCTGATCGACTCGGCGGGCGGGGGGGCGCGTGCCTCGCCGCCCGTCTTTTTCCGCGGATCGCGCCGCAGACGCGCGATCCGGACCCGTGACGTCGCGGTCGCGAGGAATCCCGTGGAAATCCCCAGGCGGCGCCTGTATTGCGTCGCCATGAGCGAACGCCACATCAATCCGATCCTGAAGATCGTCCTCGAGATCGGCCCCATCGCCGTCTTCTTTCTCGCCTATCGCTGGGCGCCGGTGCCCGAGGGGCTGGGCACGGCCGAGCGCCAGCTCGAACAGATCCTGTTCTCCACCAAGGTCTTCATCCCGACGATCCTGGCCTCCCTCGCGGCCAGCTGGGCCCTCACCCGCAAGCTGCCGAAGATGGCCGTGATAACCGCGATCGTGGTGATCGTCTTCGGCGGGCTGACGCTGATCCTGCGCGACGACACCTTCGTCAAGATGAAGCCGACCATCCTCTACGCGCTCTTCGCCTCGATCCTCGGTTTCGGCATGCTGCGCGGACAGAGCTATCTGCGCTACCTGATGGACGAATTGATCCCGATGCAACAGGAAGGCTGGATGAAGTTCACGACCCGCTTCATCGCCTTCTACGTCCTGCTCGCGGTGGCGAACGAGATCGTCTGGCGGGTCTGGGGCACGGACACATGGGTGAATTTCCGCACCTTCGTCCTCCCGGCCGCGAACTTCCTCTTCATCATGGCGCAGCTTCCGCTCTTCCAGCGTTACGCGCTGCCCCAAGAGCCCAAGGCCGAAGGCTGATCCCCGTGCCGGCTCCGCTCGCCGACTGGACGCCGCCGCCGGCGCCGGACGGCGGCGCGCCGCTCGTCGGCCGTTTCGTGACGCTCGAACCTCTGAGCCCGGCCCACGCGCCCGCGCTCCACGCGGCGAACGCGGCCGACAAGGCGATCTGGGACTGGCTGCCATACGGTCCGTTTCCGTCGCTGGAGGCCTACCAGGCCTGGGTCGACGGCATGGCGGTCTCCGACGATCCCCTTTTCTTCGCTCTCCGCGATCCCGCCTCCGCCGCTCCCGCCGGCGTGATGAGCTACCTGCGGATTACCCCCGCCGCCGGCTCAATCGAGATCGGCCATATCTGCCTCTCGCCCGCTCTCCAGCGCACGCCCGCCGCGACCGAGGCGGTCTTCCTGATGGCCGCCCGCGCCTTCGACGCCGGCTATCGCCGCTTCGAATGGAAATGCGACGCGCTGAACCTCCCGTCCCGCCGCGCGGCGCAGCGCTTCGGCTTCTCCTTCGAGGGCGTCTTCCGCAACCACATGGTCGTCAAGGGCCGCAGCCGTGACAGCGCCTGGTTCGCCATGACCGACGGCGACTGGATGCATCTTCGCCCGGCTTTCGAAACCTGGCTCGACCCGGCCAATTTCGACGCGGAGGGCCGGCAGAAGACCCGCCTCGGCGACCTCACCGGCCCGTGCCGCGTCGCCTCGGACCCCGCCCTTTGAGCGGAACGGGGAAAAGCTGGCATCGTCGCTGGAAGGACGGCTGGATCGGCGCGCCCGACACGCCCGCCCGCCGCCGCAGCGCCGCCATCGACTCCTTCGTGTTCGACCACGGCGCGTTCCGCCGGGTCTGGAGCAACATGCACCGGATCGACGACGGCGTCTGGCGCTCGAACCAGCCCGACCCCGCCCGCATCCGCCGCCTCGCGGCGGACGGCTTCCGCACGATCCTGAACCTGCGCGGCGAGACCGAATGGGGCTCCTACCTGCTCGAACGCGAGGCCTGCGCGGCGGCCGGGATCATGCTGGTCGACCTCAAGCTGACCTCGCGCAAGCCGCCTCACGCCGAGGAGATCGTGGCGCTGAACGAGGTCTTCGCCACCGCAGAGCGAAAACTGCTGATCCACTGCAAATCCGGCGCCGACCGGGCGGGGTTCGCCGCCGCGCTCTACCTGCTCCTCCGAAAGGACGCCTCCGTCGAGACCGCCCTCGAACAGCTCTCCTGGCGCCGCCTTCACGTCGCCGGCGCCCGGACCGGCATCATGGCCTTCATGCTGCGCCGCTACGCCGCCGAGACGGCGGACGCGCCGATGCCGTTCCTCGACTGGGTCACGACCCGCTACGACCGCGACGCCCTGCGCGCGGAATACGGCTCGGGCCGGGCCTCGGACTTCCTCGTGGACCGGGTTCTGCGACGGGAGTGACCGAGGATTCCCGCCGCGCGGCGTCCGGGTCCGCCGGCCAGCTGCGGACGTCTCCGCGGCCTTGACGCCGCCCGCCGCAGCCGACATCCCGGAAGCGGCGCACCGAAGGAGCCCGCATGACCGACACCGATCCGATTCTCGACTTCCTGCTCACCCGACGGTCGCGGCCCGCAAAGCTTCTCGCCGCGCCCGGTCCGGATCGCGACGAGATCGAGACCCTTCTGACCGCCGCCGCCCGCGTGCCGGATCACGGCAAGCTGGAGCCGTGGCGCTTCATCGTCCTTCGGGGCGCGGGTCTCGCGCGGCTGGCCGCCGCCATAAGGGACCGCGCGGCGGAGACCGGCGAAGACCCCGACAAGGGCGCGCTCGCGTTCGAACAGGCCCCGCTCGCGGTCGCCGTGGTCGCCTTCACCCGTCCGAGCGAGAAGATTCCGCCCATCGAACAGACCCTGTCGGCCGGCGCGGTCTGTCTCGGTCTGCTGAACGCCGCGCTCGCCTCGGGCTGGGGCGCCAACTGGCTCACCGGCTGGCCCGCCTACGACAGGCCCCTGCTCGGCGAAGCGCTCCGTCTCGAACCCCATGAATGGATCGCGGGATTCGTTCATGTCGGCACGGCGACGGCGTCGCCGCCCGACCGGCCGCGCCCGGATCTCGCGACCATCACGACCTGGTTCGACGCGTGAGCCTGGTCGCCGATTTCCTGCGCGCGCTCGCGCAGATCTCCGACCCGCGCTTCGCCCGGGTGCTCCTGAAGGCGCTGGCGGTGACGCTCGGCGCGCTCGCCCTGGTGTTCTGGGCGGTGGTGGGGGGGCTGGGATGGCTGCTGCCCGACACCGTCACCCTGCCTTGGATCGGCGAAGTCGGTTTCATCGACGACATCCTGTCCTGGGCCGCGATCGGCCTGATGATCGCGCTCTCGGTGGTCCTGATGGTGCCGGCCGCCGCCGCCGCGGTCGGCTTCTTTCTCGACGACGTCGCCGCCGCCGTCGAGGCGAGACACTACCCCGGCCTGCCGCCCGCCGAGGAGCAGCCCCTGACAGGGCAGATCGCCGACGCCGCGCGCTTCCTCGCGCTCGTGGTCGCCGTCAACGTCGCGGCGCTGGCGATCTATCTGACCGTAGCCCCGCTGGCGCCCTTCATCTTCTGGATCGTCAACGGCTTCCTTCTGGGCCGCGAATACTTCCAGCTCGTCGCCATACGCCGCCTGCCGCCCGGGGAGGTCAAGGCGCTGCGAGCCCGCAACCGCGCGCGCATCTGGCTCGCCGGCACCGCTATGGCGGTCCCGATGAGCGTGCCGGTCCTCAACCTCATCGTCCCCGTTCTCGGCGTCGCCGTCTTCACCCATCAGTTCCACCGCATCGCCGGAACCGCCGCCCGAAAGACGCGCGTTCCGGAGCGGTGAACCGCCGTGCGGCGCGCGCCGGCGTCCTGTTGCTTTCCAGGCGGCGGAGGACCGTCAGCCGAAGGCTTTCCGCGTTGGCGTGGCGCGTCTGTCCAAAGCGGAACGTACGCTCTCCATGTCGCGCGCCGCGCCCACGTCGGCGTCGATCTCATGACCGCGAGTGCGGCACGGGAAGTGGGACCGGTTTTTATCGGTCGGCGTCCGCCACAAGGCCGCAGGCCGGGCACGCCCGGCTCGACCGGGCCGGGTGCGCCTTGGCGAAGGTGACGCCACATCGATTCCAGAATCCGCGGAGCTTCTCGCGGGTCATGTTCCGGCCGAATCTCGAGATCTATTGCCAAACGGGCGAACCGTCCGGTGCTACAAGATGCCAGACGCCGCCCCAGCTATCCTTGAACTGCCCGAGCGTCCGGCCCTCGTTCGCGTCCCGGTAGAAAAGGTAGAGCGGCCAGCCGCCATACGTGACGACCGGACGGCCATCGTGTTCGACGGCTCCGACCAGGTCGGGATCGACCCCTTCTCCGAGCCGCGGCGGCGCGTCGCTGTAAACGGCGGGCCATTCCTCGAGGCAGAAATGGTCGCAGGCGATGGGCCCCCGGCTCGCCTCCTCGGCCTGCTTGTCGGCCGTGAAGAGGTAGACGGCACGCCCGTCGCCGTCGGCCAGATATGCCCCGTGTTCGACGCTTTCCACTACGCGGAGCGTGACGCCTTCCTCCTGCGCCAGTCCGATTCCCGCCGATGCGATGAGCGCCGCGAAGGCGGCGGCCGTCCGTTCCATGACCACGGTGCACTCCCTATCGTTGATGCCTGGTGACAACGTGGGAACGGTCGCGCGTGTTCCGCCGGCTCGGTCCAGGGGATGACGTCTCAGATCTCGTCTCAGAAGTCCCTGAAGCGCGCGATGCGGCGCGCCTGACATCGCGGGCAAGCTTCGGCGATTTTTTCACGCTTTCCGGTGCTTCGGACTCTTCGCAAGATGCTCCGTATGTCAACTTGAGAGCCCAACTCCAAGCCGCGGAGCTCTCTCCACCCAGTTCAAGAAAACCGTGTGGCACAGGTTTCCACGGAGTTAACGCTTTCCGGAAAACGCTTTCAGTTCAACACCATGAGTGAAGTGCCACGCGTGGCACTTCGCGTGAGATCAATCTCCCGGTCCAAAAAAAGGCGGCCCGAAGGCCGCCTTACGCGCAGACGGCTCGCCGTCCTGCTCAGCTTCCGACCAATTCGGGGACGATCACGATCGGGGTCTCGGCCGTCTGGTCGGGCATGGGCGTGTGGCTCTTGCCCGAGCATTGAGCGAAGGCGGAGCCTGAAAACGCCAGGACGCCGATCGCGGTGATCAGTGCAGTCAGTGCCTTCATCTTGCGGTTCCCTTTCCGGTTTGAGCGATGGTGGACGATAGCACGGATCGACGTCCCGTCGAACGTCAAACTGTCGCGGCGTCCGGGCGGCTACATCCGGCCGAAGAAGTCGATGTCGTGGACCGTCAGTCCGCTCCACAGGATCACGGAGGCGATTCCCGCCCAAAGCAGGGTCGCCACCACCGTCACCCAGGCCATCTTCCGGCCGATCATGGGGTCCGCAGGGGCGGATTCGGGCGTGCCGGCCACCACGTCGTCCTCCTCGCCCTGGGTCCGCACCCCGACGGGAAGCGCCACGAAGAGCGTCAGGAACCAGATCACCGCGTAGAGGACGAGCGCCGCCGTGATCGTCATGCCTGCTCCAGTTCGATCAGCGCGCCGTCGAAATCCTTGGGGTGCAGGAACAGCACCGGCTTGCCGTGCGCGCCGATCCTGGGCTCGCCGCCGCCCAGCACGCGGGCGCCGCCCGCGACCAGGCGATCGCGCGCCGCCCCGATGTCATCGACCTCGTAGCAGACGTGATGGATGCCGCCCGCCGGGTTCTTCGCCAGGAACGCGGCGATCGGCGAGTCCTCGCCCAGCGGATGCAGCAGCTCGATCTTCGTATTGGGCAGCGCGATGAACACGACCGTCACGCCATGCTCGGGCTCCTCCATCGGCGGGCCCGTCTCCGCGCCGAGCATGTCGCGGTAGCGCGCCGCGGCCGCCCCGAGATCGGGCACCGCGATCGCCACGTGATTGAGCCGTCCGATCATGCCTCACCTCTCCCTAAGCCGCCGCGCGGCGGGTCCGATGCCGGGTCGCGATCCGTCGGCGCGCCTAGGACGTTCCGGTCGGCCGCCCCAGCGGCCTCCCCTCGGCCATTGCGTCCCGGTACGCCTCGCGGATCTCGTCGCACTGCACCCGCGTCCGCTCAAGCTCCGCCAGCGTCGCGGCGAGGTCCGCCTCCGTTTCGCCCAACCGACGCTTCAGGTCGCTCTCGACGTCCCGAAGCCGCATCTCTGCGGCCAGCTGCGCGTCCTCCGCCGCGTGCAGGCGCGAGGCCATCTCGGCGGTCTGCCGCACGCTGCGCGGCCCCGCGCCGGAGTTCAGCCGCCCGAAAGCCGCCCGCAGCAGCCACCCGGCCAGCACCGCGCCCACCAGCGCCGCCGCGATGGCGAGCGTCAGCTCGTCACGGTTCATCCGCCGCCGCCTCCGTGTCCGCTTCGGCCGCGGGCGCCTCGGCGGCGCCCCCTTCGGCCTCGCCTCTTCCGCCAGCAGCCTGATCTCGATGCGGCGGTTCGCGCTCCGGCCTTCCCGCGTCGCGTTGTCCGCGACCGGCGCGGCCTCACCGTAGCCGCGCGCGGTCAACGTCACGTCCTGGGGCAGGTCGGCTTCGAGCGCCGCCAGCACCGCCTCGGCCCGTTCGCGGCTGAGACGCATGTTCCCCTCCGAGGATCCGCGGTCGTCCGTATGCCCGCCGATCTCCAACGTGGCCCCGCCGCACGCTGCGAGCGCCTCCGCGAGGGCGGAGATCGTTCCGGCGCTTTCGGCCGCGATCGCCGCCGATCCGAGCTCGAACTGGATTCCGTCGGCCTCGAGAGTCGCGGCGACCGCGTCTGAGCACCCGACCGCCCCCTCCGCGGACGCGGCTTCCGGTGCTGCGTCCGCGCCGGCTTCGTCCGCGGTCGCGCCGTCTCCCGCCGGATCGGCGGGGACCAGGGTCACTTCGATCCTCCGGTTCCGCTCGCGCCCCTCGGCGGTCCCGTTGTCCGCGACGGGCCTTGCGGAGCCGTACCCGGCGGCGGTCAGCGTCACGTCGGCGACGCCGGCCTCTCCGAGCGCCGCGAGCACCGCCTCGGCCCGCTCCCGGCTGAGACGGTCGTTCACCTCGGCCCGCCCGCGATCGTCGGTGTGCCCGCCGATCTCGAACGCGACGCCGGGACAGGCCGCCAGAGCGTCGGCCATCTCCTCCACGGTTCCCGCGCTTTCCTCCGCGATCGACGAGGAGCCGGCCGCGAACTGGACCGGCGCGGCTTCGAGGATCGCAGCGAGATCCGCCGCGCAGTCCTCGGGGTCCGCCGCGCCCGCCGCCGCGACCTCGGCCTCGACGGCGGCGATGTCCTCGGGCCGGACGAGCGTCAGTTCGATGCGCCGGTTGCGGCTCCGTCCCTCGGCGGTCGCGTTGTCCGCGACCGGCCGCTCCGCGCCGTAGCCCCGCGCCGAAAGCAGGACGAGCGGAAGCTCCTCGGCCTCGAGCGCGGCCATGACGGCGGCGGCGCGCTGCTCGCTGAGGCGCTGGTTGACCTCGGCCCTTCCCTGCGAATCCGTATGGCCGCCGATTTCGAAATAGGCGCCCGGACAGGTCCGCAGCACGTCCGCCACGGCGGCGATCACGCCCCGGCTCTCCGGCGCGATGGTGGCCGATCCCGCGCCGAACTCGATCATCTCCGATTCCATGATCGCGGAGATCTCGTCGGCGCAGATCTCCGGACGCGTGCGCGCCGCGATCGCGGAGGCCTCGGCGTCGTAACTCACGTCGACGCGCGCGGGCGTCGCGAGCTTCTCCGCGAGGAGCGCCTCCAGAAGAGCGTCCGCGTCCTCCTCGATGCTGCGGCCGTCCAGCGCGACCTCGTCCAGGGTGACGCTCAGGCCGCCTTCCTTCAGCCGCGAGAGCGCCTCGATGCCGGTGAGGACCCGCCCGGGCCAGCCCTCGGGCAGCGCGGGATCGATCACGGTCTCGCTCGACACCCGGTCGTGGCCGAAAAGCGCGGCCGCGTAGGACGCGACCGCCGCCCGCGAGGTCTCGCTCTGGAGCGCGCCGGAGAGCGTGACGTTCCCGTCCGCGCCCAGAGCCGCGTCGAAGCGGGGCGCGTAGACGGCCGCTCCGTCGCCGGTCTCGACCATGCGTGGGGGCGCGAACGTCCTGAGCGAGATCACAGCGGGCAGCGCCGCGCGCAGCCGCGCGCCGGCCGCCGCCAGGTCCTCCGCGCCAATGTCGGAAGGGCCGGTCAGTTGCGCCTCGACGTCCGCGACCTCGAAGCTCCCTCCGCCCAACTCGCCGAGCGCGTCCAGCCCCGCGACGACGCCGCGCGCCCAGTCCGGCGACGGGGCGCCGAGACCGACGGGGCAGGCCGCGTCGCCGGCGTAGCCCGCCCTGCGCGCGGCGGCGAGGATGGCCGCGGCGTCCTCCTCGGTCTCCGCGGCGCAGTCCGAAAGGGTCGCCGCGCCGTCGGTCAGCCGGAACGCGACGCGGAACGGCGCGATCACCGGGCGCGGCGCCGAGAGGTCGAGCGTGAGCTCGACGCCCTTCGGGCCCAGTGCGCTGAGCCGGGTTTCCAGCGCCGCGCGCGCGGCGTCGCTCTCCGCGGTCGCCGTCACGGTCACCGCGCCGGGGGCCACGCTGATCTTCGCCCGGGGCAGGGTCGTGAGGACGTCCAGACCGAAGGCGAGGCTTTCCGCCCAGCCGTCCGGCGCCGGCGCGGCCGCCGTCTCGAGCATGTCCGTGATCGCGCCTCCAAGCGCCTCCCGCGCCAGCGCGCGTATGATTTCGGTCCGTCCGCCATCGTCCGGAACGAGACCGATAAGCGAGATCTCCGCGTCGTTGCGCAGGAGTTCGAGCGCGAAAGGCGGGGGCGTCAGCGGATCGGCGGCGGCGACGGTTGTCACGTCCTCGATCCGGTCGGGATCGACGATCTGACGCGCGGTCTCGATCGCGCGGAACCGCCCGGTCTCGTCGGGCGCCTCGCCGGAAATCACGACGCGCAATCCGTCGACCTCGATCCTCGCCCAGTCCTCGCCGGCGGCGCCCAGACCGTCGGAGAGCCGCGCGCGCGCGTCGCGCTCGAAATACGCGGTCGCAGTACGGGACAGGCCCCAGGCGCCTGCGCCGACGAGCGCGAACACGACGGCCCCGAAGAGAAACGCGCGCAGACGCATGTGACGCGCCACCCCCGAACTGAAACTCACGGCGGGTTCTAGGCGCTCGCTCCGGTCGGATCAAGACGCGTGCGGCTCACGCGGACGCGAGCGCGGCCGCCGCCAGACCGGCCGCGAGGATCAGGCCCGCGTCTCGGTTCGACCGGAACAGCCGAAGACAGCGCGCGCCGTCGTCGATGTCGAGGTCGCGAAGCTGCCAAGCGAGATGCAGGCCGTAGCCCGCGACTCCCGCCAGCCCGAGCGCCAGCCCCGTGCCGCCTCGCGCCGCCGCAATGACCGCGAGCGCCGCGAGCGCGACAGAGGCCGCGAGAAACCCCGAAAGCCACGCCCGCGTGCGGGCCCCGAACAGCCGGGCGGTCGATTTCACGCCGATCAGCGCGTCGTCCTCGCGGTCCTGATGCGCGTAGATCGTGTCGTAGAACAGCGTCCAGGCGATGCCGGCCAGATAGAGCAGCACGGGCGCCGGCCCGAGCGATCCCGCATGAGCGGCCCAGGCCAGCAGCGCGCCGAAGTTGAAGGCGAGGCCCAGAAAAACCTGCGGCCACCAGGTGAACCGCTTGGCGAAGGGGTAGACCGCCACCAGCGCCAGCGATCCGATCCCGAGCGCTATGGCGTAGGGCGGAAACGTCAGCAGGATCGCGAAGGCCGCCAAGGCCTGCGCGCACATCCAGATGACCGCCTGACGCGGCGTGACCTGTCCCGAGGGCAGGGGGCGCGACCGCGTGCGCGCGACCTTGTCGTCGATATCGCGATCCGTCAGGTCGTTCCAGGTGCAGCCCGCCCCGCGCATCAGGAACGCGCCGATCCCGCAGCCCGCCGCGATCCAGATATCGAAAAGACGCGGCCCGTCCGCCGTCGCCGCCAGCGCCAGCCCCCACCAGCACGGCAGCAGCAGCAGCCAGGTTCCGATCGGCCGGTCGGCCCGGCTCAGACGCAGATAGGGCCTGACCGCCGCCGGCGCGCTCCGGTCGACCCAGTTGGCGGCCGGCGCGTCGGCCACCTTTCCATCGTTCGCGTCAATCGTCATAGTCCGGCCCGGGTCTCGGAGAGGGTGATGGCGGACAGGCTAGGCAAGATCAGGCTCTTTGTCACGGCGCCGCTCGGCGACGGCGCCGCCGTCGCGCTCGACCGCGATCAGGCGCATTATCTCTTCACAGTCATGCGGCTCGAAACGGGGGCCGCGGTGTCGATCTTCAACGGCCGCGACGGCGAGTGGCGGGCCGAGGTGGTCGAGGCCGGCAAGCGCCGCGGCGTCCTCGTCGCGCGCGAAAAGACAGCGCCGCAGCGGGTGTCGCCCGATCTCTGGCTCGCTTTCGCGCCGATAAAAAAGGCGCGAACGGACTTCATCGTCGAGAAGGCCGCCGAACTCGGCGTCGCGCGGATCCTGCCCGTATTCACGAAGCACACGAATGCGGAACGGCTCCGCATCGACCGGCTGCGCGCGCACGCGGTCGAGGCGGCAGAGCAATGCGGCGAGACCCAGGTGGCGGAGGTCGCCGAGCCCGTCCGGCTCGACGCGCTTCTCGACGGCTGGGACCCCGCGCGGCGCCTGCTGTTCTGCGACGAGACCCGCGACGCGCGCCCGGCCGCCGAGGCGCTCGCCGACGCCGCACCGGGCCCTTGGGCGATCCTGATCGGACCCGAGGGCGGCTTCTCCTCCGACGAGGCGGAACGGCTTCGCGCGCTGCCCCACGTCACGCCCGTCACCCTCGGCCCCCGCGTTCTGCGCGCCGACACAGCCGCCGTCGCCGCGATCACGCTCTGGCAATCCGCGCTGGGCGACTGGCGATGAGCGTCGTGCGCCCCGAAGCCGTCGCGCGGCTGCGGATGCTGCGCGAGCCGGTCCTTTCGGTCGCCGTGCTCGGCGCGGGCCTCTGGCTGATCTGGCGCGGCTATGTCGAAGTCGGGCCGCTCGCGCTCGCCGCCGGCACGCTCCTTTCGCTGGCCGGCGCCGGACTGCTCAACGCGTCCCTGCGTCGGATGCGGCTGATGAGCGCCGAGATCGGCGAGGGCGTCGTGATCATCGACGAGGCGCGCATCGGCTACATGGGTCCCCGTGACGGCGGCTTCGTCGATCTGCCGTCGCTGGTCTCGGTCGAGATCGCCGCGCTCCGGTCCGGCGTCCACGCCTGGGTGCTCACCGCCGAGGACGGCACCCGCCTCAGCATACCCTTGGGGGCCAAGGGCGCCGAGGGCATCTTCGACGCGCTCAGCGCGCTTCCCGGCATAGATTTCGACGCCGGCTCCGCCGCGCTCGGCTCGGCGGGACCGCGCCGCGCCCGCGTCTGGGGCCGCCCTCCGCCCGCCGACGTCAGGCGCTTGCGCTGAGCGCGCCGCTGGCCCAATAAGCGGTCGCGCAACCGGCGAGAGGCCTGATCCGATGTCCATCCCACAATCCGGCGGCGGCGCCATCGAGCGTCCCGAGCAGCTCGCCGAATACCTCGCCTCCGGCTGCCGTCCCGCCGAGGACTGGACGATCGGAACCGAGCACGAGAAGTTCGGCTATTGTCTCGAAAAACACCTGCCGCTGCCCTATGAGGGGCCGTGTTCGATCCACGCGATGCTCGCGGGCCTGCGCGACCGCTACGGCTGGTCGCCGGTCGAGGAACAGGGCAAGCTGATCGGCCTTGAGCGCGACGGCGCGAACGTCAGCCTCGAACCCGGCGGCCAGCTCGAACTTTCAGGCGCGACGCTCAAGACCATCCACGAGACCTGCGACGAGGTGAACGAGCACCTGCGCGAGGTCCACGCCGTCGGCGACGAGATCGGCGCGGCCTTCATCGGCCTCGGCGCGGCGCCGATCTGGACCCACGACCAGATGCCGGTGATGCCCAAGGGCCGCTACGCCCTGATGACCCGCTACATGGACGAGGTCGGCACCCACGGCAAACAGATGATGTACCGGACCTGCACGGTCCAGGTGAACCTCGACTTCGCCTCCGAGGCGGACATGGTGCAGAAGTTCCGCGTGGCCCTCGCGCTCCAGCCGGTCGCCACCGCGCTTTTCGCCTCCTCGCCGTTCTTCGAGGGGAAGGTCAACGGCTGGCAGTCATGGCGCGCGCGGATCTGGCGCGACCTCGACGCCGATCGGACCGGCATGCTGCCCTTCGTCTTCGAGGACGGAATGGGCTTCGAGCGCTATGTCGACTACGCGCTCGACGTTCCGATGTACTTCGTCTACCGCGACGGAAAGTATGTCGACGCGCTCGGCCAATCGTTCCGCGACTTCCTGCGCGGCGAGCTACCCGCGCTGCCCGGCGAGAAGCCGACTCTCTCGGACTGGGCCGACCACCTCACCACCATCTTCCCGGAGGCGCGCATCAAGAAATTCATGGAGATGCGCGGCGCCGATGGCGGCCCGTGGCGCAGGCTCTGCGCGCTGCCCGCATTCTGGGTCGGGCTCCTCTACGACCAGACGGCGCTCGACGCGGCCTGGGACCTCTGCAAGGGCTGGGACGCCGGGACGCGTGACGCGCTCCGCCACGACGCCGCGAAATACGGGCTGAAAGCCGAGATCGACGGCCGGAGCCTGCGCGATCTCGCCGCCGACGTGCTCGCCGTCGCCCATGGCGGGCTCAAGGCCCGCGCCCGGCCCGGCGCGGGCGGTCTTGTGCCGGACGAGACGCATTTCCTCAACGCGCTGCACGAGATCGTCGCCGAGAACCGAACGCCCGCGGACGAGATGCTCGCGAAATTCCACACCGAATGGCACGGCGATCTCGACCGGATCTACGCCGAGTACAGCTATTAGGTCGCGCGCCGGCCCGCGAAGCCGAGCGCCGCGACGCCGGCCCCGAACGGCGGCGCGGTCGCCGGCAGCGGGATTGGCGCGGGCACCCGCGTCGCGACCCGCGTGAACGCGTTGCGGCTCGTCTCCGGGTCAACTGCCGTGAACGCGATCTGGCGAAACCCCGTGTTCCGCTCCGAAACAAATCCGATCTTATGAGTGAAATGTTACAACAAGGCTTCCAATTATTAATGGGCAGTAAAAATTCTCGTTAACGGGGTCTTTCACATGCTCCGAAACGCGGATTCGGGCCGTTTTTCGTGACGTAAAGAACAAAACGGAACCGAACGGTAACGGTTCGTCGGGCATAAGGGCGCATCCGACAGGGAGCCGACGCCATGGCCTTTGACGATCACGATCATGAAGACGCGCTGGCCCCGCCCACGCTTGCCGCGGCCATCGCGGATCTGATGGCCGTCGACGCGCTTCGCGACGACGACGCGGCGCTGCGCGCCGCCCTCAGGGCAGCCGTCGCCGGGACCCGCGATCCCGTCGGGGCGCTCTGGGACCAATATCGCGGCGGCCGTCCCACGCGACTGGGCGCGCTCCGCCGAGTCGCCCGCTGATCAGGCGGCCGCGAGAAGCCTGATCCGTTCTTTCGACCGCGACAGACGCTCCGGTCCCGATCCGCTCGCGTCCGCCGCGATGATCTCGACCTCGGTGATGCCATCGGAGCCGAGGACGTGCCGGATCCACGGAACGCCGAAATCGATCTCCGACCCGACGCGTATTGGATCGAAATCCGCCTCGTTTCTATTTATCGTTTTAAACAATACCCTTGGGTCCCGCCAGCCTTGGACGGAAAACCTCACAGACCCCAGACAGTCAGGATCATGGGTACCGCCACCGCTACGACGATGATCTGGACCGGCAGCCCCAGCCGCCAGTAATCGCCGAACCGGAACCCGCCCGGACCGAGAATGAGCGTGTTGTTCTGATGCCCGATCGGAGTGAGGAACGCGCACGACCCCCCCACCGCCACCGCCATCAGGAACGCGTCCGGCTCGGCCCCCAGCGACCCCGCCGCGCCGAGCGCGATCGGAGCCATCACCGCGACCGTCGCCGCGTTGTTCATCAGGTCCGACAGCGTCATCGTCACCACGAGAACCAACACGAGCGCCGCGAGAGCGGACCCGCGCGCGAGATCGGTCACCATCAACCCCGCCATGAGATCCGCGGCTCCCGTGCTCTGAAGCGCCGCCGCCACGGGGAGCAGCGCGCCCAGCAGGACGATCACCGGCCAATCCACCGCATCGTAGGCCGATCGCGGCGGCACCACCCGCGTCACCATCGCGGCCAGGACCCCGGCCGTGAAAGCGACCGCCGCCGGCAGAAGTCCGACCGCCGTCAAGGCGATCGCCCCGAGCATGATGCCGGCGGCGAGGATCATCCGGCTCCGGTCCGGGAGGTTCAACTCGCGTTCCGCCAGCGGCAGGCACCCCTGGTCGCTCGCGAAGACCGAGACGCTCTCCGGCGGACCCTGCACGAGAAGGACGTCGCCGGCCCGGATCCGCGTTTCCCTGAGGCGGCCGATCGACCGCTTGCCCTGCCGCGACAGGGCGAGAAGATCGATCTGATAACGCGTCCGCATGTCCACGGCCGTCGCCGAGCGCCCGATCAGAGGCGCCGTCGGCGTCACCACCAGCTCGATCAGAACCACGTCGCCGTCGCCGGCCGGCTTCTTCTCCGCATCGCCGGCCGGCGCCTCCTCCTCGTCGCCGTCCGTCTCCGGTGGCGCGTCCTCCTCGAGCGAGACGCCAAGCTGCGAGAGCGCCTTGGCCAGCCCCTCCGGCTCGGCCTCGAGGATCAGGATGTCGTCGGCCAGAACCTGCGTGTTCGACCGGGGCGCGCGAAGCCGCACGTCGCGACGGACCAGACCGATCACCTGAACCTCCGCCGCGGCCAGCGCGTCCTCGATCTCGCGGAGCCGCATTCCGACGGCCTTGCTGTTTTCCGGAACGCGCGCCTCCGTGATGTAGGCGCCCGCCTCGAAGCTCGCGACCCCGGAGCGGGTGCGGCCGGGAACCAGACGCCAGCCGATCAGGGCGATGAAGGCGACGCCGGCCACTGCGACGGCGAGGCCGACCGGCGTGAAGGCGAACATGCCGTAGCCTTGCCCGAGCTCGCGTTCGCGGAAGGCGGAGACGATGAGGTTCGGCGGGGTGCCGATGAGCGTGGTCATGCCGCCGAGGATCGAGCCGAAGGCGAGCGGCATCAGCATCCGGCCCGGCGGGACGTCGAGGCGCGCGGCGGCCTGGATCGCGATGGGCATGAGCAGGGCGAGTGCCCCGACGTTGTTCATGAAGCCCGAGAGGGCGGCGGCCAGCGCGGTCAGGCCGGCTATGGTCATGGCGGGGGTCGCCTCGGCGGGAAGGAGGCGGCGGGCCATCACGTCGACCGCGCCCGAGGTCTGGAGGCCGCGGCTGAGGATCAGGACGCAGGCGACGGTGATGACGGCGGGCTGGCCGAAGCCGAGGAACGCCTCCGGGCCCGGAACGAGGCCGCCGGCCACGCAGGCGATCAGGGCGGCGAGGGCGACCATGTCATGCCGCCAGCGGCCCCAGACGAAGAGGGCGATCGTGGCGGCCAGGATCGCGAAAATGAGAATCTGATCCGGTGTCATCGCCGGACCCTGCGTCGCGTGCGGAAAGGAGGCGGTCAAGGCGAAATCGATGGATCAGCCGCAGTGTCCTAGGTAGGACAGGACGTAACCTTATGAAATTTATAGATTTAAGTGTTAACGCGGGTCTTTTTCCGGAACGGTCCCGCCGCCGATCCGGGGCTCGGTGCGGTCGATGATGCGCCGGATGTTGGCGGCGTGCCTTATCCAGACGAGCACTGCCATCGCCAGCCCGAGCCAGATCGCGTCGAAGCGGCCGAAGAGCGCCAGCCATGTCGGGGCCAGCGCCGCCGCCGCGAGCGCCGCGAGCGACGAGATGCGCCAGAGCAGCGCGCAGGCGAGCCAGACGAGGCAGGAGACGAGACCGGCCGGAAAGCTGACGGCGAGCATCACTCCGAGAAAGGTGGCGACGCCCTTGCCGCCCTTGAAACCGGCCCAGAGCGGAAAGAGGTGGCCGATGAAGGCCGCGAGACCAGCCCAGAGCGCGGCGCCCTCTCCCGCGACGGCGCGCGCCACGAGAACGACGACAGCGCCTTTGGCCGCGTCGAGGATCAGGGTCGCGGCGGCGGCGCCCTTGTTGCCCGTGCGAAGGACGTTGGTGGCGCCGATGTTGCCGGATCCGATCTTGCGCAGGTCGCCGAGGTTCAGCCACTTCGAGATCAGGAGGCCGAAGGGGATCGAGCCGACGAGATAGCCGCCGATCATCAGGAGGATCGTCAGGACGAGCGTCATGCCGCGGACCCCGTGAAGACTTCCCGCCCGGCGACCCAGGTTCGCAGGACGCGGCCCTGCATGCGGCGCAGATCGTAGGGCGTGTTTTTGGACTTGGAGCGGAGGTCGGCGCGGTCGAGCACGAAGGGCGCGTCCGGATCGAACAGGACGAGATCGGCCGGAGACCCCGACGCCAGGCGCCCCGAGGGCAGGCCGAGAAGCACTGCCGGATTGAGCGACAGCGCGCGCCAGAGGGCCGGCAGGGTCAGCGCGCCGGAATGGACGAGCTGCATCGCGGCGGGGAGCAGGGTTTCAAGCCCGACGGCGCCGGAGGCGGCCTCCTCGTAGGGCAGGCGCTTCGATTCCTCGTCCTGCGGCGTATGGAAGGAGCCGACGATGTCGATGAGACCATCCGCCAGGGCCTCGACCATCGCCATCCGGTCGTCCTCGGACCGCAACGGCGGGGTAAGTTTGAAGAACGTGCGGAAGTCGCCGATATCGAGCTCGTTGAGCGTGAGATTGTGGATGGACGCGCCGGCGGTGACGCGCAGACCTGCCTTTTTCGCGCGTCCGAGCGCGGGCAGCGAGAGCGCGGTCGAGATCTGGTCGGCATGGTAGCGCGCCCCCGTCAGCTCGACGAGGGCGAGATCGCGTTCGAGCCCGATGCGCTCGGCCATCGGGGGCACGTCGGGCAGGCCGAGCTGGCTCGCGAACTGGCCCGAGGTCATGCAGGCGCCGGCGCTCATCGTCGGGTCCTGGGGGTGGCCGACGACGAGCGCCCCGAGACCGGCGGCGTAGGTCATGCAGCGCTGGAACACGCGCGGATCCCGCACGGCGGCGGAATCGGTGAAGGCGACGGCGCCCGCGTCCATCAGGAGGCCGATCTCGGTCATCTCCGCGCCCGCGCGCGCCTTGGTCAGCGCGGCCATCGGCAGGACGTTGACGGGGCTGGCGCCGGCGGCGCGGCGCAGGATGAATTCGAGAATCTCGGGATCGTCGATGGCGGGATCGGTGTCGGGTCGGGTGACCATCGTGGTGACGCCGCCGGCGGCGGCGGCGGCGCCCGCCGTCCTGAAGCTCTCCTTGTGGCGCTCGCCGGGTTCGCCGACCTTGACGCCGATGTCGACGATTCCGGGCGCGAGGTGCTTTGCGCGGCAGTCGAGACCCGGGCGGGGCCCTTCGAAGATCTCGGCGATGACGCCGTTTTCGATGACGAGGCCGCCGTCGAAGACGCGGTCGGATGCCGGGTCGACGAGGCGCGCGTTGGCGAGGGTCAGCATGGGGTGTGACCGCGGGCGGGTCGAGTCGGGCGGTCACGCGGGGCTGACGCCCCGGAAGGTGCATCATCCCGGATCATGCGGACGCCACCGCGTTGCTGGCGCGCTGGTTGCGCCCAAGCAGGTCCATCGCGGCCATGCGGACGGCCACGCCCATCTCGACCTGTTCCTGGATGACCGAGACGTTGATGTCGTCCGCCAGAAGGCCGTCGATCTCGACGCCGCGATTCATCGGGCCGGGATGCATCACGATGGCGTCGGGTTTGGCGTGGGAGAGTTTTTCGGCGTCGAGGCCGAAGCGGTGGTAATATTCGCGCATCGACGGGATGAACCCGCCGTCCATCCGCTCCTTCTGGAGACGGAGCATCATCACGACGTCGGCGCCCTTCAGGCCTTCGCGCATGTCCTCGAAGACCTCGACGCCGAAATTGCCGATGCCTGGCGGCAGGAGCGTGGGCGGGGCGATCAGGCGGATGCGGTTCTCCATGCGGCCGAGCAGCCAGATGTTCGAGCGGGCCACGCGGGAATGGGCGATGTCGCCGCAGATCGCGACGGTGAGCCGGGAGAGCGTCCCCTTGCGCCGCCGGATCGTCAGCGCGTCGAGCAGGGCCTGGGTCGGATGCTCGTTGCGTCCGTCGCCGGCGTTGAGCACGGCGCAGTTGACCTTGGAGGCGAGCAGGTTGACCGCGCCGGAATGCGGGTGCCGCACGACGAGCAGGTCGGGATGCATGGCGTTGAGCGTCATCGCCGTGTCGATCAGGGTCTCGCCCTTTTTGACCGAGGACGCGGCGAGGCTCATGTTCATGACCACCGCCCCGAGCCGTTTGCCGGCCAGCTCGAAGCTCGCCTGGGTGCGGGTGGAGTTCTCGAAGAACATGTTGATCTGGGTGAGGCCGCGCAGGGCGTCGGCGCCCTTCTGCGGGCTGCGGTTCAGATCGACGTAGGTCTCTGCGAGATCGAGGATCGTCTCGATGTCGGCGCGAGACAGGTCCTTGATCCCGAGAAGATGACGATGCGCGAACAAGGGGCTCTCCGGACGGCGACGCGGGCATCTATAGCAGGCGGCGGGAACGGGACAAGCCGCCCGGCTGGCGTGGCGCCGCGCGGTCGGCTAGGCTGGCGCCGTCCAGAGAGGATCGGGAGGCGGAGATGGGCGCTTATCTTGTCGTCGACACCGACATTCACGACGCGGAGACCTACGAGCGCTACAAGGCCGGCGCGCGTCCGATTCTCGAGCGGCATGGGGGCGAATACCTCGCGCGGGGCGGGGCGCTCGACGTGGTCGAGAACGGGACCTGGACGCCGACGCGGCTGGTGATCGTGCGGTTTCCGGACGCGGACGCGGCGCGGGCGGCGCTGGACGACCCGGATTACGCGCCGCTGCGGGCGTTGCGACAGGGCGCGGCCAAGGCGACGATCGCGATCGTCGAGGGGATCTGAGGCGTGACGACGGCCCCGCCCGCGATGCCGGAGGCGGTGGCCGAGGCGTTCGGCCGCTTTCCCGAGGGCGCGCGGACGCGGCTTCTGGCGGCGCGGGGGCAGGTCTTCGCGGCGGCGGAGGACGACGCGCGGGTCGGCGCGCTGACCGAGACGCTGAAATGGGGCGAGCCCGCCTATCTGACCGGGGCGACGCGGAGCGGCAGCACTCTGCGGCTGGGGCTGGCGGGAAAGCCGGCGGAGGCCGCGTTGCTGGTGAACTGCCGGACGGGACTCGTGGAGGAGATCCGCGCGCGGTACGGCGATCTCTTCCGGTATGCCGGGACGCGCGGCGTGGTCCTGACCGACGCGGCGCCGCCCGAGGCGGTCCGCCATTGCGCGGCGTTGGCGCTGACCTGGCACGCCCGTCGCCGGGAGCGGCCGTGAGCGTCGGGGAGCGCGGCTTCGAGGCCGATCTGGCGGCCTTGGCCTGGCTGGTCGAGCTCGGCGCGGACGAGGCGATCGGCGATGAGCCGGTCGACCGGTACGAGGCGGCCGCGACGGCGGTGGAGCGCGCGGCGGCGCCGGAGCCGGAACCCGCGCCGGCTCCGGAACCCGCGACGGACCCCGCGGCGGGCGCCGAGGCGCTGGCGGCGGGCTGCGGCGATCTCGCCGCGCTGCGGGCGGCGATGGCGGCGTTCGACGGCTGCGCGCTGAAGCTCGGGGCGAAGAACCTGGTGTTCGCGGACGGCGTGCCGGGCGCGCGGGTGATGGTCGTGGGCGAGGCGCCGGGGCGCGACGAGGATCTGGCGGGGCGGCCGTTCGTCGGGCGGTCGGGGCAGCTTCTGGACCGGATGTTCGCGGCGATCGGGCTGTCCCGGACGGCCGGGGCGGCGGAGGACGCGCTCTACATCGCCAACGTGCTGCCGTGGCGCCCGCCGCAGAACCGCGACCCTTCGAGCGACGAGATCGCGGCGATGGCGCCGTTTCTGGCGCGGCATATCGAGCTGGCCGGTCCGGAGGTGATCGTGACGGTCGGCAACGCCGCGACGCGGACGCTGCTCGGGACGCCGCTCGGGATCACGCGGCTGCGCGGGACGTGGGGGGCGTGGCGGGGCGTGCCCGTCATGCCGATGTTCCATCCCGCCGCGCTGCTGCGCGATCCGATGAAGAAACGCGAGGCCTGGGCGGACCTGCTGGCGGTCAAGGCGAAGCTGGAGGGCTGAATGGGGATCGACGAGAGCCGGGAGTTCCTGCCGTGCCGGATCGCGGTGCTGACGGTGTCGGACACGCGGAGCCTCGGCGAGGACCGGTCGGGCGACGTGCTGGTCGGGCGGCTGGAGGCGGCGGGGCACGTGCTGGCCGACCGGGCGATCGTGCGCGACGAGCGGGCGGAGATCGCGGCGCGGCTGCGGAGCTGGATCGCGGATCCGGGCGTGGACGTGGTGATCTCGACCGGCGGGACGGGCCTGACCGGGCGGGACGTGACGGTGGAGGCGCATGGCGACGTCTACGAGAAGGAGATCCCGGCCTTCGGGACGCTGTTCACGATGCTGTCCTTCGGGAAAATCGGGACGAGCGCGATCCAGAGCCGCGCCTGCGCCGGGGTCGCGGGGGGCACGTATCTGTTCGCGCTGCCGGGATCGCCGGGGGCGTGCAGGGACGCCTGGGACGGCATCCTGGGCGCGCAGCTCGACTACCGGCACATGCCGTGCAACTTCGTCGAGATCCTGCCGCGGCTGGAGGAGCACAGGCGGCGGAAATGACGCCCCGGGAGCGTTGTCCACGCGTGAACCTAGATCAAGTCGTTGAATTAAAACGTGTTTAGAATCCTGATAGATGGTTAACCGACGGTCAGGGAGCTTCGCGCGCCCGATGGCGGTCAAGGCGATGCGGCCGGAGCCGGGCCCTTCCCGGTGAGCGGAAAGAGGCGGCGGCCGAGGGACGTCCGCGACGGACCCGGCTTGCGCTTCCGGGGCGTTCCGGCCAATGCGTCGGCATGGCCGCCTTCGTTCCCGGATTTCTGCTCGGTCTCTCGCTGATCCTGGCCATCGGGGCGCAGAACGCGTTCGTCTTGCGGCAGGGGTTGCGGGGGGAGCATGTGTTCGCGGTGTGTCTGGCCTGCGCCCTGTCGGACGCGGTGCTGATCTCGCTCGGGGTGTTCGCCTTCGCGCGGATCGACGCGGCGCTGCCGGCGGTGGCGCCGTTGCTGCGCTGGGGCGGAGCGGCGTTTCTGGTCTTCTACGGGCTGCGGAGTTTCCGGGCGGCGATGGGGCCGGACGCGGCGCTGGTTCCGGCGGAGGGCGTGGCGGGGCCGCTGGGGGCGGCGCTCGCGACATGCCTCGCGCTGACCTGGCTCAATCCGCACGTTTATCTTGATACGGTGGTGCTGATCGGGTCGATCGCGACGAACTACGATGCGGCGCGGGTGGCGTTCGGGGCGGGGGCGGTGGCGGCGTCGTTCGTGTTCTTCTTCGGGCTGGGCTACGGCGCGCGGCTGCTGCGCCCGGTCTTCGCGCGGCCGGCGTCGTGGCGTTGGCTGGAGGCGGGGATCGGCGTGGTGATGTGGGGGATCGCGGCGAAGCTGGTGTTGGCCTGAAGGCGGGGGCGGCGGGTGGTTCAGGCGCCGACGGTCGCGCGGGGCCGGAGGGCGCGGGTGACGGCGTCGATGAGCGACTGGGGCGTCACCGGCTTCGAGACGTAGCCGTCCATTCCCGCCGCGAGGAAGGTCTCGCGGTCGCCCTGCATCACGTTCGCGGTGAGCGCGACGATGGGGATCTCTGCCGCCGCGCCGCCGAGGCCGCGGATCGACCGCGTCGCGGCGATCCCGTCCAGCTCCGGCATGTAGACGTCCATCAGCACGAGATCGAATTCCCGTTCGGCCAGGAGTTCGATCGCGGCGCGGCCGGTCCCGGCGACCGTCACCCGATGGCCGGCGCGGGTCAGCACCGCCTCGAAATACATCTGGTTCACGCCGTTGTCCTCGGCCAGCAGGATGCGCAGGCCGGGCGTCTCGGGGGCGGCCGGGTCTTTCGCGGCCGGAAGGGGCGCGGCGGCCTCGTCGGTCGCGGCGTCGAACGGGATGCGGACCGTGAAGGTGCTGCCGGCGCCGGGCGCGCTCTCGACGCCGATGGAGCCCCCCATCAGCGTCGCGAGCTCGCGGCAGATCGCGAGGCCGAGACCGGTGCCGCCGAAGCGGCGGGTGGTGGTGGCGTCGGCCTGGCTGAACCGCTCGAACAGACGGGCCTGGGCCGCCGGCGCGATGCCGATGCCGGTGTCGCTGACGGCGATGGTGATCTCGGGGCGCCCGTCGGCGCCGGCGGCGCAGGCGGTCTCGATCCGCACTTGGCCTTCCTCGGTGAACTTGATGGCGTTGCCGACGAGGTTCGTCAGGATCTGGGTGAGGCGGGTCCGGTCGCCCCGGAGCGTTTCGGGCAGATCCGGCGCGATTTCGGTCTCGAGGCTCACGCCTTTGCGGCGGGCGTTCTCGCGCAGGAGCGTCGCGACATGGGCGACGCAGTCGGCTGGCCGGAAATCGGCCGACTCGAGCTGGACCGCGCCCGCCTCGAGCCGGGAATAGTCGAGGATGTCGTCGATGATCGTGAGCAGGCCGCGCGCCGAGGTGAGCGCCACGTCGAGATATCTGTCCTGGTCCGGCGCCGCGTCTCCGTCCCTGAGCAGGCCGAGCATGCCGAGCAGGCCGTTCATCGGCGTGCGGATCTCGTGGCTCATGGTGGCGAGGAATGCGGATTTGGCGTCGTTGGCCTGGTCGGCGCGGACCCGCGCGGCCAGAAGCTCGGCGTTGCTGCGTTCGAGCGAAAGCGTCCGTTCCCGCACCCGCGCCTCGAGCTCGTCGTTGAGCGTCCGCAGGCGGGTCTCGGCCTCGCGGCGCGTGGCGATCTCCTCGGCCAGCCGGGCGTTGCGGTTCTCGAGCGTGGAGACGCTCGGCAGCGCGACGAATTTCGGCATCAGCGGCCAGATCGCGATCGCGGTCGTGAGCGACACGGCGGCGGTGATCACCTTGAGGATCGCCTGTATGCCGTAATCGGGCACGAAGAGCGTCCATATCGCGAAGAGATGCGTCACGCCGCAGGCGACGATGAAGCCGACGAAGAGATATATGACCCAGGAATACATCAGATCGCGCCGACGCATCAGGAGATAGAGCAAAGCCACCGGGATCGAGAAATACGACACCGCGATCACCGCGTCGGCGATCAGGTGTCCCCAGAAGACGTCCGGTCGCCACAGAAGGCACATCCCGTGCGGCTGGAAGCCTTCGGTCGAGAGGAAGTCCCAGATCCGGTTCAGCATCGCGGCGAGCCCCCTGGTCCGACCGGTGAACGAACGGTTAACGTAGCCGGTCGCCCGTTAACGCCGGGTTAACCAAGGTCCGGCGCGCACGTCACGCGTGCGCGACAGGCCATACCACGAACACCCGGAGGTTGAAAGGGTGGGGGTCTGTTAACCCATGCCTTGTTGAGGGGCGGCCTCTTGCCGCATCCGTCGACGCCGCGCGCCGCTATGCCGGTCCGCGACGGCGCGAGGCCCGCGTGACGCGACGGCGGCGGGATGGTAACGAGGCGCGGAGCGAAGGGAGTGCGTGATATGCGGACGTTGTCGGAAACCGCCTGCTTCGGGGGCGTGCAGGGCGTCTACGCCCATGCGAGCGAGGTCTGCGGCTGCGAGATGACCTTCGCGGTCTATCTGCCGCCGCGGGCCGCGGAGGGTCCGGTGCCGGTGCTGTGGTATCTGTCGGGGCTGACCTGCACGCATGAGAACGCGATGACCAAGGCGGGCGCGCAGGCCTGGGCGGCGCGCGAGGGAATCGCGCTGGTGTTTCCCGACACCTCGCCGCGCGGCGAGGGGGTGGCGGATGACGACGCGTTCGATCTCGGGCAGGGCGCGGGGTTCTACGTCGACGCGACGGAGGCGCCTTGGAGCGCGCATTTCTCGATGTGGTCGTATCTGACGGACGAGCTGCCGCGCGTGGTGTTCCATTCCTTCGATCTGGAGGAGGGCGCGCAGGGGATCACCGGGCATTCGATGGGCGGGCACGGGGCGCTGACGCTCGCGCTGCGGCATCCGGACCGGTTCCGGTCGGTCTCGGCCTTCGCGCCGATCGCCAATCCGAGCGGGTCGGATTGGGGGCGGAAGCAGTTCGCGGCGTATCTCGGCGCGGACGAGACCGCGTGGGCCGCGCATGATTCGAGCCTGCTGCTGCGCGAGCGGGGGTGGAAGGGCAGTTTGCTGATCGACCAGGGGACGTCGGACCAGTTCCTCGATCTGCTGAGGCCCGAGGCGCTGGCCGCCGCGATCGCGGAGCGGCGGCAGGCGGCGGTGTTCCGGATGCAGCCGGGCTACGACCACAGCTATTTCTTCGTGGCGTCGTTCATGGAGGATCACGTGGCGTTCCATGCCGAGGCGCTGCGGGCGTGATCTACGTCGACGCCGACGCCTGTCCGGTGCGCGACGAGACGGTGCGGGTGGCGGAGCGGCATGCGCATCCGGTGACGATGGTGGCCAATGGCGGCATCCGGCCGAGCCGGCATCCGCTGGTGAGCGTCGTGGTGGTCGAGGCGGGGGCGGACGCGGCCGACATGTGGATCGCGGAGCGGATCGGGCCGGGCGACGTCTGCGTGACGGCGGACGTGCCGCTGGCGGCGCGCTGCGTCGAGGCGGGGGCGCGGGTGGTCGGGCCGGACGGCAAGGCGTTCACGAGTGCGAACATGGGCGCGCGGCTGGCGACGCGGGATCTGATGGCGGATCTGCGCGCGGCGGACCCGTTCCGGCAAGGGGGCGGGCGGCCGTATTCCAAGGCCGACCGGGCGCGGTTTCTGGAGGCGCTGGAGGGTGCGTTGCGGGCGGTGAAGCGGTGACCGGGATGAAGGTTTCAGCCCCTTGGATGTGCGACGCGATTTTCGACACGTCCTTGAGGAAGCCCGTGACGAGCGTGGAATTGGAGATTGACGAAAAACGTTACGTCGACGCCATTAGGCGCAACAAAGAAGGCGAGTCGTTGCCGGCGGATCGGTTTCCGAAGGAGTTCTATTGGAAGCAGACGGACCGCAGGGTCGAACGGCTGCCGGACTTCTTTTCCGCCGACGGGTTCTGGGTGGTCTCCGGCGAGGTCGCCGAGATCATGCGCGAGTTCGAGTTGGGCGCGAACGGGCTCTATCCGACCCGCTTCGTGCAGCGCGACCGCGTCACGCCGATCGCGGGCACGTATTTCTGCCTCAACTTTGGAGCGCACAAGGCGAGCTTCCTGCCGGACCGGTCGCTGAACATCCGCGGCCCGATCAATCATCATCAGGGGTACCAGGTCTGGCAGCCGCCATTGCCGACCAAGAATGACGACCTCGCGCTCGACGCGAAAGCGCTTGAAGGCCCTGATCTCTGGATGGAGGAGCCGACGCTCATTAATACGTTCTTCCTCAGCGGCCCGCTCGTCGCGGCGTTGAAAGCGGCGAAGCTCACGCGGCAGATGCGCCTGCGCCGGTGCCGGATCGTCGGGTGACCGGCCGCCTGGACGGCACGCCGTTCCGTCAGAGGATGAAGTCGGCGGCGGTGTAGTCGGCGGCGGTTGTGGCGCCGTCGGCGACGCGGATGACGAGATCGGCGATGCCGTCGTCATCGACGCTGGCGCGGACGAGCGTGACGCCGGCGAACTCGTCGATCCAGACGCGGCCCGCTCCGGGCGCGTCGCCGAACGTGAAGGCCTGGTCGCCGGCCGCGCCCCGGTCGGCGTCGATGCGCGAGAGGTCGATGACGTCGCCGCCAGCGCGGCCCGCCCCGTCGAAGCCGTCGATCAGGTCGGACGCGCCGAGAGTGGAGCCGGAGGCGGCCGCGAAGACGAAGACGTCCGCGCCCGCGCCGCCGATGAGCACGTCCGCGCCGCCGCCGCCCTGGAGGATGTCGTCGCCGGGGCCGCCGTCGAGGACGTTCGCGCGTCCGTCGCCCTCGATCCTGTCCGCGCCGGCGCTTCCGATGACGTTCTCGATCGAGATGAGGGCGTCGATGCCCGATTGGGCGCCCGTCGCGGCGCCGGAGTCGAAATCGAGGTAGCCGCCGAGACGCGCGTGGACGCCCGCCGTCAGGTCGGAATAGTCGACGGTGTCGGAACCCGAGCCGCCGAAATAGAGGTCGATGCCGTCGTTCCGGCTGGCGACGATCAGGTCGTCGCCGCCTTCGGCCTGGACGAAGTCGAGGCCCCCGAGCGGCCTGAAGATCTCGGACGCGCCGGTTCCGGCGAGAAAGTCGCCGCCAACGGTCCCTGTGATGGCCCTGTCCTGATCATAGAGCGCGTCGACCGCGCGCACGACCTCGGGCGAGAGCGAGACGGTTCCGTTGTAGACGGGGGCCATGATGTTGTCGGCGCCGCTCATGTGATCGAGTCCGATGGCGTGGCCGATCTCATGGACGAGGATGCCGAAAAAGGGATCGGCGCGCGTGTCCGAGGGGAAGCCGGTGACGTTGCCCCAGTCCTCGTCGACGTCCATGCGGACCGCGGCCCGCTCGATCGTGTCGCCGGACGAGATGAGCAGGTAGGCCTCGCCGGCCTGACCGCCTTCGCCGTCCAGTCTGGCGTAGCCCACCTGGATGTCGGCGCCGGTATCGTCGGGACCGGTCTGGCGGAAGCTGAGATCGAGAACCTCGTCCCAGACCGCGAAAGCGCGCGCGACGAGGGCCGCGCTGCCTTGGCTCAGCGCCGCCTCGAAGGAGTTGAACGCGTTGCGGAAACCGGCCAGATTCCAGGTCACCACCGGGTCGCGCCATCTTGCCATGGGATGATGCCTCTCGTTCTGGACGCGGCGCTCCGGGTCGGCGCGCCGGCCAGCCGGCGGGGCTGGAAACGCATCCTACCACTTCCTGTGGCGGAGCTGTAGCCCGTAGCGCGTAAATGTTGTGTCATGTAAGCGCCGACGCCTGTCACTCCTTTCAGGCGCGCGAGGAGCCGATCCGGTCGAGAAAGCGGCGCTCGCCCTCGTTGGAGAGCATCGCGCGGGCCGTGTCGAGCGGCATCCAAAGCGCCCGGTGGCCGGGTTCGGAGGGCGGGCCGCGACGCAGCGTCGGGCGGCAGAGATAGACGTGGCAGACCTTGCGCGCCCAGAGGTCGTATTCCGGCATGTAGACGTAGCGCTGGAACGCGCCGAGGCGGCGGGAGACGCTGATGCGCCAGCCGGTCTCCTCGAGGCACTCGCGGTGCAGCGCGCGGACCGCGCCTTCGCCCGGATCGACGCCGCCGCCGGGCAGCTGCAGCTCGCGCTCGGGCTCCGCCTGCTCGGTGACGAGCAGGTCCCCGCCGTCCAGGATGACGCCGTAGGCCCCCGGACGGGTGGTGTAGGTCCGGTCGGGACGGACGGGTTCGCCGAAGCGCGGGATCATGGGAGCGAACATGGCGGGTCGCGCCGACGGCGGCAATCCCGGCATTTGCAAGCCGCGCTCCGACCTCCTATCTGACACCCCTGTTTTTCAGAATACCGGGACCTTCGACATGACCCTCGCCGAACAGATCGCATGGGACGACACCATCCTGCCTTTCCAGCTCGACCGCGCCGACGTGCGCGGGCGCGTGGCCCGGCTGGACGCGGTTCTGGAGGAGATCCTCGGCCAGCACGCCTATCCCGCGCCGGTCGCGGCGCTGGTCGCGGAGGCGGCGCTTCTGACGGCGATGATCGGGCAGACGGTCAAGCGGCGGTGGAAGCTGAGCCTCCAGATCCGGGGCAAGGGGCCGATACGCTTCATCGCGACCGATTACTTCGCGCCCGATGAGGACGGCGGCCCCGCCCGGATGCGCGCCTATGCCGGTTTCGACGAGGACCGGATCGATCCGGCGGCGCGGCCCTTCGACCAGATCGGCGAGGGCATGTTCGCGATCCTGATCGACCAGGGCGGCGCCGGCGCGCCCTATCAGGGGATCACGCCGATCGCGGGACGGTCGCTGGCCGATTGCGCGGAGACGTATTTCGCGCAGTCCGAGCAGCTTCCGACCGCCTTCGCGCTGGCGATGGGCGAGGCGGCCGTGCCCGGCGCGCCGGCGCAATGGCGCGGCGGCGGCGTGATGATCCAGCACATGCCCAAGGCGTCGCCCTCGGCCAAGCAGGACGCGACGGGGTTCGACGGGCTGCTCGCGGCCGTCGATCTGGTCGACGGGGACGACGCGGAGAACTGGACGCGGGCGAACCTGCTACTCGAGACGGTCGAGCCGACCGAGCTCGTCGGGCCGCATGTGGGACCGGACCAGCTTCTGCTGCGGCTGTTCCACGAGGAGGGTCCGCGCGTGTTCGACCCGCAGGCGGTGCGGTTCGGCTGCACCTGCGGGCCGGAGAAGGTTTCGCGGGCGCTGTCGATCTATTCGGCCAAGGACATCGCCACGATGACGACGGACGAGGGCAAGGTCACGGCCGACTGCCAGTTCTGCGGGGCGCATTACGAGTTCGATCCGTCCGAGGTCGGCATGGACGCGGACGGATCGGAGGAATGACGGGACGCGCGTCAGATCACGCGCCATCCTCGGCGGAAACGGGTGTTTGGTGGAGCCAAGGAGGATCGAACTCCTGACCTCTTGCATGCCATGCAAGCGCTCTCCCAGCTGAGCTATGGCCCCGGTGCGACTCCCGTCGCGCGGTCGTCTTTAGGTCTCCGGCCGCGCCGGTTCAAGCCCGAAAACGTCGCGCGCGGGGGCGTCAGTCGTCGTCGTCCGCGGCGACGTCCTTGATGTCCTCGAGGTCGACGTTCTCGTCGTCGTCGTCATCCTCGAGGATGTCGTCGGCGATCTCGTCGTCCCCGTCGATCGTCTCGCTGTCGTCGTCGTCGATGACCTCGGCGTCGTCGGCCACGGGCTCCTGCTTGGCCTTCTCGGGCCGCGGCGCCTTGGGCTTGGTCGCGGTCAGGCTCTCGAGGGTGAATGTCGTCTGACAGTTCGGGCAGGTCATCGGATCCTGCCTCAGGTCGTAGAAGCGCGTCGCGCAGGTCGGGCAGACGCGTTTCACGCCCCATTCTTCATTGGGCATCTGGCTTCCTTGAAGTGGAGAATCGGGTCGGGCGTCGATTGCCACGCACCGGGACGCTTGTCAAAGCCTTTGCCCGCCGGCGTCCCGAGCGTCCGAGAACGCTCTTGATGCAGTGCGGAAAAAATATAGGCTGCGCGCAACAAAAGTACCAAGGAAAGTAGAATGCTGTACCATGCTTACGAGATGACGCACGCGGCGGTCATGCCGATGCGCGCGGCGGCGCGGATGGGTCAGAGCGTGGTGAGCAGCCCGTTCAATCCGCTTTCCGAGACATATCTGAACCGCACGCTCTCGGCGTCGATGGAGATGTTCATCAACGCCACCCGCCGCTACGGCAAGCCGGATTTCGAGCTGCCGGTGACCGAGGTGGACGACGTGGACACGCCGGTCGTGGAGGAGGTCGTCTGGTCGAAGCCGTTCTGCAGGCTGATCCGGTTCCGCCGCGATTCCGAGGCGGCCGGGAAGCGCGACGATCCCAGGCTCCTGATCGTCGCCCCGATGTCGGGCCACTACGCGACCCTTCTGCGCGGCACCGTGAAGGCGATGATGCCCGAGCATGACGTCCACATCACCGATTGGATGGACGCCCGCGACGTCGCGGTGGCGCACGGGGATTTCGATCTCGACGATTACACCGACTATCTGATCGAGATGATCGAGCATCTGTCGGCCGACGGCGAACGCGTCTCGGTTCTGGCGGTCTGTCAGCCGGGCGTGCCGGTGATGGCGGCGGCCAGCCTGATGGCGATGGACGGAAATCCGGCGCGCCCGGCCTCGATCGCGCTGATGGGATCGCCGATCGACACCTCGCGCAATCCGACGCAGCCGAACGATCTGGCGCAGAGCAAGCCCTTCAGCTGGTTCGAGAACAACGTCATCTCGCGGGTGCCGTGGCCGAATATCGGTTTCATGCGACGGGTCTATCCGGGGTTCCTGCAGCTTTCGGGCTTCATGTCGATGAACATGAACCGGCACGTGGACGCCCACGTGGAACAGTTCCAGGATCTCATCAAGGGCGACGGCGACAGCACCGACGCGCACCGGCGGTTCTACGACGAGTACATGGCGGTGATGGATCTGACGGCGGAGTTCTATCTGCAGACGATCGACCGGGTGTTCCAGCGGCGGCTGATGGCGAAGGGCGAGTACCGGTACCGCGACAGGCTGATCGAACCGGCCGCGATCACGGACATCGCGCTGATGACCATCGAGGGCGAGAAGGACGACATCACGGGACTGGGCCAGACCGAGGCGATCCACGCGCTGGTGCCGGACCTGCCGGCCGGGAAGCATCTGCACTACGTCGCGCCGGAGGTCGGGCATTACGGGGTCTTCAACGGCTCGCGCTGGCGGACCCTGACCCAGCCGAAGCTGCGCGATTTCATCCGCGCGCACCGGCGGCCGGTCGCGGGCTGATCCGGGTTTGGCCGAGGCGCTCAGCATCGGCGATCCGGCCATCGAGGTGCGGCTGCGCCGGAACGCCCGCGCGCGGCGGATGATCCTGCGCATCGCGCGGCCGGGGCCGGTTCCGGTCCTGACCCTGCCGCCGGGGGTTCCGATCGCGCGGGCGCGGGCGTTTCTCGCCGACCAGGAGGGCTGGCTGCGCCGGCATGTCGCGGCCTGCGCGCCGCGCCGGACGGTGGCGGAGGGGGCGCTTCTGCCGTTTCGCGGAGCCACGCTGGAAGTGCGGGCGTCGCGGGAGCGGGCCGTGCGCGCCCGCGACGGGCTTCTTCTGGTGCCGGGGCGCCCGGCGGACATGCCCGCGCGCGTCGGGGCGTGGCTCAGGGAGGCGGCGCGGCGGGACTGCGTGGCGGGCGCCGCGCGGCATTCGGCGGCGCTCGGGCTGCCGCACGGCCGCGTCACCTTGCGCGACACGCGGTCGCGCTGGGGGTCGTGCACGAGCGCGGGCGACCTGATGTTCTCGTGGCGGCTGATCATGGCCCCGCCGGAGGTGCTGGACTACGTCGTGGCGCACGAGGTCGCGCATCTGGCCGAGATGAACCATTCGGACCGTTTCTGGGCGCGGGTGGACGCGCTCTGTCCCGATCACCGCGCTCCGCGCGCGTGGCTCCGGCGCAACGGGGCCGGGCTGCACGCCTGGGACTTCGCGCGTCCGGTCGCGGTCTAGGCGGATGGGCGCTCCCGATCCGGAGATCCCGGCCGCGCGGGACCGGCTGACGGAGATCGCGCTGCCGGCCCACGAGCGGGTCTACCGCGCGCTGCGGGCGCGGGTGATGCACGGGCTGATCGCGCCGGGCGCCGCGCTGACGCTGCGCGGGATCGGCGCCGAGTTCGGGGTGAGCATGACGCCGGCCCGCGAGGCGGTGCGGCGGCTGGTGGCGGAGGGGGCGTTGAAGCTCTCGGCCTCCGGGCGGGTCTCGACCCCGGAGCTGAGCGCCGAGCGGATCGAGGAGCTGGCCGCGCTGCGCGCGCTTCTGGAGCCGGAACTGGCGTCGCGGGCGCTTCCCCGCGCCCATGTCGCGCTGATCGACAGGATGCAGGCGATCAACGGCGTGATCGAGGAGATGATCGTGAAGTCCGACGCGAGCGGCTACGTCCGGAGCAACCAGGAGTTCCACCGCACGCTCTATCTCCGCGCGCAGGCGCCGGCGATGCTGGCGCTGGTGGAGACGGTCTGGCTCCAGTCGGGACCGACGATGCGGATGCTCTACGAGCGGCTCCAGCGCAGACAGGCGAGCGAGAACCACCGCAAGATCCTGGCGGCGCTGCACGCCGGGGACGATCCGGGGCTGCGGCTGGCGGTCCGGATGGACGTGACCCAGGGGCTGCGGATGCTGGTGGCCTGAGCCCGCGCGGTCGCCGGCGGAATAATTCCCGGTCGACGGAACCTGCGGAACCGATGCGGCGTTCGACCCTTCGGTCATGGTCGGGGGCAAGCCGATGTTCGAAGCCATCGTTGACGCGGCTCTTTCGAAAAACGTCACTGCCGGAACGCTGGGCGTCACGTATCCGTCGGGACGGCGGGAGGTGTATGGCGCCGGGACCGGCAAGGCCGCGGCCATCCGGGTGAAGGACCCGGGCGCGCTCCGGGCCATCGCCGTCGATCCGGGTCTCGCGGCGGGCGAGATGTACATGGACGGAAGGCTGGAGATGGAGCGCGGAAGCGTCGCCGATCTGCTCGACATCTCGTTCGCCAGTTTCAGGGCCGACACCCTTACCGGCGTCGGGCGGATCGGGAATGCGGTCCGGAGCGTACTCGGGCGGCTGACGCGCGGCGCCGGCCATGCCGCGATCTCGCGGCGGAACGTGGCGCACCATTACGATCTCGACGAGCGGCTCTACCGGCTCTTTCTCGACGCGGACATGCAGTATTCCTGCGCCTGGTACGAGCGGCCCGACATGAGCCTCGAGGCGGCGCAGCTCGCCAAGAAGCGGCTGGTGGCGGCCAAACTGATGCTGCGTCCCGGCGCGCGGGTTCTCGAGATCGGCTGCGGCTGGGGCGGAATGGCGCTCTATCTCGCGCGCGTCTGCGGCGCCGAGGTCACGGGGATCACGCTGAGCGAGGAGCAGCTGCGCGTCGCGACGCGGCGTGCGGAGGAGGCGGGGCTGACCGGGCGCGTGACGTTCCGGCTTCAGGACTACCGCGACGTGACGGAGCGGTTCGACGCGGCGGTCTCGGTGGGCATGCTGGAGCATGTCGGCCTCGGACGGATGCCGGATTTCATGGCGAGTGTCGCGCGCGTTCTGGAACCGCACGGCGTGATGCTTCTGCACAGCATCTGCAATCCGCGTCCGTCGCCCTACACGTCGGCGTTCATCGCCAAACACATCTTTCCGGGCGGACGCATTCCCGCGTTGTCGCAGATCGTGGAACCGGCGGAGGCCGCGGGGCTCCTGTTTCGGGAGATCGAGATCCTGCCGCTGCACTACGCCGAGACGCTCCGCGAATGGCGGCGGCGGTTCCTCGCGGCGCGGGAAGAGGTGCTGAGGCTCTACGGCGAGCGCTTCCTGCGCATGTGGGAATTCTATCTCGCGGGCTCTGAGATGGCGTTCAGGCATCGCGACCTGCACGTGGCGCAGTTGGAGATCGTCAGGCATTACGGGCGGCTTCCGCTCGTGCGCGGCTTCGTCGAGGAGGAGATGGCGCGGCTGCGGAGCGTCGAGGCCGGCGTTCCGGACTACGCGCGGTTCCACATGCACGCGCCCGGCCGCCCGCATCGCACGGCGGCGGAGTAGGGCCGGCCGCCGAAGTACGCCGCGGCGGCGCTCGGCGAATTCTGGAGATCCGGGAGGCGCTTCGTCTCAGCGCGGGCGGGAGGCCGACGCCGCGACTTTTTCGAGCGCCAGCCTTTTGAGCCTGAGATCGTCGCGCCGGCCGGGCCTGGCGCAGTCGAACAGCGCGGCGGCGAGTCGGACCTGGATCTCGTCCTTTCCCAGCGGACCGGCGATCAGGACGTTCCGGTCGCCGAGATCGGCGAGCATCTCGTCGAGCAGCCGTTGAAGATAGCGGAGGTCGTCGGCGTCGAAAATGGCGCGACGCAGCGCGTCGGACATCGTCGGAGTTTCCTGAACGGTCATCTCGCCCCTCCCCTGACATGCGTTCCACGCACCTATGAGTTAGTAGAGGCTACCGCCGGACGGCAAGCGACGAGTTTGTACGGCAGCGGACGAAAGGCAGCCAACTCGGTACGGCCGGGGTCACTGCGCGGGTCAGCGGGGGTCGAGAAGTCGCCGGAGTTCGCTTTCGGCGGAGCCGTAAAACCCGTTGGCGCGGCGCTCGAGCCCCTCGCGGTCGAGAATTGTGACGGCTCCGCGGTGCCCGACGATCAGGTCCTGGCGCGCGAAGTCGTGAACGGCTTCGGAGACCGTCGCGCGACGGACCCCGAGCATGGTCGCCAGAAACTCGTGCGTGAGTTCGATCCTCGGGCCGTCGACGCGGTCCCGCGCCATCAGCAGCCATCTGGCCAGGCGTTCGGAGGCCGAGGCCCGCGCGTTGGCGGCGATCGTGGAGGCGGTCTGCACCATGAAGACGTGCACGAAGCCCAGCAAGGCGCGTGTCAGGGAGGGACTGGTCTGCATGGCCGTCAGCAGACGCGCGGCGGGCACCGCGTGACCTTCGCCGGCGATCTGCATGAAGACGTCGCCCGGCGCCTGTCTCATTCCCAGAACGGCGGGCGGACTGGCCACGCCTTCGCGACCGATGATGCCGATCTCGGTGGGGGCCCTGTGATGGACGCCGAGCGTGTACGACGCGATGCCGCTTTCAAGAAAGTAGACGTGTTCGATCGGACGGTCCGCCTGGCTCAGGCGGTGTCGCAGCGGCAGATCCACTCTTCGGAGATGCGGTTCGACCAGAGCGAGATCGCCGGTGGCGAGATGGCTGAGCGCGAGATTTCGATATGAGGTTCCGGAGGCGATCTCCCGTATCTCCAAATAATGTGATCGAGAAGCGATTAACGGCCTCGTCATCCCGGAAATATGATGTCGAATTTATTAATGTATATATCAAAAATATCCAAAAATCAGCAGAAAAATTCAAAAATCGAAAAAAATATACTCAATGAAATCCGACGCCCGCGCCGGAGATGGCGCGGGCGCGTGGATCGCTTCGACGGTGAATGCCTGATGGGCCGCGGGCGCGCGCATCGGGAGCCGTTCCCGATTCGCGTATGCCCTCGGGCTCAGGCGTGGATGGCGCCGTCGCCGCAGGCCAGCGCCGCCTCGCGCACCGCCTCGGAGAAGGTCGGGTGGGCGTGGCAGGTCCGGGCGACGTCCTCGGCGGCGGCGCCGAATTCCATCGCCACGCAGATCTCGTGGATCAGATCGCCGGCCATCGGGCCGATGATGTGGCAGCCGAGGATGCGGTCGGTCTCCTTGTCGGCGAGGATCTTCACGAAGCCGTCGCCCATGAAATGCGACTTGGCCCGCGCGTTGCCCATGAAGGAGAACTTGCCGACCTTGTAGGCGCGGCCCTGAGTTTTGAGCATCTCCTCGGTCTGGCCGACCGAGGCGACCTCGGGGGCCGTGTAGATCACGCCGGGGATGACGCCGTAGTTCACGTGGCCGTGCTGGCCCGCGATGGTCTCGGCGACGGCCGTGCCCTCGTCCTCGGCCTTGTGGGCGAGCATCGGGCCCATGACGGCGTCGCCGATGGCGTAGACGTTCTCGACGTTGGTCCGCCAATGGTCGTCGATGGCGACCTGGCCGCGATCGGTCATCTCGACGCCGATATCGGCGAGGCCGAGGCCGTCGGTATAGGGGCGCCGTCCGGTGGCGACGAGGACGATGTCGGCGTCGAGGCTGTGGGCGCTTTCGTCCTTGCGCAGGGTGTAGGAGACCTTGGCTCCGGTCCCGGTCTTCTCCACGCCCTGGACCGCGGCGCCGAGGACGAAGGTGAGGCCCTGTTTGGTGAGCATCTTCTGGAAGGACTTGCAGATCTCAAGATCCATTCCCGGCGTGATCTGGTCGAGATATTCGAGGACGGTGACCTCGGAGCCGAGGCGGGCGTAGACCGAGCCCAGTTCGAGGCCGATGACGCCGGCGCCGATCACGGCGAGCTTCTTCGGGATCGTGGTCAGCTCCAGCGCGCCGGTGGAGGTGACGACCGTCTTCTCGTCGATCTCGACGCCCTTGAGCGGGCTCGCCTCGGAGCCGGTGGCGATGACGATGTTCTTGGCCTTGTGGGTCTCGTCGCCGACCCGTGACCTCGCCGGGGGCGGTGATCTTGCCCCAGCCCTTGAGCCACGTGACCTTGTTCTTCTTGAAGAGGAACTCGATGCCCTTGGTGTTGGTGTCGACGGTGGACTGCTTGTAGGCCTGCATTTTGGTCAGGTCGATCTTCGGCGAGACCTCGGTGATGCCCATCGTGTCGAAATGGGTAATGGCCTCGTGGTACATCTCGGAGGCGTGGAGCATGGCCTTGGACGGGATGCAGCCGACGTTGAGGCAGGTGCCGCCGAGCGTGTCGCGGCCCTCGACGCAGGCGGTCTTCAGGCCGAGCTGGGCGCAGCGGATGGCGCAGACGTAGCCTCCGGGGCCGGATCCGATGATGATGACGTCGTAATCGGCCATGGGGTTTTCCTTTCAGATCAGGGCGGCGAGGATCATCGCGACCGTCGCGAGGAAGCCGACGGTCCAGACGATCGTCCGCCAGGGCGTCAGGTCGAGGGCGTAGGCCGGGACGTAGAGGATCCGCGCGACAAGATAGGTCCAGGCGCAGATCGCTGTGAAGGTGGTGTTCTGGCCCGACAGCGTGACCACGACCACGGCGAGGGTGAAGAGGATCAGCCCCTCGAAATGGTTGTCGAGCGCGCGTTTGAGGCGGGCGGAGGTCGGGGAGAGCGACTGCGAGGGCGGGTCGTCGCGCGAACTCGTCGTCCAAGCCGTGCCGAGGTCGATGTTGACCGGGACGGCCATCAGGACGAACTGCGCGGCCTGGAGCAGGCCGGCGAGGGTGAGGGCGGTGAGTTCGGGGGTCAATCTGTGCCTGCTCCGACCGTCCGGCTATTGCAGCCCGTCATGTCGCCGCCTTTCGCGTCGAATTCAATGCGATAATAGCGGCGCCCGCCGGCATGCCAATGGTCGAAGGGCGGCGGGAGACCGATACGGCGCCCGCGGACCAGGGAAGCGTTCGATCTCATCTCGCAGAAACAAGGCGGCCAAAAGCGGAAAACGTGGTACAGTAAAAGAGACGGGGCCGAAGCCTCCGCCATTGCGCATGTTCTGGGCTACAAGTAGTCGCGGGATCGCTTTCAATTCCTATTGCAATGTGAAATTTCATACCTGTTGCCGATCCCGCCATTTTGTGTCGCATTGAAGTTCAAGTCCGGAATTGCGTTCTTTCCGCAAACCCGATTTAGGGAGATGGACCATGACCAGACATAGCATCACACTTGATCATCCCGGCGCGCTGGCGCTGCTCGCAACGGCGATCATGATGTCGCCCCCGGGCGCGGCCGCAGATGAGCAACCGAAATTCGTCGTCGAGCCGGTGGCGGAGAAGTCGATCGCGGCGCTGCCGGAGGGCGACCTCTACTGGCATGCGGAGACGTTCGCCACGCTCGATGAAGCCAAGGCGGCGGCCTCCGCGACCGGCGTTCCCGCCGAAGCGGACGGGAAAGCCTGGCTCCTGACGCTCGGGCCCGAGGACATGGCCGGGCAGGGTGGCGAACACGTGTCGACCTTCGGGCCGATCGACCGGTTCGACGCGCCGGAATACCTGCTCCGGATCGTCGTTTCCGACGCTCCGCCAGGCGCCACGACGAGCGTGCACTCGCATCCCGGATCGGAGGCGATCTACATCCTGTCCGGCGAAGCGACGATCCGCTGGCCGGACCGGACGGACGTCGTCGGCGCGGGCGAGTCGCTCACCGGCGCGCCGCCGCATACCGCGATGGAGGCCAAGAGCACCGGCGACGACAAGCTGGTCGAACTTGTCATGTTCGTCGTCGACGCGAGCGAGCCGTTCTCGGTGCCGGCCGAACTTGAATAGCGAACAAGGCGATCCCCGATGCCCCGGGGCGGCGAGGGCCGCCGCTCCGGAACGGCGGAAGCGGACCCCGCCTACAGGTCCATCAGCAGCCGCCGCGGATCCTCCAGCGCCTCCTTGACGCGGACAAGGAAGGTCACGGCGCCTTTGCCGTCGACGACGCGGTGGTCGTAGCTCAGCGCGAGGTACATCATCGGGCGGGCCACGATGTTGCCGTTTACCACCATCGGCCGCTGCTGGATCTTGTGCATGCCGAGGATGCCCGATTGCGGCGGGTTCAGGATGGGCGACGACATCAGGCTGCCGTAGACGCCGCCGTTCGAGATGGTGAAGGTGCCGCCCTGCATGTCGGCCATCGAGAGCTTGCCGTCGCGGGCCTTCGCGCCGAGTTGGTTGATCGTCTTCTCGATCTCGGCGAAGGACATCGCGTCGGCGTCGCGGACCACCGGCACCACGAGCCCGGTCGGCGTGCCGACGGCGATGCCCATGTGGACGAAGTGCTTGTAGACGACGTCGGTGCCGTCGATCTCGGCGTTGACCTCGGGCACCTCCATCAGGGCGTGGCAGCAGGCCTTGGTGAAGAAGGACATGAAGCCGAGTTTGACGCCGTGCTTCTTCTCGAAGAGCTCCTTGTATTCGGTGCGCAGCGCCATGACCTCGGTCATGTCCACCTCGTTGTAGGTGGTCAGCATCGCGGCGGTGTTCTGCGCCTCCTTGAGGCGGCGGGCGATGGTCTGGCGCAGGCGGGTCATCTTGACCCGCTCCTCGCGGATGGCGTCCTCGGCGGGGACCGGCGAGCGCGGAATGGCGGCGGGCTCCGGCGCGGGGGCGGCGGCGGGCGCCGCGGCGGCGCGCTGGACGTCCTCCTTCATGATGCGGCCGTCGCGGCCGGTGCCTTCGACCGAGGCGGGGTCGATGCCCTTGTCCGCCATCATCTTGTCGGCGGAGGGGGCGTTCTCGACATCGCGGGATTTCGACGGCTCCGGAGCCTTCGCGGTCTCGGCGGCCTTCGGCTCCGCGTCGGGCGCGTCGGCGGGGGCGGAGGCGCCGCCGGCGATCACGCCGAGTTTGCCGCCGGCCTCGACGGTCGCGCCGTCCTTGGCGAGGATCTCGGCGAGGGTCCCGGCGGCGGGCGACGGGACCTCGACGGAGACCTTGTCGGTCTCGAGCTCGCAGAGCATCTCGTCCTGGGCGACGGCGTCGCCGACCTTCTTGAACCAGGTCGCGACGGTCGCCTCGGTGACGCTTTCGCCCAGCGCGGGGACCATCACGTCCACTTCGCGGCCGTGGTCCGGCGCGGATTCGACGCTCTCGGAGGCCTCCTTGCCGGGGGATTCCGGTTTCGGCTCGGTGGCGGCCACCTTCTTCGGCGCGGAACCGGAGGCGGCCTTGGCCGCGGGCTTCGCGTCGGCCTTCTCGTCGATGTTGGCCAGGAGGGCGTCGACCCCGACGGTCTCCCCCTCCTTGGCGACGATCTCGGAGAGCACGCCGGCGGAGGTGGCGGGGACCTCGACTGTCACCTTGTCGGTTTCCAGCTCGCAGAGCATCTCGTCCTGCGCGACGGCGTCGCCGACCTTCTTGAACCAGGTCGCGACGGTCGCCTCGGTGACGCTTTCGCCCAGCGTCGGCACTCGGATCTCAGCCATGTCTCAACGTTCCTTCTTGACGGAAAGCGCCTGGTCGACGAGCGCCTCCTGCTGCGCTTTGTGCTGACGGGCGAGGCCCGTGGCGGGCGAGGCGGCGGCCGGACGGCCGACATACATCGGCCGCTTGTGTTTCGCGTCGACGCGTCCGAGCACCCATTCGAGGTTCGGCTCGACGAAGGTCCAGCCGCCCTGGTTCTTGGGCTCCTCCTGGCACCAGACGATCCGCGCGTGTCTGAAGCGTTTGAGCTCCTTGGTCAGCGACAGCGCCGGGAACGGGTAGAACTGCTCCAAGCGCAGCAGATAGACGTCTGTGATGCCGCGGGCGTCGCGCTCCTCGAGCAGGTCGTAATAGACCTTGCCCGAGCAGAGCACGACGCGCCGGATCTTGTCGTCGGGCGCCAGTTCGGTATCCGAGAGGCCGTATTGGGCGTCGTCCCAGAGCACGCGGTGGAAGCTCGACCCCTTGGCCATCTCCTCGAGTTTCGAGACCGCCTTCTTGTGGCGCAGCAGCGATTTCGGGGTCATCAGGATGAGCGGCTTGCGGAAGTTGCGGTGAAGCTGGCGGCGCAGGATGTGGAAGTAGTTCGCAGGCGTCGTGCAGTTGGCGACGATCCAGTTGTCGGCGGCCGACATCTGGAGGAAGCGCTCCGGGCGGGCGGAGGAATGTTCCGGGCCCTGGCCCTCGTAGCCGTGCGGGAGCAGCATGACGAGGCCGGACATGCGGAGCCATTTCGCCTCGCCCGACGAGATGAACTGGTCGATCATGATCTGGGCGCCGTTGACGAAATCGCCGAACTGCGCCTCCCAGAGGGTGAGCGCGTTGGGTTCCGCCAGCGAATAGCCGTATTCGTAGCCGAGCACGGCGTATTCCGACAGCATCGAATCCACCACCTCGTATTGGGCCTGGCCCGGCTCGATGTGGTTGAGCGGCAGATAGCGCTCCTCGGTCGTCTGGTCGATGATGCCCGAATGGCGCTGGCTGAACGTGCCGCGCGTGCTGTCCTGGCCGGAAAGGCGGACGGGCCAGCCCTCCTGCAGCAGCGTTCCGAAGGCGAGCGCCTCGGCGGTGGCCCAGTCGATGCCCTCGCCGGTGTCGATCATCTCCTTCTTGGCCTCGAGGATGCGCTGGACCGTGCGGTGCGGCTGGTATCCGTCGGGCAGACGGGTGAGGGCCTCGCCGACCTTTCTGAGCTTCGAGATGTCCACGGAGGTCTTGCCGCGCTGGTACTTGCCCTGCTCGCGGCCGAGGCCGGACCAGCGCCCGTCGAGCCAGTCGGCCTTGTTCGGGCGGTAGTCCTTGCCCGCCTCGAACTCCTCGTTGAGGAACGTCTGGAAGGCCGCCTTCATGTCCTCGATCTCGCCCTCGGGGATCAGGCCGTCGGAGATGAGGCGCTCGGTGTAGAGCTGGAGCGTGGTCTTGTGGCCTTTGATGGCGGTGTACATCAGCGGCTGGGTGAACATGGGCTCGTCGCCCTCGTTATGCCCGAACCGGCGGTAGCAGAACATGTCGATGACCACGTCCTTGTGGAACTTCTGCCGGAACTCGATGGCCACGCGGGCGGCGTGGACCACGGCCTCCGGGTCGTCGCCGTTGACGTGGAAGATCGGCGCCTCGACCATCAGCGCGATGTCGGTCGGGTAAGGCGAGGAGCGGGAGTGCAGCGGAGCGGTGGTGAAGCCGATCTGGTTGTTCACGACGAGATGGATCGTGCCGCCGGTGCGGTGGCCCTTGAGGCCCGAAAGACCGAAACACTCCGCGACCACGCCCTGGCCCGCGAAGGCCGCGTCGCCATGCAGCAGGAGCGGCAGGACCTTGGTGCGCCCGGTGTCGCCCATCTGCGACTGTTTGGCGCGGGCCTTGCCGAGCACGACGGGGTTCACCGCTTCGAGATGGCTGGGGTTGGCGGTGAGCGAGAGGTGGACGGTGTTGCCGTCGAATTCGCGGTCGGACGAGGCGCCGAGATGGTATTTGACGTCGCCGGAGCCCTCGACCTCGTCGGGCTTGAAGCTGCCGCCCTGGAACTCGTTGAAGATCGCGCGGTAGGGCTTGCCCATGACGTTGGCGAGCACCGAGAGGCGGCCGCGATGCGGCATGCCGACGATGATCTCCTCGAGGCCGAGCTGGCCGCCGCGCTTGATGATCTGCTCCATCGCCGGGATCAGCGCCTCGCCGCCGTCGAGGCCGAAGCGTTTGGTGCCGGTGTATTTGATCTGGAGGAACTTCTCGAAACCCTCGGCCTCGACGAGCTTGTCGAGAATGGCGCGGCGGCCGCGCTTGGTGAAGACGATCTCCTTGCCGTAGCCCTCTATGCGCTCCTTCAGCCAGGCGGCCTGTTCGGGGTCGGAGATGTGCATGTACTGGAGCGCGAAGGTGCCGCAATAGGTCGTGCGCAGGATCTCCATGATCTGGCGCATCGTGCCGGTCTGAAGGCCCAGCACGTTGTCGAGGAAGATCGGCCGGTCCATGTCGCCGGGACCGAAGCCGTAGCTTTCGGGCGTGAGTTCGGGATGCGGCGCGTTGCCGGTCAGGCGCAGCGGGTCGAGATCGGCGATCAGGTGGCCGCGGATGCGGTGGGCGCGGATGATCATCAGCGCGCGCAGGCTGTCGAGCACGGCTTGCTTGACCTGGGCGTCGGAGAGCGCGACGCCCTTCTCGGCGCCTTTGGCGCGGACTTTTTCGCCGACGGTCCGGGCCGGATCGGCCCCCCATTGTCCGTCGAGCGCCGAGGTGAGCTCGTCGCTCGGGGCGGGCGGCCAGTCTCCGCGCGTCCAGGACGCGCCGGCGGCGTTGCGGGTGACGTCGGCGGCGGCTTCGCCGAGACCCTTGAAGAAATCCTGCCAGCTCGCGTCGACGCTGGACGGGTCCTCGGCGTAGCGGGCGTGCAGATGCTCGACGTAATCGGCGTTCTGGCCCTGGAGGAAGGACGACGAGTGGAACTGCGAGTTCTGGGAGTGTTCGGTCATTCTGGCCTCATGGCGCCAAGCCGGGCGGGGGTGCGCGGGATGTGGTGAACGGGCTGCGGGCGATGCGGTTGCGCCGACCGCCGGACGCGGACGCTCTCGGGAGCGTGGGCCGGGCGGGCGCGGGTCGTGATCGTGTCGTGTTCCACCGGAGGTCTGGCCTCGTCTGCGGGAAGGTCTCGCGGCGGGCGGAACCCGAGGGGCCCCGCCCGCCGCGGCGTCATTGGCGGCCGATGGCCTTGAGCACGGCCTCGCCGAGACCGGCGGGGCTGTCGGCCATGGTGATGCCCGCGGCCTTCATCGCCTCGATCTTGTCGTCGGCGCCGCCTTTGCCGCCGGCCACGATCGCGCCGGCATGGCCCATGCGGCGGCCCGGAGGCGCGGTGCGTCCGGCGATGAAGCCGGCGGTCGGCTTCCAGCGGCCCTTCTTCCTCTCGTCGGCGAGGAACTGCGCCGCGTCCTCCTCGGCGGATCCGCCGATCTCGCCGATCATGATGATCGACTCGGTCTCGTCGTCGGCGAGGAACCATTCGAGCACGTCGATGTGCTCGGTTCCCTTGATCGGGTCGCCGCCGATGCCGACGCAGGTGGACTGGCCGAGACCCGCCGCCGTGGTCTGGCCGACGGCCTCGTAGGTCAGCGTGCCGGAGCGCGAGACCACGCCGACCGAGCCGCGCTTGTGGATGTGGCCGGGCATGATGCCGATCTTGCAGGCGTCGGGCGTGATGACGCCGGGGCAGTTCGGGCCGATCAGGATCGATGCGGAGCCTTCGAGCGCGCGCTTGACCTTCATCATGTCGAGGACCGGGATGCCCTCGGTTATGCAGACGATCAGTTCCATCTCGGCGTCGATAGCCTCGAGTATGGCGTCGGCTGCGAAGGGGGGCGGGACGTATATCGCGGTGGCGTTCGCTTGCGTTTTCGCGCGGGCCTCGGCCACGGTGTTGAAGATCGGCAGGCCGATGTGGCTCTGGCCGCCTTTGCCCGGCGTCACCCCGCCGACCATCTGCGTGCCGTAGGCGATGGCCTGCTCGGAATGGAAGGTGCCTTGGGAACCGGTCAGGCCCTGGCAGATCACCTTGGTGTTCTCGTCGACGAGGATTGCCATGTCGTTTCTTTCTATCTCTTTCGGGACGGTTACGGACCGGAGCGGCTCCGGATCAGTAGTCCACGCCCTCGTCTTCAACGAATTCGTCCAGAAGCCGCACCGCCAGGAGCGCGCCGCCCATGAGCATCAGCGTGCGGCCGATGGAGGCCGTCAGGTTGTCCGGAATGAAATTGGCGATCCCGTCGCGCGCGACCTTCGCGGCGTCCCGGCCGGTGCGCACGTCGGACAGCCGCTTGCGCCGCGCGGAGGGCGCGGGCAGCGACAGGGCGCCGGGTTCGATCCGGCTCGCCGCGAGCCCCAGCGCCACCATCGCGAGGCCGAGCAGGAGCGGCGTCGTTCCGGGATCGCGGCTCAACCCCTCACCGCCTTCACGATCTTCTCGGCGGCGTCGCCGAGATCGTCGGCGGCGATCACCGACACGTCGCTCTCGTTGAGGATCTTCTTGCCCAGCTCGACATTCGTGCCTTCGAGGCGGACGACCAGCGGGACCTTGAGGCCGACCTCCTTGACCGCGGCGATCACGCCCTCGGCGATGACGTCGCAGCGCATGATGCCGCCGAAGATGTTGACGAGGATGCCTTTGACCTTGGGGTCCGAGGTGATGATCTTGAACGCCTCGGTGACCTTCTCGGTCGTGGCGCCGCCGCCGACGTCGAGGAAGTTCGCGGGTTCGGAGCCGTAGAGCTTGATGATGTCCATCGTGGCCATCGCGAGGCCGGCGCCGTTGACCATGCAGCCGATCTCGCCGTCGAGCGCGATGTAGTTGAGGTCGAATTTCGAGGCGGCGAGCTCCTTGGCGTCCTCCTCGGTCTCGTCGCGCAGCGCCATGATGTCCTTCTGACGGTACATGGCGTTGCCGTCGAAGCCCATCTTGGCGTCGAGACAGACGAGGTCTCCGGCCTTGGTGACGATCAGCGGGTTGATTTCCAGCATCTCGCAGTCGCGCTCGTTGAAGAGGCGGTAGAGCCGGTTCACGAGGTCGACGCATTGCTTGACCGCCTTGCCTTCGAGCCCGAGGGCGAAGGCGACGCGGCGGCCGTGGAAGCCGGAGATGCCCGAGGCGGGATCGACGGAGAAGCTGAGGATCTTCTCGGGAGTGGAGGCCGCGACCTCCTCGATGTCCATGCCGCCCTCGGTGGAGACGACGAAGGCGATGCGGCTCGAGGCCCGGTCGACGAGCAGCGCGAGATAAAGCTCGCGGTCGATGTCGGCGCCATCCTCGATGTAGATGCGGTTCACGACCTTGCCGGCCGGGCCGGTCTGGTGGGTGACGAGCGTGCGGCCCAGCATCTTCTGCGCCTCGTCGGCGGCCTCGGAGACGGATTTGGCGATGCGCACGCCACCCTTGTCGCCTGCGGAGGCTTCCTTGAACGTGCCCTTGCCGCGGCCGCCCGCGTGGATCTGGGCCTTGACCACCCAGACGGGCCCGTCGAGTTCGCCGGCGGCGGATTTGGCCTCCTCGGCGCGGAGGACGGCGCGGCCGTCGGAGACCGGCGCGCCGTATTCCCGCAGGAGCTGCTTCGCCTGGTACTCGTGAATGTTCATTCGCCACCATCCCTGCCCGGTCGGGCCAAACTGCGTTCGCCGGCGGGCGCGACATGACCGCACCCCGCCGCGCCGTCGTAGGAGCGCGCGGTCGGCGTTGCAATTGAAATGCGGCGCGGCGAGACGTTCGGCGGAAAAACCCCGATTTTGTGATCACGCGTTTTTTCGACGTGATCACAAAACGCGCCGCACTTCAGGCGCGGCGATTCGTCCAGCTCGGTCAGTCGCCGGTCAGGGCGTCGGGATCGAGCAGGTCCTTGGCGGGCGCAGCGCGACGGTCGGCCTCGACCTTCCGCTCGATGGTGTCGTCCTTGGGCGCGGCGGCGGTCTGCGGCGCGGGCGGCGGCGGCGCCGGGCGCGGGGCGCGGGCGTCCGGGACCGACGGGAGCGACGCGCCCTGATCGAGACGCACGCGGTAGATCGGTTCGGGCAGCGCGAAGCCCGCGGCCTCGAGCGCGGTCTTGGCGATGCGGATCGATTCGCCGCGGGCCTGCACGAAATCGGTCCGGCGCTGGTCGATCCAGCCGGTGAACTGGAGCACCACGTTGGACTCGCCGACGTTCTCGATCCAGGCGGCGGGCGGCGGCGCGTCGAGCACGAAATCGAGCGCGCGGATCGCCGCGAGACCCGTCTCGCGCGCCGCGGCGAGGTCCGAATCCGCGTCGACGCCGAGCTCGAACAGGAAGCGGCGCTGCGGCTCGCGGGTGTAGTTGATGATTTTGCTCTTGAAGACGGTCGCGTTGGGCAGGCGGACGTGGTTGCCGTCGGGCGAGAGCAGGATGGTCGCGCGCGAGGTCAGTCGGATGACGTTGCCGAGCTCGCCCTCGATCTCCACGAGATCGTTGGGCGAGAAGGGCTGCCGGACGCTCATCATGACCGAGGCCACGAAATTCTCGATGGTGTCGCGCACGCCGAAGCCGACCGCGAGGCCGATGATGCCGGCGGCGCCGAGCAGCGTGCCGAGCAGGGCGGTCGCGCCGATCAGGTCGAGCGCGACGACGATGCCCGCGAAGACGAAGGCGAAGCGGACCAGCGTGCGCAGGATGTCGGCGATGAAGGCGTTGGGCGTGATCCGCGCGAAAAGCCGCCCGCTGCGGGTGAGGACCCAGCCGAGCGCGCTGATCCCCGCGAGCGTCGCGAGGCCGATGGCCAGCAGCGGCAGGAAGGCGACGGTCTGGCGGACGCGCTCGCCGATGCGCCCCAGGGCGGGCGTCAGCCGCTCGCCGACGTCGCTGGAGGCGGTGACCGAGTTCTCGACCGAGACCACGCCCTCGATGCGGCCGACGATCCGCTCCAGGCGTTCGATGTCGGCGGTCTCCGGGACGGTGCCGGTCAGCGTGACGACGCCGGACGAGACCGTGCGCGAGACGTCGTCGAAGGCGCCGACCGCCAGGATGATGCCGTCGATCCGGTTGGCGATGTCGGAATCGGAGACCGTGTCCGCGCCCACGGAGATCGCGGCGTCGGGCTGGGGCGGCGCCTCGGCCTGATCCTGGGTCCGTCCCGGCACGGGCGCGAAGGCGAGACCGGCGGCGAGCGCGGCGGCCTTCACGAGATCGCGTGTCGTCATCGCCGGCATCCCTCCGCGGCCATCACGCCGGGACGCGGCGGCGCCGTCAAGCGGGTTCAGCGCCCGCCGGTCACGTCGATGTTCGCGCCGGCCGCGTAGGACGAGGCGTCCGACATCAGCCACCAGATCGCCTCGGCGACCTCCTCGGCGGAGCCTTCGCGACCGATGGGCGTCGTGGAGCCCAGACGGCGCGCGCGCTCGGGGTCGCCGGCGGCGGCGTGGATCTCCGTGTCGATCAGGCCGGGGCTGACGGCGTTCACGCGGATGCCTTCGGGGGCGAGTTCGCGCGAGAGGCCGATCAGGAGGGACTCGATGGCGCCCTTTGAGGCGGCGTAGTCGACCTGGGCGCCGGGCGCGCCGAGACGGGCGGCGGCGGAGGAGAGGAGCACGATGGTGCCGCCCTTGCCGCCGCGGCTTCTGGACATGCGCCTCGCCGCCTCGCGGCAGGTCAGGAGCGCGCCGGTCACGTTGACGTCGACGATGCGGCGGATCCGGTCGAGGTCCATTTCCGCCAGAGGAGAGGGCGGGGCGAAGACCCCGGCGTTGACGATGACCGAGTCGACCGGGCCGAGCGCCTTTTCCGCCGCGTCGAAGAGGTCGGTCGTCTCGCTCTCCGAGGCGATGTCGGCCTGGACGGCGACGGCTTCGCCGCCGGCTTTCTCGACATCGGCGACGACGGAGTCCGCGGCCTCGCGCGCTCTGGCGTAGTTGACGGTCGCGTTCCAGCCGCGCGCGGCGGCGAGGCGGCAGACCGCCGCGCCGATGCCGCGCGAGCCGCCGGTGACGAGTACGTGCGGGCGGCCGGTCATGCCAGGCTCGAATCGATGCCCTTGCAGGCTTCGATGAGGCCGTTGACGGAGTCGACGGATTTGTCGAACGCTGCCTTCTCGGTCTTGTCGAGTTTGATTTCGACCACGCGTTCGATGCCGCCGGCGCCGATCACGGTCGGGACGCCGACATAGATGTCCTTGAGGCCGTACTGTCCGTCGAGATGGGCGGCGCAGGGCAGGACGCGCTTCTGGTCCTTGAGGAAGGCTTCGGCCATTTCGATGGCGGAGGCGGCGGGGGCGTAGAACGCGGAGCCGGTCTTGAGCAGTCCGACGATCTCGGCGCCGCCGTCGCGGGTGCGCTGGATGATCGCGTCGAGCTTCTCCTGGGTGGTCCAGCCCATCGAGACCAGATCGGGGAGCGGGATGCCGGCGACGGTGGAGTAACGCGACAGCGGCACCATCGTGTCGCCGTGGCCGCCGAGCACGAAGGCGGTGACGTCCTTGACCGAGACCTGGAACTCGTCGGCGAGGAAGTGGCGGAAGCGGGCGCTGTCGAGCACGCCGGCCATGCCGCAGACCTTGTTGTGGGGCAGACCCGAGAACTCGCGCAGCGCCCAGACCATCGCGTCGAGCGGGTTGGTGATGCAGATGACGAAGGCGTCCGGCGCGTTGGCTGCGATGCCCTCGCCGACCGATTTCATGACCTTGAGGTTGATGCCGAGAAGGTCGTCGCGGCTCATGCCGGGCTTGCGCGCCACGCCGGCGGTGACGATGCAGACGTCGGCGCCGGCGATGTCGGCGTAGTCGTTGGTGCCCTTGAGGACCGCGTCGAACTTGCCGACCGGCGCGCTCTCGGCGATGTCGAGCGCCTTGCCCTGCGGCGTGCCCTCGGCGATGTCGAAGAGGATGACGTCGCCCAGTTCCTTGAGCGCGGCGAGGTGTGCCAGCGTGCCCCCGATCTGTCCGGCGCCGATCAGCGCGATCTTCGGTCTTGCCATTTGGCCTGCCTCCGGTTGGGTGGAAAAATCGCGATTTGGCTAGCCGTTCGCCAGTTGGTTGGCAAGACGCAAAAGGGGCGGCGGACCGGGCGCGCAGGAACCCGGCGGGGGAGAGGCCGGCGCGGTCGCGGTCGCCCGGTCCGCGTCTCCGGCGCAAGGTTCGGACCCGCCCGGCCTGGCGCGGGCCGCGTGACGATTTCAGGTTGTTCAGGCTCGACCGGATGTCGCATACGGTCGCGGACGACCGCTTCTTCAGAAGCCTGCCCGGGCGGTCGCTGGCGGAGGCGCCGGGCCGACGGAGGCAGCGGCGCCGCGTCCTTACCGATCGGGCGGGGATCGGAGACATCTTGGAGCTGAACGCCGCGTTTTTCGCGATCGCGATCCCGGCCGTGCTGTTCGCGGGCGTCTCGAAAGGCGGCTTCGGCGGCGGCGCGGGCTTCGCCGCCGCGCCTCTGCTCGCGCTGATCATGGAGCCGGCGCAGGCGGTGGGCCTGATGCTGCCGCTCCTGATGATGATGGACGTGACGGGCCTGCGGACCTACTGGCGGCGCTGGTCTCCTGTGGACGCGATGCGGCTCATGATCGGCATGGCGCCGGGCGTGGCGCTGGGCTGGCTCTTCTTCCGCTCGGTCAGCCCGGACGCGATCCGGCTTTTCATCGGGCTGATCGCCATCGGGTTCGTGGCATGGCGGGTCGCGCGGGAGCGGGGGTGGCTGACGGCGTCCGAGAACGCCCCGGGGACCAGCGTCGGGCGTGTTCTGGGGCGGGGTCGCGGGGTTCACCAGCTTCGTGAGCCATGCGGGCGGCCCGCCGGCGGCGATGTATCTGCTGGGGCGCGGTCTGGACAAGACGACCTATCAGGCGACGACGGTGATCTCGTTCTGGTGGGTGAATCTGATCAAGTTCGCGCCCTACCTGGCGCTCGGCATGTTCACCGCCGACTCGGCGCGGGCGAACCTGATGCTGGCGCCGGTGGCGGTGGCGGGGGTGCTGCTGGGGGCCGTCGCGCATCGTCGCATGCGGGAGGTCTGGTTCTTCCGCGTGACCTACGTGCTGCTGCTCGTGACCGGGAGCAAGCTGGTCTGGGACGCGCTGCTCTGAGCGCGCGTCCCGGCGGCGATCAGGCGTCCTTGCCCGGTTTGACGAGCGAGGCGGCGTTGCCTTCCCAGGACTGTCCGGCCGCGATCAGGCACGAGAGGCCGTTGGGCATCGTCACGAGGATCGTCCAGGTGCCGGTCTCGGTCGAGGCGTAGACCTCGAGCACGCCGTTGTTCTGGTGGAGGCCCATGCTCTGGCGGGTCTCGCCGTATTTCTCGGCCAGGCGCTCGACGACCTTGGCGCGCTCGGCGCAGGCCTGGCGGGTCTCGGCCTCCGCCGTCGGGGTGCTCAGAAGAAGCCCGAGCGCCAATGCGGCCCGGACGGGATGCGACAGATTGGGCATTATCCAGTTCCTTGTCATCGGGCGGGACGGGACGGCGCCGGCTCCCGCGTCATCTGCGGTGAACTCGCCGGTGGCCGCCTGGCGGGCGGGACTTGCGGGACTTCCGAAGGGCGGAGCGTCCCGGAACAATGGTTAATTTGCGCCGGAATCCCGAAGAAATCCTTAACGCCGCGCGCGCCCGGGGCGCTCCGCGCGCAACGGCGCGGCCGGAATGGTCTTGCGTTCGCTCCCTGGTGCGGCCACAAATCGCTGCGGTGCAGCACGAAGGGGGTTCCATGGCGGAGATCACGCGGCCGTGCCGGTCCATGCTCTACATGCCCGGCTCGAAGGAGCGGGCGCTGGAGAAGGCCCGCGACCTGCCCGCCGACGCTCTGATCCTCGATCTGGAGGACGCCGTGGCGCCCTCGGAAAAGTCGCGCGCGCGCGAACTCGTGGGAGCGGCGGTCGAGGCGCGCGGATACGGGCGCCGGCTTGTGCTGATCCGGATCAATGGGCTGGACACGGAATGGGGTGCCGAGGATCTGGCGCGCGCCTGCGCGGCGGGACCGGACGGGATCCTGCTGCCGAAGGTCGAGCGGCCCGGTCATCTGCTGGAGGCGGACGCGCTTATGCGGAAGCACGGCGCGCCCGAGGAGACGCGGCTCTGGGCGATGATGGAGACGCCGCGCGCGATGCTGAACGCGGCCGCGATCGCGGGGGCGCATCCGAGGCTGGCGGGACTGGTTCTGGGGACGAACGATCTGGTCAAGGATCTGGGCGCCGCGCATACGCCGGACCGTCTTGCGGTCCTGACGGGCCTCGGGCTGTGTCTGCTCGCGGCGCGGGCCGAAGGCCTCGTCTGCGTCGACGGCGTCTACAACGCGTTCAAGGACGAGGAGGGTCTGCGCGCGGCCTGCGTACAGGGACGGGACATGGGGTTCGACGGCAAGACGCTGATCCATCCGGCGCAGATCGACGTCGCCAACGAGATCTTCGCGCCGTCACCCGAGGCCATCGAGACGGCGCGCGCGGAGGTCGCGGCGTTCGAGGAGGCCGAGGCGCGCGGCGACGGCGTCGCGGTGCTTGACGGGCGGATCGTGGAGAACCTGCACGTTGCCGCGGCGCGGCGCCTTCTGGAAATGGCTGCGGTCATCGCCGGGACCGCCGAGGCGGCGGCGTGAGCCGGGGATCGCGGCCCTGTCGCATAGGGGAGACTCTGACATGACCATTCTCATCCTGGGGCTCGCGCTCTGGGTTCTGGCGCATTTTTTCAAGCGCCTGTCACCGGGCGGCCGTTCGGGCCTCGCGGACAGGTTCGGGGAGGGACCGTCGAAATGGATCGTCGCCGCGCTGATCGCGCTGTCGCTGATCCTGATGATCTGGGGTTACAGGACCGGGGACTGGACCGCCGTCTACGCGCCGCCGGCATGGGGCGTGCATCTCAACAACCTGCTGATGTTCGCGGCGATCGCGCTGTTCGGGATGGGCTCGTCCAAGGGGCGCGCGCGATCCTGGCTGCGCCATCCGATGCTGACGGGCGTCGTGGTCTGGGCGGTCGCGCATCTTCTGGTCAACGGCGACTCGCTGTCCGTCGTCCTCTTCGGCGGGCTCGGCGTCTGGGCCGTGGCGGAGATGCTGGTGATCAACGCGACCTCCGGACCCTGGGTGCGGCCCGAGCCCGGTCCGGTCAAGGGCGATATCCGGCTGATCGTGATCGCGCTGGTGCTTTACGGGGTGATCGCGGCGATCCACACATGGCTCGGATACTGGCCGTTTCCGCGATGAGCCGCATCCTGGCCTACAGGTACCTGACCGGCGGGGACGATGCGGAGTTCTGCCACAAGGTGACGGCGGCGCTGGCGAAAGGCTGGTCGCTGCACGGCCACCCGTCCTACGCTTTCGACGCGAAGGCCGGCGCGATGCGCTGCGGCCAGGCGGTGGTGAAGGAGGTGGACGGCCCCTACGATCCGGCGAAGAAGCTGGGAGACCTCTGAGGTGTCGAAGGCGCGGACCGGGAGGTTCTTCGAGGATTACCGCCTCGGCGAGGTCATCGCGCACGCGGTGCCGCGCACGGTCACGGACGGTGACCGGGCGCTCTACGGGGCGCTCTATCCGTCGCGGTTCGCGCTCTACTCGTCGGACGAATTCGCGCGAAGCTGCGGACTCGCGCGGTCCCCGCTCGAGGATCTGGCCGCGTTCCATGTGGTCTTCGGCAAGACGGTTCCCGACATCAGTCTGAACGCCGTCGCCAATCTGGGCTACGCCGAGGCGCGGTTCCTGCGTCCGGTCATGCCGGGGGACACGCTGACCGCGACGAGCGAGGTGATCGGGCTCAAGGAGAATTCCAGCGGCAGGACCGGCGTCGTCTGGGTGCGATCGACCGGGCGGAACCAGCGCGGCGAGACCGTGATGTCGTTCTGCCGCTGGGTCATGGTGCGCAAGCGCGACGCCGGGGCGGCGGCGCCGGAGGCCGCCGTGCCGAAGCTGTCGCCGAGCGTCGCGGCGGCGGATCTCGTTGTGCCGGAGGGCCTCGACTTCACGCGGTACGACTTCGCTCTGGCCGGAGAGCCGTGGCGGTGCGGCGATTACGAGGTGGGCGAGCGGATCGATCATGTGGACCGGATCACGATCGAGGAAGCCGAGCACATGATGGCCACGCGGCTCTGGCAGAACACCGCGAAAGTGCATTTCGACGCCACCGCCCGCGAGGACGGGCGCCGGCTGATCTACGGCGGCCACGTCATCAGCCTGGCGCGGGCGCTGAGCTTCAACGGTCTGGCGAACGCGCAGATGGTCGCGGCGATCAACGCCGGAAGCCACGTCGCCCCCTGTCACGCGGGCGACACGGTGTCGGCCTGGTCGGAGGTGCTCGACCGCGCGGAAACGGACGCGCCGGGCGTCGGGGCGCTCCGGATGCGGACGGTGGCGTTCAACGTCGCCGCGACGGACCCGGACGACGGCCCGTTTCCCTTCAGAGGCGCGGACGGGAAACATCGTCCGGGCGTTCTGCTCGATCTCGACTACTGGGTGTTCGCGCCATGCTGAGAGTGGCCTCTCGATCGGCGTCCGGCGGCGCGCCGGGCATGGATCGCGACCCGAAAGCCTTGCATTCGGGACGTGGACGGGCGAGTAGACCGCATGGCTTCAGGGTATCCGGGCACCGGCGACAGGCCGCCGCGGCTCGTGAGTGGCGGCAATTTCGGAGGTGCCAATGGCTGACGTGAACCGGGGCGCCAGGCCCCTCTCTCCGCATCTCTCGATCTACAGGCCCCAGATCAACTCGGCGATGTCGATCTTCCACCGGATCACCGGAATTGGCTTGACGCTCGGTTTTCTTCTGGGCGTCTGGTGGTTCCTCGGGCTCGCCGGCCGGCCCGAGCGTTTCGGGTTCGTCGACGACCTCCTGACCGGCTGGTTCGGCGGGCTGATCCTGCTGCTGTCCATGGTCGCGCTCTGGTACCACTTCTTCAGCGGCCTGCGGCATCTCGTCTGGGACGCCGGCTACTGGCTCGGTCTGGACATGATCAAGAAGACCTCCATTCTCGTTTTCGCGGGCACGGCGGTGATGTCGGCCCTCACTCTGATCGTGGCGCTCTGAGGTGGCCGGCGTGGATTACAGAACCGACAGGCAGCGGGTCCAGGGACTGGGAACGGCGAAGGAGGGCACCGGCCACTGGTGGAACCAGCGCCTGACGTCGATCGCGCTCGTGCCGCTGACGCTGCTGTTCATCTTTCCGTTCGCGGGAGCGCTCGGCGGGGATTTCGAGACGGCGCGCGCGGTCTACGGCAACGCGTTCAACGCCATCGTGGCGATCCTGTTCATCATCGTGCTCGCGATCCATCTGCAGCAGGGTTTGCAGGTTGTGATCGAGGACTACGTGCACGGGAAGGGTATCCTGCCGCTGGCGCTGGTGCTGAACACGGCGTTCGCCTGGGCTCTCGGTCTGACCGGCGTGTTCGCCGTCGCCAAGATCGCCTTCGCCGCCTGAAAGGACGACAATGTCTGACTACGAGTTCACCGATCATGTGTATGACGTCGTCGTGGTCGGCGCCGGAGGCTCCGGGCCTGCGCGCGACGCTCGGCATGGCCGAACAGGGCCTCAAGACGGCCTGCGTGACGAAGGTGTTTCCCACGCGCAGCCACACCGTCGCGGCCCAGGGCGGGATCGCGGCGTCCCTGTCGAACATGGGGCCGGACCATTGGCAGTGGCACATGTACGACACCGTCAAGGGATCGGACTGGCTCGGCGACACGGACGCGATGGAATATCTCGCGCGCGAGGCGCCCGAAGGCCGTCTACGAGCTCGAGCATTACGGCGTGCCGTTCTCGCGGACCGAGGACGGGCGGATCTATCAGCGGCCGTTCGGCGGCCACACGACGGAATTCGGCGAGGGTCCGCCGGTGCAGCGGACCTGCGCGGCCGCCGACCGGACGGGGCACGCGATCCTGCACACGCTCTACGGCCAGAGCCTCAAGCACAACGCGGAATTCTACATCGAGTACTTCGCCATCGACCTCATCATGTCCGAGGACGGCGTCTGCCAGGGCGTTCTGGCCTGGAAGCTCGACGACGGCACGCTGCACCGGTTCAGCGCGAAGATGACCGTGCTGGCGACGGGCGGCTACGGGCGGGCGTATTTCTCGGCGACCTCGGCGCATACCTGCACCGGCGACGGCAACGGGATGATCGCGCGGCAGGGCATGGCGCTCCAGGACATGGAGTTCGTGCAGTTCCACCCCACCGGCATCTACGGCGCCGGGTGCCTGATCACCGAAGGCGCGCGGGGAGAGGGCGGGTATCTCACCAATTCCGAGGGCGAGCGGTTCATGGAACGCTACGCGCCGACCTACAAGGATCTGGCGAGCCGCGACGTGGTGTCGCGCTGCATGACGATGGAGATCCGCGAGGGGCGGGGCGTGGGTCCGAACAAGGACCACATCCATCTCAACCTCAACCACCTTCCGCCCGAGGCGCTGCACGAGCGGCTGCCCGGCATCTCGGAGAGCGCCAAGATCTTCGCGGGCGTGGACGTCACGCGCGAGCCGATCCCGGTGCTGCCGACGGTGCATTACAACATGGGCGGGATTCCGACGAATTACTGGGGCGAGGTTCTGGCCCCGACGGAGGACGAGCCGGACCGCGTGGCGCCCGGCCTGATGGCGGTGGGCGAGGCGGGCTGCGCGAGCGTGCACGGGGCGAACCGGCTGGGATCGAACAGCCTGATCGACCTGGTGGTGTTCGGGCGCGCGGCGGCGATCCGCGCCGGCGAGATCGTCGATCCGGCGGCCCCGAACGCGCCGCTGAACGAGGCCTCCGTCGACGCGGCGGTCGCGCGGTTCGACGGGCTCCGGCACGCGGATGGCGGGACGCCCACGGCGGAGCTGCGGCTCGACATGCAGAAGACGATGCAGGAGGACGCGGCGGTTTTCCGGACGGACGAGACCTTGGCCGAGGGCGTGGAGAAGATGAAGGCGATCGCCGGGCGCATGAACGACATCAAGGTCACCGACCGGTCGATGATCTGGAACTCCGACCTGATGGAGACGCTGGAGCTGACCAACCTGATGCCGAACGCGCTGGCGACGATCGTTTCGGCCGAGGCGCGCAAGGAGAGCCGCGGCGCGCACGCCCAGGAGGACCATCCCGACCGCGACGACGTGAACTGGCGCAAGCACACGCTGGCCGTGGTACATCCCGACGACAGCGTGACGCTGAGCTACCGGCCCGTGCATCTGGAGCCGCTGAGCGGCCAGGACGCGGGCGGGATCGACATGAGAAAGATCGCGCCCAAGGCGCGGGTGTATTGAGGAGTCCGCGCCATGGTTGAACTGACGCTGCCCAAGAATTCCCGGATGGTGACGGGCAAGACCTGGCCGAAGCCCGCCGGCGCGAAGGACGCGCGGGCGTTCAAGGTCTACCGATACAACCCCGACACGCCGGAAAACCCGCGCGTCGACACGTATTTCGTCGATCTGGACGATTGCGGGCCGATGGTTCTCGACGCGCTGATCAAGATCAAGAACGAGATCGATCCGACGCTGACGTTCCGCCGGTCCTGCCGCGAGGGGATCTGCGGGTCCTGCGCGATGAACATCGACGGGGTGAACACGCTGGCCTGCATCAAGGGCATGGACGAGATCGACGGCGAGGTGAGGATCTATCCGCTGCCGCACATGCCGGTGGTCAAGGACCTGGTCCCCGACCTCACCCATTTCTACGCCCAGCACGCGAGCATCATGCCGTGGCTGGAGACCAAGACGAACACGCCCGCCAAGGAATGGAAGCAGTCCGAGGATGACCGGCGCAAGCTCGACGGGCTCTACGAGTGCATCCTGTGCGCGTGCTGTTCGACGTCCTGCCCGTCCTATTGGTGGAATTCCGACCGGTATCTTGGGCCGGCGGCGCTTCTGCAATCATACCGCTGGATCGCCGACAGTCGGGACGAGGCGACGGGGGAGCGGCTCGACGATCTGGAAGACCCGTTCAAGCTTTACCGCTGCCACACGATCATGAACTGCACGCGGACCTGTCCGAAGGGGCTGAACCCGGCCAAGGCGATCGCGTCGATCAAGCAGCTGATGGTCGAACGGCGCATGTGATCCGGCGAGTGGCCACGCGTGGCAATTTCGGTAAATACCTGACCATAAAAGAAGAATCGAATCGTGTTAACTCCGTGGAAAGGAGTTTCACAGGGCTTCTCCACGCCGGATTCGGTTCCACCTCGGATCGCCGGAGCGTTCTTTCAGGAGGTCCTCGCTGCGGGTCATGCCGCGTTCCCGGTCGGGCGGTTCAGGAGGTGCGGGCCGAGGTTTCGGACGTAGCGATTCTGGCGTTCAAAGGCGTTTGAGACGTCCAGACGTCGTGGAAACGGGGCGCGGCGGCGGTCGAGACGCTTGGCGCCGGGCGCAATCCGGTGGTCGCGAAGGCCGACAAGGGACGATCGCCTGTCAGCCCTGCGGCGCCGACGTTTCCCGTGGCTCTTCTCAACGAACGAATGACGCGCCGCTCCGTTTCCGACTGCCGCCCGGATCGCGTCGCGGGCATGGCGTCCGGCGCGGCGACCTGTCATGCTTGGCGCGACGGGGTTGGCAGGGGGATGACGACATGCGCATCAAAGTGGGTTGCGAACTGACCTATGATCTTTCGGTTCCGACGCCGATGATCGTGATCCTGAACGTGCATTACTCGCGGTTCGCGGATCTGGAGCGGCCGGACCATCTGATCACCGACCCCGCCGTGCCGATCGAGAGCTATCGCGACGCGTTCGGGAACTGGTGCAACAGGCTCGTCGCGCCCGCCGGGCGTTTCAAGATGGGCACGGACGGCGTCGTGCGCGACTCCGGTCTGCCCGACCCGGTGGTTCCGGAGGCCGAGCAGCACGCGGTCGAGGACCTGCCGTCGAGCACGCTGGAGTACCTGCTCGGGAGCCGCTATTGCGAGACCGACGTGCTGTCGAACGACGCGTGGGGCCTGTTCGGGAACACGCCGCCGGGATGGGCGCGGGTGCAGGCGATATGCGACTTCGTCAACGGCCATATCCGGTTCGGGTATGAGAACGCCCGCGCGACGCGCACGGCGGCGGAGGCGTATCGCGAGGGCGTGGGCGTCTGCCGCGATTTCACCCATCTGGCGGTGACGTTCTGCCGCTGCATGAACATCCCGACGCGCTACTGCACCGGCTACATCAGCGATATAGGCCAGCCGAAGCCTTGGTCCGAGATGGATTTCGCCGCCTGGATGGAGGTCTATCTCGGCGGGCGCTGGCACGCCTTCGATCCGCGGAACAACGCTCCGCGGATCGGCAGGATCCTGATCGCCCAGGGACGCGACGCGGCCGACGTGCCGCTGACCCACACCTTCGGGCCGAATTTCCTGTCCGGCTTCAAGGTGTGGACCGACGAGCTCGCCGACTGAGCGCGGTCACTGCGACGGCTCCTCCCTGACGGGAGCCGGCTGGATGGGCGCGTCCTGCGGGACGACGGGGTTCGGGTCCGCAATCACCGCTTCGGCCGGGACCGCCGTCGAGGGCGCGACATCCGTCCGGTCGGCGACGTCGGGCAGGGCCGTCAGCCAGAGGATCACGACGAGCGCGAGCAGCACAAGCGCGCCGGCCCCGAGCCAGCGGCCGGTTCCCCGGCGCGCCGGGTCCCTGATCGGTTCGTGACGCGGGTCGCGGGGCGCCGGCTTGGCGGTTTCTCTCATCGGGCTCTCCTTGGCGGCGCATCCGCGCGGCCGGCGGTCGCGCGCATGGTGCTCATTCCGGCGGAGTGGACGGGACCGTGTCTGTCTCGACCTCAACATCGACCTCCGGATCGGCGTCCGTCGTCGGCTGGATCTCGACGACCTCGGCGTCCGGATCGGCGACCACTTCGTCTGCGGGCAATGTCGCGGATGGCGTGACGTCGACGACGTCCGCGGTGTCGTCCCCCATGCCGAAGAGCCAGAACAGCAGGACGAGTCCGAGCAGCACCGCGGCGCCGATCCAGATCCATCGGCTGGCGCCGCCCGCGCTTCGCCGGCCGCGCGCCGGGTCGTCGACGGGTGCGCGGTTCGTGTCGCGCGGGGGGGAGTTGACTGGGTCTCTCATCTGATGCCTCCATTTCGGGACGCCCGGTCGTGGGCGCATGACCGGCAAATTCCGGGAGTCCGGACCGGTTCCATCGGACTTCGGGCGGAGGCGCCGCGATCGGGGCGCGTCGGCGACGGGACGCGCGGTCGCCGCCTGTTTTCGTTGGCTTAAATCGCGAGCGGCGGATTCACGCCGCCGCCTGGCCCTCTCGGGCGACCAGTTCGACGATCTCGAGCATGATGCGGTTCAGCTCGAAGTCCTTCGGCGTGTAGACCCGCGCCACCCCGTCGGCGCGAAGCGCCTGGGCGTCGGCTTCCGGAATGATGCCGCCCACGACCAGCGGCACGTCCTCGAGGCCCGCGGCGCGCATGCGCTCCAGCACGTCGCGGACCAGCGGCAGGTGGCTGCCCGACAGGATCGAGAGGCCGACGACGTTGGCCGATTCCTGCAGCGCGGCGTTGACGATCTGGGCGGGGGTGCAGCGGATGCCCTCGTAGATCACCTCCATGCCGCTGTCGCGCGCGCGCAGGGCGATCTGTTCCGCGCCGTTGGAGTGGCCGTCGAGGCCGGGTTTGCCGACGAGGAAACGGATCCGGCGGCCGAGACGCGCGGTGACCGCCTCGACCGCGGCGCGCACCTCGTCGAGATCGTCTCGGCCGGTGGATGCCGCGCGGCCGACGCCGGTGGGCGCGCGGTACTCGCCGAAGATCTCGCGCGTCGCGGCGCCCCATTCGCCGGTGGTCACGCCCGCCTTCGCGGCGGCGATGGAGGGCGGCATGATGTTGGAGCCGTCGCGGGCGGCGGCGCGGAGCGCGTCGAGCGCCGCGGAGACGGCTGCGGGATCGCGATCCGCGCGCCAGGCCGCGAGGCCGGCGATCTGGGCGGCCTCGGCGGCGGGATCGGCGCTCATGACGCCGCCGTCGCCGGTCGCGAGCGGGCTCGGCTCGGCCTCGACGTAGCGGTTCACGCCGACCACGACGGTCTCGCCGGATTCGATGCGGCCGAGGCGGGCGGCGTTCGCGGTGACGAGAGCGCCTTTCATGTAGCCGATGGCCTCGATCGCCCCGCCCATCGCGTCGATGCGGGCGAGTTCGTCGCGCGCGCCGGTCCTGAGCGCCTCGACCTTGGCCTCGACCGCCGGGTTGCCGTCGAAGAGGTCGTCGTATTCGAGGAGGTCGGTCTCGAGCGCCACGATCTGCTGCATCCGCAGCGACCATTGCTGGTCGAAGGGACGGGGCAGGCCGAGCGCCTCGTTCCATGCCGGGAGCTGGACGGCGCGGGCGCGGGCCTTTTTCGACAGGACCACGGCGAGCATCTCGATGAGGATGCGGTAGACGTTGTTCTCCGGCTGCTGCTCGGTCAGGCCGAGCGAATTGACCTGGACGCCGTAACGGAAGCGGCGGAGCGCGGGGTCCTCGACGCCGTAGCGGTCGCGGAGGATCTCGTCCCACAGATCGACGAAGGCGCGCATCTTGCACATCTCGGTCACGAAGCGGATGCCGGCGTTGACGAAGAAGGATATGCGGGCGGCGACCTGCGGGAACTCCTCGGGGGAGACCCTCCCGCGCGCCTCGTCGAGCACGGCGATCGCGGTGGCGAGCGCGAAGGCGAGCTCCTGCTCCGGCGTCGCGCCCGCCTCCTGGAGGTGGTAGGAGCAGACGTTCATCGGGTTCCATTTCGGGACGTGCCGGAAACAGTATTCGGTGACGTCGCCGATGAGGCGCAGGCTCGGCGCGGGCGGGAAGACGTAGGTGCCGCGGCTGAGGTATTCCTTGATGATGTCGTTCTGGACGGTGCCCTGGAGTTTGGCGATGTCGGCGCCCTGTTCCTCGGCGACGGCGATGTAGAGGGCGAGGAGCCACGGAGCGGTCGCGTTGATCGTCATCGAGGTGTTCATCCGGTCGAGCGGAATTTCGGCGAAGAGCGCGCGCATGTCGCCCAGATGCGCCACGGGGACGCCGACCTTGCCGACCTCGCCGCGCGCCAGCGCGTGGTCGGCGTCGTAGCCGGTCTGGGTGGGCAGGTCGAAGGCGACGGAGAGACCGGTCTGGCCGCGCGCGAGATTGGCGCGGTAGAGGGCGTTGGACGCGGCGGCGGTCGAATGGCCGGCATAGGTGCGGAAAAGCCAGGGCTTGTCGGGGGCTGCGTCACTCATTCGGTCTCTCGCTCTGGAATTGGACTGCCGTTCGCGGGCACGGTAGAATCTTTCGCGGCGCGGCGCAAACCCAAGTAATATTATTGCGCAAAAAACTTCTCTCAAGAGCGAAAATTTCGCTTCAGAGGGCTTGTCGTGATCGGTTGAATCTGGTTGCATCGCAGCAATGCTAACGGAATGAGCGATCCGCACGCGTCGCCGCAAGATTGTTGCGCGTCGATCTCCGTGCCGGCGCCTGCGAAGGAAAGGGATGAGCCATGGCACCTCTCGACGGACCCCCGGCCCAGCCGGCCTATGACGCGCCGCAAAAAGACCTCTACGAGGTCGGCGAGATCCCGCCCCTGGGGCACGTGCCCGGGCGCATGTACGCATGGACGATCCGTCGGGAGCGGCACGGGGAGCCGGATACGGCCTTCGAGGTCGAAGTGGTCCCGACGCCGGTCCTCGACAGTCACGAGGTGCTGGTCTTCGTCATGGCGGCCGGGGTGAACTACAACGGGGTCTGGGCGGCGCTCGGTCTGCCGATCAGTCCGTTCGACGGCCACAAGCAGCTGTATCACATCGCCGGATCCGACGCGGCGGGCATCGTCTGGGCGGTGGGAGACAAGGTCAAGCGCTGGAAGGTCGGCGACGAGGTCGTGGTGCATTGCAATCAGGACGACGGCGACGACGAGCATTGCAACGGCGGCGACCCGATGTATTCGCCGAGCCAGCGCATCTGGGGCTACGAGACGCCGGACGGCAGCTTCGCGCAGTTCACCAACGTCCAGTCGCAGCAGCTGATGGCGCGGCCGCGGCACCTGACCTGGGAGGAGAGCGCCTGCTACACGCTGACGCTCGCGACGGCGTACCGGATGCTGTTCGGCCACGCGCCGCACGAGCTGCGGCCCGGGCAGAACGTGCTGGTCTGGGGCGCGTCGGGGGGGCTCGGGTCGTATGCGATCCAGCTGATCAACACGGCGGGCGCGAACGCCATCGGCGTGATCTCGGACGAGAGCAAGCGCGAATTCGTGCTTTCGCTGGGGGCCAAGGGCGTGCTGAACCGCAAGGATTTCGATTGCTGGGGCCAGATGCCCAAGGTCAACACGCCGGAATACAAGGCGTGGTTCGCCGAGGCCCGGAAATTCGGGAAAGCCATCTGGGACGTCACCGGAAAGGGCGTCAACGTCGACATGGTGTTCGAGCATCCGGGCGAGGCGACGTTCCCCGTCTCGGTCTTCGTGGTCAAGAAGGGCGGAATGGTCGTCATCTGCGCCGGCACGTCCGGATTCAATCTGACGATGGACGCGCGATACCTCTGGATGCACCAGAAACGCGTGCAGGGCAGCCACTTCGCCAATCTCCAGCAGGCGAGCGCGGCGAACCGTCTCATGCTCGAGCGGCGGCTCGACCCCTGCATGTCGGAGGTGCTGCCGTGGGGGGAGCTTCCGGCGGCGCATATGCTGATGCGCCGGAACGAGCACAAGCCCGGCAACATGGCGGTCCTGGTGAGCGCGCCGGTGACCGGGCTCCGGACATTCGAGGACACTATCGAAGCGAGCAGGTTGATTTGAAATTAAACGAAATGAGAGTGACCGAATCAGCCGGCAATAATCGCATGACGATTATTTTAATTCGAAGCGAACGAATTCAGTGTGTTAGTCCGGACCGCCCCCGCACTTTTTGAGGGCTCAGGATTGGTGAATATCCGTTTGCACCGCCTCATGGTACCTACAGTGACACGAAGTCCTGTCATTTGTCGGAGAAGAGACATGAAGGCGAACTGGGTCATTGATATTCTGAAGGATATCCGTCAGTTTTCCGAAAAGAACGGGATGGTCGAGCTTGCCGAGCAGCTTGACGACGCCATCTTTGTTGCCGCCAGCGAGATCGAAATGCAGCTCGCCGGCGCTGAAACGGGCGGTATTCGTGCGGGCAGACCTCGAGGCGGTTCTGGAGCGGTTGCAGACCACGAAGTCCATTGAGGAGCTTCAGGTCTGGGCGCATGAATTGCGCGACGCTCTTGGGCGTAGCACATGTCCTCTACCACACGGGCAACAAGAAGGGCGAGCAGGTCGGCGCCTTCACCTATGACATCGAATGGGTCCGGCGTTACATAGAGAAGGGTTACAGTCAGTATCGATCCTGTCGTTCTGGGCGCGATTCGCCGCTTCACGCCGATGGATTGGAAGACCCTCGACTGGTCAAGTCCTCAGTCGCGCGTGATCATGCGCGAGGCGATTGCGGCCGGCGTGGGAAACCAAGGCTGGTCAGTCCCTATCTGGGGACCGGGCGGCGAGTTCGCAGTATTCACGATAAACCACAACGCCACTGATGAAGAATTGGCAGGCTCTGATAGCGGAGCGGGCGAAAGACATTCTGTTGGTTTCGCATCTGGTCCATCAGCACGCGAAGCGCATCATCAATGAGGAGGTCGACAAGCCCAGTGCCGATCTGTCGCCCAGGGAGAAAGAGACGCTGATGCTGTTGAGCCAAGGCCGCAGCCGGGCGGAAGTGGCCGACACGCTGGGGATTTCCGAGAATACGCTGCGCGCTTATGTCGATTCCGCAAGGCACAAGCTGGGCGCGATGAACGTGACCCACGCCGTGGCGATGGCGTTGGCACGGGGCATCATCGTTCCACATGGAGCGTTGCCTAAATACTGAAGCGGCGCACGCTCGGACTAAATTAATTTAAATACGCTGAATATGACCTCGGACAATGTCTCAGGAGGTCTACATGATCCGCTACATATATGCAGATGATTTGACGGCGGAGCCGATGCTTCAGCATTCAATGTTCACGGACCGTGCGAAGCAGTTTAAAGAGCGCCTGAACTGGGATGTTTCAGTTGATGACCGCGGCTGGGAACAGGACGAATACGATGCGCTTAACCCGCTTTATCTGATTTGGCAGGATGCGGACGGCCGCCACGCGGGCTCGATGCGCGCGCTGCCCACCATCGGCCGCACGATGGTTAATGAGCATTTCACGCCATCTGACCGACGGCGTGGAGATCTCCAGCCCGCTGATCTGGGAATGCACCCGCTTCTGTCTTGCGCCCGGCGCCTCGCCGATCATAGCCGCAGGGCTTCTGCTGGGTTGCCTGCGAGGCTGCGCTGCGATTCGGAGTGCAGCAGGCGATCGGAGTGTTCGACGCGCGCATGCCGCGCATCTACAAGCGGATCGGACACTCTCCCGAAGTGATCGGAACGTCCGGCTCCGGTCGAGAAGCCATCAGCGTCGGGATCTGGAGTCAGCGAGGAGGTCGCGCGAGCACATTTGCAGCGTTTCCGGCATCTCGCGGGCCGAGCCTTCCCGCTGGTTCGAAGACTCCTTCTACGCGACGGCCGCTGCCGAGGGAAGCGCGCAGGCTCAAGCCGCGTGAGGCTGGCACCGGACCGCGCCAGCCGCTAGAGACGGGCGGCGGCGCGGACGGGACGGAGCCCCATGGAATTCTCGGAGGACCAGGCGCGGGCGCGGGATCGGATCGTGGCGCTTCTGCACGCGTCCGGGGTCGATCTGGCCGGGGCGGAGATCCTGCCGCAGGGGGGCGGGAAGCAGCCGGTCGTCGCGGTTCTGGGGAAGGCCGGGTCGGGCAAGACGATGCTGCTGGCCGCGATGGTCAAGGGGCTGATCGACGCCGGGGTCGAGCCGGTCTCGGGCGAGTATGAGAGCCGCAAGGCGTTGACGAAACGCACGATGGCCGTTCTCGCGCCGACCAACAAGGCGGCGAGCGTGCTCCGCGCCCAGGGCGTGCCGGCGACGACGATCCACCGCATCCTCTACACGCCGCTCTACCATCCCGAATACGAGGCGATCGCCGAATGGCTGACCGGCAAGGCCGAGCGGCCGGAGGTCGAGTCCCTGTCGCAGGAGGCGCTCGACCGGGCGATGGCGTTCTACCGGACGCATCCCTCCGTGCCGGGCGCGCTGGCGACGGCGGGGCTGCGGGGATCGGATTTCATCCAGGGTTGGAAGCGGCGGGACGATCCGCTCGACATCGCGCTGGTCGACGAGGCCTCGATGATCGACGCGCGGCAGTTCGACGATCTGCGCGAGCTGTTCGGCACGCTGGTGCTGTTCGGGGATCCGGCGCAGCTGGCTCCGGTCGGCGGGACCGGCGGGATGGTCTTCGACGGGCTGGAGGAGGGCGCGAAGCTCACGCTGAGCCGGGTGCACCGGCAGGAGGCGGACAGTCCGATTCTCGATCTCGCGCACGCTCTGGGAGATCCGGAAGTGGATTTCCGGGCCTTCGAGCGGATGGTGCATGAGGCGGCGGCGAAGGATGGCCGCGTGGTGATCGCGCAGAGGGTCGATGCCGACGCGATGGCGCGCTCGCCGGTGCTGGTCTGGCGCAACGCGACGCGGGTGCGGCTGATCCAGGCGTTCCGCTCGGCGCACGGGGCGCCGGAGGACGCGCTTCTGCCCGGTGAGCCGCTGATCTGCGACGGGATCGAGCTGCCGGCCAGACACCGCAAGAAGCGCATGGATCTCGAGGCGCGCGGCTTCATCAAGGGCACGCAGGCGATCTACCTCGGCGAGGGGCGCAAGCCCGGCTTCAGCCGCCTGCACGTCACCGCGGCGGAGGAGCCGACCGTGAGCGTGGCGAGCATCATCCAGATCGAGGCGCCGGACCGGGAGGAGCCGTTCATCCCGACGGCGGCCGGAATGGGCGTGGTGTTCCTGCACGGCGCGGCGGTGACGATCCACAAGGCGCAGGGGTCGCAATGGCCCGACGTCCAGGTCTTCGCGCCCGACATCTCGGCGGCGGCGTGGTCGGGTCGGGTGGAGGCGGGCATCCCGCTCTGGAAGCGGCTCGCGTACGTCGCGATCACGCGGGCGGAGAGCCGCCTGCTCTGGGTGACGCGCCCCGCGCTGGCGCGGCCGGAGGCGCCGCTGGGAGTCGAGGATCTGAAGGCGATCGCGCCCGCGCTGGCGATGACGGCGCCGGAGTGAGGCGCTTGCAATCGGCCGCGGCTCCGCACACATCGTGACCTCCATCCAGACGACGGAGAGACCAGCCTCATGACGCGCCGCGAAGACCTCGCCCGGTTCCTGGAACGACCGGCGGTGTCGAATTTCATTCTCGGGGTGATCCTGGTCAACGCGGTCTCGCTGGGGCTCGAGACCTCGGCGACGGCGCGCGCGGCGTTCGGCGAAATACTGCTCTTGATCGACCTCGTCTGCCTCGCGATCTACTGCGTCGAGATCGCGCTGAAGCTGATCGCGTATCGCGGGGCTTTTTTCCGCAACGGCTGGAACCTGTTCGATTTCGGCATCGTGGCGGTCAGCCTGCTGTCGATGGGTGGCGCCTTCGCGGTGATGCGGGCGCTGCGGATCCTGCGGGTGCTGCGCGCGGTCTCGATCGTGCCAAGCCTGCGCCGCGTGGTCGAGGGGCTGATCAACGCGCTGCCGGGGATGGCGTCTGTGTTCGCGCTGATGTCGCTGATCTTCTACGTGGCCTCCGTCATGGCCACGAAGCTCTTCGGCGCGGATTTCCCCGACTGGTTCGGGACCATCGGGCTCTCGGCCTATTCGCTGTTCCAGATCATGACGCTGGAGAGCTGGTCGATGGGGATCGTGCGGCCGGTGATGGAGGTCCATCCCTGGGCCTGGGCGTTCTTCGTCCCGTTCATTCTGGTGACGACCTTCGCGGTGGTGAACCTCGTGGTGGGTCTGGTGGTCAACTCGATGCAGGAGGCGCATTCCGAGGAGAGCGTGGCCGCGACCGACGAATACCGGGTCGACGTTGTGGCGCGGCTCGCCGCCATCGAGGCGCGGCTGGAGGCGCTAACGCTTGATCAGACGGAAAGCCGCCGCGGCCAGCCAGCCGGCGAGCAGCGCGACCAGGACTGACATGATCCCGTAGGCCAGCGGCCGCTGGCGCGACAGGTTGTAGACCCATCGTTCGATGCCGGTCTTCTCCACGACGATGTCGGTTTCCGTGGTGCTGACGACGCCCCGGTCCCGCACGAGGAAGAACTGCGCCTTGTAGACGCCTTCGACGATGTTCGCCGGCATGGCGATGCGGGTCTGGAACAGCGTCTCCTCGGCGACGGAAACCCCGCCGTCGAGCACCTCGTAGAGCCTCTGTTCCTCCCGCAGACGGACCACCGCCTCGGTGAAGCTCGACGTGTCCTCGATCGTCGGATGTCCGGTGACCTTGCGGACGGCCTGATCCATGCCGATCTGGAACCGCAGACGCTCGGTCTCCGTCAGGAGTTCGTCGAGGGGACCCGTGGTCGCGATGGCGTAGAAGCTCGGAGCGGCGCGCACATCGACGGATTCGGTGTTGATCCAGATGCCGAAGCGACGCTCCTTGCGGCGGACTGTGACCGGATTCGGCGGACCTTTGATGGTGATCACGATGTCGAGCGGACCCGCGTCGGGCGGGACGGGGGCGTCGCGGCGGATGGCGCCGAAGACGAACAGCTCCGATCCGGAGAAGTTCGCCGTGAGCGCGATCTCCTCCGTGCTCAGGCCCGTCACGAACGATTCCCGCGCGGCGGACGGAGCCGCGAAGGCCAGCATCAGGGCGAAGGCGATGGCGCGGGCCACCGGTCAGTTCCGTCCGAAGGAATAGAGTTCCGCCGGCGTGAGCACCAGGTCGAGCGCGAGCTTGAGACACACGCCGAGCACGAGCAGGGCCAGAAGGATGCGCAGCTGTTCCGCCCGGAGTTTCGCCGCGAGGCCGACGCCGATCTGCGCGCCCACGACCCCTCCGACGAGCAGGATGACGGCGAGCATGACGTCGACGGTCTGGCTGTTGACCGCGTGCATCAGGGTCGTGAAGGCGGTGACGAACAGGAACTGGAAGACCGACGTGCCGACGACGACCTTGGTCGGCATTCCGATCACATAGATCATGGCCGGAACCATGATGAAACCGCCGCCCACGCCCATGATCGCGGCGAGAACACCGACCACCGCGCCGATGACGAAAGGCGGTATGCCGCTGACGTAGAGCTGCGACGTCCGGAAGCGCGTCTTGAGCGGCAGGCGGTGGACCCAGCTGTGGCGTTTGCGCGGGACCAGCAGCGCGTTGGGGTCCTTCGCCCGCCGGATCGCGCGCATGCTCTCGATGAACATGAGCCCGCCGATCGTGCCGAGCATCGCGACGTAGAGGAGGCTGATCACCAGCTCGAACTGGCCGGCGGCGCGCAGCATGTCGAAAAGCCGCACGCCGAACAGCGACCCGAGCAGGCCGCCCGCCATCAGGATCAGACCCATCTTGAAATCGACGGTCTTGCGCCTGAGATGGGCGAGCAGCGCCGAGAACGACGAGCCGGCGATCTGGTTGGCGGCCGAGGCGACCGCGACGGCCGGCGGGATGCCGATGAAGAACAGCAGCGGAGTCAGGATGAACCCGCCGCCGACGCCGAACATGCCCGACAGGATACCCACCATCGCCCCGATCCCGAGGAGCAGGAGCGCGTCCACGGAGACCTCGGCGATGGGAAGGTAGATCTGCATCAATCGGCCGGAGTTGGAAACTTGCAGCCGACCCTATCCGATGGCCCCGCACGAGGCCAGCGTGTCGTGTCCGGCGGCGCCGCTCGGCGCGCCGCCGGAACGGTTTGGCGTCAGGCCGCCTGTTTGTTGAGCGTGCTTTCCGCCAGTTTGGTCAGCTTCTCGTCAGCCGCGTATTCCTGTTTGAGGTTCGCGCGGATCAGCTTCTCCGCGTCGCCCTTGCCGAGCTGTTTCGCCCATGCCGCCAACGTGCCGTAGCGGGTGATCTCGTAATGCTCGACGGCCTGGGCGGCCGCGATCATGCCGGCGTCGCGGGCGTCCGCGTCCTCCGTCTCGGACATGATCTCCTTGGCCTCGGATATGATGCCCTCGATCGCGTCGCAGGTCACGCCGCGGGCCTTCAGGTCGAGCAGTTCGAAAACCTTCTCCAGGTTCGAGATCTGCTCCTCCGTCTCGCCGTGATGGTCCTCGAACGCCTTGCGCAGATCGTCCGCATCGGCCTTTTTCGCCATTTTAGGCAGCGCTTTGAGAATCTGCTTCTCGGCGTAGTACATGTCGCGAAGGAAATGCACGAAAAGATCCTCGAGGGATTTCATCGCCATCGGTTTCTCCTGTTCCGGTGTGATCGTGACGCGGTCGCGCCACCTGCCACCAGAACGCCGCTTCGGGTCGGCGGTTCCTCGCGACGCCTCGCTCCCGTCAGAGACCGCGAAGATACCGGCGCAGCACCTTTTCCAGCTTGGCGGCGCCCTTCGGAGCCATCGCCTTGGTATGCTCGTGGCTGATCGCCTCGTCGCTCATTCCCGCGGCCATGTTCGTGATGACCGAGACCGCGGCGACGCGCATCCCGAAGAACCGCGCGAGGATGACCTCGGGAACCGTCGACATTCCGACCGCGTCCGCGCCCAGCGTCTTGATCGCCCGGATCTCGGCCGGGGTCTCGAAGCTCGGACCTGAATACCAGGCGTAGACGCCCTGGCGCAGCGTCACGCCCGCGTCGTCGGCGGCGGCCCGCAGCGCCTTGCGCATCTCCGGATCGTAGGCGTCGGTCATGTTCACGAACCGCGCGTCGGTCGGCTCGCCGATCAGCGGGTTGCGGCCCGAGAAGTTGATGTGGTCCTCGATCAGCATCAGATCGCCCGGCGGGGTCTTGCGCCGGAACGATCCGGCCGCGTTGGTCAGGATCAGCCGGTCGGCGCCGAGCATCTGGAGCGCGCGGATCGGCCCGCGCATCACGCCGGCGTCGCCGGTCTCGTAATAGTGGGACCGCCCGCCCAGGACCGCGACCCGTACGCCCTCGAATTGACCTACGACCAGCTTGGGGTTGTGGCCGGAGACGCCGCCCCGGGGAAAGCCGGGCAGGTCGGAATACGGGATCGCGACGCCCTCGACCTCCTCGGCGATGTGGCCGAGGCCCGATCCGAGGATCAGACCGGCCCGGACCGGCTCGGCGCCGACGCGGTCGATGATGGCCCGCACCATGGTCTCCATGTCAGCGCTCCTTGACGTAGGGCTGCCCGCCAGCCTTCGGGGGAATCGCCTTACCGACGAATCCCGCCAGGATTATGACGGTCAGGATGTAGGGCAGGGCCTGCATGAACTGCACCGGGACGGTGACCGGCCCGAGGGTGATCGACTGGTAGCGGATGCCCACCGCCTCGAGGAACCCGAAAAGCAGACAGGCCCAGAGCGCCGGCACCGGCCGCCATTTCGCGAAGATGAGCGCGGCGAGCGCGATGAAGCCCTTGCCCGCCGTCATGTCGCGCACGAAGCCCGCCGACATGCCGGTCGAGAGATACGTCCCCGCGACGCCGCAGAGCACGCCGGCGATCATCACGGCCGCGTAGCGCTGCCGCACGACCGAGATGCCGGCGGTGTCGACGGCGCCCGGGTTCTCGCCCACGGCGCGCAGCCGCAGGCCGAATCGCGTGCGGAACAGGATCCACCACGTCAGCGGCACGGTCAGGAGCGCCACGTAGACGAGGATGTTGTGGCCGGAGATCAGCTGCGAATAGATCGGCCCGAGCAGCGGCACGCCCGCCAGCGCGTCGGCGCCGGGCAGCGTGATCGACAGGAACCGTCCGTCGCCGGTCAGCTGCGGCGTCTGGCCGCCCATGCGGAACCAGTTCTGCCCGATCAGCGCCGTCATGCCCGAGGCGAGGAAATTGATCGCCACGCCCGAGATCAGCTGGTTGCCCTTGAGCGTGATGGAGGCGAGTCCGTGGATCGCCGCCAGCGCCATCGAGGCGCCGATGCCCGCCAGAAGCCCGATCCAGGCCGACCCGCTGACGGCCGCGACCGCGCCGGCGGCGAAGGCGGCGGCGAGCATCTTGCCCTCGAGCCCGATGTCGAAAATGCCCGCGCGTTCGGAATAGAGCCCCGCGAGGCAGGCGAGCAGCAGCGGCGTGGCCAGACGAAAAGATGAGTCCAGAAGCTGGAGGACCGAGTTGAGGTCCATCACCGCGCCCCCCGCATCATGAGGAACAGCCGCTCGACCGGGATCCGCACGAGGTTCTCGAGCGCGCCGGTGAACAGGATGACGAGCGCCTGGATCACCACGATCATCTCACGGGTGATCCCCGGCATCTCGAAGGCGAGCTCGGCGCCGCCCTGATAGAGGATGCCGAAGAGGATCGACGCGAGCACGACGCCCACCGGATGCGACCGGCCCATCAACGCCACGGCGATGCCGACGAAGCCCGCGCCGCCGACGAAGTCGAGCACCATGCGGTGCTGGAAGCCCATGATCACGTTGAGGCCCATCAGGCCCGCCATCGCGCCGGACATCAGCATCACCACGATGGTGATCCTCACCGGATCGATGCCGCCATAGACCGCCGCGGGCTCGGAGAAGCCGAAGGCGCGGATCTCGTAGCCGAGCCGCGTGCGCCAGATCAGAACCCAGACGAGGAAAGCGGCGAGGAGCGCGAGGATCGACGACAGGTTCATCGGGGTGCGGGACATGGTGATGCCGACCGCGCCGAGCATCTCGTGCATGAAGGGAAGAAAGGTGCCCTCGGAGAAATTGCGCGTCTCGGGGGCCATCGAGCCCGGCACCTTGAGCACGTTGACCAGCAGATAGACCACCAGCGCCGAGGCGATGAAGTTGAACATGATCGTGGTGATGACCACGTGGCTGCCGCGTTTGGCCTGCAGGTAGCCCGGAATGAACGCCCACGCCCCGCCGAAAAGCGCGCCGCCGAGGATCGCGGCGGGAAGGGCGAGGATCCAGTGCGGCCAGTCGACCATCAGACAGACCAGCGCCACGCCGAGGCCGCCGACGGCGGCCTGGCCCTCGCCGCCGATGTTGAAGAGGCTGGCGTGGAACGCGATGGCGACGGCCAGCCCGGTGAAGACGAAGGTGGTGGCGTAGTAGAGCGTGAAGCCGATCCCGTAGCTCGACCCCAGAGAGCCCTCTATCAGCACCCGCACCGCCTTGACGGGATCCTCGCCGATCGAGATCACGACCAGCCCCGCGATCAGGAACGCGAGGATCAGGTTCAGCGCGGGGATGAGCGCGAGGTCGGCCCAGCGGGGCAGGGCGGGTTTCACGCGGCCCCCTTGGCCGAGGGATCGATGCCGGCCATGAGAAGGCCGAGCTCGCGCTCGTCGGTCTCCCCCGCGACCCGCTCGCCGGACACGGACCCGTCGAACATCACGATGATCCGGTCGCTGAGCGCCTGGATCTCGTCGAGCTCGACCGAGACGAGGAGCACCGCCTTTCCGGCGTCGCGCAGCGCGACGATCTGCTGGTGTATGAACTCGATCGCGCCGATGTCGACGCCGCGGGTCGGCTGGCCGACCAGCAGCACGTCCGGATCGCTCTCGATCTCGCGGGCGAGCACGATCTTCTGCTGGTTGCCGCCGGAGAAATTGGCGGCCTTGAGGTCCGGATCCGGCGGACGGATGTCGAATTTCGCGATCTTCTCCGCCGCGTCCGCGCGCATCGCGGCCTGGTCCATCAGCCCCATCGGTCCCATGAACTCCGCGCGGTGCTGATAGCCGAAACAGGCGTTCTCCCAGGTCTGGAACTTCATGACGAGCCCGCGCCGGTGCCGGTCCTCGGGCACGTGCGCTATGCCCGCGTCCCGGCGGTCGTCGGCGTTGGTGATGCTGCCGAGATCGAGCGGCTGTCCCTTGAACCTGATCTCGCCTCCCGACGCGGCGCGGATGCCGGCCAGCACTTCGAGCAGCTCGGACTGGCCGTTGCCGGCGACGCCGGCGATGCCGAGAATCTCGCCGGCGCGGAGCGTGAAACTCGACCGATTTGAGCCGCTCGACCCCGTGGCTGTCGGTCAGGCGCAGGTCGCGGACTTCGAGAACCACGTCGCCGGGCGCCGCGGGCTTCTTGTCCACCCGCAGGAGCACCCGCCGCCCGACCATCAGCTCGGCGAGCTCGGCGGGGCTGGTCTCGGCGGTCGTCAGCGTGCGGACCATCTCGCCGCGCCGCATGACGCTGACCTCGTCGGTGATCGCCATGATCTCGCGAAGCTTGTGGGTGATGAGGACGATCGTCTTGCCCTCGTCGCGCAGGCTGCGCAGGATGCGGAACAGATGGTCCGCCTCGGCGGGCGTCAGAACGCCGGTCGGCTCGTCGAGGATCAGGATGTCGGCCTGGCGGTAGAGCGCCTTGAGGATCTCGACGCGCTGCTGGAAGCCCACGGAGAGGTCGCCCACCACCGCGTCCGGATCGACCTGGAGCTCGTAATCCTCCGCAAGCCGCGTCAGTTCGGCGCGCGCCTTGGCCAGCGACGGCCTGAGCAGGGCGCCGTCCTCCGCGCCCAGGATGACGTTCTCGAGAACGGTGAAGGGCTCCACCAGCATGAAGTGCTGGTGCACCATCCCGATTCCGGCGGCGATGGCCGCCTGGCTGTCGGGGATCTCGACGGGCCGGCCATCGATGCGGATCTCGCCGGCATCGGCGTGGTAGAACCCGTAGAGGATGGACATCAGCGTGGACTTTCCCGCGCCGTTCTCGCCGACGATGCCGTGGATCGTTCCGCGGCGGACCGGCAGATGGATGTCCTTGTTGGCCTGAACCGGGCCGAAGCTCTTGGAGATGCCGACGAGTTCGATGGCGAGGGCCGAATTCGGCGGCCCCCGCTCGTCCGAAGCTGCGGCGGCGTCCGTCACCGTCACATCACCGGGCAGCTGTCGTCGTCTTCGTAGTTGTGGACCTTGATCTCTCCCGAAATGATCTTGGCCTTCGCGGCTTCCACCGCTTCGGTCATTTCCGGCGTGATCAGGGCCTGGTTGTTCTCGTCTACCGCATAGCCGACGCCGTCATTGTCGATGCCGTAGATCTGAACGCCGGCGCTCCATTGATCCTTCTCCACATCCATCATCGCCTCGTAGGTCGCCAGATCGACGCGCTTCAGCATCGACGTGAGCATGTTGTCCGGGTGAAGATAGTTCTGGTTGGAATCGACGCCGATGCCGAGGATGTCCGCGTCGGCGGCGGCCTGAAGCACGAAGATGCCCGTCCCTCCGGCCGCCGGAAAGATCACGTCGGCGCCCTGGCCGATCTGCGACTGCGCGATCTCGCCGCCGAGCGGGCTGTTCCACGCCTCGGGCGTCGTGCCCGTCATGTTCTGGAAAACCTCGATGTCGGGATTGACCGACTTCGCGCCCTGGACGTAGCCGCAGGCGAATTTCTTGATCAGCGGAATGTCCATGCCGCCGACGAAACCGATCTTTCCGGTCTCGGACGCCATCGCCGCGAGCATTCCCACGAGATAGGAGCCCTCGTGCTCGTTGAAGATGACGGATCTGACGTTCGGAAGATCGACGACCGCGTCGATCAGCACGAACTTGGTGTCAGGGTACTCGGCCGCGACCGTCGCCATGGCGGATTCGTTGGAAAACCCGGCGACGACCACGGGGTTGTATCCCTTCTCCGCGAAGCGGCGGAGCGCCTGCTCGCGCTGCGCGTCCTGCTGGAGCTCGAACTCGGCGTACCCGATGCCGGTCTCCTCCTTGAACCGCTCGGCGCCCTCGTAGGAGGCCTGGTTGAACGACTTGTCGAACTTGCCGCCCCGGTCGAAGATGACCGCCGGGTTGGAGTTCTGCGCATGCGCCGCCACGGCCGCGAGCGTCAGGGCGGCCGCCGAGGCCAGGGTCTTGAGAAAGGTCATCCGGTTTCCTCCAGGGGAAAGATGCGAGCGCGAGCCCGCTGCCGGCGGCTTCGCCGGAGGGGCGTTCAGGATGAGGCAGTAAAGGCGGAAGGTCCGAAGCCGGTCAATCGGTTTCTCGTCGTGGCCGCGCCTCCCGCGACGGCAGATGGCGGCGCAGGATCAGCCCGTCGATCGGCGGTCCCGAGACCGGACGATAATAGCCGCGCCGCCGGCCGGCGAGACCGTAGCCCGCTCCGGCGTAGAGCCTCAGGGCCGCCGCGTTGGTCTCGGCCACCTCCAGCAGCGCCTCGGACGCGCCGCGCCGCGCGGCGGCCGCCTCGAACAGGTCGAGCAGGACGCGGCCGACGCCCAGCCCGCGCGCCTCCGGATGGACGGCCAGCGTCAGCAGTTCCGATTCCGGCCCCGCGATCCGTCCGACCGCGAACCCGTCGTCATGAGTCTCGAGAAACGTCTCCGGCCGCGCCAGAAGCCCCGCGAATTCCGCCGCCGACCAGGGACGCGGCGTGTCGTCGAAGCAGAGCGCGTGCAGCGCCGCGAGGGCCTCAGGCCCCATCCAGGATCACCGTCGGCGGATCGGAGGGAGGCGCCGCGTCCGCCGCGCGCAGGTAGAGCGGCGCGGGACGCGGCCCGGGCGCGCCGAGACGCGCGGCGGCGACGCGGCCCAGAACCTCCGGATCTACGACGGCGCTCTCCGGTCCGCACACGAAGTCCATGCCGCTCCGCGAACGTCGGCGCGTCGTCGCCGACGCAGACCGTTCCCGACGGGAACGGTCCCGCCGTCTCCGGATCCGCGAGGCGTGGAGCCGCGACCGGGACGCCGTCGAGGAAACTCTGGAGCATGACGTCGCCCGCCCGGCCGCGCAGCGTCACGACGACCGGTCCCGGCCGTCCCGCCGCCAGCGCCTCGAAGACCGTGACCCCGACGGCGGGGACGCCGAGGCCCAGCGCGAGGCCGCGCGCGAGACCCGTCGCGATGCGCAGCCCCGTGAAATTGCCGGGGCCGGTGCACACCGCGACCGCGGCCAGATCGCGCCACTCCGCGCCGCACTCCGCCAATGTCTCACCGAGCATCGGGCCGAGACGTTCCGCCTGACCCCGCGCCATCGGCTCGGAGCGCGAGGCGAGCGTCGCGCCGCCCCGGACGAGAGCGGCCGCGCAATGCGCGGCCGAGGTGTCGAAGGCGAGGACGAGGGCTCCGTCAGACGGCAACCGGCCGCACTTCGGTGACTTCCGGGATGTAGTGCCGCAGAAGGTTCTCGATGCCCATCTTGAGCGTCATCGTCGAGGACGGGCAGCCGGCGCAGGCGCCCTGCATGTGCAGATAGACCACGCCCCGCTCGAAGCCGTGGAAGGTGATGTCGCCGCCGTCCTGGGCGACGGCCGGGCGGACGCGGGTGTCGAGAAGCTCCTTGATCTGCACGACGATCGCCTCGTCGGGACCGGAATGGTCGGCGTGGCCGACGGCGCCGCTCTCACCCTCCATCACGCTCTCGCCCGACTGGTAATGCTCCATGATCGCGCCGAGGATGCCCGGCTTGATGTGCGACCAGTCGGCCTCGTCGGTCTTGGTGACGGTCACGAAGTCGGGGCCGAAGAAGACGCCCGCGACGCCGCCGGCGCCGAACACCCGCCGCGCGAGCGGCGAGGACCGGGCCGCGGCCTCGGACGGGAAATCGGCCGTGCCGGCCGGCAGGACGGCCTGTCCCGGCAGGAATTTCAGGGTCGCCGGGTTGGGCGTGGATTCGGTCTGGATGAACATGGGCGCGTCTCCGTTTCTGGATGACAGATGCTCTTCCCGACAGAACAAGTCAAGATTGTGGCCGACGCCCTCCCGCGCCGGGCCAGCACCGCGTCACGACACGGCGATGATCTCGTCCTTGGTCATCGAGCCCGGGACGATGGTGATCGGCACGTGGATGTCGCCCATGCGCCGCCCGGTCAGCGCGCTGACCAGCATGCCCGGTCCGCCCTTGTCGACGCCGGCGCCGAGAACGAGGATGCCGATCTCCGGGTCCGACCGGACGTGCTCGAGCACGGCGTCGATCAGGTCGCCCTCGCGGATCGCCAGCGTCGGCGTGATGCCCTCGCGCTTCTCCATCCGCGACTTGAACACCTGGAAGTGGGCCTCGATCTTCTCGTGCGCCTCGGCGCGCATCACGTCCGCGACGCCCATGAAATGCTGGAACTCCTCCGGAGAGATCACCGCCAGCATCTCGACGCCGCCGCCGGTCTTCGACGCCCGGATCGCCGCGTAGCGCATCGCGTTCAGCATCTCGGGCGTGTCGTCGAGGATGATCAGGAACTTGCGCATGTGCTTCCCCCAAAGCCTGTGAGCGGGATCATCGGGGAAAGGACGGGGCCGCGCAAGCGGGCCTCGCTCGGAGCCTCACCGGCTCCGGACGAGCCCCACGATATCGTAGGTCTTGGCGATGATCGGCTCGGCGATCTCGGCCGCGCGGTCGGCGCCGCGCCCGAGGATGCGGTCGATCTCCGCGGGGTCGCCCATAAGCCGGTTCATGCGCTTCGTGATCGGAGCGAGATGCGCCACGGCGAGATCGGCGAGGACCGGCTTGAACTCCGAGAACGGCCGTCCCGCGAACTCCGTCACCACGTCGGCGGCGGACTTTCCCGCGAGCGCGCCGTAGATCGTGACGAGGTTGCGCGCTTCCGGCCGGTCGGCGAGGCCGTCGAATGTCTCGGGAAGCGGTTCGGCGTCGGTGCGCGCCTTCCTGATCTTCGAGGCGATCGTGTCCGCGTCGTCGCTCAGGTTGATGCGGCTCTGGTCGGAGGGGTCCGATTTCGACATCTTCTTCGAGCCGTCGCGCAGGCTCATCACGCGCGTCGCTCCGCCCTCGATCACCGGTTGGGGCATCGGAAAGAAGCCCACGCCGAAATCGTGATTGAATTTCGCGGCCGTGTCGCGGGCCAGTTCGACGTGCTGCTTCTGGTCCTCGCCGACCGGAACATGCGTCGCGTGATAGACGAGGATGTCGGCGGTCATCAGATTGGGATAGACGTAGAGGCCGGCGCTGGCGGCCTCGCGGTCCTTGCCGGCCTTGTCCTTGAACTGTGTCATCCGGTTCAGCCAACCGATGCGGGCGACGCAGTTCATGATCCATGCGAGCTCGGCATGAGCGGGAACCTGACTCTGGTTGAAGAGGATCGAGCGCTCGGCGTCGAGGCCGCAGGCGATGTAGGCGGCGGCGAGTTCGCGGGTGTTGTGGCGCAGCTTCGCCGGATCCTGCCAGACGGTGATCGCGTGAAGGTCGACCATGCAGTAGAGGGTTTCCATCCCCTCGTCCTGCATCGCCACCCAGCGGCGGATCGCGCCGAGATAGTTGCCGAGCGTGAGATTGCCCGAGGGCTGCGCGCCGGAGAAGACGCGCGGGGCGTGTTTCGCGTCTGACATGGCGTGGGAGCTCCGCATGGTCTAGTGAACGGGGCCGCTTATCGTCGCCGCCGCGCGGCGCGTCAACAGGAGGGCGGATGTCCGGAATGCAGTCGCCGTTCCAGCGCCTGCCGCCGCTCGCCGTCGGGCTGGCGGCGCTGATCCTCGCCATCGAGGCGGCGTTCCAGCTCGGCGCCCGCGGGCTTATCGGCGGGTCGGGCGCGGTGGGCTGGCGCATCGAGGCGATGACGGCCTTCGGCTTTTCCTCGCCCCTCCTCCGGCACGCGGTCGCCGTGCGGAGCTTCGACGCCGACGTGCTGCTCCGGATCGCGGCCCATCCCCTCGTCCATCTCGGCGCGACCCACGCGGTCTTCGGCGCGGTGCTGATCCTGGCGCTCGGCAAGGCCGTGTCGGAGCGGTTCTCGGGAGCGGCGATGGCCGGAATCCTCGCGTCAGGAGTTCTGGGAGGGGCCGCGGCCTACGCGCTCCTCTTCGAGGGACGGACGCTGCTCGTCGGGGTCTATCCGGCGGTCTACGGAATGATCGGCGCCTACACCTGGGCGCTCTGGATGGAGCGCGACGGGCGCGGGCGGATCATGGCGTTCCGCCTGGTCGGCGTGCTGCTGGTCCTGCAGCTGATCGTGCGTCTGACCGTCGGCGGAGGGCCGGACTGGATCGCGGATCTCGGCGGCTTCGCGGCCGGGTTCGCCGCGTCCTTCGTCCTGGCTCCGGATGGCGGCGCGCGGCTGCGACGCCTCCGGGACCGGGCGCGGGGACGGTGACCCGGAGTCGCCGGCGAACGCTCAGGCCGCCGTCGCGGCCCCCGACCCGTCGAGCAGGCCGAGGCGCTCGCGTCGGTAGACCCGCGCCGTCAGCAGGATCGCGGCGGCCGACAGGCCGAACGCGAGGCCCCACCAGACGCCCCGTCCGCCGAGCCCGGCGGGGAACGCCAGCAGCCAGGCGACGGGCAGCCCGACGATCCAGTAGCTGAAGACCGCGATCAGCATCGGCACGCGCGTGTCCCTGAAACCGCGCAGGATGCCGCTGGCGACGACCTGGAGGGAGTCGACGACCTGGAACGCCGCCGCGACGAGAAGGAGCGGCGCGGCGTAGGCCACGAGCGCCGGCGAGTTCTCGTTCCCGGCGTCGAGATAGAGCGCCACGAGCGGTTCCGGCCAGATCCAGAAGATCGTGGCCGCGCTCAGCGCGAACGCCGCGGCCATGGCCAGCGCGGTGTCTCCCGCGCGGCCGACATCCGGTCGCGAGCCGCGGCCGTACGCCATGCCGACGCGCACGGTCGCGGCGCTCGCGAGGCCGAGCGGCACCATGAAGGCGATCGAGGCGAGCTGGAGCGCGATGCCGTGGGCGGCCAGCGGGATCGTCCCGAGCCAGCCCATCATCACCGACGACGCCGAAAAGAGGCCGACCTCGGCGATGATGGTCGCGCCGATGGGCCAGCCGAGACGCACGACCTCGAAGAACGCCTTCCAGTCCGGCCGCCAGAAACGGACCCAGAGCTCGTAGCGCCTGAGCGCCGGCGCCAGCGCGGTGTAGCCGATCAGAAGCAGCGCCATCAGGACGCTGCTGCCGGTGGTCGCGAGAGCCGCGCCGACGATCCCGAGCGCGGGCGCTCCGAGATTGCCGAAGATGAACACCCAGTTGAGCAGGCCGTTGAGGAGCGCGGCGGCCAGAGTGACGGCGAGGATCACCCAGGCGCGGTTCACGACGGAGAGGTAGGAGCGCAGGCCCATGACGAGGGTGGCGGGGGGCAGGGCCCAGAGCGCGACGCGCATGTAGTCGCCGGCGAGCGCGGCGAGTTCCGGCTCCTGGCCGAGAGCCAGAAGGATGCGCTCGATGTGCCAGAGCGGGACCATCGCCAAGGCGCTGTAGAGGCCGAGCACCCAGAGTCCCATGCGGATCGACCGGCGCACGCCGCGCGCGTCGCCGCGCCCCTCGGCGTTCGCGGCCAGCGGCATGGCGGCATGCGCGAAGCCGGCGCCGAAGATGAAAAGCAGGAAATACGCCTGCGTCGCCAGCACGCTGGCGGCCAGCTCGGTCGCGCCGAGCCAGCCGAGCATGACGGTGTCGGTCACGCCCATGGCCATCTGGGCGAGCTGCGCTCCGATCAGCGGAAGCGCGAGGGTGACCGTCGCCCGGAAATGGCGCGGCCAGGATTGAGTGTCTTCGGATGTCATGTGCGCCGCCTTGAAGCGGGTGCCGTATCGGGGGCGGGGACGGGAGTCCAGCGGGTTCCCCGGGGGTGCGAAAGCGGACGGGGAATCCCTGCTGGGCGGAAGCCCCGATCCGGAATACGTGTGGAAGGCGTATGGCAAGAGTATTGCGAGGGGTTTTGTCGGGAGCGGGGGTCAATTTTGCGAGTCGGAACGGGCTGTCCGACAGGATGACCTTGGGATCGAGACGTCGTTTCGCTGCCGAGTGCCCGCGCGTCACACACGCCGTGACGGGCCATTTTCCGAGGTTGCAGCTTCCCTGATCAGTCGAGAGAGCCTATGACCTCGGGAACGGCCAGGTCGCCAGTCTTGCCCTGCGTGGATCGAGTGACGTTCACGCCCTGAACATAGGCCGATTTCCGGCCCACCGAATCTGACGGAGAAAAAACGAGATGACGGGAACAGTCGCGCGGAGCGCCGCCGCCGGAATAGCGGCCGCGGTATTCGTGACCACGGCGTCGGCTCAGACCGCGCCTACGACCGACGAGATCAAGTCCATCGCGGAGGAGGCCATCATCTACGGCCTGCCGATGTCGATGTATTACCAGATCATGTACCAGTACGCGGTCGACAAGGATTCCGGGCAGTACAAGGCGCCGTTCAACACGATCGCCAACGAGCCCAAGGTCTACACGCCCGCCGACACCGCCATCGTGACGCCAAACAGCGACACGCCCTATTCGTGGCTGTTCCTCGATCTGCGCGCCGAGCCGGTGGTGCTGTGCGTGCCGGAGATCGAGAAGGACCGCTACTACTCGGTCATGCTGACATCCCAGTACACGTTCAACTTCGGTTACATCGGCAGCCGCGCCACCGGCAACGGCGCCGGATGTTATGCCGTCGCCGGACCGGGCTGGACCGGCGACACGCCCGAAGGCGTCGCCAAGGTCTTCATCTCCGAGACCGAGTTCGCGCTCGCCACCTACCGGACCCAGCTGTTCAACGCGGCCGACATCGACAACGTGAAGGCGATCCAGGCGAAGTACGAGGCCAAGCCGCTGTCCGCCTTCCTCGGTGAACCCGCCCCGGCGGCGGCGCCCGCCATCGACTGGCCGGCGATCGACCCGTCGACCGAGAAGAAGGATGTGCTCAGCTACCTGCCCTTCCTGCTCCAGTTCGCCCCGCCGATCGGCCCGGCGGCCGTCGAGGACCCGCTCCGCGCGAAATTCGCCACGATCGGCATCGAATCCGGCAAGCCGTTCCCGACGATCGCCCTCAGCGACGCCGACAAGGCGGCGATGGCCGAGGCCGGCACGGCGGCCGAAGCGGCGATCAAGTCCAAGATCGAAAAGATGGGCAAGCCGGTCAACGGCTGGTTCGTCGATGACCTCCGGGGTCGGGGACCGGGAGGTGTACGCCGGTGACTGGGCGCAGCGCGCCGCGGTCGGGGTGGCCGGCATCCTGGCCAACGACCCGGCCGAGGCGGTCTATCCGTTCACCCGCCACGACGGCGACGGCCAGCCGCTCGACGGCAGCAAGGCTGAATTACACCCTCACCTTCGCCGAAGGACGCCTATCCGCCAACCAACGCCTTCTGGTCCGTGACCATGTACGACGGCAAGACGCAGTTGCTCATCGAGAACCCGATCGATCGCTACCTGGTCAACTCGCCGATGCTGCCGGACCTGAAGACGAATGCGGACGGGTCGCTGACCCTCTATATCCAGAAGGACGAGCCGACCGACCCGGACCAGAAGGCGAACTGGCTGCCGGCGCCGGACGGACCGATCTACATGGTGATGCGCCTCTACTGGCCGAAGGACGAGGTGCTGAACGGGTCCTGGTCGCCGCCGGCGATCAAGCGCGTCGAGTAGAAACGACATCGCGAGGCCGACCACGCGGGGTCGCATGAGATGCGCATTCCGCGGGTAGGGTGCCCGCTTCGGCCTCGAAGCGGGGTTTCTTTCCATTTGCGCGGAAAGGTCCGTTGGGTGGGACACGCCGGAGCGACCGCCGCGAAGGAAGCTCTGCGGCGATCGGAGACGCATCGGATCGCGGGTCTCTGGCGAAGGAAAGTGAGCATGCCGTGGCTTCGGCTGACGGCCGGAAGGGCGAATCAGATCTTTCCCCGCCGGAGCGCCGCCTTCACGTCCGACAGGCGCAGGGCGCCGGTGGCGAGGATGGCGGCGGCGTAGGTGGCAACGCCGATGAGGACGAGCAGGGCGAGGGCGGCGTAGCGCAGGCCGGAGGTGGCGAGGGCTTCCGCGAGCCACAGGTCGCCGAACCAGAGGGCGGCGGCCATGGCGAGGCAGGCCAGCGCGATGCGGGGCAGGGCGCGGCGGAGGCGGGCGTCGGCGGTGGCGGCGCCGTCCATGTGCCGCGCGCCGTGCCAGAGCTGCCAGAGCATGACCCAGCCCGCGATCGTGGTGCCCCAGGCGGCGGCCGAGAAGCCGATGAGGGGCGCGAGGCCGAGCGCGATTAACGCGTTCACGATCATCGCGTGGACGGCGAAGCGGAACGGCGAGCGGGTGTCCTCGCGCGCGTAATAGACCGGCGAGACCACCTTCTGGAGCACGAAGGCCGGGAGGCCGGCGCCGTAGATCGCGACGGCCAGCGCGGTCGCGGCGGTGTCGGAGGCCTCGAACGCGCCGCGCTGGAACAGGACCGAGACGATGGCGGCGGGGATGACCATCAGCGCCGTGGCGGCCGGGAGCGTGAGGGCGAGGGTGAATTCGGCGGCGCGGTTGACGGCGTCGCGGCCGCCCTGGGCGTCGCCTGTCCCGAGGCGCCGCGAGAGGTCGGGCAGGAGGACGACGCCGATGGCGACGCCCACCACCCCGAGCGGAAGCTGGTAGAGCCGGTCGGCGTAGCTGAGCCAGGCGACGGCGCCGTCGAAGAACGAGCCGACCTGACGGCCGACCAGCAGGTTGATCTGGACCACGCCGCCGGCGAGCACGGCGGGGGCGGCGATCACGGCGAGACGGCGGAGCTCGGGGGTGAGGCGCGGCATCCGGGGGCGGATGCGGATGCCGGCGCGGTCGGCGGCGCGCCAGACGAGGGCGAGCTGGGCGACGCCCGCCACCGGCACCGACCAGATCTGCCAGAGGCCGATGTCGCCGCCGGTCCAGTAGCCCGCGAGCAGGAAGGCGATCATCACGACGTTCATCAGGATCGGGGCGGCGGCGGCCTCGGCGAAGCGGCCGGTGGCGTTCAGGACGCCGCTGAGCAGCGCGGTCAGCGAGATGAGGATGAGATAGGGGAAGGCGATGCGGCCGTAGAGCACCGCGAGATCGAAGCGCTCGTCGCCGGCGAAACCGCTGGCCATGGCGAGAACGAGCCAAGGCATCAGGAGCTGGCCGATCAGGGTGAAGGCGATCAGGATCGTGGCGAGGCCCGGAGAAGGCGTCGCGGGCGAAGCCTGTCGGGTCGTCGTCGGCCTCGACGCGCTTGGAGAACATCGGCACGAAGGCGAGGTTGAACGCGCCCTCGGCGAAGAACCGGCGGAACATGTTGGGCAGGGTGAAGGCGATCAGGAACGCCTGCGCCACCGGGCCTGTGCCGAGCAGGGCGGCCATCAGCACGTCGCGCCCGAGGCCGAGCACCCGGCTGAGCATGGTCCAGCCGCCCACCGTCAGGAAGGCCGGCAGCAGGCGGATCGGGCGGTTCACTCCGGCGATCCGTCCCCGCCGGCCTCGTCGGGGAGGATGCCCGCGCGCAGCCGCGCCTCGAGCGTGCGGCGCTTGGCCTCGGAATGCAGCTTCAGGCCGAAGAGATCCTTGACGTAGAACGTGTCGACCGCCTGCTCTCCGTAAGTGGCGATGATGGCCGACGCGATCGAGACGTTGTTCGCCGTCAGGGTGCGGGCGATGTCGTAGATCAGCCCGAGCCGGTCGCGGGTCTCGACCTCGATGATGGTGTAGATGTCCGAGCCGGTGTTGTCGAAGGTGATCCGGGTCGGTACGGTGAAGTCGCGCTCGCGGCGTTTGACGGTGTGTTTGTCGCGGAGCGCGTCTCCGGCCCTGATCTCGCCATTGAGCGTGCGGGTGACGCTGCGCCGAAGGCGGGTCAGGCGGGACCTCTCGTAGGGTTTGCCCTCGGCGTCCTGGACCCAGAAGGCCGCCGTCGCGATGCCGTCGGTGGTGGTGTAGGTCCGCGCGTCGACCACGTTGGCGCCCGCCAGCGCCAGCGCGCCCGCGAGGCGCGCGAAGATGCCCGGGTGGTCGGCCATGGCGAAACAGGCCTGGGTGGCGTCGCGTTCGAAATCGAGCTCGATGCTGGTCTGGATCGCGTCGCCGTTCTCGACGAGTTTCTGCGTGAGAGCGGCGAAGATCGCGTGGGTGCGGGTGTCGAATCCGAGCCAGTAGGGCGGATAATGCCGCGCGCATTCGGCCTCGATCGCGTCGGGGGCCCAGCCCGCGAGCGCGGTCGCGAGATCGTCCTTGGCGGCGGCCTCGCGTTCCGGCCGGCTCTGGTTCTGGGCGCCGCCGGTGAGGTGTTCGAGGGTGTCGGCGTAAAGCGCGCGCAGCAGCATCGCCTTCCAATTGTTCCAGACGCCCGGACCGACGCCCCTGATGTCGCAGACCGTGAGCACGGTCAGATGCCGCAGGCGGGACGGGGTCTTCACCGCCATGGCGAAGTCCCGCACGGTCCTGGGTTCCGACAGGTCGCGTTTCTGGGCGGTGTCGGACATCAGCAGATGGTTGAGCACCAGCCATTCGACGAGTTCGGCCTCCTCCTCGTCGAGCCCCAGACGCGGGCAGAGATCGCGCGCCACCTCGGCGCCGACCTCGGAATGCGGCCGTCCGGAGCCCTTGCCGATGTCGTGGAGCAGGAGGGCGACGTAGAGCGCGCGGCGGTTGAAGCCCTTGTCGGCGATGCCGGACGCGACGGGGAGCTCGTCCCTCAGCTCGCCGCGCTCGATCCTCGAAAGGTTCGAGATCGTCTGGATCGTGTGCTCGTCGACGGTGTAGCGGTGGTACATGGTGAACTGCATCATCGCCACGATCCGGCCGAATTCGGGGATGAAGGCGCCGAGCACGCCCGTCTCGTTCATCAGGCGCAGGGCGCGCTCCGGGTTCGTCGGGCTCAGGATCAGTTCGAGGAAGATGCGGTTGGCCTCCGGGTCCGCCCGCACCGCGTCGTCGATGAGGTGGAGGTTCGCCGTGATCAGCCGCAGCGAATCCGGGTGGATCATGACGTCCGAGCGGTTGCCTTCGCGGAAGAGCCGCAGGATGTTGACCGGATCGCGCGGGAACGCGCCGTAGTCGGCGACGTCGAGCCGTCCGTGCCGGATGGCGTATCCGGCCGGCGCCGTCTCCCGTCCGAAGCTGAACGCGCTGCGCAGCGCGTTTCCGATGGTCGGGCGCGACTTGACGTGCCGGGCCTCCAGCGCGGCGAGGAAGATGCGGGTCAGGTCGCCGACGTTCTTGGCGTGGGTGAAGTAGGTCTGCATGAACCGCTCGACCGCGCGCTGGCCCTCGGTCGGCTCGTAGCCCAGCCGGTCGGCGATCTCCACCTGGAGGTCGAAGGTGAGATGATCGGTCGCGCGTCCGGTCAGCAGGTGCATGTGGACGCGCGTCGTCCAGAGGAAATCGGCGGCCTCGGTGAAGACGCCGAACTCGTCGGCGGTGAACACGCCGAGGTCGACGAGGTCGTGGTGGCTGCGGGCGTGGTTGAGGTATTTCGCGATCCAGTAGAGCGTCTGGAGGTCGCGCAGCCCGCCCTTGCCCTCCTTGACGTTGGGCTCCAGCAGGTAGCGCGTGCTGCCCTGGCGCTGGTGGCGCTCCGCGCGCTCCTCGAGTTTGAGCTCGATGTATTCCGGCCCGGTGTTCCGGAACAGCTCCTTCCAGAGCCGGGCGTCCAGCTCGGCGGCCAGACCCGCGTCTCCCCAGAGATGGCGGTGTTCGAGAAGGCTGGTGCGGATCGTGATGTCCTCGCGGCCCATGCGGACGCAGTCGTCCACCGTCCGCACCGAATGGCCGACCTTCATCTTGAGGTCCCAGAGGCAGTAGAGCGTGCTCTCGATCAGGCATTCGCCCCAGGCCGTCTGTTTCCACGGCGTCAGGAACAGCAGGTCGACGTCCGAGAACGGCGCCATCTCGGCGCGTCCGCCGCCGCCGACCGCGATGGCGCAGATCCGCTCGGACGCCGTGGGGTTCGGGAGCGGGTGGACGCGGCGCGCGACGATGTCGAGCGTGAGCGTGACGATCCGGTCGGTCAGCCACGAATAGTCGTGGATCGCCCTGTGGGCCTCGCGCGGCGACGCCGCCACGAGCGCCGCGATCCGGTCGCGGGCGTCCGTCCACGCCTCGGCCAGCACGCCGACCGCCGCCGCCCGGCGCGCTGCGGCGTCCGGCCGCGACGCGACCGCCGCCTCGAGCGCGGCCGCCGTCGCGGGGGCGTCGAGGATGGCGTCCGGCGTGGCGGAGAGACCGCTCCAGACCGGCGCGTCGGGGACGGTCTGGAGGACGCTAGTTGCCAACGCCGCCGAAACCGGTCGCGGCCCGCTCGATCACGACCGGCGAGCCGCCGCGGACCTCGATGATGGCCAGCGTCCGCTGGTTCGTGCCGTTCGGATTGAAGCGGAACGGGCCGCTGGCGCCGGCGAAGCCCGCGGGCTGGGCGACGCTCGCCTGCGAGAACGGACTTCCGCCGGAGGCCCGGGCGTTCGCGATCATCGCGCCGACGGCCGCGACGGCGTCGAAACCGAGCGACGCGAGCTCGTGCGGCGGGGAGCCGTAGGCGTTCTGGTAGCGGCCCTCGAAACCCGCGACCAGCGCGGGGTCGGCCGTCGCGAACACGCCGCCCTGGAGCGCCGGCTGGGCAAGCGCCTCGGCCGAGGAGCTCCAGCGCTGCATTCCGAGAAACAGCGCGCCGGCCGGATCGAGGCCGGCGCCGCGAAGACCCTCGGCGATGAAGCCGAGCCCCCCGGTCGGCCCGTCCGTCAGGACGATCGCCTGCGCGCCGTTGCCCCGCATCGACGCCGCGATGCCCGGAGCCGCCGACTGGATCCCCGCCTGGGAGAGATTGTAGCCCTGCGAGGCGACCAGGTTCGCGCCCCTGGCGCTCACCGCCTGGGCGACGGCGCCGCGCGCGGTCTCCCCTTCGAGTCCGTTCGGATAGACCACGCCGTAATTCCGCAATCCGCGCGACTGGCCGTAGCGCACCAGGCGGTCGGCGGTGTTCTCGAACGTGTTGCCGAGGATGTAGACGTTGCCGCCCGCGACGGCGGTGTTGTTGCTCATGCTCAGGACGGTCAGCCCGGCGGCCGCGGCGACCGGCTGCGCGCCGCTGGTCGCGGTGCTGAAGAGCGGACCGATGATGATCTTGGCGCCCTCCGCCACGGCCTGCTGCGCCGCCGCCGCGCCGCCGCCGGTGGTGCCGGCGGTCGGATAGACCGCGAGATCGATGCTGGCGTTGGTCAGGCTGGAGCGCGCCAGTTCCGCGCCGTTGACGATGCTGCGCGCGATGTTCTCGCGGCCCATGTCGCCCGAGCCGAGCGGCACCAGCAGCGCCACGCGCACGGGCTGGTTCACGTCCACCGCGACTCCGTCCCCCGACAGGCCCGGCGACCGGGTCGAGCAGCCCGTGACGAGAGCGGCCGCGGCGAGGACCGCCGTCGCGCGGATCGCGTTGAGAACCGACTTGCGTGTTGACAGCATCATCCCTCACCGTGTCTTTATGTTGGCTGAAGCACACCCTGGGGCGTCGCGGGCGTGAACGCTAGAGCGCGGCCTGCGGAATGTAAACGCGAAATGGACAGCCATCCCCCCGATCCGTCCGCCGGAGAAGCGCCCGCGCGACTCGCGCCGGGGCTCTACCTCGTCTCGACCCCGATAGGAGCCGCGCGCGACATCACGTTGCGCGCGCTGGACATTCTGGCATCGGCCGATCTTCTCGCGGCCGAGGACACGCGCACGGCCCGCAAGCTGATGGACATCCACGGCGTCCGGCGGGACCGCCGCTCGATCCTGCCCTATCACGACCACAACGGCGCGGCGCAGCGGCCGCGCCTGCTGGCGGCGCTGGCGGAGGGGAAATCGGTGGCGCTGGTCTCGGACGCCGGCACGCCGCTGATCGCCGATCCGGGCTTCAAGATCGCCGCCGAGGCGATCGCGGCGGGCCATTCCGTGGTCGCGGCGCCGGGCGCCTCGGCGCTGCTCGCCGCGCTGTCGGTGGCGGGCCTGCCGACCGACCGGTTCCTGTTCGGAGGGTTCCTGCCGCCGAAGGACGCGGCGCGGCGCAAGGCGCTCTCGGCGCTGGAGGCGGTTCCCGCGACGCTGGTCTTCTACGAGTTGCCCCGCCGTCTGGCCGCGGCTCTCGCCGCGATGTCCGACGCGCTGGGCGCGGAGCGTCCGGCGGCGGTGTGCCGCGAACTGACCAAACGCTTCGAGGAGACCCGGCGCGGGACGCTTGGCGCGCTCGCGGCGGCGTACGGCGCCGGGGAGGCCCCGAAGGGCGAGGTCGTCGTCGTGGTCGGACCGCCGCCGGAGGCGGAGGTCGCGGAGGACGATCTGGACGCGGCGCTGGAGGCGGCGCTCGACGGCGCCTCGGTCAGGGACGCGGCGACGGAGGTGGCGGCGCGTCTCGGCCTGCCGCGCCGTCAGGTCTACGCCCGCGCGCTGGAGCTCGCGCGGTGAGGGCCGGGCGGACCGCCTATCACAACGGTCTGGCGGCGGAGGAGATCGCCGCCGGGCTCTATCTGCGCGAGGGCGGGCACGATCCTGGCGGAACGCTGGCGCTGCCCGGAGGGCGAGATCGATCTGATAATCGGCCTGCCCGGCATCGTGGTCTTCGTCGAGGTCAAGGCGCGACGGACCCGCGACGCCGCGGCGGGCGCGGTGACGTCCGCGCAGTGGCGCAGGCTCGGCGCGGCGGCGGAGCGATGGCTGGCCGAGGAGGCGACCGGCGCGCCCGATTGCCGGTTCGACGTGGTGCTGGTCGACGGCGCCGGCGTCGCCGAGCGGGTCGAGAACGCGCGTTCCTTCGACGCGTGACGCCTTACGCTCGTCCGCGTCCCGGCCTATATCCCCCTCGAAGCATGAGGAGACCCCGATGAACGCGCTCGTCACCGACTGGACCGGACCGTTCGGCCTGCCGCCCTTCGCCGAGATCGCAACGGCGGACTTCGCGCCGGCCTTCGACAAGGCGCTCGCCGAGGCCCGCGCGGCGATCGACGCCATCGCCGGCGATCCCGCCGAGCCGGATTTCGCCAACACGATCGAGGCGATGGAGCGCTCCGAGCGGTTGCTGGACCGCGTGGCGGCGGTGTTCTTCAACCTCGCCGGCGCCGACACGAACGACGAGATGGAGGCGCTTCAGCGCGATCTGAGCCCGCGTCTCTCGGCGCACCATTCCGAGACGATGATGAACGCGGCGCTGTTCGCGCGGGTCGACGCGCTGATGGAGCGGCGGGCCGATCTGGGGCTGACCCCGGAGCAGGACCGCGTCCTCGAACTCTATCACCGGATGTTCGTGCGTTCCGGCGCGCGGCTGGAAGGGGCCGACCGCGACCGTCTGCGCGAGATTTCGTCGCGGCTGGCCACGCTCGGAACCGCATTCGGACAGAACGTGCTGGCCGACGAGAAGGCGTGGGAGATGCCGCTTGAGGCGGGCGATCTCGAAGGTCTGTCGGAGGACCTGGTCGCCTCGGCCGCCGAGGCCGCCGCCGAGCGCGGGCATGACGGCCATGTCATCACCCTGTCGCGCAGCCTGATCGTGCCTTTTCTCGAGACGAGCCCCCGGCGCGATCTGCGCGAACGCGCCTTCGAGGCCTGGACGGCGCGTGGCCGCAACGCCGGCGCGACGGACAACCGCGAGATCATCGCCGAGACGCTGAAGCTGCGCGAGGAGCGGGCGAAGCTGCTGGGGTATGAGAGTTTCTCGGCGTTCAAGCTCGAGAACGAGATGGCCAAGTCGCCCGACTGCGGTGCGCGACCTGCTGACCGCCGTCTGGGGTCCGGCCAAGGCGCAGGCGGAGGCCGATTCGGCCAAACTCGAGGAGCGGATGCGCGGGGACGGGGTGAACGGCCCGCTGGAGCCTTGGGACTGGCGGTACTATTCCAAGGCGCGGCAGCGGGCGGAGCACGATCTCGACGTGGCGGAGATCAAGCCGTATCTGAAGCTCGAGAACATGATCGAGGCGGCGTTCGACGTGTCCGGCCGGCTGTTCGGGCTCAGCTTCGTGCCGCTCGACGTGCCGCTCTATCACCGCGACGCGCGGGCCTGGGAGGTGCGCAAGGGCGAGCCGGCACATGGGCGTGTTCATCGGCGATTATTTCGCGCGGTCTTCGAAACGGTCCGGCGCCTGGTGCTCCAGCTTCCGGCAGCAGTCGAAGATGGACGGAGAGGTGCGCCCGATCGCGGTCAACGTCTGCAATTTCGCCAAGGCGCCGAAGGGCGAGCCGAACCTGCTGACCTTCGACGACGCCGAGACGCTGTTCCACGAGTTCGGCCACGCGCTGCACGTGATGCTGTCGGACGTGACCTACGGGTTCGTGTCGGGCACGTCCGTGGCGCGGGATTTCGTGGAACTGCCCAGCCAGCTCTACGAGCACTGGCTGTCGGTGCCCGAGGTGCTGGAGCGGCACGCCCTGCACGCCCGCACCGGCGAGCCGATGCCGCGCGACCTTCTGGACCGGCTGCTGGCGGCGAAAAACTACGACCAGGGTTTCGGGACGGTGGAATACGTCGCCTCGGCGATGGTCGATCTCGATTTCCACGCGGGTCCCGCGCCGGCCGATCCGATGGCCGCCCAGGCGGCGACGCTCGACCGGCTCGGGATGCCGCGCGCCATCGTGATGCGCCACGCCGCGCCGCATTTCCAGCACGTGTTCTCCGGCGACGGATATTCTTCCGGCTACTATTCCTACATGTGGTCCGAGGTGATGGACGCCGACGCCTTCGCCGCCTTCACCGAGACCGGAGATCCCTTCGATCCCGCCACGGCCGAGCGGCTCGAGCGCGACGTCTACGGCGCGGGCGGGTCGCGCGACGCTGTCGATCTCTACACGTCGTTCCGCGGCCGGATGCCGGGTGTCGAGGCGCTTCTGGAACAGCGCGGCCTCGAGGCCGTCGGCTGAAACGCTCGTGTGAAACACCTTTCCACCGGGTTAATGCGATTCGAATCGTCTTTATAGGTCAGTGACTTGATCAAAGTGCCACGCGTGACTCAAACCGGGTCCTTGTGGATGATCACGTCGGAATCCGGCAGCGCCGCGAGCAGTTTCCGGCGCAGGGCGGCGCCGACCGCGTGGGCCTCGCGCAGCGTCTGATCGCCGTCGAGCTCCAGATGGACCTGGACGAAAACCCGCGTGCCGGCGGTCCGGGTTCTGAGATCGTGATGCCCCCGCACGCCCGGATGCGTCTCTATGATCGCCGAGACCCGCTAAATCAGCGCGGGATCGGCCCGGCGGTCCATGAGCGCGTCCCAGGACCGGCTGCCGATCCGCGCCGCTCCGATCAGAAGCGCGCCGCAGGCGACCAGCGCGACCACGGGATCGAGCCAGGGGATCCCCATCGCCCCGACGCGGCCAGCGCCGCCATCGCGCCGAGCGCGGGCAGCAGATCCGCCGCGTAATGCATCCGGTCCGCCGCCAAGATCCGCGACCCGGTCCGCCGCGCGACATGCGTCTGCCAGGCCACCCAGCCCCAGCGTGATCCCGATCGAAGACCGCCATCACCCCGAACCCGAGGCTCTCCGCCGAAGCGGCACCGGATCGGCCAGCCGCCCGACCGCGTTCCAGGCGATGAGAACCGCCGTCCCGGCAACCACGAACGCCTGCCCCAGCGAGACCAGATCCTCGACCGAGGTGTGACCGAAGGAATGATCGTCGTCCGCCGGCTTCGCCGCGTAGAGGATCCCGGCGAGCCCCGCCGCCGAGACCAGCAGGTCCACCGCCGAATCCGCCAGCGACGCCGCCACGCTCAGCGAACCGGTCGCTTTCAGCGCCCAGAGCTTGAGCCCCGCCAGGATCGTCGCCGTCGCGACTGAGGCGAGCCCGGCCGAGATGTTCAGTCCGCGGTTCGCCACGTCGATCTTCCGTCTCCCGCGAAGGACCCGACTCGTCTGGGGATTGGTTGACCAAACCCGCGTCCGCGCAAGGACGCGGCTCCTTGCCCGATCGGCGGATTCACGCCGAAGATCGTTCGGCGGGGAGTAGTTCTTTCCAATAGCGAAGGTCACGAAATAGCGCTCGTTTTATGCGAGGTCCCTGCATACTTGCGACTGCGGACAATGCGGAATGATAGAGATAATTTTTCACATCCCGTGACATTCGGCTCTTGTCAAAGGAGCCGTGCGAAAATAAATCATTCTTGAGACCGGGTGCCGTCCAATTAATGAGACGCCCACAAACAGTAATCCGTGTCGCCGCGTGGCGACGGCACCTCCAAATTCGGAAAGCGCATCTATGACTGAAGACCAGACGATAACCCGGGCGGAAATCCTCGCCCTGACCTCCGACATCGTGTCGTCACATGTCGCGAACAACGCCGTGGGTCCGAACGACGTGCCCGATCTCATCCAGGCGGTCTACACCAAACTCAACGAGATCGCATCCGGCGAGGACGCGAACTCGATCGAGCTGACGCCCGCCGTGCCCGTGAAGAAGTCGATCACGGACGATTACATCATCTGTCTCGAGGACGGGAAGAAGCTGAAGATGCTCAAGCGGCATCTCATGACCGCCTACGGAATGACGCCGGAGGATTACCGCGCGAAATGGGGCCTCAAGCCCGACTATCCGATGGTCGCTCCGAACTACGCGCTCAAACGCCAGGAACTGGCGAAAAAGATCGGTCTGGGCCGCAAGCCGAAGGCCAAATAGGCCCGCTTGCGCCAGGGCGCGGCGGAAGATAGACGGGCGCGGGGCCGAAGGCTCCGCGCCTTTCGCGTTTCCGGGGGAGCCGATGCCGGCGGAAAAAAAGAAGCTCTTCATAAAGACATACGGCTGTCAGATGAACGTCTATGACAGCGAGCGGATGGCGGCCGCCCTCGGCGCGCGCGGCTACGAGGCGACGGGAGAGGCCGCCGAGGCCGATCTCATCCTGCTCAACACCTGCCATATCCGCGAGAAGGCGGCGGAGAAGGTCTATTCGGATCTCGGGCGGTATCGGCCGCTCAAGACGGGGCGGCCCGGTCTGCGGATCGGGGTCGCCGGCTGCGTCGCGCAGGCCGAGGGCGCGGAGATCCTCGCGCGGGCGCCGGTCGTCGATCTCGTCGTCGGCCCGCAGGCCTATCACCGTCTGCCAGCCATGCTCGACGCCGTCGACGCGGGCGGGCGGCCGGTCGAGACCGAATTCCCGCCGGAGGACAAGTTCGAGCACCTTCCGGATCCTTCGACGGCGCGCCGCGCGCCGGCCGCGTTCCTGACGGTTCAGGAGGGCTGCGACAAGTTCTGCGCCTTCTGCGTGGTCCCATATACCCGCGGGGCCGAGGTCTCGCGGCCGGCCGGGCGCATCGTCGTCGAGGCGCGGGCGCTCGTGGAGCGCGGCGTCGCCGAGATCACCCTGCTCGGTCAGAACGTCAACGCCTATCGCGACCCTGACGGGGTGACGCTTGCCGCTCTGGTGCGGCGCCTGGCGGAAATCGACGGCCTGGAGCGGATCCGCTACACGACGTCGCATCCCAACGACATGGGCGACGACCTGATCGCGGCGCACGGCGAGGTGGGCGAACTCATGCCGTTCCTGCATCTGCCCGTGCAGTCGGGCAGCGATCGCATCCTGAAGGCGATGAACCGCAAGCACACGGCAAGCGAGTATCTCGACCTGCTCAGACGCATCCGGGCCGCGCGGCCGGACATCGCGCTCTCGGGCGATTTCATCGTCGGATTTCCCGGCGAGACCGAGGCGGATTTTCAGGCGACGCTCGACCTGGTCGAGGCCGTGGGACACGCGCAGGCTTTCTCGTTCGCGTATTCGCCGCGCCCCGGAACCCCGGCGGCCGGCCGCGAGGACGTCGCAGCGGAAGTGAAATCCGAGCGCCTGCAGCGCCTCCAGGCGCTTCTGACCCGCCAGCAGCGGGGGTTCCAGGAGAGCATGATCGGACGTACCCTGCCGGTTCTGGTCGAGAAATCCGGACGCAATCCGGGTCAGGTCGCCGGCAAGTCCCCTTATCTCAACGCGGTGCATTTCGATGCGGGCCCCGAGGCGATCGGCCGCGTTGTTCCGGTCCGCGTGACCGGGACGCAGACCAATTCGCTCGATGGCGTCGCGGTGGTGTGAGCCGCCGCAAAAAGCTTGCGCCGGAGCATTCGCCAGGGCACGGTCGATTCGACAACAGTGTGGCAGAGCATCCGGAGGTCCATTGGCGACCAGCGTTCCTTCCCCCGCGCCGTCGCCGGATCAGCTCTCCGAAAGCGACATCGAGTTTCCGGATAATCGCCTTCTGATTGATCTTTGTGGAGAGCTGGACCGCAACCTGGTCCAGATCGAGGAGCGTCTGGGAGTCCGGATCCAGCGTCGGGGAAACCTGTTGTCGCTGCACGGGACCGCCGAGGAGCGCGAGTCGGCCGAGGCGGTGCTTCGATCGCTTTATTCCCGGTTGGAGCAGGGGCGGGAGGTCACGGCCGGCGACATCGACGCGGTGTTGCGGATGGGGCCGGGCGAGACGCCGAAAAAACGGAGCGCGGCCGAGCCGCAGCTCGACATGTTCGGCGCGGCGCCTCTGGAGATCCGGACGCGGCGCAAACTGGTCGAGCCGCGAACAGCGGCGCAGAAAGGCTATGTCGTCAGCCTGTTCCGCAACGAGCTGGTGTTCGGTCTGGGTCCTGCGGGGACGGGAAAGACGTATCTCGCGGTGGCGGCGGCGGTCTCGATGTTCATCGAGGGGCGCGTCGACCGGATCATCCTGAGCCGTCCGGCGGTCGAGGCGGGCGAGCGGCTCGGTTTCCTTCCCGGCGACATGAAGGACAAGGTCGATCCCTACATGCAGCCGCTCTATGACGCGCTGAACGATTTCTTTCCGCCCAAACAGGTCCAGAAACTGATCGAGGAGCGCCAGATCGAGATCGCGCCTCTGGCTTTCATGCGCGGCCGGACGCTGTCGAACGCGTTCGTCGTCCTCGACGAGGCGCAGAACGCGACCACGATGCAGATGAAGATGTTCCTCACGCGGCTCGGCGAGGGAAGCCGCATGGCGATCACCGGGGACGTCACCCAGATCGACCTGCCGCGCGGGGTGATGTCGGGCCTGATCGAGGCGGAGCGGATCCTTCGCGACGTTCCCGGCGTGGGTTTCACGCGGTTCACCGCCGAGGACGTGGTGCGGCATCCGCTGGTGGCGCGCATCATCCGCGCCTACGAGAGCGCTCGCCCCGTCGATGTGTGAGGCCGGGCCGCCGTCCGGAGCGGTGATCGAGTCGGCGATGGAGGACGCGCGCTGGGAGGTGGCGGGTCTTGAGGCGCTGGCGGAGCGCGCGGCGCGGGCGGCGCTGGAGTCGGAAGGCATGGACCCGAAGACGAAGACGATCGGTCTTCTGGGCTGCGACGACTCGCGGATCGCCGCGCTGAACGCCGAATTCCGAGGCAAGGCGCACGCCACCAACGTCCTGTCATGGCCTGCGGGGCCAGCGGATTTCGCCGTTCCGGGCGAGGCGGAACATCTCGGCGATCTCGCGCTGTCATACGACACCTGCGCGCGCGAGGCCTCCGACGCGGGCCTTTCGCTGCGCGATCACGCGACGCACCTGGTCGTGCATGGGGTGCTGCATCTTCTCGGACACGATCACGAGACCGACGAAGAGGCGGATGATATGGAACGGATGGAGACGAAAATACTTGCAAGCCTGGGGGTCGCCGACCCATATGTCGATCAGGAGCGCCCCTGAGGCGCGAAGCCCGGACGGGAGACATGGCAGATACATCAGACGGACGCCCGGCGGAGTCTCCGTCAGAGTCCGGGGATGGGGATCCAGACAGTCCGGAGCGACAGACTTTCTTCTCACGGCTCTTCAGGCGCGAGGCTTCCGAAACCGCGGAGGACGCGGACGGGCCGGGCCAGGCGGCGGCGGACGCCTCGCGCGGCGCGCGCGAGATGCTCGTCAACCTCCGCAACATGCGCAACATGCGCGTCGACGACGTGTCGGTGCCTCGCCCGGACATCGAGGCGGTGTCGCAGGACGCGTCGCTCGACGAGGTTCTCTCGGTGTTTCAGAGCAGCACGAACTCGCGTCTTCCGGTCTACGCCGAGACGCTCGACCAGCCCGTGGGGCTGATCCATCTCAAGGATCTCGCGCTGAAATACGGCTTCGGCGCGCCGCCCGAGGGGTTCGATCTGCGCGGTCTGCTTCGGCCGCTGCTCTACGCGCCGCCGTCGATGCCGATCGGCGTGCTGCTGCAGAAGATGCAGGCCGCGCGGATCCATATGGCGCTCGTGATCGACGAGTATGGAGGGGTGGACGGGCTGGTGACCATCGAGGACCTGCTGGAGCAGATCGTCGGCGACATCGCGGATGAGCACGACGAGGACGAGGGCCTGCTCTGGACCCTGGAATCCCCGGGGGTCTACATCGCGCAGCCGCGGGTCGATCTTGACGAGTTCGAGGCCGAGACGGGGATCCGTCTGGCCGACGGCGATCTGGCGGAGGAGACCGACACGCTCGGCGGACTGGTCTACCGTCTGGCCGGACGCGTGCCCGCGCGCGGCGAGGTGGTCATGCATCCCGACGGCCACGAGTTCGAGGTCGTCGACGCCGACGCGCGACGCATCAAGCGGATGCGCGTGCGTCTCCGCGCGCCGGGGATGGCCGCGGAGGCCGCGGAATAAATCCGGGTTCCATGAAGGCGCTCCCGGCGCGGATTTCCGCGTCGCGCGGCTGGCGCCGCGGAGCGGTGGCGGTTATCGCTGGCGTCTCGATGGCGCTGGCGCAGCCGCCGGTATCTTTCCCGGTCGTCCTGTTTCTCGCGATCCCGGTGCTGCTCTGGCTGACGGAGGGCGCGCAGGGCGGACTCGGGGGCTTCGGCATTGGCTGGGCCGCCGGCGCGGGCTATTTCGCGGCGGGCCTGTTCTGGATCGTCGAGCCGTTCATGATCGATCCGGAGCGGCACGGATGGATGGCGCCGTTCGCGCTGGTGGGCATGGCGGCCGGTCTGGCGCTGTTCTGGGCTGCGGCCTTCGGCGTCGCCGCTTTGTCCCGTCGCGGGGGCGTGGCGCTGGCGGTGCTTCTCGCGGCGCTCTGGACCTTGGCGGAATACGCGCGCTCGCATGTGCTGACCGGCTTTCCATGGGCGCTGGCCGGCTATTCATGGATCGAGACGCCCGTCATGCAGATCAGTTCGGTCATCGGGCCGCATGGTCTGGGATTCGTGACGGTGCTGGCGGCGATGCTCGCGGGCGCGAGTCCTCTGGCGGGAACCGTCGCCGCAATCGCTGTCGTCGCCGGTCTCTGGGGCTATGGCGCCGCGCGGCTGGCGCCGCCCCTGCCCGAACGGGCGGATCCGCTGATCGTCCGTCTCGTCCAGCCGAACGCGTCTCAGAAGCTGAAATGGCGCGCGGACCTGCAGCAGGTTTTTTTCGACCGTCTGCTCGCCTCGACGGCGGCGGCGTCCGATCCGGTTCCGGACGTCGCGATCTGGCCCGAGGCCGCCGTGCCGTTCGTGCTCGGCTACGCCGACGATCTGCAGGCGGAGGCCGCGGCCGCGGCCGATCCCGGCACCGCGCTCATCCTGGGCATCCGTCGCCTCGACGCGACGCCCGAGCGCGAGGAATGGTTCAACTCGCTCGCGGTCCTGCGGCCCGACGGCAGCGCCGCCGCAATCTACGACAAGCATCTGCTCGTGCCGTTCGGCGAGTACATTCCCGGCGCGGATCTGATCGCGCGGTTGGGCCTGCCGAAGCTGACGACGCTGACGCGCGGCGGGTTCACGGCGGGTCCTGGTCCGCATCTGGTCTCGGCGCGGGGCCTTCCGCCCTTTCTGCCGCTCATCTGCTACGAGGCGATCTTTCCGCATCTGATGACCGCGCCGGAGGGGCGCCCCGAGTGGATCGTCCATGTCACCAATGACGGCTGGTTCGGCGAGGCGTCCGGACCATGGCAGCATCTCGCGCAAGCGCGGGCGCGTGCGATAGAGCAGGGGCTGCCGATGGCGCGCGCCGCGAATACCGGGATCTCCGCGATGATCGATCCGCGGGGCGTTGTGACCGCGCAGCTCGGACTGGGAGTCGAGGGATATCTGGACGCTAAACTTCCGGCGGCAATGCCCCCAACGATTTACTCGCGTTACGGAGATTTACCAATCATCGCGGCGATCATGATCGTTTTGGCATTAACTTACATAAAACTTTACAGTGGAGTATTTGGCCGACCCGAACGATAAAACGTTGCGGGGAGCGGTGGGCGATCCTTGAACGCGGTGGCCATTCGGGCCGGCGTCGAACCGCCCGGACGGTATTTCGATCCCCGGGGTGTGAAGAGTGACGGGGTGGTGTCGTGGGTGTAGTTTCGGGTGACGTCGACGTTCATGTCGGCCTGCGGATGCGGCAGCGTCGCGAGGCGCTGGGAATAAGTCAGGGTCGACTGGGCCGGCATCTGGGTCTCACGTTCTCCCAGATCCAGAAATACGAGAAGGGGGCGAACCGGATCGGGGCCGGGCGTCTCTACCAGATCGCCGATTTTCTCGGCGTTCCGCCGAGCTGGTTCTTCGAGGGAATGGATTCTCGGGGCGCCGGGGCGATGGAGACGCCGGCCGGCAAGGCGGGCCTGCCGGAAGAGGTGCGGTCGCTCACGGACGCGTTCGTCGCGATCGACGATCCCGACACCCGCGCGTCGGTCCTCGCGCTGGTCCGGTCTCTGGTGGTGTCGGACGAGAAGCGGCGCGGCTCGGGGTCGGGGTTCGCCGGCTGAATTCCGGAGCCCTCCGGTTCGGACGTTGACCGTCCTCCGCGGCGTGGCGTACTGACGTGCCGGAACGCAACGGCCCCGGGACTTACCGAATGAGCAATCGCAGCGACTATCTCTTCACGTCCGAATCCGTTTCCGAGGGTCATCCCGACAAGGTTTGCGACCGGATCTCGGACGCGGTGCTCGACGCGTTCCTGGCCGAGGATCCGGAGGCGCGGGTCGCCTGCGAGAGCTTCGCGACGACCGACCGGGTGGTCGTGGGCGGCGAGGTCCGCGGTCCCGAATCGGTCAACGGAAGGATCGACGAGATCGTTCGCGAGTGCGTCCGCGACATCGGCTACGAGCAGCCGGGGTTCCATTGGAACACGCTCCAGATCGACAACTACATGCATGCGCAGTCGAGCGAGATCGCCCAGGGCGTCGACGCGGCCGAGGGCAAGGAGGAGGGCGCGGGCGACCAGGGGATCATGTTCGGCTACGCGGTCGACGAGACGCCCGAGCTGATGCCGGCGCCGATCCATTACGCGCACGCGATCCTCCGGCGTCTGGCCGAGATCCGCAAGAGCGGCGCCGAGCCGCGGCTGGGGCCGGACGCCAAGAGCCAGGTGACGCTGCGCTATGCCGGGGGCAAGCCGGTCGAGGTGGCGAGCATCGTGCTTTCGACCCAGCATCTGGACCCGTCGATGACCTCGGCGCAGGTCCGCGAGATGGTCGAGCCGCATATCCGGGCGATCCTGCCCGAGGGCTGGCTGACCGACGCGACCGACTGGCATGTCAATCCGACGGGGAAGTTCGTGATCGGCGGACCGGACGGCGACGCGGGTCTGACCGGGCGCAAGATCATCGTGGACACCTATGGCGGGGCGGCTCCGCATGGCGGCGGCGCCTTCTCGGGCAAGGATCCGACGAAAGTGGACCGGTCGGCGGCATACGCCGCGCGGTATCTGGCGAAGAACGTGGTGGCGGCGGGGCTGGCGCGGCGCTGCGTGATCCAGCTCTCCTACGCGATCGGCGTGGCGCGGCCGCTGTCGATCTACGCCGACACGTTCGGAACGGGCGAGGTTCCCGAGGCGGTGATCGAGAAGGCGGTGGCCAAGGCGATGGATCTGACGCCGCGCGGCATCCGCACGCATCTGGGTCTCAACCGGCCGATCTTCCAGCGGACCTCGGCCTACGGGCATTTCGGCCGTCCGGCCGAGACCGATGGCGGGTTCTCGTGGGAGCGGATCGACCTTATCGAGGCGCTGCGCAAGGCGATCTGAGCGTGGTCCACGCGTGAACCTATGTCAACCTCTTGAAACTATTGTAGTTTTAAATGCTGATAATGCGTTAACGGGAAAAGCCGCGCGCGGTCCGGTCCCTGTGGCCGGGGTCGAAGGGTTGAGGGAATGACCGACGCGACGCCGCCGACGACGCGGAGAAATTTCCACGGGCGGCGGCACGGCAAGGCGCTCCGCCCGACGCAGAAGCGGCATGTCGAGGAGCTTCTTCCCCGGCTCGCGGTTCCGGGCGTCGATCCGCTGGAGCATCCGGTCCGCGAGCCGATCGATCCAGCCGCGCTGTTCGGCGGTCCGCGCGAGGTCTGGCTGGAGGTCGGGACCGGCGGCGGCGAGCACATCGCGGACCGGGCGCTGGCGCATCCGGAGATCGGTCTGATCGGCTGCGAGCCCTACATCAACGGCGTGGCGATGCTGCTCGGGCGGATCGACCGGGCGGGGATCGGCAACATCCGCATCCATCCCGGCGACGCGCGCGATCTGATCGATCTTCTGCCGGAGGGATCGCTGGGGCGGGTCTACGTGCTCTATCCCGATCCCTGGCCCAAGGCCCGCCACCACAAGCGGAGGTTCATCTCTCAGGAGAATCTGATCGCGCTCGCGCGCGTCATGACGGCGGGTGCCGAGCTGCGTCTGGCCACGGATATCGCGGAGTATGTGGAGCACGCGCTGGAGGCGCTCGCGGCGGTCTGCGATTTCTCGACGGACGCGACGGCGGCGACCTGGCATGAACCTTGGGATGGGTGGAAGTCCACGCGCTACGAGGCCAAGGCGCTGCGGGAGGGCCGGCCGCCGCACTACCTGGTTTTCACGCGCCGCTGAGCCCCGGCGCGCCGACGTCAGAGCTGGTTCTCCACCAGAGGCAGGACGGAAACCAGACCGGCGACGAATCTGCGCCAGAAGGTGGCGCCGGGATCGCTGTGCCAGACCTGTCTCCCGTCGCCGTCGCCGGCTACCCAGAACAGGCGGCCTTCCGGGTCCAGCCGGACGGAATACGCATGACGGGGCAGGTCCGCCTCGATTGCGTCCGCCAGGCGGCCGGCGAAGGGGGCGGAATCGATGAAGATGCCCATCTCGGTGTTGAGTTCGGTGGACCGGGGATCGAGATTCAGCGAGCCGATGAGCGCGCGCCGCCTGTCGATCACGACGCCCTTGGCATGCAGCGTCAGCTGGACCGGCGCGCCGGTGATCCGCGACCGCGCGGTGTCGGGGCGGGCCTCGAAAAGCCGCACGCCCGCCTGAAGGAGGTCGCGCCGGTGCGGCGCGTAGCCGCCATGCACGGCGGGGTGGTTGGTCGAGGCGAGCGAATTTGTGATCACGGTCACCGCGACGCCGCGTTCGCGCAGCGCGATCAACTGCGCGACGCCGTCCGCGCGCGGCACGAAGTACGGCGTGACGAACACGACCTCGCGATCGGCGGCGGCCAATTCCCCGTTCAGGGCGTCGACGAGGACCTGCTCTCCCTGGCCCCGGCGCACGCGCAGCTTCGCGGGGCGGTCGCTGACCACTTTGGCGGGCGCCGTTTCGGGCGCGACCCTGCCGGCCCTCAAATCGGCGATCATCGGGTTCGCCGTCGCGTCGCTGAAGACTCCGGCGGCGCGCTCGAGCTGGTCGGGCTGCAGGAGGGGGCCGCCGGGACGCGAGGACCCGGCCCGCGGCATCGTCGCCAGTTCTACGGCGAAGGCGCTGTTCCAGAAAAGGTCGAACGTGGCGGAGACGTCGGGCGCGACCCGGCCCGCGCCCATCACGTCGAAATCGGCGAATTCGATGGTCTCCTCGACCTCGAAATACTCGTCGGCGTTGTTGCGGCCGCCGACGATGGTGATCGCGTTGTCGACCGTGAAGGATTTGTTGTGCATCCGGCGGTTCGAGGCCGGAAGCCCCATCAGGAAACCGACCGGCATCGGCACCGAGCGCGGCAAGGGATTGAACACGCGCACCTCGATGTTCGGGTGGGCGTCGAGCGTGGCGAACTGGCGGTCGGAGACGGTGGTGAAGATGTCGTCCACCAGGATGCGGACCCGCACGCCGCGATCCGCCGCCGCGACGAGGCGCTCGGCCATCAGGCGGGATGAGAGGTCCGGCTTGATGAGGAAGGACTGGAGATCGACGCTGCGCTCGGCGGCGTCGATGAGCCGGAGCCGCGCGCCGAGCGCGTCGGAACCTCGCGCGAGGGGCGCGAAACCCGACTGCCCGTCGTGGCGCGCGAGCCAAGGCTCCGCGAGGGTCTGGACGGCGGTGCCCTGCGTGGGAGGCGCAGCGGTCTCGATCGCCCGATCAGCCGCCGGAGGCGCGACCGCGCAGCCGCCGGCCAGCGCGGCGAGGCAGAGCGGGAGAAAGCGGGGCGACACGGCCTGGTCACGCATCCGTCACATGTATTCAGGGGCCTTTGCGCTGTCCACTTGAACCTGTGCGGCGGCCTCGCCTATACAGCCGCGAAACGAGGCATCCCGAGGACGTAATCGCGCCATGGCCGGACATTCCAAATGGGCCAACATCCAGCACCGAAAAGGGCGTCAGGACGCCGTTCGGTCGAAGATGTTCTCGAAGTTCTCCAAGGAGATCACCGTCGCCGCGAAGATGGGCGATCCGGACCCGGAGAAGAACCCGCGCCTGCGCCTGGCCGTCAAGGAGGCCAAGGCCAACTCGATGCCCAAGGACAACATCGACCGCGCGATCAAGAAGGCGATCGGCGGCGACGCGGAGAGCTATGACGAGATCCGCTACGAGGGGTATGGGCCGAACGGCGTGGCGATCATCGTCGAGGCGATGACCGACAACCGCAACCGGACCGCGTCGAACGTGCGCTCGACCTTCACCAAGCGCGGCGGCAATCTGGGCGAGACGGGAGCGGTCAGCTTCATGTTCGACCGCAAGGGGCAGATCGTCTACGGCGCGTCGGCCGGCAGCGCGGACGACGTCATGATGGCGGCGATCGAGGCGGGCGCCGAGGACGTGGAGAGCGGCGAGGACGGTCACGTGATCTGGTGCGCGGACACCGATCTGGGCGCCGTCTCGGCCGCGCTCGAGGCGGCGCTCGGCGAGAGCGAGAGCGCGAAGCTGGTCTGGCGGCCGCAGACCACGACCGAGCTCGATCTCGATGCGGCGCGGACCCTGATGGGGCTGATCGAGGCGCTCGAGGACGACGACGACGTGCAGTCGGTCACCGCGAATTTCGAGATCTCGGACGAGGTCATGGCGCAGCTCTGAGGCGCCGCCCGCCGGCGGGCGGGCGCGGGACGGGCGGGGTCCGACGTGCTGAACGGGGTGCTCGACGGCGATTTCCTGCTGACGCTGGCGCTGGTCGTCGGGGGATTCCTCGTCGCGTCCTCGGTGGCGGTCTGGCTCTACGGGCGGTTCGCCAAACGGGCGCGCGGCGCGCCGTCGCGGTCGAGACCCGCGACGGGGCCGGCGACCGGCGTGGACGACGTCGTGGCGCCCCTGACGGAGGCGCGGCCGGGGGAGACGGGCATCCGGCTCGTCGACTCGAACGTCGACGCCTTCGCCGTCCGCGCGGGATCGGCGCGCGCCGCCGGGCGCAGCATCGACGTGCAGTATTATCTCTGGCGCAGCGATCTTACCGGCGACCTCCTGGCGCTGGAGCTTCTGCGCGCGGCCGACCGGGGCGTGCGGGTGCGGTTCCTGATCGACGACATCAACACGCGCGGACGCGATCCGCATTATCTGGCGCTCAACGCCCATCCGCGGATCGAGGTGCGGGTGTTCAATCCGGCGAAGAACCGGACGAACACGCTGCGCCGGGGGATCGAGATGATGCTGCGCTGGGTCAAGGTGACGCGGCGGATGCACAACAAGGCGTGGATCGTCGACGGGCGGATGGCGGTGATCGGCGGGCGCAACATCGGCGACACCTATTTCGACGCGGCGCTGGATTTCAACTCGGTGGACATGGACGCGGCGGTGATCGGCGCCGCGGTGCCCGAGGCGGCGGCGGTGTTCGACGCGTACTGGAACTCGCCGCAGGTCCTGCCGATCCGGGCGCTCTGGTCGCGCGGCCGGAAGGGGAACCTGCGGGGGCTTCGGGTCGACCTGGCGCGCCGGGCGGAGGGCGGGGACGCGGCGCGGTATCTGGGCCGGCCGGGGCCCGCGCGTCCGCTGGCGGAGCTGCTCGCGCCGGCAAGCCTCCACTGGACCCGCGACGCGCGGATCGTGTCCGATCCGCCGGAGAAGACCGAGAAGCTGGGCCGGGAGCGATGGCTGATCCGGAGCCTGGTGCCGTCGCTGCTCGCGGCGAAGTCGGAGGTGCGGATCACCACGGCGTATCTCGTGCCGGACGGGCGCAGCGTCGAGGCGATGACGGGTCTCGCGCGGAGCGGCGTGCGGGTCTCGATCCTGACGAATTCCCTGGCGTCCACGAACCAGGTTCTGGTCCATGGCGCCTACGCCCGCGCGCGGCGTCCGCTTCTGGCGGGCGGGGTCGAGGTGTTCGAACTGAAGCCCACCGGTCCCGCGGGGGAAATCCGCGCCAGCCTGTCCTCCGACCGGTCCTCGCTGCACGCGAAGTGGTTTTCGATCGACGGGACGTTCGGGTTCATCGGCTCGTTCAATTTCGATCTGAGATCGGCGTATCTGAACACCGAGATGGGAATCGTCTTCGATCAGCCGGACGTCGTCGCCGGGATGGGCCGGATCTTCGAGCGCGACACCTCGGCGGCGCGGAGCTGGCGGCTGTCGCTCGCGCAGGGCGCTCTGCGCTGGGACGGAGAGGGCAGGAACGCCGGCCTCGAACCGCGCGCCGACGCGCTGCGCTCGGCGCTGGCGTGGGTCGCCGGAAGGCTGCCGATCCGAAGCCAGCTCTGAGGACGGGTTGTCCTGGGTCATCAGCAAGTTGCGATGCTTCGTGATCAATTCGGGGATTGGCGCGGAACGGTTTTGGGTCCACATTGACGCGCGCAGAGGACTGGGGAGAACACATGATTTCGCGATGGATCGCGGCGTTCGCGGCTGTCGCGGCCGCTGTGGGCTGGAGCGTCGCTCTGGCCGACGGACTGGTGACCGGCACGGCGAGCTTCCGCGAGCGTATCGCGCCGCCGCCGGGCGCCGCTTTCGAGGCGATTCTGGAGGACGTGAGCCGCGCCGACGCGTCGTCGACCGTCGTCGGCCGAACGGTGATCGAGAACGCGGGAAGTCCTCCCTACGACTTCGCCATCGAATATGATCCGTCGGCGATCGACGCGAGCAACGCCTATTCCGTCAGGACGCGGCTTGTCGAAGGCGGGCGGCTCCTGTTCACCTCGGACAGCGTGCATCCGGTGATCACGCGCGGCGCGCCGGTGGACGTCGAAGTCCAGATGGTCCAGGTCAGGAGCGGCGGCGCCGCCGAGCCGGAGGCCGGAACGCTCGGACTGGAGCTGCCGGCCACGTTCAGCGGAGATCTGCCATGCGCGGACTGCGAGGCCGTGCGGCATCAGATCAACCTTTGGCCCGACAAGGTGTTTCACCTGCGCCGGCACTGGGTCGGAACCGACCTCACCGAGGACACGATCGGGCAGTGGAGCGACGATCCCGAGCGCCGGGTCCTCACCCTGAACTCGGGTGAGGATCGGCTCGAGTTCACGGTTCTCGGTCCCGACCGTCTCCGGCTGCGGGCGCGGGACGGCACCGCCATCGTGTCCGACCTCGACTACGATCTTGTCAGGGGCGAGGAGCTCGAACCGATCGAGCTCGATCTTCCCCTCCGTGGAATGGTGACCATCCTCGCGGACAGCGCGCGCATCACCGAATGTCTGACCGGCCGCAGCTACGCCCTCTGGCGGGAGGGTGATTTTCCCACGTTGGAGGCGGCATATCTCGCGTCCGGAGTGGCGCAGGGATCGCGGCTGCTCGCGAGTTTCGACGGACGCATCCGACGGAGCGAGGGGGCGGGCGGCGAGGACCGGGTCGAGGTGAAGAAGTTCACGGGCGTCTGGCCCGACGAGACCTGCGAGCCGCGCCAGAGCGACGCGCGCCTGACCAACACCTGGTGGAAGATCCTGCGTCTGGGGTCCGCCGAGGTCGTTCCGACCGAAGGGAAGGGGGATCCGCACCTGTCCCTGTCGGAATCGGAGATGAGTTTCGAGGCCTCGGTCGGATGCAACCAGATCTTCGGAGGATTCACGGTTTCGGGAGACCGGCTCGCGTTCTCCCAGGCCGCGTCGACGATGATGGCCTGTCCGTCTCCGTTGGACGAGTGGGAGCGGCAGCTCGCCCTGGTCCTGGCCGAGACGGCCGGATGGCGCGTCGACGGACAGGCGCTGGAGCTGACCGACGCGGATGGCGGCACGCTCGCGCTGTTCCAGGCCGTGCATCTGCGCTGAGTTGCCGGCGCCTCTTGGAAGGAGATGGAGATGAGTTTCGAGAATTGCAGGATCGTTCTCGCCGCGAGGCCTCAGGGCGCGCCGAAACCCTCGGACTTCAGACTGGAAACGGTCGAGGTCGCGGAGCCCGGAGACGGCGAGGTGCTGCTGCGCACCCTCTGGCTTTCGCTCGATCCCTACATGCGCGGACGCATGAGCGACGGTCCGTCCTATGCGGAACCGGTCGCGCTCGGCGCCGTGATGGGCGCGCAGACCGTGGCGCGGGTCGAGGCGTCGCGTCATCCGGATTTCGAGGCGGGCGATCTCGTGCTCGCCAACAGCGGCTGGCAGAGCCGTCAGGTGTCGGACGGGGCGGGGCTCATGAAGCTGCCCGGAGACATGGCGCATCCGTCATGGGCGCTGGGCGTCATGGGAATGACCGGGTTCACCGCCTATGTCGGGCTTCTCGACCTCGGAACGCCGAAAGAGGGCGAGACGATCGTCGTGGGGGCCGCGACGGGCGCCGTGGGATCGGTGGTCGGGCAGATCGGCAAGATCAAAGGATGCCGGGTGGTGGGCGTGGCCGGCGGACCGGAGAAATGCGCCCATGCGGTCGACGCGCTGGGATTCGACGCCTGCGTCGATCACCGGGCGGGGGATTTCGCCGAGCGGCTGAAGGCGGCATGTCCGGACGGTGTGGACGTGTATTTCGAGAGCGTCGGCGGAGCGGTGTTCGCGGCGGTCCTGCCGCTCCTGAACACCCATGCCCGCGTGCCGGTCTGCGGCCTCATCGCGCAATACAACGCCACCGGGCCGGCGGAGGGGCCGGACCGTCTGCCGGGTTTCATGCGCCAGGTTCTGACCAAGCGGATCCGGATGCAGGGCTTCATCATCTTCGAGCATTACGCCGAGCGGTTCGCGGATTTCAGCCGCGACATGGAAGGCTGGCTCGCCGAGGGCCGCGTCCGGTATCGCGAGGACGTGGCCGAGGGGCTGGAGAACGCTCCGGAGGCGTTCATCGGGCTGCTGGAAGGGCGCAATTTCGGCAAGCTGGTGGTCAGGGTCGCTGACTGAGGCGGCCGCTTTCGACACGATCGTCCTCGGGGCCGGCGCCGCCGGGATGATCTGCGCGACGCATGCGGCCGCGGGCGGCGGTCGCGTTCTGATCGTCGACCACGCCGCGGCGCCGGGAGAGAAGATCCGGATTTCCGGCGGGGGTCGCTGCAACTTCACCAACCTGCATTGCCGCCCGGACGCGTTCATCTCGGGCAACCCGCATTTCGCCAAATCGGCGCTCGGGCGGTACGATCAGCACGATTTCATCGCGATGGTCGATCGGCACCGGATCGCCTGGCACGAGAAGACGCTCGGGCAGCTGTTCTGCGACGGGTCGGCGCGCGAGATCGTGGCGATGCTGCTGGCGGAGATGGAGCGGGCCGGCGTGACCCTGCGCCTCGGCGCGGAGACGGGCGAGGTCGCGGGGACGGCGGACGGATTCCGCGTCGCCATCGACGGGCGGGATCACACGTGCCGCAGCCTGGTCGTGGCGACCGGCGGGCTGTCGATCCCGAAGATGGGCGCGACGGGCTTCGGCTACCGCGTGGCGGAACGGTTCGGGCTGAAGCTCCGGCCGACGCGGCCGGGGCTGGTGCCGCTGACGTTCGGGCCGGACGTGCTGCCCCGGATGAAGGCGCTCGCGGGGGTCGCGGTTGACGCGCGCGTGACGGCCGGCGGCGCGGCGTTCGACGAGGCGGTGCTGTTCACGCATCGGGGCCTGTCGGGACCGGCGATTCTCCAGGCGTCGTCCTATTGGCGGGAGCGGGAGACCGTGAGTGTGGACCTGGCGCGGGGGCGCGACGTCGCGGCGTGGCTGCGCTCCGCGCGTGGCGCGAACGGGCGGCGTGCGGTCGGGACCGCGCTGGCCGCGATCCTGCCCAGGCGGCTGGCGGCGGACGTGGTCGAACGCGCGGGGCTTTCGGGGAACCTCGCCGACATGAGCGACGCGCGGCTGGCGGAGGCGGGCGCGGCGGTGAACGCCTGGGAGCTGCGTCCGTCGGGGACCGAGGGCTACCGGACGGCGGAGGTGACGCTCGGGGGCGTGGACACCGACGGGCTCGACGCGCGCACGATGGCGGCGCGGCGGGTTCCGGGGCTGCATTTCGTCGGCGAGGTGGTGGACGTGACCGGATGGCTCGGCGGCTACAATTTCCAGTGGGCCTGGTCGTCCGGCTGGGCGGCGGGAACGGCCATCGCGGCTACTGGACGAATTTCGGCATGATCAGGCGCGGCAGGGCGAGGATCGCGTCGGGCGCGAGGATGACGAAGAGCAGGACCGCGAGCATCGGCAGCAGCACGATCGCCACGTCGCGCAGCGCGTCCACGAGGCGGATCTTGCCGATGCTCGCCGCGATCAGCAGACAGAGCCCGTAGGGCGGCGTCACGAGGCCGAAGCCGAGGCTGATCACGCCGATGATCGCGAAATGGATCGGATGCATGCCGACGTGCTGGGTCACCGGATAGAGCACGGTGCCGAGGATGATGATCGCCGGGATCGCGTCGATGAACATGCCGATCAGAAGGAACGCGAGCGCGACCATGATGCCGGTGCCGATCAGGCCGAGGCCCATCATCTCGATCTGGTCCACGAGGGCCGCCGGGATCTTGAAATAGGCGAGGCACCAGCCGAAGGCCGAGGCGGTCCCGATGCAGAAGAGGGAGATCGCGGCGAACCGCGCGCTGTCGTAGAAGAGGGCGGGCAGCTCGCGCGGCTTGACGGACCGGTAGATCAGCAGGCCGAGGAGGAGCGAGTAGACCACGGCGACCACCGAGGCCTCGGTGGGCGTGAAGAAGCCGCCGACGATGCCGCCGACGATGATCAGCGGCGTCATGAGCGCGAGCGAGGCGCTGGCCGCGGCCGCCATCAGTTCGAGGAAGGTCGAGCGGTTGTGGATCGGATATCCGCGGCGCTTGGCGAAGATGTACACCGTGACCATCTGCGAGCCGGCGATCAGGATGCCCGGCAGGACGCCGGCGAGGAACAGCCCGCCGATCGAGACCGACATGAGCCCGCCCCAGACCACCATGAGGATCGAGGGGGGGATGATGACGCCCATGACGGACGAGCAGGCGGTGATCGCGACGGCGAAGGAGCTGTCGTAGCCCTCTTTCCTCATCTGCGGGATCAGGAGCGAGCCGATGCCGGCGGCGTCGGCCGTCGACGAGCCGGAGATGCCGGCGAAGAGCATGGAGACCATGACGTTGACGTGGCCGAGCCCGCCGGGCAGGTGGCCGACCATCGCGCTGGCGAGCCGGATGAGCCGGTCGGTGATGCCGGCGCCGTTCATGAGGTTGGCCGCGAGCAGGAAGAACGGCACGGCGAGAAGGACGAAGGCGTTGTAGCTCTTGAACATCTCGCGCAGGAGCAGGACCGGGGTCAGGCGGTCCTCGATGAAGAAGACGGGGATGACCGCGAGCGCCAGCGCGAAGGCGACCGGAACCCGGAGGATGATCAGGACGGCGAAGGTGCCGAAAAGGATCGCGGCGACCTCACCTGGTCCCATATTCGTGGCCTTCCCTGTAGGACGCGACGTCGTCCACGATCTTCTCGATCGTGAACAGCGCCCATGTGGCGCCGGCCAGCGGCCAGGCGATGTAGATGGAGAGCATCGGCAGGCCGGAGATCTCGGATTGCTGCCGCGAGCCGAGAATGGCGAAGTCCCAGCCGTAATACAGGAACGTCGTCGCCGCCAGCAGCACGGCGAGATGCACGAAGAGCCGCAGGCCGAACTCCACGCGCCGGTCGGAACTGTGCGGCAGCACGTCCACGTCGAAATGGGTGCCGTCCCGCACCGCGATCATGGACCCGATGAGGATGATCCACACGAAACAGAACCGCGCGATCTCCTCCGTCCAGATGAACCGGGGGATCAATCCGGTGTAGCGGCTGAGGATCTGCATGCCGACGGGGATGATGAGGGCCACCATCAACACGGTCAGCATGAACTTGAGAAGGCCGTACCAGCCGTTCAGGAAAGCGCGCACGTGTCTCTTTCGCCTCCGCTCCGCCGGAGCGGATGGTGCGGCCGGAGGAGGCGCATCCGCCCCCGCCGGCCCGTCGTCTCAGAAGGTCACTGGACCGCGCGGATCGACTCGAGCACCTCGGTGGCGCCCAGCTCCTCGGCATAGGCGTCCTGGATCGGGCCCGCCAGTTCCAGAAGCTTGTCGCGCTCGGTGAAGACGTGCGTCTTCAGAAGTCCCGCGTCCTCCATCGCCTTGAGCTTCTCGCTGTCCTGGCTCGATTCCACGTCGCGCCCGAGTTTGCCGCCGGCCTTCCCGGCCTGGAGCACGCATTCCTGCTCCTCCGGCGTCAGCCGCTCGAAGGTGGCGTTGGAGAAGGCGATGGGGCGCACGGTGATGGCGTGCTGGGTCAGAGAGATGTCGGGTCCGACCTCGTAGAATTTCATCTGCTCGATGCCGGCGGCCTCGTTCTCGGCGGCGTCGATCACGCCGGTCTGGATGGCGTTGTAGACCTCGTCATAGGCGATGACCGAGGGCGCCGCGTTGATCGCCTCGAAGATGCGCGTCTGGATCGGCGCGCCCATGACCCGCATCGGCAGGCCTTCGAGTTCCGCCATGTTGGTGATCGGCCGGTTGACGATGAGCTGGCGCGTGCCGCCGCCGGCGTAGCCGATCAGACGGACGTTGGCCTGCTCCAGAACGTCCTGGGCGAGCGGCGCGAGCGCGTCCTGCTCCATCACAGCGTTCCAGTGGTCGAGATCTCGGAACAGGAACGGCATGTCCATCAGTGGAGCCATCTGGCTGAAGGTGGACATGTGAGAGGGCGAGACGATGGCGTAATCGACCGCGATGCCCTGGCTCATGTTCTCGAAATAGTCTTTCTCGAGGCCGAGTTCGGAATTGAGGTGCAGGTCGAAGGTCAGCGAGCCGCCGGAGCATTCGGAGGCGACCCGCTCGAATTCGCGCAGCGCCTTGGTGAAGGCGTGGTTCTCGTCGAACTGGACGGCGCCGACGAGTTCGGTCTGGGCCTGCGCCGAAACCGCGGCGAAAGCCGCCATCGACACGCCGAGCGCGAGTGATCTGATGGTGTTCATGTATCCTCCCTGAGCCGCTTCGCGCGACAAGCTTTGGTGAACCGGTGCGGGACGTTGCCCGCCACGATGCCAGTCTGGCGCAATCGGCCGGACGTGTCCAGCGGGGCAGCGACGCCGGGCGGACCGCTCCGCCCGATTGCGCGCTCCGGGCCGTCGTGCTTTACCGGCGCCGAACGTCCTTTGGAGCGACCGCCATGAAGATCGGCATATTGGAGACGGGTGAGGTCCATCCGGACCTGATGGAGACGCACGGGGACTATCCCCGGATGTTCGCCCGGCTTCTCGGCGCCGTCGATCCGACGCTCGAATTCCTCACCGTGCGCGTGGTCGCGGGCGAGATGCCGTCGGATCCGCGCGACGCGGACGCCTGGCTGATCACCGGATCGCGGCACGGGGTCTATGACGATCTGCCCTGGATCGGACCGCTCAAGGATTTCGTGCGGTCCTGCCGCGCGGCGGGCGTGCCGATGGTGGGCATCTGTTTCGGGCATCAGATCCTCGCGGAGGCGTTTGGCGGCCGAGCGGTGAAATCGGAAAAGGGCTGGGGCCTCGGGGTGCAGAGCTACGAGGTCGTGACGCGGCCGGCCTGGATGGCGGACATGCCGGACCGGTTCTCGGTCCGCGCGCTGCACCAGGACCAGGTGGTGGAGCTGCCGCCGGACGCGACCGTGCTCGCCCGGTCCGAGCACTGCGCGTACGCCGCGATCGCCTACGGCGATCCGGACGCGCCGGACGCGATCTCGCTTCAGCCGCATCCGGAATACGGGCCGGAATTCTTCGACGCGCTTCTGACGCTGCGGGCCGGGACGGTCATCCCGATGGAGGTGGCGGACGTCGCGCGGAGCACGCTCGCCGTTCCGGTCAACAGCCCCGACTGGGCGCGGCTGATCGTGGATTATCTGCACCTCGTGGCGGCGGCGCGCGCCGAGGCGTGACGCGGGGCCGCGCGACGCTGGTCGGCTTCGGCGCGGTCCTGCTCTGGGCGCTGCTGGCCCTTCTGACCGTCGCGACGGGGGATGTCCCGCCGTTCCAGTTGACGGCGATCTGTTTCGGGATCGGCGGAGCGCTCGGGCTGGTCTGGATCGTCGTCGGCGGCAAGGGGTGGGCGGTGTTCACCGGCTTGCCGGCGGGCGTCTGGGCGATCGGGATCTGCGGGTTGTTCGGGTACCATTTCTTCTATTTCACCGCGCTGCGGCTGGCGCCGCCGGCGCAGGCGGGGCTGATCGCGTATCTGTGGCCGCTGCTGATCGTGCTGTTTTCGGGAATGTTGCCGGGGGAGCGGTTGCGGGCGGGGCATGTGGCGGGGGCCGTGGTGGCGTTTCTCGGGGCGGCGCTGGTGGTGGCGGGGCCGGGGACGGAGTTCTCGGCGGAGCATGTGCCGGGGTATGCGGCCGCCGGGCTCTGCGCGCTGATCTGGTCGGGGTATTCGGTGCTGAGCCGGCGCATGGGATCCGCGCCGACCGAGACGGTGGCGGTGTTCTGTCTGGTCACGGCGCTGCTCTCTGGGATCGCGCATCTGGCGCTCGAGGAGACGGTCTGGCCGCAGGGGGCGCTCGCCTGGGCGGCGATGATCGCGCTCGGTGCCGGGCCGGTGGGGCTCGCGTTCTATCTCTGGGACGTCGGGGTGAAACGCGGGGATATTCAATTGCTTGGAACGGCGGCCTACGCCGCGCCGCTGCTGTCGACGCTGGTTCTGATCGGGACCGGATACGCGCCGGCGAGCCCGTCGCTGGTGGTGGCGGCGCTGCTGATCGCGGGCGGGGCGCTGATCGCGGCGCGGGTCAGAGCATGAGGCCGGCGACGAGCATGGCGAGGCCGAGGGCGGCGAGGCCGACGGAGCCGAGGTTGATGGCGAGCAGGCGGTTGAGGCGGGCGCGGATCTCGGCGGGGTCGGGTTTTTCGCGGCGGATGGTGTAGCCGGACCATATGCAGAAGCCGAGGCCGAAGAGGCCGGCGGCGACGAGGGTGGCGCCGGCGATGATCAGGATTGTCATTGTTTCTCCGGGGGTTGCGCGGGGCGGGGCTTAGCGCGCGGCGCGCGGCGGGCGCAAGGGCCTTGCCGGTCCGGCGGGCCGGGCGATAGGGTCCGCGCCGGCAGGTTTCCGGATGAGTGGAGAGGTTCAAATGGACGACGTCATCGAGGACGAGGGGCGGACGCAATACAAGGTGACGGCGGGGGAGTTGCGCCAGTTTATTGAGACGATATGAACGGCTTGACCAGGAGAAGAAGGACATCGCCGACGCGCAGAAAGAGGTGATGGCGGAGGCGCGGGGACGGGGGTACGACGTCAAGGTTCTGAGGAAACTCATAGCGTTGCGGAAGAAGGATCCGGCGGACGTCTCCGAGGAGGAGGCGGTGCTGGAGCTCTACAAGGAAGCGCTCGGGATGTGACGTTAACCTGGGCCGGCGGGGAGTCCAGGTGGCGTGGGAAATCCGTAGGTCATGCGTAGGTTATCCGTAGGTACGTTTCGCACATCGCCAAATCTTAATTCGAATGCGCTAGACCTGTCGGGGATTCACACCTCGGCAAGGAAATCCGGCATGGCTTACAAGAACGATCTGGCGGAGCGGCAGGCGATGGCGGCGCTCGAACGGCTCCAGGGGACGCTCGACGAATGGAACCGCAGGGACCGGATCCGGGAGGGATGCCCGAAGGGCTGGGACCGGGTCGACGCGGAGAACCCGACCCGCCCGCGCAAGGTCAGCGTGACGCTCCGCCTCGACGCGGACATGGCGAAATGGTTCTGGCGGCAGGGCGAGGGCTACCAGGCCCGGATGAACGCGGTGCTGCGGGCGTACATGCTGGCGAAGGCGGCGAAGATGGCGTGAGGGGCGCGCCCCTTGCCATGATTATCGTAGTTACATAAATCATGCGGATCGTGTATGATCCGGCCAAGCGCGACGCCGTGCTGGCGGCGCGCGGTCTGGACATGGCGCGGGCGGGCGAGGTGTTCGACGGACCGACGCTGAGCGTCGAGGACGACCGGAGGGATTACGGCGAGACGCGGTTCATCACCATCGGCCGGCTGGACGGGCGGATGGTGGTGATGGTCTGGACCGAACGGGACGGCGCGCGCCGCGTCATCAGTCTGAGGAAAGCGAATGACCGGGAAAGACAGGCATACGGAGACCGCCTTGGAGGATGACGCGCCGGACCTCGCGACGCCCTATTGGGAGGAGCGGTTCGCCAAGGCGGAGGTCCGGCGCGGCCGTCCGAAAGCGGCGGTCACGAAGGTCTCGACCACGATCCGGCTCGACCCGGACGTGGTGGAGCGGTTCAAGGCCGACGGGCCGGGATGGCAGGGGCGGATGAACGAGGCGCTGCGGAAGGCGGCGGGGTTGGGGTAAAGGCGCGAGGCCGACCACCGAGCGCCTTAATCAAATTTATCAAGTAATTGGACAGTGAAGACGCCATTTTAAAGACGGTGACATGTTGCGGATAAATTCCCGACCCGACTCGGCAAATTTCGTGTAAGATTAACACACGTAAAACCGAGAAAGGAAATTGCCATGGATACGCAGTCTGTAGACCGGCGTGCGGTGCTTTCCGCCGGGGCCGGCGCCGCCGCCGTCTTGGGATTCCTGGGGCGCGGTCTCGCCGCCCATGCTTTCCCGATGCGCCAAGGCGAGGTGCTCGTGCCTTGGGCCGACCGGATCGCGGACAACCCGGTTCCCGAGATCATTCCGAACCAGCTCGACTGGGAGCGCTTCGAACTCGTGGATCACGCCGATCGACCAGTTCTTCGGGGTGGGCCATTACGGCTGGCCGGAGATCGACGCGGCCTCGTGGCGGCTCGACATCGGCGGCCAAGTGCGCACGCCGATGAGCCTCGACATCGAGACGGTCCGCGCCCGGCCGCGGCAGGAGGTGACGTTCACGCTCGAATGCGCCGGCAACACCGGATTGCCGTTCTTCGACGGCGGCGTCGGCAACGCCCGATGGGCCGGCACGCCGCTCGCGCCGCTGCTGGAGGAGGCGGGGGTCGATGACGGGGCGGCGGAGATCGTCTTTTTCGGCGCGGACAGCGGGACGGAGACGTTCCACGAGGTCGAGTTCGAGGAGCACTTCGCCCGCGCGATGACGGTCCGGGACGCGATGAACCCCGACGTCCTGCTGGCGTACGAGATGAACGGGGAGGACCTGCCGGCCCGTCACGGCCATCCGCTGCGCGTCATCGCGCCGGGCTGGTATGGTGTCGCGAACGTGAAGTGGCTTGACCGCATCGAGGCTCGCCCGCGGCCATATGAAGGGCGCTTCATGTCACAGGACTACGTGACGCTGCGCGCGGAGGACAGGGACGGCGGCACTCTGTGGACCAGGAACTTGGTCGGTCCCAATCGCCTCAAATCGGTGCCGGGCCGGGTCACTCTGGCCGACGGTGCCTACCGGATCACCGGCGCGGCCTGGGGTGGGCCGATCGAGAAGGTCGAGGTGCGGATCGATGACGGCGACTGGCGGGAGGCGTCGCTCGACCGTTCCGAACACGCCGAGCACGCTTGGACGATCTGGTCCTTCGACTGGCCGGACGCGGGTCCGGGAGAGCACACCGTCACCTCACGCGCGATTGACGGCGGCGGCAACGTTCAACCGGCGCCCGACGACCCCGTTGTCGCTAACAAGCACACCTATTGGGAGAGCAACGGCCAAGTGACGCGTCGCGTCGTCATCGGCTAAGTTCCGTCAGCGAAGACGACGGGAACGTTGGGTAGAGGTGGCCGGGTGGGGGCAGGCCCGCCCGGCTCTCGCATCATGATGCATGCGGACGGTATAGCAGTCGGCAGCGTCGGGCGCGAACTGACGGATGTCCTCGGATGAACGGGCTAGCAACCGGGCCGCATCGACTCGGTCGACCCGCTCTGACGCCCCCTTCACTCCGCCGGCACGTTCAGCGGCTTCCCCTTGTCCACGATGTGGACCGTGATCAGCCGGATCGGCGTGTCGCCGGAATTGGTGATGCCGGCATGGACCACGCCGCGCTCGAAATGCTGGACCATGCCGGGGGCGAACTCGGCGGTGGCGCCGTCGGGAAGCGTGACGGGGCCGCCTTCGATCACGACGAGGCGTTCGGAGCCGTGGTGGGTGTGTTTCGGGACGTAGGCGCCGGGGGCGATGGTCAGGTCGGCGATGATGACCTCCATGCCGGGGGCGGCTTCGAGGTCGGTGCGGCTGAGCTCGGCGCGGGTGATCGGGTCCTGGGCGGCGAGGGGGGCGGCGAGGCAGGCGAGGGCGGCCGCGAGGGCGAGGGGGCGGATCATGGGGTGCTCCGGGGTGAGATCGTGTGGCGAGCGTAGCATGCGGGGCGGGGGGCGCCAGAGGTTTCGGGCGCGGTCGGACGAGCGCGGCGGCGGCAGCGCGGATCGCGGCGGGCGTTCAGGCGGGTTGAACGCCGCGCGACGAATGCGCATCATCGCGGCGGCGAGGACGGGTCGAGGGGGAACGGGATGATCGGGCGTGTCGCGTCGGCCGCGCTGGCGATGTTCCTCGCGGGGGCCGCGCTCGCCGACGGGTCCGGGGAATGCGCGTTTCCGGAGCCCGGCCGCTGGGTGCTGAACGCCGGCCAGACCGCGACCCCGGCCGGGCCCGGCGGCGGCCCCGAGAGCCGGGAGTTCACGCTGATCGTCGAGGATTGCGGCGAGACGCTCCTGACGCGGGGATTCGGGGCCGAGGCGACCGGCGTCGAGAAGCGGCTGCGGCGGAAGGACGGGGGCGCGTACGTGTTCGAGACGGTCCTCGGCGGCTTTCCGATCAGCGTGACCATGGAGATGGTCTCGCCCCGGCAAATGATCGGCGAATGGCGGATGGGCGGCTTCGCGGCCGCGCCGGGCGTGGCGGATCACCTCGGTCCCGCGACGCTGGCCGAGGCGAATCCGCTCTGCGGCTGCGCGCCGTTCCGCCGGCGGTTGAGCGACGCGGTCGCCTCGGCGGAGTTCTGGCGCTCGGTCTATTCGGACCCGCGCTTCATCCGGCGGCCGGCGGGACTGGATCCGGCGGTCGAGTGGGTCCAGCCGGTCCAGGAGCGGCTGATCGATCTGGTGACCGACCAGGCCCGGCCGGCGCCCTACGCCGAGGCGGTCCGCGACTTCGCGCGCCTCGCGGAGGCGGCGCCCGAGGCCGGATCGGACGCGGAGGCCGCCCCGGAGCGCCGCCCCGCGGGGGCCGCGGACGCGGTGGCGTTCACCGACGGGCGGACCTGCGAGGTGACGCTGCTGGAGAAAGCGACCGGATGCGGGGCCGAGATCCTCAACGGCGCGGTCCTGGCGCACGAGAACCATCATCGCGCGACCTGCGAGCCGCACCGCAGGGCGGCGGTCGCGACGGCGCTCGAGGCGGATCCGGCGCCGGATTATCTGGACGTGATACGGGATCCCGCGGCGAACGCGCGCAACGAGGTGGAGGCGTATTCCGTCGAGATCGCCCATGTCCGCGACGCCTGGACGGCGATGTGCGGCACGCCGCTGGAGTGACGGGCGGCCGCCCGGGGCGCGCGGTCAGTCGAAGATGCGGTCGCCCTGCTCGTCGATGACCTGGCGGGCCTTGGCGAGGGTGGCGTCGACGGCGGCCTGGCGGCTTTCGAGCGTGTCGGCGCGGATCAGGCGGTGGGTTTTGAGCGCGCCGCCGATCTCCTTCTCGATGCGGGCGGAGATGCGCCAGCGGCCGGATTCCTCGGCGGGCTCGGCGTAGACGCGGAAGCCCTCGTGGGTGACGGGCTCCGGCGCCTCGGGGACGGATCTGTCGCCGCGGGGGCCGAAGAGGCGGGAGAGGATGGACATGGGGCGCGCGGCTCCTTCGGTCGTTGCGGTGGAGGGGTCAGTCTAGCGGCGGGGCGGGGAGAGTCGAGGCGGGCGGGTGCGCGGGATCGCGCACCCGCGTGAGGGTGGACGCGTGCGAAAGGGCGAAAATTCGCCTCCGGACGGCCATTCCGGCGTGCGGCATAGCGCCCGGGGTCATGCGGGTCCGACGACCGGGCCGGCTTCGGCTCGCCGTCAACCGGAATATCCGTAATGGGCCATCTCCATGATGTTGCCCAACGGCTCCGTCGCGTATTTCTCTTTGAAGAAGTCGGTCAGGAATTTCATGAACGCGGCACTGGAACCCGGCGCCTTGTACTCGCCATGGTTCGGGTCGAAGAAGAACGCGGGAGGATTCGGTTCCGTTCTGCTGACGGGTCTGGAGAACGCCGCCACCGCGTGCTTCTCATCGTTCCTGTTCGGAATCTTCAGGGACAGGTAAAGGCCGCCTCCCTGAAGGTTCCACGAATCGAGCATGTTCTTGTCATAGTGAAAGTGGCTTTTGACGGCGGCTCTTGGAATATTATAGTTGCTGAACACGTAAGTCAGCGGGGTGTAGTTGTTGTGGTGCGTGACGGCCTTGTCCGCCGTCTCGAACTTATTCAACGCTTCCATCCGCAGTTCCGGGGAGTGGTACTTCGCCACCTTCGTATTGAGGCGCTTCATCCATTTCCACGCCAGTTCCTGGCAGATTCCCGCGTCGGCGCTGGTGGTCTTGAAGTTCGGATCGGTGATCCGGTACAGGTTCAGGATCTCGCCCTGGTCGAATTTCGCGGTCAGTTTATCGTCGACGCCCATCGTTCTCTTCCCCCGGGGCCGAAGGCGTGACGATCCACGGCTCGCGGCGCGCCATCGTCGAACATGTTCCCGGGAGGGGATTCTTGTCAATCGCGGCGCGGTTCCGGTCCGGCGGATCGGGCCGGCGCATCACGGGAAGGTGCGACGTCGCATGATCTGAATCAACTCCGGCGGAGCAGCGACCGCTCATGGTGAAGACGGGTCGCTGAGCCCGGATTTTCAAAGGATTCAGGAGATGGACATCTCAAGACGAGGCGCGTGCGCCGTCGTGGTCGGCGCGGCGATCGCGGGGGCGGGGCGCCCGGCGTTCGCCGCCGGATCCGTGGTCCATGTCTCGCTCTGGGACAAGGGACCTGACTCGATGGCGCCGCTCGGCGCGGGGCCGGGCATGGGCATGGCCATGCCGGGCGCGGACATGTCCATGGCGACGATGGGGGTCACGCCTGACATCGACAGCGCGCCCGCTGGCGAGATCACCTTCGAGGCCGTCAACGATTCCAAGGAGATGGTCCACGAGATGGTGGTCGCGCCGGTCGCCGATCCGGACACGCCGCTTCCCTATGACGCCGCGAACGAGAAGGTCGACGAGGACGCGGCGGGGCATCTGGGCGAGGTCGCGGAACTCGAGCCCGGCCAGTCGGGCGCGCTGCGCATCACGATGAAGCCGGGGCGCTACATCCTCTACTGCAACATCCCCGGGCACTACGCGCTCGGCATGTGGACGCTGTTCACGGTGACCTGACAGCCGGGTCCGGGACGGGCGCCGGCCGGGTCCGGGTGGCGCCGGCCGAAGGCGGCCGAAGGGAGTCGAGGCGGTCGAAGGGGGATGCCGCCGTTGAATCCGGATCGCGGGTTCGAGCCGGTCGCATGCCGCGCTCAGTCGTCCCGCCTTGCGAACCTTTCGCGGACCCAGGCCGGCGCGTCTTCGGACGCGGGATCGATCTCCTCGTAGTCCCGCACGCGGTCCACGACCTCGCCCGACTCCACGACATCCCGCTCGGTGCCCGGGACGGGGCGGAAGACGCCCAGCGGCCGATTGGAGCCCCAGTAGACCCTGATCCCGTTCAGGTCCTGCTTCATGCCGCCGCCGATGGCGCCTCCTTCCTCGGAGACGCCGTCATACCTGTAACCCATCCTGCGGGTCGAGAAGACGTGACGCTTCGTCATTGCGCCACCCGGTCCGGGAAGCCCGGCGGCTTCCGCAAGAGGACGCGTTCGCGGATGACTGGAGAACCGCCGGCCGATCTCGCTCCCGACGCGCGCGTCGATGCGCCGGCGGCCGCCCTTTCGGGCCGGTTCCGGGTGGATGCGGAAACCCCTGCGGATCTCGGGCTCGGCCTCCTTCGGGGCGGGCCTGGCGCCGCCGCCGAAGAGGCGGGAGAGATGGGCATGGGGCGCGGCTCCTTCGGTTGAGGCGGTGCGGTTGGCGGTCAGTCTAGCATTGGGTCGGACGGAGTCGAGACGCGTAGGGCGTCCGCGTGGCGGCAGGGGTCTGCCGGGGCGTCAGCCCCGGATCGCGCCTGCCCGCCCCACGGCGGGCGCGATTCTCGCTCCCGCCCGGGCAGGCGCGATCCTAGTGTGGCAGAGTGCGAAAGTGAGCTTGGAACGAATGCGTTCAGCCGGCTTAGACCGTGGACGTCAACTAAAAGCCCCTTGAATTATTCGACCGAAAGTTGATACAATTCGGAGATTCCTTCACTAGATAGCTTTCAGTCGGCACTAACATTCTCACGTTGAGCCTCCGTAGTGAAATGGATAAGCCCGGAACGCGGCTTAAAGCGCATCTAGAGGTTCTGCGTCAAGGCATGCCTGTACACAGCCAGCAGGAGATCATGATACGGAATAGGCATTGCGACTGGCCGTCAATTCGGCCGTTGCGTTACGCAATTCTTGGACGTTTCAATCCTGAACTCGTGCACGGAGACATTACCAGAGATTTTCAGTATCTCGCCTTGGTAAAATAGGTCGAATACGTCAGGCGACACGAAGAAACAGCCTTCGGATCGTTGTCGCTGACATGGCGTTGGATGCACAGCGTCGAAGCAACTTGACGGGCGTCATAAGAGCACGGATTAAGGTCCGGCAAAATTGATTTGACCAAGCCAGAATGTACGGTAAGGCAACTTCGCAATTTAGGGTACACTGAATTCGCGGATGAAGTCCTGTGATTGGACTCACTGATCCAGGAAACTCCGCAGCTTCCGGGACCGGCTCGGGTGCTTGAGCTTGCGCAAAGCCTTCGCCTCGATCTGGCGGATGCGTTCGCGGGTGACGGAGAACTGCTGGCCGACCTCCTCGAGGGTGTGGTCGGTGTTCATGCCGATGCCGAAGCGCATGCGCAGGACGCGTTCCTCGCGGGGGGTGAGGGAGGCGAGGACGCGGGTGGTGGTCTCCTTGAGGTTGCCCTGGATGGCGGATTCCAGCGGCAGGATGGCGTTCTTGTCCTCGATGAAATCGCCGAGCTGGCTGTCCTCCTCGTCGCCGATGGGGGTCTCGAGGGAGATCGGCTCCTTGGCGATCTTCATCACCTTGCGGACCTTCTCCAGCGGCATCTGGAGTTTCTCGGCCAGTTCCTCGGGCGTCGGCTCGCGGCCGATCTCGTGGAGCATCTGGCGGCCGGTGCGGACGAGCTTGTTGATCGTCTCGATCATGTGGACCGGGATGCGGATCGTGCGGGCCTGGTCGGCGATGCTGCGCGTGATCGCCTGGCGGATCCACCAGGTGGCGTAGGTGGAGAACTTGTAGCCGCGGCGGTACTCGAACTTGTCGACGGCCTTCATCAGGCCGATATTGCCTTCCTGAATGAGATCAAGGAACTGCAACCCGCGGTTGGTGTATTTCTTGGCGATGGAGATCACGAGGCGGAGGTTGGCCTCGACCATCTCCTTCTTGGCCTGACGGGCCTCCTTCTCGCCCTTCTGGACCTGGTTCACGATGCGGCGGAATTCGGAGATGTCGACGCCGATGTACTGGCCGACCTCGGTCATCTCGAAGCGCAGCTCCTCGGCCCGCTCGCGGTGGCGGGTGGTCAGCGCGTCCCAGCCGCGCGATTTGAGCTTGGCCACGCGGTCGAGCCAGCCGGGTTCCAGCTCGGCGCCGCGGTACTCGTCGATGAACTCCTGGCGGTTGACGCGGGCCTGGTCGGCGAGCTTCACCATCGCGCCGTCGAGCGACATGATCTTGCGGTTGATGCCGTAGAGCTGGTCGACGAGCGCCTCGATGCGGTTGTTGTGCAGGTGCATCGAGTTGACGAGCTCGACGATCTCGCCGCGCAGGCGCTGGTATTCGCGCTCCTGTCCGGTCGAGAAGCTCTCGTCCTCGTTGAGCGTGGCGGAGATGCGGCTGTCCTGCATCTCGGCGAGCTTGCCGTAATGCGAGGCGATGCGGTCGAGGGTCTCGAGCACCTGCGGCTTGAGCGCGGCCTCCATCGCGGCGAGCGACAGGTTGCCGGCCTCGTCGTCCTCGTCGTCCTCCTCGGCGGTGCCGGTGGAGGAATTGTCGCCTTCGGACGTGTCGGTGTCCGTGTCGGACTCGTCGTCGTCTTTCGGCTCCGGAACGGCGCGCGCTGCGGGCGCCGCGGGTTTCGGCGTGGCGGGGGCCGGGTCGCCCTCGGCCTCGGCGGCCTTGACGCCGGCGAGCACGCTCTCGACGTCGTCGGTGTCCATCTGGCCGGAAAAGGTGGTCTCGAGGTCGATCACGTCGCGCAGCATGATCTCCTCGTCGAGAAGCTCGTCGCGCCAGATCGTGATGGCCTGGAAGGTGAGCGGGCTCTCGCAGAGCCCGAGGATCATCGTGTTGCGGCCCGCCTCGATGCGCTTGGCGATGGCGATCTCGCCCTCGCGCGACAGGAGCTCGACCGAGCCCATCTCGCGCAGGTACATGCGCACGGGATCGTCGGTGCGGTCGAGCGCCTCGCCGCTGACCGAGGACATGGTCAGCTCGCGCGAGCCGCCGTCGCCTTCGGTGAGGTCGGCCGCCTCGGCCTTGTCGTCCTCCTCGGCGTCGTCGTTCTCGACGAGGTTGATGCCCATCTCGGAGAGCATCGCCATCACGTCCTCGATCTGCTCGGAGCTGACCTGTTCGGGCGGCAGGACCTCGTTGAGTTCCTCGTAGGTGATGTAGCCGCGCGTCTTGGCCGTCGCGATCATCTTCTTGACGGCGGCCTGGCTCATGTCGAGCATGGCGCCCGAGCCCTCCGTGTTCACTTCGGGTTTGTTCGGCTCGTTGTCTTTGGGGGACATCGGCGGCTCCAGCTTGGCCCGCGCGGACGGGCAGGGGCGTCAAGGGGTTGTCTCGCACGAATCACTGATTCGCAATGGCATCCTGGTTAACGGGTCTTAACGTTTCTTCTTCTTCCAGACCTGCTGGTCGAGCATGGTCTGAAGGCGCGCCGACAGCTCCGATTCGGATCCGGCCGATTCGTCATCCGCCGACAGCGGCCGGGAATTGGCGCCGTGGGCGGCCTCGGCGGCCTGCCTGAGGCGCCATGTGACGCCCTCGTCCGCCTCGCCGGCGAGGTCCTGCTCGGCCTCGCGCACCTCGGCCAGCCAACCGGTCGACGCCGCGTGTCGCGTGATCTCCTCCTCGATGGCGGTCGCCGCGCCCTCCGGTCGCGCGTCGGGGCCGAGATGCGGGTTCGCGCGGACCTGTCCGACCGCCGCGAGCGCCTCCATCGGATCGCGCCCCACGCGCGAGCACACCGCGTCGCGAAGCGCCGCAGGTCCGGCTCCGTCAGATAGGAAGCCCGGGAGCGAGGACAAGAGGGCGTCGCGGATTTCGGCCAGATCGGGGCAGACGAAGGCCATGCGTTCGAGCCGGTCCTCGAACCGGGCGGCGAGCGCCGGATGGTTGAGGCAGCCCGTGAGGATGGCGCTTTCGCGGATGCGGGCCTCCGCGGCCGCGTCCTTGGAACTCGCCAGAAGCGAGGCGCGCGTCGCCGCGACCGATCCGCCCTCGGCGTAACGGGGCGCCGGCGCGCGGCCCTTGCGGCCGGGGGTCCATGCGGCGCGCGCGCCGGAGGCGGGCCGGCGGGCGGGGGCGAAGAGCGCCTGGCGGCGCGCGCGGATCTCGGTCTGGTAATGCGCGCGGAGATGCTCGTCGGCGATGCGCGCGAGATGCGCGCGGAGCCTGGCGTCGAGGGCGGCGCGGCGTTCGGGGCTGTCGAAAGAGGCGCCTTCGGTCTCGCGCGCCCAGAGCAGGTCGACGAGCGGGCGCGAGCCCTCGAGCAGCGCGAGCATCGCCGTCGCGCCGCCGGCGCGGACGACGTCGTCGGGATCCTGGCCGCCGGGCAGGGTCACGATCCGCAGCGAGCGGTCCGGACCGATCAGGGGCAGCGCGAGGTCGATCAGCCGGTGCGCGGCCTTGACGCCGGCCGCGTCGCCGTCGAGCGCCGCCACCGGTTCGGGCGAGAGCTTCCAGAGCATCCGGAGCTGGTCTTCGGTGATGGCGGTGCCGAGCGGGGCCACGGCGTTCTCGATGCCGGCCTGGCCGAGCGCGATGACGTCCATGTAGCCCTCGACCACCACGACCGTGCCCGCCTTGCCGGCGGCGGCGCGGGCCGGGCCGACATTGTAGAGCGTGCGGCCCTTGTCGAAGAGCGGCGTGTCGGGGGAGTTGAGGTATTTCGGCGTCTGGCCGTCGCGGAGCGCGCGGGCGCCGAAGGCGATGGCGCGGCCGCGCGCGTCGCGGATCGGGAACATGATGCGGCCCCGGAACCGGTCGTAGGCCGCGCCGCCGTCCTCGGGGATGCCGATCAGGCCGGCCTCGGCGAGGTCGTGCCGCGCGAAGCCCTTGTCCGTCAGGTGTTCCAGAAGCGCCGTCCGCCCGTCGGGGGCGAAGCCGATCTCGAAGCGCTCGCGGGTGGCGGCGCCCAGCTCGCGGCGGTCCAGATAGGCCCGGGCCTCGGCGGCGCGGGCGGAATTGAGCTGCATGCGGTAGAACCGGACCGCCGCCTCCATCGCCTCGGCGAGGCCCTTGGCCGCCTCGGCGCGGGCGGCCGCCGCCGGGTCGCGGTCGGGCATCGGCATCCCGGCCTCGCGGGCGAGCATCTCGACCGCCTCCATGAAGCCGACGTTCTCGGTCTCGCGGATGAAGGCGATCGCGTCGCCGCCGGCCTGGCAGCCGAAGCAGTGGTAGAAACCCTTGGCGTCGTCGACGTGGAACGAGGCGGATTTCTCGGCGTGGAACGGGCAGGGCGCCCAATAGTCGCGACGCGCTGCGTTGGTCTTGCGGGGATCCCAGGCGACCTTGCGGCCGACCACCTGCGCGAGGGTCACGCGGGCGCGCAGTTCGTCGAGGAATCCGGGGGGCAGCGCCATCGACGGAATATCGGGCCTGGAGCGCGCGAAGGCAAGGGCGCGCGGGGGTGTCATCGGGGCGCGTTTCGGCGCAGGATGGCGCTGAATCGGTGAGGGGACGGACATGAAAGTCGTGGTGCTCGGGGCGGGCGTGATAGGCGTGACGACGGCGTATTATCTGGCGAAGGCGGGCGCGGAGGTGGTCGTCATCGACCGGCAGACCGGGCCGGGGCTCGAGACCAGCTACGCCAACGCGGGCGAGCTGAGCTACGGGATGACGTCGCCCTGGGCGGCGCCGGGGGTGCCGAAGAAGGCGCTGAAATGGCTGTTCATGAAACGCCGGCCGCTTTTCATCTGGCCGCTGATCTCGCCGACGATGTGGGTGTGGGGCGCGCAGATGCTGCGCAACTGCAATCCCGAGCGCTATGCGGTGAACAAGTCGCGCATGGTGCGCATCTCGAATTACAGCCGCGACGTGATGCCCGAGCTGATCGCCGAGACGGGGATCGAATATGACGGGCGGGAGCGGGGGACGTTGCAGCTGTTCCGCGACGGGAAGTCGATGAAGGGGTCGAAGGCGGACCAGGACATCCTCGCCGAGTTCGATTCGCCGTTCGAGGTGCTCGACCGCGACGGCTGCGTCGCGGTGGAGCCGGCGCTGGACCGGGTGCGCGAGAAGTTCGTGGGAGGTCTGCGGCTGACGGCCGACCGGACCGGCGATTGCCGGATGTTCACCATCGCGCTCGCCGAGAAGGCCGCCGAGATGGGGGTGGAGTTCCGCTACGGCCAGACGGTGACGCGGATCCGCACCTCGGGCGACCGGGTGACCGGGATCGAGACGGATCCCGCCGGGCTGGAGACCGGCGACGCCTATGTCTGCGCGATGGGGAGCTACGCGCCGATGGTGCTCAAGCCGGTCGGGATCGACCTGCCGGTCTATCCGGTGAAGGGATATTCGGTGACGCTTCCGGTCATCGACGACGCGCGGGCGCCGCAATCGACGATCATGGACGAGACGCACAAGGTGGCGATCACGCGGCTCGGAGACCGCATCCGGGTGGCGGGCACGGCGGAGATCGCGGGCTATTCCGGGCGGCTCGGGCCGCACGCGACGGACACCGTCAAGCACGTGATCGGCGATCTGTTCCCCGGCGGCGGCGATCTGGAGAAGGCGGAGGGGTGGACGGGTCTGCGCCCGATGACGCCCGACGGGACGCCGGTGCTGGGCGGGACGAAGTACGGCAACCTTTTCCTCAACACCGGGCACGGCACGTTGGGATGGACGATGGCGGCCGGATCCTCGCGGGCGGTCGCGGACGTGGTGACGGGACGGAAGCCCGAGATCGATTTCGACGGGCTGACGGCGGCGAGGTACGGAGGGTGAGCGCGGCGCCGGGGCGCGTGACCGGTCTCGACCGGGCCGAGTGGCTGAACGAGCCGCCGGCCTGGACGCTGGAGGACGGGCGGCTGGAGGTCACGACCGGAGACAGGACCGATTTCTGGCAGGGGACGTGGTACGGATTTCACCGCGATGACGGGCACGCGCTGCTCGCGCCGGTGGAGGGGGATTTCACGGCGACCGTGACGTTCGACTGCGAGTACGAGCATCTCTACGACCAGGCGGGGCTGATGGTGCGGATCGACGCCGCGCGGTGGATCAAGCTCGGGATCGAATACGCGGAAGGGGCCACGAATTTCTCGATCGTGGTGACCGACGGGCGGTCGGACTGGTCGGTGGTCGGGCGGCCGGCGGTCAGGGGGCCGCAATCGGTGCGGATCACGCGGCAAGGCGACGCGGCGCTGGCGCAGTTCCTCGACGGGGATTCCGGGTGGACGCTGATGCGGCTCTGTCCGTTTCCGGGCGACGCGCGGGTCATGGTCGGGCCGATGGCCTGTTCGCCGCAGCGGGCGGGATTCGTCGCGCGGTTCACCGCGTTCGATGTGGGGCCGGCGCTGGAGGGCCTGCACGGCTGACGGGCGTCAGGAGTTGGGGGCGATCTCGAGCGTCATGAACACGCTGTTGGGGTCCGGCGCGTAGCCGCCGAAGGGCGGACATTCGGTGAATCCGTGCATGGCGTAGAGCGCGATGGCGGGCCGGAAGTAGTCCCATGACCCGGTTTCGAGGCTTACGCGGGCGAATCCTTTCTGGCGGGCGAGGTCGACGAGATGGCGCAGCATCGTCCCCCCGGCCCCGGTGCGGCGGAAGGATTTCGCGGTGTGCATGGATTTGATCTCGCCGTGATCCGGCGCGATCCGCATCAGCGCGCCGACGGCCACCAGCGTGTCGCCGTCCCAGAGCGCGCGAAAGTCGATGTCGGGCGAGCGCAGGCCGGTAAGGTCGAGCGCGTGGGCGCTTCCGGGCGCGGTGGCGGCCCGCGCGCTGTCCAGATGATGGGTGAGGAGCGCGATCACCCGCGGATCGTCGAGGTCGCCGGCCATGATCTCCATCAGCGGGCCATCTCGGTCACGGAGCGTTCCGCGTAGGTCTCGCCGTCGAGGACGCGGATGCGCTCCGCCCCGCCGCCGTCGCGCGTGACGATCGCGACCCAGTCCGATCCGCGCGTGAGCGCGGTGGCGGTCTCGCCGTCGGGCAGGGCGATCCCGGCCGGCAGCGCGAGGCCCGGCGCGGTGGCGACGCCGTTCAGGCGGATGACAAGCAGCGCGACGATGGCTATCACGCCGAGGATGAGCACGGCCGTGAGGGTCGTGACCAGCCGTCGGAGCCAACGCAGGTTGGCGGGCTCGGCGGGGGCGCGGGAGGTCCGGTCGGTGATGTCTTCGCCTTTCCAGGAGATCAGGATCACGCTGGGGCCACGCGTCGAGCGACTAGATAAGGCTCTTGCCGCCGCCGCGCCAGAGGGTTCCGGACTGAGCCGGTCGCGGCTCCAGGCGCTGATCGCGAACGGGGCCGCGAGCCTCGGCGGCGTCGGGCTGCATGATCCGAAGGCGCGGCTGGACCCCGGCGCGGAGATCCTTCTGCGCGTGCCGCGGGCGGCGGAGGTCGCGACGCGGGCCGAGAACATCCCGCTCGACATCGTTTTCGAGGATCCGCATCTGATCGTTCTGGACAAGCCCGCCGGCATGGTCGTGCATCCGGCGCCGGGAGCCGAGGACGGCACGCTGGTCAACGCGCTGCTGCATCATTGCGGGGAGAGCCTGTCGGGGGTGGGCGGCGAGAGGCGGCCGGGGATCGTGCACCGGATCGACAAGGACACGTCCGGATTGCTGGTCGTCGCGAAATCGGACGCGGCGCATCAGGGGCTGGCGGCGCGGTTCGCGGCGCATGACATCGAGCGGCGCTATCTCGCGGTGACGCGGGGCGCGCCGGATCCGGCCGATCCGCGGCTCGCCGGTCTGCCGGGCGTGAGCTGGGAGCCCGGCGCGGTGCTGCGGATCGAGGGCGACATCGCGCGGCATCCGGTCGACCGCAAGCGCATGGCGGTCGGGCGGCCGGGCGGGCGCCGGGCGGTGACGCGGGCGCGGGTGATCGAGCGGTTCGGCGGGCCGAAACCGGTCGCGGCGCTGTTGGAATGCCGGCTCGAGACCGGGCGGACGCATCAGATCCGGGCGCATCTGGCGCATGTCGGGCATCCGCTGATCGGCGATCCGGTATACGGGCGGCGGGGCGATCCCGTGGCGGGATTCGGACGGCAGGCGCTGCACGCGGCGACGCTGGGGTTCGTCCATCCGGTGACGGGCGCGACGCTGCGCTTCGAGGCGGAGCCGCCGGAGGATTTCCGCGGATTGCTGGACAGCCTCCGGGCGCTCTGAGACAAGGCGGGGAATCGGTGATCGGGATCGGGACATGTTGATTTTCCTGCGTTGGCTTCTGGGCCTTACGCTGATCGCGGTCGCGGGGGTCACCGCCTTCTTCGTCTTCAACCATCCGCCGATGCGGCTGATGCCCGCGCCCCTGCTGTTCCAGGACACCGGCCCCGAGATCGTGGAGAGGGCGGCCGCGCTTGGCGACGGCAGCCGGATCGGGATCTTCTACGCCACGAACCGCCTGCCGGTCGGACCGCGCGACGACCGCGTCTACACCGTGGCGCCGGATACCCGGCTGCATCTGGGGCGGGCGGAGCTCAGGATCGGCGAGGAGGGGTCCACGCTCGACCAGATGCTGGAATGGAGTTTCGGCGCGGATCAGGGCGACCGGCCGTTCATCCATCTCGAGCGCATGTCGGAGAACGCGACGCTGAGCGGACCGGAGGACGTGGAGGCCGCGTCGGACTGGCTGGGAGCGATCGACGCGGAACTGGCGCGGAGCCTGGACCGCGACGTGCTGATCTACGTGCACGGGGCGAACACGACGGTCGAGCGCGCCGCGGGGCAGGCCTCGCAGCTTCGGCACTTCACCGGACGCAGTTCCGTCGTCGTCCTCTTCGCCTGGCCGACGGCGGAGAATTTCCTGCGCTACTCCGACGATATCAGGTCCGCCATCGGCGCGGCGCCCAAGCTGGCCGAGCTGATCGCCCTGCTGGCGGAGCGCACCGACGCGGAGCGTGTGCACGTCTTCACCTACAGCGCCGGCGCGACCGTGGGGAGCGACGGTCTCGCCATCGCGGCGCGGGATCGACCGGAGGCCGCCGCGAGGGTCGGCGAGGTGATCCACGCCGCGCCGGACGCGGATTTCCGGGCGTTCGTCGACGACATGGCGCTCTATGCCGGGCCGGTCGGACGGGTCACGACGCTGGTCAACCTCGGAGATACCGCGCTGCGTCTCGCCGGCGCGGTCAACCGCGCTTCCAGCGCGGGACGCCCGGACCTCGGCGAGCTGAGCCCGGAGGCGACCGGGTGGCTGCTCGAGGCGAGCGGGTCGGGCCTTTCGGATATCGTCCGGGTCCGGCCCGAGGATATGCCCGACCTCGCCGCGACGTCGCACACGTTCTGGTACGACGATCCCTGGGTCAGCAACGACGTGCTGCTGACGCTGATGTTCGGCCTGTCGCCGGAGGAGAGGGGGCTCGCGGCGGACGCGTCGGCTTCGGGCGCGCGCTACTGGACGTTTCCCGCCGACTATCCCGCGCGCGCGCGGGCCGTCGCCGAAAGGCTCCGCTCGGAGCGGAACTGAGGCGGGTCACCGCTCCAGCGCGCGGCGCATCAGCACCTGATAGGTGAGATCGTGGTCGAACGCGCCGGTGCGCAGGAATTCGATCGTCTGCGCGACGACCAGCGGACTGTTCATCAGGAGCGTATGGGTGACCGGCAGCACGATGTGGTCGGCCATCCCTTCGATGCGGGTGCTCTCGACCGAGACGGCGCCGTCGTCCGGGCCCGGAATGAGGCTGGAGAAGAGCGGGTTGATCGAGCGGTCGCCGGCGATCACGCCGAGCTCGAACGTGACGGGGCCGAGAAGTCTGGTCAGCGACTCCGCGCCGGTTCCCAGCTGGCGGCCGGCGGGGCCGGTCAGTTTCTCGAAGATCACCAGATCGCCGAAGCGGTCGACGATCTCGGAACCGGCGTTCGGCGGCGCCAGCATCACGACCCGCCCGAGGCGTTCCGGACGGTTTTCCGCGAGATAGGCGCGGACGAGGATGCCGCCCATCGAATGCGTCACGAAATTCACGGTCGCGTCGCCGCAGGCGGCGACCGAGCCGGAGACGGAGCCGAGCAGCCCGTCGACCGTCATCTCGGTGGAGGGATAGTCCGTGTTCACGACATGGAAGCCGGCCGCGCCCAGAAGCTCCTCCATGAGCAGGAGCGAGTTTCCGGTTCTCCCGAGGCCGTGGAGAAGCACGACGCAGCCGTCCTCGGCGGCGGGTGACGGCGTCGGCAGCGCGGCCAGGACGGCTCCGGCCAGCATGGAGCGGATCTTGGGGCTCTTCATGGGATCGCGGTCCCTCCGAAATCGAATCGATTCGTGGAGAGACTGGCCGCTCGGCGGGGCGCTGTCCATGTCGCGGCGCGTCGAAGGGTGGACAAGATGCGAAAAAACCTATATGTGACGCAGTCCGCCCTGATGGAACGGCGACCGGAATTGGAGGGCGGTCACCGAAAGTTCATCGGCCCGACCGCCGGATATCGCGCGAGTGAGGCGTGAGACGGAACGTAGTGTATGATGCGGGTGTTGTCCCCGCGACTGGAGCCCGAAGCTCCGCAAGGAGGATCCAATGGCGACATATGCGAACCTTCCGGCCCCGTCGCCGGAGCAGGGGCTCACGCGCTACATGCAGGAGATCCGCAAGTTCCCCATGCTCGAGCCGGAGCAGGAATACATGCTCGCGAAGGCGTGGGTCGATCACGGCGACACCGAGGCGGCGCACCAGCTCGTCACGAGCCATCTGCGGCTCGCCGCGAAGATCGCGATGGGGTATCGCGGCTACGGGCTGCCGACCGCGGAGGTGATCTCGGAGGCCAATGTCGGTCTCATGCAGGCCGTCAAGCGGTTCGACCCCGAAAAGGGCTTCCGCCTGTCGACCTACGCGATGTGGTGGATCCGCGCGAGCATCCAGGAGTACATCCTGCGCTCGTGGAGCCTCGTGAAGATGGGGACGACCGCCGCCCAGAAAAAGCTGTTCTTCAACCTGCGCAAGGCCAAGAACAAGATCGGCGCGATCGAGGAGGGCGAACTGCGCCCGGAGAACGTCGCCAGGATCGCCGAGCAGCTCAACGTCACCGAGGACGAGGTGATCTCGATGAACCGCCGGATGGCCGGCGGGGACGCGAGCCTCAACGCGCAGATCAAATCCGACGGCGACGGCCAGGCGGAGTGGCAGGACTGGCTGGAGGACGAGAGCGCCGACCAGGCGGCGGATCTCGCGGAGCGGGACGAGCTGGAAGGGCGGCGCGAGATGCTGATCGAGTCGATGCGCGAGCTCAACGAGCGGGAGCGGCACATCCTGACGGAGCGGAAGCTCAAGGATTCCCCGGTGACGCTGGAGGAGTTGAGCGAGGTCTACAACGTCAGCCGCGAGCGCATCCGCCAGATCGAGGTGCGCGCGTTCGAGAAGCTGCAGAAGCGGATGCGCGAGCTTGCGGCGGAGCGCGGAATGGTGCCCGAGATCGGATGAGGCCGCGTCATTTCGGCCGGAGGCCCCGCGACGCGGATTGTGTTCCCGCGTCGCGGCGTTAAAGAAAACGTCAGGGAAATAGCGCGTATGTTTCGACCGAACCGTGGTGTCGGCGCGGGACGCTGCCAATGGGGGACATGAATTGAAGAAGGCGGTTCTGGCGATTGCGGGCGTCGTCATCCTGCTCGCGGCGTCGTTCGGCGGGTACATGATCGCGCAGTACAGGCTGTTCCCCTATCAGCACATCCGGGCGATGGAGATCCCGCTCCGTGACATGTTCCGGACGGTGGTCGTCGAGACGGTGGAACCGGAGGCCCGCGAGGACATCGAGACGGCGCTTCTGTCGCTCCGTCCGGAAAGCGTCATCATCCCGGTGGAGCGCGCGGGCGCCGGCGGCGGCCTCACGTCGGTCGGCGACACCGTTGTGCTCATGACGCACGAGGGCAAGCTTTTCGCGGCGCGGTCGTCGGAGGACGTCGAGCTTCTGCCCATCGAGTTGCCGGAGAACGGATACGACGCGTATGCGGAGGCCGTTCTTTCGACGAAGTACGGCGGGCTTCTTCACAAGCTGGAAGACTATCGCGACAACGACATCGCCTACATCGACGAGGGCGGCGAGAAGTCGCTGCTGGCGTCATACACGGAATATGACGGGGCGGCGGAGTGCTATACCGGAACCGTGGCGCGGCTGAGGCTCGACCCGGGGATGACCGACATCCGCGAGGTCGAGGCGGGCGCCGAGGATTGGGAGATCATCTACCGCACGAAGCCGTGCCTGCCGCTCAAGCCCCAGTGCCGCGCGCTCGAGGCGCAGTTCGCGGGCGGACGGATGGCCTTCGTCGCGCCTTCGACGGTTTACCTGTCGGTCGGAGATTACGGATGGGACGGCGAGTGCAGCGACACGCGGCTGGCGCGCGACCGGAGCAACGATTACGGCAAGGTGATCGCGATCGACCTCGAGACCGGAGAGAACCGGATCGTGTCCGTCGGACATCGCAACATGCAGGGCATCGCCGTGACCGACGAGGGCCGCATCTGGGCGGTGGAGCACGGCCCGAGGGGCGGGGACGAGCTCAATCTGATCGTCGACGGAGGGGATTACGGGTGGCCGGACGCAACGCTCGGCACCTCGTACGATCTTTCGCCCTGGCCCTTCGCGTCCGATTACGGCCGTCACGAGGACTTCACGCCGCCGGTCTTCGCCTGGGTGCCGTCGGTGGCGCCGTCCAGCCTGGCCGTCATCGAGGGGTTCGATCCGGCATGGGACGGGGACCTTCTGGCCGGGTCGCTGCGCGAGCAGTCGCTTTACCGCGTGCGGCTTTCCGGCGAGAAGGTGACCTATGTGGAGCAGATCTGGTACGGGAAGCGGATCCGCGCCGTGCTCGAGCATACCGACGGCCGGATCGTGGTCTGGAGCGATGACAAGTCGCTGACGTTCCTCTCGCCGGTCCGTCTCCCCTACGAATCCAGTTTTCTGACCGAATATTTCGACGGCGACGTGGAGCGGGCCCGGGGCGCGAGGCAGGCGATGGCGACCTGCGTCCAGTGCCACTCGCTGCGCCCGGGCGAGACCGCGGGCGCGCCGTCGCTCGCGGACGTGCACGGGGCCGAGATCGCCGGCGGCGGATACCGGAACTACTCGGCGGCGCTGAGCGCGGTGGAGGGCGACTGGACGGACGAGCGCCTGGCGAGCTTCCTCCGTTCGCCCGACGGGTTCGCGCCGGGCACCACGATGCCCGATCCGGGAATCGAGGATCCGGCGATCATCGACGAGATCGTGCGCTTCCTCGGGGCGCTGCGGGTCTCCGCCGCCGGCGGGGGCGGGGCGGGATAGGCGCTCCGGCGGACGGTCGCGCGGCGCGACGACCCTTGGCGCGGGCCGGCCGGGCGCTCGCGGGTCTCGCGTTCTTGGGAGCGGCGGGCATGTCGCAGACGCTGGCGGGAAGCGAATGGGTCCCGGTGGAGATCGCCGGCGTCCAGGTTTCCGAGGGGACGCGGGCTTTCTTGCGGTTCGGCGGTTCCGGACGGCTCGCCGGCAATTCGGGCTGCAACCGGTTCTCGGGAACCTATTCGGCGGATGGCGCGGCGTTCCGGACGGTTCCGGGGATGGCGATGACGCGCATGGCCTGTCCTCCCGCGATCATGGAGGAGGAGGCGCGGCTGGTCATGGTCGCTCGAAGCCGCCCGCGCGTTTTCCCGCGACGGTATCGGGCTGGTTCTGACGGACGCGGACGGAGCGACGGTTCTGCTGCTTCGTCAGACCGACTGGGACTGACGTCCGCTCCGAGTGTCGCCGTCTGTGGTCGCCGCCGCAGCGCTCAGACCCGGTCCTTGGCGCTCCCGTCCGCCGGCGCGTCGTCGTCCTGGAACCACGTTCTGGTGTTCGGTTCGTGATCCGGCGTCGCTTCGGCGCCGTTCGGCGAGGCCTGCGTGACCGCGTCCTCCGCCGCCGCGCTGGCCCGCGCGGAAGGCTCCGCCGCGGGCGAGGCGGGGCGCGGCTCGTCCTCGAGAGACCCCACGATCAGCGGGAGCATCGCCGAACGGTCGAGACCGGCGGTGGCCGCGTATGGCGGCGTCTTCCAGTCCAGCGTGTCGAACGCGCCGCAATTGTCGCAGACCGGCTCCCAGGCCTGGTGGACGTGGTTGCACCTCGCGCAGATCCATTGCGGTCCGCGCGACGCGTTCAGCGCCTTGGCGAGCCAGCCGCGCACCACGGCGTCCGGCGCGCCCTGGCCGCGTTCGATGGCCGCCATGACCGCGAGGCTGCGCGTGGTGGGGTGGCGCTCGGCGAGATCGCCGAGCGCCTTGCGGGCCGCCGGAAAGTCCTCGTCCGCCAGCGCCAGCTCCGCCAGCAGAAGACGGCTCTCGGGGTCGTCGGGCGCCGCCGCGGTGAGCTTGGAGAACCGCGCGCGGCGGGCGGCGGGCGTCTCGTCCGGCTCGATCGCGGCGAAGGCGGCGGCGAGATCGGGATGGGGGTTGGCGCCCCAGGCCGTGGTCAGCGTCTTGACCGCGCGCCGCTTGCCGTTCTGGGCGACATGCGCCTCGGCGGCCATGGCGGCTGCCGGAATGAGGGTCGGGGCCAGCTTGTTCGCCTGGAGCGCGGCGGTCTGGGCGCGGACCGTGTCGCCGGCGGAGGCCGCGGCGCGCGCGTCGGCGAGCGACAGGACGGCGTCGCGGCGCGCTCCGACGTCGCGCGGAAGCATCTTGGCGTGCACGGACGCGTTGAGGGTCTCGCGCGCGCCGGCCCAGTCGGCTTTCTCGGTCTGCAGTTCGAAGAGCGTCCGCAGCACGGTCTCGTTGCCCGGACGCAGGGCGAAGGCCTTCTTCGCGAGCGCCAGCGCCGTGTCGCGATCGCCCTCCGCGAGCTTCTGGTCCATCAGGCCCTTGATGCCGACGAAGCGCGTGCGGTCATTGGCCAGCATGTCCTTGTAGTAGGTCTGCGCCCTGGACCGGTCGCCTTCCATCTCGGCGACGCGCGCGGAGACGAGCTGGGTCGCCTCGGTGCGGTTCAGCAGCTTCTCGGCCTTCGTGGCGTTCTTCCTGGCGAATTTGGGGTCGCCGGCCTCGACGCCGATCATCGCGTCGGTCAGGGCGTTGAAGCCGCGCCGTTCGCGCCCGCGGCTGAAATACCGGGTCAGCGCGGTCTCGTCGCCCATCAGGAAATGGAAGACGGCCACGACGAGACCCATCAGTTTTATCAGAAGGTAGGCCGCGAGCAGCAGGACCAGAATTCCGATCAGGAAACCGATGGGAGTCAGGAAGATCTCGCGGTTTCCGAAAGCGATCTTCACCTCGCCGGGCGTCTCGAGAATGTAGCTGGCGCCGAAGGCGAGGGCCGCCGCGAGGCCGAGGAACACGAAGATTTTGATCAGGGACCAGAGCATGTCGCGCCTCGCGGATTCAGTTGGTGGCGGGAAGCGCGGAGTTCAGGGCTTCGAGCCCCTCCTCGGCGGCGAGGCGTCGCCGCGCCTCTTCGAGCCACGCGCCCATCGCGTCCGCCGCCTCGCTCGGAAGGCCGTCCGCCTCGTCGAGCGCGCCGGCGAGGTCGTCCTCGCGAAGGTTCGCCTCCATCCGCGAAAGGACCGCGTCGGGGGACATGCCCTCCTGCGGCGTCAGGGAGCGGCTGGCGACCTGGGCGCGCATATAGGCGTTCGAGCGTCCGAGCAGTCCGTCGCCCGCGCTGGCCATGATGCTCGCGCGGATCGCCGCGTGGGCGGCGTCGGGGAAGCTCTCCTTGAGCTGAAGCAGCGTGGGCACGCCCCGGTCGGCGGCCGTCGACAGGCCCTCGGGAACCTCGATGGCGGGATCCGCCGAAAGCGTGGAGAGCTCCTCGGCGAAGGGCTCGCCGCTCGCGAGCGCGGCGCGCAGGGAGGCGGTCTCGCTCTGGGCCGTCGCGGCGGTCAGCCGGCTTTCGGCCTCGGTCTCGACCTCGGCGACGCGCGCCCGCGCGGTCTCGATCTGCCGGTCGGCCTCGGACGCCACCTCGTCGATGCGGGCCGCGAGTTCGCCGACCCGGTCGGACTGCGCGGCGAGCGAGGCGCGCAGGCCTTCGACCTCGGCCCGGTACGTGTCGATCCGGGCCACGGTCTCCTCGGAGAGCCCTGCGGTCGCGGCCGCGCCGCCGGAAAGCTGGGATTTGAGCGAGTCCAGTTCCGCCGCGCGGGCCTCGGCCGACGATTCGAGCGCCGCGAGGCGCTGGCGCGTCTCGGCGCCGTCGATCTGGCCGATGCGGCCGCGCAGATCCTCGATCTCCGTCTCGAGAGAGGCGCGCGCTTCGGACACCGCCGCGTCGATCCGCTGCGACAGGTCGTCGGCGGGCGCGAGAACGGCGATCCGGGCGGAGACGTCGCCGAGGCCCGCGTCGAGGCGCGTCTCGAGATCGGCGATGCGGGCGTCCGACATCGACTGTCCCGGGGCCAGCCACGCGGCGACGGGCGCCATGCCGGACGGCAGGACCGGGGCGATCCTCGGAGCGGCCCAGATCCCGATGCCGGCGCCGACCAGAAGCAGCACGAGCCAGGTCAGGGCGCGCGACGCGAAGGACGGTCCCGCCTCCTCCTCGTGGACCTCGTCGTGCGTCTCGGCGGCGGTCGTCCCGTGCTCGACGGCGGGCGGATCGGCGGTTTCGGCGTCGGAAGTCTCCGACGCGTCGCTCGGGATCTCCGAGGATTCCACCCTGTCCGGCGATCCGGCCGTCCCGAGGGGATCGGCCGCCGACCCGGGCTCGACCGTCTCCGCGTCGCGGACGGTCTCGGCGTCGATCGCGTCGTCCGTTTTCGGCTCGGCCCCTTCGGACACGGCCCCGCTTTCCGCGGTCTCGGATTTTCTGCGTGCCATCTCGCCACCCCGCTACGCGTCTTCCGGCGCGGCCGGGGACTCATCCGGAACCGCTCTCGGGGCCGATGATAGGCGAGGGCGCCGGGAGGAACAAGCCGTCGGACGCCGCGCCGGTTCAGAGCCGGGCGAGCGCCGCGATCATGCCCTCCCGGTCCGGCCTGCGCGCTACCGTGCGCGCGCCCGGCTGCGATCCGCGCAGCGCCGCGTCGGCGGCCGCGCTGATCGACACTGTGGTGACGGGCGACAGATCCCACGCGCGCGCGCGCGCCTCGGCGGAGAAGGCCGCGGCCGAGCGGGGCGAGAAGATCGCGACCGCGTCGATCGCGCCCTCCTCAAGCCGCGCCGCGGCGTCCGGAGCGATCGGGCAGGGCGTCTGGTCGTAGATCTCGGCCGCGCGGACCGTCAGGCCGCGCGCCGCGAGCGCGCCGGCGAGGTCGCCGGCGGCGTGCCTGCCGCGGACGTGGACGAGCGGACCGCGCGCGGGGTCGCAGCGGTCCGCGACGAGTTCGGCGAGGGCGCGGACGTCGCCGTCGGCGGAGCGGGCGGAGAAGCCGGCGCGTGACGCCGCCTCGGCGGTCATCGCGCCGACGCACCAGGCGGGCAGGGCGCGGTCGGCGGAGCGGGCGGCGAATTGCGCGACGCCGTTCGCGGACGTGAAGAGGATGCCCTGGGCGCCGTCGAGATCGAGCTCTCCCGGCGCCGGAGCGATGCGCAGGAGCGGCGCGATCACGCAGTCGAACCGTCCGGGCAGCGCCGCGTCGAGAGCCTTCGCGAAGTCGCGCGACTGCGCTTCCGGTCGGGTCAGCAGCAGGGTGAGCGTGTCCGCCATCACGGGTCCCGGCACCAGGGCGCGCGCCGTTGCGCGGGGAGAGGGCGAGTGTTACCCGGTGGGCGCGCGGGGCGCAATCATCGGGGCGGCGGATGACGCGCGGGCGGATCATTCTCGGGATCGAGAGCAGCTGCGACGACACGGCGGCGGCGCTCGTGCGCGCGGAGCCGGGCGTGGCGGGCGGCGCGATCCTCGCGTCCGAGGTGATGGGCCAGGACGCGCTCCACGCGGCGTTCGGCGGCGTGGTGCCCGAGATCGCGGCGCGCGCGCATGCCGAGCGGCTCGATCTGGTGACGGAGGCGGCGCTCGGGGCGGCGGGGCTGGATCTCGGCGAGGTGGACGCGGTGGCGGTGACCGCGGGGCCGGGGCTGATCGGCGGCGTGCTGTCGGGCGTGATGTTCGCCAAGGGGCTGGCGATGGCGCGCGGCCTGCCGCTCTACGGCGTGAACCACCTGGCGGGGCATGCGCTCACGCCGCGTCTGGTCGGGGAGGTGGCGTTCCCGTACCTGACGCTTCTGGTCTCCGGCGGGCATTGCCAGTTTCTCGGCGTCGAGGGGCCGGAGACGTTCCGGCGCATGGGCGGCACCATAGACGACGCGCCGGGCGAGGCGTTCGACAAGATCGCGAAGCTGCTGGGTCTCGGCCAGCCGGGCGGGCCGCATGTGGAGGCCGAGGCGCGGGCCGGCGATCCGGAGCGGTTCGCGTTTCCCCGGCCTCTGCTGGACCGCGCGGGCTGCGACTTCTCGTTCTCGGGGCTCAAGACGGCGGTGCGGCGCGAGCGGGACCGGCTGGTTCTGGCGCGGGGCGGGATCACGCGCGCGGAGCGGGCCGATCTCTGCGCGGGGTTCCAGGCGGCGGTGGTCGACGTGCTGGCGGAAAAGACCCGCCGCGCCTGCGTCGCGTTCCGGGCGGCGCATCCCGAGGCCGCGCCGGTTCTGGCGGTCGCGGGCGGCGTGGCCGCGAACGGCCCGGTGCGCGCGGCGCTCGGCGCGGTGGCGGCGGAGGCGGGGTTCGCCTGGATCGCGCCGCCGCTCGCGCTCTGCACGGATAACGGCGCGATGATCGCCTGGGCCGCGGCGGAGCGGATGGCGGTGCGGGGACCCGACGGGATGGATCTGGCCGCGCGGCCCCGCTGGCCGCTGGACGCCGGCGCGGCGCCGATGCTCGGAAGCGGCAGGAAGGGGGCGAAGGCGTGATCGGGGTGATCGGAGCGGGCGCGTTCGGGACGGCGCTGGCCGTCGTGCAGGCGTCGGCGGGTCGCGCCGTGACGCTGTGGGGACGCGACGGCGCGGCGATGGAGCGCATGCGGACCGACCGGGAGAACGCGGAGCGTCTGCCGGGCGTGGCGCTGCCGCCGGGCGTGGGCTGCGTGGCCGATCTCGCGGCGTTCGACGGGGCGGAGGCGCTGCTTCTGGCGCTGCCGGCGCAGATGACGGAGGCGTTCCTGGCGGAGCATGGCGCGGCGCTGACCGGCGCGCCGCTGGTCCTCTGCGCCAAGGGGCTCGGGCGCGAACGCTTTCGGCTCCAGAGCGCCATCGCGGCGGAGGCCTGTCCGGGCCGGCCGCTGGCGGTGCTCACCGGGCCGGGATTCGCCGGCGAGATCGCGCGGGGGCTGCCGACGGCGCTGACGCTGGCGAGCGCGGACGCGGGCCTCGCGCGCGACCTCCAGGCGCTGCTCTCGACGCCGAGGACGCGGCTCTACGCGACCGACGACGTGACCGGCGCGCAGATCGGCGGCGCGCTCAAGAACGTGACGGCAATCGCCTGCGGGATGTCGGACGGCGCGCGTCTGGGTCACTCGGCTCGGGCGGCGCTGATGACGCGGGGCTTCGCCGAGATGACGCGGCTCGCGGTGGCGATGGGCGCGCGGGCGGAGACGCTGGCGGGGCTCTCGGGGCTGGGCGACCTGTCGCTGACCTGCAATTCGGCGCAGTCGCGCAATTTCGCCCTGGGTCTCGCGCTCGGCTCGGGACGGGAGCCGGCGGGCGGCACGGTCGAAGGGGTGGCGACGGCGCGCGCGGCCTGCCGGCTCGCCGCGACGCTGGGGGTGGAGATGCCGATCGCGGCGGCGGTGGCCGACGTGCTCGACGGGACGATGAGTTTGAGCCAAGCCATGGACGCGCTTCTGTCGCGTCCGCTGAGGGAAGAGTGACGGCGGGGCCCTACGGCCAGAAATGCGCCACGCCCGCGCCGTATTTCACCAGGATCGGCTGCATGCAATGCGGGCAGCCGACATGGCCCTTGAAGCACGAGAAGCTGCCGTCCTCGTAGAGTATGCCGATATGATGCGCCTTCTGCATCGCCATCCAGTTCGTCGACCAGGCGCCCGACGCGAGATCCCGGTAGGTGTATTCCCAGGTTATCGGCCACTTCTTGTCCCCGACCTTCTTGTTGGGGACCGGGAATGCCGGCACAATATAGTTTCCGGGAGTGTGGACGTTGTCGATCTGCTCCACCACGCAGCCGCTGTTCGTGTTCCCGCCGGAAATCGTGCCGTGCTGGTCATCAACGTGAACGGTCGTGGCATGTATGTTGCCGTGTTCCTGGCCGGCGAGCGCACCGGTCGACTTCAACATGCCCGCACCCTCGCGCCAGCGCAGAGTGCGGAAGGAGACGTTCTTCGGGGTGAAGTAGATCTTGCCGAAAAAGCCGGCAGACGGCACTTCCGCATTCCCCGGAACCGGGTTCCAGTGATGTATTCGTGGATCGGCGGGGTCCTGGATCATGTGCGCGGCCGGCTTGTGGATGCGGTAGGTGCGCTCCGGACCCAGCCCTTTGGAGGGTCCGTCGACCACCGAAAGCTGGAGGGTCACTTCCTTGCTGGCGGGCACCAATTCCCCGTCGGGATGCGTCCGAAGCGGGGCGATGTACCTGGCCCGGCCGTCGGCGATCGCAGGAGAATGTGGCGTGTTCGGATCGTGCAGCAGGCCCACCGTCCTGCGGTCGGCCGTAGTGGCGCCTGAGAATTTCCAGAGAAGGCCGCCGGCGTTCACTGCCGTGACGCCTGGGGGCGTCGTCGTGAAGCCGAGGATCACGCGCTCGTCGACGCCGAGTTCGGTCTGGCTGCGGCCGGCGAAATCGTCGGCCGGGGTGGATACGATGTTCAGCGTGAAGACGACGACGTTCACCCGGACATTCTGTCCGCCGAAGGTCGCGATGACGGTCGAGGGTGTGGCGACGGCGCCCGAATTGGTCTGGAACGAGATCGGTCTGGTCGCGCTGGAGCCCGCGGCGCCGGGCGCAGTTCCGGACCATTGGCAGGTCTCGAAGCGGATCAGGTTTCTGAGGTTCGGTGCGCCGCCGGTGGACTCGACCTTGAACTCCACCTTCGTACCCTTGAGCACGAAGAGGGTGCCGTTGTCCGCGACATCCGCCCACACCCGTTCGCCGCTTCCCCGGCATTTCAGCTCCAGGATCGCTCCGGGCGGCAGGGTCCCCGCCGCGAGGGTCGGAGGGCCGACGCGGGGCGCCACGTTCGCGGTCCTGAGAAGATGCGTGCCCGCCGGTTGACTAACGGGCGACGGCCTCGGGTCCGGAGCGCGCGTGGGTTTCTTGAGACCAAGCAGCCTCTCCGCCGCCTTGCAGTTCGAACAGATCTCGCCGGGAGAGAATACGACCCTTCCGCATCCCTTCGCACATTGCATCCATGCAGCCTCCTGACCGAATGGCGCCGGATGCGCCGAACAGGGCGACCCCGATCGCGGGTCGATCCTTCCCTGCGTGTCGCGCGCCATGTTCCGGCGGAGCGCCGGGGCTTGGGCAGGCTACTTCCAAAGCGAAGCTCCGGGCAAGTTCGATCCGGTCTTCCGCCGCGGGTTGCCGCCCCGCCCGCGGTCTGCCAGTCTCGCCAATCGCGGCGCCGAGCCGCGTCAGGCTGTTGAGACCGGGCCGGACAGGCCCGGACGGGAGGAGACGGATGCTCTACGCGGTGATCTGCGACGACCGGCCCGGGGCGCTGGACATCCGGAAGGAGACGCGGGCCGAGCATCGCGCCTATCTGGAGGCGACGTCCGTCGTCCAGGCGGGGCCGTTCCTCGACGCCGCCGGCGAGATGTGCGGCTCGCTCGTCATCATCGACGTGGCGGATCAGGAGGCCGCCGACGCCTGGGCCGCGGGCGATCCCTACGCCAAGGCCGGCCTGTTCGAGCGCACGGCCGTGCGGCCCTGGAACCGCGTCATCGGCTGAGGGCGGGCGCCTCGACGTCGCCATGATTTCCGGCGGCCGGAACGCTTTGGCCGCCCGGATCGTTCATCCCCCGTAACGCAGCCGAAAAGGGGAGCCGGACCATGGCGCTGAGAATGGGACCTTCGAGACGGAACGCCGAACAGGCGACGGCGGACAGCCGCGTGTCCTGGGGCGCGATATTCGCGGGGGCCGCCTGCGCGCTCGCGCTCCAGGTGATCTTTTCGCTCATCACGGCGGGCTTCGGGCTCGAGATGGTCGATGACGGCGACATGTCGGGCGCGGGCTGGGCGTCGGGCCTCTTCCTGTGTCTGACCGCGATCGCGAGCCTCTTCGCGGGCGGGGCGGTCGCGGGGCGGCTCTCGGGTCAGCCGTTCCTGCCTTCCGCGGTGATCCACGGCGCCGTGGTGTGGGCCATCGTGCTGCTCGGCGCGGTCTGGCTCACCGTCTCGGCGACCGGCGCGCTGGTGGGCGGCGCCGCGCGCACGGCGGGCGCGGCGGGCGACGTCGCCGGCCGGGCGATTTCCACGGGCGGCGAGGCGCTCGGCGACGCGGTCGCCGCCGTCGCGCCGGACATGGACGAGCTGAGCCTGCCGGACATGGAGACCCTCGTGCCGGAGAGCATCGAGCGGGACCTCCGGGAGCTTCTGGGCGAAGGGGACCTGACCGCCGCCGAGGTGCGCGACGAGGCGCGCGCGCTCGCGGGCGCTGTCGTGGACGACAACGACATCGCGCGCGCCCGTGCGATCGTGTCGAGCGCGGCGCGCCGGATGATCCGCTCGCCGGGCGAGGCGGACGAGATCTTCGAGACGGCGGTCGACCGGCTGACCGCGCCGGACGGGCCGCTCGGAGAGGGTCAGATCGACGAGCTGCGCGACGTGCTCCAGAGCCGCTACGGCATCTCGCCGGAGCAGACCGAGGAGATCGTCGCCCGCTGGCGGAGCGAGTTCGTCGCGGCCCGCGACGCGGCGGTGGAGACGTGGCGCGAGACCTGGACGACGGTCTCGACCGAACTCGACGATGCGGCCGAGACCGCCGCCGAACTGGCGCGGGAAGCCGCGGATTCGGCCTCGGCGGCTTCGTGGTGGGCGGCGTTCGCCGGCCTGCTCGGGCTCGCCGCGGCGGGGATCGGCGCGGCGGTGTCGCGACCCGAGGACATCGTCTGGGAAGCTCCGGCGTCGAGACCGGTCTGATGCGGGCCGCGCCGCCCATTCCCTTCATTCGGACAGGAGACAAGCCATGGACGTGATCCGCGTCATCCTATCGATCCTTCTGCCGCCACTCGGCGTCTTTCTTCAGGTCGGACTGGGGCTCCAGTTCTGGATCAACATCGTGCTGACGCTGCTCGGCTACATTCCCGGAATCATCCACGCCATCTGGGTGATCGCGCGCGACTGAGGCGCGCGGCCTTGCCAAAGAGCGCGCCGCCCCCCATCAAGTGCCTCCGGCACGGGAGGCGGCGCGCATGAGACACTGGCTTTTCAAATCCGAAGCCTCGACCTGGAGCTGGGAACAGCAGGTCGCGAAGGGCGAGGCCGGCGAGCCGTGGGAGGGCGTGCGAAACTATCAGGCGCGCAACTTCATGCGGGAGATGCAGGTCGGCGACCTCGGGTTCTTCTATCTGTCGCAGAAGGAGAAGGCGGTCGTCGGCGTCGTCGAGGTGATCGCGACGTCACATCCGGACGCCACGACCGACGATCCCCGGTGGGACTGCGTCGACATCAAGGCGAAGGGCCCGTTCGAGACCCCCGTGACGCTCGACATGTGCAAGGCGGATCCCCGGCTGGCCGACATGGTGCTGGTCAACAACACGCGGCTTTCCGTGCAGCCCGTGACGGGGGACGAGTTCCGCGTGATCTGCGAACTGGGCGGCTACGCCGGCTGAGCCTCCGGCGCGCCGCCATCACGGCTCCTCCAGTCCGAGAAGAAGCGGCGTCAGCACGACGATCGTTGGCTCCCGCGGCAGCGTCCGGAGCGCGACCTCGATGTCGCGCCCGGCCCGGACGTCGACCCGGAAACGGTCCTCCATTCCGGCGATGAAGGCCCGCAGCGATCCGGTCGAGAACCAGTGCGACGGGATGACGATCGCGGCGCGCACCCGCTTGAGGATGGCGATCATGTCCGGGAGCGGCAGGGTCAGACCGCCGTCGACCGGGGCCATGACCACGTCGAGCCGTCCGATCGCGGCGTATTGTTCGGGCGTCGGCTCGTGGTGGAGATGGCCCAGATGGCCGATGCAGAGACCGCCGACCTCGAAGATGAAGATGGAATTGCCGTCCGCCTCGCGCGGGCCGCCGTACCGGCCGCGGATGTCGGTCGTGACGTTGCGCACCAGCATCTCGCCGAGATCGAGCCGGTGGACGACCGGTCCGTCGCCGTCGGGGTTCCAGCCCCGCAGGACGTGCTCGACGCGCGGGTCCGGGGAGGCCGTCCAGTGCGTGCCGTGGGCGTGGTTCATCGTGACGACGTCCGGCGCGAAATCCGTCGGACCGATGAAGCCGTTGTAATCGGTGACGACGGTGAGGCCGCCCGGCGTCTCGATCAGGAACATCGCGTGGTCGAGATAGCTGATCCGGACGGTATCGGGGGCGAGCGCATCGCCGAAGCCGGCGGTGAGCGGCCCGGTCTCCGAGGCCGCCCGGATCAGTTCGACGCCGGGCGTGTTCTCGACATAGGCGACGCAATGGGAGGGGCGGCGCTCGGTGTTGAGCTCCTGCGCCGACGCCGCGCCGGCGATAAGCGAGGTGACGGCGACCAGGGAAAGCATGGCTCGGCGCATCGGCGGGCCTCCTTCGGGTTTCCGACGGAGGAGGTAGCGCGCCGCGCCATCGCGGCAAAGGTCCGCGCGGCGGCGGACGCCGCGCGGAGGAGACGTCCCGCGCGGCGTCCGGTCGTCAGAGGATGTAGTCGGCCTCGATGGCGAGCAGGCTGATGTCGGGATCCGAGGTCGGGTCCCTGGTCCCGTCGACCCAGTCGCTCGCCTCCAGCGTCGCGTAGCGGACCGGAGCGTCGAAGCCGAGATCGAAGCTCGTTCCGTCCTTGAGCAGAAACGTCTCCATCAGGTCCCCGGCCGCGTCGTAGGTCCGGACCAGACCGGCCTCCTTGGAGCCGCCGACATTCGCCAGGCTCGCGAGCCGGATCGTCATCGCCTCGACCGCCGCGCCGAAATCGACGCCGATGGTCTCGCCGCCGCCCGTTCCGGGACGGAAGTCGATCTCGGACGCCGAGCCCGCGCCGCCGACGCCGATTTTTCCGCCCGAGATTCCGATGGAGGCGGCGTCGCCGTCCAAGCCGAAGCCGTAGAGCCTGACGGTGCCGAGCGTGAAGCCGTCGCCGGACGTGTCGAACGGAGCCTTGAAGCCCGCCGGCGGCGCCGGCTCCGGCTCGGGGGCCGGCGCGTCGGGCACGTTGTCGATGAGGAAGCTCTCGGTGATCAGCGTGACGGAGCCGTCGGAGGCGGTGACCCGCGCCGTGATGGTGTGCTCGCCGTCCTCGAGGGTCGACGTGTCCCATGCGTTGGCGACGCGGCCCGCCGTGCCGGCGAAGTCGTGGTCCGCGACCCGCTCCGTCCGTGCCGGCCGACCGGCGGCCTCCGGGTCGTCGAGATAGAACTGGACCTGCCGGACGCCGTCGGTGCCGCGCGTGAACACGAAGCTGTCGCCGCTGAGCACGGCGTCCTGGAGATCCTCGGCGCCGCTCCTGTCCTTCACGGTGCTGAAGACGAGATCGTAAGGCGATGACGGCGCGGGGGGCGTCGGCGGCGGTTCAGGCGCGTCGGGAACCTCGCGGACGGTGACGGTGACGTCGGCGGTGTCGGACAGCCCGTCGCCGTCGGTCGCGCTGTAGGTGAAGTCGTCCGTGCCGAAGAAGCCCGCGTCCGGGGTGTAGACGATCCGGCCGTCGCGGATCCCCACGGTACCGTTGTTCGCGCCGGAGGCTATCGAGAGCGTCAGGGCGTCATCGTCCGGATCGTCGTCGTTCGCGAGCACGTCGATGGTGACCGCCCTGTCCTCGTCGGTCGTCGCCATGTCGTCGACGGCTTCGGGCGCGCGGTTCGACGGTGCGGGCGGAGGCGGGGGAGGAGCGTCGGCGATCTCGAAGCCGACACTCGTGTCGCCGAGCCTGGTTCCGCCGCCGGATTTCCCGGAGAAGAGCTCCACCCGGACCGTCTGAGGTCCGTCCGGCACGGGCGCGCCGGCGAAGTCGCCGTTCGAATCCCCGAAGAGCGCGAAGGGCTGCACGCTTTCGGTCTGCGTCCGTCCGCCGATCGTCATGCGCACGCTCTGGACGCCGAGCGACGGGTCGACGACCGCCTCGATCGAATAGCCGCCCGACGGGAGGAGCGCGGCGTCGAGCGTCGCGCCGTCCTCGATCAGCGCCACGCGACGGTCGGTTCCGGCGTCGACCAGCCAGAGGGCGACCTCGCCGTCCGGAACCGGCGTGGGCTCGGGCTCCGGCTCCGTCGGGGGAGGCGGCGGCGGAGGTGTCGGAGCGTCGGGCGCGACGGAGGCCGGCCGATCGGGCAGGTCCGCGTTGCGCACGAGCACGACCCAGTCCTTGCCGCCATCCTCGGGGGGCGCGCCGATGGACCGCACGCCGCCGCCATCGATTTGGCCGTCGGAGATCAGCGCGCCGCCCTCGCGCGGGTTGTACCAGAAGACGTCGAAGCTCTCGCCGGAATGCCCGTTCAGGTTCAGCTTCGCCTGGCCGGCTTTGCCGTAGGGCAGATAGATCACGTAATACTGGCCCGGATCGGCCATGACGAAGTCGCCGGAATTGGTCGTCAGGCTGTCGGCGTCTTTCATCTCCTGGAACGGGATGTAGGTGTTGAAGAAGTCGGTCGCGGCCGCGGTCCACTTCCACATCGACGAGAAACCTTTGAAATCGTCGAGATTCTGGTCGAAGGAATGCCCGCCGAAGCCGTTGCCCTTGATGTACCAGTTGCCGCCCGATCCGCCTGCGGTCAGCGTGCCCCAGAAGGCCTCGCGCAGGGTCTTCTCGTTGGTCGAATTGGGGTTGTTCGAATAGGCGTCGATGACGGCGTTGTTTCCGGAATCCTCGTCCCAGCTCAGAACCCAGGGGTCGCCGGACGCTTCGGACTTGTCGCGGAACTCGATGATCTTCTCGCGGACGTTGCCGGCGCCGGTCTGGAACGACGGTCCGTCGAACGCGTCGACGCTCAGGAGCGGGTCGTAGACCCTGTTGTGGTCGCCGCCGAAGGTGTGGACCACGACGAGATGGTCGTAGCCGTCGACGGCCTTCATCCACTCGGCCATGTCCGCGCGCTGGGCGTTCGAGTTGGTGTTCTCCTCGCCCAGGTTCCACTGGACGCCGTTGCCGTGCCCGAATCGCGCGACCATCTCGCGCATGTAGACCATGCGCTCCACGCTGAGCGAACTGCCTGACACGCCGGTGCGCCCGTCGAGCATCTGGTCGTTCTCGGTCTCCTGGAGCAGGAGGTTCCGATAGATGCCCTTCGCGTCCATGTGGTCGAACAGGATCTCCCACTGCGCCAGCTTCGAGACGTCGTAGGTCGAGACCTGGTCGTTGGACAGCGCGCCGCCGGAGTAGATGCCCGATCCGGCCCAGGGCCCGACATCCTTGCCGTCGCCGTTGATGGTGTTGGTCAGGACGTAGATCGTGTTCTGGCCCTGCTCGGCCAGATAGTTGACCGCGCCGAGGATCGCCTTGCCCTTGCCGCCGTCCCAGGTCTGGCCGTCGCCGTCATAGTCCGACAGATGGTTCGAGAAATCGTGCCGGGCGACGTTGCCGGCCGAATCCGCGCCGGGCGTCGCGTCGTTGCCGTCGCTGAAGCCGCGCCGCCAGCCGTCGAAGTCCGCCGTGGCGAGCAGGTTCTCCGGCACGCCGGGGCCGCCGCGGATGAAATAGTCGCCGTCGCCCTGATGCTGAAGGTAATGCGTGCCCTCGTCCTGAAGCAGCATGCCCTTGGCGCGGAAATCGTCGCCGGTCTTGTCGCTGGGCGAAACGTTGAAGGAACCGGCGGCCCCGTCGAAATCCGTCGCCGAGCCCGCGCTCGGGCTCACGCTCGCGGCGATGTCGTTTCCTGTGCGGAACGAGGCCCTGTAGGTCCACTCGCCCTCGGAGGGCGGGTTGAAATTCACGCGCCAGACGTTGCCGGAGGTGGCGTTGGTGTCGGCGGCGTCGCCGTCCGCGGCGAAGAAGCCCGGCACGCGGATCGTCTGACCGGTGCTTTCGTTCGTGAAGGTGACGTCGAGACGGTAGTCGCGGAACGTGTCCGCCTCTTCCCGGAAAGTCCTGTTCGCGGTGAAGTCGAGCGTGACCTTGTGCCAGGTCTGAAGCTGGCCGGAGAGAGTCGCGGGCATGGGAAATCCTTGATTGGCTGCACGTCATGGTTGTGAGCCAGTCGTTAAACTATCGTTTAAGGATTTCCCACCCGAGCCTGGAAGATCAGCGCGATCCCGCCTGGCGGTCCGTTTCAAACCGATCTCAAGTCCGGAAGGACGGCTCCGCCGAGCGGCGGCCGCCGGAAAAACCCCATTAACGGGACAATGTCAACGCGTTGAACCGGTTCGTTGTTTCGGTCCGCAGGTCGCCGCCTGTAAGAACGTGGGGTCGTCGTGGCCCGCACGGAGTCTCCCGCGCGCCCGCCGCTCTCCGGCGCGCGACTCGGCGTTCACCTTCGATTCGGTCACATCAATTCCGAGACCGGGGCCGCCGCGCCCGGCGACGGACCCGTCAGGCGCGGTTCAGGCCAGCGCGGTCGCGAGCCGGTCGAGCGTGGCTTTCTCGGCGTCGCTGACCTGGACGCCTCCGAAGCCCATGAAGCCGCCCTCGGTTCCGGCCTCGGCCACCTTGCGGGCGACCTCCAGGAGCCAGGCGCCGTAGGCGGCGCCCGCGGCGGCGTCCTTGGAGGCCACCATCGACCTGATCGAGGAGAGCTCGGCCAACGCGACCTCGACGATCTCGGACGGCTTCTTGCCCTTCAGGTCGCCCTTCAGCGCGGCCCGGGCCATGTCGCGGCCCTCGGAAGTCTTGTAGGCTTCCGTGACCTCGGCGACGAGGCCGTCCGTGACGTCCGATCTGGCGACCGAACTCGCGACGGCGGTGCTTTCCTTCAGCGCGCCCCACAGACCGCCCGGATCGGCCGCCGTCACGGCTATTCCCGCGAGCATCGGCGCGCCGACGACGCGGGCCCATTCCTCGGACGTGAACTTCTCTTTCAGGCTCATGCGGATTTTCCCCCGTTCGCGCCCGGCTCGCTGTCACGGGCGTCCGGAGCATAGGCCGGCTGGCGGGCGTGACAAGCGCGCGCCGCGCAGCGTCAGCGTCGCAGCGCGTTCCAGAGCGGGGCGACGACCTTGCCAACGACCGGGATCGCGACGGCGCCGACCGCGAGACCCACGACGCCCGAACCCGCGGCCGTCACGATCCATTCGACCGCGCCCGCGGCCCGCGGAACCGAATGGCCCGCCGCGACGGCGACGCCGTGGATGAAGTGCTCGATGGCGGTGAAGCCGTAGGTCGCCAGCCCGTGGATCAGGATGCCGCCGCCGACCCAGACCATCGCGGCGGTGCCGACCACGGCGAGCGTTTTGAGAAAGCCGGGCATGAACCGGACGAGTCCACGCCCGAACGCCCGGCCGAGACCGCCGAAAGGGCCTCCGACGCCGTTCGCGGCGAGGGCCACGCCGACATCGTCGGCTTTCACGATCAGCGCCACGGCGCCGTAGACGCCGGCGGTGATGGCGACGGCCACGAGCGCGAGAACGATCGCCTGGGTCCAGAGCGCGCTGTCGGGGATCGTGGAGAGCGCGATCGCCATGATCTCGGCGGACAGGATGAAATCGGTCTTGATGGCGCTCGCGACCTTCTGGTCCTCGAGCGCCTTCGCGTCGGCCGGTTCGGGCGCCATCTTCTCCTCGTGGCCATGGGCCGCGTGGGGGAACAGCGCCTCGAACACCTTCTCGGCGCCCTCGTAACAGAGGAAGATCCCGCCGAACATCAGGAGCGGCGTGATCGCCCAGGGCGCCACCACGCTGAGCGCCAGCGCGGCGGGCAGGAGGAACAGGAGCTTGTTGCGGATCGACCCCCGGGCGATCTTGGCCACGATCGGGATCTCGCGGTCGGCGGCGAAGCCCACGACGTAGCGCGGCGTCACCGCGGCGTCGTCGATCACCACGCCGGCGGATTTCGCGCCGGCCTTGGCCGCATGGCCCGCGATGTCGTCGAGCGAGGCCGCCGCCACCTTGGCGATGGCCGCGACGTCGTCCAGAAGCGCGATCAGTCCGGTCGCCAAGCCCGTCTCCCATGCCGCTCCGGAGCCCGTGACGTCCGGAGCGCGCAGGCTATACGCGACATCGGCCCGGCAAGACCAGAGCGGGATGCGCCGCGAAAGCGGAAATCGGCAGAGCCTCCCCCGCGAGAGGCTCTCCCGATCCGTCAAGGGCGGGCTTGAGCCCCCGATCCGACGGGTCCCGCCAAGGGCGGAAGCGCGCCGGCAATCGCCGGCCTTGGCGGCTCATATCGCGAGGTATTCGTGCCGGAGCGCCTCGTTCGACAGGACTTCCTGCGCCTTGCCTTCGAAAACGACCTGTCCCGTGTCGAGAATCACGGCCCTGTCGGCCAGTTTGAGAGCGGCGATCGCGTTCTGTTCGACGATGATCGTCGTGATCCCCTGCTCCCGGATCAGGTGCAGGGTCTTTTCGATCTCGTGGACGATCACGGGCGCGAGGCCCTCATAGGGCTCATCGAGCAGCAGCAGCTTTATGTCACGCGCCAAGGCGCGGCCGATCGCCAGCATCTGCTGTTCGCCTCCGGAGAGGGTGGTGCCTTCCTGTTTCCGACGCTCCCCCAGTCGCGGAAAGAGCTCGTATACGCGCTCCAGCGACCAGCCGACGGGCGGTTCGATCTGCGCGAGCTGCAGATTCTCCTCCACGGTCAGGCCCTGGATGATGCGCCGGTCTTCGGGCACGAGCGCGATCCCGGCCTGCGCCGCCTCGAACGCGCGCATGGGGTGCACGCGTTGATGGTCCAGCCAGATCTCTCCATGCGTGAGAGACGGGTCGTCCAGCCGGGCGATGGCCCGGAGGGTCGACGTCTTGCCCGCGCCGTTCCGTCCCAGCAATGCGAGGATCTCGCCCTCGCGGACGTTCAGGGAGACGCCCTGGACGACGTAGCTCTCGCCGTAATAGGCGTGGATGTCCCAGGCGGAAAAATAGGCCGGCTCATGGCCGGGATTGATGCTGGCCGCCGCGGTCTCGGCTCGGGTCATGCGTGTTCGCCTCCGAGATAGGCTTCCTGGACTTTCGGGTTGCCCTTGATGTTCTCCGGCACGTCCTCGGCGATCACGGTTCCCTGCGCCAGCACCGAGATGCGCTGCGCCAGCGAGAAGACGACGTGCATGTCGTGCTCGATGACCACCATCGTGATGCCGCGTTTCGCCTCGATCTCGGCCAGAAGTTCGATGGTGTTGTTGGTGTCGGCCCGGGCCATGCCCGCCGTCGGCTCGTCGAGCAGGAGAAGACGCGGCTCCTGCGCGAGGCACATCGCCATCTCCAGCCGCCGCTTGTCGCCGCGCGAGAGCGAGCCCGCGTGCATGTCCTTCTTGTCGGCCATCTTGACGTCGAGCAGCATCGTCTCCGCCTTCTCGCGCATGTCGGCCTGCGAGTGGACGCTGCCGATGGCGCTCAGATCGAAGCTGCCGTCCCGCTTGGAAAAACATGGGATCAGCACGTTCTCGAAAACGGAAAGCTCTCCGAAGATCTCCGGCGTCTGGAAAACGCGGCTGACGCCCGCCTGATTGATCCGGTGCGGCTTCAGGCCCAGCAGGGACCGTCCGTCGAACGTCACGCTCCCCTCGTCGGGAATCAGCTTGCCGACGAAACAGTTGAGAAGCGTCGATTTCCCGGCGCCGTTCGGACCGATGATCGCGTGGATCATGCCTTCCTCGACCGTCAGGTTGACGTCGTTCAGCGCCCTGAGGCCGCCGAAGTTCTTGGAGACGTGCCTTACCTCGAGAATGCCCATCGGCCGCGCCTCCTACTCGGACGCCGGGCGGGAGGGCGTCGCCGCGCGCTCGTCCGGACCTTTGCGCGAGAACATCCGGCCGACGCGCTTGGCGCCCTCCATCAATCCGCCGGGCAGGAAGATCACCACCAGCATGAAGACGATCCCCAGCGTCAGCTGCCAGCCGCTTCCGAAGAACGGGCTCAGAAGCCAGACGATCGGCGTCTCCAGCCAGTCGGGCAGGAAGTCGAACCAGCTCCGGAGCACGTTGTCGTTCACCTTGGAGAAGATGTTCTCGAAGTATTTGATGAAGCCCGCGCCGAGCACCGGACCGAGCAGGGTTCCCGCGCCGCCGAGGATGGTCATCAGAACCACCTCGCCCGACGCGGTCCACTGCATCCGGTCCGCGCCCGCGAGCGGGTCGGTCGAGGCCAGCAGGCCGCCGGCGAGACCCGCGTACATTCCCGAGATCACGAACGCGGCGAGCGTGTAGGGGCGCGAGTTCACTCCGGTGAAGTTCAGTCGGTTCTGGTTGGTCTTGATGGCCCGCAGCATGAGACCGAAGGGCGATCGGAAGATCCGGATCGAGAGGTAGAAGGTCAGGATCAGGAGCGCCGCGCAGACGTAGAAGCCGAAATTGAACTGCAGCTCCATTCCGAGGAGATCGGCGCGGGCCGTGGAGTTCATCGTGAGCCCGAAGAGATTGGTCGACGGGAGCGATCCCGTGGCGTTCGCGCCGTCGAGAATTCGGGGATCGTCGAGCGCGAGCTGCAGGCCCGTCTCGCCGTTCGTTATCGGCGTGAGCACCGAATACGCCAGATTGTAGCTCATCTGCGCGAAGGCCAGGGTCAGGATCGAGAAATATATCCCCGAGCGCCGCAGCGAGACGTATCCGATCAGAAGCGCGAAGAGGCCCGAGACGATGACCGCGAGGATGATCCCGGGCAGGATGTTCATCGTCAGAAGCTTGAACATCCAGACGGCGGAATAGGATCCGACGCCGAGGAAGGCGGCGTGACCGAACGAGAGGTATCCGGTCAGTCCGAAGAGGATGTTGAAGCCGATCGCGAAGATGCCGTAGATGGCGAAACGCTGGAGCAGGTCGGGATATCCCGCCCCGAAAGGCGCCAGAATTATCGGGCCCGCCAGAACCATGATGGTGAAGAACGCCATCAGAAGGCGGTCGTTCGTCTGAAGTCTGTCCGACATCGGCCTCTACTCCTCCATCACGCCTTTGCGGCCCATGAGACCGCGCGGTCGGACGAGCAGGATGATGATGGCCACGAGATAGATGATGATCTGGTCGATGCCGGGAATGATCGACTTGATCTCGTTCATCGAGGCGAAGCTCTCGAGAATGCCGAGCAGAAACCCGGCGAGAACCGCGCCCTCGAGCGACCCCATGCCACCGACCACGACGACGACGAAACTGAGCACCAGGAAGTCCATTCCCATGTGATAGTTCGGCGAGTTGATCGGCGCGTACATCACGCCGGCGAGGCCGGCCACGGCCGCGGCGATGCCGAACATGATGGTGAAGCGGCGATCGATGTTGATGCCGAGAAGGCCGACCGTCTCGCGGTCGGCCATGCCCGCGCGGACGACCATGCCGAACGTCGTGAAGCGCAGGAACGCGAAGACGGCGGAGATGATCGCGGCGGAGAAGGCGAAATAGACCAGACGCCAGTTCGGATAGATGATGACGTTCGGATCGAAGCCGAGAAGGACGCCGAAATCGAGCGAGCCGCGGAACAGCGGCGGAGCGGGGGTCGGGATCGGGTTCGCGCCGAAGAAGGCCTTGATGATCTCCTGCAGAACGATGGCGAGTCCGAACGTGACGAGGATCTGATCGGCGTGCGGACGCCTGTAGAAGTGTCGGATCAGCCCGCGCTCCATGACGTAGCCGATGAGAAGCATGACCGGGATCGCCATCAGGATCGCGATTGGAACCGACCAGTCGATGATCGTCTGGCCGGCCGCCTCTCCGAACCAGGACACCACGTAGGGCGTCTCGACCTTGAGCGCGTTCCCGAGAAAGTCGGTCTTGTCCGGGTCGAGCCTGACCGAATAGAGGCCGAGGATCTTCTGCATGGTGACCGCGCAGAACGCGCCGATCATGAAAAGCGCGCCATGGGCGAAGTTCACCACGCCGAGCGTTCCGAAGATCAGCGTCAGGCCCAGCGCGATCAGCGCGTAGGCGCTTCCCTTGTCGAGGCCGTTGAGCACCTGGAGGAGAATGACGTCCATGTTGTCCTGCCGGTTGCGGGCACGCGGTCCGCGCGAGCGGTCGCCGGCCGGGCCAGGCGATCGGGCGGCGCCGGAAGGACCGGCGCCGCGGTTTCATCCGCTGTCAGGGACTACGCGCCCGGGTTGCACTCGCCCAGGGAGCCGCCGGCGAACATCGGGTTGTCCGGCTCGTACCAGACCTGCGCGGTCGGCGTCACCTCGACGATCTCGACGAGGTTGAACTCGTCGGCGGGGTCTTCCGCGCCCCGCACGACCAGGACGTCCTTGAAGCACTGGTGATCGGCCGCCCGGTACATCGTCTGCCCGTTGCCCAGCCCGTCGAAGACGAAGCCGCTGTTGGCGGGAGACTCGATGCCCGGGAGCGAGCTGCCGTCGCCGTTCAGGGCCTCTCCCACGGCGCAGGGGTTGAACGACTTCGCGCGCGTCACGGCGTCGGCGTAGAGCAGGGTCTGCGCATAGCAGGTCTGGGCGGCCTGGGACGGCGGGAAGCCGTACTTGGTGCCGAAGGACTGCACGAAGGCCTTCGTTCCCTCGTCGCCGAGCTTCCAGTCCCAGTTCTGCGAGCCGACGATGCCCTTGATGTTCTGCCCCGCGCCCTTGGCCATCAGCTCCGAATAGAGGGGCACGACGATCTCGAAGTTCTTGCCGTTGACCTGCTTTTCGCGCAGGCCGAACTGCACCGCGTTCGTCAGCGAGTTGACCATGTTTCCGCCGTAATGGTTCAGCACCAGCACGTCGGCTCCGGAATTGATCACCGGCGCGATGTAGGACGAGAAGTCGGTGGAGGCGAGCGGGGTCAGCACGTTGTTGACGGTCTTCCATCCGATCGCCTCGGTGGCGGCCTGGATGGATTCCTGCTGCGTCCAGCCCCAGGTGTAGTCGGCGGTGAGGTGGTAGGCGGCGCGGTCCTCGCCGTAGAGATTCTTGAGCACCGGCGCGAGCGCCGCCGCCGACATGTAGGCGTTGAAGAAGTGACGGAAGCCGTTCGCCTTCTTGTCCTTGCCCGTGGTGTCGTTCGAATGGGTCAGTCCGGCCATGAAGATGACCCCGGCCTCCTGGGCCAGCGACTGCACGGCGACGGCGACGCCGGAGGACGAGCCGCCGGTGATCATGATCGCGCCGTCCTTCTCGATCATGGATTTCGCGGAAGCCCTGGCCGCGTCCGACTTCGTCTGGGTGTCGCCCGTGACGTATTCGACCTTCTTGCCGAGTATTCCGGTCCCGTCGAGCGCCTTCGACGAGAAGGTGTTCAGCATCCCGCCGTCACCGCCGCCGTTCAGATGCTCGACCGCGAGCTCGTAGGCGCGCAACTCGTCGGCGCCCTCGTCGGCATAGGGGCCGGACTGGGGCACGTTGAAACCGAGAACCACGGACCCGCCCGTGGGCTCGTTGGTGAAGGCGTAACCGGGACGCGAGAAAATCGTCGGCAAGGCGAGTCCGGCGCCGACGGCGGCGCCCGACTTCAAAAGTTTGCGGCGGTTCAGTTCAAACCTGGACATGCGTTCCTCCCTGAATGCTGTTATCGACCCCCGTCTTCTGCGGCGGCCTGACCGACATCTTATCGGCAACTGAGATTAGATTCTAGTCGAGCCTTTGAATCAACGGCCTATCGGTATCGGTGTCGGTATATTCGGGATAACGTTAATCAAGAGGTTTCTGAACACTTTGCCACACCGGGCTCTTGGCGATCCATGTCGAGGATCCACTTGCCGCCGGACGACTTGTGTCGCGGCACGCCGCCTGACCGTACCGCACGCGTCACATGCTGCGTATGCTGCGCCTCCCTCCTGGCGCGCGGGCGTCCGGAACGTCCGTCGGCAGGTCGATGCTCGCCTGGAAACCGGACGCCGCGCCCGGGCGCGGCGACTCGAGGATGAGCGGGCTTCCGATCCGGTCCGCGATGGCGGCGACGATGGCGAGGCCCAGCCCGCTGCCGTCGGCGGGCGCGCCCGCGCGCTCGAAACGCGTCGTGAGGCGGTCGAGGGTCTCGCGCGGCAGGACGGGACCGTCGTTCGCGACGACAAGTCGCCCCTCCGCCGTCAGCTTCATTTCGACCGCAGCGTTTTCGGCGCCATGGCGAAGAGCGTTCTCCAAAAGGTTCCGGCAGAGGATGGCGAAGGCGTCGGGGTCGATGTCCGACATGACGGCCGTTTCCGGCAGCGTCAGCGCGATGCGGTCCCGCGCGCCCGCGCGACCGATGTCGTCCGCCACGATACGCGCGACGGCGCGCAGATCCGCGCTCCGGTCCGTCCGCAGTCGTCCGCCTTCGGCCCGCGCGAGCTGCATGAGGCGTTCGGAAAGCCGCGTCAGCCGCTTGAGCGTCGCCTCGATCTCCGCCGCCCGGGCGTCAGTGGCCGGGTCGCGCGTCTCCGAGCGGATCCGCTGCGCCTGCGCGATGGCGCCCGCGAGCGGCGTTCGAAGCTCGTGCGCGGCGTTCGCCGCGAAGCTGCGTTCGGCCTCGAACGCCTCGCGCAACCGGGCCAGAAGGCCGTTCAGCGTGTCTGCCAGAGGTCCGATCTCCGTCGGCAGACCCTCCGCGGGGACCTCCGAAAGGTCGCGGGCGCCGCGCGACTCCAGCCGCGCGCGGAACCGGCGCAGAGGGTCGAGGCTGAAACGGACGGCAAGGATGATCGCCGTCAACGCGACCGGCAGCATGATCAGGAGCGGCAGGCCGAGGCCCATCCGGACCTCCCGCGCGACCGACGCGCGATGCGCCAGCGGTTCGGCCACGGTGATGCTGATCGTCCCCTGGAGCGCCGCGTCGCCGTAAAGGCGATGGGTGGCGGTCTGACGGAACCCCGGCCCGTCGTAAGGCGGGAACGCGGCCGGGTCCGCCGCGTGGGATTGCAGCAGGATGCGCCCCTCGGGATCGCGCACGAGGTAGGTGAAGAACTCGTCATGCTCCCGTATCGGCGCGAGCCGCTGCGTCCCCCCCTGTTCCTCGCGTCCCACGATGTCGGTCACGGCCAGCGGCAGGATGCGCTCGGCGGTCTCGCGCAGGGCGCTGTCGAACACCTCGTCCATTTCGCCCCGCACGATCACGGCGGTGACCGTGGCGGCCAGCACCCACAGCAGGGTCAGCGCCAGGCCGACCGACAGGCCGAGCCGCGCCTCGAGGCTGCGGGGCAGCCTCACGGCTTGCCCAGCCTGTAGCCCATGCCCCGCTCGGTCTCGATGATCGCGGCCCCGAGTTTCTTGCGCAGGCGGCTGACATGGACCTCGATGGTGTTGCTCTCCACCTCGGCGTCGAAGGCGTAGAGCTTCTGCTCCAGTTGCGCCTTGGCCAGCAGCTGACCGGGCCGCGCGAGGAAGGCCTCGAACAGCGCCCATTCGCGGGCCGTCAGCGCGACCGGCTTGCCGTCGCGGTGAACGCTGCGCGCAGCCAGATCGATTTCGAGCGTCCCGTGGGCGACGATCGGGTTCGGATTGCCGCTGTAGCGACGGGCGACCGAGCCGATCCGGGCGGAAAGCTCCGCCAGGTCGAAGGGTTTGACGAGGTAGTCGTCGGCGCCCGCGTTCAGCCCCTCGATCCTGTCCGACACCTGGTCGAGCGCGGTAAGGACGATGACCGGCGTGACGTCGCCCCGGCGTCGCAGACGCTTGAGGAAGCCGATGCCGCGCCCGTCCGGAAGCATGAGATCGAGCAGGATCAGGTCGTAGGACGCGGCCTTCTCCGCGTCGCCGGCCGTGTCGAGGCGCGTCACCCAGTCGACCGAGTGGCCGTCGGCCGCGATCTGGTCGCGCACCGCGGCGCCGAGCGTCGTGTCGTCCTCGATCAGCAGGATGCGCATGGTCGCCTCCGTCCTTTTCCGATGATCCTCCGTGATCCGTCCGGCTGACGCCAGGCTGAAGCGGACCTGCGGGTTTCTTCAGGCTGCCGTCAGCTTCGCCGCGCATGAATCACGTCGGGATCGCCGCGACAGGGAGTTTGGCCCATGAGGAAGACATTGACAATTCTCGGCTTTCTCGCGGTTTTCCCGGCCGGCGTCGCGTTCGCGGACGACGACTGCCTCGTGCCGATGGCCGATTGGCGGCCGCGCGACGCCGTCGCCCGACTGGCGGAGGAGAACGGCTGGACGGCGCGCCGCATCAAGATCGACGACGGCTGCTACAGGATCGACGGCCGGGACGCCCAGGGGCGCCGGATCGAGGTGACCGTGCATCCCTCCACGCTCCAAATCATCGAATTTGAATACGAGGACGACGATGACGATGACTGAGACTTCCGAGCCCGATCGCGATTCGGAGACGCGGGAAAGCCGCGGCATGATCCGCGTCTGGGACCCGCTGGTGCGACTGTTCCACTGGGGGCTCGTGGCGGCTTTCTCGGTGGCTTACCTGAGCGCCGAGGAACTTGATACGGTTCACGAGGTCGCCGGCTACGTCGTGGCCGGCCTTATTGCCTTCCGTCTCGTCTGGGGTTTCGCCGGCGGCGGCTACGCGCGCTTTTCCCAGTTCCTCAGGAGCCCGTCGGCCATAGCTCGCCATCTCGGCGCCATGCTCACGGGGCGCGAGCGTCGCTACTTGGGCCACAATCCCGCAGGTGCGGCGATGATCGTCGCGATGCTGATCTCCCTGTCCGGAACGGCCTTCACCGGCTGGCTGATGGAGGATGAGACCCGGATGGCGATGCTGCCCGATCTTGCGCGGATCGTCGCTCCCGCCCGGGCCGACGCGGACGGCGACGATCGTCCGGAATACGGCGCGGGCGAAAACGGCGAAAGCGCGCTCGAGGAGTGGCACGAAGCGCTCGCCAACATCACGCTGGTGCTGATCGCACTGCATGTGGGTGGCGTGATCCTCGGCTCAGTGAGGCATCACGAGAACCTCGTCCGGGCGATGGTCACGGGCGACAAGCGATCACCCGGTCGCGACGACATCGCCTGACCGTCGCGGCTCCCCGGGGCAGACCGTCCCTTGAGCCCGACCCGGCCCCGCTTTCACCGGCGGGGTCTTTTTCTTCCTGACGGCAAGCTGAAGCGGGAATCGCGTCGCCGTCAGGAAGCCCTCAGGTCGGCTTCCCAGATTGATCCCAGCAGACAGAAGGAGACCCTGCCATGAAAAAGACCCTGACGCTTCTCGTCGCGTCGTCCGCGCTGACCGCCGCCATCGGCGTCCCCGCCTGGAGCGCGACGCGGCTCCCGGCCGACCTTGGCCTCCGGCCGTCGGCCGCGCTCTCCGAAGCGGGCGCGCGGGTGACGCCGCTTCTTCTCGCGAGCGGCGACGACGATGACGACCGCCGCTCCGCCGAGGGCTCGCGGCGCGGTCACGACGAGGACGACGACGAGGACGACGATGACTGCGACGACGACTGCCGCGGCGGCGCCCGCGATCCCGCGCCGGCGGGCGCCGTCGCGCCGCCGCCGAACGGGCTCTTCGGGACCGGCGCGCCGCCGCGGGTCCAGGTGAACTGAACCGTTCCGCGGCCCCTCTCCGAACAAGGATCAACCCGATGAAATCGCTTCTCGCGACGCTTGCGCTCACCACCGCGCTGACGCTTCCCGGCCTCGCCATGGCGCGGCCGGTGACGCTGACCGCCACCATGAACGACTATGGCGGCGACGGCGCCTATCTCGCCCTCTACGTCACCGACGCCTCGGGCGCGTATGTCGGCAGCCTCTGGATGGCCGGCGGCAAGTCGAAATATTACGAGCATCTGACGGACTGGTACCGCGCCACGGGCGGCGACCCCGCGCAGGTGAACGGCATCACCGGCGCCAGCGTGGGGGCGGGCCGCACGCTGGAGGTCACGCTCGATCTCGCCGACGCGCTTTTCGACGCGGGCTACACGCTCCATGTCGACGCGGCCGTCGAGAACATGCGCGAAAGCCCGAACGAAGTGGCCGTCCCGCTGACGACGGAGGGAGCGGGAACGCCCGCGCGCGGGCGCCGCTACGTCGCCAGCTTCGCCTACGACATGTGAGGCGTGAGGGACATGATCCGAGCGCTCCATCGCTGGCCGGGTCTTCTGGCCCTGGCTCTCGTCACGATCCTCGCCCTGAGTGGCGCGGCCCTGTCGGTCTTCCCCGCGGCCGAGCGGCTGGCCGCGCCGCGGGCCGGGGCGGGACCTGACGGTCGCGGCCTTGGCCGAGCGCGTCCTTGCGGCCTATCCGGGGGTCGAGCAGATCCGCCGGTCGCCCTCGGGCCGGATCACGGCCTACTGGTTCGATCAGGGCGCGCCTGGCGCGGCCGTGATCGACCCCGCCACGGGTCAGGGCGTGGCCTCCGCCGATCCCGACCAGGCCCTTCGCTGGCTCACCAACCTGCATCGTTCGCTGTTTCTCGGCGACGGCGGTCGCATCGCCATGGCCGCGGGAGCGGCGGCGATGCTGGTCCTGTCGCTCTCCGGCGCGGCGCTGGTCGCACGGCGGGCGGGCGGCTGGCGGCAATGGTTCGCGCCGCTGCGTGGTCCGCTCGCGGGTCGGCTGCATGTCGAGATCGCCCGTGTCGCGGTGGTCGGCCTTCTGCTGTCGTCCGCAACGGCGCTGTGGATGACGGCCTCCACCTTCGACCTTCTCCCTGACGGCAAAGCCGCGCCCGCCTTTCCGTCCGAGGTCAGCGGGGAGACCGGCTTCGCTCCGGGTCGGATGGCCACGTTGCGGCAGACGCCCGTCGCCGAGCTGCGCGAGCTCAGCTTTCCCTATCCCGGCGACGCGACGGACGCCTTCACGCTGAAGTCCGACCGTGGAACCGGATATCTCGACCAGGGCACCGGAGATCTGCTGGCCTGGACCGATCCGACCGGGTGGGAGCGCGTCTCGGAAACCGTCTACATGCTGCACACCGGACAGGGCGCGGCGACGCTCGGCCTGGTGCTGGGGCTCATGGCGCTCGGCGTGCCCGCGATGGGCGCGACCGGCGTGCTGGTCTGGCTCGCCGGGCGGCGCGGGCGGCCCCGCATCCGCGGAAATCAGCCGGCGGGCCGGGCCGAGACGATCCTGCTCGTCGGCAGCGAGGGCGGCAGCACCTGGGGCTTCGCCGCGACGCTCCATGCCGCCCTGACCGAGGCCGGGCAGAACGTGCATATCGGCCCGATGTCGGCCTTCGCCCCGGAGCGCTACACGCGGGCCGAGCGGATCGTCGCGCTCGCCGCGACCTATGGCGACGGCGCGGCGCCCGCATCGGCCAAGGGCTTCCTCGATCGGTTGAACGCCGCCAAGGCCATTCCACACGCGCCGCTTGCCGTGCTCGGCTTCGGCGACCGCGGCTTTCCGGCCTACTGCGCCTTCGCCAGGGACGTCGCCGCAGCCGCCGACGCGAAGGGCTGGCCGGAATTCATGGCCCCGCACACCATCGACCGCCAGTCGCCGCAGGACTTCGCCCGCTGGGGCCGCGCCCTCGGGGAGGCCATGGGAATCGAACTCGAGCTGTCGCACCAGCCTGTTCCGCCGGTGTCGGAGACGCTGACGCTCGTCTCCCGCCGCGACTACGGCGCCGAGGTGCAGGCTCCGACAGCCATCCTGCGCTTCGCTCTGCCACAGACCACGCTCCGGCGGCGGCTGGTCGGGGCGGGTTTCGCCCGGTTCAACGCCGGCGACCTGATCGGCATCGTTCCCGAGGGCGGCCCGGCCCCGCGCTTCTATTCGCTGGCCTCCGCGCGCCGCGACGGCTTCATCGAGATCGTGGTGAAGAAGCACCCCGGAGGCCTCTGCTCGGGTCGGCTGACTTCCTTGGAGCCCGGTGACACCGTGACCGCCTTTCTGCGCCGCAATCCCGGCTTCCAGCCCGATCGCGGCCACTCGCCGCTGATCCTGATCGGCGCCGGGACCGGTATCGGGCCGCTTGCGGGCTTCGTGCGCGGCAATGCGCGGCGGAGGCCCATCCACCTCTTCTTCGGGATGCGGCATCCCGAAAGCGACTTCTTCTACGGCGAGGAGATGCCCGCCTGGAAGGAGGATCAACGCCTGGCGAGTCTGGTCACGGCGGTCTCGCGCGCGTCGCGCCCGCACTACGTGCAGGACGCCTTGCGTGGTGACGCGGCGCGGCTCGCCCGACTGATCCGTGACGGCGCCCGCGTGATGGTCTGCGGCGGTCGCGACATGGCGGCGGGCGTGGCCGATGAGCTGGCGGAGATCCTCGCGCCGACCGGGCTCACGCCCGCGGTCCTGAAGGCGGAGGGGCGGTATGTCGAAGATGTCTACTGATCTGGAACGCTTCGCCCTGAACGGCCCGACCATGGGCACGCGCTGGTCCGCGCTGTTCTTCGCGGAGCGCGGCTACGACCCGGACCCGCTCCGCGCGGCGCTGCGGGCCGCCGTCTGTGAGGTGGACGCGCAGATGTCGACCTGGAAGCCCGACAGCGACCTGATGCGTCTCAACGCGGCGCCCGTCGGCGCCTGGGTGGAAGCGCCCGAGCGCCTGAGAGACGTCCTTCGCCTCGGCCTCGAGATCGGTCGCGCATCCGGCGGGGCCTTCGACATCGGCATGGGAGACGCCGTGACGGCGTGGGGCTTCGGGTCGGAGGCCGCCGGGTCCGATCCCATCCGCGCCGCGATGGCGAAGCCCCGCGTGCCCGCGCACGAGGCGCTGGAATTCGACGGGACCCGCGTCCGCAAGTCCGCCGCCATCGCGCTCGACCTGAACGGCGTCGCCAAGGGCTACGGGGTCGACCGGCTTGCCGACACGGTTCGCGCGTACGGGATCGGCGCTGCCCTCGTCGGGATCGACGGCGAGATGCGGGCGATCGGGACTTCGGCCCGACGGGCAGGCCTGGACCATCGCGGTCGAGGCGCCTGACGCCGAACGCAGGACGCCCCATTCCATCCTCGGCCTTCACGATGCCGCTGTCGCGACCTCGGGCGACTACCGCCACTGGATCGAGGTGCGGGGACGGCGCCTGTCGCACACGATGGACCCGAAGCGCGGCGCGCCGCTGGTCGCCTCACCGGCCTCCGTCACCGTCGTGGCCCGCACCTGTGCCGAGGCCGATGCCTGGGCGACGGCGCTCATGGTGCTCGGTGCCGAAAGAGGCGCGGAACTCGCAAGAAGACACGGGCTCGACGCCCTGTTCCTCCTGCGCGATGATGGCGGCGGCGCGAGGGGCGTGGGAGTCGGACGACTATTTTCCGAAGAGCCGGCGGCGATGATTCCCGCGGAGGTGAGTTGAGCCGCATGAACCGGAACGGCACCGATCGAATAAAGACCGCGATTCTGCTTCTGGCCGCGACCGGGCTGATCACGGGTCTCGCGTTCTACTTCGCCGGCAGGGCCGACATCGCCAATATCATCTGGTTCGCCGGGGTCGTTCCCGCCCTCGCCGCGCTCGTGGTCGAAATCCTGAGCAGCCTGCGCTCCGGCGAGGTCGGGCTGGACATCGTGGCGGCGCTGTCGATGGCCGCCGCGCTCGTCTTCGGCGAGACGCTCGCGGCGGCGGTGGTCGCGGTGATGTATTCCGGCGGCACCTTCCTCGAAAGCTTCGCCGAAGGCCGTGCCCGGCGCGAAATGCACGACCTGCTGTCCCGCGTCCCGCGGTCGGCGACCCGGCACCGTGACGGCGGGCTGGAGGACGTGCCGCTCGACGAGATCGAACCCGGCGACCGGCTGTTGATCCGGCAGGGCGACGTGGTGCCGGTGGACGGCACGGTGGCCTCCGAGGCGGCCTTCGTCGACACCTCGGCGCTGACCGGCGAATCGCTGCCCGTACGTCTGGCGCGCGGGGCCGAGGCCATGAGCGGCTCGACGAATGCGGGCGACGCGTTCGATCTGGCGGCCAGCCGTCGCGCGGCCGAGAGCACCTATGCCGGGATCGTCCGGCTGGTCGAGGAAGCCCAGGCGTCGAAGGCGCCGATGTCGCGTCTCGCGGACCGCTGGTCGGTGGGGTTCCTTGCCGTCACCGTCAGCATCGCCTTCGCGGCGTGGTGGTTCACCGGAGATCCGATCCGGGCCGTCGCGGTTCTGGTGGTCGCGACACCCTGTCCGCTGATCCTCGCCGTGCCGGTGGCGTTGGTTGCGGGTCTGTCGCGCGCCGCGCATTTCGGCGTGCTGATCAAGGGGGCGGGGCCGCTCGAGACGATGGCGCGGATCCGCACGCTGATCCTCGACAAGACCGGCACCCTGACCGACGGGCGACCGCAGATCGTCTCGATCGACAGCCATGACGGGATGTCGCAGGACGACATCCTGAGCCTCGCGGCGGCGCTGGATCAGGCGTCGAAGCATCCCGTCGCGCAGGCCATCGTCGCGGCCGCGAAGGCGCGGGGGCTGGTTCTGCCCGTGCCGTCCGAGGTGGCGGAGCTTCCCGGCGAAGGCGTCGTCGGAAGCGTCGAGGGCAAGAAGGTCATCGTCGGCGGCGACGGCTTCGTCGCGGCCCGGGTGGGCAGAACATACGGCGACCTTCCGGCGCTTGCGGTCGGGTCGGTCCTCGTCGCCGTGGCGGTCGATGGGCGCATGGCCGGGCATCTGGTGATGGCCGACCCCTTGCGCGAAGGCGCCGGCGCGATGCTGGACGGTCTGCGGCGCGAGGGGATCGATCGCATCCTGCTCGCCACGGGCGACCGCGCGGACGTGGCCGAGCGCGTGACCGAAGGGCTGGGCCTCGACGGGCTTCGCGCCGACCTGACCCCGGACCAGAAAGTCCTGCTTGTCCTCTCCGAACGCAAGCGTGGCCCCGTGATGATGGTGGGCGACGGCGTGAACGACGCCCCGGCGCTCGCGGCGGCCGATGTCGGCGTCGCCATGGGCGCGCGGGGCGCCGCGGCCTCGGCGGAAGCCGCGGATGTCGTCCTGCTGGTGGATCGGATCGACCGGCTCGGCCCCGGGATCGAGATCGCCCGCGCCTCCCGGCGGATCGCCGTGGAGAGCGTCGTCGCCGGGATCGGCCTTTCGGTTCTGGGCATGATCGCGGCCGCCTTCGGCTACCTCACCCCGGTTCAGGGCGCGCTCCTGCAGGAGGTGATCGACGTCGCCGTGATCCTGAACGCGTTGCGCGCGCTGCGCATCACGCCCCATGAGCCCGCGACGACGGAAATGCAGGCTGCCGCCCTCGGACGGACCGATAAGCCCGAGGCGTCGATTGCAGGGCTGACCGGGCGTGGCGGATGAGGATGGCGACGGCGCGGGCGACGACATCGCCCGTTTCACAGGGGACGGGTCGCCCCGGCTGATCGAGGTCAAGACGATGAGCGGCTGGGAGCGTCCCTTGGGAGCGGCGGTCGGATCGGGGGCTTTCACCGGGTCCGGCTACATCCGTTGCGCCAGATTGGCCATGATCCAGATCGTGCCGCCCGCCATCAGGACGAGGATCAGCGCCGAGAAGAGGATCAGCTGGAGATCCTCCCTCGCCTGACCCCTCAGGCGGATGTGCAGGAACCAGCGGAAGTGCGCCGCGATCTGGGCCAGCGCGCAACCGCCGATGACCCACCAGAGCACGCTCCGCGGCTCGTCCCCCCATGCGACGAGCGCGAAGGGCGGCGCCGTGAGCGCCAGCGAAACGAGGTAGCCCGTCACGTAGGAGCGCCGTTCGGTGGCGCGGTTTTCCTCGCGGGCGCCGGTCTCGTCCTCGCGGTAGACGTCGCTCATGCCAGCCCTCCGAGATAGACGACCGAGAAAATCCCGATCCAGATGATGTCGAGGAAGTGCCAGAGCACGCCGAGCCGCAGCAGGCCGGTCTTGACCGCGGTGTCCTGCCCGAAGATCACGACCTGGACCGACAGGACGACCAGCCAGGTCGATGCTGCGAGGACGTGCAGCCCGTGCAGCGGCACCAGAGCCCAGAACGCCGACAGGAACCCGCTGCGGCTCGGCACGCCACCCTTTTCGATCATCGTGCGGAAGTCGCCGAGCTCATGGACCAGGAACAGCACGCCGAGCGCCAGCGTCAGGCCGAGCCAGGCCAGCAGGCGCGCGTCGTCGCGGTCGTGCTTGAGCGAGAGCGACGCCATCCCGAAGGTGAGGCTCGAGGTCAGCAGCAGCAGCGTCTCGATGAAGGCCGGCCCGAGCTCGAAGAGGTCGGCGGGGCCCGGGCCACCGGCGCGCGCGTCCCACATCGTCACGTAGGTCGCGAAGATGACGCCGAAGATGATCGCGTCGCTCATCATGAAGACCCAGAAGCCGAAGACCAGCGTCTCGGCCTTCTCGTGCGCCTCGCCATGGCTCGCGTCGAGGTTGAGGCCTGGGTGCCGCGCCTTTCTCATGCGCCCTCCCGCGACAGCGGGACCGCGCGGCCGAAATTGAGGTGCGACGTCTCGTCGGCGCGCGTCGAGCGGGGCGCCGTCCGCGCCGCCTCGATCCAGGCCAAATGCGCCTCCCGCACCTCTTCGGCGGGAACCGTCTTCGTCTCGTCCCGCACGAAGCCGCGCGCCACCAAGGCCGCCAGCGCGACCGCCGCCGCGAGCGCCGCCAGCCACCACATGTACCACACGAGGCCGAAGGCGCAGGCGAAACCCGCCGCGCCGAGCACCGGCCCGAGCGCGCTGTTCTTCGGCAGCTCGATCGGCCGCCATCGTTCGGGCGCCTGGTAGGCGGCGCCGCTCAGCTTGGCGTCGGAGAAGGCGTCGCGGCCGCTCACCTCGGGGATCACCGGAAAATTCCATTCCGGCGGTGGCGCCGACGTCGCCCATTCGAGCGTCCGCCCGTCCCAGGGGTCGCCGACGTAGACGCCGTTCTCGCTCCGATGGCGGATGCTGACGACGAGCTGGATGGCGAGGCAGGCGAACGCCGCCAGCACCAGCAGTGCGCCCAGCATCGCCACGAGGGTGAAGGGGATGTAGGCGCGCTCGAAAAAGGCCAAGGTCCGCCGCGGCATTCCCAGCAGGCCGAGGCCGTAGAGCGGGAAGAAGGCGAGCACGAAGCCGCCGATCCAGCAGAGGGCCGCGCGGCGGCCCCAGGTCTCGTGCAGCCGGAACCCGAAGGCCTTGGGGAACCACATCGAATAGGCCGCGAGCATCCCGAACAGCATTCCCGGGATCAGCATGTTGTGGAAATGCGCCACCAGGAAGAGCGTGTTGTGGACCTGGTAGTCGACGCTGGGATTCGCCAGCACGATCCCCGACATCCCCCCGATGACGAACAGCATGATGAACCCGATGGCGTAGATCATCGGCACCGTCAGCCGGATCTTGCCGCGGAACATCGTCAGCATCCAGTCGTAGACCTTCACCCCGGTCGGGATGCCGATCAGCATGGTCGCGGTGCCGAAGACGGCGTTGAGCCGCGGGCTCTGGCCCATCGTGAAGAAGTGGTGGACCCATACGGTGAAGCTGAGCACCGCGATGCACATCGTGGCCAGCACCAGCGACGTGTAGCCATAGAGCGTCTTGCCGGAGAAGGTCGAGAAAACCTCGGAATAGACGCCGAAGGCCGGCAGGATCAGGATGTAGACCTCCGGGTGGCCGAACAGCCAGAACAGGTTGGCGTAGTTCATCATGTTGCCGCCGAGGTCGTTGGTGAAGAAGTGGAAACCGAGATAGCGGTCGAGCGCCAGCATCAGCGTCGCGACCGTCAGCGGCGGCATCGCGAAGATCATCAGGATCGAGGTGCAGAGCGACGTCCAGCAGAAGAGCGGCATCCGGAAAAGGCGCAGCCCCGGCGCGCGCTCCTTGTAGATCGTCACGGCGAAGTTGATCCCCGTCATCGTCGAGCCGAGCGAGGACAGCGTGACCGACCAGATCCAGTAATCCGGGCCGGCGCCGGGGCTGAACTCCCGCTCCGTGAAGGGCGGATAGCCGCTCCAGCCGCCGGTCGAGAACGGCATCAGCAGCAGCGCCACCATCACCAGCGCCGCGCCGGCCGCCGTCAGCCCCAGGCTGACGGAGTTCATCACCGGGAACGACACGTCGCGGGCGCCGATCTGGAGCGGCATCACGTAGTTCATCACGCCCGTCAGGAACGGCATCGCCACGAAGAAGATCATGATCGTGCCGTGCGTCGTGAAGAGCTGGCCGAAATGCTCCGGCGAGAGGAACCCGCCGCCGTAGCCGACCGCCTGCTGCCCGCGGATCAGCGACGCTTCGACCAGCGCGCGCGCCATCATCACGAAGGCCAGCGCGACGTACATGATCCCGATCTTCTTGTGGTCGACGCTGGTCAGCCAGTCCGACCAGAGCGGGCGCCAGAGCCGGCGGCGCGTCAGCTGCCAGACGACGGCGATCGCGCCGATCAGCACGAGCGCGGCGGCGGCGCTGGCGATGAGGCCGTTGACGATGTCGCTCCGCGTCGGGTCGCGCAGCATCTGCCAGAACGGCAGCGCGTCCCAGTCCAGGCGGCCCAGCGCCGCGTCGAGAAAGCCGCCGGCGCTCATGGCTTCGCCTCGGGCCGGACCGGCCGCAGAGCGCGTTCGAAGAGGTCCGGCGCGACGCCGCTGAATCGCAGCGGCGGCGCGTCGCGGCCGAGCGACCGGGCGAGGTCCATCGCGGTGCCCCGCCGCCCGAGCGCCGCGTATGCCGCGTCGTCGAGGGCGATGCCGTTCGCGCGGGCGGCGGCGGCCCAGTCCTCGAAGGCGGCGTCGGTCATGGCCACCGCGTCGAACCTCTGATCGTGGAACCCCTTGCCGTTGTACTGGGTGTTTCCGCCCCTGAACCGGCCGGGACCGTAGGCCGCCAGATCGAGATGCGTGACCATCCCGTTCATCGCGTAGATCTGGCCGCCCAGCGCCGGGATGAAGAGCGACTGCATCACCGTCGCGGAGGTGAGGTCGAGGCGCAACGCGCGGCTCGCGGGGAAGGCGAGCTCGTCCACCGTCGCGATGCCGAGCTCGGGATAGACGAAGAGCCATTTCCAGTCGAACCCGATCGCCTGGACCTCGAGGCCCTCCCCCCGCACCGGGACCGGATCGTAGGGGTCGAGCGCCAGGGTGTTCCGCCACAGCAGCACCGAGAGGATCCCGGCGATGACCGTCGGCACGCCCCACAGCGCGATCTCCCAGCGCCAGCCGAAGTTCCATTCGGGCCGGTACATGGCGGAGCGGCCGTAGCGGTAGCGCCAGACGAGCCAAGGCGTCAGCACCAGCACCGGCAGCACCACGATCAGCGTCAGTCCGAGGATGAGCAGGAAGTGGAGGCGCTGCTGCGCCGCGACCGGTCCCTGCGGGTCGAGGAACGTGATGTGCGCGTCGCCGCAGCCGGCGAGCGCCAGCAGCGCCAGCGCGGCTCCGGCGCGGCAGAGCCGGCCCGCGCCTCGCGGCGGCGTCTCCCGCGGCGCCGTCATGCTGCCCCCTGGACCAGCGCCGCGCCGTAGCCGAGCCCCAGCACGAGCCCGTAGATCATCTGCGCGGCGACGGTCACGGCTGGCGTGGCTCGGCCGTAGTTCAGCCCGAAGGCGCCGGGCGGCTCGATCGAGGCGAGCGCGGACGGCCCGTCGTAGCTCGTGGCGAGGCGCGGGTGGATCAGCGGCAGGAGCGGCAGGAACACGCTGACGAGAAAGGCGCCGTGGGCGAGGCCGATCACGCCGCCCGCCAACGCCGCGGCGCCGATGCCGCGAAAGGCGAAACCGCCCAGCAGCAGCGCGTAGAGCAGGGCGAAGATCCATCCGCCCGCGAGGTAAAGGACATAGCCGAGCACGATGGCGCGGCGCCGGTCGGCGGCGACGAAAGCTCCGAAAAGGAACGGCAGGCTCATCCGGGAGATCCCGCCGAGCTGCGCCCCCTCGAGCAGCGTGGCCATTCCCGCGCTCGCGACGAGGCCCCAGAGCGCCCAGGCGGGCCAGTGCTCCATCGCGAGCTGCCAGGCGCTCATGCGGCCCTACCTTTTTGGAGCGTTTCGACGCCTGGCTTTGCAGGGCTCCCGGATTGAGGGATGCTCTGGATCGGCAGGGGACCGGGTATGGGTGTCATGCTGGCCGCCCTCGATGGCTCCGGAGGCAGCTCCGCCCGGTCCCGACGCCCGCTTCGACCGCTGATTAGGCTCTGCGGATCATCGCTGTGTAGGGCGAGGACGGCGTAGGCGGGTCGCCAATGGAGGGTCGCGACAGGGAGGCGCGCATGGAGGTTTTCATCGGAGTGGACGCCGCGAAGGATGTCCATTGGGCTTGCGCGGTCGATCGCGATGCGCAGGCACTGTTCAACCGGGCGGTCGCGAACGATCCCGACGGGATCGCAGGGCTCGTCGCCGACATCGCGGCGCTGGAGGCGGAGCGGGTCACCGTGGCGCTCGACCTGCTCGGCGGCTCGGCGACGCTGCTGTGCGCCATGCTGGCCGATGCAGGGCTCGCCGTGCTCCACACGCCGGGCCTGGCGGTCAACCGCGCGCGTCAGGGCATGCGCGGCGGCGAGAACAAGTCCGACCCGCGCGACGCGGCCACCATCGCCGAACTCGCGCGCACCCGCCCCGACCTGCGCCCCGTGGAGGTCGGGACCGAGATCGACGTCGACATCCGCCTGCTCGTCGGCCGCCGCCGCGAGATCGTCGTGGACCAGACGCGCCGCCTGTCGCGCCTGCGCGACCTGCTCTCGTCGCTGTTTCCCGCGCTGGAGCGGCGCGTCGACGTCACCACCAAGGCGGGCCTCGTCTTTCTCAGCCTGTTCGCCGCGCCCCACGAGATGCGCCGCGCCAACCCGGCGCGGATGGCCCGGCAACTCGCCAAGGCCGCGCGCAACCTGCGCGGTGTCGAGGGGCTCGCCCGCGACGCAGTCGAGCTCGCCCGCGCCCAGACCATCGACGTGCCCGGCGCCGAAACCCGCGCCCGGCTGGTCAAGGACCTCGCCGCGGAGGCGCTGCGCGCCCGCGAGACGCGCATCCAGATCGACGCCGATCTCGAGGCCCTGCTCGCGCGCCACCCTGACGCGGCCCTCATCCAGAGCCTGCCGGGGATGGGGGTCGTGCTGACGGCCGAGTTCGTCGCCTGCGCAGGAAACCGCGCCCGCTTCCAAAGCGCAGACGCGCTCGCCGCCGCGGCCGGGCTCACGCCGGTCCTGCGTCAGTCCGGCAAGTCCCGCGCCATCCGACGATCCACCAGCGGAGACCGCGCCCTCAAGCGCGTCTTCTTCCAGTCCGCCTTCGTCGCGCTCTCCCACCCCGAAAGCCGCGCCTTCTACGACCGAAAGCGCGCTGAGGGAAAACGCCACAACCAGGCCGTCATCGCGCTGGCGAGACGCCGCGTCAACGTCCTCTGGGCAATCCTCAACACACGCCAGCCCTATCGGGAAAACATCAAACTCGCAGCTTGACTCGCGCATTAGGCTGCCTCCGCCGCGCGCGCCGCGCCCAGAGTCAACGCCGCGCCGATGAGCCCGGCATGGGAGAAGGCCTGCGGGAAGTTTCCCAGAAGCGCGCCCGTGTCGGGATCGAGCTGCTCGGACATCAGGCCGAGGTCGTTGGCGCCGCCAAGCAGTTCGCCGATCCGCGCTTCGGCGGCATCGAGGTCGCCGCTCCGCGCGACGCAGTCGGCGGCCCAGAAGCCGCAGGCGGTGAACGCGCCTTCGCGCGCCGGGATTCCGTCCACCCCGTCGGCGTAGCGCCGAAGCTGCGCGCCGCGTCCGAGCTCGGTGTCGATGCGCTCTAGCGTGGCCGTCATCCGCGGGTCGTCCGCCGCGATGATCCCCATGCGGGGCATCAGGGACAGGCTCGCGTCGAGCCAGTCGCGACCGTAAGCCCCCGTGAACGCCTTGCGCCGCGGGTTCCAGGCGCGCTCGAGCACGTTCTTCCGGATGCGGTCGCGCTCGCGCGCGTAGGGGGCGGAGTCGCAGTCCATGTGCCCTGTTTCGCAAAGGGAGACGAACGCGTCCAGCGCCGCCCAGCACATCACCTTGGAATATGTGTTGTGAACGCGCGGTCCCGGCATCTCCCAAAGCCCGTCATCGGGCAGCGACCATTTCCGGATCACCACGTCGGCCATCCCCCGCAGCCGCCGCCGCTCGCTCGCGCCCAGCGTCCCGCCGTGGCGGCAATAGGCGGTCGAGGCCGTCATCACCGATCCGTAGGCGTCGAGCTGAAGCTGCTTCTCGGCCGCGTTGCCCTTCAGCACGGGCGCCGAGCCGCGGTAGCCCTCGAGCGTGCCGATCTCGGACTGCGCGACGTCCGTGCGGCCGAACGTCGTGTACAGGGTCTGCAGTTCGGGGGCCGAGATCTGCGTCGCGTGCATCAGCCACTGGAAGAATGCGCGGGCCTCGTCGATCCGGCCGAGCGCCGCATACGCGTCGAGCACGAAGGACGCGTCGCGCAGCCAGCAGTAGCGGTAGTCGTAGTTGCGCCCCGCCCCGATCGCCTCGGGTAGCGACGTGGTTGGCGCGGCGATCACGGCCCCCGACTGGCTGAACGTCAGCAGGCGCAGAGTGACGAGGCTGCGGATCACCGCCTCGCGGAACGGACCGTCGTAATCGATGCCGTCTGTCAGGTCCCGCCACCAGCTCAAGGTCGCATCAAGCTCGACGCTGTGCGTCGCGGGGTCGGAGGCCGGCACGACGCCGACGGCGTTGCGGTCGAACGAAAGCGAGACGCCGCACCGCTCGCCCGTGTTCAGCCGCGCGCGTCCCGCGACGGCGCCCTCGGCGACGTGCTCGAGCGGGACCGCGGACTGGACGATCAGGTGATCTCGTCCGTCCGCCAGCGTGAAGACGCCGCGCCCGCGCCGCCGCAGCCGCGGCACGCTCCTGCCGTAATCGGGTCGGGGGGAGACCGAGACCGCGACCTCGGGCGTGCCCGCCACCGCCTCCACCAGACGCAGGACGCGCCGGGCGGGGCGCAGACCGTCGGTCTCCGGGAGGGCGAGCGGCATGAAGTCGGTCACCTCCAGCACGCCGTCCGCCGTCTCGTGCCGCGTCCGCAGGACGGCCGTCCCGTCCAGGTAGTCGCGGGTGCTCCGCGCCGGCCCGGCGGGTCCGACGAAGAAGCGTCCGCCGCGCTCGGCGTCAAGGATCGCGGCGAAGATCGAGGGGCAGTCCATGTCGGGCAGGCACATCCAGTCGAGCGATCCGTCGCGTGCGACGAGCGCGGCGGCGAGAGTGTCCCCGATCAGGCCGTAATCGGCGATCGGCGGGTAGGGATCGGCCCTGAACGGCGGCAGGCGCCACGGCTCGCCGTCCGGTGCTGGGCCGGTCGGCTCCATCAGAGCTCCCCCGCGCGCGCCATCGCGACGACGCGGTCGCCGATCCGCGCGGCATTGGCGAGGATGGTCATGGCGGGGTTGACCCCGCCGCCGGTCGGCATCAGCGATCCGTCGCAGATCCAGAGGTTGTCGAAGCCCCACACCCGGCCCGTCGCGTCGGTCACCGACTCCTCGGGCGAGGCGCCCATCCGGCAGCCCCCCATCAGGTGGGCGGTGCTTCCGGTCTCGAAGAGGTCGTGTCCGCCGGCCGCGTCGAGCATCCGTCCCATGAAGGCGAGCGCATGCTTCTGCAGCCGCCTGTCGTTGTCGCAGTAGGCGTAGGTGACCCGGGCCCGCGGCAGACCGAGGCCGTCGGTCTCGTCCGCGAGCGTGACGCGGTTGCCGGCCTGCGGCATCGTCTCGCCGACGATCTTCAGGCCCGCCATCCGGTTGTAGTTCGCCATCCGCCGCCGAAGCTCGGTCCCGAAGACGCCCGAGTTGGTCACCAGCGAGCCCGCGAAGTCGGCCGGGAGCGGCCCCTGGCTCATGAACGAGTAGCCGCCGTCGAAGTCCTTGGAGGGATCGTCGTCGGCGTAGTTCCAGTGCTCGCAGCAGGCCATCGAGGGCGGCCCCTTGTACCAGCGGATCTCCTCGTCGAAGCTGCCCCAGACGGCGTGGTTGGAATGGACCATCAGGTATCGCCCCACCTGATCGTCGCCGTTGCCGAGCCCGTGAGGGTGTCGCCCGGTGGCGGAGTTCAGCAAGAGCCGCGGCGTTTCGATGGAGTAGCCCGACACGACGACGTGGCGCGCCCTCTGGAACCTCCAGCAACCGTCGCGGTGGTACTCGACGCCGTCGGGCCGCCCCCGCGCGTCGGTGCCGATCCGGCCCACCATGGCGAGGTCGCGCACCTCGGCCCCCGCCGCGATCGCGCGCGGGACGTAGGTGACCAGCATCGACTGCTTGGCGTTGGTCGAGCAGCCGATCTTGCACATGCCGCGATAGACGCAGGGCGGGCTCTTTCCGCGCGGCGCCGAGACCGTGCAGAGCGGCGTCGGCGCCCAGCCCACGCCCAGCGCCTCGGCCCCGCGCACGAGGACCAGCCCCGCCGCGTTGATCTCGTGGGCGCGGTAGGGATAGCGCCCGCGCGGCGGCCCCCAAGGATAGCGGACCGGCCCGGAGATGCCGAGCGCCCGCTCCACCTCCGCATAGTAGCGCCACATCGTCTCGGGCTCGACCGGCCAGTCGACCCCGTAGCCCAGCCGGGTGCGCGCCTTGAACCAGTCCGGCCGGAAGCGCAGCGAGACCATCTGGAAGTGGGTCGTCGACCCGCCGACCGCCCGGCCGGAATTGTTCGCGCCGAGTTCGATCGCGTCGTCGCCGCCCGAGATCCGCTCGTCGAGCCAGTAGAGCTTGTCCTGCTCGCGTTCGTCGCTGGCGAAATCGGCGAGCGGCCGCCAGAACGGACCCGCGTCGAGGAGAACCACCGAATGTCCGGCTTCCGCCAGCTTGGTCGCCAGCACCGAGCCGCCGCAGCCGGCGCCGACGATGGCGAAGTCCACCTCCTCGTTCTCGGGGAACTGCCGCATCGCCACCCAGCCGTCGCGGCTGAACACGTCGGGGGCTCGTCCGCCGGTGGCGCGGGGCCGCTCGCTCGGCCCCGTGCGAGGCGACGCCCAGCGGGCTTGCGCGATCCCCCCGGCGGCTCATCGGTTTCGTCCCGGCGTCGTCGGGCCATTCGCCGCTCGGCGCTTCCCAGCCGTCGATGCGGTCCGCGCCGAGCCTCAGGTAGCCGCGCGGCGATGCCGGGCCGCCATAGCCGATCTCGCTCTGCCCCTTGGGGTGCGCGTAGTAGAATTCGACGATCTGCTTGAGCGCGGTATGCCGGAGGAATTTCCGCGGCCGGAGGCCGTCCCACGCCTCCGCGGCCCGCGTCTCGCCGCCGTCGACGTCCCGCAGCAGCGCGTCCTGCGCGCCGGCCGGCATCGCCGCGAAGCCTTCGGCGTTCCGGGCGCGCGCTTCGGCGTCGAGCGCGGCCAGTCCGATCCGCCAGGCCGACGGGTTGTCCGGCATGCCCTCGTAGCGCGTGCCGGTGGGCCGGTCCTCGTGGATCGCCGCGTCGATCCAGGGCGCGATCTCGGCCCGCTCCTCGCCCTCCTGAGGGATCACCCGATCGCAGAGCGCCTCGAGCACGGCGTAGAGACCCGGCTCGAGCGCACGCCGCGGCGGCGGCGAGAGGCGGTGACGCAGGACCTCGCGCGTCTGGTCGTTGTAGGACGGGCCGTCCCATTTCGACAGCACGTCCCAGCCGGGATAGGGGGTGCGGAAGTCGTCACTCATCGGCGTCCCTCCTCGTGGATGTCGAGCAGATCGAGCGCGGCCAGGCCCGACAGGCCGAGCCCGGTGAAGCTGATCGGAGCAGGAGTCGGCGGCCCCTGCAGCGCGGTCTGGCGATAGTTCCGCCAGCCTCCCATGTTGCGCGCGACGCCATAGACGTGAAATCCGGTTCCGACGACGCCGAGCGCGTTGACCGCCCGCAGCAGCCGACGCACCGGAGCGCGATGCCGCGGCTCCGGCCTGGCGGCATGGACCAGGAGCGCCAGCGCCGCGGCCGGCGGAACGGTGACCGGCAGGAACATGAACGGGTCGTGAAAGGCGCCGCGGAAATGCAGCAGAGCGACCTCGGCCGTCTCTCCCAACAGCGCCACCGCCGAAAGCGCGGCGAGCTGGCGGCCGTGCCGCAGGTCGGCGCCATCGGCGGGCCGGCGGTCCGACGCGGCCATGGCATGGGCCACCGCGCCGATCAGGCCCGCCGTCGCGAGCGAGCCGGGCGCGCCGAGCGGGGCGGCGTAGAACAGGTTGTTCCAGCAGATCCCGCCGGGCCTCCGGCTGACGTTCCGCAGATGATAGGCCATCCCCGCAATCCCCACCGCCAGCGCCGCGACGTGTGTCGCCACCGCCGCGCGGGACGCGGCGCCGCGCTCGGGCTCGGCCATCGCGGCGGCCAGCGACAGCGCCCCCGCCACGGGCGCGGCGAACATGCTGGCATGATGGAACCCGCCGCGATAATGCTCCATCGCGCTGTCGGCCAGCACGCTGAAGCTCAGGATCGCCGATCCGGCGCGCGCGCCTCCAAGCGCCCGCTGCCGCGCCGCGGGCCGCATCCCTCGCGCCGGCGCCTCGCGCGCCGCGCGACCGGCGAGCGCCGCGCCGACGGCGGCGAGACCCACCCCGAGGATCACGGAGCCGACACCGACATGAGGTCGCCGGCGCGGCGGCGCGGCGTCGCCCGATGGCGTCAGCGCCCTCACGAGAGCCTCCCCCGTCCTCGCCGCCGATCGACGCGGGCGAGCAGGGCGGCGGCGATGCCGGCCGCGGCGACGGCGCCGAGCGCCGTCAGCATCGGGCGGTGCTCGCTGCCCCAGATCGCGGGCGAGGCGCCCGAGGCGCGGTCGCTGAACCGGCCCCGGGCGCCCGGATCGCCCGGCACCGGGTCGAAAAGGTTGTCCGGCCGCTCCCGGGCCGGCTCGTCGGTCATCTGTCCCCGATACCCCTGGCGCGCCAGCATCCGGTCACCGAGGCCGGGCACGAGTTTCGCGCTGACGATCGCCTTGATCGCCGAAAAGCCCAGCCAGTACTCCCGACGCGGGTGGAACGCCGCGCGGTGGATGGCGTCGGCGATCAGCTCGGGCTGGAAGATCGGCGGCACCGGCTGCGCCCGTCGGGGCATCTTGTTGCGCGCCCAGTCGAACTGCGGGGTGTTGACCGCAGGCAACTGCACCGCCGTCAGCCTCACGTTCGAACCGTCGTGCAGAAGCTCGGTCCGCAGGCTGTCGGTGAAACCGACCACCGCCGCCTTGGCCGCGCAATAGGCCGATTGCAGCGGGATGGAGCGGTAGGCGAGCGCCGAGGCCACCTGAACGATCGTGCCGCGGTCGCGCGGGGTCATCCGGCGCAGCGCGGCGAGGGTGCCGTGGACCGTCCCGAGATAGGTGACCTCGGTGACCCTGCGGTATTCCTCGGCGGTCATCCGCGCCACCGGCGAGAGCACAGTCACCATCGCGACGTTGATCCAGACGTCGATCGGCCCGAACGCCGCCTCGAGCTGCGCCGCCGCGGCCTCGACGGCGTCCGCGTCGGCCACGTCGAGCGGCAGCACCAGCGCCTCGCCGCCCGCCTCGCGCACCTCCAGCGCCGCGGCCTCGAGCCGCGCGCGGTCTCGCGCGATCAGGCCCAGCCGCGCGCCCGGGCCCGCGAAGCGGCGCGCCACGGCCCGACCCACGCCGGCGGACGCTCCGGAAATCATGACGACGCTCATCGCCTGCCTGCCTTTCTCTGATGTGCCGGGATGCGGCAGCCGCATCGCGGCGTCCCGGCGCGGCGCCGTGCCGGCTCATCACCGAGCTTGACGACCCCGCACCGGCGCCGGTCGTCCGGCATAAGAGGCTTGACTGCCGACGGGCCGAGGATGGCCTCTTCGGCACGCCGGCCCGGTCGGGCGCCGCCTAGCTGATCTCGAACCGCGATGCGTCGGCCTCCTTCAATGTCAGGCCCAGGCCGGGCACGTCGCCGGCGGCGATCCGCCCCGCGGACGGGGCCGGCGCGCCGTCGAACAGCATGCGCTCGATCCGGACGTGGTCGTGGAACCATTCGATGTGGATCGCCGCCGGCGCGGCGAGGCACGGATGCAGGTGGAGCGCGGGCGCGCAATGCGCCGAGAGCGGCAGCTCGAAGGCCCGGGCCACTTCGGCCGCGGCGAGAAACCCGGTGATGCCGCCGCAGCGCGTCGCGTCGGCCTGCAGCGCGTCGACCGCGCCGGCCTCGGCCATGCGCCGGAAATAGCGGATGTCGAAGCCATACTCGCCCGCCGCGATCCGCATTCCCGCCGGGCCCCGGTCACGGACCAGCCGCAGCCCTTCCAGATCGTTCGAGCTCACCGGCTCCTCGAGCCAGCGCACGTCGAGGCCCGCGGCGACCTCGGCGAAGGCGAGCGCGCCCTTGCGGTCGGCGGCGCCGTTCAGATCGACGAAGAGATCGACGTCGGGACCGATCGCCCGCGCGCGCGACCTCCATCCGGTGCGGGTCGCGGGCCGGCTCCCGGCCGACCTTCATCTTGACCATCCCGAGTCCTTCGGCCGCCCAGCCGCCGAGCTGCTCGGAAAGCCGGGCGTCGTCGTAGCTGGTGAACCCGCCGGAACCGTAGACCGCGATGCTGTCGCGGGCCCGCCCCAGAAGCCGCGACAGCGGCAGTCCGAGCAACTTCCCCTTGAGGTCCCAGAGCGCGGCGTCCACCGCCGCCACCCCCATCGACACCAGACCGGGTCGGCCGAGATTGCGCGTCGCGTGGATCATCGCGCGCCACGCGGCGGGAATGTCGAGCGCGGGGCGTCCCTCGACGATGCCGGCCAGCTTGCCGCGGATCAGCGCGGCGACCGAGACATCGGCGTAGGTGTAGCCGACGCCCGTCTCGCCGCCGGCGCGGATCGAGACGAGAACCATCGTGGTCGACGACCATTCGAGCGTGCCGTCGGATTCCGGCGCGTCGGTGGGAACCTCGAACGCCCGCACGGACACTTCCTCGACCTCGGGATCGCTCTTCATCGGATCAGCTCAGCACCCGCTTCACCGTCTGCCAGAGGATGCCCGAGGTGTCGGGGTCGCCCTGCGCGAGCGCGCTCGCATAGGACTTGGCCTGCTTCAGGGTGATGTGCGGCGGCAGAGTGGGCACGTCGGGGTCCACATCGGCGTGGATCACCGTCGGACGGTCGGCGGCCAGCGCCGCGTCCCAGGCCGGACCGACCGCTTCGGGGGCGCTGACGCGGATGCCGTTGAGGCCCAGCATTCTGGCGTATTCCGAGGTGTCGAACACCGGCACGTCCTGCGTCTCCGGCACCTTCGGGCTGTCGGCCATCGCCCGGAGCTCCCAGGTCACCTGGTTGAGGTCGGCGTTCCCGAGGACGCAGACGATCAGCCGAGGATCGGACCAGGTCCGCCAGTATTTCGACACGGTGATGAGATCGGTTATGCCCAGCATCTGCATCGCCCCGTCGCCGACGAAGGCCACCGCGAGCCGGTCGGGAAAGCAGAACTTGGCGGCGACCGCGTAGGGCATGCCCGGACACATCGTCGCGAGCGTGCCCGAGAGCGACGCCTTCATGCCGGGCCGGATCTTTATGGCGCGCGCGTACCAGTTCGCCGACGAGCCGGAATCGGCCGAGATGATCGCGTCGTCGGGCAGACGCGGCGAGAGTTCCCAGAAGAGCCGCTCCGGGTTTACCGGATCGGCGTCCAGCATCGCCCGGTCCTCGACGTCCTGCCACCACTTCGCGACCTTCTCCTCGATCTGGCCGCGCCAGCCCCGATCCTCCTTTCGCTCCAGCAGCGGAAGCAGCGCGCGCAGCGTCGCGGCGGCGTCGCCGGCCAGGTTCACTTCCATCGGATAGCGCATCGACATCATCGTCGGGTCGATGTCGATCTGCACGCCGCGCGCCTGGCCCTCCTTCGGCAGGAACTCGGAGTAGGGGAACCGCGAGCCGATCATCAGGAAGGTGTCGCAGTGTCGCATCATCCAGTCGGACGGCTCGGTGCCCAGCAGGCCGATCGACCCCGTGACGAACGGCAGGTCGTCGGGCAGGGCGGCCTTGCCCAGAAGCGCCTTGGCGACGCCCGCGCCCAGCGCCTCGGCCACCGCCTCCACCTCTTCACCGGCGTTCATCGCGCCGGCCCCGATCAGGATGCCGACTTTCTCGCCTGCGTTCAGCGCTTCGGCCGCGCGGCGCAGATCGTGCTCGTGTGGCAGCATCGCGGGCGCCGAATAGCCGGCGCCGCTGTGGACGGTGCCGTGCGAGCGCGGCGGCTTGGTCACCGCCTTGGATTCCTGCACGTCGTTCGGGACGACGAGGCAGGTGACGCTTCGGCGGGCCTGCGCGATCCGCACCGCCCGGTCGACGAGATGGCGCGCCTGCGTCGGCGTCGCCATCTGGTGGATGTACTCGCCCGCCACGTCCTTGAACAACGTGGTGAGGTCGACCTCCTGCTGGTAGTTGCCGCCAAGCGCGGCGCGGGCCTGCTGGCCGACGATCGCGATCACCGGCTGGTGATCGAGCTTCGCGTCGTAGAGCCCGTTCAGCAGGTGGATCGCGCCCGGTCCCGAGGTCGCGAGGCAGCAGCCGACCTCGCCGGTCCATTTGGCATGGGCGCATGCCATGAAGGCCGCGCTCTCCTCGTGCCGGACCTGAACGAATTCGATGCCCTCGGTGCGCCCCAGAGCCGCCACGAGGCCGCCGATCCCATCGCCGGGAAACCCGTAGATGCGCTTGATCCCCCACGTCTGGAGACGCTCGAGCATGAAGTCCGCGACTGTCTGTGACATTTGGTCCTCCCGATCCGACCGGCGCAGGTCCGGTCCATGAGCCAAGGAGAAACGGACGGCCCTCGCCGAAGGTTCCGCGGACTTGACCGGCGGCGCGGCGCTCGGGCCTCATGGTGGCCGTCTCATGCCTGCGCCGCAGGGGCATCCGGCGGCGGATGGCGGCCTTCAATTCTCCGGGAACCGGCTCCGCCGCCGCGGCGCGGTCTTCAGACGAGACGACGATTTCACCGGTCCGATCGCCGAGGTCGCGGGCGACATTCCCGCAACCTCTTCTCCGCCGTCGGCGGTCCCGCCCGGAATCCCGGTCACCGGATCACGCCCGTCCCCTGATCCGTTTCGGAGGTTCGAACGGCTTTCTTCAGATGGATCGTCTATCGGGCTTCGAGTTACATCCTGCCTTTCCAGGGCACGACGCGGCGTTCGACGGCGCGCACCAGGAGGTCGAACGCGAAGGCGATGGCCGCGATCACCAGGATGCCCATGATCACGACGGGGGTCTGCAGGAACTGGCTGGCGGAAAGAACCATGTAGCCGAGCCCCTTCGTCGAGGCGACCATCTCGGCGGCGACGAGCGTCGTCCAACCGAAGCCAATGCCAATGCGCATCGCGGTCAGGATCTCGGGCATGGCCGAGGGCATGATGACATGGCGCATGACCTGCCAGCGGGTCGCCCCGAAGGAATAGGCGGCGTGGATCTGTTCGATCGCCGCGGATTTCACGCCGGAACGCGCGCCGAGGACGACCGGGGCGAAAATCGACAGGAAGATCAGCAGCACTTTCGAGGTTTCGCCGATGCCGAACCAGATGATCATCAGCGGGAGGTAGGCCAATGGCGGGATAGGCCGGTAGAATTCGATCGGGGGATCGAAGAGGCCGCGCATCACCGGGCTCATCCCCATGGCAAGTCCCAGCGGAATGCCGATCACGCAGGCGAGGATGAACGCGCCGAAGACGCGCGCCGTCGAGATGGCGACGTGTTCAAGGAACGGCGTTCCGGTGAAGCCCGTGTCCCAGATCGAGACGAACTTCTCGACGATGGCCATCGGAGCGGGCACGAACAGCGGCTTGACCCAGCCCATGAACGTCACCAGCCACCAGGCGAAAAGGATCAGCCCGATGGAAAAGACCGACAGCCACAGCGTGTTGCCCTGTCCCGGCACGCCGTAGATCTCGCCCGGTTTCGTGGGGCGCGCGCGGGCGAGCCAGGCGAACGGACCGGGCGCCTTGTTCGCGGAAATTTCGGTTGTCGGGGTCACGCGGCGGCCTCCTCATCAGCGAAAATGATCTTCAGCACTTCTTCGCGCAGCCGGATGAATTCGGGCGAGGCTTTGACGTCGCGCGCCGGGGCGCCGTCGAGGAATTGCCGGGAGAACGGCAGATCGAACACATGGGTGATCCGGCCGGGGCGCGGCGACATCACCACCAGCTTCGTGCCCATGAACAGCGCCTCCTCGACGCTGTGGGTGATGAAGAAGACGGATTTGTGGGTTTCGTTCCAGATGTTCAGGATGAGTTCCTGAGCCTTTTCGCGGGTCAGCGCGTCCAGCGCGCCGAGGGGTTCGTCCATCAGCAGAACGCGGGGATCGCAGGTCAGCGCCCGGGCGATGCCGACACGCTGCTGCATCCCGCCCGAGAGATTGTACACGGGGGAGTCCTGGAAGCCGTCGAGCCCCAGCATGCGCAGGAACTCATTGGCGGCCCTGTGCCGTTCCGCTTTTCCGATTCCCTGGATCTCAAGCCCGAAGGCCACGTTGTCCAGGACGCTCAGCCAAGGCAGCAGAGCGTGTTTCTGGAACACGACGGCGCGATCCGCGCCGGGGCCTGAAACGACCCTGCCATCGAGGACCAGATCGCCGGACGTGGGCGACAGGAAACCCGCGATGAGATTGAGAAGCGTCGATTTTCCGCAGCCGGACGCGCCGAGGGCGACCACGAACTCCTCGTCTTCGATTGTCAGGTCAATCCGGCTCAGCGCCTCGACGGGCGGTCTCCGGTCGGCTGCCGGATAGACGACCGACACGTCCTCGATGATCAATCCCATTTCGCGGCTCCCGGGCATGATGAAGGCCCTGCCCGGAGCCAAGTCCGGGCAGGGAAAGAGGCTCACTTCGTGGCTTCAGCCGCGATTTCGGTATTGACGAAAGCGGAGTAGTCGTCCGCGACGACGTCGATGCGGCCCGCCGATTTCAGGAACTCGGCGGTCGACTTCATGACGTTCGCGGCGTTTCCGAGCCATTTGTCGCCCACCTGATCGGCCAAAGGAACGAAGGTGTAACCTGTGAGGATCTCCGGGATCTGGTCCGCGCCGGCCCCCGTCAGATCGGCGATCGCCTTGACGCTGTCGTTCTCGGCGGTCCAGGCTGCGGGATCGGCCAGATACGCCTCGTTCGCGGCGTCCATCGCTTTCGCGAAGGCGACGACCTCGTCCTTGTGCTCGGCGGCGAATTCCGCGTTCACGACCCAGGCGTTGAAGGTCGGGTAGCCCCACTCGGCGGTTTCGTCGGCGCCGATGATGCGCGTGCCGCTTTCAAGGATCTGGGTCTGCACCGGCGGCCAGATGAAAGCGGCGTCGATCGTGCCCTGGTCCCAGGCGGCGGCGATCTGGTCGGGCGGCATGGATATGATGGTCACGTCGCCTTCGGTCAGGCCGGCATGCGCGATGGCTCCCATGAGGGAGTAATGCGCGGTGGAGCCGACCGGAACGGCGATCCGCTTGCCCGCGAGATCCTCGACGGAGGCGATGCCCGAACCCTCATGCGCGATCAGGCTCTCCGACTGGCCGATGGCGTAGGAAAGCATGAACATCTGCAGTTCGACGCCTTGGCTGGCCGCGATCGCGAGCGGCGACGAACCGAGCTCCGCCACTTTCACGTCGCCCGAAGCCATCGCCGCGATGACGTCGGTGCCCGAGTTGAATACGCGCCATTCGATATCCCAGCCGGTGGCTTTCTCGAACGCGTCCGTGGCGCGCACGGCGTTCATCGGGGTGGGGTCGCTGAAGGTCGCGATCACCATCGTTTCGGCGGCGAGCGCCGAAGCCGACAGCGCCAGAACGGCGGTGCCCGCCATCATCGTCTTGAGCAGATTTGTCATATTCAACTCCATGTTGAGAAGGTCAGATTTCTTTCTCGCTGCTGTTCCCGTCATCATTTTTTTGAGTGGGTACGGTCCTTTTACGTTACTGGGTTGCGTGGGCGATGATTGACCTGACCAGCCGGTCGAGCGTGTCGAACGCGGTCGCCTTGGGAGAGACCGCGTCAGGAATGAGCGAGAACTCGGTGCAGGCGATCATTTGCACGACGGCGCCGCGCCGGACGAGTTCCTCGGACGCCGCCGTCAGGGTGGCGCGGGCCTCCGGCCGAGGGCCGTCGGATTTGATCTGTCGGATCGCCGACAGCATCCGAGATTCATCCTCGGCATAGATCGCGGTCAACCCCTGGCGCGCGAGCGGAGCATCGAAGAGGCCGACTCCGCGCAGCGCGGGCGACCCGAGCACGCCGACCACGCGACGGCTTCCCGCGATAGAGGCGGCATGGACCGCCGACAGCTCGACCATGTCCAGCAACGGCACGGTCGCCGCGGACCGGATAGCGTCCGCGTAATGGTGCGCGGTGTTGCAGGGCATCGCCAGAGCTTCCGCCCCGCCCGCCACCAGACGCCGCGCCATGTCGGCGAGCGCCGGAGACGGATCGACCGTGCCGCCTTCGAGCAGATGTTCGATCCGCGAGGGCACCTGGGTGTTCTGATCGACGATGAGCGGGATGTGATCGCGGTCGTCCCGCGCGGTCACGCCCGCCAGGATTTTCCGCATGATCAGGATGGTCGCTTCCGGCCCCATCCCGCCCAGGATCCCGATCCGTCGCACTAGCGGCCCGCCCTCGCCGGGAGCGCGGCGACAGCGTCGAGGATCAGATCTCCCAGAAGCGCGCAATCCTCCAGGCTGAAGGTCAGTGGCAGGCGCATGTCGAACAGCCCCGCCAGAATGCGGTCCGTCCGCGGCAGGCTCTGCGCGGTCACGTAGCGCCAGCTGTGATGGTCGGAGGTGAACCCTACGGGTCCGGACGCGCCGAACCATTTCACTTCGACGCCCGCCTCGGCCAGCCGCCCGACGAATGTCCGGGCGGCGTCGGGGGTGATCCCGGGCACCAGGAACTGGATCGAAGAGCCGACGTAGAACTCCTGCTCGGGACGCGTCGGCAGGCGGATGTCGGGAGACGCTCCGAGCCGGTCCGCGACCAGATCGTGCCGTTCGTTCCAATCCGTGATGGTCCGTTCCAGGTGGCGCAGCTGCCCGCGCAGAAGGGCGGCGCGCAGGTTGTCCATCCGCGCCGAGGTGTTGGGGGTGTCGAGCCGGATGTCGCCGTAGACCTCCGGACCGGGCCCCGCGCCATGGCGGTCATAGAGCATGTAGGAGCCCGACAGGATGGTCGCGCGCGCCATGAATTCCGGGTCGTCCGAGGTCAGAAGACCTCCCTCTCCGGAATTCATGTGCTTGTAGGTCTGGGTGCTGAAACAGCCCGCCAGGCCGAACGAGCCCGACAATCCGCCGTTCCACCGCGCGCCCATCGTGTGCGCGCAATCCTCGAGGATCGATGACGTTCAGATCCGCGGCGATCCGCATCAGACGATCCATGTCGCACAGGTGGCCGCGCATATGCGACAGCAGCAGATGGCGGGCGCCCGTCGCGCGCGCCTTGACGGCGAGGTCGTCGAGGTCGATCACCAGATCCTCGGTGATCTCCACCAGAACGGGCTTCCCGCCTACCGCCGCGATCGCGCCCGGAACGGGCGCCAGGGTGAACCCGTTCGTGAGGACCGGATCGCCCGGAGTGACGCCCGACGCGCGCAGGGCGATCTGCATCGCCTGCCCGCCCGACGCCACCGCCAGACAATATCGCTGCCCCTGCCAGGCCGCGAATTCGCGCTCCAGCTCCATGGTCTCGCAGGGCTCGCCCGGCACGGTGTTGTAGCGGTGCAATCGGCCCGAGCGCATCACCGCGACCGCCGCCTCGATCGCGTCTTCGGGGATCGGCGGTTGCTGCGTGAAGCTCTTGGGGAATCGGGCGCGGGACATGTGATCAGGCGACCTCGAGAGCCTTGTTCTCTTCGGCGAAGACGAACTCGTAGCCGAACAGCGCCGCCGATCCGCCGGTATGCAGGAACACGACGCGTTCGCCTTTCCCGAATTTGCCTTTGCGGCAATAGTCGATGAGGCCGGCGGCGCCTTTTCCGGAATAGACCGGATCGAGCAGGATGCCTTCAAGCTGGGCGAACATGCGGATAGCCTCGAGTGTGTCCGCGCGCGGGATCCCGTAGCCTGCTCCGACATAGTCGCTGTCCGCGACGACGTCGCCGCGCGAGACGACATTCGGGCAGCCGAGCTTGTCGGCGGTTTTCTGGGCCAGCGCGAAGACGTTCTCCTCCTGCTTTTCCCTGGGCGCGCGCACGCCGAACCCCATCAGCGGGATGCCGGCGTTGATCGCCTTGAGCCCGGTGATCAGGCCGGCCTGGGTGCCGGCGGAACCGGTGGCCGTGACGAGATGATCGATCACGACGCCGCGGTCATTGGCCTGGCCGACGAGTTCGAACGCGCAGTTGACATAGCCCAGAGCGCCGGTCGCGTTCGAGCCGCCCCCCGGAATGAGATAGACCGTGCGGCCTTCGGCGCGCAGCTTCTCCGCCGCCATTTCCATCTCGGCCTGCATGTCCATGCCGCCGGAGCGTTTCGAGGTGGTCGCGCCGTGCAAGTGATCGAGCAGCACGTTGCCGTTGTCGTTGTAGTTGGCGTCGTTCGAGCCGGTGCGGTCCTCGAGAAGAATGTGGCAGCCCATTCCCAGCTTGGCCGCGAAAGCCGCCGTCTGACGGGCATGGTTGGACTGCGTGGCGCCTTGCGTGATCACCGTGTCGGCACCCATGGCCATCGCCTCGGCCATCAGGAATTCGAGTTTCCGGGTCTTGTTCCCGCCGGTGGAAAGGCCGGTGCAATCATCGCGTTTGATCCAGATCTCCGGCCCTGCGAGTTCTTTCGAGAGACGGTCAAGCTTCTCCAGAGGGGTTGGCAGGTGAGCCAGGTGGACGCGCGGGAAGCGGGCGAGATGCATTTTTTCTTTTCCTTGCTGACTTGCGTCCCCTGACCGTTACGGAAGTCAAATCGCTATGCAACTTCGAAATTTTTGATATATTATGCGGATCTTGCAAGTCGGGTGATAAGTGCAACTGGAATGGCTCGAAGACATCATCGCGATCGCCGACACCGGATCGTTCAGTGGCGCGGCGGAACGGCGGATGCTCACGCAATCGGCGTTTTCGCGAAGAATCAGGCAGATTGAAAACTACGTGGGGGTCGAACTGTTCGACCGGACGCACAGACCGATTCGATTGAAGCCGACGACCCAGGCGCAGAGCGAACAGATCCTGATGCTGACTTCCGCGCTGAGACAGCTGGTCGTCGACCTGAGACGTGGCGACCGCGTCACCAGCAACCGCATCGTCGTCGCGTGCCAGCACTCGCTGACCGCGATGCGAGTTCCGGCGCTGTTGCGGAAGCTGCATGTCGAACGCGACGGGATCCACGTGCGCCTGCGCTCCGCGAATTTCAACGAATGCGTGGGGATGCTCGTCTCGCGCACCGCGGATGTCGCGATCACCTATCGGGTTTCCGAGGAATTCGACGAGGTCGGCGCCGATTTTCTGGAGGAGTTGACGCTCGGGACGGATCGGCTGATCCCCGTATTCGACAGGGTGCTGGCGCGGAGGTCGATGCGGGCGGGCGGGACCGGGGAGATACCATACATCTCCTATCCGTCGGACGTGTTCCTGGGACGGGTGATGGAGCGCAGGATCTTGCCGCTCCTCGATCCGGCCCTTCCGCACATCCCGAAGGTGGAGACGGCGCTGACGCTTGCGGCCGTGGAAATGGCGGCGGTCGGAGTGGGGGTCGCCTGGGTGCCGCGATCGCTGGCTCATGACCGCCTGAAGTCGGCTGACCTGGTGGATCTCTCCGATGTCTTGCCGTCCTGCGAGATGCAGGTCGTGGCGATGCGTGTGCAGGGGAAGCCGAATCTTGCCGGCGAAATATTCTGGGCGCTGCTCAAGTCGGATCGACAATGGACGGAGACCTAAGCCTGACGTCCGATGTGAAGGTCGTTCATTCGGCCCGGACGGCGGGTCCTTCAACGCGGGTATGCCGGCGCGGGTGCGGGCATGTCCGTCGTCGAGCCCCGAGACTTGTCATTCCGGCGTGCGGAGCGAAAACCGGCACGCGTGCCGGAATCGATATCCCGTTGCGATCAAAGTTAAATTCGAACTGCTTCAACTGCGGGGGCCTTTCTTGACACGGCCTTTGACGCGCTCCGATCTGGCGCCGAGCCGTTCGGAGTGTCCGGCATTCGTCCGAAGCCGACTCCCGCGCGCGGCGTGGCGGCGAGGCTACCGGAAGAGATGCACCATCGTCATCGAGACGGCGGGGACGTAGGTGACCAGCAGCAGCGCGGCGATCGCGGCGATGTAGAGCGGTGCCATCGCGCGGGCGATGGAGAGCACGCCGACGCCGGAAATCCGCGAGGCGACGTAGAGCGTGGCGCCGACCGGCGGGGTGAAGAGGCCGACCGCGACGTTGCACGTCATGATCACGCCGAGATGCACCGGATCGACACCGAAAGTCTGCGCCATCGGCAGGAAGAGCGGCGCGGTCAGCAGGATCGCCGGGACCGGATCGAGCACGAGGCCGAGGATCAGCATCACGATGTTGACCAGGAGCAGGAACACCCAAGGCGAGGACGAGAGGTTCTCGACGAAATTCACCAGAATGGCCGGCATCTGTTCGAGCGTGATGAGCCAGCCGAGCACCGTGGTGGCGCCGATCACCACCATGACGACGGAACTGGTGACGAAAGCGTCGACCATCAGGCGCGGCAGCTCGCGGATGCTGAAATCGCGGTAGACGGCGATGGTGACGACGAGGCCGTAGACGACGGCGACGGCGGCGGCCTCGGTGGGCGTGACCCAGCCGCTGAAGATGCCGCCGAGGATCAGGATCGGCATGAGAAGCGCCGGGGCGGCCCCGATGAAAGCGCTCCAGAGCTCGCGGCGCGTCGTGGTGCGCCCGCCCGGATCGCAGCCGGTGGATTTGCCGACGCGGTAGCAGACCGCCATGAAGGCGACGCCGAAGACGATGCCCGGGATCATGCCGGCCAGAAACAGATCCGCGACCGAGACGTTGCCGACGAAGCCGAAGATCAGCATCGGGATCGAGGGCGGGATGATGATGCCGATCGTGCCGGCGGCCGCGACCAGACCGGCGGCGAACGCCTTGGTGTATCCCTCATTGGCCATGTTTTTGATCATGACAGAGCCGATGGCGGCGCTGTCGGCGATGGCCGAGCCGGAGATGCCGCCGAAGATCATCGAGGCGCCGACCACGACCATGCCAAGGCCGCCCGGCATGAAGCCGAAGGCGGCGCGCGCGAAGCCGATGATGCGCAGGCCGACGCCGCCCCGGCTCATCAGTTCGCCCGCGACGATGAAAAGGGGGATGGCGAGGAAATGGTTCGGCTCGACGCCGCCGATGAAGTTGAGGAACAGCGCCTGGAGCGGATAGCCCAGATCGAAGACGAGGATCGGGATGACGGCCGTGAGCAGGATCGCCCAGACCAGCGGCACACCGAGAAAGACCGCGACAAGGAACACGGCGACGACGAAGAGGAGGATCACGGATGGATCTCCGGGCCGGCGGCGCCGTCGCGTCCCGTCGGCGGGTCGCCCCAGTCAAGGACGATGTTGAAGGAATGGAAGACCAGCGTCAGCGCCATCCCGACCGGCATCGAGGCGTAGAGGAAGCCGACCGGCCAGTAGAGCACCGACGTCTGCTGGGCCCATGTGCGCGCGGCGATCGACCAGCCGGTCCAGATCAGCGTGACGAGCAGGGCGGCGACGATCAGATCGATGGCGATCGCCAGCGGTCGGCGGGCGCCGGGAGGCAGCAGGGTCTCGACGATCTCGGTCACGCGCATGTGGCTTCCGCGCGCCATGGCGGCGGCGCAGCCGAGGAAGGTGCTCCAGAGCAGCAGGAACGCGGTGATCTCGAGCGACCAGGCCAGATCGAAGCCGGCCGCGCCGCGCAGGACGGCGTTGGAGAAGACCAGCGTGACGATGGAGATCCCCGCCAGGACGAGGCAGAGGTCGATCGCGGCGCTGAGAAGGCGAAGCGCGCGGGGATAGCGGGGCCTGTAATCCACGGATGCCTCCCGGAGGGGGGCCGGGGGCTCGAGGGCCCCCGGCGCCGGATCGTCGCGACGCCCGCTTCAGTTCATCGGCATCGCTTCGCGGATCGCGGCTGTGTCGGCGAGGAACGCGTCGACCTCCTCCGCGCCGTAGACCTCGCGGGCCTGGTCGTAGACGCTCGCCACCGCGTCGCGGAACGGTCCGATCTCAGGTGTCGCGACGATGGCGCCCTCGGCGGTCATCTCCTCGAGCTGGCGATCGACCGCGTTGCGGACGGTGTCGCGGCTGAACGCGGCGGCCTCGGCGGCGGCTCTGGTCACGGCCTCCTTGTCGGCGTCGGAGAACTTCTCCCACGTCGCCTCGGAGACGGCCAGCGGCAGCGGGCTGTAGACGTGGCGGGTCAGCGTGATGTGCGGCGCCACCTCGTAGAAGCGCAGCGATTTGATCGTGTCGACCGGGTTCTCCTGGCCGTCCACGGTGCCCTGCTGGATCGCGAGATAGACGTCGGTGATCGGCATGACGACGGTCTGGAAGCCGATCGCCTCCATGGTCCAGCGGATCATGTCGTTGGGATAGACGCGCATCTTCATGCCGTGGGCGGCCTCCGGCGAGGGCAGGGCCTCCTTGGTGGTGAAGCTGCGGAAGCCCGCCTCCCAGGTCGCGAGGATGCGGAAACCCTTGTCGGGAAGCTGCGCGAACTGGTCGGAGAGCCACTCGGAATTGTCGTAGAGCTCCCAGCCCTGCTCGTAGGTGTCCACGAGGAACGGCATCGAGGTGAGGTTGAGCGAGGGCAGGTGCGTGGCGTAGGTGCCGGTCGCGGTGACGGTGAAATCGAGGCCGCCCAGCTGGAGCTGCTCGACCGCCTTGGGATCGTTGGCGAGCTGTCCGGCGGGGAAGATGCGGACCTCGTAGCGGTCTTCGGTGTATTCCGCGACCTTCTCGGCGAAGAGCTCGGCGGCGGCTTGGCGGGACCCGCCCGGATTGTCGGTGTGGCTGAATTTCAGCACGGTCTGCGCGCCGGCGGCGGATGCGAGCGCCGCGAGAAGTGCTGTCGCCGCGACGAGGCGTGTCAATGGACGTGGCATGGGACCCTCCCGGTGAATATTGTTATTGTATCAGTTAGCGTATACATTGGAAAATTCGCTGTCAACGATTCCGGCGCGTCCGGGATGCTCGCGCGGCGGAGAAAACGGCGTCACCATGTCGGAAAGGGCGGTCGGATCGTGCGGGACGACACACGGAAATCCCAAGGCCTTCGCGCCGTCGAGAATCTGCGCGCGCTGATCTTTTCCGGCGACCTCGCGGCCGGGACGGACCATCTGGAGAGCGAACTGGCCGAGCGGCTCGGCATGTCGCGCACGCCGGTACGCGAGGCGACGCGGATGCTCGAGGCGCAGGGGCTTCTGGAGGTTCGGCCGCGGCGGGGCGTGCGTATCCTCGCGATTTCGCCGGCGGACATGCGCGAGATCTACGAGGTGCTGACCGAGCTCGAGAGTCTCGCCGCGTTCCGGGTCGCGAAAGCGGGGTACGGGCCGGAGGAGCTGGCCTCGCTGGCCGGCAGTCTCGACGAGATGGAGGCGGCGCTGGATGACGGGGACCGCGAGCGCTGGGCGGCGGCGGACACGGTCTTCCATGACGAGCTGGTGCGGCTGGCCGGCAATTCTCGCATCTCGGCGATCGTGGGCAATTTCAACGACCAGGTCCGACGGGCGCGGGCGGTGACGCTCCACATGCGGCCGCCGCCGGCGCGCTCGAACGCGGATCACCGGGCGCTCTACGAGGCCATTCTGCGCGGTGACGGCGAGGCGGCCCGCTCGATCCACTGGGCGCACCGGACCGAGGCGAGCCGGATGCTGACCGGGCTGCTGGAATCCTACGGGCTCAAGCGCGTCTGACTCAGCGTCCCGCGTCGCCGCGATCCGGGGCGGTATCCCCGGGAAGGCGAGGGCGTCCTGCGGCGCGCAGTCTCGGACCGGGCGGTTGGCCGATCTGCCGCTTGCGTCTTGAGGACGGAGTTCGACGTGGCTCGCGTGCGGAGCGTGTTAGACTTGCCCGTCGGAGCCAAATCCGATCCGTCGGCACCTCGTCCATCGAGCAGAGCTCGCGGAGCCTCCATCTCGGGCACCGGCTCCTCGCCGCGCCCGATCGCGGCTGCTGAACGGCACGACCGAAATCCGTGGCTCCCTTGGCGAAATCTCCACGACCCACGTTTCGCTCGCCACCGCGATCTGGCTGAGGACCCTGGTCCCGCACACCGCAG
>CAWCUP010000019.1:0-20389 GCA_963798765.1 uncultured Alphaproteobacteria bacterium | reverse complement strand
ACGAGGTTCGTCCCGATGAACAGCCCCAGGATGTACCGCGCGCCCGCCCCGCGCCCGAACGCGGCCCCCACGCCGGCCGTCGAGAGAACACCCGGCCCCGGCGTGATCAGCAGGAAAAATACCGCCGCGGCGAAGGCGAGCATCCGCTCAGCCGCCGGTTCCGGTCGGCCTCCCGTCGAGGCTCCGAACGTTTTCGCTCCGCCAATAGGCCTCGATCCCCTCGGCGCCCCGCTTCGCGGTCCAGTCGTCGAGCACGGTCCGCTCCGCCGCGAACGCCATTTCCGGCACAGCGTAGCCGCAGCTCGTCTGCACGAGATCGACCGCCATCCGGAAATACTGCCGCGCCCCCAGCCGCGACGGCAGCTCCGCCGCGCAGGCCGCCCAGTCCGCGTCGCGCGGATGAACCGCCCGCGCAGTCCCGTAGATCCGCAGGATCATCGGCGGCCCCTCGAAGGCGCACCACATCAGCGTCATCCGGTCGCTCTCCCGCAGGTGCGCCGCCGTCTCGTTGCCGGACCCGGTCAGGTTCATCCAGAGCACCGCGTCCGGTCCCGTCACCCGCAGGCTGTCCTGCCCCTTGGGCGACAGGTTCACCCGCCCGTCCGGCGCCGCGGTCGCCACGAAGAACATCCGCTGCCTCCCGATGAACGCGCGCAGCGGATCGGTTATCTTCTCGTACTGCGTCGCCATGGGCATGCCTCCGGTCACCTCGCCGCCCGCACGTAACCGGATTTCGCGCCCGGAACCAAGCCGCGATCCGGGTTTACGACGCGGCGGCGATCCCCCAGAACCGGAGGCGACCCGCCGAACCGCCCGGAGACCCCGCCCGATGCCCAATCCGCTCCACGACGCGCTCCTCGCCCCCCATGCCGAATCCGACGCCCCTTTCCTGCGCCTGATGGACGGCGCGACCGTCACCTACCGCGCGTTCCTGGCCGAATCCGCCCGTCTCGCCCATGCCCTCGACGCGGCCGGGCTGAAGCCCGGCGACCGCCTCGCCGCGCAGGTCGCCAAATCGCCCGAGGCCCTGGCCCTTTACGCCGCCTGCCTCCGGGCCGGCATCGTCTTCCTGCCGCTCAACACCGCCTACACGCCCGCCGAGCTGGACTATTTCATCGCCGATTCCGGCACGGCCCTCGTGGTCTGCGACCGCGCCTCCGAAGCCGCCTTGCGTCCCGTCGCGGAAGCGAACGGCGCGGCCCTCACGACCCTGAACGCCGACGGCACCGGCGCCCTGCCCCAGGCCGCCGCCGGACGTCCGGACACCTTCGCCGCCGCCTCCCGCGCGCCCGACGACCTCGCGGCGCTTCTCTACACCTCCGGCACCACCGGCCGCTCCAAAGGCGCCATGATCACCCATTCCAACCTTCTCTCCAACGCCGAGGCCCTCCGCGACGTCTGGCGCTTCACTCCGGACGACGTCCTGCTGCACGCCCTGCCGATCTTCCACACCCACGGCCTCTTCGTCGCCACGAACGTCACGCTTCTCGCCGGCGGCTCGATGATCTTCCTGCCGAAATTCGACCCCGACCAGGCCATCGCCCTCCTGCCCCACGCCACCGCGATGATGGGCGTTCCCACCTTCTACACCCGCCTGCTCGACGATTCCCGCCTGACCCGGGACCTCGCCGCGCGCATGCGCCTCTTCGTCTCCGGCAGCGCGCCGCTGCTGGAGGAGACCCACGCCCGTTTCGCCGAACGCACCGGGCACCGCATCCTCGAACGCTACGGCATGACCGAGACGAACATGAACACCTCGAACCCGTACGAGGGCGAGCGCCGGCCCGGCACGGTCGGCTTCCCGCTCCCCGGAATCGAACTGCGCCTCATGGACGGCGACACCCAAGCCGCGTCCGGCGAGGTCGGTCAGATCGAGGTGCGCGGGCCCAACGTTTTCAAAGGCTACTGGAACAACCCGGAGAAGACGCGCGAGGAGCTGCGCGAGAACGGCTTCTTCCGCACAGGCGATCTCGGCCGCGTCGATCCGGACGGCTACCTCCACATCGTCGGACGCGGCAAGGACCTGATCATCTCCGGCGGCTTCAACATCTACCCCAAGGAGGTCGAACTCGCCCTCGACGACCTCCCCGGCGTGCTGGAAAGCGCCGTCATCGGCGCGCCCCATCCCGACATGGGCGAAGGCGTCGTCGGCGTCCTCGTGCCGCAGCCGGGCGTCCGCCTCGACCCCGAGGCGCTCCTCGCCACCCTCCGCGACCGCCTCGCCCGCTTCAAACAGCCCCGCCGCCTCTTCATCGTCGACGCCCTGCCCCGCAACGCCATGGGAAAGGTTCAGAAGGCCGACCTCCGCGCCCGCTTCTCCGACGCGTTCAATGCTGGATAGAACCCGACCGGCGCATCGCGGATCCTGACGGGCTGGCTCCAACCGGTTCGCGGATCCGGCGCGCCCTTCGCCGGCTTCCGTTCAGCGCCGATCCGTGAAGATCGCCGCGATGAGCATCAACTGCCCGCCGCTGGCCGCGATCAGGCGGAAGAGGTGCCGGTTCCACCAGCCGTCCCGGACCATCTGCCAGCCGTCGGGCGGTTCCGGGCCCCACGCCATTATCACGGCGTTGATCGGCTGATTGCCGAAGCGGGTGATCAGACCGGCCACCACCATCGCCACGGCCGCAGCGATGTAGAGCCAGCGCGCCTGAGACGATCCGCTCCCCAGCCAAGCCAGCGTCGCGACGCTCAATATGCAGACGAGAGCCATCGAGGGCAAAAGCACGTTGAGCCCGCGCACGGCCCCCTGATGCACCTCGACGAATGTCGCCGGAGAGAAGGTCGCGGGATTGTAGCCGCGCCAAATCCCGAACATGGACCCGGTGACCAGAGAAATCAGCAGCAGGCTGAGGGCCTGCAGGGAAGTCGTAAACGTCGACATTTCACGGTTTTCCCCAGATCGGCTGTGCCACTTCATCCGGCACGCTAGGAATGATACGGTCAAAGCGTATTCATTGCAGAGAGACTGCATCCGAATGGCGGACCCGGTCAAGCCCAAACGGAGATACCGCTCGGCGCGCCGCGCGTCCCAGGCGTCGGACACGCGCGCCGCGGTGCTGTCGGCGGCGCGCGAGCTGTTCATTCGCGAGGGTTGGCAACAGGCGACCATCGCCGCGATCGCACGGCAGGCGGACGTATCCGTCGAGACGGTCTATGCCGGATTCGGCAGCAAGGCCGCCCTTCTTCAGGAGGTCGTCGTCGCGTCGGTTCGCGGCCCTCGACCGGGCACCGCCCTCATGGATCAGGCGGGACCGCGCGCGTCGCTTCAAGCGCCGGACCAAAGCAGCCAGATCGCGCTCTTCGCCAGGGACATCGCGGAGGTCCTTCGCGGCGTCGCGCCCCTCGTGGCCGTGGCGCGGGCGGCAGCGGAGTCTCAACCGGAGTTGAAAGACCTCTACGCGGGACTGCATCGGGGCCGCACCCGCAATCTCGCCATGCTCGTCGATTCCATGCTGCGGCACGGGCCGCTCAGAACCGACCGCGACACCGCCATCGCGAGCATCGATCGGATTTCCAGCCCTGAACTCTTCCTCGTCGTAACGAACGTGGAAGACCTTTCACCCGCCCAATACGCGACCTGGCTGGAAGATACTCTGAAGGCCTTGCTGCTGCCCTAGCGTTCTCGAACTGACGGTCGCCGCCTGTATTTTGCGATTGCATCCAACTTGCGGGAGGCGCGCCGTCCGTGGATGAGCCCAAACGTTTAACATACGGAATCCAGACGCGATCCATACCTCCGGAACGGGCCTCTCAGCGCCCTCCCGGGATATGTAGCGGCCGCTGCTCCGCGATCCCCTCCATCGCGAAATACGACGTCACCCCGTCCAGTTCCACGCCCGCGATCAGCCGCTGATAGACCGCGTCGAACCCCGCCATGTCGCGCGTGACGATCTTGAGCATGTAATCGTACTCGCCGCCGATCCGATGGAAATCGACCACTTCCGGGAATCGCCAGCACATGCGCCCGGAACGTCGCAAGCCACTCCGCCGAATGGCTCCGCGTCCGGATCATCGTGAACACCACCAGGTCGAGCCCCAGCGCCCGCCGGTCGATCCGCGCCGTCCGGCCGGTCAGCACGCCGCGTTCCTCCAGCGTCTTCAGCCGCCGCCAGCACGCGTTCTGCGACAGACCGACCACCTCCGCAACCTCCCGCTGCGACAGGCTCCCGTCGCGCTGCAGCGCCTCCAGGATGCGGATGTCGATCCGATCGGTTTTTCCGGTCATGACCGATCATATGACACACGATTTGCCCTGACAACGCTCGGATCGGTAATGATTCCTCACGTTTCCCGCGCGTATTCTTCCGGAAACCCGACCGGAGCCACGCCATGTCCCTCGCCACCTTCCGCGCGTCCCTCGACCGCCCCGACATCGTCGCGCACCTGCGCGACGGGCTGATCGGCGAGGGCGCGCCCGTCCCCGGCCCCTTCGGCGAGCACCCCATGGTCTACGCCGACCACGTCGCCTCCGGCCGCGCGCTCCTCCAGGTCGAGGACTTCGTGATGCGCGAGGTGCTTCCGTATTACGCCAACAGCCACACCGAGGCCTCCCATTGCGGCGGCGTCATGACCCGGATGCGCGCCGACGCCCGCGCCACCATCTCGCGTCTCACCCATGCCGAAGGCTGCGCCGTCATCTTCGCGGGCTCCGGCGCCACCGCCGGCCTGAACCGCCTCGTCCGCCTGCTCGGCGTCGACGCGACACCCGGCGCGGTCGTCCTGATCGGCCCCTACGAGCACCATTCCAACATCCTGCCCTGGCGCGAGAGCGGCGCGACGATCGTCGAGATCCCCGAGGCCCCGGCCGGCGGCCCGGACCTCGCGGCCCTCGAAGCCGCGCTGATCCGCCACGCCGACGCCCCGCTCAAGGTCGGCGCGTTCTCCGCCGCCTCCAACGTCACCGGCATCGTCACCGACCCGGCCCCCGTCACCGCGATCCTCCGCGCCCATGGCGCCCGCGCCGTCTGGGACTACGCCGGCGGCGGCCCCTACCTGCCGATCGACATGCGCGGCATCGACGCCGCCGTGATCTCGCCGCACAAGTTCCCGGGCGGCCCTGGCGCGTCCGGCGTTCTCATCGTCCGCCGCGAGGCGGTCGTGAGCGCGACCCCCACATGGCCCGGCGGCGGCACCGTCACCTTCGTCTCGCCCTGGGGCCACGACTATTCCGACAGCCTCGAGGCCCGAGAGGAGGCCGGCACTCCGAACGTGATCGGAGACGTCCGCGCCGCGCTCGCCTTCCTCGTCAAGGACGCCGTCGGCGCGGACGCCATCGCCGCGCGGGAATCCGAACTCCTCGCCCGCGCCAATGGCGGCTTGGGCCTCCCACCCCCGCATCGAGATCGTCGGCGCCGCCACCCCGGCGCGCCGCCTGCCGATCTTCGCGCTCCGGATCCGCGACGGCGCGGGCGGCCACGTCCACCACCAGCTCTTCACCCGCCTGCTCAGCGATGTCCACGGGATCCAGGCGCGCGGCGGCTGCGCCTGCGCCGGCCCCTACGCGCACCGCCTGCTCGGCATCGGCCGCGACGCCTCCGAACGCCTCCGCGCCGACATCCGCGCCGGAATCGAGACGGAAAAGCCCGGCTGGACCCGGCTCAATTTCAGCTACCTGATCGACGATCCGGCCGCGGACTTCATCATCGCCGCCGTGACCGACCTCGCCGACCGCGCCCCCGACCTCGCCCGCCGCTACGCCTGCGACGCCGCGACGGCGCGCTTCACGCCGCGCGCGGCATGACCTAGGCTTCCCGCAGCCGCAATCGCCAACGGGACGCCATGAAACCCATCGTCACGCTCACGCTCAACCCCTGCATCGACGGCGCGGCCGAGGCCGACGCCGTGCGGCCGACCCGCAAGATCCGGACCCGCGACGAGCGGTACGATCCCGGCGGCGGCGGCATCAACGTCAGCCGCGTGATCGCCGAGCTCGGCGGCCCGACGCTGCCCGTCTTCCTCTCCGGGGGCGCGACCGGCCCGGTGCTCGACGCCATGCTCCGCGGACGCGGCTTCGAGACCCGACCGGTGCCCGTCGCCGACCACACCCGCATCAGCCATGCCGTTTTCGAGACCACGTCCGGCCTCGAATACCGCTTCGTGCCAGAAGGCCCCGAAGTCTCGCAGGCCGAATGGTCCGCCTGTCTCGACGCGCTCCGCGCCCTCGATTTCGACTGGCTCGTGGCCAGCGGCAGCCTGCCGCGCGGCCTCGCCCCGGAATGCCTGACGGAAGTGGCCGCGCTCGCCGCCGACGCGGCGCGCGCTTCGTGCTCGACACGTCCGGACCGGCGCTGGCCCCGACGCTGGCCTCCGGCGCGGTCTATCTCGCCAAGCCGAGCATCGGCGAGTTCCGCGCCCTGACCGGCGCCCCGCTCGGCTCCTCCGCCGAGATCGCCGCCGCCGCCCGCGCCCTGATCGCGACGGACAACATCGCGCTCCTCGCGATCTCGATGGGCCACCACGGCGCGCTTCTCGCGACCGCCGACCACGCGTGGGTCCTCGCCCCCCCGGTCCTGCCGGTCCAGAGCGCGACCGGCGCCGGCGACGCCTTCCTCGGCGCCATGGTCCTGACGCTGGCGCGTGGCGGCACCCCGCTCGCGGCGCTCGCGCAAGGCGTCGCCGCCGGCGGCGCCACGGTCCTGACCCCGGGCACGGGCCTCTGCCTGCGGGCCGACGTCGAGCGCGTGCGCGCCGCGTTGGCCGCGCCGCTCCCGATCCCCGCCGCCTGACCGGACCCGTCCGCGCCCGGGACGCCGGCGCAAGTCCGGTGGCGCGCTCCCTCCGGGGGGCATCCGGACGCGAGCGGGCGTTTGCGTTCCGCGCGCACGGCGGCATGGATGGGTTGCGGCCTGACCGATTCCGAACCCGCCCGTCCGAAGTGACACCGATGGTCTCGCTCAACGTCCGCCACAAGGTTGAGGATTTCGACAGGCGGCACCGCCTTCTGATGAAGAGCATGGAAATCCAAGCGCTGTTCGGAGCGGCGTCGGATTGAGATTTGCCGAAAATCCGATTACTCTCATTCCGTTGATTTATGATCGTATCTTTCACTCCTGTACTTCATAGCAAGCATTTGGGGGAACCATTGATGTCCACGGAATTCGATTTCATCGTCGTAGGGGGCGGCTCGGCGGGAGCGGTCATCGCATCGCGGCTCTCCGAAGACCCCGCCTGCTCGGTCGCCCTGATAGAAGCGGGCGGGCATCCTCCCGAACGCTCGCTGATGCCAGCCGCCAACGGCAGCATGCGAATGGATCCGGAAACCGACTGGATGTTCACGGCGGATCCGGGAAATTGCGGCCTGGGTCTGATCGACAGGAGGATGATCGTTCCGCGCGGCAAGATGCTCGGCGGCTCGTCGGGTATCAACGCCATGGCCTACGTGCGTGGCCACCCTGGGGATTTCGACGCCTGGGCGGAGAAGGGCGCGGACGGATGGAGCTACCGGGAGGTGCTTCCCTACTTCAAGAAGAGCGAAGACCTGACACCCAGCAACGAGATCTCGATCGACAGCGAGGCTCATGGAGCCGGTGGTCCTTTGGGCGTTTCCGTACGCGCGCCGACCATGCGTGCGGCGCGCGGGTTCGTGGAAGCCTGCGAAGCCGCCGGGATCCCGCGCGGCGACTACAACGGACGCGACCGGCTGCGACCCGAGGGTGTGGCATCCCTGTTTCAGACCACCACACGGAAGGGAAAACGCAGCAGCACCTACCACGCGTTTCTCGAAGGCGAACCGGAAAAGCGGTCGAACCTTACCATACTCACCGGATGCCATGTGACGCGCGTCCTGCTGGATGGCGGCCCTGCCGGGCCAGCAGCGACCGCCGTCGAGTTTCGTGACGCGGACGGGGCGTTGAACACCGTCAGCGCGCGGAAGGAGATCGTCCTCTCGGCGGGCGCCATCGGTTCTCCTCACATTCTCATGCTGTCGGGGATCGGCCCGCGCAGAGACCTCGAGGACGCCGAGGTTCCGTGCCTGCACGACCTGCCCGGGGTCGGAAAACACTTCAAGGATCATCTGATGTGCGTTCTGCTTTTCGACGCGCCGGGGCTGGGGGAAGCCGCAAGGGAGATGGCGATCTCCATGGGCCCAGACGCGCTCCGGGGGCCGGCCGGTCCGCTCCCGGCCGATCCGGCAGACGACGTTCACCTGACGGGAGAACTCGCGGAGCTCAAAGCCGAATCTGAGCGCCGCCTTCGGGACTGGGAGGAGACCGGTCGCGGTCTCGTGTCCTCCTCACTTTATGACGCGACCTGCTTCTTTTCCACCGGGCTCGGAGACGCGCACAGCCATGACGCCCAGATCGGAATCGGCTGCATGGGCTGGGGCAAGAAGATCGAGAAGAACGTCGGAATCGACCTTTCCAGATATTTCGATGACGTCGAGGAAGACCTTTCTCCGGACAAGGAGAGGATATCCTTTCTAGTGAGTCCGACACTTCAGCGCAGCACCGGCGAGATCGTCCTGTCCGGCCCGGATCCGGAAACGCCACCGGAAATCCGCATGAACTGCTATTCCGACCCGCATGATCTGAAGGTCATGGTTGCGGCGTTGCGTCGCGCGTTGCGGATCGCCAAGGTCTGGCCCGGAGATCCCAAACCGGGCGCGGTTGCCATCCCGCCGTTTCTGGCCAGGAAGCACGGCTACGAGCCGGGCGCTCAGCCGAGCGACGCGCTGCTTGAGAACATGGCGCTGCATTTCTCGACGACAATCTATCATCCGTGTTGCAGTTGCCGGATCGGAGACGTGGTTGATGCGGAACTGCACGTCAAAGGCGTCGACCGTCTTCGGGTCGCGGACGCCAGCGTCTTTCCGGACCTGATCAGCGGCAACACCAACGCCACCTGCATCATGATCGGAGAGAAGGCCGCCGAGATGATCGGAGTCGAGCACGGGATACGCCTCGCGGAATATGTCGGTGAAAGCTCCATCGCGGGCTGAACGCGCTTCGCTCCGTCCGGCCACGGGTCGAGTCGCGGATCCGTGCGGAGCCCGTGTGACAAAGGTTGCCACGCGGTTAATGCGTTTTTGATACGTCCATCATATCAAAGACTTGCCGCAAGTAACACGCGTGACGCTTTCGCGGTGTCACACCCCGCCGAGCTTCGCCAGCCGCGCCTCGCGCAGCCGGGCGAAGTCCTCGCCCGCGTGATAGGACGACCGCGTCAGCGGCGTGGCCGACACCATGAGGAACCCCTTGCCGTATGCCGCCTTCTCGTAGGCCCCGAACTCGTCGGGCGTCACGAACCGCGCCACCGCGTGGTGCTTGGGCGTAGGCTGAAGGTACTGTCCCACGGTCAGGAAATCGACGTCCGCCGCGCGCAGGTCGTCCATCACCTGCCCCACGGCCTGCCGTTCCTCGCCGAGACCCACCATGATGCCCGACTTGGTGAACATCGACGGGTCCAGCTCCTTCACCCGCTGGAGAATCCGCAGCGAATGGAAGTACCGCGCGCCCGGCCGCACCTCCGGATAGAGCCCCGGCACCGTCTCGAGATTATGGTTGAACACGTCCGGCCGCGCCGCCACCACCGCCTCGAGCGCCGAGGGCGGGCATTTCAGGAAATCCGGCGTCAGAACCTCGATCGTCGTCTCCGGCGACCTGCGCCGCACCGCCCGGATCGTCCGCGCGATATGCTCCGCCCCGCCGTCCTCCAGATCGTCCCGGTCCACCGAGGTGATCACCACGTGGTTCAGCCCGAGCTTCTCCACCGCCAGCGCCACCCGGCCCGGCTCGAAAGCGTCGAGTTCCTTCGGCCGCCCGGTCGAGACGTTGCAGAACGTGCAGCCCCGCGTGCAGATCTCGCCCATGATCATCATGGTGGCGTGGCCCCGGCTCCAGCATTCGCCGACGTTCGGACAGCCCGCCTCCTCGCAGACCGTCGCCAGCCGGTTCTCGCGCATGATGCCGCGCGTCCTGAGATAGCCCTCGCCGCCCGGCGCCTTCACCCGGATCCAGTCCGGCTTGCGAAGCGCGGGCGCGTCCGCGCGGTGCGCCTTTTCCGGATGCCGCTGCGCCCGGTCCCTGAGATCACGTCCGGTCATTCCGTCCTCCCGCTCACCGCTCTTTAGCGCGTCCGCGACGCCTTGTCCTGCCCGAAAAGGACTGGACCGCGTCCGGCCGCGCTCCAATTCCACCTTCCAATCGCGCCACGCGATTGGTAAATGAGAATCATTCCAAATTCGCGCCGCGACGAGGGGTCCGCCTCGCGCGCCCACGTTAAACGAACGGAGAACCCCATGGACGGAAACGACATCGAGACCGGCGCGAAATGCCCTTTCATGCACGCGACCTCCGGCGCGCGTGGAAATCGCGACTGGTGGCCCGAGTCGCTCAATCTCAAGATCCTGAGCCAGAATTCCAAGCTGTCCGACCCGATGGGCGAAGGCTTCGACTACGCGCGCAAATTCGGCGAGCTCGACCTCAAGGCGGTCAAGCGCGACCTGACGGCGCTGATGACCGACAGCCAGGACTGGTGGCCGGCCGATTACGGTCATTACGGCGGCCTCTTCGTCCGAATGGCCTGGCACAGCGCCGGCACCTACCGCACCGCGGACGGCCGCGGCGGATCGTCCTCCGGCGGCCAGCGCTTCGCGCCGCTCAACTCGTGGCCGGACAACGCCAACCTCGACAAGGCGCGACGCCTGCTCTGGCCGATCAAGCAGAAGTACGGCGCCTCGATCTCCTGGGCCGACCTGATGATCCTCGCCGGCAACGTCGCGCTCGAATCGATGGGCTTCAGGACCTTCGGCTACGGCGGCGGCCGCGTCGACATCTGGGAACCGATGGAGGACATCTACTGGGGCACCGAGGAGGAATGGCTGGGCGACGGACGCTACAGCGGCGACCGCGTGCTGGAGAACCCGCTGGCGGCGGTCCAGATGGGCCTCATCTACGTCAACCCGGAAGGCCCGAACGGCAAGCCCGATCCGGTCGCCTCGGCTCGCGACATCCGCGAGACCTTCGGCCGCATGGCGATGAACGACGAGGAGACCGTCGCTCTGATCGCCGGCGGCCACACCTTCGGCAAATGCCACGGCGCCGGTGACGCCGCCCTGGTCGGTCGGGAGCCGGAAGGCGCGGACATCATCGACCAGGGTCTCGGCTGGACCAGCCGCTTCGAGAGCGGCAGCGGCGGCCACGCGATCACCAGCGGCCTCGAAGGCGCCTGGACGCCGAACCCGATCGCCTGGGACAACGCCTATTTCGACATGCTCTTCGGTTACGAGTGGGAGTTGACCAAGAGCCCGGCGGGCGCCTGGCAGTGGACGCCGAAGGACGTGGCCGAAAAGGACCTCGCCCCCGCCGCGCACGACGCCTCCAAGCGGGTCAAGACCATGATGCTGACCACCGATCTCGCGCTGCGCATGGATCCGATCTACGAGCCGATCTCGCGCCGGTTCCACCAGGATCCGGCCGCTTTCGCGGACGCCTTCGCGCGGGCATGGTTCAAACTCACCCATCGCGACATGGGACCGCGCGTCCGCTATCTGGGCGAAGAGGTGCCGTCCGAGGAGCTGATCTGGCAGGATCCGATCCCCGCCGCGGATCATCCGCTGATCGACGCCGCCGACATCGCCGATCTGAAGGCCCGCATCCTCGGATCCGGCCTTTCGGTTTCCGATCTCGTCTCGACGGCCTGGGCGTCCGCGTCGACCTATCGCGGTTCCGACCGCCGCGGGGGCGCGAACGGGGCGCGGATCCGGCTCGCGCCGCAGAAGGATTGGGAGGTCAACGAGCCGGCGAAACTCGCGAGGGTTCTCGACACGCTCGAGAGCGTCCGCAAGTCGTTCAACGACGGGGCCGCCGGCGGCAAGCGGGTCTCGCTCGCCGATCTGATCGTGCTCGGCGGGACGGCCGCGGTGGAGAAGGCGGCGCGGGACGGCGGCCACCCGGTCGAGGCGCCGTTCACTCCGGGCCGCGCCGACACGACGCAGGAGCTGACGGACGCGGAATCCTTCGAGCCGCTCGAGCCTCGGGCGGACGGGTTCCGCAACTACGTCGACGCGGAATACACGGTTCCGACCGAGGCGCTGCTCGTCGACCGCGCGCAGCTTCTGACCCTGACCGCGCCGGAAATGACGGTCCTTCTCGGCGGGCTGCGGGTGCTCGGCGCGAACCACGGCGGATCGCCGCACGGGGTCTTCACCGACCGCCCGGGCGCGCTCACGAACGACTTCTTCGTGAACCTGCTCGACATGGGAACGGCCTGGAAGCAGGCGGAGGGCTCGAAATCGGTCTACGAGGGCCGTGACCGCGCGACGGGCGATCTGAAATGGACCGGGTCCCGCGTCGATCTCGCCTTCGGGTCGAACTCGCAGCTCCGGGCGCTGGCGGAGGTCTACGCCGCCGACGACGCGCGCGGATCGTTCGTCGCGGACTTCGTCAAGGCCTGGACCAAGGTCATGGACGCCGACCGCTTCGACGTCGCGGCCTGACCGGCTGAGGGCGTCGGCTCCCCGCGTCCGCGCGGGGGCGTCGACGCCCTCAGCCGCGCGACCGGGCTGTCTGAGAGGTTATCCGAGATGGCCGGACCGGAAACGGCGGAGCGGGACGGGTCCGGCGCGAACCGTCACCTTGAGCGCGTCCAGGAATACCTCAAACAGATCGTCTATGGCGGCAATGACGGGATCGTCACGACCTTCTCGGTCGTGGCGGGTTTCGCCGGAGCGCAGGCGAGCGGCGTGGAATCCGTCGGCGGCGTCGCGGTGCTTCTCTTCGGACTGGCCAACCTCTTTTCCGACGGAACGGCGATGGGCCTCGGCGAATACCTGTCCAGCAGGTCGGAGCGGGACGTCTACACCGCCCGGAGGACCGCCGAGACCCGCGGCATGCGGGAGAATCCCGCCGGGCGGCGCGACGCTCTGGCTTCCCTTCTGGAGGCCCGCGGCCTCGACCCGGATGATTCGCGCCAGATATCGGCGGCGATGGTGCGCAATCCAGAGTTCGCCGCCGATTTCGTGATGCGCTACGAGAGCGGCATGGCGAGCCCGGACGGCGACGCGCCCGCCGCGCGCGGGCTGATGACCTTCCTGGCCTTCGTCGTCTTCGGCTCCGCTCCGCTGATCCCCTACATCCTGTTCGACCCGGTGCCGGGAACCTTCCTCTATTCGATTCTCGCGACCGTCTCGGCGCTCGTCCTGCTCGGGCTGCTGCGCTGGCGGGTGACGGACGCGCCGCTCGCCCGGAGCGTCGGAGAGACGGTCCTGATCGGCGGGGTCTGCGCCGTGATCGCCTATCTCGTCGGAACGGCGTTCCGATAGGCCGGGGAGGCGTGTCGCGCGAAAAGCGACACGCGTGTCGCTTACGCCAAGTCACTGATATCGCTGGATAGTCCGGACCACGTTAACCCGGCCGAAAGGTGTGGCGCGCGCCTTGGGTCACGAGGCCGAACGTCGTCTCAGGACGTCACTTCCCGCAGCGCCTCGGCGTAGCCTCCGGCGTCGAGGAAGGCGCGTTCGGCCGGCGTCGACGTCCGGCCGAGGACCTCGTTGCGGTACGGAAACCGTCCGAAGCCGCGGATGACGTGCCGGTGCGCCCGGGCGTGGTCCAGATTCGAGCCGCCCGGATCGCCCATCAGGAAAAGACGCACCGCCCGGTCCTGATCCGGCGCCGTCTCGGAATGCATCAGAGGCAGATAGAAAAACTGCCGCGCGGGCATCTCCACCTGCCGGTCGAGCCGCCGCAGGATCGCAGCGACCGCGACGTCGAGAGCCTTGGAATCGCTCGCGAAGGATCGGGCGTCACCGCGGAACATGTTGCGCGGGAACTGGTCGAGCACGATCAGGAGCGCGAGGCAGGGCTCCGCGGTGGTGCGCCAGGCGTCGAGCGCGCCCTTGCGCGCCTCCTCCCAGAGCCCCTCGTACCGCTCCCGGATCAGCGCGTCGAAGTCCGGATCGATCCGGTACCATCCCTCCGGACCGGTCTCGTCCAGCCAGAACCGCAGCACGTCCTTCGCACGCTCGTCCATCGACGCGTCCCTCTCCCTCTCCGACGGCCCGTCCGGACCGTCCGTCATCCCGCCAGGCGCGCGGGCCCGTCCTGCGCGGCCGCGTCGATGGCCGCCTCCTGGGCCGCCTCGATCGCGACGACCGAAGCGGTCATCGTCACCGGCGCGTAGGGCGTCGGGTCGACCACCACCGTTACCGGACGGCGGCGCATCCGGTAAAGCGCGTAGAGCGCGATCGCGGCGAAAAGGAGCCCGAGAAACACGAAAAACGCGTCCGCCCCGAACCGCGTCATCATCCAGCCGATCATGACGGGCCCCGTCACCGCGCCCAGGCCGTTGATGAACAGGAGCCCCCCCGACGCCGCCGCCATGTCGGATTGTTTCAGAAAGTCGTTGGTATAGGCGATCAGCAGCGAATAGAGCGGATTGGCCACCGCGCCGATGGCGAAGCCGAGGCCGAGGATGACGAGATACGTGTCGGCGAAGGCGGCGCCGCCGAGCGTGAGCCCCGCGCCGACGGCCGTCACTCCGAGGATCAGCTTGCGCCGGTCCATGCGGTCGGAGGCCCATCCCAGCGGAAACTGGAGAAGAAGACCGCCCAGGTAGATCGTCGCGACGAAGATCGAGATCTGGCCGACGCTCAGCCCCTTCTCGGTGCCGAACACCGAGGACATGCCGAAGATCCCGGCGAAGACGCCGCCCAGGATGAACGTGCCGACGCAGCCGAGCGGCGACGTCCGGTAGAGCCGCGCGAGCGTCATCGTCTGCGTCTGCTGGAACGCCGGCGCCTGGCTCACGGTCAGGAGGATCGGCGCGAAGGAGACCGAGACCAGCACCGACATGACGACGAACAGGATGTAGCCGGACGGATCGGCCAGGTTGAGGATCAGCTGCCCGCTGATGATGCCCGTCATCTGCACGATCATGTAGAGCGACAGCGACTTGCCCCGGTTCTCGTTCGAGGACGCGTCGTTGAGCCAGCTCTCGGCGACGACGTAGACCCCGGCGAAGCAGAAGCCCACCATCAGCCGCATCACGATCCAGACCCACGGGTTCGGCGCCGCGGCGTAGAGGATGAAGGCCGCCGAGATCAGCGAGGCGAGCGCCGCGAAGACCCGGACGTGTCCGACGCGCTGGATCATGCCCGGCGCGTAGGTCGAGCCGCCGAGGAAGCCGGCGAAATACGCGCTCATCACCAGAGACATCGTGCCGGCGTCGTAGCCTTCGATGCCGCCCCTTATGCCGAGCAGCGTGCCCTGGATGCCGTTGCCCATCAGGAGCAGCATCACGCCGAGCAGCAGCGCCCATGAGTTCCGCAATACCTCGATCATCGCCGCCTCGGATGGTCCCCGTCCGGTCCATGCCGGGATGCGTCGCGGTCCGCCGCCGCGTCGGGCGCGACGATCGCGCGTCAGCCCTTTGGCAGAAGCAGCGACCCGTCGCCATAGGAAAAGAACCGGTAGCGGTTCGCGATCGCGTGGGCGTAGATCGCGCGGATGCGCTCCGTGCCCATGAGCGCCGAGACCAGCATCATCAGGGTCGATTTCGGCAGGTGGAAATTCGTCATCAGCCCGTCCGCGATCCGGAACCGGTGGCCGGGGCGGATGAAGATGTCCGTCTCGCCGGACCATGGCGCGAGCGCGCCCGGGCCGGTCGCCGCCGTCTCGAGCAGACGCAGCGCGGTGGTGCCGACCGGGATCACCCGGCCGCCGGCCGCGGCCGCGTCCCGCACCGCGTCCACGGCCTCCGGGCCGATCTCGCCCCATTCGGAGTGCATCCGGTGGGCCTCGACGTTTTCGACCTTCACCGGCAGGAACGTGCCCGCGCCGACATGCAGCGTCAGCCGGGTGGAGCGTATCCCGGCCGCCGCCAGCCGGTCGAGAAGCCCCGCGTCGAAATGCAGCGACGCGGTCGGCGCCGCCACCGCGCCGGGGCGGGTCGCGAAGACGGTCTGGTAATCCACGCGGTCGGCCGCGTCCGCCGCCCGGCGCGCCGCGATGTAGGGCGGCAGCGGAACCTCCCCGGCCGCCTCCAGCATTTCCTCGAGATCCCTCCCGGCGGCGTTGAACGCGAGAAGGATCTCCGCCCCGTCCTTGTCGCGCACCCCGGCCGAAAGGCCGCCCGCGAAGTCGATCCGGTCGCCCGCGGCGAGGCGCTTGCCGGGCCGGGCGAGCGCGCGCCACGCGCCGTCCGGCGCGAGCGAGATCAGCGTGACCTCGATCCGCGCCGACGCGGCGCCGCGCGTCCGCGTCCCGGTCAGGCGCGCGGGAATGACCTTGGTGTCGTTGAACACCAGAAGATCGCCGGGCCGCAGGTGGTCGCCGAGCCGGTCGACCGTCGAGTCGACGAGCGCGCCCTCCGCGCCGCGCGCGACCAGCAGGCGCGAGGAAGCGCGCGGCCGCGCGGGTCGCAGCGCGATCAGCTCCTCGGGAAGCTCGAAGTCGAAATCCTGAAGCCGCATGGGACCGCCGGGGCTTTTTTTCGCGTGCCGCGGCCTGTGAAGCCGCCCGGCGCGGCTTATGTCAGGGGCGTCCGCGACGTCAACCGCACGAAGGAGACCCCGATGACCACGCAGCTCGAAGAAGGCCAGCCCGCTCCCGACTACACCCTGCCCCGCGACGGCGGCGGCGAGATGGGGCCGTCGGACCTGAGCGGAAAGAAGGTCGTGCTCTTCTTCTATCCCAAGGACGACACCTCCGGCTGCACCAAGGAGGCGGTCGGCTTCTCGGAGATGGCGGCCGAGTTCGACAGGGCCGGCGCCGTCGTCGTCGGCGTCTCGAAGGACGGCGTGAAGAGCCACGACAAGTTCCGCGACAAGCATTCCCTCGGCGTCCCGCTGCTCTCGGACGAGAATTCCGACGTGTCCGAGCGCTTCGGCGTCTGGGCGGAGAAATCGATGTACGGCAAGAAATACATGGGGATCGAGCGCAGCACGTTCCTGATCGACGGTTCGGGCACCGTGCGCCGCGTCTGGCGCAAGGTGAAGGTGCCGGGCCATGTCGACGAGGTTCTGGACGCGGTCAGGAACCTCTGAGCGGCGGACGCCTCAGGCGTCTCCCTCCCGCCCGGCGGCGGGAGCCGACTTCAGCAGCAGCCAGTCGGCGCGGGCCCAGATCAGATACGACAGGATCATGACCGCCGGCATCGCCGTCGCGGCGAGCGGGGTGTCGGGCGTCGCGGTCGAGGCCTCCCGGAGGAACTGGACCGCGAGCGCCGCGAGCGCCGGAAACCTGCTGAACAGGACCGCTTGGCGGAAGCGCGACGAGAGAGGACCGTCGGGAACGAAGGCGCTGCCGAACTTCCCGCCGGCCAGCAGAATCCCGGAGACGATCGCGAGGAAGATGTCGCCGAAGATCACCAGAGCCGCCGTGAGCACGAGCGACGCGACGCCGGACACCAGATCGCCGAGATGGTTCAGGCGGGCGTCGGGAGGCGCGCCGCCGGCCCAGGCGCGGTGATAGAATTCACCGGAGACGAGAAACATGAAGATCGCCGCGGACAGCGTGGTCGATCCCGGGCTGCCGAACAGATAGTGACCCGCCACCGAGAGCGGGTTGGCCGCGCCGTCGGGCATCGAGATCATCTGCACGACGAGACCCGCGACGAGCGCGAACACGTTGCCCAGGTTGTAGCATCCTCCCGGCCCCTTCATCCGCGCGGCGAGCGCCCGGCCGAGCCTGGCCGCCTGCGGAACGGGTCTCGCGGCGACGTCGGGGAGGCTTCGTCCGGCGCGGGTGTCGGCGTGGATCGCGTTCGCGGGCATCGGTAATCCTTTCTGTCCGCCGGCGCTCGGGCCGGACATGTGGCGGTGCGGGCTGGCGGTCTCCGGGGCCTCGCCGCACTCCTCGCGGGCTCCGGGTTAGCGGGTCCGGATGCCCGGCCCCTCGGTCCCGGCCATTGTCGCAGGCGCGGCGGCGCCCGTGCGTGATCGCCGTCACTCCGTTCGCGCGGGACCGCCGCCGAGCGCGGCGACTCCGGGTCGCCATCCCCACCATAGGCGCCGCGAGCGGGCGGGACGTCACCCCATCGGGTGAGGCGCGGGGATCAGGACTCCGAGATCGCGGACCGGCGGCGGTCCGATCCGACTGTCGCGGGGCGCGACGTCACGGCGTTTCCCCGCGCCGCTCCCGCTTTCCCGCCGAAACCCTTTGCTCGAATCGCGCAACCGATATATCGGTTGGCAAGGCCGCCGAAAGACGCGTCCTTGCCGATTTCCAACAGGAGGAACACCCCGGATGACCCAGGCCAGACTGACGCGCGGTCTCATGGCCGTCGCGCTCGCGACGACGCTTCCGCTCGCCGCCCATGCCGAGAGCGCCAAGGTCGCTCTCGTGCCCGGCGGCCCGCACCCCTATTTCGCGGCCTGGGAGCAGGCCGGCGCCGACGCCGCCGCCGAATTCGGCGCGGAGGCCGCCGATTACCGCGTCCCGCAGCAATGGGAGCTGAGCCAGCAGAACGAGCTTCTCGAAAGCCTGCTGACCCAGGGCTACAACTCGTTCCTGATCTTCCCCGGCGACCCGGTGGGCAGCGTCTCGGTGGTCGGCGAACTGGCCGGCGAGGGCGCGACCGTCATCTCGCTCGCGGGCTGCCTGCAGCAGCCTTCGGACGACGCGTTCTGTCTCGGCACCGATACCGGAAACTCGGCCTATCTCGGGACCAAGGAGCTGATCCGCGCAATGGGCGGCAAGGGCCGCATCGCGCATTTCACCGGCTTCCTCGTCGATCCGAACACCCAGCTCCGCATCGACGCCGTCCAGCGCGCGGCGGACGAGGCGGGTCCGGACGTCGAGGTGGTGCAGGTCATCGCCGACATCGACGCGCCGGAACCGGCCGAGGAGAAGATCAACGCCTATCTCGCCGCCGAGGCCGCGAACGTCGACGGGATCGTGACGACCGCATGGGTTCCGGCGGTCGTCGCCTCGAACGCGCTGCGCCGGATCGGCGACAAGCGCATCAAGATGGTCGGCATCGACCATGACGAGGTGGTGATCCAGGCCATCAAGGACGGCTTCGTCGAAGGCACGATGCTTCAGAACCCCTACGGCCAGGGCTATATCGGCACCTTCGCCGCCGAGAAGATCCGCGAGGGCTGCACGGTCAAGGCCGACGCGCCGTTCGGATCGACCGCGCTGACCGACAAGTTCATCGACAGCGGCACGGCCTTCGTCGACGTCTCCGGCGTGGACGACTACATCGGCTCGATGCAGGCGGTCACGAAGGATCTGATGGACACGTTCCAGGAGACCTATCTCGACTGCCCGGCGGCCTGACCCGTCCCTCCGGGCGCGCGGCTCCCGCGCGTCCGGCCCCTCCACGGAAGCCTTCGGCATGACCCATGACGCCGCGGCGGAGGCCGCACGCGACCCCGTAGCGCTCCCGGAGCCGGTCCGGCGGTGGCGGCGGCTGCTCCTGACCAACGAGTTCGGGCTGATCGTTCTGATCGCGCTCTTCGCGCTGGTCTTCGCGCTGCTCAACCCCGCCTTCGTCAGCCGCTTCAGCCTCTTCGCGATGGGCCGCAACATGGCGATCGACATCGTCGTGGGGTTCTCCATGATGGTCGTGATCGTGACCGGCGGGCTCAACCTCTCCGTCGGCGCGATCGCCGTCTGCGCGGTGATGACCGGCGGCTGGCTGATGGAGGTCATCGGGCTGCCGCTCGCGCCGGCGCTCCTGGGCGCGCTCTGCACGGGCGCAGCGCTCGGCTGGATCAACGGCGTCCTGATCACACGCAGCGGCATCCACAGCTTCATCATCACGCTCGCCACCATGAGCATCTTCTTCGGCGCAATGATCTTCCTCACGCGCGCCGAGGCGTTCCGCGCGCTGCCGCCCGAGATGACCGCCTTCGGCAAGGCTAAGATCGGCGGCTACGTCTCGCCGCTCCTGCTGGTCACGGTCACCGTGGCGCTCGCGCTCTCGTTCCTCTACCGCTTCACCGCGCTCGGCCGCCGGATGCTCGCCGCCGGCGCCTCGCCCGCCGCCGCCGAACTGTCGGGCGTGCGCGTCAACCGCGCCTTCGTCGCCTGCCACGTCCTGTCGGGGCTGCTCGCCACCGTCGCGGGCCTCATGCTGACCGCGCGGACCGGCGCCGCGATCCCCTCGATGGCGGGGCATCTCGGCCAGGACTGGCTCCTGCCCGCGTTCCTCGCGCCGGTTCTCGGCGGCACGCTCCTGACCGGCGGGCGGGTCTCGGTGCTCGGCACCTTCCTCGGCGGCATGCTGGTCACGATCCTCTCCGCCGGCCTCCTTCTGATGCAGGTCGGCGAGTTCTGGATAAAGGCCGTGCTCGGGCTGCTGCTGCTCGTCGCGGTCTTCGCCGACAAGGCCCGCCGCGTCTGGCTCGCGAAAAGGAAGATCGCATGAACCCCCGCGACCTTTTCCGCCAGGACTGGTTCGGCCTGCTCGCCGTGGCGCTGGCCGCCGGCGCGGTCATCGCCTT
>CAWCUP010000018.1:0-83651 GCA_963798765.1 uncultured Alphaproteobacteria bacterium | reverse complement strand
CAAACGAGACAAGCCCGAGGAGATCGTGCTGAAGCTTCGGCAGGTTGAGGTTCTGCAGGGCCAAGGCCGGTCGATCGCCGACGCGGTTCGGCGGATCGGCGTGACGCAGAACACCTGTTACCGATGGCGCAAGGAGTATGGCGGCATGAACCGGGACCAGCTGAAGAGGCTGAAGGCGCTGGAGGCGGAGAACCAGCGGCTTCGGCGTGCGGTGTCGGATCTGACGCTGGACAAGATGATCCTGGCGGAGGCGTCACGGGGAAACTTCTGAGCCCTTCGCGCCGCCGGCGATGCATCGACAATGCGCGGCAGACGCTCGGCGTGTCCGAGCGCCGCGCCTGCCGCGCATTGGGGCAGCACCGATCCACACAGCGCAAGGTTCCTTGCGGCCTGCCCGACGAAGCGCGGCTGACCGAGGACATCATCGATCTGGCGCGCAGTCATGGGCGCTACGGCTACCGCATGGTGACCGGGATGCTGAACAACGCCGGCTCCTCTCGGCGGTGTAAACTCCGCCTGCCGGGCAGGGCACGTGAACCACAAGCGGGTCGAGCGGATCTGGCGGCGCGAAGGGCTGAAAGTCCCACGGAAGCAGGCGAAGAAGGGCCGGCTCTGGCTGAATGACGGCTCCTGCGTCCGGCTCAGGCCGGAGCGCCCGAACCATGTCTGGTCCTACGATTTCGTCCAGGATCGCACCCATGACGGGCGGCTGTTCCGCACGCTCAACATCATCGACGAGTTCACGAGGGAGGCGCTGATGATCCGAGTGGACCGCAAGCTCAATTCGACCGACGTGGTCGACGCGCTGACCGACCTGTTCATCATGCGTGGCCCGCCCGAATTCATAAGGTCTGACAACGGGCCGGAATTCATCGCCGAGAAGGTCCGAGATTGGATCGGAGCCGTCGGCGCCAGGACCGCTTTCATCGAGCCGGGATCACCCTGGGAGAACGGATACTGCGAGCCGTTCAACGCCCGATTCCGCGACGAGCTCCTCAACGGCGAGATCTTCTTCTCGCTCCGCGAGGCCCGGATCCTGATCGAGCAATGGCGCCGACACTACAATCCTGCTTCATTGCACCCATCTCTCTATGCTTTGAAGTGAATAGGTTTTGCTGATCGGGGTGCGATCCTGTGGGGTATCTTGGGTTCTGCCGGGCGCGCTGAGCGAGCTGCTGGGCTGGCGGATATGCCGAGTTCCGAGCGGGCGAAGATCCACGGACCGTCCGGTAGCGGATGAACGCCCTCGATGCTCGCCGGCTTCGGCGGCGAGTCTGAGGGTCTTCGTCGTGACGCCGAGCAGGCGCGCGGCGTTGGTCAGGTTGAGCCAGGGTTCGATGCCGTCCGGAGCCGGGCGGAACACCGGGATCTTGTGATGCGACCTGAGCGCGGTGACGCGCTCCCGGGTCCATCGGTTGCCATGGCCGGTCAGCAGACCGTTTCGATTGAGGATGCCGGCGATCAGATCGTCGGAGGCGATGAGAACGAGCTGACGTACCGCCGCGATGATCTCGGGTGCCGTGCTGTTGCGCTGGCCTCGACGCCGCTTCGGCAGGCGCAGCTCGGTATGCACGCCGCCGATCCAGTGGATCAGAAGGACGATCTCGGAGGCGTCGTCGTCGATGTCGGCGACCACCTCGAGGATGACGGTGCGCACGATGCGCTTCTTGAGCCGGGCATCGGTCGTCGGCGCCGCCCAGACAGTGCGAAGGTCCGTGCCGAGCGTGGCGGCATCCAGCGCCGCCAAGGAGGAAGGCCTGGGGGCGGCGGCATCATGCGCGGCGATCCTGGCCTCGATCTCGGCGGCGCGTGCGAGGGCGCGGTTCCACCGCGCCTCCAGTTCCGCCGCCACAAGCCGGTTCTCCGGATCGGCGGCATCATACTGGCGGAAGGCGCGGTCGGCGCCGTAGCGGGCAGCTTCGAGATCACGCGCGAGCGCTTCGCGAACCTCATCGCGGCGACTGGCGGCCTGCGCCTCGGCCTCGGCGGCGGCAGCGATGGCGCCCGGCTCGACCACCCGCAGCAGCGCGTCCTCGATGGCATCGTCGACCCGCAGGCCGCCGAAGGCGATGCAGCGCGGCTCGCCGTTGTCGAGCAGGCCGCGCCAGCAGGAATAGCGCGGGATGTCATGCTTGGCCCCGGTGTAGCGGACCGTCAGCTTGCGGCCGCAGCGCCGGCAGCGCACGAGACCGGCGAGCAGGGCATCGCCGTGCTTGGGCGCTCCGTGATGCCGGCTCGCAGGGATGTTGTCGCTGACCATCGCGCGGATCGCCTCTGCCCGTTCCCAACTGACATAACCTTCGTGTGCGCCGGGCTTCAGCGCCAGCCATTCAGCGCGCGGTTTGCGGCGGCTGCCGGATCGCGGAACGGCCGCGCCGTGCCTCGGCACGACCCGGGTCTTACCATAGGCGTAGGCGCCGCCGTAGACCGGGTTCTCGATCATCCGGTGGATGGTGGCATAGGTTGGCCTGCGCCAGATCACGTCGCCATTGGCGTGCCTGGCCGGCAAGTCCAGCCCGTGCTCGAGGAACCAGAGCAGGGCCTGCCGGGCGCTGCCGAGCTCGGCCACCTTGTCGAACACGAGAGTGATGGCCTCCTGGACGCGACGGTCGGGGTCCTTCTCGAGCCTGTCGCCGGCCTTCACGAAGCCGACCGGGGCCGCGACGATCAACTCGCCGCGACGGGCCTTCTCGTAGCGGGCGGACAGCGACCGTTGCCGCAGCAGATCGAGCTCGTACTCGTTGAGGCTTCCCTTCAAACCGAGAAGCAGACGATCGTTGCCCTGGCGCGGCGCATATACCGCCTCCTGGTCGACCAGGACGGTGTCGACGACCCGGCACATCTCGATCAGCTGCTGCCAGTCGCGGCTGTTGCGGGCGAAGCGCGACACCTCCCGCGCCGCGACCGCACCGACCTTGCCCAGGCAGACCTCGGCGACCATCCGGTCGAAGCCCGCCCGCGTGACGCCGCCCGCCGCGGACCGGCCAAGGTCGTCGTCGATCGTCTCGATGCAGGACCAGCCGAGCGTCGCCAGCCGGTCGCGCATCGCATATTGCAGAGCGCCGCTCTCGCGGTTGTGCAGCACCTGGTGGGCGGAGGACTGTCGCACGTAGAGGATCGCCTTGCGCTCCAGGTGGTGCGAGCTGATCTTCTCATGCTTCATGTCGTTCCTCCGTCCGGCGAGGCGCCTGAGCGCCGGCGGCGTGGTCGAGGATCAAGCGGATCATCAGCTCGGTCAGCGTTACCCGCGCCGCCTCGGGCAGCGTCTGCCAATGCGGCGCCGGGACCAGATCGGCGTCGCTGGGATGCGGGGAACAACTCGAGTTGCTGTGGTGTGGATCGGCGTCGCATCGGCATCTCCCGGAATCGCCTCTTGGGAGCTCCGATGGTGCGCTCGAATCTCGCGTCTGCAGTGCCCCATCATGAACGCCGACCGCGTCGCGCAGCAATGCCGCCAGAGTTCCCAGAGCCGGCGACCGAGGCGACCGGCTCAGCCCCTGACCTGCCAGCATTGGCTGGCGACCCGATCGAACATCCAGACAGGAATCTCCAGCCGACGATCGGACGCGACACCGGTCAGGCTACAGCGAAACGCCGCCCAGCCGGCCTTCTCGATCACCTCGTGAACGTGAACTCGTCGGCCGGCCCAAGGATGCCAAGGGTAGAGCACCTCGCGCTCATCGATCCCGTGGGTGTTCTGTGATCCAGTTGTACAACACCGTCCGGCCGCACAGTTCGCTGGGATACAGGCCGCCAGCGCCGGAAAGCTTCATCCCAATGGACCAGAGGCCGACCATGCACTAACAATTCAACCGGACCACTCGATGGGGGCAGTCCACGCGTCGATGTCGTGGGCGCTCGGGATCGGGACCATGTAGTTCCGCCGCGCGAAGCCCACCATGCCCTCGACTTTCCCCTTGTCGTTGCCCTTTCCGGGCCGGCCGAAGCGGTCCTTGAACAGATGATGGGACTGCAGCGTCGAGAACATCGCGCTCCGTTCCCGCCTCCCGTCGCCGAGAATCCGGGAGACCGCAGCGAGGTGTTGTCGTAGAGGATCGACTGCGGCACCCCGCCGAAGAAGTCGAAGGCCGCGACATGCCCGTCGCAGAACGCTTCCGCGGTTTCCGCCAGATACGCCTTGAGGAAGATCGCGTCGCTCTGGGGCAGGTCCACGACGAGGAAGTGGACCTTGCGCTCGACGCCGCCCAAGACCGCATACGCCTCCCCGAAATCGGCCTGCGCGTGCCCAGGGGGATGCGCCAACGGCACGAACGCCTCCTTCAGCGACAGCTTTCGAGGCCGGACATAGTCGCGAACCGTCGTGTAGCCGCCGTCGAAACCGCGCTCGTCGCGCAGACGTTCGAAAATCCGCTGGATCGTGTGACGCTGCTTCTTCGGCGCCGACGGATCGGAGCGAAGGATCTCGTCGATGAAGGCCGTGTGCGCGTCAAGCTTCGGTCGACGCGGCGCCTTCGTCTGCCGATATCCCGGCGGAACCGATTGCTCCACCATCTTCGCCACCGTCCCGCGATCGACGCCGAACCGCCGCCCAGCTTCCCGCCGGCTCATGCCATCCCGCAACACGGCCATGCGGACCTTCGAATACAGCTCCACGCCATACATCCTTCCGCCTCCAGACCGGTTCCACGATCCAAAGACTTGTCGCTGGCGGGATTTTCGACCGCCCCGCCCGACCAATTCCGGGCGCCTCCGTGGCCGATTATTGCGGCGCCATTCTCAGTGCACCCCGCAGGCGGGATGCTCCAACGCCTTGGCCCGCTTGACCACCTGGGCGGAGTTGTCTGCGGGTGACTCGGATCGGCGGCAGGTCCTTCAGCCCCGCGAAGACTTGGGTCTGAAACCGCCGCTCCCGCTCGTGGAAGCTGGTACGGTCCAAGCTCGGATTGCGGCAGGCCTCGGCCACGTTGACCGGCTCCTCGGCCAACTCGATGGCGCTCTGGCGGCTCTGCGCCAGCTCGCTCGCCGCATTGCGCTTCTCCGGTTTCTTAGCTGTCGATGATCGCCAAATGATCGGGTCCTCCTTTCAATATCAGCACGGAAAGAAGGTTGAGTGAACAAGCGACGGCGTCGCAACGCGGCATTCGGCGTCAGGTCACGAGGTAGCCGCCGTCGATCGGCAGGACGGCGCCGGTGATGAAAGCGGCGAGCGGCGAGGCGAGGAAGAGGGCGGCGCCGGCGAGGTCGTCGGGGGTGCCCCAGCGGCCGATCGGTGTGCGGGCGAGGATTGAGCCGCTGCGCGCCTCGTCGGCCTGGAGGGCGGCGGTGAGGGGCGTGGCGATCCAGCCGGGGGCGAGCGCGTTCACGCGGATGCCGTCGGCGGCGTAGGCGATGGCGAGGGATTTCGTGAGCTGCGCGATGCCGCCTTTGGAGGCGGAATAGCCGGGGACGAGGCCGCCGCCGAAAAACGACAGCATCGAGGCGGTGTTGAGGATGGTGCCTCCCCGGGCGGCCAGAATGGGCCGGGCCGCGGCGCAGACGCGCATCGTGCCGTTGAGGTTGATGTCGAGCACGTCGGCGAAGATCTCCGGATCGTGCTCCTCGACCCGCCGGATCACGCCGGCGCAGTTCACGACATGGGCGAGATCGTCGAGACCGGCGACGAGGTCGGAGACGGCGCCGGTGTCACGCACGTCGAGGACGCGGGCGTCGACGCCCGGCATCGCGTCCGTCGCGGCGTCGGTCTCCGCGACCGTCACGCCCGTCACCGTCACGCGGGCGCCCTCGGCGAGAAAGCCGCGCGCGATGCCCGCGCCGATGCCGGACGTGCCGCCGGTGATCAGGACGCGGGCGTCTCGGAAGGCGTCTTCGGGCCAGATCGACATCTCGGCGCCTCCGGCCCGGTCGCGTTCAGCGGATGAATTGGTCCACGTAATCCGCGCCGAGGCCGACGGCCTCGTAATGCTTGCGGCACATGTCGATCTTGGTGAAGACGTCTTCGAAGCCGAGCGGCTTGCCCCAGGGGTCGACGTAGAGCATCACGCCGTTGACCTGGAACATGGTGATCATCTCGGTGACATCGTCGGGCACGATCAGCGTGTGGGTCTCGCCTGGCGGCTCGAAGACGTAGCCGCCCTCCTCCGCCACCCAGTCGTGCTCGAGATAGTGCCACCGACCCTTGAGCACGTAGCCGTGGACGGCCTGGGGATGGCGGTGGCGCGACAGCACGCCCGATTTGCGGACGCGCAGCAGGTTCATCCAGTAGCCCTGGCTGCGGTTGAGGCAGAGCGGCCGGAAGGCGACGTTCTCGGCCTGGGGCACCCAGACGCGCTCGTCGTCGGGAACCGCTTTCGGAACGACGATCTCGTCGAGCGCGTCCGGCGGGAACGGAAGCTGGTACGGCGTCCTCGGATCGACGTCGGGGGTCTCGAGAGCCATGATCAGGCTCCTTCTCCCGGAGCCCGCGACGTCGTGGCGGTATTGGCCTTCATCAGGTCGCGGATCTCAGCGAGAAGCTGCTCGGAGCTCGGCGCGTCCTGGGTCTCCTCCTCGCCCGTCTCCGCCTCCGCCATCGCCATATTCTTGACGCGGTTGACCGCCTTGACCAGCAGGAACACGACCCATGCGACGATGATGAACTTGATGACCGCGTTGATGAAGCTGCCGTAGCGGACCGCGGCGGCGTTCTCGCCGTCGCCGAAGCTCAGGACCATGTCCGAAAAATCGATGCCTCCGATGAAGAACCCGATGATCGGGTTCACCAGATCGTCCACCATCGATGTCACGATCGCGGTGAACGCGGCTCCCATGATGAGGCCGACGGCGATGTCCATGACATTGCCTCGGGCGATGAAATCCCTGAACTCCTTGAGCATGCGACGTCCCCCGTTGTTTTGGCCCGCCGGCCGATGAAACCGTCTCCGGTTATCCCGGAAGCCGCCCCGTGACAACGTAGGTCAGCGCGTCCACGACCTGGGCGGGCGTTTCCGCGACCGCGAGCGCGGCGGCGTCGACCTCCTTGAGCGCGTGCTGGTGCTCCGGGCCGTGCAGGACGATCAGCGCCCGGCCGAGCGCCGCGGCGTAGCCGGCGTCGAACGCGGCGTTCCACTGTTTGTATTTCTCGCCGAAGCGGACGACGACGACGTCGGCATCCTCGATGCCCTTGCGGGTACGGATCGCGTTGAGCCTGGCGCCCTTGTTGTCGTGCCAGAACTTGTCGGGCTCGGCGCCGAAGATCGCCACGCCGCAATCGTCGGACGCGGCGTGGTCGGTCACCGGGCCGTCGAAGGCGATGTCGAGCCCGGCGGCCTCGGTTCCCGCGCGGATCTCGTCGCGCCAGCCGGTGTGGATCTCGCCCGAGAGATAGACGTTCAGCTGCATGTCGGCGTTTCCTTTCAGGTTCGCAGGACGCCGCCGGTGGCCGAGGCCACGCCCGCGACGATTTTCGCCGAGACGTCCTCGATCTCGGCTTCGGTCAGGGTGGCGTCCCTGGGTTCCAGCCGCACGCTGATGGCGATGGATTTGCGGCCCTCGCCCATCTGCGCCTCGGCCTTCGGTCCGGAGAAGACGTCGAAGACGGCCACGTCCGCGATCAGCGGGCTCTTGGCGGCGCGCGCGCCCCGGACAAGCGCTTCGGCCTCCACGCGGGACTCCACCACGAAGGCGAAATCGCGTTCCACGTGCTGAAGGTCGGTCGCGGCCAGCGCCGGGCGCGTCGTCGAACGGCTTCGCGGGAACGGGACGGCCTCGAGATGAACGGTGAAGCCGACGGCGGGCCCCTTCACGTCGAGCGCGGCGAGCGCCCTGGGATGGATCTCGCCGAATTCCGCAAGGACGGTCTTCGGGCCGAGGCGGACGACGCCGTGCCGTCCCGGATGCCACCAGCCCGGGCCGTCGCGTCCGACGGAGACGCGCGCCGGGGCGCTGGCGGCTTCCAAGGCGGCCTCGACGTCGGCCTTGACGTCGAAGACGTCGACGGGCCGGCGGGCGCCGTGCGGATCGCGCGGGCCGGCGTGGCCGGTGCGGATGCCCGAGATCATGAGGGCCTGCTCCTCCGGCTCGCCGCCGTGGAAGGCCTGGCCGACCTCGAACAGCGCGAGATCGTTGAAGCCGCGCGCCTGGTTGCGTGCGGCGGCGCGCAACAGGCCGGGCAGCAGCGCGGGGCGCATGTGGCTCATCTCGGAGCTGATCGGGTTCTCGAGGCGCGTCGCCTCGCCGCCGCCGCCGAACAGCGCGGCGGCCTCGGCGTCGATGAAGCTGTAGGTGACGCACTCGTCGTAGCCCGCGGAGGCGATCCGGCGGCGGACCGCGCGCTCGCGGCGCTGGGTCGGGGTCAGGATCGGTCGGGCCACGCCGGGCGCGCGGGCGAGCGGACGGCCTTGGAGCTTGGTGAGCGAGGCGACGCGGGCGACCTCCTCGACGAGATCGGCCTCGCCCTGGACGTCGGGACGCCAAGTCGGCGGGGAGACCTTGAAGCGGTCGCCGTCGGCGGTGACGGCGAAGCCGAGGGCGGTCAGGATGCGCTCCTGCTCGGGCGCCGGGATCTCCATGCCGACGAGGCTCCGACCACGCGGGCGGGGTCGAGCGGGTAGCTCCGCGTCGTGTCGGGGATGGCGCCGGCATGGGTGACCTCGGACGCCTCGCCGCCGCAGAGGTCGAGGATGAGGCGGGTCGCCATCTCGATGCCGTCGGGTGCCGAGGCCGGATCGACGCCGCGCTCGAAGCGGTAGCGGGCGTCGGAATTGACCCGCAGGCGCCGGCCGGTATGGGCGGTGCGCACGGGATCAAACCAGGCGGCTTCGATGAAAACGTCAGTGGTATCGGACGGTCACGCCGCTGCGCGCGCCCCCCATGATGCCGCCGATGCTCTCGGGGCCCCGGGCGTCGCAGACGAGGGTTTCGGAGCCGTCGAAGGTGTAGGTCTTCTCGTCGAGCGCGCGGAGGCTCTCGCCCGGCCGCGCGAGGCGGACGGTGATGGCGCCGCCGTGGACCTTGGCCGCGTCGAAGACGTGGAGCGGGCGCGCGCGGTCGAAGGTGATGAGGTTGGTGACGTCCACCAGCGCCGAGATCGGGCGCAGGCCGATGGCGCGCAGGCGGTCCTGGAGCCATTGCGGCGACGGGCCGTTGGTGACGCCCCGGATGACGCGGCCGTAGAAGACCGGGCAGGCCTCGGGGGCGACGTCGGGCGCGAGATGGATGCCGATCGGACAGGGATAGGTCCCGGGGACGGGATCGATCGCGGGCGTGATCAGGCGGCCCAGTCCGCGTGCTGCGAGGTCGCGTGCGACCCCCGCGACGCCGAGCGCGTCGGGGCGGTTGGGGGTGATGGCGATGTCGATAACCGGGTCGGAGGGGTGGAGGTCGATGTAGCGGGCGCCGACCTCGGCAGAGGCGTCGAGCTCGACGATGCCGTCATGGGCGTCGGAGATCTCCATCTCGCGTTCCGAGAGCATCATGCCGTGGCTCTCGATCCCGCGGATCTTTCCGACCTTGATGGTGGTGTCGATGCCGGGGATGTAGTCGCCGGGGGACGCGATCACGACCTTGATGCCGGCGCGGGCGTTGGGGGCGCCGCAGATGATTTGTTTCTCGCCGTTGGCGGTCAGCACTTTGCAGACGCGGAGTTTGTCGGCGTCCGGGTGCTTCTCGGCGGTAAGCACTTCCCCCACGGTGAACGCCGCGAGACGCTCGGCGGGGTCGGTGACGCTCTCGACCTCGAGGCCGAGATCGGTCAGGGCGAAGCTGATCTCGGCAAGCGTGGCGTCGGTCTCGAGATGCTCTCTGAGCCAGGAGAGAGTGAATTTCATGTGGCGGTTCCCGGTGATCCGCGCCGGGGTTTAGGCGATCGGGCGCGGCTTGGAAAGGGTGCCGGAAACGCCGTCGTCCAGACGCGCGTCACCGCGCGGCGGGCGCGCGCATGAACGGCACGCAGAGTGTCGCCGCGGCCGTAAGGAGAGCGATGAGGAGCCAAGCCTCGTTGATCGCCATCGTCGCCGCCGCCTTTTCGACGAGCGGATCGAGGAGCGCCAGCGCGCCCGCGTCGGGCGTCCGCTCCGAAGCGCCGGCGAGAAGGCCGGGAGGGATCCCGACGAACCGTGCCATGTCGGCGTCGCCGGCCCGCAACCGGGTGACGATCTCCGCGGCGTGATGCGGGGCGCGGCCGTAGACGACCGTATCGATGAGAGCGAGCCCGATCGCCCCGCCGAGATTGCGCATCAGATTGAACAGGCCGCTCGCGTCAGGCACCCGTTCCGGGGCGAGATGGCCGAGCGCGAGCCGGGTGGGCGGCAGAAGGCAGAACATGATCGCGAGGCCCCGGATCACCTGCGGCCAGAACATGCCGTCGAAATCGGTCCTCGGCGTCTGGAATGAGCTCAACCCCAGTCCGAGCGCGAAGACGGCGAAGCCGGCGCCGGTCAGCAGCCGCGCGCCAACCCGCCGCTCCAGCGCCACGGCAACCGGCGCCATCGCCAGCTGCGCCGCGCCCGTCACCAGCATGATCGTGCCGATCCCGAGCGCGTCGTGGCCGCGCACGGCGGCGAGGAAGACCGGCATGAGATAGACCGAGCCGAACAGGCCGATACCGAGAACGAAGCTCAGAAGACAGCCGACCGCGAACCGCCGGTCTGAGAAGCTTCGGAGGGCGACGATCGGCGCTTCCGAGCGCAGGACGCGCGTCGCGAATCCCCAAGCGGCGGCCGCGCTGAGGGCCATGAGACCGAGCACGGCCGCGGAGGCCCAGCCCCGGTCCGGCGCCTCCTTGAGACCGATCTGGAGCGACGCAAGCGAGATCGCCAGCAGTCCGAGCGCCACGACGTCGAGCCCGCGCGCCCGCTCGGGCCGCAACGGCTCGCGCGGCAGCAGATGGACGGCGATCGCCGCGACCGCGAGCCCCGGAGGCACGTTGACGAGGAAGAGCCAGTGCCAAGAATAGGTCGAGGTGATCCAGCCGCCCGCGACCGGTCCCGTCGTCGGCGCCAGCACGGCCAGCACCCCGGCGATCGTGGTGGCGAGCCCCTGCCGCCGCTCGGGAAAGAGCAGGAAGACGGCGGAGAAGACCAGCGGGATCAGCATGCCGCCCGCGAAGCCTTGGATCACGCGCCATGCGACGAGGCCCGCGAAGGTGTCGCTGGCCGCGCAGCCGGCAGAGGCGGCGGTGAACCCGGCGACCGCGAGGACGAACAGCCGGCGCATGCCGAGCGTCCGGGTCAGCAGCCCGGTCAGAGGGATCGCGATCACCTCGGCGATGAGGTAGGCCGTTTGCACCCAGCTCATCTGGTCCGCCCGGATGCCGAGGGCGGACCGGATCGTCGGCAGCGACGTCGCCACGATCTGCACGTCGAGGATCGCCATGAACATGCCGACGCACATGGCGCCGAAGCCGACCCAGGTGGCGGCCCTTACCGGCGGCGGGGCGGTATCGGGACCGGGTTCCATGAAGCGGTTCTCCGGGGTCGGGCGTCTTCATGACGGGCCGGAGGGCCCGTCCTTCGACGGCGCTCCTGGCGGAACCGGCCCCCCGGCTCGCCCGCCCGAGCCGCGCGCTCCCTCGCTGTCAACCCGGCGCGAGGCGTCGAAGCCGGGTTCACCGGCTGATGCCGCCGGGGAGCGTCGGGACGTCCAGCGGCGCGAAGCCGTAGTTGCGCAGCCAGCGCAGGTCGCTGTCGAAAAAGGCGCGCAGGTCGGGGATGCCGTATTTCAGCATGGCGATGCGGTCGATGCCCATGCCGAAGGCGAAGCCCTGCCATTCCGTAGGATCGACGCCGGCGGCTTCCAGCACTTTGGGGTGGACCATTCCGGAGCCGAGGATCTCGAGCCAATCGTCGCCCTCGCCGATGCGCAGCTGGCCACCGGCCCAGGAGCAGCGGATGTCGACCTCGGCCGAGGGTTCGGTGAAGGGGAAATGCGAGGCGCGGAACTTGAGCTCGACGTCGTCGACCTCGAAGAAGGCGCGGCAGAACTCCTCGAGCACCCATTTGAGGTTCGCCATCGAGATGTCGCGGTCGATGGCGAGGCCTTCGACCTGGTGGAACATCGGCGTGTGGGTCTGGTCGTAGTCGGCGCGGTAGACCCGGCCGGGGGCGATGACGCGGCAGGGCGCGCCGTTTTCCAGCATGTGGCGGATCTGGACCGGCGAGGTGTGAGTGCGCAGGACGTGGGGCGGGCGGTTGTCTCCCTCCGCACGCGCCATGTAGAACGTGTCCATCTCGGCGCGCGCCGGGTGGTGGCCGGGGATGTTGAGCGCGTCGAAGTTGTGCCAGTCGGTCTCGATCTGCGGTCCTTCGGCGACGGAGAACCCCAGATCGGCGAAGATGGCGGTGATCTCGTCCATCACCTGGCTGACGGGGTGGATCGTGCCCTGCCGCGACGGGCGGGCGGGCAGCGTCACGTCGAGCCATTCCGTCGCGAGACGGGCGTCGAGGGCGGCGTCGGCCAGTCTTGCGCGCGCCTCGGTCAGAGCGGCGTTCAGGTCGTCCTTGAGCGCGTTTAGGGCCGGGCCGGCGGTCTGGCGCTCCTCAGGGGACATCCCGCCGAGAGAGCGCATGAGCAGCGATACCTCGCCCTTCTTGCCGAGCGCAGCGAGGCGCACGGCCTCGAGCGCGGTCTCGTCGGAGGCTACGGCGATCTCGGAGAGATACCGGTCGCGCAGCTCGGTGATGGCGGTCATAGACTTGGTCCGTCCGTTGGTCACGCCTCGCGGCGCGTTTGCCTAGACGCGTCGGCGGAGGATTTCAAGCGCACGCCGCCGGAACCCGCCGTCGCCCGGATGGTTGATCCGGCTTACGGAGGGCGGAATGTTTTTCGACACGTGGGAGGATCTCGGCCGCATCCTTGTCGTGGGCGTGGCGGGCTACGTCTGCGTCGTCGCGATCCTGCGGGTGACCGGCAAGCGGACGCTTTCGAAGATGAACGCCTTCGATCTGATCGTCACGGTGGCGCTCGGCTCGACGCTCGCCTCGATACTCCTCAGCGAGGACGTGTCGCTGTCGGAAGGCGTTCTGGCCATCACGCTGCTCTGCCTGCTGCAATACGCGGTGACGTGGGCCTCCATAAGGTCCGAGTCGTTTCAAAAGCTGGTGAAGGCGGAGCCGACGCTGCTGGTTTCGCGGGGGAAAATGCTGGAGGGCGCGCTGCGTCGGGAACGGTTCACGACCGAGGAGATCCTCGCGGCGCTGCGTTCTTCCGGCGTGGCCAGACTGGAGGACGCGGCGGCCGTGATCCTCGAGACCGACGGGTCGCTGAGCGTCATTCCGACCGGAGACCGCCAGTCCTTCGATGCGTTGAGGACCGTCCGTGGCGCGGCGGCGCTGGCGAAGACCACGTAAGGGCCGGGACGCGCGCACGTGACGCCTGGCGCCGTTGTGTGCGGCGAAGCCGGCGCTCTTCGGACAGGTCGCGAATCTCGATCGAGGGCGTCGCGACGGCTTCGGATTACGTTGTCCACGGAACGCCGCCCGCGAACCCCGCATAGGTCGCGACCGGCAGGAAGGCCGCGTCGACGGGCATCATGTGGCCCGTCACGGCGGCGGCGGCGTCGGAGCAGAGGAAGGCGACCACGTCGGCGACATGCTCGGGGCGGACCAGCATGTCGAGCGCACCGGCCGCGCGAATCACGGCCGGATCGCGCTCGCCCGCGTCGATGCGGGCCTGCATGGCCGGCGTCAAGACATAGGTGGGGGCGACGCCGTTGACGCGGACGCCGTGCCGACCGAGTTCGACCGCGAGGATCTCGGTCAGACGCAGGATCGCGGTCTTGCTCGGGCCATAGGCCGGCAGCGGCAGCGCGGCGAAGGAGTTCACGGAGCCGAGCGTGACGATCGCGCCGCGCCCGGCGTCGCGCATCAGCCGCCCGAAGGCGCGGATCGTCGAGACGGTGCCGCGGTAGTTCACCGCCCATACGCGGTCGTGGACCTCCATGTCGGCGTCGAGAACCGTGCTGACGGTCTCCAGAATGCCGGCGGAAGTCACGAGGATGTCGGGGGCGCCGGTCTCGGCGAGGACGCGCGCGGCGCGGTCCATCAGGCCCGGCTCGTCGGTCACGTCGGTCCCGATCCAGCGCGCGGTCCCGCCGTCGGCCGCGATCGAGGCCGCGACGGCCTCGGCGCGGGCGGCGTCGCGGTCGAGTATCCAGACGAGCGCGCCGTCGCGGGCCATACGGCGCGCGCAGGCCTCGCCGAGGCCGCTGGCGCCTCCGGTGATGACGGCCGATTTCATCATGGACCTTTCCTCCGTATCCTGGTCTGCTGCGCGGAGGATGGTAGGATCGGCCTCCGGGCGGCGCAACGGCGACGGAAGAGAAGGGCCGGATGGGCGACGTGAAGGGCAGGATCGAGCAGCTTTACGAGGGCGACAGCGCGCGCGCCCACCGGTTCCGCTACGCGCTTCTGGTTTTCGACATCGCGACGGTGAGCTTCGTGATCGTCACCTCGTTCATGCCGCGGGCTTTCGCGATCGAGGTGATCGACGCGGTTCTGGGCGTACTCATTCTGGCGGATTTCTGCGCCCGCATGGCGATCAGCACGGGCCGGATGCGGCTGCTGATCCAGCCGTCCACCGTCGCCGATCTGATGGCGGTCGCCTCGTTCCTCGCGCCGCTGGCGGGCGAGGGCTTCGGGTTCCTGCGGATCCTGCGGACGCTGCGGCTTCTCCGGAGCTATCAGCTGCTGGCGCGGCTGCGGCAGGATTTCCGGTTCTTCCGCGCGAACGAGGAGGTGATCGTCGCACTGGTCAATCTCGGCGTGTTTCTCTTCGTGATGACCGGGCTGATCTACACGACGCAGCACAGGATCAACCCGGAGATCGGCAATTACGCCGACGCGCTCTATTTCACCGTCACGACGCTGACCACGACTGGGTTCGGCGACATCACGCTCGACGGCACCTGGGGGCGGATGCTGTCGGTCGGGGTGATGATCTTCGGCGTGACGCTGTTCCTGCGGCTGGCGCAGGTGCTGTTCCGGCCGGTGAAGGTCCGGCAGCCCTGTCCGACCTGCGGACTCGAGCTGCACGACGTCGACGCGCTGCATTGCAAGCATTGCGGCGAGCCGATCAGGATCGAGACCGAAGGCGCGCTCTGACCGGAGGGCCAATGGAACCCCGCGCCGCGACCCCTCGGAATCGCAGACGGAGGCGTGAGGTTCTTCGACGGACGGGCTGAGTCAGGCGACAGGGCTTGTGTCGCATGGGGCTTGCCCACCGCGCTTCCGACTCGCGAAGACGCGGAAAGGGTTTCGCTGCGGCAGGTGCGCGGTTGGCCCGCGGACCTATACCGGGAATCCGCACGCGCGGGGGGTCGCGGTGCCGGTTCGCCTTTTCCTCCGTCCAACCGGTTCATTGACTCGTTCCGACGATCCGTGGTTGCGTTGGTCGCGGCCTGCATCCGGGCGACCGGGGCGCGTCCGCCACAACTGAAAGAGTTTCCTCGGGAGGGATACCACATGAGAATGAGCGGATTGATCGGCGCGTCGGCGCTGGCGATGGCGGCAATGTCCGGCGGGGCGTTCGCCCAGGACGGAATCTCGGCCTGTCTCATCACCAAGACGGACACGAACCCGTTCTTCGTCAAGATGCGCGAGGGCGCGGCGGCGAAGGCCGAGGAGCTCGGCATCGAACTCAACAGCTACGCGGGCAAGTTCGACGGCGACAACGAGTCGCAGGTCGCCGCGATCGAGGCCTGCATCGCCAATGGCGCCTCGGGCATCCTGCTCACGCCGTCGGACACGGCGGCCATCGTGCCCGCCGTCGAGCAGGCTCGCGAAGCGGGACTTCTGGTGATCGCCCTCGACACGCCGCTCGATCCGATCGACGCGGCCGACGCCACGTTCGCGACGGACAATTTCCGCGCCGGCGAGCTGATCGGCCAATGGGCCGCCGCGACGCTGGGCGACGAGGCCGCGAACGCCAGGATCGCCATGCTCGACATCGCGATCAGCCAGCCGACCGTCGGCGTCCTGCGCGACCAGGGCTTTCTGACGGGCTTCGGCATCGATACGGGGGACATCAACCGCTGGGGCGACGAGACCGACGAGCGGATCATCTGCAACGAGGTCACCGCCGGCGCCGAGGAAGGCGGACGGACCGCGATCGAGAACTGCCTCGCCGTCGCTCCCGACCTCAACGTCGTCTACGCGGTCAACGAACCGGCCGCCGCCGGAGCCTATGAGGGACTCGTCGCGGTCGGCCGGGAAAACGACGTGTTGGTCGTGGCGGTCGATGGCGGCTGTCCGGGTGTTCAGAACGTCGCGGACGGCGTGATCGGCGCCACGAGCCAGCAGTATCCGCTGCTGATGGCGTCGCTCGGCATCGAGTCGATCGTCCAGTACGCCAAGGACGGGACCCTGCCGGCCAATACCGAAGGCAAGGACTTCCGGGACACGGGCGTCTCGCTCGTCACCGGCGCGCCGGTGGACGGGGTCGAGTCGATTTCGATCGAGGAAGGCATGGATCGCTGCTGGGGCTGATTCCGCCGGGCGGAGGGGCCCGCCTCTCCGCCTGACCCGGGACGGGGCGGGCGACGGAGGCCCATGCCCTTCCCGTCCTGACGAGAAGTCGCCTGTCTTCGAAGGCGCAAAAGGATAGACCGATGGCGGAACAGAGTGAACAGCGGATGGCCGTGAGTACCGGGGCGGACGCAGGTTTCGCCCGTTTCGAGGACGATCGCAAAGGTCTGATCGGGCGCTTCCAGCACACGCTCCACATCAATCCGGCGCTCGTGCCGCTGATCATCCTCGTGATGGCGATCGCCATCTTCGGAATGCTGCTCGGCCAGCGTTTCTTCTCGGCCGGGACCCTGACCCTGATCCTCCAGCAGGTGCAGATCGTGGGCGTCCTGGCCGCCGCGCAGACCCTCGTCATCCTGACGGCCGGCATCGATCTCTCGGTGGGCGCGATCGCCGTGCTCTGCACGGTCATCATGGGGCAGTTCACCTTCAGGTACGGTCTGCCGGCGGAGCTGAGTCTCGTCATCGGCCTCCTGTTCGGGGCCGGCATCGGGGCGACCAGCGGATTCCTCGTCAGCCGGGTGAAGATCCCGCCGTTCATCGCGACGCTGGGCATGTGGCAGATCGTTTTGGCCACGACCTATCTTTTCTCGCGCAACGAGACCCTGCGCAGCAGCCAGCTTCGGGAGGAGGCCACGACGCTCCTGTTCCTCGGCAACCAGGTGTCGATCGGTGGCGCGAACTTCACCTACGGCGTGATCCTGATGATCCTCATCGTGGTGTGCCTCGGCTACGCTCTGCGATCGACGGCCTGGGGTCGACACGTCTACGCCGTGGGAGACGACCCGGAGGCGGCGCAGCTCGCCGGCGTCAATGTCCACCGGACGCTGATGTCGGTCTACACCCTGACCGGACTGATCTGCGCGGTCGCGGGCTGGATCATGATCGGCCGGTTCAGCTCGGTTTCGCCGTCGGCTTCCACCGGCGTCGTCGGCAACATCCAGTCGATCACCGCCGTGGTGATCGGGGGCATCTCGCTCTTCGGCGGACGCGGTTCGATCTACGGCGCGTTCTTCGGGGCGATGATCGTCGGCGTCTTCGAGATGGGTCTGCGCATGGCCGGCGCCGATCCGCAATGGACGTTCCTGCTGATCGGCATGCTCATCATCGGCGCCGTCGCCCTCGACCAGTGGATCAGAAAGGTCTCGGCATGACGGATCCCGTCCTCAACGCGCGCAATCTGGTCAAGCGCTACGGCAAGGTCACGGCGCTCGACCATTGCGACTTCGAGCTCTACCCCGGCGAGATCCTCGCGGTGATCGGCGACAACGGCGCGGGGAAATCATCGCTGATCAAGGTGCTGTCGGGCGCGACGATCCCCGACCAGGGCGAGGTGTTCCTTGAGGGCCGGAAGGTCAATTTCCGCTCTCCGATCGACGCGCGCGCGGCGGGAATCGAGACGGTCTATCAGACCCTCGCCATGTCGCCCGCGCTGTCGATCGCCGACAACATGTTCATGGGCCGGGAGATCCGGAGCGAAGGCATATTGGGCAAATACTTCGGCAGGCTCGACAAGAAGAAGATGCAGGATTTCGCACGGCAGAAGCTCTCGGACCTCGGATTGATGACGATCCAGAACATCAATCAGACGGTCGAGACGCTTTCGGGCGGGCAGCGCCAGGGCGTGGCCGTCGCCAGGGCGGCGGCGTTCGGCTCCAAGGTCATCATCCTCGACGAGCCGACGGCCGCGCTCGGCGTCAAGGAGAGCCGGCGGGTGCTCGAGCTGATCCTCGACGTACGCTCGCGGGGCATCCCGATCATCCTGATCAGCCACAACATGCCGCATGTCTTCGAGGTGGCGGACCGTATCCACATACACCGGCTCGGCAAGCGGCTCTGCGTCGTCGATCCGAAGGATCACACGATGTCGGACGCGGTGGCGTTGATGACCGGGGCGAAGGAGCCGCCCCAAGAGACCGTCGCGGCTTGACGGACGGGGCGGAGGCCGCGCGGGTCATCACGGACGCGCTCGGCGATCTCGGAGAGCCCGCGACGCGCCACCTGATCGCCATCGTCGGGCCGCCGGGATCGGGCAAGTCGACCGTGTCGGAGGCCGTCGTGCGGCGGCTCGACGCGGCGGGCGGGGCGGCGGCGCTGGTCACGATGGACGGGTTCCATCTCGACAATTCCGTGTTGCGGGAGCGCGGGCTGCTGGCTCGCAAGGGCGCGCCGGAGACGTTCGACGTCGCCGGCCTCGTCGCGGCGATCGACCGGCTGGCGGCAGGCGGCGAGGTGATCCTGCCAATCTTCGACCGTACACGGGACATCTCCATCGCCGGCGCGCGGGTCGTCGGCCCGGAGGCGCGCTGGCTGGTGGTCGAGGGCAACTACCTTTTGCTGGACGCGCCGGGATGGCGACATCTGGCGCCGCGCTGGACGCGCAGCTTCCACCTGCGGACGCCGATGGAGGTCCTTGAGCGGCGGCTGGTGAGGCGTTGGCTCGATCTCGGGCTGTCGGACGACGCCGCGCGCGCGCGCGCGACGGGGAACGACACCCCGAACGCGCGGCTGGTCGAGACGGGGAGTTTGCAAGCCGATATCGACGTCGCGAACTGAAGGCCCGCTCAGTTCTTTACGATCAGGTGTTCCGGACCGTAGGGAAATCCGGTGATGTTGCGGTTGCCGTCCTCCCCGATCACGAGAATGTCGTGTTCGCGGTAGCCGCCCCGCCCCGGCAGATGGTCGGGGATGGTGATCATCGGCTCCATCGAGACGACCATCCCGGGTTCGAGGATCGTGTCGCAGTCCTCGCGCAGTTCGAGCCCCGCCTCTCGGCCGTAATAGTGGCAGAGAACCCCGAAGGAATGGCCGTAGCCGAAGCTGCGGTACCGGAGCAGGTTCTCTTCCGCGTAGATCGCGTTCAGTTCCCTGGCGATATCCGAGCAGCGGGCGCCGGGGACGAGCAGTTCCTTGCCACGGTCGTGGACGCGGCAGTTGATCTCCCAGAGGCGGAGGCTCTCGGCATCGGCCTCCTCGCAGAACAGCGTGCGTTCGAGCGCGACGTAGTAGCCCGCGACCATCGGGAAGCAGTTGAGCGAGAGGATGTCGCCGCGTTCGAGTTGGCGGGACGTGACCGGGTTGTGGGCGCCGTCGGTGTTGAGGCCGGACTGGAACCAGGTCCAGGTGTCCAGCAGTTCGCCGTCGGGCCAGACGCGGGCGATCTCGCGGACCATCGTGGCGGTGGAGTGGAGGGCGATCTCGTGCTCGGGAACACCCACACCGACGGCCTCGACGCAGGCGGCGCCACCGAGATCGGCGATGCGGGTCATCTTTTCGATATGGGCGATCTCCTCGGCGGATTTGATCATCCGCAGGCGCATCGAGGGCGCGGCGATGTCGACGAATTCCATGTGGGGGAATTCGGCTCTGAGCAGGTTCAGCGTGTCGATGGTGACGTGATCGAACTCGATGCCGAGACGTCTGACGCCACCGGTCAGACCGCGGATGGCGTGGAAGTAGTTGTCCCGGCGCCAGTCGGTGTAGGTGACGTTTTTCCCGCCGAAGGTGCGCCGCCAGGGCTGGCCGCCGTCGATGCCGGCGCTGATCGAGGTGGAGGCCGTCGTGATCGACGAGCAGGCCGTAGCGGCGGCCGAACTGGCAGTAGAGGAAGTCGGAATAGTAGTCGATGCAGTGGTATGAGGTGAAAAGCGCGGCGTCGATTTCGGAGGCGGCCATGTGGGCGCGGATGGCGTCGAGGCGGCGGCGCATCTCGGCGGCAGTGAAGGTGGGCGTCGCGGGGGCGCCGTTGCCGGTGTAGTCCTGAAGTCTCTCGCGCTCCATCGGAGCCTCGCTTTCGCCGCAGGGTGCGGTTGTTTCAGAAGCCGCTCGCCAGCTCGGCGTTCACGGTGTGAAGCAGGTCCTCGACATGTGGCGCGAAGGAGCGCCAGACTTCGATGCGGAACCGGTCGGGCGCGTCGCGCAGGAGCACGATCTGCGCGGTGTCCAGGATCGTGCGCTTGGCGTCGCCGGGAGCGATGCGCCGGAGGTCGATCGGGCAACCGGCGGTGAGAAGCTCCTCGGCGCGGGCGCCTTCGACGGCGATCGTGATCTCGCGGTCGGATATGTCGACGAGGCTGTGCGGGGTTTCCGCGCGGATCGCGGCGAAGGCGTCGGCGATGGCAGGCGCGTCGGCCTCGGGGGCGTGCAGCAGCCATTCGTCTGGGCCGAGAGCCCATGCCGAGCGGCCGTCGGCATGAACGCCCTGCCCGATCCGCTGTGGCAGCGGCACTCCGAACGCCTCGGAGGCGGCGGCGATGTCGGCGGGTCGGACGCGCAGGTTGAAGCGCGCGACAAGCGGCTGGACGGTGATGGCGACAGGCAGGTCGGTGGTCATGGTTTCGCGCTCCATCTCAGACCTTCAGCCGGTCGCCGTCCGGGTCGTAGAAGATCGTTCCGGTTACCTTCGCGGAGATCGTGCGGTCCGGCATCGGGACGTGCAGCGTCTCGCCCATCCGGTCGAAGCCGCCCTCGACGACGGCCATGGCGATCGAGCGGCCGAGCGTCTCGGACCAGTAGGCCGAGGTGACGTGACCGATCATCCTCATCGGCAGCGGCTGGCTCGGGTCCGCGACGATCTGGGCGCCTTCGGTGAGGACGGTTTTCGGGTCGTCGGTGAGCAGGCCGACGAGCTGGCGGCGGCCGGGGGCGGTGATGTCGGGACGGGCGAGCGAGCGTTTTCCGACGAAATCGGGCTTCGCCTTGCCGATCGCCCAGCCGAGGCCGGCGTCGTCGGGCGTGACGGTGCCATCGGTATCCTGTCCGATGATGATGTAGCCTTTTTCGGCGCGGAGAACGTGCATGGTCTCGGTGCCGTACGGGCAGATGTCGAATTCGCGGCCGGCCTCCATCAGCCTCTCCCAGAGGGCGCGGCCGTGGCGGGCGGGGACGTTGACCTCGAAGCCGAGCTCCCCGGTGAAGCTGATGCGGAAGAGGCGTGACGGGAAGCCGGCGACCGCGCATTCGGCCACCGACATGTGCGGGAAGGCGGCGTCGGACAGGTTTTGGCCCTCCACGAGCGGCTCGAGCAGTTTGCGCGCGTTCGGGCCGTTGAGCGCGATCGTCGCCCATTGCTCGGTGGTGGAGGTGAGCCAGACGCGCAGGTCGGGCCATTCGGTCTGGAGGTAGTCCTCCATCATGTTGAGGACGCGCGCGGCGCCGCCGGTGGTCGTGGTGACGTGGAAGAGATCGTCGCGGAGGCGGCCGATCACGCCGTCGTCGCGGATGAAGCCGTCCTCGCCGAGGAGCAGGCCGTAGCGGCAGCGGCCGGGCGCGAGCTTGGTCCAGGGGTTGGTGTACATGCGGTTCATGAACTCGACCGCGTCGGGGCCGGAGACCTCGATCTTGCCGAGCGTGGAGGCGTCGAAGATGCCGAGCGACGCGCGCGTGGCGCGGCATTCGCGGTTGACGGCCGCGTGCATGTCCTCGCCGGATTTCGGGAAATACCGGGCGCGGCGCCAGAGGGCGACGGGCTCGAAGACGGCGCCGTTCTCCGCCGGCCCACGGGTCGATGGGCGTTTTCCGCGTGACCTCGAAATGGCCGTCCTTGTGGTAGCCGGCGAAGGCGCCGAACGTGGTCGGCGTGTAGGGCGGGCGGAAGGTGGTCAGGCCGACCTGCGGCGCCGCCTTGCCGAGCGCGTCGGCGGCGATGGTCAGGCCGTTCATGTTCGACATCTTGCCCTGATCGGTCGCCATGCCGTTGGTGGTGTAGCGTTTGACGTGCTCGATGGAGCGCATCCCCTCGCGGACGGCGAGGCGGATGTCCTTTGCGGTGACGTCGTTCTGGAAGTCGATGAAGGCCTTGGCGCTGCCGGGGCTGCGGTCGGTGGGCAGTTCCTTGTGGAAGACGCCCTTGCCCGTCCGGTCGGCGGTGACGGCGAAGGTGGCGGGCTCGGCGGCTGCGGCCGAGGTCGCGGGCGGCGTCGGCGCCGGCTCTGGCGCCGTCTTCGAGCGCCCGGGCGATCCCCCAGAGGCCGCGTCCGGCGCCGGCGATGTGGCAGGCCTCGGCGCGCTCGCCGGGCAGGTAGACCTCCGCCTCGGCGTCCCAGCGGAGCGTGCCCTTGGTGTGCGAGAAGAGGTGCAGCGAGGGCGTCCAGCCGCCGCACATCAGGAGCGCGTCGCAGAGTGATCCGTGCGCGCGGGGCCCGGCTTGCCGCTCCGCATCGGATTGACGCGCACGGACGTTCGTGATCCGCAGCCGGCCGGAGGTGGCGGTGGCGGTGTGGCCGGTCAGCAGCTCGATGCCGCGCGACCGGGCCCCTTCGATGAGGGCGTCGTCGATCGCGGGCGCGGGTGTCGATGATCGCGGCGACGTTCACGCCGGCATCGGCGAGGTCGAAGGCGGCGTGGTACGCGCTGTCGTGGCTGGTGAGGATCGCGGGGCGGTTCCCGACCTTCACGCCGTAGCGGTTCAGATAGGTCTGCGCGGCGCCGGCGAGCATGACGCCGGGGCGGTCGTTGCCGTCGAAGACGAGCGGACGTTCGATCGCGCCCTGGGCGAGGATCACCTGGCCGGCGCGGACGCGCCAGAGGCGTTCGCGGGGGGCGTCGGGCGGCGGGCTGGTCAGGTGGTCGGTCAGCTTCTGGCAGAGGCCGACCATGTTCTGGTGGTAATAGCCGATGGCGGTGGTGCGGGTCAGGATCCGGACGTTCGGCAGTCCGTCGAGTTCCGCGAGGGTCGCGGCGAGCCAGTCCCAGGCGGGGGCGCCGTCGATGTTCACGGAGGGCTCGGAGAGCAGCGTGCCGCCGGCTTCGGGGTTCTCGTCGACCAGCACGGTTTCCGCGCCGGTCCGGCCGGCGGTGAGCGCGGCGGCGAGACCGGCGGGGCCGGCGCCGACGATCAGGACGTCGCAGTGGAGGTGGCGGCTGGCGTAGTGTGTCGGGGTCGATCTCGGTCGGGGCGCGGCCGAGACCGGCGGCGCGGCGGATGAACGGCTCGTAGACGCGGTCCCAGAAGGATTTCGGCCACATGAAGGTCTTGTAGTAGAAGCCGGCCGAGAACAGCATGTAGAGCCGGTCGTTGATCGCGCCGATGTCGAATTTGAGCGACGGCCAGCGGTTCTGGCTCTCGGCGTTGAGGCCGCCGTGGATCTCCTGGACGGTGGCGCGGGTGTTGGGCTCGAACCGGCCGGGGCCGCGGCTGGTGCCGATCAGGGCGTTGGGTTCCTCGGAGCCGGCGGTCAGGACCCCGCGCGGGCGGTGGTATTTGAAGCCGCGGCCCATGAGGTGGACGCCGTTGGCGAGCAGGGCGGAGGCGACGGTGTCGCCTTCGCAGCCGTCGTATGTCTCTCCGTCGAAGGTAAAGGTGACGGGGCGGGCGCGGTTGACGCGGCCGCCGTCTTCGACGCGGAACTTGCTCATGACGCGGCCTCCGGTCCGAGTGTTTCGGGGCGGCGCTGGCCGGCCTTGTAGGTGGCGAGAAAGCGGTCGCTGACGGTCTCGCGCAGCGCGTTGAAGAAGCGGCCGCAGCCGTGGATGTGGCGCCATCGTTCGGAATGGACGCCCTTGGGGTTGGAGCGGACGAAGAGGAAGTCGCGCCATTCCTCGTCCGTCAGCGTGGAGGGGTCGGCGGGGCGGGCGATGTGGGCCTCGCCGGCATAGGCGAATTCGGGCTCAGGCAGCGTCTCGTCGCAATAGGGGCAGTGGATCAGAAGCATCTCTCGTCTCCCCTAATGCGCGACGGCCGCGGCGGCGGCCTCGTCGATCAGCCGACCGGTAGTGAAGCGCTCGAGCGTGAAGGGCGCGTTGATCGGGTGCGGCTCGTCCTTGGCGACGGTCCAGGCCAGCGTGTGCGCGGCGCCGGGCGTGGCCTTGAAGCCGCCGGTGCCCCAGCCGCAATTGACGTAGAGGCCCCTGACCGGCGTCTTGCCGAGGATGGCGGAGCGGTCGGGGGTCACGTCGACGATGCCGCCCCATTTGCGCAGCATCCGCATCCGGCGGAAGATCGGGAAGACCTCGCAGATCGCGGCCACGGTATGTTCGATCAGCGGCAGGCCGCCGCGCTGGGAATAGCTGACGTACTGGTCGGTGCCGGAGCCGATGACGAGCTCGCCCTTGTCGGACTGGCTGATATAGGCGTGGACGGTGTTGGACATCACGACGCAGGGGAAGCAGGGCTTGACCGGCTCGGAGACCAGCGCCTGGAGCGGATAGCTTTCGAGCGGCATCCGGACGCCGGCGGACTGCATGACGACGGAGGTGTGGCCGGCGGCGGAGACGGCGACCTTTTTGGCGCGGATGAAGCCCTTGCCGGTCTCGACGCCTTCGACGGCGCCGTCCGGGCCGCGGCGGATCGAGAGGACGGGGCAGTTCTGGATGATGTCGACGCCGCGCTTCGAGGCGGCGCGGGCGTAGCCCCAGGCGACGGCGTCGTGGCGGGCGGTGCCGGCGCGCTGCTGGAGGGCGGCGCCGAGGACCGGGTAACGGGCGTCGGGCGAGACGTTGAGCGGCGGGCAGAATTCCTTGGCCTCGGCGGTCGAGAGCCAGCGGTTGTCGACGCCGTTCAGGCGGTTGGCGTGGATGTGGCGCTGGAAGCTCTGCACGTCATGGACGTTGTGGGCGAGCATCATCACGCCGCGCCGCGAGAACATGACGTTGTAGTTCAGCTCGGTCGAGAGGTTCTCCCAGAGGTCGAGCGCGTGGTCGTAGAGACGCGCGCTCTCGTCATAGAGGTAGTTCGAGCGGATGATCGTGGTGTTGCGGCCGGTGTTGCCGCCGCCGAGCCAGCCCTTCTCGATCACCGCGACGTTGGTGATGCCGTGCTCCTTGGCGAGGTAGTACGCGGCGCCGAGGCCGTGCCCGCCGGCGCCGACGATGATGACGTCGTATTCGTTGCGCGGCTGCGCGTCGGGCCATTGCGCGTCCCAGTCCTTGTTGCCGGTCAGCGCGTTCTTCAGGAGCGACAGGGCGGAGAAATGCGTCATCGACGGGCCTCCGGCGGGGATTCGGGCGTGTCCGCGCATCATGGCGAAAAACGCTTCGGTTCACAGTACGGATGCGTCATACGGGCGTCATGATCGCGACGGACTCACACCGAGACCGGGACGGTGCGCCTGCGCGTCGGGTTCATCCTGGCGCGGCGGTTCACGCTGTCGGCCTTCGCGAATTTCGTCGACGTGCTGCGGCTGGCCGCCGACGAGGGCGACCGGTCGCGGCCGATCCGCTGCGGCTGGCGGGTGCTGTCGTCGGACATGGGGGCGGTGACGTCGAGCTGCGGGATCGCGGTGCGGCCGGACGAGCGGCTGGGGGATCCGGCGCGGTTCGATTACATCGTCGTGGTGGGCGGGCTGGTCGAGGAGCTGGAGCGGCTCGATCCGGATTACACGGCGTTCCTGCGGCGGGCGGCGGAGGCGGGCGTGCCGCTGGCGGGGGTCTGCACGGGCGCGTTCATCCTGCACCGGGCGGGGCTGATGGAGGGCTACCGGTGCTGCGTGAGCTGGTTCCACCACGACGACTTCCTGGAGCAGTTCGAGGGGCTGCGGCCGGTCTCGGACCAGATCTTCGTGGTGGACCGCGACCGGCTGACCTGTTCGGGGGGCGTGAGTTCGGCGCATCTGGCGGCGCATCTGGTGGACCGGCATGTGGGGCGCGCGGAGGCGGCCAAGAGCCTGTCGATCATGATCATCGACGAGGCGCTGGAGGGGGACAGGCCGCAGCCGGGGTTGCCGATGTCGCTGACGACGACGGATCCGCTGGTGAAGAAGGCGCTGCTGACGATGCGGGAGAACCTGGACGCGCCGCTGACTGTCGCGGCGCTGGCCGCGCGACTGGGGGTCGGACGGCGGAAGCTGGAGCGGCACTTCGCCCTGACGCTGGGGGTGTCACCGTCGGAGGCGTCGCGGATCATCCGGATCGCGCAGGCGCGGCTGCTGCTGGAGACGAGCGGCCGGTCGGTGACGGAGATCGCCAATGACACCGGTTTCGCGGACGTGTCGCATCTGATCCGGGTGTTCCGGGAGGCGGAGGGAGAGACGCCGGAGGCCTGGCGTCGCGCGCGCCGGGCGGCGGATCAGAGCGGCTTGTAGGCGACCGCCTCGATCTCGACGCGGATGTCGATCATCAGCCGGCTCTCGGCGGTCGAGCGCGCGGGCGGATCGGAGGGGAAGGATTCGGCGTAGGCCTTGTTGAACTCGGCGAAATCCTCGGCGTGTTTGAGCCAGACGGTGGTCTTCACGATGTCGGACAGGTCGCAGCCGGCCATGTTCGAGCGACGGCGGCGACGTTTTTCAGGACCTGGCGGGTCTGGGTCGCCGACGTCGTCGCCGACGATCTTGCCGTCCACGACGGGAACCTGGCCGGAGACGAAGACGAAGTCGCCGGCGCGGACGGCGGGCGACAGGGGGACGTGTGACGCGCCGTAGCAGGTCTTGGTCATGGGGTTTCCTTTCGGTCGGTCACTTGACGGCGCCGAGCGCGAGACCCCGGATGAGGTAGCGCTGGAGCCAGGCGAAGAGGATGGCGACGGGGACCGTGGCGACGAGGGTCGCGGCCATCACGAGTTCCCATTCGATGGTGTAGCGGCCCGCGACCAGCGAGAAGATCTGGATCGGCAGGGTATAGCTGTCCTGGCTGCGCAGCATGGTCAGCGCGATGACGAACTCGTTCCAGGCGTTGATGAAGGCGAAGATCGCGGTGACGGTCATCGCCGGAATCGCGAGCGGCAGGAAGACGGTGACGAGCGCCTGCCAGGGGCTCGCGCCCTCGATCCAGGCGGCCTCCTCGAGATCGGCGGGGATGGTGGCGAAGTAGCTCTGGAGCATCCAGACGGTGAAGGCGACGCTGAAGGCGGCGTAGACGAAGACGACGGACTGGACCGAGTCGAGAAGGTCGAGCCAGACCACGAGGCGGAAGAGGCCGATCACGAGGACGATGGGCGAGAGCATCTGGCTGATCAGCAGGAACTGCTGGACGGCGCCCCTGCCCCGGAACCGGTAGCGGCTGATGGCGTAGGCGGCGGGGACGGAGACGGCCATCGCGAGCAGCGTCGAGGCGACGGCGACGTAGATCGAGTTGAAGAGGGCTTGGCCGAAATTGGTGTTGCGCCACATGATGGCGAAATTCGACCAGCGGAACTCGCTGGGCCACCAGGTCGATTGCAGCGCCTCGGCGGCGGGTTTGACCGAGGTGAGGAACATCACCGCGAAGGGGAAGAGGATGAGCACGATCAGCGGCGAGAGCGCGAGCCACGACCAGATCGTGCGGCGCATCTTGCGGCTCATTTCGCGGCATCCCGCATGGCGAGGCGGACGTAGATCAGCGTGAGGATCAGGAGGCCCGCGAACATCATCAGCGAGAGGGCGGCGGCCTCGCCGAGTTTTCCGAAGCGGAAGCCGATCTTGTAGAGGTGGGTGACGAGGATGTCGGTCGAGTTGGCCGGCCCGCCCTGCGTCGTCGCCCAGATGATCGGGAAGGAATTGAAAACGTAGATCGTGTTCATCACGACCGCGATGTTCAGGAACGGCCGCATCAGGGGCAGCGTGATCTCGCGGAAGACAGCCCAGGGCCCGGCGCCTTCGAGGCGGGCGGCCTCGTTCAGGTCGTCGGGGATCGAGGAGAGGCCGCCGAGGAAGATCGTCACGCAGAACGGGATCGAGACGAGGATGCCGATCATGATCTGCATCGGGAAGGCGGTGGAGGCCTGGGCGAGCCATTGGATGTTGGTGTCGATGATCCCGGTGGCGCGCAGGGCGGAGTTGAGCATGCCGCTCTCGCCGTTGAGCGCCCAGCGCCAGATGATCGCGGTCATGGTGAGCGAGACCGCCCAGGGCAGCATGATTATGATGCGCGCGAGGCCGCGGCCGTGGAAATCCTCGTTGAGGATGAGCGCGACGGGCATCGAGATCAGGATGGTGCCGGCGACGATGGCAGACGGTCCAGATCAGCGTGCGGACGCAGGCGCCGAGGAAGGCGGGATCGGCGATGACGGCGCGGAAATTGTCGAGGCCGGCGAAGCCGCGCAGTTGGCCGAAGCGGTTGACCTCGGAAGCGGCGATCTCGGTGATCTGGACGAGCGGCCAGATGATGATGAAGCCGGCGAGGAAGAGGCCGGGGAGGATCAGCAGATAGGGGTTGGTGAGCAGGGAGCGGTTCATGGGGTCACGAAAGTGCCACGCGTGGCAAAATATGTAAATAGTTGAATTGAAACGGATTTTTGAATCCTGTTAACCGCGTGGAAAGGTGTGTCACACGCGGGATTTTCTGAACCGGATCGGTCCGCCGCAAGCGCTTCCGGGTCGGGCCGCTTGTCCCGGACATCGCTTGTCCGCCCGCGGAGGTGCGATGTCTTCCCGTTGGCGCTCCGCGCGGTCAGGCCGGCACCCGAAGACGCCGTGTCGATCGAGCGAACCACCGCGCCCGGATCGCCGGCGTCGCGGCGGACCGAAGCCCGCCGCGAACCGCGGATCATTGGCCGAGGATGGCGTTGATGCGCTCGGCGGCTTCGTTCAGCGTGGGCTCGATCTCGCCTTCGCCGAGATAGATGGTCTGGACCGCGGAGGATTCGATGTCGGCGATCTCCTCCCAGCCGGGGATGACCGGCGCGAAGCGGGCGTCCGGCAGCAGGTTGGTGAACTCCTTCAGCACATCGTTGTCCGCGAAGGCGGGTTCCTCCGCGACGGCGGGCTGGACCGGCAGGAAACCCTCGCCGCCGGTGAAGCGCGAGCGCCAGTCCTGCGTGAAGATGAAATCGAGAAACGCCCAGGCGGTGTCCTTGTTCTCGGAATTCTCGAACATGATGATCGAGTTGGTCACGCCGTAGGTGCCCCGGTCGCCACCGGGACCCGCCGGGATCGCCGCGACGCCGTAGTTCAGGTCGGGCACCTCGTTGGCGATCTGGGTCGCGAGGAACGGCGCGGTGATCATCATGCCGATCTTGCCCTGCTTGAACAGGTTCTGAACGTCCTCGCGCGCGTAGGAGGTGACGCCGGGTTGGGTCATGCCGCCATCGATCATGTCCTTGTAGAGCGCGGCGGCGTCATAGGCGGCTTGGCTGTCCAGCCCTGAGGTTCCGTCGTCCTCGATCAGCTGTCCGCCATAGGACCAGAACGCGTAGTTGAAATAGACGTCGGTCTCGACCTCTTTGCCCTGGAGACCGAAGCCGTGGATGTCGTCGCCGAGCGCGCTGATCGCCTCGGCGGCGGCCTTGAGCTCGTCCCAGGTCGCGGGCGGGTTCTCGATCCCGGCCTGCTCGAAGAGGTCCTCGTTGTAGTACATGGCGCGGGCCGACGCGGCGACGGGCAGACCGTAGGTCGTGCCGTCCATCATCGAGGGCGTGAGGAACACGTCGAAGAAGCGGTCGCGGAACGCCTCGTCCATGTACGGATCGAGCGGGGCCGCGATACCCGCATCGACGAAATCGAGCAGCCAGCGGGTGCCGATGATCGACAGGTCCGCGTTGGCGCCGCCCGAGATGTCGGTGGTCAGCTTCTGGAGCAGCACGTCCCAGGGCACGACCTCGATCTGGATGTCGGTGCCGGGATTGGCCTCCTCGAAAGCGGTCGCCGCCTCTTCGAAATAGGGGCCGGTGAGGGAGCTGTACTCCGCCACGGTGACGCGGACGTCCTGGGCGGAGGCCATGCCTCCGGCCAGCAGGGCGAGCGCGCCCAGAGCGGTGAATTCCGGGCGAAGCGGCAGTCTCATCTTGAACCTCCGGTTGAACTTTGTTGGAAGCGTCCGGAAAAGCCGGTCATCCGAAATTTTCTTTCAGACACAGGCGTTTGCGAAAAGCCTCTGGGTGGAATTGTTGACAAGGATTCCCCGCCCTGTCAACCTCCCGGACGGCGTGGCGAAGCCTGCGCGCGCGGGTTTCGGGGGGACGGACGGAAATGCTGGACTTCGCGGGACGGACCGTCGTCATCACCGGAGCCGCCGGCGGGATCGGCTCGGCGATGGTCGGGCTTTTCCGCGATCTCGGAGCCTCGATCATCGCCTGCGACCGCGACGCCGACGGATTGGCGCGGTCGGGCGCGGCGCGGACGGCGAGGTTCGACCTGTCGGACAACGCGGCCGTCACCCGCGCGGCGGCGGAGATCCTCGAGGGTGGCCCGGTCCCCGACGCCGTGATCAGCAACGCCGGCGTGACCACGGCCGAGACGCTCGCGGACGTGGACGACTCCACGTTCGACGCGGAGATCGCGCAGAACCTGACGGGGGCCGCGACGTTCTCGCGGGCGTTCCTTCCGGCGATGCGGGACGCGGGCGGCGGCGCGTTCGTCTTCGTCTCGTCGGTCAATGCGCTGGCGCATTTCGGCAATCCGGCCTATTCGGCGGCGAAGGCCGGGCTCAACGCCTGGATGCGCGCGATCGCGACCGAGGAGGGCGCGGCGGGCATCCGGGCGAACGCGGTCGTGCCGGGCTCGGTGCAGACGGCGGCCTGGGCGGCGCGGATCGAGGCCGATCCGGGCGTTCTCGACGACATCAGGGGGCTCTACCCGCTCGGGCGGCTGGTCACGCCGCGCGAGGTGGCGATGGCGGCGGCGTTTCTCGCCTCGCCGCTGGCGGGGGGGATCACCGGCGTCACGCTCAACGTAGACGCGGGGCTGATGGCGGGGAACCTGCCGTTCCTCAGGCGGATCATGGAGGTCTGAATGGCGCATCTGGATATCGTCTCGGTGTCGAAACGGTACGGCAGGATGACCGTGCTCCATGACATCTCGCTGTCGGTGGCGGACGGGGAGTTCGTGGTGCTGGTCGGGCCGTCGGGCTGCGGCAAGTCCACGCTGCTGCGGATGATCGCCGGGCTGGAGGAGATCAGTTCGGGCGATCTTCTGATCGGGGGGGAGCGGGCCAACGACATCCCGCCGCAGAAGCGCGACATCGCGATGGTGTTCCAGTCCTACGCGCTGTTCCCGCACATGGACGTGGCGCGCAACATCGGCTTCGGGCCGCGCATCCGGGGCGAGACCGGCGAGGCGGTCAAGGGCAAGGTCGACCGGGCGGCGGGGATCCTGAACCTCGGCGATTATCTGGCGCGGCAAGCCGGGGCAGCTTTCGGGCGGGCAGCGGCAGAGGGTGGCGATGGGGCGGTCGATCGTGCGCGATCCGCAGGGTGTTCCTGTTCGACGAGCCGCTGTCGAACCTCGACGCCAAGCTGCGGCTGGAGATGCGGACCGAGATCAAGGCGCTGCACCAGAAGTTCCGCACGACGACGGTCTACGTCACGCACGACCAGATCGAGGCGATGACCATGGCCGACCGGATCGTGGTGATGAACGGCGGCCATATCGAACAGGAGGGGCCGCCGCTGGAGCTCTACGACCGGCCGGCGAACATCTTCGTGGCGGGGTTTCTCGGGTCGCCGGCGATGGATTTCCTGCCCGCGTCCTATCGCGCGGAGGGGCCGGCGCTGCGCTTCGCGAGCGGGGCGGAGACGCCCTGCCCCGCGCTGCCGCTGGCGGACGGGGCGGCGGTGACGGCGGGCGTGAGGCCCGAGCGGTGGCGTGTCGATCCCGAGGGGCCGCTGACGCTTTCGGTGGACGTGATCGAACCGACCGGGGCGGAGACGCATGTCTATGGCCGGATCGAGGGCGACGCGGTGCGCTGCGTGTTCCGCGAGCGGCTGGACGTGGCGCCGGGCGACACGCTGCGCCTGTCGGTCGATCCGGCGGCGCTGCACGCGTTCGACGCGCGAGAGCGGCCGGCGGGTGTCGGCGTGAAGGAATTTTCAATGATGGAGGCCAAGTGATGACCGAGACGCTTCCCGACACGCCGGCGGTTCTGGTCGACCTGTCGAAGGCCGAGGCGAATCTGGCGCGGGCGCAGGCCTATGCCGACGCGCAGGGCTTCACGCTCCGGCCGCACATCAAGACGCACAAGCTGCCGCGTTTCGCGAAGGCGGCGCTGGAGCTCGGGGCGGTCGGGATCACCTGCCAGAAGATCGGCGAGGCCGAGGTGATGGCGGATGCGGGGATCGGCGACATCCTGATCACCTACAACATCGTCGGCGCGCGCAAGCTGGAACGGCTGCGGGCGCTGGCGGGGCGGGTGAAGCTCGCGGTGGTGGCGGACAGTGCGGAGGTGGTGGACGGATACGCCGCGGCGTTCGCGGACGCGAAGGCGCCGCTGACGGTGTTCGTGGAGTGTGACACGGGCGCCGGGCGCTGCGGGGTGCAGAACCCCGACGAGGCGCTGGAACTGGCGCGGTGGATCGCGGCGGCGCCGGGCGTCGCGTTCGGCGGTCTGATGACCTATCCGCCGCAGGGCGGGCCGGAGATGGCCGAGGCGCGGCTGGCGGAGACGGCGCGGGTGCTGACGGAGGCGGGTCTGGCGCCGCCGGTGGTCACCAGCGGCGGGTCGCCGGATCTCTACAAGGGGCCGCACGAGGCGGTGACGGAATACCGGCCGGGGACGTACATCTATTCCGACAGGATGCAGGTGGGAATGGGGCTCGGGTCGCTCGAGGATTGCGCGCTGACGGTGCTCGCGACGGTGGTGAGCCGGCCGACGGCGCGGCGGGCGATATTGGATACGGGCTCCAAGGCGCTGGCGGCGGACACCTGCGCCGCGCCGGGGTACGGGCACATCGTCGAGTATCCGGGCGCGGTGATCACGCAGCTCAACGAGGAGCACGGGATCGTCGATCTGGGGCGCGACAGCGAGGCGCCGAAGGTGGGCGACGTGGTGCATGTGATCCCGAACCACGTCTGCGTGGTGAGCAACCTCTTCGACGAGGTGTGGCTGACGCGCGAGGGCTCGGCGCCGGAGCGGGTGCCGGTGGCGGCGCGCGGCAAGCTGGGCTGAGGGGGCGGCGATGGATTTCGAGCGCAATCCGTTCGGAGCGGGAGAGAGCGACCGCGCGGAGTTGTGGGAGATGCTGGTGCGGCGGGACATCGACGCGTTCCTCGCGCGGGACTGGTCGGCGGTGGAGGGGGATTTCCTCGCGGACCGGTTCTTCGGACTGCACGCGCATTTCCGGCACTCGTCCGACGCGTGGCGGCTGGATTTCCCCAGGCTGGAGGTCTATCGCGACGAATGGCTGCGGCAGGCGGCGGAGACGGCGGCGACGGAATACGCCGAGCCGCTGCGGCCGGCGCTGTTCCGGGCGATGAACCTGCGCGACATCGATCTGGATGGCGATCGGGCGGTGCTGCACAAGCGGTTCGACGGGTCGGTGAAGCGCGCGGATGGCGGGGTCGACACGCTCGACTGGAAGACGCTCTACTTCTGTCTGAGGGTCGAGGGGCGGTGGCGGATCTCGAGCTTCGTGGGGTACATGCCGCGCGAGAGCGGGAGGGGCTGAGGGAATGGAGACGGACCGGTTCGAGGGCGGGTGCCTCTGCGGCGCGGTGCGGATCGTCGCGACGGGGCGGCCGTACCGGGTGGGGCTCTGCCATTGTCTCGACTGCCGCAAGCATCACGGCGCGCTGTTCTTCGCGGCGGCCATGTTTCCCGAGCAGGCGGTGACGGTCGAGGGAGAGACGCGGGACTATGAGGGGCGGTACTTCTGCCCGCGCTGCGGCTCGTCCGTCTTCGGGCGGAGCGGCGACGAGGTCGAGTTGAATCTCGGCGCGTTGGACGCCCCGGACATGCTGACACCGACATACGAGCTCTGGACCGTACGCCGCGAGGGATGGCTGCCGCCGTTTCCGGTGTCGCGGCGGTATGAACGCGACCGGGACGACGGCTCGCGCCGGGAGGATTAGCGTCTGGGCGCGCGGGGATCGAGCTCGTCGACAGTCATCGAGAGTCAGGCGGGCGCACGATCGCGGGCCGGTCGTGCGATGTCCGGGCCGGGGCCCGGACCGGATTGCTTCAAGCGGATCGCTTAAGCCGGAGGAGCGGAGCGGCGGGTGAGGGCCGCGCCGTCCTTGGCGAAGACGTGGGCGTGTTCGGTCTGGAGGCGCAGGCCGATGGGATCGCGCGGTTTGAGCGGGATCGTGCCGCGCGCGCGGACCATGACGGGGCCGATGCCGGGGGCGTCGACATAGACGTTGGTGTCGGAGCCCAAGTGCTCGACCACGTCGGCCACGCCGTCGAAATGACCGGCACCGGGACCGACGATCTCCACGTGCTCCGGACGGATGCCGAGATCGGTGGCGGCGTCGAGGCCGTCGACATGGCTGAACTCGATGCGTGAGCCGCCAGTGATGGCGACGCCGGAGGGCGCGGGCGTGACGGGCAGGACGTTCATGGTGGGCGAGCCGATAAACTGGGCGACGAAGCGGTTTGCGGGGCGCTCGTAGAGGTCGAGCGGGGTGCCGACCTGCTGGATCACGCCGCCGTTCAGCACGACGATGCGGTCCGCGAGCGTCAGCGCCTCGACCTGGTCGTGGGTGACGTAGATCATCGTCGAGGCGAGGCGCTGGTGCAGGCGGGCGATCTCGAGGCGCATTTCGACGCGGAGCGCCGCGTCGAGATTCGAGAGCGGCTCGTCGAAGAGGAAGGCGCGCGGGTCGCGGATGATGGCGCGGCCCATCGCGACGCGCTGGCGCTGGCCGCCCGAGAGCGCCTTGGGCAGGCGTTCGAGGAAGGCGCCGAGGCCGAGGGTGGCGGCGGCCTCGCGGACGCGGGCGGCGCGGTCAGCGGCCGGGGCGCGGCGGATCTCCATGCTGAAGCCCATGTTCCGGGCGACGTCCATGTGCGGGTAGAGCGCGTAGGACTGGAACACCATCGCGATGTCGCGGTCGCGCGGCGGCACCTCGTTCATGCGTGCGCCGTCGATGCGGAACTCGCCGCCGGTGATCGGCTCCAGCCCCGCGATCATCCGCAGCAGCGTGGACTTGCCGCAGCCGGAGGGGCCGACGAGCACGATGAACTCGCCGTCCGCGATGTCGAGATCGATGTCGCGCAGGACCTCGAGCCCGTCGTAGGACTTGCGGACGCCGCTGAGTTCCATGCGCGCCATCGGCCCCTACCCTTTCACCGCGCCCGAGGTCAGACCCTGGACGAGATACCGCTGGATGAAGATGAAGAAGAGACAGCTCGGGATGAGCGCCAGCACGCCAGCCGCCATCATCTGCCCCCAGTCGACGGAGAATTTCGACACGAACGTCAGGAGCCCGACCGGGAAGGTCATGGTGTCGTTGGAGTTGATCAGCATGAGCGCGAAGAGAAGCTCGCTCCATGCGGCGGTGAAGACGAAGCCGAGCGTGGCGCCGAGACCGGGGAGCGTGAGCGGCAGGATGACCTTGCGCAGGGCTTCGAGGCGGGTGCAGCCGTCCATCATCGCGGCCTCCTCGAGATCCTTGGGGATGCCGTCGAAGAAGGACTGCATCAGGAACGTCGCGAAGGGGATGTTGAAGGCGGTGTAGACGATTATCAGGCTGGTCAGCGAGTTCAGCAGGCCGATGGCGGCGACGATCTTGTAGATCGGCGCGATGATCATCAGGAGCGGGAACATCTGGGTGATCAGCATCAGCGCGATGACCACGCGCTTGCCCCGGAAGTGGAAGCGCGAGAAGGCGTAGCCGGCGCAGGCGGCGATCAGCGTGGTGGCGGCGGCGGTGGTGAGCGAGACGGTGACGCTGTTGCGGAAATAGGCGATGAAATCGGACTGGAAGATCACGGTCCGGAAGTTGTCGAAGGTGGCGGCGGAGGGCCAGAGACGCGTGCCCTCGGAATAGACCAGCGCGTCCGGCGTCAGCGAGATTTTCAGCAGCCAGTAGAGCGGAAAGAGCGCGAAGGCGACGTAGAACGCGATGGCCGCGTATTTGCCGAAGGTCAGCAGCGGCGACGGGGCGCGGATCGCGGACATCGGCGTCAGATCCGCACGAGCTTGCGGCGCACCGCCAGAAGCACGACCGCGAAGATCGAGCAGAAGCGCCAGAAGCGCCACGGAGATCGTCGAGGCGTAGCTGAAATCGAGTTTCCGGAACGCCGTGGTGAAGATGTAGGAGGACAGGATCTGCGTCGAGTTGGCCGGGCCGCCGCCGGTCATCACGAAGATCAGATCGGCGAAATTCGCGATCCAGATCGTGCGGAGCATGACCGTGATCGCGATCATCGGCGCGAGGAACGGCAGGGTGATCTTGGTGAAGCTCTGCCAGGCGGTGGCGCCGTCGATCTCGGCGGCCTCGTAGAGCTCGCCCGGGATCGACTGGAGCGCGGCCAGCAGCGTGATCGCGAAGAACGGCACGCCGTACCAGACGTTGGCGGCGATCGGTCCCCACATGGCGAGATCGGGATCGCCGAGGATGTTGTAGGGCTCCGAGAGGATGCCCAGCGCGGCCATCCAGTGCGGCAGCGGGCCGATCACCGGGTTGAAGAGCCAGGCCCAGGTCAGCGCGGTCAGGAACGTCGGCACGGCCCAGGGCAGGAAGACCAGCGCCTGGATGATGCGCTTGAAGTGGAATTGCGTGTTGAGCAGGAGCGCGAGGCCGAGACCGAGGAAGAACTGGAAGAAGACCGATCCGAAGGTCCACCAGAGCGTGTTGCGGAGCGATTTCCAGAATTTGGCATCGTCGACGAGGGTCGCGTAGTTCTCCAGACCCACCCATCCGGAATCGAGGGGCTTGAGCAGAACGATGGACTGGAAGGAATAGGTGATGCCGATCGCCAGAGGGACCAGCATCACCAGACAGATCAGGGCGATCGACGGCGTGAGGTAGAGCCACGGCTCCAGCACGTTGCGCCAGTAGAACCGCCCCGCCCGGCTCAGTCCGGGCGGAGGACCGTCGGCCGCCGCCGCCGTCACTGGGCGGATTTCCACTTCGCGTATTCGTCGGTCAGGAACGCGGCCCATTCGTCGGCCACGTCCTGCGCCGTGCGGTCGCCGAGCAGCGCCTCCTGGCTCGATTCGAGCGCGATGGAATCCGCGAAGAAGCCGAACTGTTCCAGATAGGTCGGCATGACCGTGGGAACGTAGGCGGGGTCGTTGAGCTCCTCGAACCAGCCGGCGAACTGCTCGGTCTGGAAGAACGGATCCTGGTCGGCGCCTTCGTGGATCGGGATGACGCCGACGCGTTGCGCCCAGACCTTGTTGCTCTCGGGCGAGGAGAGATGCGCCACGAGATCCCAGGCGGCGTCCTTGTGCTCGGAGGATTCGAACACCGCCCAGCCGGCGTAGCCGATGGTGGGGAACGCCTTGCCGGACGGGCCCACGGGCATCGGGCGCGACGGCGAAGTCCTCGGGCGGCATGCGCTCGGCCACGGCGATCAGCGCGTCGGGGTCCTGGTCGAGGAAGGCGCAGGTGCCGGAATAGAAGCCCGCGACGATCTCGTTGAAGCCCCAGTTCACGGAATCCCTGGGCGCGTAGCCGTTCTGGTACATGTCGATCAGGAACTGGATGCCCTCGACGGAGCCGGGTTCGTTCAGGCGGCTCTGGCCGTCCTCGGTGAAGAACTCGTTGGTGCCGTTCATGGTGGCGGCCATCATGATCCAGCCGTTGAGACCGCCGGGCCCGCCGCGCAGGCAGTAGCCGTATTTGCCGTCGAGCTCCGAGACCTTGGCGGAGGCGTCCATGAACTCGGCCATCGTCTCGGGCGGGCCGTCGACGCCGGCCTCCTCAAGCAGTTTCTTGTTGTAGAACATGGCCCTGAGGTAGAATCCGTAAGGGATCTCGTAGGCGGTGCCGCCGGCGTAGCGGCCCATGTCGAGAGCCTTCTGGGTGAGGGTGTCGCCGTGCTCCCATCCGGCGATGCGGTCCTCGAGGTTCATCAGCTTGCCGGCGCCGGCGTAGAGCGCGAGCCAGCGGTCGGGCATCTCGACCACGTCGGGCTCGTCGCCGCCCGCGACCATTGTGGCGAACTTCTCGAAGGCCTGGCCCCAAGGGAGCGAGACGATCTCGACGGTGACGCCCTCGTTGGCGGCCTCGAACTCGTCGACCATCGCGCGCAGCGTCTCGGTGCGCTCGGGGCTGGTGATGACCTCGACCAGTTTCAGCTCGGTCTGGGCGAAGGCCGCCGTGGAGAACAGCACGGCCGCGGCCGTCAGTCCTGTGAGTGTGGTTTTCATTCTTCCCTCCTGTTGATGGTCGGTCATTTCCGCCTTTCAGGCGGCGCTTTGGCTCAGAGCCTGTTCGAAATCGGCCCAGAGGTCTTCCGCGTCCTCAAGCCCGAGGCTGATGCGCACGAGATTGTCCGGCACGCCGAAGCGCTGCATCGAATTCTGCTCTCCGGCCTGGGCGAGGCCGACGCGGGCGGGCAGGACGAGGCTCTCGAAACCGCCCCAGCTGACGCCGAGGCCGAAAAGCCGCAGCCCGTCCGCGAGTTTGCGGACGTCGATGTCGTCGCGGACCTCGAACGACATGAGGCCGGAGCGCCCGGTCAGGCCGGGCACGACATTCGGGCCGGGCGAGTTCACGCGCGTTATCTGCGGCAGCGCGGACAGGCGGTCCACGAACAGATCCGCCGTCGCCTGGTGCGCGCGCATCCGGGCGCCGAGCGTGCGCAGGCCCCGGATGAGAAGCCACGCCTCGAACGGAGCGAGCTTGCCGCCGAGCAGCGGAAGGGTGAGATCGCGGATGCGCGCGATATGCGCCGCCGACGAGACCGCGACGCCGGCGACGGTGTCGGAATGGCCGCCGATGTATTTCGAGGCGGAATGGACGACGATGTCGATGCCGGATTCCGAGCGGGCGCTGGAAGACCGGCGTGGCCCAGGAATTGTCGATGATCGTAAGCGTCCCGTGGCGTCGGGCGTGGCCGGCGACTTTCGCGAGGTTCATCGGCTGGAAAACGACCGAGTTGGGGCTTTCGAGATAGGCCATCGTGACGCCACTCAGCAGATCGGGATCGTCCTCGAAAGCCGCGACGGAATGATAGTCGACGGCGATTCCGAAGGGACGCAGCATCCGCTCGAACAGGCGGTAGGCGTCGGGATAGACGTGCTCGACGCAGGCGACGCGATCGCCGGGTTTGAGGAAGGCCAGCACGGTCGACGAGATCGCGGCCATTCCGGAGGCGAAGCCGACCGCCGCCTCGCCTCGTTCGGCCTTGGCCATCATGCCTTCGAACGCCGCGACAGTCGGATTCTGGACGCGGGTGTAGAGCGCCCGGTCGGAGCGCCCGGCCATCCGGTCCTCGAAATCCCGGTAGCTGTCGAAGGTGAAGAGCGAGCTCTGGAAGATCGGCGGCATGACCGACCCCGCCTCGCCGCCGAAGGGCTCAGAGAGCAGCGTTTCCAGCGCGGGATCAGACATGCTCGGCATCGGTGACGGCCCTGACCTCGGTTTCAACGATGTCCATGATCGTCGAGACGATCCGCACGGCGCCGTCGGCGTCGCCGGCGGCGACCGCCCGGGCGAGATCGCGGTGCATCGGGATCGAGCGCGCGCCGAGCTGCGGCTCGCCGAGCGGAGCGGCGTAGACGCGGCGGAACGCCTTCTGGATCTGGGTGATGAGCTGGCCGAAAAGCGGATTGCCCGAAGCCTCGTGGATGGCCGCGTGGAACACGTCGTCGGCGGGACGCCAGTCGAGACCGTCGGAATGCGCGCGCGCCACCGCTTCGCCCCGCTCCAGAATGGCCGCGCGCTGCGCGTCCGTCGCGTCGCGCGCGGCCAGACGCGTCGCCTCGATCTCGAGCGGACGGCGGACGCCCTGGGTGCGGAGCAGGCTTTCCGCCTCGAGCCGGAGCGTCAGCGGAACCTGGACCGAGCGCGTGACGTCGACCATCAGCGTGGTCCCCGCCCCCTTGTTGCGGGTGACGATGCCGGTGTCCCGCCAGGCCATGAGCGTCTCGCGGACCGTCGAGCGTCCGACGCCCAGCCTGCGGGCGAGCTCGATCTCCGGCGGGAGACGCCCGCCAGGCCCGATGCCCTCGCGGCCGATCATCCCGATGAGCGCCGCCGCCACGTCCGGCGTGCGGCGCGCGCCCGGGCGGCGGGGTCCGGCGGTCCGGTCCGTGTCGATACTGGAGTCCAAACGCGCCGATCCCCGCTGCGATTCGAAGCCATGCTAGGACTTTGTCCGACATAATTCCACTCCCTCCCGCAGCCCGCGCCCGGAACGCGGCGGGCGGCCGAAAAGTCTTGCATCGCGGGGAGTCGCGCTGCTTACTGGGATGGTCCGCGCGGGGGCGAGGCGCGGAAATCCGAAACGGGAAGGACGCCGCATTGACGGTCCTCGACAGATTCCGTCTCGATGGACGGCGCGCCATCGTGACCGGCGCGAGCCGGGGCCTCGGCCGCGAGATGGCGCTCGCCCTCGCCGAAGCGGGCGCGGACGTCGCGATGGCGGCGCGGACGCTGCCGGACCTCAAGGCGACGGCGGACGAGATCCGGGCGCTCGGCCGCAGGGCCTGGACGTTCGAGGCGGACATGGGCTCGCCGGAGATATGCGCCGCGACCTGCGAGGCGGCGCTGGCCGAGGCGGGACCCTTCGACATCCTGATCAACAATGTCGGCGGGCGACGGGTGAACGTCGCCACCGAGGATCTGCCGCTCGAGACATGGCGGGAGCTGGTCGATCTCAACCTGACCTCGACATTCGTCTGCAGCCGGATCGTCGGCGGCGCGATGATCGAAGCCGGGCGCGGCGGGCGGATCGTCAACATCGCCTCGGTCAACGCGCTGGTCGCGGGGCGCGGCATCGGCGGGCGGCACTACGAGGCCGCCAAGGCCGCCGTCCTCCAGTTCACCCGGACGCTCGCGGTGGACTGGGCTCCGCACGGGATCACGGCCAACGCGATCTGCCCGGGCCTGTTCGGGACGGCGCCGAACCGGGCCTGGGCCGAGAAGTCGCCCGCGATGATCGACGCGATGCTCGCCAACGTTCCGGCGGGCGCGATGGGCGCGCCCGAGGATCTGGGGCCGCTGGCCGTCTATCTGGCGAGCGACGCCTCGCGCTACATGACCGGAGCGGCGCTGGTCATCGACGGAGGCCTGACGTGCCTCTGACCCCTTTCACCGCGACGACACGGGGAACGGCGAACCTCCCCGGCCGGATCGCGGTCCCTCTCCGGTTCGCCGTTCCCATCGAAAGGTGAAGTGACGATGCATCATTCCGCGAGACTGGCGCTCGGCGCCGCGACGCTGGCGCTCTCGGCCGCGTTCGCGCCGACGCAGGCCGGCGCCGAGACCCTCCACTACGCGATCATCGGCGAGCCGCCGAGCCTCGACATCCAGATGGGCACGGCGACGCTGGCGACGACCATCGGCCAGCACGTCTTCGAGACGCTCTACGCCTTCGACAGCAAGACCGAGCCGCAGCCGATGCTGGTCGAGAGCGAGACCGTGTCGGAGGACGGAAAGACGATCGTCATGCAACTCCGCCAGGGCGTGCCGTTCCACAACGGCCAGGAGATGAAGGCGGCGGACGTCGCGGCCTCGCTGTCGCGCTGGGGCGAGTTCGGCGCGCGCGGCGGCGCGCTCGGGTTCGAATCCGCCGAAGCCACGGGTGACTACGAGGTGACGTTGAAGCTGAAGGCGCCCAACGGCGCGTGGAAGAGTTTTCTGGCGTTTCCGAACGGCGGCCCGACGATCTATCCGGCCGACATCGTCAGCGCGGCGGCCGGAGAGCCGCTCAAGCCGGAGAACTACATCGGGACCGGTCCCTACCGCTTCGTCGAGTGGCGCCCCAACCGTTACGTCGAGCTCGAGAAGTTCGACGACTACGCCTCCCGGACCGAGCCCTCGGACGGATCGGCCGGAGCCAAGGAGGCCGTCATCGAGACGCTCCAGTTCATCCCGGTTCCGGACGTGGGGACGCGGGTGAGCGGGGTCCAGGCCGGCGACTACGACTACGCCGAGTACATCTCCGGCGACCTGTTCGGCATGCTCAAGGACGATCCGGGCATGAAGCCCTATGTCAGCGGCGCGCCGATCTTCGGGCTGATGTTCATGAACAGCAAGGAGGGCTATCTCGCCGGAAACTACGAGATGCGGCAGGCGGTCCTCGCCGCGCTCAACATGACCGAGGCGCTCCAGGTCTCCGTCGGCGACGAGGAGCTCTGGGACGCGCAGGGCTCGTTCTTCCCCGAGGGCAGCATCTGGTACACCGAGGCCGGCACGGACCGCTACAGCCAGGGCGACGTCGAGAAGGCCGCGCGGATGGCGAAGGACGCGGGCTACGACGGGACGCCGCTGAGGCTCCTCGTCTCGACCAACTACCAGCAGCATTTCGACCAGGCCAACGTCTTCAAGCGCCAGCTCGCGGACGCGGGCATCGAGGTCGAGCTGAACGTGACGGACTGGGCGACGCTTCTGAAGGAGCGCGGCGAGCCGCAATCCTGGGACATGTTCATGACGCATCACGGCCCCGCGCCCGACCCCGTGCTCCTGACGTTCATGAACGACAGCTATCCCGGCTGGTGGACGAGCCCCGAGAAGGCGGAGCTGGCCGCGACGCTGAACGAGTCGACGGATCCGGCGGTGCGCGAGGAGACCTGGGCGAAGATACAGGAGCTGGTCTACGAGCAGATCCCCGCGGTGAAGGTGGGCGACGTGTTCTCGTTCGACGTGGGAGCGCCGGGGCTCGAGACGGCCTGGGACCGCGCGCCGGCCTTCCCCTATTTCTGGGGCGCGACGAAGTGATCGAGGCCAAGGCAGGATCGGCCCGCGCATGTGGGCGTACGTCCTGAGAAGAACCGGCGCGGCGGCGGTGACGCTCGCCGCCGCGTCGGTGATCATCTTCATCTTCATCCATCTGATCCCGGGCGACCCGATCTACGTGCTGCTCGGCGACCAGGCGACGCCGGAACAGGTCGAGGCGCTGCGGACGCGGCTCGGGCTCGACCAGCCGCTGGTGGTGCAGTATTTCTACTGGATCGGCAGCGCTCTGCAGGGCGATCTCGGGCGGTCGATCTTTTTCGACACGCCGGTGACCACGGTGATCGCGGAGGGCGCCGAGACGAGCCTGCTGCTCGCGTCGATCACCATGGTCTGGGTGATCCTGATCGGAATTCCGGTCGGCGTGGTCGCGGCGATGCGGCAGGGGACCTGGGTGGACCAGGGCCTGTCGGGCGCGGCCATGCTGATGGCGTCGGTGCCGACGTTCTGGGTCGGGCTCTATCTCATCCTGATCTTCGCGGCCGGTCTCGGCTGGTTCCCGTCGTCGGGCTATCCGTCGGTTTTCGAGGAGGGCGGCGTCTCGAACCTGCGGTACCTCGTGCTGCCGAGCCTCGCGCTCGCCGCGCCCAACGCCGCGCTGATCCTGCGGCTGACGCGCGCGAGCATGCTCGACGTCTCGAAGGAGGACTACGTCCGCACCGCGCGGGCCAAGGGGCTGAGCCCGCGCCGGGTGACGCTGCGCCACATCCTGCGCAACGCGCTGCTGGTCGTGGTGTCGGCCTTCGGCTTCACCTTCGCCGCGCTGATCTCCGAGGCGGTCGTGACCGAGACGGTCTTCGCCCTGCCCGGCATCGGCCGCACGGTGGTGCAATCCATTCTCCGGCGCGACTATCCGGTGATCCAGGGCGTGATCCTGGTGATCGTGTGCCTCTATCTCGTGGTCAACCTGCTGGTGGACATCTCTTACCGGTTTCTCGATCCGCGGGTGGAGTTCGAATGAGCGCCGCCGTCCGCGGGTTCGCCGCGCCATTCGCGTCGCGGCCGCTGGCCTCGCTGGGGCTGGTCTTCGTCGCGATCGTCATCCTGTTCGCGGCCTTCGCGCCCTGGATCGCGCCGTTTCCTCCCGAGGCGATCGCGCCGACCGAGAGGCTCCGCCCGCCCGACGCGGTCCATTGGTTCGGCACCGACCATTTCGGGCGCGACACGTTCAGCCGCGTGGTCTACGGCTCGCGTCTGGCGCTTCTGATCGGGGTGGGCGTGGTGAGTTTCGCTCTCGCGACCGGCGTTCCCATCGGCATCCTGTCGGCGCTCTATCCCAGGCTCGGGCGGGTGCTGATGCGGATGGTCGACGTGCTGATGGCGTTCCCGTCTCTGCTTCTGGCGCTCGGGCTGATCGTGATCCTGGGCCAGGGCGTTTTCAACGCGATCCTCGCCATCGGGCTGATCTATCTGACAACCACGGCGCGCATCGTCTACGGCGTCACGCTGCGGCTGCGCGAGGAGACCTATGTGGAGGCGGCGCGCAGCATGGGCGCGGGCACGCTCTGGACGATCCGAAAGCACATCCTGCCCAACATGGTCTCGCCGCTTCTGGTGCAGGCGAGTTTCGTCTTCGCCTTCGCGCAGCTCGGCGCGGCGTCGCTGGATTTCCTCGGTCTCGGCGCGCCGCCGGACATTCCAAGCTGGGGCAACATGCTGGCGGAATCGCGGATCTTCATCACCCGGGCGCCGTGGCTGCTGTTCTTTCCCGGCGCCATGATCGCGCTGACCGCGTTCTCGCTCAACCTGCTCGGCGACGTGCTGCGCGACCGGCTCGATCCGCGGTTTCGCGAGATGCTCGGCAACCGGCAGAGGCGGTGAGACATGCTGGAGGTCGATGATCTCGTCGTCTCGGTCGGGCCTTCGGGCGATCTCCTGGACATCGTGAACGGCGTGTCGTTCGCGATCGGTCCGGGCGAGATCCTGGCGCTGGTCGGCGAATCCGGCTGCGGCAAGAGCATGACCTCGCTGGCGGTGATGGGCCTGCTGCCGAAGCCGGACGCGCGGGTGCGGCGGGGCCGCATCGCGCTCGGGGGCGCGGACGTGACCGAGGCCACGCCCTTCGAGCGCGTGCGGCGCGGGCATGGCGGCATCGCGATGGTGTTCCAGGAGCCGATGACCTCGCTCAACCCGGTGATGCGGATCGGCGAGCAGATCGCCGAGGCCGTCCGCGTCCACGATCCGGGGGCCGACGAGGGCGCCCGGGTGCGCGAGCTTCTGGACCTCGTGCGCATTCCGGACGCGGCGCTCCAGATCCGCGCCTATCCGCACGAGCTGTCGGGCGGAATGCGCCAGCGGGTGATGATCGCGGTGGCGCTCGCCTGCCGCCCGCAGGTTCTCATCGCGGACGAGCCTACCACGGCCCTCGACGTCACGGTGCAGCTTCAGATCCTCGGGCTGATCCGCGAGCTCTGCGACCGTCTCGACATGGGCGTGCTCTTCATCACCCACGATCTCGGTGTCGTCAGCCAGCTCGCCGACCGGGTCGCGGTGATGTACGCGGGCCGCGTCATCGAGAGCGGCGACGTGGCGCGCATCTTCGAGGCGCCGCTGCACCCCTACACGCGCGGGCTGATGGACTGCGTGCCCGATCCGGCGACCGGGCACGGGACGCTGCGCACCATTCCGGGCCAGGCGCCCGGCCCTACGACCTGCCCGACGGCTGCGCCTTCGCGCCGCGCTGTTTCCGGGCGGGCGAGGTCTGCCGCGCGGGGCCGGTTCCGCGCGTGGACGAGGGCGGGCATCACGCCATCTGCCACTTCCCGCTGGTCGCGGAGGCGGCGACGTGAGCGCGGACGTGATCCTCGACATTCGCGGGCTGAACAAGAGCTTCACGGCCAAGCGCGCCGGCAAGACATACACCATCCGCGCCGTGAGCGACGTGGATCTCGCGGTGCGGCGCGGCGAGGTGCTCGGCATCGTCGGGGAATCGGGCTGCGGAAAGACGACCGTGGGCCGCGCGATCATGGGCCTGACGCGCGCCGACGCGGGCGAGGCGATCTTCCAAGGCGCCGACATCCTGCGCCAGCGCGGCGCCGCGCTGAAGGCCGCGCGGCTGAAACTCCGGATGGTGTTCCAGGACCCCTACGCCTCGCTCGATCCGCGCCGGTCGGTGGCGGACGCGGTGGCCGAGGCGGGCGATATCCACGGCGTCTTCGCGAACAACCGCGAGCGGACCGAGCGGGTCGGCGAGGCTCTGACCCGGGTGGGACTCGATCCGGGGTTCGCCGGACGCTATCCGCACGAGCTGTCGGGCGGGCAGCGCCAGCGGGTCGGCATCGCCCGCGCGATCCTGCCCGAGCCGGATCTGATCATCGCCGACGAGCCGGTCTCGGCGCTCGACGTGTCGATCCAGGCGCAGGTGCTGAACCTGCTGGCCGATCTCAAGGCGCGGCTGGGGCTGACGATGATGTTCATCTCGCACGATCTCGGCGTCGTTGCGAAGATCAGCGACCGGGTGGCGGTGCTCTACATGGGCCACGTGGTCGAGATCGCGGACGGGCGGGAGCTGTTCGCGGATCCGCTGCATCCCTACACCGCCGTGCTGATCGCCTCGGTTCCGCGCATCGACCCGTCGCGGCGCATCACCGGGGCGATGGAGCGCGGCGAGCCGCCGAGCCGGTTCCAGCAGATCACCGGCTGTCCGTTCCAGGACCGCTGTCCGAAACGCACGGAGGTCTGCGCCGAGATGCCGCCGCTGCGCGAGGCGCGTCCGGGGCGGCGCGTCGCCTGCCATCACGCCTGAGCGGCGCTCAGAACACCGCGTGGTCGCCGCGCTCGGCCTCCGCCTCGCCGGCCACGAGGCGGGCGTAGTAGTCGAACAGCGTCTCCGTCCCGAACGAAGGCGTCGCGTCGGCGTCGTAGCGGCCGGTCGCGGGGTCGAGGACCAGCATGGATTCGGTGGCGTAGTAGCGCCCGATCCGCGCCAGCTCGGCCTTCGCCGCCAGCGCGGGAGACACCCGGCCGAGAGCGCCCAGCGCTCCGACGATGGCGTCCAGCATGGCCACCGGCACGTGACGGAAGCGCGGCGGCCGTCCCGTCAGCTCGAACAGCCGCTCGCCCTGCTGGCGCGGCGTGACGGCCGGACCCGGCCCGCCGACCGGCAGGATCCTGTTCCGGCGGGCCGGGTCGTCGAGGCAATCGGCCAGGTATGTTCCCAGGTCGCGGTCGCCGATCGGCTTGCAGGCGGTCAGCTCCCCGTCGCCGAAGACGAGGAACGGTCTGCCCCGGCGCACCCGCTCCACCTGTCCGGACAGCGACTTGAAGAACGCGGTCGGGCGCACGATCGAGTAGTCCACGCCGGATCCGATCAGATGGCTTTCGAAGGCGAGTTTGGCGTGCTGGAACGCGAGGAGCGGTTTCTGGACGCAGATCGCCGACAGCAGCACCATGTGGTCGATCCCCGCGTGCCGGGCCGCGGCCAGCGCGTCGACATGCGCGCGGTGGTCGACGGCCCAGGCGTCGTCCGGCGCGCCGGTGCGCGAGGCCATGCAGGACACCAAGGCGTCGAACCGCTCGCCCCGGAAGCCGTCGCGCGCCAGCGACGCGGCATCGGTCGGATCGCCGGTCCGCAGGCCGGCGCTCTCCGCGACGATCCGGTCGGTCGTGGCGCGGGCGCGCCCGAAACAAACCACGTCGTGGCCGCGCCGGACGAGCGCCGCCGCGGCCGCGCGGCCGATCGTGCCGGTGCTCCCGAGAACGAGAACGCGTTTCGGCATCGAGAACCCCGCCCCCTTGTCCGTCCGCGCCCCGAGGCGGGCGCCCGCCGGAACAGAAGCCACGCCGCGCCGGGAAAGACAATCCGGCCGCGGCGCCGGGGCCACGCGGCCGGCGCGGAAAGCGCGTCTTTGCGCTTTCCGCGCCATCGCGCTTGGAATAGCCTCGCGGGTCCACGGACGTGAATCGCGCTCTTGAGAAGCGCGAGGGTCCAGAACTCGGGGAGAGAAACAATGACGGCACGAACGATGCTTCTCGCGGGCGCGGCGCTTCTGGCGGTCGCCGGAACGGCCGCGGCCGACACGTCGGACAAGCGGATCGCCCTGTCCAACAACTACGCCGGCAATTCCTGGCGCCAGGCGATGTTGACGAGCTGGGACAAGGTGACCGGCCCGGCCGTCGACGAGGGGATCGTCGCCGCGGCGGACGCCTTCACCACCGCCGAGAACCAGGCGACGGAGCAGGCCGCGCAGATCCAGAACATGATCCTGCAGGGCTACGACGCCATCGTGCTCAACGCCGCCTCGCCGACGGCGCTGAACGGCGCGGTCAAGGAGGCCTGCGACGCGGGGATCGTCGTCGTCTCGTTCGACGGCATCGTGACCGAGCCCTGCGCGTGGCGCATCGCTGTCGATTTCAGGCAGATGGGCAAGGACCAGATCGCGTATCTCGCCGAGCGCATGCCCGAAGGCGGCAACGTGCTCGAGATCCGCGGCCTCGCCGGCGTCTTCGTCGACGACGAGATCTCCGCCGGCATCCACGAGGGCGTGGCCGAGAACCCGCAGTTCACCATCGTCGGGTCGGTGAACGGCGACTGGGCCCAGGACGTGGCGCAGAAGGCGGTCGCGGGCATCCTGCCCAGCCTGCCCGAGGACGTGGTCGCGGTGGCGACCCAGGGCGGCGACGGCTACGGCGCGGCCCAGGCGTTCAAGGCGACGGACCGCCCGATGCCGACCATCATCATGGGCAACCGCCAGGACGAGCTGCAATGGTGGAAGGAGCAGAAGGACGCGGAGGGCTACGAGACCATGTCGGTCTCCATCGCGCCCGGCGTCTCGACCCTTGCCTTCTGGGTGGCCCAGCAGATCCTCGACGGCAAGGAGGTTCCCAAGGACCTGACGGTGCCGTTCCTGCGGATCGACCAGGATAATCTCGAGACCAATCTCGCGTTGACTGAGAAAGGCGGCGTCGCGAACGTCGAATACAAGCTCAAGGACGCGCTCGCGGTTATCAGCGGGTCGTCGAGCTGACGGCGACGGGTCCGGCGACGCGTACCGGCCCATGGACACGTCCACGAACGACGCCGCCCCGGTCATCTCCGTGACCGGGGCGGTGAAATCCTTCGGCGCGGTCCGGGCACTGGACGGCGTCGATTTCGCCGTGCGGCCGGGGGAATGCGTCGGCCTCGTCGGCCACAACGGCGCCGGCAAATCGACCCTCGTCGGCGTGCTCAACGGCGGGGTCGCGCCCGATGCGGGAGAGCTGCGCATCGACGGCGCGCCGGTGACGGAGCCGGGCGTCGCCGGCGTGCGCGCCGCGGGTCTGCGCTGCGTCTTCCAGGAGCTCTCGCTCTGCCCGAACCTCACGATCGTCGAGAACGTCCGCGTGCTGCTTCCCGGGATCGCCGGGGCGGGCTGGCGGCGGCGCGCCGCGCGACGGGTTCGCGGAACGCTCGACCGGATTTTTCCCGGCCACGGCATCGAGGCCGGCGCGCGTCCCGCGGACCTGTCGATCGCGGACCGCCAGATGGTCGAGATCGCGATCGCCTTCCTCGACGCCGGAGACGGCGACGCCCCGCGCCTCGTCATCCTCGACGAGCCGACCTCCTCGCTCGATTCCAGCCGCGCGGCCGAGCTTCTGGCCCACACCCGCCGCTTCGTCGGCGCGGGCGGCGCGGCGGTCTTCATCAGCCACATCCTGTCCGAGGTGCTCGAAGCGAGCGACCGCGTGGTGGTCATGAAGGACGGCCGCGTCGTCGCCGACCGCCCGCGCAGCCGGCTTCGACACGCGCGCGCTCGTCGCGGCGATGGGCAGCGTCGCCCGCGACCGCGCCGAGGCCCGCGCCGCGCGGCCGCGCGACGGCCGTCCGGCGCTGGACCGGGACGGCCTCCGGGCCTGGCCTGGCGAGATCGTCGGCCTCGCGGGCCTGGCCGGACACGGGCAGAGCGCGGCGCTCCGCGCGGCCTATCTCGCCGGGACCGGAGACTGGCGCGGCGGGACGGCGCGCCTCGCCTTCGTGGCGGGAGACCGCGCAACCGACGGCGTCTTCCCGCTCTGGTCGATCCTGCGCAACGTCAGCGTGGCGATCCTGCCCGATCTCGCGCGGGCCGGCCGGATCGACCGCGGCCTCGAAGCGTCGCGCGGCGGCGAATGGCGCGAGGCCCTGGCGATCCGCGCCGACACGCTGGAGGCGCCGATCCTGTCGCTCTCTGGCGGCAACCAGCAGAAGGCGCTTTTCGCGCGCGCGCTGGCCAGCACCGCTCCGGTCGTCCTGATGGACGACCCGATGCGCGGCGTCGACGTCGGCACGAAACAGGAGGTCTATTCCCGCCTGCGCGCGGAGGCCGAATCGGGCCGGACATTCGTGTGGTACTCGACCGAGATGGAGGAGGTCGCGCTCTGCGACCGGGTCTACGTGTTCCGCGACGGCGCCATCGTGGCGGAACTCGCGGGGACCGAGGTCACCGAGGAGGCGATCCTCGCCGCGTCCTTCGCCGGAGAGGCGGCATGAGGGCGGAGACGCTCCGCATCCTCGTGCCGGTGATCTCCTTCGCGGCGCTGCTCGTCGCGGTGTTCTGGCTCCAGCCGCGCGCGATGAGCTATCTCGGCCTCAACCTCCTCTTCAACCTGGCCGTGCCGATCGCGCTGGCGACCATCGCGCAGATGCTGATCATCGCGGTCAACGACCTCGATCTGTCCGTCGGCACCTTCGTGAGCTTCGTCGCCTGCGTCACGGCGACCTGGCTTCGCGACGATCCGGCGACCGGAATCCTGATCCTCGCCGCCGCCATCGGCGTCTACGCTCTGCTCGGCGCGGCGATCCATCTGCGGAGCCTGCCCTCCATCGTGGTCTCGCTCGGCATGAGCTTCGTCTGGGGCGGCCTCGCGATCCTCATCCTGCCCTCCCCCGGCGGCGCGGCGCCCGACTGGCTGCGCGCGCTGATGACCGCCAAGCCGCCGCTGCTGCCGGTGGCGATATGGGCCTCGGCGCTGATCGCCCTGGTCGCGCACCTGATCGTCATGCGATCGAGCTTCGGCGTGGCGATGCGCGGTGTTGGCGGCAACGCGCGGTCGCTCGAGCGCGCCGGCTGGTCGGTGCTCCGCATCAAGGCCGGCGCCTACGCGCTGGCGGGGTTCTTCGGCGTGCTCGCCGGCATGGCGCTCGTGGGCCTGACCACCTCGGCGGACGCCAACATCGCGCTGCGCTACACGCTGCTCTCGATCGCGGGCGTGATCCTCGGCGGCGGCGAGTTCACCGGCGGCCGGGTCTCGCCGGTCGGCGCGGTGATCGGCGCGCTGACCCTGACGCTCGCCGGGTCGTTCCTCACCTTCCTGCGACTGCCCTCGGACTGGCAGATCGGCGCGCAGGGGGCGATTCTCATCCTCGTTCTGGCGCTGCGCCTCGCGGTCCGCAGGCGGGAGAGCGCGCGATGAGGACGCTGTTCGCCCGGCCGTGGATCTGGTCGTTCGTCGCGGCCGCGGCCGTCTGGCTCGCGACCGCGCTGGTCACGGGAACCGGCGGCGCGGGCGACCTGACCCGGGCCGCGCTGACCTTCGCCGCGTTCTACGTGATCGTGGGGCTCGGCCAGATGTTCGTCATCACCCTCGGCCCCGGCAACGTGGATCTCTCGATCCCGGCGACGATCACGCTGTCGGGCACGCTGGCGCTCAAGGCGATGGACGGCGCGCCGGGCTCGGCGCCGCTCGGGCTCGCGGTCGCGCTCGGCGTCGGCGCCGGCGTGGGCCTCGGGAATTTCGCGCTGATCCGCGCGCTCGCGATCCCGCCGATCATCGCGACGCTGTCGACGAGCTTCATCATCCTGTCGACGGCGATCTGGTCCAACCGCGGCCTGCGCGTCAAACCGCCCGAGGCGCTCGCGGATTTCGCCACCGGCGCCACGCTCGGCGCGCCCAACCTCGCGCTGCTGGCGCTCGGCCTCACGTTCGGCGGCTGGTTCCTCCTGGAGCGCACGGTCTTCGGCCGCAGGGTTCTGGCCATCGGACAGAACCCGCGCGCGGCGCGCCTCGCGGGCGTTCCCGTCGACGGCGTGCGCCTCGCGACCTACCTGCTCTGCTCGGTGCTGGCCGCGCTCTGCGGTCTCCTGCTCGCCAGCTTTTCGGGCGGCGCCGCCCTGAACATGGGGACGGAGTACCTTCTGATGTCGATCGCCGTGGTGGTCATCGGCGGCTCGTCGGTCGCCGGCGGCGATTCGAACGTGCCCGGGATCTGGGGCGCGAGCCTCTTCATGTTCCTCGTCGTGACCATGCTCAACACCTACGGGCTGAGCGCCGGCATCCGCCTGATGATGACCGGGCTGATCATCCTCTTCGTGATCCTGGCGGCGAGCGGACGCCGCGCCTGACCCCGGGAGGCCCGGCGGGAAATCGAATTCTCGCATTCTGTTTCTTGATCTGCATCAATTCCGGTCGGGCTCCGGCCCCCTATGGTGCGCGGTCAACGGGCCGCGGCGCGCTCATGCCACGCGGGAAACGGGAGAAGACGGATGGCGCATATAATCGTTCTCGGTGCGGGCCTCGGCGGCACGATCATGGCGTACGAGCTGCGCCACCTGCTGGAGAAATCCCACAGGATCTCGGTCGTCTCCAAGGGGACGCGGTTCTCCTTCACGCCGTCCAACCCCTGGGTCGCCGTCGGCTGGCGCGACCGCGACGCGGTCGAGGTCGATCTGGTGTCGACGTTCAGGAAACGCGACATCGCGCTGCATCCGCAGGGCGCGAAACGCGTGCATCCCGGGGAGAAGCGCGTCGAGCTGACGGACGGCACGTCGCTGGACTACGACTACCTCGTGATCGCGACGGGACCGGATCTCGCCTACGACGAGATCGAGGGGTTCGGGCCTGACGGCGCGACGCATTCGGTCTGCCAGATCGACCACGCGCTCCAATCCAAGACCGCGTTCGACAGGCTGGTGGCGAATCCCGGCCCGGTGGTCGTCGGCGCGGTCCAAGGCGCGTCGTGTTTCGGTCCGGCCTACGAGTTCGCGTTCATCCTCGAGAAGGCGCTCCGCGACGCGAAGGTGCGCGACCGGGTTCCGATGACCTTCGTCACCTCCGAGCCCTATATCGGCCATCTCGGCCTCGACGGGGTCGGCGACACCAAGGGCCTGCTGGAAAGCGCGCTCCGCGAGAAGCACATCAAGTGGATCTGCAACGCGCGGGTCGACAGGGTCGAGCCCGACGCCCTGCACGTCTCGGAGATCGCCGAGGACGGCTCGGTGAAGCTGACGCACGAGATACCGCAGATCTTCACCATGATGCTTCCGGCCTTCCGCGGCGTCGAGGCGGTGCGCGGCATCGAGGGGCTGACCAATCCGCGCGGCTTCATCCTCGCGGACCGGCACCAGCAGAACCCGGCCTTCCCGGAGATCTTCTCGATCGGGGTCTGCGTGGCGATCCCGCCGATGGGCAAGACGCCGGTGCCCGTCGGCGTGCCCAAGACCGGGTTCATGATCGAATCGATGGTCACCGCGACCGCCCACAACATCGACCGGATGATCTCGGGCCGGAAACCGGACGCCGAAGGCACCTGGAACGCGGTCTGCCTCGCGGATTTCGGCGACGGCGGCATCGCCTTCGTCGCCCAGCCGCAGATCCCGCCGCGCAACGTCAACTGGTCCTCGCAGGGGAAATGGGTGCACGCGGCCAAGATCGGCTTCGAGAAGTACTTCATGTACAAGATCCGCACCGGAAAATCCGAGCCGGTCTACGAGCGGCTGGCGCTTCAGGCGCTTGGCATCGACAAGCTCAAGGCGGTAAAGCTGGACGTCCCGACCGAGATCTGAGTTTCTTCGCGGCCGCGGCGGCGACGGCGTTGCAATCCGGCTACGCATTCATCATATAGAATTTGTAACCGACTTGAACAGGAGCTGAAAATGTCACTCGACCGGTCCGTGCTCGCATTCGCGGGCGTTATGGTTCTTCTCTCGGTGGCGTTGACCGCGTGGGTCTCGCCGCTCTTCGTCTGGTTCACCGTCTTCATCGGGCTCAACATGCTGCAATCGGCCTTCACCGGCTTCTGCCCGGCGGCCGCGGTGTTCCGCAGACTGGGCGTCAGGCCCGGCACGGCGTTCTGAATGTCCCGCCGCGCCCACGCGATCCGCGCGCTGGCCTTCCTGCTGGCCGCCGCGCCGGCCTCGGCCGGAACCCTGACGCTCGCGCCCGTCCAGGTGCCGCAGTGGAAGGCCGTCTACGGCATGGTGGAGGCGCGCGAGACGGTGCCGGCCCGCGCGCGCATCGGCGGCCTCGTGGCCGAGCTGTCGGTGAGCGAGGGCGACCTCGTCACGGCGGGCGAGGAGATCGCGCTGGTGCGCGACGACAAGATCGCCTTCCAGATCGCCGCCATCGACGCGCAGATCGGCGCGCTGAACGCCCAGCTCGAGAACGCCACCACCGAACTCGACCGCGGGCAGGCGCTCGTCGATCGCGGCGTGGCCACCGTCCAGCGGCTCGACCAGCTCCGCACCTCGGTCGACGTCGCCCGCGGCCAGATCGCCACAGCCGAGGCCCAGCGCGACGTGCTGGTGCAGCAGAGCGCCGAGGGCGCCGTGCTCGCCCCGACCGACGGCCGGGTTCTCACCGTTCCGGTCACCCGCGGCGCCGTCATCATGGGCGGCGAGGTCGTGGCGACCATCGGCGGCGGCGGTTTCTTCCTGCGCCTCGCGATCCCCGAACGGCACGCCGCCTCGCTTCGTGAAGGAGACCCGATGCGGATCACCGCGAACGGCGTCGCGAACGAGGGCAGGCTCGCCAAGGTCTATCCCCAGATCGAGAACGGGCGCGTCGTGGCCGATGTCGAGGTCGAGGATCTCAGCACCGATTTCGTCGGCGCCCGCGTCCTGGTCGAGGTTCCCGTGGGCGCCCGCGAGGCGCTCCTGGTCCCGCGCGACGCCGTCACCACCCGCTCGGGGCTCGATTTCGTCCGCGTCGGCGCCGGTGAGGACGCCGCCGAGCGCGTCGTCGTGCTGGGCGACGCCCTGACCCGTGACGGCGCGGAATACGTCGAGGTCCTGACCGGCCTCGCCCCCGGCGACGAGGTCGTGACCCCGTGACTTCGCCAAAGACCGATCTCGGGATCGCGGGCCAGCTGACCCGCGCCTTCATCACCTCGCCGCTCACGCCGCTGATGCTGCTCGCGGCGTTCGTGTTCGGCACGGTGGCGCTCCTGACGCTGCCGCGCGAGGAGGAGCCGCAGATCTCGGTGCCGATGGTCGACATCCACGTGCGCGCCGACGGGCTCCGCGCCGAGGACGCCGTCAAGCTGATCAGCGAGCCGCTCGAGACCATCGTGAAGGGCATCGACGGCGTCGAGCACGTCTATTCCCAGACCTCCGACGACCGGGTCATGGTCACGGCACGCTTCCTCACCGGAACGTCCTCCGACGCCGCCGTGCTTCGCGTCCACGACAAGGTCCGCGCCAATCTCGACCGCATCCCCGTCGGCATCCCCGAGCCGCTGATCGTCGGGCGCGGCATCGACGACGTGGCGATCCTCGCGCTCACCCTCTCCCCCGTTCCCGAGGCCGCCGCGCGGATCACGCCGAACGACCTTACCCGCGTCGCCCGCGAACTGCGCGCCGAGGTCGCCAAGATCGAGGATGTCGGCCTCACCTATCTCGTCGGCGAGACCGGCGAATCGCTGCGGATCTCCCCGGATCCCGAGAAACTGGCGCTCTACGGCGTCACCCTCCAGCAGCTCGCCGCCAAGGTCTCCGGCGCAAACACCGCCTTCCCCGCCGGGCGCGTCCTCGACGCGGGCGAGCGGATCGAACTCGTCGCCGGCGAGACCCTCCGCTCGCCCGACGAGATCGCAAACCTCCTCCTGACCACCCGCGACAACCGCCCGGTCTATGTCCGCGACGTGGCCGATGTCGGCCTCGCGACCGAGGGCGAGACGCTGGTCTCGACCGTCACCCGCGAGGGCGACGGCCTCCTGCGGACCCCGTCGGTCTCCCTCGCCGTCGCCAAGCGCGCCGGCTCGAACGCGGTCCTCGTCGCCGAATCGGTCCTGCACCGGGTCGAGGCCCTGGAAGGCACGCTGATCCCCGAGGGGATGCGTGTCGAGGTCACCCGCGATTACGGCGAGACCGCCAACGAGAAGGCCAACGAGCTTCTCTACCATCTCGGCCTCGCGACGGTCTCGATCGTGGCGCTGGTCTGGCTCGCCATCGGCTGGCGCGAGGCGCTGGTGGTGGCCATCGTCATCCCGGTGACGATCCTGCTCACCCTCTTCGCCTCGCGGATCATGGGCTACACCCTCAACCGCGTGTCGCTCTTCGCGCTGATCTTCTCCATCGGCATCCTCGTCGACGACGCCATCGTGGTGATCGAGAACATCGCGCGGCACTGGGGCATGGGCGACGGCCGCCCGCGCCGCGACGCCGCCATCGACGCGGTGGCCGAGGTCGGCAACCCGACCATCGTCGCCACCCTCACCGTCGTCGCGGCCCTTCTGCCGATGCTCTTCGTCTCGGGCATGATGGGTCCCTACATGAGCCCGATCCCCGCGAACGCCTCGGCCGCGATGATCTTCTCGTTCTTCGTCGCGGTGATGGTCACGCCCTGGCTGATGCTCAAGATCGCCGGCCGCGCCGCCCATCCCGCCCATGACGAGGGCGCGCATGGCGGCGTTCTCGGCCGGATCTACAGAGCCGTCGCGCGGCCGATCCTCGCCACCAAGGCGGCGAGCTGGGCGCTTCTCATCGCCGTCGGCCTGCTCACGCTCGGCTCGCTGTCGCTGTTCTACACCAAGCACGTCACGGTCAAGCTCCTGCCCTTCGACAACAAGTCCGAGCTCTCGGTCGTGATCGACCTGCCCGAAGGCTCTTCGGTCGAGGCGACGGACGCCGTCGCCCAACAGGTCGCGGGCATCGTGCTCGGGCTCGACGAGGTGCTCTCGGTCCAGACCCATGCCGGCACCGCCGCGCCGTTCAACTTCAACGGCCTCGTGCGGCATTCCTACCTGCGCGCGATGCCCGAGCAAGGCGACGTCGCCCTCAACCTCACGCCCAAATCCGAACGCGACCGCTCCAGCCACGACATCGCCCTCGACATCCGCGAGCGGCTGAAGGCGATCCCGCTGCCGCCGGATTCGAGCCTCAAGGTCGTCGAGCCGCCCCCCGGCCCGCCCGTCCTCGCGACGCTGCTGGCCGAGATCTACGGCCCCGACGCCGAGAGCCGCCGGCAGGTCGCAGAGAAGGTCGAGACGGCGTTCCGCTCGGTCCCTTTCATCGTCGACGTGGACAATTCCTACGGCGCACCCGCCCGGCGCCTGCGCGCGACGATCTCCACCGACGACGCCGAGCTTTTCGGCGTGCAGGAGGCGGACGTCTTCGACACCATCGCCATCCTCAACGGCGGCCGCACCGTCGGCTACTCGCATCGCGGCGAGGGCCGCCAGCCGATCCCGATCCGCGTCGAGCGCCCCCGCGGCGAGAAGATCCTCGACGAGCGGTTCCTCACCACGCCGATCCCCGCCAACGTCCTGCCCGGCGCCCGCGGCGTGGTCGAGCTCGGCGACGTCGTGCGGGTCTCCGAGGAGCGCGCCTCCTTCCCGGTGTTCCGCCGCAACGGACGCGCCGCCGAGATGGTCACCGCCGAACTCGCCGGCACCTTCGAGGCGCCGCTCTACGGCATGCTCGCGGTGCAGGACGCCATCGACGCCCAGGATTGGACCGGCCTCGAGAAGCCGGTGATCCGCCTCAACGGCCAGCCCGACGACGAGACGGCGCCTGTGCTGCTCTGGGACGGCGAATGGGAAGTCACCTGGGTCACCTTCCGGGACATGGGCGCGGCCTTCGGCGTGGCGCTGCTCGGCATCTACATCCTCGTCGTGGCGCAGTTCGGCTCGTTCAAGGTGCCGCTCGTGATCCTCACGCCGATCCCGCTCACCTTCATCGGCATCCTCGCCGGCCACTGGCTGTTCTCCGCGCCGTTCTCCGCCACCTCGATGATCGGCTTCATCGCGCTCGCCGGCATCATCGTGCGCAACTCGATCCTGCTGGTGGATTTCATCCGCCACGCGGCGAACCCGGACCGCCCGCTGACCGAGGTGCTGCTGGAAGCCGGCGCGATCCGCTTCAAGCCGATCCTCCTGACCGCGATCGCCGCGATGATCGGCGCGGCGGTTATCCTGACCGACCCGATCTTCCAGGGCCTCGCGATCTCGCTCCTGTTCGGCCTCGCCTCGTCGACGCTGCTGACGGTTCTCGTGATCCCGGCGATCTACCGCGTCCTCAGGACCTGAGGACGGGCGCGCGCGGCGGAAAACACGCTGATGCGCTAGCAAATCCTCAACGACTGCTCCTGCTGGTGGAACCCGCGCTCACGCTTCGGCCGGCGCGGCCCGTTCGATCGCCAGGGCGACGGACAGGAGCTCCGCGTCGCGGCCGAGACGGCCGGTGAGCTGGAGGCCCACGGGAAGCCCCGCGAGCGACCCCACCGGAACGCTGACAGACGGATGGCCGGTGAGGTTCGCGAAACCGCTGGCCAGCATCTCGCCGTCACCGTCGCTGGAGATCTCGGGATCCTCGCGCGGCGCGACGAACGGGACGCTGGGGGAGACCAGCGCGTCCACGTTGTCGAGCGCCGCCGTGACCGCGTCGCGGAGCGTCTCCCGCGCCCGGAGCGCGAGAACGTAGTCCACCGCGCGCGTCTCGAACCCGGCTTCGATCTGACGCCGCGTGCCTTCCGCATACCCGTCGGGGTTGCGGGCGAAGGGATCGCGGTGGATCGCCGACGCCTCCGGCAGGAGGATCTCGACCAGCGCCGCGTTGGCCGAGGCGAGACCGGGGATGTCCACTTCGACGCGGGTCACGCCGTTGCCGGCGAGCCTTTCCAGCACGCGATCGACGAGTTCCGCGACGCCGGCATTCGACGGATCGGCGGGAAAATGCGACCGGACGACGCCCAGGCGCAGCCGGTCGGGCGAGACGGCACCGAGAGGCATCTCGCGCGCCGCCATGCTGCCGAGCATGAGCGCGGCGTCCGCGACGCAGGCGGCGAGCGGTCCGGCGTGATCGAGACTCCACGACAGCGGGAACACGCCGTCGAGCGGCACGAGGCCGCGGGTGGGCTTGACCCCGACGATCCCGCAATAGGCGGCCGGAATGCGGATTGAGCCGCCGGTGTCGGTCCCGACGGCCAGAGGAACGATCCCGGCGGCGACGGCGGCGGCCGAGCCGCCACTCGACCCGCCGGCGGTGCGGGTGGCGTCAAGGGGATTGTTGGTCTGGCCGATCCCGGGATGGGCGACCCCGTACGCGTACTCCAGCAGGTTGGTCTTGCCGAGGACGATCGCCCCCGCCGCCCGCAGACGCGCCACGAGCGTCGCGTCGGTGTCGGCGAGCCTCGGCTCCACCGCCTTCGTGCCGTAGCCCGTCGGCGCGCCCCCGACCTCGATCAGATCCTTGACCGCGACGAGGACGCCGTGGAGCGGCCCCAGATCGCGCCCCGAGCGAAGATCCCGGCCGGCGCGGTCCGCCTCCCGCCGCGCGCTGTCGACCATGACGTGAGCGAAGGCGTTGAGCTCGCCCTCACGCTCCGCGATCACCTCCAGCGCGGCCTCGACCTCGTCCCGGGGCGTGGTCCCGCCGGTCCGATAGGCGGTCGCGAGGGAGGCGACGTCGCGGTGGCGCGCCCGCCTCACCGAAGGTCGCGGCTCAGGCGTTCGAGCAGACGCGCCCAGGCCGTCGCTCCCGCGCGAAAGCTCGACAGTCGAAAGAACTCGTTCGGCGCGTGGTAGTCCTCGTCGGCGGTTGAGAACGAGAAGAAGACGGTTTCCACGCCAAGATGGCGTGAGAAGACCTCGCCGATCGGGATCGTCGCTCCCATCGCCACGCGCAGCGGTTTCTCGCCCACGACCTCGCCCAGCACATCCTCGGCGATGGCGAGGCCGCGCGAGTCCGGATCGAGCGCGAAGGCCGCCGAACCGGGGCCATGCGGCGAGACCGAAAGCCTGTAGCCAGAGGGAAGGACCCGGCGCAGGTGCGTCTCGATCGCCTGTCGGACGCGCGCGGGCTCCTGGCCAGCCACCAGCCGGCAGGTGATCTTGGCCGAAGCGGTGGACGGGATCACCGTCTTCGTGCCGCGTCCCGCATAGCCGCCGGAGATGCCGTTGAATTCCAGCGTCGGGACCAGCCATTGCCGGGTGAGCAGATCCGCGCCCGAAGGCAGCGGCTCCGGCCTCTCGGCGCCGACCGCGTCGAAATATCCGCCCGGATCGAAGCCGACGGTCCGGATCGCCCGCTCGATCGCCGGATCGGGCGCGAGCGCGCCGTCCGCGAACCCGGCCACCGCGACGCGACCGTCGGCGTCGTGCAGCGTCGCCAGAATCGCGACCAGCGCGCGGATCGCGTTCGGAGCGGATCCTCCGTGGCGGCCGGAATGCAGATCCTTCGCCGCCCCCTCGACCGAGACGTCAAGCGCGACGAGGCCGCGGCTCGCCACGGTCATCGATGGCAGGTCGGCGCGCCACATGGCGCCGTCCGCGGAGACCACCAGGTCGCATGCGAGACGCTCGCGCATGGAGGCCACCGTGGGGGCGAAATTCGGGCTGCCCGATTCCTCCTCTCCCTCGATCAGGAACTTCACGTTGAGCGGGGGCGCGCCGGCGGTCTCATTGAACGCCCGCATCACGTGCAGCGCGATGCCGAGGGGTCCCTTGTCGTCCGAGACGCCCCGGGCATAGATGCAGTTGTCCCTCACCTCGGGCTCGAACGGCGGCGAACGCCATTTCCCGAGCGGATCCGGGGGCTGCACGTCGTAATGGCCATAGACCAGGATCGTGGGCAGATCGGACCCGACGGACCACTCGGCGAAGACCGAGGGGTGTCCCGGCGTCTCCACCATCTCCACCACCGGGAAGCCCGCCAGGCGCAGTTGGTCCGCCGCGAACGCGCTCGCCGCGGCGATGCCCTCGGCGAAGGCGGGATCGGCGCTGACGCTCGGGATCCGGCAGAACGCCTCGATCATCGCGACGCCCTCGGCCTCGTGCGCGGCGAGCCATTCCTCCGCCGCGCTCACCTGCCGCCGTCCACGCCCAGCGTCTCGCCCGTGATCCATCCCGCCTGGTCAGACGCGAAGAACAGGACCGCGTTCGCGATGTCCTCGACGGTTCCCAGCCGGCGCATCGCGATGCCAGCGATCAACGCCCTCTGTCCGTCGTCCCCCATCGCCTGCCATTGCCTGACGGTCGTCGGGTTGGACAGAACGAAGCCGGGCGCGACGCAGTTCACGGTGATCCCGAAGGGGCCGAGTTCGTGGGCGAGTTGTCGCGTCAGTCCGATCTGCCCGGCCTTGGCGCTGGCATAGGCCTGGATGCCGGTCAGGCTGATCCCGCGACCCGCGCCGCTGGAGATGTTGACCACCCGGCCCTTCCCGGCCTTCTTCATCGCGGGCGCCACCGCCTGCGTCATGAAGAAGGCGCCCGAGAGGTTCGCGTCGAAGATCGCCTGCCAGTCGCCGGCGCTGATCTCCTCGATCGGCCGCCCGACCTGGCCGCGCACGCCGCCCGCGTTGTTGACCAGTATGTCGATGGCGCCTCCCTCGGCCTCGATCCCGGAGACGGCCGCCTGCACCGCCGCCCGGTCGCCGACATCGACGACGGCGCTTTCGCAGCGCCCCTCGGCCTCCGCGACGGTCTCGGCCAGCCCTTCGGCATTGACGTCCAGCGCGTGAACCCGCGCGCCACGCGCGGCGAAAGCGTGGGCGATGACGCGGCCGAAACCGTGCGCCGCGCCGGTCACGATGACACCGCGCCCCTCGAATCCGATATTCACAGCGCCACTCCCGCGAGTTCGGCCAGGTTCTCTTTCGCCAGCGGCCGTTTTCCCGCCTCGATCTCGCCTATCATCACGATCAGCCGCTCGGTCAGAGGCGTCGGGCAGCCCAGCCTTCGCGCGTGATCGACGATCGGACCGAGCTGGGATTCCGCCTCCGTCTTGCGTTTGCGGACCGCCAGGTCTCGCCAGATTCCGGAATGGGATTTGGCCGAGCGGCGATTGTGCGCGACCATGTCGGCGAACGATTTCTCTATCGCCGCCTGCGACGCGTCCGGCCTGAACGCGGCCGGGTCGAAGCCGTTGAACGCCTCCGTGTGAATTCCCTCCGCCGCGGCGACGCGGCCCACCTCCTGCGCGAGCCGGACCTGGACGGGACGCAGGCCGGCGTCGTCGAGGACATCGGCGATGCTGTCGTTGGTGAGGGCCGTGCCGAAGAGCAGCGCGCCGTAGACGAGCTTGCCCCAGAGATAGCCCTGGATGTTCGGCGTCAGCACCGCGTCGGGCTCGAACTCCCGCATCAGCGCGTGCAGAGCCCTGATCCTTTCGGTTTCCGCTCCGTCGAGTTCTCCCACGACCACCGCGCCACGCCCGGAATAGGTCACGACGCCCGGCTCGAGGTAGTCGGCTCCGAAATTGACGAAGCAGCCGATCGTCCGCCCGTTCCCCACGATCCGGGCGATGGCGATCTCGTTCAGCCCGTTCTGGGCCGAGACGACGTAGCCCTCGTCGCCGAGATGCGCCGCGAGGTCCCGCGTCGCGGCTTCGGTGTGCTGCGCCTTCACGCAGAGAAACACCCGGTCGAACGTGCCCTCGACATCGGCGGGGACGAAGGCCGGGGCGCGGACGGTGTCTTCGAAGATCGGCCCGACGATCCTGAGGCCGGTCCGGTTGATCGCCTCGACGTGCTCGGACACGTTGTCGACGAAGATCACCTCGTGCCCACGGCGCAGCCACGCGGCGCCCAAGGTGCCGCCGATGGCGCCGGCGCCCCAGATGACGATCGGGGAGCTCACTTCCAGGCCTCGTCCATGAGTTGCCGGGTCTCGGAAACGGCGACGTCCCAGATGGCGTCCATTTCCTCATCGGGTCGCTGGTAGTAGCCGCCGAAATTGCCGTCACCGAGGTATTCTCGGACCTCCGCGGGGTTCATCGCCCGCATCCGGTCGCTCTCGATCATCGGCTTCTGCTGGGTCGGCGCGTCCACGCCCTCCAGCCGCGTCCAAGCGAAATTCTCCATCCATGACGCGTGCGACGCCACCCTGTCGGTGGCTTGGACCTTGGCGAAGGTCTCCGGCGCGTTCCACCAGTTGTGGAACTTCACGGAGCAGTCGGGATTGTCGGCCATCCACTCGATCGCCAGCGCGCCCGCGGGCGCGTTTCCGCCGTGGCCGTTGACGATCAGGATGCGCCGGAATCCCTGCGCGCGCAGACAGTCCAGAATGTCGCGAACGACGCGGACGTATGTCTCCGTCCGCAGGCTGACGGTCCCCGGATAGCCGAGGAAATAGGGGGCCAGCCCGTAGGGCAGGACGGGAAAAACCGGCACGCCCAGAGGCTCGGCCGCGTCGACGGCCACCTTCTCCGACAGGATCGAATCGACGGACAGAGACAGTCCGGCGTGCTGTTCCGTGCTGCCCAGCGGCAGGACCGCCAGATCGCTGTGCTTCAGCCAGTCCTCGACCTGGCCCCAGTTCATGCCCGAGACTTTCATGACGCTTCCCTTATTCTGCAGCCCGACGGCACGTCCGAAGGCACGAAATGCGCCATCACGCGCCGTTCGATGTCTCCGGGATCAGGCACGTGCCGGTACTCGATCAGCAGCGCTCCGTGCCGCACGTGATCGGCCGCGGCCTCGGCGCCGGTGGAGAAGACCAGAGCGTCGCAAGCGGCAAGCGCCGTCGCCAGGGCCGGGTCGTCGAGCGTCATCGCGGCGACGGTCCGCAGATGCGGCGCGAAACGACGCACTCCAAGAGTGAGGATCGGCAGGAAGTCCGCGAACCTCGACACCACGCCGACCCGCCGCATCGGTTCGACGGCCGCCAGCGCCGTCCGCGTCGCCGATGACGGAATGAAGCGCAGCGACAGGACCCGCACGTCGGGCAGCAGCCTGCCGACGTCCGCTTCCAGATTCGCGAATGTCAGAACCAGATCGGCGCTCCGCACGCGGTCGCGAAGTTCCCGGTCCGCGCCGAGCGCCTCCAGGGTCAGAGGCTCGACCGCGGCGAGGTGCCCGATCTGATCCTCGACGCGGCGCGCATAGCTTCCCGTGGCGTCCGGGAAGAGACCGAGCATGACGACGCGCTTCCGGCCCCCCGATCCCAGGCGATGCGTCACCCGGGCATTGAAGATCGACTGGACGTTCGCGGGTGAGCAACCCGCGGCCAATGCCACGTCGATGACCGCGTCGATGTCGCGGCGCAGTCGCCGCATCTCGCCTCGCGCCGCGATCCGCTCGACGGCGCCGTTGGCGACACGGGTGCCCGATCCCGAGCGCGCGGCGATCAGGCCCTCGGCCTTCAAGCCGGCATACACCTTGCTGACCGTCGCCTGCGCGACGCCGAGTTCCTCCGCGAGGTCCCTGACGGAAGGCAGCGGGTCGCCTCCCGCCCTGAAGCCGAACGCGATCTCGTGCGCGATCGCGCCGCGCAACTGCTCCTGAATTGAAATCGGGGAGCTTCGGTCGATCGTGATCGTCATCTCGTCTCGTCTCCCCGCCCGCCGCACTGCGGCGGCAGCATGCTTTGTGGCCCCGGCGCGTCCGTCGCGGGACCTCCGCAGTCGGAACGCGGCGAACCGCTTCGTTGACTTGCTAATTACGGTGTGAAATCGTCTCAGGCAAGCATAACGCTTTGCATCCTGGAGGGGATCGAAATGAGATTTGTCTCGATTGCGGCATTGTCCGCGACACTTCTGATGGCCGGCAATCCGGCCGTCTTCGCGCAGGAGCGCGGCGGGGTCATGACCTATGGCCGCTACACCGACAGCCTTTTCCTCGACCCGGTGCTCAACGATGCCAATGTCGACATCTGGGTCATGACCAACTTCTACGAGACCCTGATCATGTCGAGCGAGGACGGGATGACGCTCAAGCCGGGTCTGGCGACCGAATGGAGCCTGAACGAGGCGGGCGACATGGTGACGCTGAAACTGCGCGAAGGCGTCAAGTTCTCGGACGGAACGCCGATGACGGCGGAAGACGTGATCTGGTCGCTGAACCGGGCCCAGAACCCCGACAACGGCATCTGGAACTTCATCGTGGCGTCGATTGACACCGTGACGTCGCCCGACCCGCGGACGATCGAGATCAGGCTCAAGTATCCCGACCCGACGATCCTGCCGGCGCTCAGCGTTTTCAACACCGCGATCATGCCGAAGGCCGCGTTCGAGGCGATGCCGGGCGAGACCGACGCCGAGAAGGCGCAGGAGTTCGGCAAGAAGCCGATCGGAACCGGGCCGTTCGTGCTGGAGAGCTGGGACCGAGGCTCCAGCATGAAAATGGTCCGGAACGAATACTACTGGGCCGAGGGCGACGATGGCGAGCCGCTTCCCTATCTCGACGGGCTGACCTTCGAGGTGATCCCGGACGACGCCACCCGCATCCTCAAGCTGCAGTCGGGCGACATCGACGGGGCCGAGTTCATCCCCTTCGCGCGGGTGGGCGAGCTCGAGGCGGACCCGGAAATCAACATGGAGCTCTTCCCCGGAACCCGCGTCTGGGACATCATCATCAACGTGCGCCCCGAGCTGGACGGCGAGCCGAACCCGCTGTCCGACGAGAAGGTCCGTCAGGCGATGAACTACGCCGTCAACAAGGACGCGCTGGTGCAGATCGTGACCTTCGGCGTCGGCACGCCGCTTTCCTCGTTCATGTCGTCGACCACGCCGATGCATTCGGGTGACGCGCCGCTCTATCCCTACGATCTCGAGAAGGCCAAGGCGCTGATGGCCGAGTCCGGGTATCCCGACGGCTTCGAGACCTCGATCCTGACGATCGCGGGCAACCAGGACGACCTCGGCATCACTACGGCGTTGCAGCAGATGTGGGCGCCGCTCGGAATCGACCTGGAGATCCGGCAGGTCGACAACGCCTCGCGCACCGAGCAGTACCGCGCGGGCACGTTCGAGATGCGCACCGGCGGCTGGACCAACGACATCTCCGATCCGAGCCAGATCACGTCCTACTTCGCTTACAGCCCGACCATCGACGCGCTGCATTCGGGTTGGAAGAACGAGGAGGTCGACCAGCTGTTCGAGGCCTCGCAGAAGGAGATGGATCCCGCGAAGCGCGCCGAGCAGTTCGCCCGGATCCAGGAGATCTTCAACGCCACCGGTCCCACCATCGCCCTCTACGAGACGCCCTATCCGGTCGCGTTGCGCAGCTATGTCAACGGCTTCTACCAGATCCCGCTGGGCAACAACATCTTCACCGAGACCTGGCTCGACAAGTGAGCATCCGTGCGCGGAGGGGTGACGCTCTCCGCGCCTGCGATCCATTGCCGAACCGGAGACCCTGCCCGTGCAACTGATCGGCTACATTGCGCGGCGCGTTCTGCAACTGATCCCGACGCTGATCTTCATCCTGATCGTGGTCTTCGCGCTGGTGCGGCTGCTGCCCGGGGATCCGGCCAGCGCCATTCTGGGCGACCGCGCCCTTGAAGCCGATGTCGAACGGATCAATCGCGATCTCGGACTCGACCGCCCGCTGCCGGTGCAGTTCTGGGTTTTCGCCAAGTCGGTGGCGCGGGGTGACCTCGGCACCTCGATCCACCTCAAGCTGCCGGTGGCCGATCTCATCTCGCAACGTCTGCCGGTCACCATCATGCTGACCTTCATGGCGGCGCTGATCGCCGTGCTCATGGCCGTACCGCTCGCGTTCGTCGCGGCGCTTCGACGCGACAGGGCGGCCGACGCGGCCGTGCGCGGCGTGTTTCAGGTCGGACTTTCGATGCCGGTCTTCTATCTCGGTCTGATCCTGCTCACCGTGTTCGGCGCGAAGCTTCGCTGGTTCCCCGTGGGCGGCTACGGCGACGGTTTCCTCGACAATCTCTACCACCTGTTCCTTCCGGCGGTGACGCTGGCGCTCAGCCTGTCGGCGATCCTGATGCGCAACCTGCGGTCCGCGATCATCGGCGTCATCGACGCGGAATACGTTCAGTTCGCCCGTTCCAAGGGCCTGGCGCCGAAACTGGTCCTGTTCCGCCACGTGCTGCGTAACGCGCTGATCTCGAGCGTCGCGCTCTTCGGCCTGTCCATCGGCACGCTCCTCAGCGGCGCCGTCATCACCGAGACGGTGTTCGCCATTCCGGGAGCCGGTCGTCTCATGATCGACAGCATCTACGGCCGCGACTATCCGGTCGTTCAGGGCCTGACCATCGCGCTGGCCGTTCTGGTCTCGCTGACCTTCCTTCTGACCGATCTGCTGCAGGCCTGGCTGGATCCGCGAGTGTCACGGTGAGCGATGTCGCCGAACCGCCCGGGCGGGCGCGCCGGGTGGACATTCCACGGCCTCTGGTTTTCGGGGGCGCGATCCTGCTCACCAGCCTGGTCGTCGCCGTTTTTCCCGCGGCGTTCGCACCCTACGACCCGAACGCCTTCGACTACGCCGCGGTCCTCCAGGCCCCGTCGCCGGCGCATCCGATGGGCACCGACAATTTCGGCCGCGACGTGCTGAGCCGGGTGATCCACGCCTATACGATCGACATGCAGATCGCGTTCTTCGCCACGATCTTCCCGTTCCTGTTCGGCACCATGGTCGGAGCGCTCGTCGGCTACGCCGGAGGCCTCGCCGAGACCCTGTTCGGCCGGGTCGTCGACGCTGTCATCACCTTCCCGTTCCTGGTTCTGGTCATCGCCATCGTCTCGGTGCTGGGGCCCGGTCTCCTGAACATGTACATCGCGATCGGCGTCGTCGGCTGGGTGTTCTACGCGCGCATCATCGCCGCCGAGGTGAAGGTGCAGAAACGGCTGGACTACGCCGACGCCGGCCGCGCGATGGGCTATACCCATTCGCGGATCGTGTTCGGCCACCTGCTGCCGAACGCCATCACTCCCGCCATCGTCTACTGGATGACCGACATGGCGCTGGCGATCCTTCTGGGGGCGAGCCTCGGCTATCTCGGCCTCGGCGCGCAGCCGCCCGCCGCCGAATGGGGCGTGCTGATCGCCGACGGCAAGAACTTCATGTCCACCGCCTGGTGGATTTCCGTGTTTCCCGGAATCGCCATCGTCCTGACCGGACTCGGCTTCAGCCTGACCGGCGACGGGCTGGCGGAGCTGTTGAGGACCAAGCGATGACCCCGCCGCCCGCCGCCGAGCCGCTGCTGGACGTGCGCCACCTCTCCACCGCCTTCGGGGACGGACGCCTGACGGCCGTGAACGACGTGTCCTTCGCGGTGTATCCCGGCGAGGTGATGGGCCTCGTCGGTGAAAGCGGCTCTGGCAAGAGCGTCACCCTGCGCTCGATAGTCCGGCTCGTTCCCGCTTCGGCAGAGATCTCCGGCGAGGTCGTCTGGAACGGCCGGAACGTCCTGACGATGCGCGACCGCGAGCTGCGCGGCATCCGGGGCGGTCAGATCTCGATGATCTTCCAGGAGCCGATGACGGCGCTCAATCCGGTCCTGCCGATCCGGAGCCAGATCGAGGAGAACCTCCGGGCCCATACCGGCCTCGACCGGGCCGGCCGCGCCGCGCGCGCGCGCGACCTCATGGACCTGGTCGGCATCCCCGACGCGGCGCGGCGGCTTCGCGAATATCCCCACCAATTCTCGGGCGGGATGCGCCAGCGCGCGATGATCGCGATCGCCCTGGCGAGCGATCCAAAGCTGCTCCTGGCGGACGAGCCCACGACCGCGCTCGACGTCACGATCCAGGACCAGATCCTGAAACTGATCCTGGACCTGCGCGACGAGCTGGCGATGAGTGTCGTGCTCGTCACTCACGACCTCGGCGTCGTCGCCGCGACCTGCGACCGGATGGCGGTGATGTATGCCGGGCGCATCGTCGAGACCGGCGCCGTGTCCGAGGTCTTCGCGCGCCCCCGCCACGCCTATACCCGCGGCCTCCTCGGATCGGTGCCCCATGCCGGCACGGAACGCACCATGCTGATGTCGATCGAAGGGACTCCGCCGCCGCTCGACCGGATCCCCCCCGGATGCGCGTTCAATCCGCGTTGCGAGTTCGCGACGGATCCCTGCCTCGCCCGCGTGCCGCCGCTGGAGGAGATCGGGCCGGGCCGGCGCGTCGCATGCTTCAACAGCGCCGCCGTCGCCGCCGCGGGAACTCCGATATGAACGGCGACGCGCTGATCACGGTCGACGGCGTCAGCAAGCGCTTTCCCCTGCCGCACGGTCTCGTCGAGCCGGCTGTCCGGCCGTCCCGCGCCCGCCGTTCACGCCCTGAACGGGGTCAGCTTCCGGATCAGACGCGGCGAGACCCTGGGCGTGGTCGGCGAGTCGGGATGCGGGAAGTCCACCTCTGGCGCGCTGCCTCGTGCGCCTGCACGAGTGCGACGAGGGGCGCATCGAGTTCGAGGGCGAGGACATCGCGGCGCTGACCGGACCCGACAGGCGCGCGTTCAACCGCCGGGTGCAGATGATCTTCCAGGATCCCTACGGTTCCCTGAACCCACGCATGAAGGTCCGCCGGATCCTGGGCGAGGCGCTCGCGGTCCACCGGATGCGTCCGCCCGACCGGATACCTGCCCGGATCGCCGAGCTGCTCGCCCTGGTCCGCCTGAACCCGGATGCCGCCGACCGCTATCCGCACGAGTTCTCGGGCGGCCAGCGCCAGCGGATCGGCATCGCCCGCGCGCTGGCGGTCGAGCCCGAGGTGCTGGTCGCCGACGAGCTGGTCTCCGCCCTTGACGTGTCGGTGCAGGCGCAGGTGGTGAACCTGCTCCTGGACCTGCAGGCGCGACTGCGTCTCACCGTGGTCTTCGTCGCCCATGACCTGCGCCTGGTGCGCCACATCTCGCACCGGGTCGCGGTGATGTATCTGGGCAAGCTGATCGAGATCGGTCCGACGGAGGCGTTGTTCACGGCGCCTCGCCACCCCTACACCAAGGCGCTGCTGGACGCGGCCCCGGAACTCGACCCTTCACGTCGCAGCCGCACCGCCGCGGCGCGGGGCGAACTGCCCAGCCCGATCGATCTTCCGCCGGGCTGCCTGTTCCACACCCGCTGTCCGCACGCGTTCGACCGATGCGGGCGCGAGCGTCCCGTTCTCGCGCCGCGCGGGCCGGAGCACGAGGCCGCCTGCCACCTGCCTGATTTCGGCGACCCGGAGACCCCGACATGAGCTATTCCGCCTTCGAGACCCAAATAGGCCGCATCAACGACGTGATCTGCGCCGTGAACCTGCTGGCCTGGGATTCGCGCACGATGATGCCGCCGGGCGGCGTCGACGCGCGAGGGCGCCAGATCGCGACGCTGACGGATCTCGCCCGCGATCTCGCGACGTGCGACGCGATGCGCCGGGCCATGGATGGCGCGCGCGAGGAGCTGGCGGGAGCGGCGGAAGACGACATCCGCCACCGGGCGCTCACGCGGGCGGAAACGGAGATCGGAACCCTGTCCCGGATTCCCGCCCGCCTCATCTCCGAGATGGCCGGGCTGAAGACCCGCGCCCACTCCGCCTGGGTCGAGGCGCGCGCCGCCAACGACTTCGCGGGCTACGCCCCGCTGCTCGATCGCATGATGGCGATGCAGCGCGAGATCTCGGCGGCGATCGGCGGCGGCGACCATCCTTACGATCCGATGGTCGGCATGTTCGAGCCGGGCATGACGCTGGCCGAACTGCGGACCGTATATGACCGGCTCAAGGCCGCGCTCGCGCCTCTGATCGAGACGGCGAGATCCGCGCCGCAGCCCGATACCGGGTTCCTCTCACGGCCGTTTCCGATCGCGAAGCAGAAGGCGTTCGGCATGATGCTGGCCGAACGCATGGGCTACGACATGAACCGCGGCAGATTGGACGACGCCGTTCATCCGTTCGAGATCTCGTTCACCCGCGACGACGTCCGCATCACCAGCCGGTTTCGCGAGACCTGGGCCCCAGGCGGCATTTTCGCGCTCTGGCACGAGGCCGGACACGGAATGTACGAGCAGGGCGTCGCGCCCGAGTTCACCCGCACGATCTTCACGACGGACATCGTCAACCTCTACGCGGTCGGCGGCGCCAGCTTCGGAATGCACGAGTTGCAGTCGCGCATGTGGGAGAACCGCGTCGGACGGTCCGAGCGGTTCTGGGACCTGCATTTCGGAGCGTTCCGCGACCACTTCCCCGAACAGCTCGCCGGCGTCTCCGCCGCGCAGGTCTGGCGCGCCGTCAATCGTGTCGCTCCGGGCCTCATCCGCGTCGAGGCGGACGAGCTGACCTACGACATGCACATCATCCTGCGCACCGAGATCGAGGCTTCCCTGATGGCGGGCGACATGCGCGTCGGCGATCTTCCCGAGGTCTGGGCCGAAGGGATGCGCGAATATCTGGGGCTGGAGGTGCCGAACGACACCCTCGGCGTCCTGCAGGACGTCCACTGGGCGCACGGCTATGTCGGATCGTTCCCGACCTACACCCTCGGCAACATCATGGCGTCGCAGTTCTTCGCGACCGCGCGGGCGGCGCCGGAGGTCGCCGGCGGGCTGGACTCGGGCGACTACGCCCCGCTGCACGGCTGGCTCGTGGAGAACATCTATCGCCACGGCCGCTCGTCGACGCCGAAGGAGACCTTGCTGCGGGTGACCGGCCGGGACCTCGATCCCGGCCCCTACATCGCCGACCTGACCGCCAAGGTCGAGGCGCTGACCGCATGACGCGGGCTCCGATCGTCACCGCCGATCTCTACGATCTGCATCACGAACGGCTCCGCGTCTGCGAGTTGCAGTTCCGCAGCTTCGGACAGACGGCTAACTTCTACGGTCAGTGCCTGACGGTGGCCACGTTCGAGGATCACACCCCGGTCCTGCGCGCGCTCGAGCTTGAAGGCGAGGGTCGCGTCCTTCTCGTCGATGGCGGGGGATCGCTTCGCGTCGGGCTCATGGGGGATCGGCTCGCCGCGATCGGCGCGAAAAACGGCTGGCGCGGCGTCGTCATCAACGGAGCGATCCGGGACAGCCTCGGGATCGACGCCCTGCCCCTTGGAGTGAAGGCGCTGGGCACCACGGCGCGGCGCGGCTGGAGCGCGGCGCAGGCGACCCGGGGAGAGCCGGTCAGTTTCGGCGGAGCGAGTTTCGCGACCGGCGACTGGATCTACGCCGACAGGGATTGCGTGATCGCGTCGGCGGAGGAACTGCCGTCGTGAACCGGCGGCAGGGCTTCACGTCGCCGAGACGCGATCCTCGGCTGACAGCTCGTCCTGCAGATCGTCGAAGCTCGCGTGGTTCAGGTCGTAGAGCTTCGAGTACAGACCCTTCCGGGCCATCAGCGCGTCATGATCGCCCTCCTCGATCTTCCGGCCCTGCTGGAGGACGACGATGCGGTCGGCGTTCCGGATCGTGGCGAGCCGATGCGCGATCACCAGGCCGGTGCGCCCCTCCAGCAGCCGCTCCAGCGCCTTCTGGATCTGCAGCTCGGTATAGCTGTCGATGTTGGCCGTCGCCTCGTCGAGGACAAGGATCCTCGCGTCCGCCACCAGCGCCCGCGCGAAACTGAGCAGCTGTCTCTGGCCGAGGCTCAGGTTGGAGCCGCGCTCCTCCAGCCTCGTCCCGTACCCCTCCGGCATCGCCACGATGAACCCGTGCGCGCCCACCGCCTTCGCCGCCTCGACGACGTCGTCGTCGGACGCCCAGTGCGAGGCGTAGCGGATGTTCTCCATGATCGTTCCGGTGAAGAGGTAAGGCTCCTGCAGCACCATCGCGATGTGCCGGCCGAGGCTCTCCTGCGTCACCTCGCGCACGTCGCGGCCGCCCACGAGCACGGCGCCCTGCTGAACGTCGTAGAAGCGGTGGATCAGGGACATGCAGCTGGACTTGCCCGACCCGGTCGGCCCGACGAGGGCCACGCGCTCCCCGGACCTCACGGCGAAGCTCACGTCGCTGAGCACCGGGTGCCCGGGGTCGTAGCCGAAAGTCACGTGCCTGAACTCCACCGAACCGTCGTCGTCGGGTCCCAGCGGCGTCGCGTCTGGCGTGTCCGTCACGGCCAGCTCGACGTCGAGCACCTCGGTCAGCCGGTGGCCGGACGCCATGGCCCGCTGCATCACCGAGTACTGCATCGTCAGCGACCGGATCGGATCGAAGAAGCGCTGGATGTAGAAGAGAAAGGCGACGAGGACGCCGACCTCGCTCCGTCCGGACGCGACCATCATGCCGCCCGCGACCACGACCGTCGCCATGGCGATGCCGGTCAGGCTGTCGACGATCGGGATCATGATCTGGGCGAGCCGGGAGGCCCGAAGCTGCGCGTGGTAGGTCCGGTCGGCGAGCTCCGCGTAAAGGTCGGCGTTGACGCGGGCGCGGCCCATCGCCTGGACCGCGCGGACGCCGTGGATGGCCTCGGCGAGCGCGCCGTTGGTGACCGAATTGGCCTCGTGCGCCGCGAGAAACGCCGCCCGCGCCTTCGCCAGCCACAGCACGCGCACGCCGAGGAGCACCGGCAGCACGAGCAGCACCAGCCCCGCGAGCTGCCAGTCGAGCCAGAGCATCACGCCCACGATGCCGATCAGGAGGGCGACGTCGCCCACCGACTGAACCGAGGTCTCGAGGAACTCCTGCATGGAGTTGACGTCGCCCTGCAGGCGCGACATCAGCCTTCCGACCTCGGTCCTGTCCATGAAGCTCAGCGAGACGCGCTGGAGGTGAGAGAACATCCGGCGGCGGATGTCGAAGAGGACGTGCTCCGCCACCTGGCCGGTGATCCTCTCCTGCGCGAGCGAGGCGACGAAGTTCACCGTGATGGTCAGCGCGAAGAGGCCGACGATCCAGAACAGGAGGCGCGGCGGCGCGTCCGGCGCCATTCCCTCGTCGATGGCGTAGCGGATCAGCAGCGGGATGATCAGCTGCGAGACGGTGAAGACCAGCACCGCCGCGACCGCGAGCCACGCCCTGCTCCGGTAGGGCCGCACGAAGTCCCAGATGCGCCGCACGACACGCCCGTCGAAAGCGCGGCCGAAGATCTCCTCCTCGATTTTGGTCGATCCCACGACCGCGCGCATCCGCTGCCGCCCGTCGTCGTGCGGGTCCCGGGGTTCGCCTTGACGGTCGGGGCTCATCGGAGATCCTCCGCCATGTCGATCATGTCGGCCTCCGGACGCATCTGAAGGTCGTGCAGGGCCCGGTAGCGGCCGCCGAGCGCGAGAAGCTCGTCATGGGTTCCGCGCTCGACGATGCGCCCGTCCTCGAGGACCAGGATCATGTCGGCGTGCCTGAGGCTCGCGAGCCGGTGCGCGACGATCAGCGTGACCCGATCCTTCGCGTAGTCGCGAAGCGCGGCCCGGATGCGACTTTCGGTGCCCGCGTCTATGGCGGCGGTGGAATTGTCGAAGATCAGGACCGCCGGCTCCATCATGAGCGCCCGGGCGATCGACAGCCTCTGGCGCTGGCCGCCGGACAGCGACACGCCCCGCTCGCCCACGACCGTGCGGTACTGCTGCGGCAGGCCGAGCACGTAGTCATGCAGCTGCGCGGATTCGGCGACGCCCCGGATCCGACGGTCTTCGGCGAAGGGGGCGGCGTAGGTGATGTTGTTCTCGATGGTCGTCGTGAACAGGAAGGAATCCTGCTGCACGATCGCGACCGCCTCGCGCACGGAGGAGAGCGTGACGTCGCGGATGTCCTGTCCGTCGATCGAGATCGACCCGTCCGTCACGTCGTAGAACCTGGGGAGCAGATGCATCAGCGTCGTCTTGCCCGCCCCCGGCGCGCCGAGGATGCCGATCGTCTCGCCGCGCCTCGCCTCGAACGAGATGCCGGAGACGGCGCGGCGACGGCCGCCTCCCCTGTAGGCGAAGCCGACGTTCTCGAGCCGCAGCGTCCCCTCCGTGATCCGGAGGTCCTTCGCGTGCTCGATCTCCTCGATCTCGACCGGCATGTCGAGAAGCTGGAAGAGCCGCGCCCCGCAGGTCGACGCGCGCGCGTAGGCGTTCACCATCAGGCCGAGCTGACGCACCGGCATCTGGAGGATGGTCATGAACGTCAGGAAGGTCGCGAGGACGCCGACGGTCATCTCGCCGGCCGCGACCTGCCTTCCGCCGACGAGGAGCACCGCTCCCATCGAGACGAAAAAGGCCAGCGTCATGGCCGAATTGTTGCGCACCCGCACGTCTATCCTCTGGTGGCTGTAATCCAGCGCCTCCTTCGAGCTCCGGTCGAACTTCGCCATCTCATGGTCCTCGGCCGAGAAGGCGCGGACCACGCGCGTGCCGGCGAGGTTCTCCTCCATCACCTGGCTGAGCAGGCCGAGCTTCTCCTGGAGGATCAGCCAGGTGCGCCGAAGCGTGAGCCGCATCACCGAACTGCGCCACGCCGCGAAGGGCACGAAGGAAAGCGCGAGAAGTCCCAGAACCGGATCCGTCGACAGCAGGAGCCAGGCGCCGAGCCCGATCAGGAGCGTCAATAGCAGCGTCCGCACGAGCGCGGTGGAGAAGTACATGCGCACCCCTTCCAGATCCAGCATCCCGACAGTGATGAGGTCGCCGGAATGCGTGCGGTCGTGGAAGGAGAACGGCAGGCGCTGGACCTTGTCGTAGATCGCGTTGCGCAGATCCCGCGCCAGCGCGTGACCGACCGACTCGGCCGAGTAGTTCTGAACCAAGGTGAAGAGGCCCCGCAGCACACTGGCCGCCAGCAGGGCCGTCGCGATCAGGACCAGCGAGCGGACGTCGGGCCCTTGATCCGTCATCGACAGTGACAGGTCTACCGCCCGACCGAGGATGACCGGGATGGTCAGCTGCATCAGCACGGCGGGCAACGTCGCGGCGAAGGCGAGACCGACACGCCAAGGATACCGCAAGCACAACCTGGTGATGCGCGCTATGGCCCCCAAGCCCTCATTGGCACCGACACTCGCCGTCCTCCGGAACGCGCGTTCGGAGGCGGTGGGATCATCGGTTGGCGCCGTCATGCCGTTCGTACCGCGGACAGCGTCCGCAGCCTCCTCATGCGCCGAGGGTCACCATGTCAGGCCCGGGGCTTGCCGCAAAATGTGACAGTTCGCGCAAGCACTACATCACGGCATCCGCGGCTTAAAGGGGGCCGCGCCCCGCCGCGATGATCCCGGGCGGCCCCGCGCGGAAACGCCAAGGTCGCCATTCGCGCGCGACGCGGCGTTTCACCACGAATGGCGAAAAGTGCGTGCAACGCGGGCTTTCTGGAGTATCGTTTCGTTCGGGAAAGGGATTCGGCGACATTTTCCATTGGCGGACACGAAACTCGCCGGCCGGCTCTGAACGGACTGTAAGCAAAAAAATCCTGGGAGGGAACGAAATGAAGATCAGATGTGCGGTTTCCGCGCTCGCTGCGGGCATGGCGCTGTCCATCGGCGGCCAGGCGCTCGCCGCTCCGGAGAAGGTCGACGGTCCGGGCTTCGATCCGCAGTGCTTCGCGCCCTGGAGCGACGAGATCGGCTATTTCCAGTGGGAGAAGCGTGACGGACCGCACAAGATCGCGGTCGTGAACGGCTTCGTCGGAAACACCTGGCGGATCCAGATGATCCAGACCGCCAAGGCTTTCGTGGAGCAGCCGGAGATCGCCAGCCAGATCGAGGAGTTCAAGGCCGTCTCGACCGGAACGGACGTGGCGGCCCAGCTCGGCGCCATCGAGGATTTCATCAATCAGGGCTATGACGCGATCATCACCATCGCGGTCTCGCCCGAAGGGTTCGACCGGGTGATCAGGCTGGCCGACCGCAACGACGTTGTTCTGGTGCCTTTCGACAACATCCTCGACACCGACGCGGTGATGATGGTCAACGAGGACCAGTACGCCATGGGCACGATGTATGCCGACTGGCTCATCGAGCAGCTCGGCGACAAGAAGTCCGGCAAGATCCTCGAAGTCCGCGGCCTGGCGGGCAACTCCGTCGACCGGGACAGGCACCAGGGCTTCCGCGACACGTTCGAAGGAACCGGTGACTGGGACATCGTCGAGGTCGTGGGCAACTGGGACGACGGCACGGCGCAGAAAGTGACGGCGGACGCCATCGCGGTGCATGGCCAGTTCGACGGCGTGGTGACCCAGGGCGGAACGACCGGAACCGTCCGCGCGATGATCGACGCGGGCCATCCCATGGTTCCGATCGCCGGCGAATCCGAGAACGGCTATCGCAAGCTGCTGGCCGAATACAGCGACGACGGGCTGAAAGGCACGTCGATCGGCCAGTCGCCCGGCCTCGTCGCCATCGCCATCAAGGCGGCGCTGGCGGCGCTCGACGGCAACGTCATGCCGCAGCTGATCTCGGTGCCGATACCGTACACGACGTACGACCAGCTCGAGGCTGGCGTGAACTACTGGCCCGACCTGACCGACAACTTCTTCACCGTCAACGAGTTCCCGCCCTGCGACGTGAACATCACGGCGACGGAGATCATGGCCAAGGACGCCAACTGAGCATCCGGCACCCTGCCCCGCGCCAGATCCGGCGCGGGGCGGTCGTCCATTCAGTCGGATGAAATTCGCCGCGAGGGTCCGCCTCGCGCGTCAAACGGTTGACCACCCGGAGCCTTGGACGTGAGCCAGATCGAAACATCGAAGCGCCCGGCCCACATGTCGCTGAAGGGCGTCACCAAGCGCTATGGCGGCGTCACGGCGCTGGACAACGTGGATTTCTCCTGCGCGCTCGGGTCGATCCATGCGGTCCTTGGCGAGAACGGCGCCGGCAAGTCGACGCTGATCAAGATCATGGCGGGCGTGGTCTCGCCGGACGAGGGCCGCATGACGTTGGCGGGCGAACCGGTCACGTTCTCCCGGCCCGTCGAGGCCAACGATGCCGGGATCGTCTGCATCTTCCAGGAGCTTTCGCTTCTGCCTGACCTGAGCGTGGCCGACAACATCTCGATCGCGGATCCGCCGCGCAGGTTCGGCCTGATCGACGGCGCGGCGCAGCGTCGACGGGCGGAGGAGCTGCTCGCCCGCATCGGCTGCGAGGACGTCAATCCGCTGTCGCGGGTCCGCGAGCTGCCGCTTTCGCGAAGGCAGATGGTCGAGATCGCCAAGGCGCTGGCCCAGGACCCGACGGTCCTGATCCTGGACGAGGCCACCTCGGCCCTCACGTCCGCCGATGTCGGCAAGGTTTTCGACATCCTGCGCCGTCTGCGCGACGAGGGGATCTCGATCCTGACGATCTCGCATCGCATGCACGAGATCGAGGCGGTCGCCGACATGTGCTCCGTCTTCCGCAACGGCCGGCATATCGAGACCTTCAGGGAGGGCGGGCGCAGCGCCGACCAGATCGTCGAGATGATGATCGGCCGCGAGATATCCGCGCATTTCCCGCCGAAGCGGACCTATTCCGCTGCCGGCAGGACGCTTGAGGTCAAGGGATTCTCCTGGGAGAACCGCCTGCGCGGCATCGACCTCGGCGTCGGCAGGGGCGAGATCGTCGGGCTGGGCGGCCTCGACGGCCAAGGCCAGAAGGAGCTGCTTCTCGGTCTGTTCGGAGTGCTCAGGAGCACGTCTGGGGAGATCCGGATCGACGGCGAGGCGGTCAGGATCGCGTCACCGGTCGCCGCCAAGAAGGCCGGCATCGAGATGGCGCTCATCCCCGAGGACCGGAAGACCGAGGGCCTGCTTCTGCCGATGTCCATCGCGGACAACCTCGCGCTGTCGTCTCTGGCGCGCGTCTCGCGCGGGCCGTTCATCGACAAGGCGGCTCTGGAGCGGGAGGTCGCCAGCGGGGTCGGCCGGATGCGGATCAAGGTCGGCTCCGTCGACGATCCCGTCTCGACGCTTTCGGGCGGCAACCAGCAGAAGGTGGTGATCGCGAAGTGGCTGATGACCGATCCGAAAGTGATCCTGCTCAACGACCCGACCCGAGGAATCGATGTCGGCACCAAGCAGGAGATCTACCGCCTCCTGCGGGAGCTGGCCGAAGGCGGCGCGGCGATCCTGTTCTATTCGACCGATTACGAGGAGCTGATCGGATGCTGCGACCGGGTCGCCGTGATGTATGACGGCGAGGTCGTGCGGGAGCTGCGCGGCGACGAGATCACCGAGCGCAACATCATCGCCAGCGCGCTCAACATCGAAGGCGCGGCGGCATGAGGGCGTCCGGCGCCGGCGCGGACCTCCGGATCAGGCTGGGGCAGAACGCGGCCCTCCTGACCGCGATCGGAGTGTTTTTCGCGTTCTACGTCTTCTACAACATGAACCATCCGCGAGGCTTCTCGACCGCAGTCTACATCCAGAACGCCAACGAGGTCTTCACGCTGTCGATGGTGGCCATGGCGCAGACGTTGCCCGTCCTTCTCGGCGGCCTCGATCTCTCGGTGGGCGCGGTCATGACATTGGTCAACTGCCTCGCGAGCCACGTGCTCAGCGGATCGCCCCTGCAGATCGCGTTCGGCGTCGCGCTCTGCATGGCCACCGGGGCCGCCTGCGGCTTCATGAACGGCTGCGTCGTCGTCTACGGCCGCATCCAGCCGATCATCGCGACGTTGGCGACCGGCGCGATCTATGTCGGCCTCGCGCTCTTCCTCAGACCCAGCCCGGGAGGCAGCGTGGACGGCGACCTCTCATGGGCCGCGACCAACGACCTCTACGAGGTGGCGGCGACCTACGGCTTCGCGAACGACGGCGACGCGCCATGGTTTCAGCCCGTCGCCTGGCTGCCCGTGCCGTTGATCCTTCTGGTCGCGGTCGCGCTGCTGGTCTGGATCCCTTTCGCGCGGTCCGTGACGGGGCGCACCGTCTACGCGATCGGCTCCGGCGAGGGCGCCGCCTACATGTCGGGGCTGAACATCAACCGCGCCAAGATCGCGGCCTTCACCCTGGGCGGGTTCTTCGCGGGGCTCGGGGGGCTCTACCTCGCGCTTCAGACCTCCTCGGGGAACGCGGACATCCCGCAGGCCGGCGCCTACACCTTGAACTCGATCGCCGCCGTCGTGATCGGCGGCACGTCGCTGCTCGGCGGGGTCGGCTCCGCCATCGGGTCGATCTTCGGGGCGCTGATCCTGCGCACGATCTCCTTCAACTTCCGCATCTTCGAGGTCGACCCACTATTGCAGCCGCTGATCGAGGGCGTGGTGCTGCTCGCGGCCGTCAGCCTCGGCGCGCTTCGGGTGTTGCGGGTCAAGAACACGCTGGAGCTTTTCCGATGACCGCGGCGACCGCTCCGGAACGCTCCGGCCGCTTCCGGCTGTCCCCGGACGACAAGCCCATCGTGATCGCGGGACTGTTCGTGCTGGTCATCCTCGCGGTCGGTACCGCCTACACGCTTCTGACCCGCGGCGACGCGCCGCTCCTGTCGCCCAACTACCTGCTCCAGCAGCTCCAGGTCGGCGCGTTTCTCGGAATCGTCGCGGCGGGAATGATGCTGGTGATCCTGCTCGGCCACATCGACCTCTCGGTGCCATGGACCATCGCGGCCGCGGCGATGATGGCGACCGCGGTCGGCGGTCCGATGGCCATTCCGGTGGGGCTCGCGATCGGGCTCCTGGTCGGCCTCGTCAACGGCTTCGGCGTGGCTTACCTGCGCATCCCCTCGATGATCTTCACGCTCGGCGTGAACGCGGTGCTTCGCGGGCTGATGGTCGCGCATACCGGCGGCTTCGCGCCGCAGACGGCCGCCAGCGACCTGATGGAATACCTCGCGACCGGCCGGATTCTCGGCATCCCGGTGGCGCTGCTGGTCTGGGCCGCCGTGTCCGTCGGGATGGCCGTGCTCCTGAACCGCACCTCGGTCGGAAAGTACATCTTCGCGATCGGCAACAAGGAGGCCGCCGCCTACCTCTCCGGAGTGCCGACACGCCGGGTCATCATCATCGCCTTCTGCCTCTGCGGCATGGCGTCCGGCCTGGCGGGAACGCTTCTGGCGGGCTATTCGACCAAAGCCTATCAGGGCATGGGCGACGCGTACCTGCTGCCGGCTATCGCCGCCGTCGTAATCGGCGGCACCAACATCCTGGGCGGCCGCGGCCGCTATCTCGGCACGCTGATCGGCGTCATCCTGATCGTGCTGCTGAATTCGGTGCTCTCGATCATGCAGATGCCGGAGGCCGGGCGGCAGGTGATCTATGGCGGCGTTATCATCGGCATGCTGCTGGTCTACGGCCGCGGCCAGGCCGTCACGCAATGAAGGAGCCGCAGGCATGCTGATCGGCAACGCGTTCTTCGCCACATTCGAAATCAGAGGCACAAAGCTGGACGGTCTCCGCATACGAGCCGCCGATCTCCTTCATTCGCCCGATTCCGACACAAGGGCGATCCCGCGACGAGGAGCCTGACATGGACATCGCGAAACAGACCCGCGCCGGCGCGGCCGAAAGATCCTCATACCTTTTCCGCGACGTCATCGTCTGGGACGGGATCGACGACGCGGCCAGCCCCGGAGAGGTGCTGGTCGACGGCAACCGGATCACCGCCGTCGCGCGCGGCGGAGACCATATCGACGAGAGCCGCGCCAGGGACGTGATCGACGGGGCGGGACGCACCCTGATGCCCGGCATGGTCGAGGGCCACTGCCACCTCAGCTTCGTCGGCCCCGCGCGCAACCAGGATCTGGGCGAGATCCCTCCCGAGGAGCATCTGCTTCGCACGCTGCGCAACGCCACCAAGATTCTCGATCATGGCTTCACCAGTTGTTACTCGGCGGCCTCTGCCAAGCTCCGCATCGACGTCGTCGTGCGCGAGGAGATCGAGCAGGGCTACATCGCCGGCCCCCGCTATCGCGCCGCCAGCCCCGAGATCACCACCACCGGCGGACTAGGAGACGAACGCAGGGCCCACATGCACGCCGAAAGCTTCGGCCTGATCGCGGACGGCGTGACCGAGATGCTCAAGGCGGTCCGGATCTGCTGCCGCGAGAACGTCGACAACATCAAGGTGAACGTCTCCGGCGACGAGTTCGTCGGCCATGCCCGCGCCGAGATCGTCTCGATCTCGGAGGAGGAGCTGACCGCGCTGACCAACGCCGCGCACGACTGGGGCAAGCGCGTCGCCTGCCATGCGCGCGCGGCGGAATTGGTCAAGCGCGCGGTGCGCGCCGGCATCGACTGCATCTACCACTGCGATTTCGCCGACGAGGAGGCGCTCGACATGCTCGAGGCCGCCAAGGACCGCGTCATCATCGGCCCGGCCTTCGGCCTCGTGCACAATTCCGTCTTCGAAGGCGACGTCGTCGGCCTGACCAAAGAGATCGCCGAGGCCATGCACCTGCCCCGCAAGCTGGAGCACACCGTCGCGACCTATCACGAGATGCGCAAGCGCGGGATGCGCGTCGTGGTCGGCGGCGATTACGGTTTCACGGTGACGCCGATGGGCCAGAACGCGCGCGACATCGGCCATTTCGTGAAATTCTTCGGCTATTCTCCGGCCGAGGCGCTGAAATGCGCCACGGCGGTCGGCGGCGACCTGATGGGCCACGAGGGTGAGCTTGGCGTCATCGCCGAGGGCGCGCTCGCCGACATCCTGCTGGTCGATGGCGACCCGCTCGCCGACCAGTCAATCCTCGTCGGCCCCGACCATTTCGCGCTGATCATGAAGGACGGGGCCATGCACCGCGACTGGCGCCGCCCCGACATGCGCTCGGAACTCGTCACCCGAGGCTGGGACTGACCGTCGGTCCCGAAGGTCGGGAACGGCGGTCATGCGTGCCCCGCCCGGTCGCCGGGCCCGATTCGACGATCGCTCCGCGCGGCATGCGAGTGTTTGCGTTCCGGTCGCCGGCGAGACGCGCACAGCGCCGCGTCGGCAGGTGCGGCGAGGCGTGAGGCCTGCTATGAGAAATGAACGCGCAGCCGAGCGTTTCGGGCGAAGAGACCCGCTGGAGAACATCAACGAGAGGGTCTGAAAAGTGACGGACGAATTCTTTCACCCGGTTTCGGGTTTCGACCTTCCCCGCTTCGCCGGGATCCCCACCTTCATGCGGCTGCCCCATGTCGATCCGGACCACGGCCGCTTCCGCGACGTGCAGATCGGAATCGTGGGCGCGCCATGGGACGGCGGCACGACCAATCGCCCCGGACCGCGCCACGGTCCGAGACAGCTGCGCGACGCCTCGACGATGATCCGGGCCCAGCACGGGCATACGGGCATGCGGCCTTTCGAGGCCGCCCGATGCGCCGATCTGGGAGACGTCGCGCCCAACCCGGCCGATCTCCAGGACAGCCTTGAACGCTTCGAGACCTACTACGCCCGGATACGTCAGGCGGGCGTTCTCCCGTTGACGGCGGGGGGAGACCATCTGGTGTCGCTTCCGGTCCTGCGCGGCCTCAAAGGCGAGACGTCGCTCGGGATGATCCATTTCGACAGCCATACCGACCTGTTCCACAGCTATTTCAACGGGTCGATGTACACCCATGGAACGCCTTTCCGGCGCGCGATCGAGGAGGGCCTGCTGGACCCGAAGCGTGTCGTGCAGATCGGAATCCGGGGAACCGCATACGACAGCGAGGATCGCGACTTCGCATCCGCGCAGGGCGTCCGGGTCATTCCGATCGAGGAGTTCTTCGCCCGGGGCGTGGCGGACGTCATGAAGGAGGCGCGAGAGATCGTCGGAAGCAGACCGACTTACGTCTCCTACGACATCGACTTCGTCGATCCGGCATTCGCGCCGGGGACGGGAACGCCGGAAGTCGGAGGCCCGTCGAGCTTCCAGGCGCTCGAGGTCGTGCGCGAACTCGCCGGGCTGAACCTGATCGGCGCCGATGTCGTCGAGGTGTCGCCGCCCTTCGACGCGTCCGGAGGAACGGCCTGGCTCGGAGCGTCGCTGATGTTCGAGCTGCTTTGCGTCCTGGCGCAGAGTCCGGCGCTCAAAGCGTAGCCCCGGATCGCTTTCGGATCGCGGAAAGCAGACACTCGATGAAATCCGCTTTGAGCGCCTGAGCGCCGGTATCCGGGGCATAGGCGGCGGTGAAGCGGGAACGGAGGCTCCATTCGCGCGGTCGCACCGCGCGCATG
>CAWCUP010000017.1:0-172911 GCA_963798765.1 uncultured Alphaproteobacteria bacterium | reverse complement strand
GTCACCTGCGAGCGCGGCGTCCGGCCGCGGCCGAATATCGGACCCTCAGGAGACCCGACCATGGAAAGATCGCGGGTGCTGGAAGCGAGGAGCCGGCCAAAGCCGCGCGGAATGAAGGCCGCCCGTGAAGAGATCATCACCGCGGTGAACCTTCGCGCTGGTCCGTATCACGGACCCGGACCTTCAGCGCCTCGGGGCTCCTCCGCGCGAGCCAACGTCCGGTCGAACGCCGCGATCCTCCGGAAGTCGCCGTCCGCTTGATCCGTGTCAATGTCCCGCGCGGCGATTCGCCCTAAGGCTCCGACCGGTACAAGTAGGGGAGCCTGTCATGTTCCAGGTGCGGATTCACGGACGTGGCGGACAGGGGGTCGTCACCGCGGCCGAGATACTCTCAATCGCGGCCTTCGAGCAGGGGCGGCACGCCCAGGCGGTCCCGAGCTTCGGCTCCGAGCGCACGGGAGCGCCTGTCGTGTCGTTCTGCCGGATCGACGACCGGCCGATCCGATCGCGCGATCCGGTGATCGCACCCGATCTCGTCATCATCCAGGACCCGACGCTGCTGCATCAGGTGGACGTTTTCCAGGGTCTCGATCCCGACGGGGACGTGCTGATCAACAGCGCGCGGAGCCCGGAGGAACTGCACATAGCCGACGCGACGGAGCGCCTGCCGCGCGCGCGCTTCGTCTCGCTTCCGGCGACGGAGATCGCGAGGCGGCATCTCGGGCGGCCTCTGCCGAACGCCGTCCTGCTCGGCGGCGCGGCGGCCCTGACGGGTATCGTCACGCTCGACGCGGTCGTGCACGCGATCGGCGACAAATTCGCCGGCGAGGTCGCGCGACGCAACATCGAGGCGGCGACAGAAGCCTACGAGACCGTCGCGGCGACGGCGCGTCCGACGCTCCGCCAGGACACCCCACCGGCCCGGGAGACCAGACCATGAAGACCCAGATCGAAGGCTCGCAGGCGGTGGCGCGGGCCGTGGCCCTCTGCCGCCCGGAGGTGATCTGCGCCTATCCGATCTCGCCGCAGACCCATATCGTCGAAGGCTTGGGGGCGCTGGTGAAGTCCGGCGCGCTCGCGCCATGCGAGTTCATCAATGTCGAGAGCGAGTTCGCCGCGATGAGCGTGGCGATCGGAAGCTCGGCCACCGGCGCGCGGACCTATACGGCGACGGCGAGCCAAGGGCTGCTGTTCATGGCGGAGGCCGTCTACAACGCCTCGGGCCTCGGGCTGCCCATCGTGATGACGGTGGCGAACCGGGCCATCGGCGCGCCGATCAACATCTGGAACGACCACAGCGATTCGATGAGCCAGCGCGACTGCGGCTGGATCCAGCTCTTCGCGGAAACCAACCAGGAGGCGCTCGACCTGCACATCCAGGCGTTCAAGCTGGCCGAGGAGCTGTCGATGCCGGTGATGGTCTGCATGGACGGGTTCATCCTGACCCACGCCTACGAGCAGGTGGACATGCCCGACCAGGCCCAGGTCGACGGGTTCCTGCCGGAATACGAGCCGCGCCAGGTCCTGGATCCGGCGGAACCGGTCTCCATCGGCGCGATGGTGGGGCCGGAGGCGTTCATGGAGGTGCGTTATCTCGCCCATGCCAAACAGACCATGGCGCTCGACCTGATCCCGCAGATCGCGGCCGAGTTCGAGGCGGGCTTCGGCCGCGCCTCGGGCGGGCTGGTGCGCGGCTACCGCATCGAGGACGCGGAGACCATCGTGGTGGCGCTCGGCTCGGTGATCGGCACGCTGGAGGAGGCGGTGGACGCGCTGCGCGACGAGGGCGGGAAGGTGGGCGTGCTGTCGATCCGGTCTTTCCGTCCGTTCCCGCTCGCGGCGGTGCGCGCGGCGCTTAAGGACGCGAAACGCGTCGTGGTGCTGGAAAAGAGCTTCTCCGTCGGGCTTGGCGGGGTGGTGTCCACCGACGTGCGGCTCGCGCTCTCGGGCATCCAGCTTCAGGGCTATACCGTGATCGCCGGACTGGGCGGGCGGGCGATCCCGCAAGGATCGCTGGTGACCATGCTGCGCGAGGCGATGCGCGACGCGCTGGAGCCGCTGACGTTCCTCGATCTCGACCACGACATCGTCAACCGCCACCTCGCCCGCGAGGCCGCGACGCGGCGCAGCGGTCCGATCGCCGAGAACCTGCTGCGCGACGTCGGAACCGTCGCCGCCAAAGTGAGCTGAGGAGGACCGGATGACCCAGGCGATCAAGTTCTACCAGACCGGCACCTTCACTGTCGGAAACCGGCTGCTCCCGGAAAGCGACCGGAGCGTGCAGTCGTCCACCGCGCGCGACAACGCGATCAATTCCGGCCACCGCGCCTGCCAGGGCTGCGGCGAGGCGCTCGGCGCCCGTTACGCGGTGGACGCGGCGCTGCGGGCCACCGACGGGCAGCTGATCGCGGCGAACGCCACCGGCTGTCTGGAGGTGTTCTCGACGCCGTATCCCGAGACGTCGTGGCAGCTTCCATGGCTGCATTCGCTCTTCGGCAACGCCGCCGCCGTCGGGACGGGGATGGCCGCCGCGCTCAAGGTGAAGGCGCGCAAGGCGGGTCTGGAGCGGAGCGTCACGCGCGTCATCGCCCAAGGCGGCGACGGCGGCACGACGGATATCGGCTTCGGCTGCCTCTCGGGCATGTTCGACCGCGACGACGACGTGCTCTACATCTGTTACGACAACGAGGGCTACATGAACACCGGCGTGCAGCGCAGTTCCGCGACGCCGCCCGCCGCGCGCACCGCGACGACGATGCCGCTCGGACCGGAACCCGGGGCCGAGTTCGGCAAGGGCAAGAACGTGCCGCTGATCGCGATGGCGCACGAGATCCCCTATGTCGCGACGGCCACGGTGGCCGACCTGCACGATCTCGAGGCCAAGGTGGTGAAGGCCATGTCGATGCACGGCGCGCGCTACCTGCACGTCTTCGTGCCCTGTCCGCTCGGCTGGGGCTCGGCGAGCCATGACACGATCCGCATCGCCCGGCTGGCGCGCGAGACCGGCATCTTCCCGATCTTCGAGGCGGAGGACGGCGCGATCACCGAGGTCACCAAAATCCGCCGCCGCGTTCCGGTCGAGGAATACCTCAGGCCGCAGAAGCGCTTCGCGCACCTGTTCTCCGGCGAGGGCCGTCCCGACATCGTCGCCCGCATCCAGGCCGGCGCCGACCGCAACATCAGACGTTTCGGCCTTCTGGACGGGGAGAACGCGGCATGACCATGAAGAAACCCTTCGCGATCACGCTCGATCCGGGCTCGTCTCTGGCGAACAAGACCGGGACCTGGCGGACCGAGCGGCCGGTCTATGTCGACCGTCTGCCGCCCTGCAACAAGGAATGCCCGGCCGGCGAGGACATCCAGGGCTGGCTCTTCCACGCGGAGAGCGGCGATTACGAGGCGGCCTGGCGGCACCTGACGCGGGACAATCCGCTGCCCGCGATCATGGGGCGGGTCTGCTATCACACCTGCGAAAGCGTCTGCAATCGCGCGAAGCTCGACGCGGCGGTCGGGATCAACTCCGTCGAGCGGTTTCTCGGCGACGAGGCGCTGAAGCGCGGCTGGGCGTTCGAGGCGCCGGCCGAGGAATCCGGCAAACACGTCCTGATCGTCGGCGCGGGCCCCTCGGGTCTGTCGGCCGCCTATCATCTGCGCCGGATGGGGCACGCGGTGACGGTGCTGGAGGCCGGCGACGCGCCGGGCGGCATGATGCGCTACGGCATCCCGAAATACCGCATGCCGCGCGACGTGCTTGACGCCGAGGTGGCGCGCATCGCCGCGATGGGCGTGACGTTCCGCTATGGCGAGCGCGTCGATGACATCGCGGCAAGCATGAAAGCCGAGAACGCCGACGCGGCGTTTCTCGCCGTCGGGGCTCACATCGCCAAACGCGCCTACATCCCCGCCAAGGACAGCGCGCGCATTCTCGACGCCGTTTCGGTGCTGCGCTCGATGGAGGGCGCGGACAAGCCGCTGCTCGGGCGGCGGGTCGCGGTCTACGGCGGCGGCAACACCGCGATCGACGTGGCCCGCACCGCGCGGCGGCTCGGCGCCACGGACGCGATCATCGTCTACCGGCGCAACCGCGAGCGCATGCCCGCGCATGATTTCGAGCTGGAGGAGGCGCTGGAGGAAGGCGTCAAGGTCAAGTGGCTGAGCACGATCACCGAGGCCGCCGGCGCGACGCTCACCATCGAGAAGATGGAGCTCGACGCCGAGGGCCGTCCGCAACCGACCGGCGAATTCGAGACGTTGGAGGCGGATTCGCTGGTGCTGGCGCTGGGCCAGGAGGTGGATCTGTCGCTTCTGGGCAGCGTCGAGGACATCGTCGTTCGGGACGGAGTGGTGATGACCGACCCCGAGACGCAGATGACGGCCCATCCCGGCCTTTTCTGCGGCGGCGACATGTCGCCGGGCGAACGGAACGTGACGGTCGCCATCGGCCAGGCGAAGCGCGCGGCGCGCCACATCGACGCCTGGCTGCGGGGCGCCGCGCTCCCGCCCCGGGCGGAGAAAGAGGTGGCGGGGTTCGACCGGCTGAACACCTGGTACTACAGCGACGCGCCCAAGACCGTCCGTCCGCAGCTCGACCTCGCGCGGCGGGTGTCGGGTTTCGACGAGGTGCAGGGCGGGCTTTCGGAGGACACCGCGCTTTTCGAGGCGCGCCGGTGCCTCAGCTGCGGCAACTGCTTCGAATGCGACAACTGCTACGGGGTCTGCCCCGACAACGCGGTCATCAAGCTCGGACCCGGCAACCGCTTCGAGTTCAATCTCGACTACTGCAAGGGCTGCGGCATCTGCGCCGCCGAATGCCCCTGCGGCGCGATCGACATGGTGCCGGAGGAGGTCTAGGGGCCGGTCGCCGCCTCGTAGACCGTCAGGACCCGCGTGACCGCGTCGAGGAGCGCGTCGCGGGCGTCGTCGCCGGGCGCGCCCGGGCCCGATCCGGGCAGGAACTGGCTTCGGACCGGGCCGGCGATGCGTTTGCCCCGGAGGCGGGCGAGCAGGGCTTCGACCGCGGCGCGGGCTTTGGGGTCGGGCCAGTAATACCTGATCCGGTCCGACAGGCTGAAATGCCGCTTGAGCCAGAGGTCGGGCCCGTCGCCTGAGTAGTATTTCTCCCAGTGTTCCGGCGAGGCGAGCATCACGTCCTCCATCGCCGCCATCAGACCGCCGCGCGGGGGATGGCCCTCCAGCACGTCCGCGACGGCGTCGAGGCCGTAGAGCGCCTCGCGGAGCGCGAAGGTCAGCCACGGCCCGACCTTCAGGATCGCGAAACCGCCCGCGACGAGGGCGCGCAGGTCCTCGGGCGACTGGTAGTCGGTCGAATGCGCCTCGAACACGACGCCCGGCAACTCGGACAGGGTCGCGGACAGGGCCCCGGCTTTCGCCGGGTCGAAACGGATGACGTCGGAATGGCCGAACTCGACGCCGGGCTGGACCACGAGGGCGATGACCCGCGCGAAGGCGTCGCCGAGGCCGCGCGCCTCGAACGCCTCCGCGTGGACCCGGTACGTGGTGGCCACCGCTTCCGGCCGCGTCAGGTCGAGGCCGTCCAGAGCGTGCGTCGCGCCGCCGGGAACGGGAACCTCGGTTCCGATGACGTAGACGGGCGCGGCGCCGGTTCCGGCCGCCTCGGCCGCCTCGGCCAGGCGCGCCGCCCGCGCGGCGGTCAGCGTGTCGGAAAGCGCGACCGGCTCGCCGGCGCAGCCCATCGACGTGTCGAGATGCAGCTTGGTGAAACCGGCCCGCGCGAAGGCCGCGATCATCGTCTCGGCCTTGTCCATCGCCGCGTCGGCAGACAGGTGTTTCCACGGGTTCGGCCCCAGATGGTCGCCGCCGAGGATGATCCCGGCCGGATCCAGCCCGACATCCGAGGCGACGCCCTCCACGAAGCGCCGGAAATCCGCAGGATTCATGCCGGTATAGCCGCCGTCCTGGTTGACCTGGTTGCAGGTCGCCTCGATCAGGACGGTCCGGCCGCTCGCCTTGCCCAGTCGCAGCGCCGCCTCGATGACGAGGGGATGCGCCGAGCAGACCGAGGTGATGCCGCGCCGCTCGCCGCGCGCGTGGGCGGCGGGCAGGTCCAGAAGCGGATGGCTCATCGCGGCGCCTCGGCGTTGTCGCGCACGAGGCGTTCGAGCGTCGCGAGGTCCGAAACACCCTCCATCGGTCCGCGCCTGGTGACCGCCAGCGCGCCGGCGGCGGTGGCGAGCGCGAGCGCGTCGCGCGGGGCCGTTCCGCGCAGCCAGAGCGCGGTGAACGCGCCGCCGAAGCAATCGCCGGCGCCGGTCGGATCGACCTCCTCGACCCGGAACGCAGGAACGGAGACGCTTCCCCGCGTGTCGTGGTACGTCGCGCCTTCGGTGCCGTTCTTGTGGACCACCGCCGCCACCCCGCGCCCCAGCAGTTCCGCCACCGCGCCGGCGTTTTCCTTCGACCGCGTCAGAAGGACCAGTTCCTCGCCGCTCGGGAGAAACAGGTCGGTCGCCGCGAGGATGCGGCCCATCGCGTCGGCCATGCCCGGAGCGGACAGCATCTCCTTTCGCAGGTTCGGATCGAACGAGACCGTGCCGCCGCGGGCCTTGACGCTGCGGGCGGCCGCGACATTCAGCGCGGCGAAAGCCGGGCTCGACAGGGACGATCCCATGACGTGCAGATGGCCCGCCGTTTCGAGCATCGCTTTCGCGGACGGGCCGTCCGCCGGATGACCGCAGGCGCTGTGCCGGATGTTGAACACGAAATCCCGCGTGCCGTCGGCCCGGTACCGCACGAAGGCGCTTCCGGTGGGGCGGTCCGGGTCGACTTGCACGGCGGAGACGTCCACGCCGTCGCGCGCGAGCCGCTCCAGGTTGATCCGGCCGAAATCGTCGTCGCCGACCGCCGAGAGGATGCCGACCGGCTGGCCCAGCCGCGCCGCCTGATCCGCGAAGATCGCCGGGGCGCCGGACGGGAACGGCCCGGTCAGCGGCTGCGGCGCGGTGAAGCCCTCGCCCGTCGTGTCCGCCATGATCTCGACCAGGATCTCGCCGATGATCGCGATCTTTTTCATTGTTGCTCCGGGGGCCGAGATGAGCGTGGGAGGACTTGACGCTTGCCACGAGAGAAACCTGGTGTCAATATCGGATTGTACGCGCGTAAATATATTTGGGAAGTCGACATCGCGTCCGGAGGCCGGAGGCGGGCGGCGGATGGCGGGCGGAGGCGGAGATCGGCGGCATGAACGGGCGCAAGATCAAAACGATGGAGGAGTTCGCGCAGGTCAGCGGGATCTCGCGCCCGACCCTGTCGAAATTCTTCAACGACCCCGACAGCGTCCGCAAAACCACGCGTTCCAGGATCGAGACGGCGCTTACGGAGTTCGACTACCGCCCCAACATTTTCGCCATCAACCAGAACCGGAAGCTCACCAAGACGATCGGCATCCTCGTGCCCTATCTGGCGGATCCGTTCTTCGCGGAGATGGTCCGCAAGATCGAGCGCCTCTGCATCGAGGCCGGCTTCTGGCCCCTCGTGCTCAGCGCGCACGGCCGGCAGAGCCTCGAGATCAACGCCCTCGCGACGCTCCAATCCCTGCGGCCGGCCGGCGCGCTGATCGCGCCGCTCGGACGCGGCTCGGACTACGAGAGCGTCCGGAGGTTCGCCGAGGAGGTGCCCACCGTCGTTTTCGACAGCAATGTCAACGTGGGCGCGGCCTTTGTGGGCTCGGACAACCGCCAGAGCATCGGTCTGATCGTTGATTATCTCTGCCGGACCGGAGAGCCGCCATGCTTTTTCGAGATGCTGCTGCCGGTGAACCCGAACGCCAACAGACGGCGGGAAGCCTATCTCCTGTCGATGGAGGCGTTGGGGCATGAGCCGAAGATCGTCCGGGTCGAAGGCAACGGCTGGGAATTCGAGAAAATTGGCCTTGAGGGGGGCGCGCGCGTCATAGCGGAGCGGTCCCTCCCGTCTCAGACGATCCTGTGCAGCAACGACCGGCTCGCCGTGGGGCTCATCGCGGCCGCCTATCAGAAGGGCCTGCGGGTCGGTCACGGCCCCGGTTGCGCGCTGCGTGTCGCGGGGCACGACGATCACCCGTGGTCGCAGTTCACCTGCCCGCCGCTCACCACCGTCTCGCAGGATTACAACGCCATCACCGAGCGCAGCGTCGAGATGCTGTTCGCGCTGATCGAAGCCGGCGAGCCCAAGGGAGACCGCCCCGAGATCCTCCTCGACGGCAAGCTGGTGCTGCGCTCTTCCGCGTAAATAATGTTGCGGTGCGGCATAACTAAAGTTTACGGGAGTAAAGTTTCTGGATTGACTCGATGCGCCCGAATCTGTTAACGCTTGGCTCAAGAAACGACCACCTAGGGAGGGAACCCGGAATGAATCTGAAGAGCGTACTTTATGGCGCGTCCGCGCTCGTCGCGGTCACCGCGACCGGCGCGATCGCGCAGGAAACGATCACCATCGCCACGGTGAACAACGGCGACATGATCACCATGCAGAGCCTCATGGGCGATTTCAACGCGAAGCACCCCGACATCAACGTCGAATGGGTGACGCTCGAGGAGAACGTCCTGCGCCAGAACGTCACGACCGACATCTCGACCGGGGGCGGGCAGTACGACATCCTGACCATCGGCACCTACGAGGTTCCGATCTGGGGCGCCAACGGCTGGCTCGTCTCGCTGAACGATCTGCCCGCCGAATACGGCGTCGATGACATCATCCCTGCGATCCGAAGCGGTCTGTCGGTCGACGGCGAGCTCTACGCCGCGCCGTTCTACGGCGAATCCTCCTTCACCATGTACCGCAAGGACCTGATGGAGGCGGCCGGACTGGAAATGCCAGCCGAGCCGACCTGGGAGTTCATCCGCGAGGCCGCCGCCGCGATGACCGACCGCGAGAACGAGATCAACGGCATCTGCCTGCGCGGCAAGGCCGGCTGGGGCGAGAACATGGCGCTTCTGACCGCAATGGCGAACTCCTTCGGCGCGCGCTGGTTCGACGAGGACTGGAACGCCCAGTTCGATTCCGAGGCCTGGGCGAACACGGTCAACTTCTATCTGGAGATGATGGAGGAATCCGGTCCCGCCGGCGCCGCCAACAACGGCTTCAACGAGAACCTGACGCTGTTCCAGCAGGGCAAATGCGGCATCTGGATCGACGCGACCTCCGCCGGCCAGTTCGTCGTGAACGACGACTCCACCGTCGCCGACCAGGTCGGTTTCGCACTTGCGCCCGATACGGGTCTGGGCAAGCGCGGCAACTGGCTTTGGGCATGGTCGCTGGCGATCCCGACATCGTCCGACAAGCAGGACGCCGCCAAGACGTTCATCAGCTGGGCGACCGGTCCGGACTACGGCGCGCTCGTCGCAGAGGAGAAGGGCTGGGTCGCCGTTCCTCCGGGCACGCGCCAGTCGCTGTACGAAAACAGCAACTACCTCGACGCGGCTCCGTTCGCGCAGGCGACGGTCGACTCGATGGGCACGGCCGATCCGACCGACCCGACGGTCGATCCGGTTCCCTATACCGGCATCCAGTTCGTCGCGATCCCCGAATTCGCGGGCATCGCGACCCAGGTCGGTCAGGAGATGGCCTCGGCGCTCGCGGGCCAGCAGTCCGGCGCGGAGGCTCTTGAGCGCGCTCAGGAGTTCACCGTCGAGGAGATGGAGGCCGCGGGCTACTGAGCCCCGGCCGCGGAGGGCGGGCCGATCGGCCCGCCCTTCCTTCTTCCTACCCTTGCCTGAGCTCCGCAAGCCCGTCCGGGTTTCCGCGATGGCCGGCACGCATCAACGTCCCACGACCGGAGGTCCGTCATGGCAACGAAGAGTTCCAGGTCCGCGGCCCGCATCATGATATCGCCGGCGGTTTTCGTCCTGCTGGTCTGGATGCTGGTGCCGCTCTGCATGACGCTGTATTTCTCCTTCGCCGACTACCGCCCTCTGCGCGGAACGTTCGAGCCTTGGATCGGCTTCGACAATTACGTGTCGTTCGTGACCTCCTCGTCCTTCCTGGACGCGGTCGGAACCACTCTTCAGATGGTCGGCGGCATCCTGGTGATCACCGTCGCGGGCGGCATCCTCCTCGCGCTGCTCCTCGACCAGCCGATGTTCGGACAGGGGATCGTGCGCATTCTGGTGATCGCGCCCTTCTTCGTCATGCCCACCGTGTCGGCGCTGGTCTGGAAGAACATGTTCTTCAACGTGGACAACGGCCTGTTCTCCTATCTCTTCAAGGGATTGGGGCTTCAACCCTATGACTTCCTCAGCCAGTCGCCGCTGTTCTCGATCATCGTGATCGTCGCCTGGCAATGGCTGCCCTTCGCCACGCTGATCCTGCTCACGGCCGTGCAGTCGCTGTCGAGCGAGCAGCTCGAAGCGGCGGAGATGGACGGCGCGCCGCCGCTCAGCCGGTTCTGGTACATGATCCTGCCGCATCTCAGCCGCGCGATCACGGTCGTCATCCTGATCCAGACGATCTTCCTGCTGTCGATCTTCGCCGAGATCTTCGTCACCACCAACGGCGCCTTCGGCACCCGCACGCTGACCTACCTCGTCTACCAGCGCGTGCTCGAGAGCCAGAACATCGGCCTCGGCTCCGCGGGCGGCATCATCGCCGTCATCCTCGCCAACATCATCGCGATCTTCCTGATGCGGATCGTCGGCAAGAACCTCGACAACTAGGGAGGATCGGAAAATGGCACGCGCGATCACGCCACGCAAAAAGATCATGTGGACGGCTCTCGCCTGGGGCCTCGGGCTGCTGATCTTCTTTCCGATCCTCTGGACCTTCCTGACGAGCTTCAAATCGGAGGCCACGGCGATCGCCGATCCGCCTGTCTGGTTCTTCTTCGACTGGACCACGGAGAACTACAGCGCGGTTCTGGAGCGGTCGAACTATCCGCTGGCCCTGACGAACTCGATCATCATCGCCGTGGGCTCCACGCTGCTGGGGATCATCATCGCCGTTCCCGCGGCCTGGGCCATGGCCTTCGTTCCCGGCCCGCGGACCAAGGACGTGCTGCTGTGGATGCTGTCGACCAAGATGCTCCCGGCCGTCGGCGTCCTCTATCCGATGGTGCTGATCGCGAAATACTTCAACGTGCTCGACAGCCGGATACTGCTGGTCGTGGTCCTCATGCTGATCAACCTGCCGATCATCGTCTGGATGCTCTACACGTATTTCCGGGAAATCCCCGGCGAGATCCTCGAGGCGTCGAGAATGGACGGCGCCGATCTGAGGAACGAGATCATCTACGTGCTGATGCCGATGGCGCTGCCCGGCATCGCGTCGACGGTCCTGCTGAACATCATCCTGGCTTGGAACGAGGCGTTCTGGACCATCCTTCTGACCACCGTGGACGCGGCGCCGCTGACCAAATTCATCGCCAGTTTCTCGGCTCCCGAGGGCCTGTTCTACGCCAAATTGAGCGCGGCCTCGATCATGGCCATCGCTCCAATTCTGATCATGGGCTGGTTCAGCCAGAAACAACTCGTCCGGGGTCTGACTTTCGGCGCCGTGAAGTAGGGGACGGAACATGGGACGCATTCAGCTCAAGCAGGTCAAGAAGGCCTTCGGCGACGTGACGGTGATCCCGCCGCTCGACCTCGACATCGACGACGGCGAGTTCGTGGTCTTCGTCGGCCCGTCCGGATGCGGGAAATCCACCCTGCTGCGTCTGATCGCGGGGCTCGAGGACACGACCAGCGGCACGATCGAGATCGACGGCAAGGACGCCACCGGCCTGCCGCCGGCCAAACGCGGCCTCGCGATGGTGTTCCAGAGCTACGCGCTCTATCCGCACATGTCGGTCAAAAAGAACATCGCCTTCCCGCTCAAGATGGCGGGCATGGAACAGGCCGAACAGGAGCGGCGGATCGCCCAGGCCGCCGCCGCGCTCAATCTCACCGACTATCTCGACCGGCGCCCCGGCCAGCTCTCGGGCGGCCAGCGCCAGCGCGTCGCCATCGGCCGCGCCATCGTCCGCGAGCCGGCCGCGTTCCTTTTCGACGAGCCGCTGTCGAATCTCGACGCCGCCCTGCGCGTCGGCATGCGGATGGAGATCTCCGAGCTGCACAAGAAGCTCGACACCACGATGGTCTACGTCACCCACGACCAGGTCGAGGCGATGACCATGGCCGACAAGATCGTCGTGCTGCACGCCGGCGTCATCGAGCAGGTCGGAAGTCCGCTCGAACTCTACCGCGCGCCGCGTAACAGATTCGTCGCGGGATTCATCGGCTCGCCGAGGATGAACCTTCTGGAAGGCCCCGAGGCCGCGAAACACGACGCGCGCACCATCGGCGTCCGCCCCGAGCACATCGACATCTCCACGACCGGGGGCGAATGGCGGGGCACGGTCGGCGTCGCCGAACATCTCGGCTCCGACACGTTCATGCACATCCACGGCATACCCGGCTGCGACCCGCTCACCGTGCGCGCCGGTGGCGAATTCGAGGTCCGGCACGGCGACACGGTGCATCTGACGCCGCAGGCCGAGCACATCCACAAATTCGACGACAAGGGGCTCCGCATCCAATGAGACGGCTTGAAGGCAGGGTGGCGCTGGTCACCGGCGGCGCGCGCGGCATCGGACGCGCGATCTGCGAGGCGTTCGTCGCGGCCGGCGCGAAGGTCGCCGTGGCCGACCGCCTCGAAGCCGACGCGAAGGCGACGGCGGAGGCCTTGGGCGACGCGGCGATGGCCGTGGCGATGGACGTGACCGACACCGGCTCCATCGTCCGCGGCGTCGCCGCCGTCGAACAGGCCTGGGACGGGATCGACATCCTCGTCAACAACGCCGGCATCTTCAACATGGCCTCGATCGACAGGATCACGCACGAGGATTACCGCCGCCAATACGACGTCAACGTCGGCGGCACGATCTTCGCCATCCAGGCGGTCGTCCCGTCGATGAAAAAACGCGGCGGCGGGGCGATCATCAACTTCTCCTCCCAGGCCGGAAGGCGCGGCGAGGCGAACGTCACGATCTACTGCTCTACCAAGGCGGCGGTGATCTCCATCACCCAGTCCATGGCGCTCGAACTCGCCGCCGACGGCATCCGCGTCAACGCCATAGCGCCCGGCGTCGTCGACACGCCGATGTGGGATGTGGTCGACGCGCAGTTCGCCCAATACGAGAACAAGCCGAAAGGCCAGAAGAAACGCGAGGTCGGCGAGGCCGTCCCGCTCGGCCGCATGGGCGTGCCCGCGGAGATCGCCGATCCCTGCGTCTTCCTCGCCTCCGACGAGGCGCGCTACATCACCGCCCAGACGTTGAACGTCGACGGCGGCAACTGGATGAGCTGACGTGAAACTCTCCGACGCCACCCTCAAGGATCTCCCCGAAAGCGTCGCCCGCCCGACCTACGACCGCGCGGGCCTCACCCCCGGCATCGTCCATATCGGTCTCGGCAACTTCCACCGCGCGCACCAGGCCTGGTACCTCCACCGCCTGATGCAGCAGGGTCTCGCGCTTGACTGGGCGATCGTCGGCGCGGGCGTGCGCCCGGCCGACGCGGCGCAGCGCGACAGGCTGGCCGCGCAGGACTGGATGACCACGCTGATCGAACTCGATCCCGCCGGCCGCTCGGCGGAAGTGACCGGCTCCATGATCGGTTTCGTGCCGGTCGAGGAGGGCAACGGCCCGCTGATCGACCGCATGGCCGATCCGGCGATCCGCATCGTGTCGCTGACCGTGACCGAGGGCGGCTACTACATCGACCCCGCCACCAAACGTTTCGACGCGCGCCATCCCGACATCGTCCACGACGCCGCGAACCCGGACGCGCCGCGCACCGCCTTCGGCGCCATGATCGCCGCGCTCGGGCGCCGCCGCGCGGAAGGAACCGGCCCCTTCACCGGCCAGAGCTGCGACAACCTGCAGGGCAACGGCGCGATCCTGCGCCAGACGCTGGTCTCGCTCGCCCGCCTGTCCGACCCGGACCTCGCGGACTGGATCGACGCGAACGCCACTTTCCCGAACTCCATGGTCGACTGCATCGTGCCCGCGACCGGCCCGAAGGAGCTGGAACTCGCGCGCTCCTTCGGCATCGACGACGCGGCGCCCGTCACCCACGAGAATTTCCGTCAATGGGTGATCGAGGACGATTTCTGCGCCGGCCGGCCCGACTGGGACAGGGCGGGCGCGACCTTCTCGGACGACGTCCATTCCTTCGAGGCGATGAAGATCCGCATCCTCAACGGCGGCCACCAGGTCATTTCCGATCCCGGCGAGCTCCTGTCGGTCCCCACCATCGCGGGCTGCATGGCGCATCCGCTGATCGGTCCGTTCTTCCGCAAGGTCGCGGGCCGGGAGATCGCGCCGCACGTCCATCCGGTCCCCGGCATGACCCCCGCCGCCTATGTCGACCTGATCGACCGCCGCTTCTCCAACCCCGAGATCGCCGACACCGTGCGCCGCGTCGCTTTCGACGGCGCGTCGCGCCATACCGGCTTCATCCTGCCGGTGCTCCGCGAGGCGCTCGCGGCCGGCGCCCCGATCGACGGTCTGGCTCTGACCGAGGCGCTCTGGGCGCGGATGTGCGCGGGCCTCCGCGAGGACGGCTCGACGATCGAACCCAACGATCCCGCCTGGGACCGCCTGACCGCCACCGCCAACGCGGCCAGGGAGACCCCTCAGGCCTGGCTGGACCAGCGCGACCTCTACGGCGATCTCGCCGACGACGCGCGCCTCGCCGAGAGCTTCGCCCGGCAGCTCCGCCTGATCTGGAGCGACGGGACCGAAGCCGCCCTGCGGGCCTACCTCGACGCCTGACCCGGCCTCAGCACGCCGTGAAGCCGCCGTCTATCGGCAGCGACACGCCCGAGATCATCGCCGCCCCGTCGCTCAGCAGAAACGCGATGGGCGCCGCGATGTCGTCCTCCGTCGCCCAGCGGCCGAGCGGCATCTGCTCCAGGAACGGCCCGCCGATCTCGGGCCGGCCCCAGTAGAACGCCGACATCTCGGTCATCACCACCGTCGGATTCACCGCGTTCACCCGGATGCCGTGCGGGCCGAGCTCCAGCGCGGAGACCCGCGTGATGGTGTCGAGCGCGCCCTTCGACGCCCCGTACGAGACGTGCCCCTTGAGCGCCACCAGCGAGGCCTGGCTCGACACGTTGACGATGGCGCCGCCCTTTCCCAGCCGGATCATGCTGCGCGAGGCGTATTTCGTCACCAGAAGCGCGCCGCGCGCGTTGACCGAGATGACCTTGTCGAAGACGTCGATGTCGGTCTCCATCGGCGTCGCGATCTCCCCGCCGAAACCGCCGCAATTGACGACCCCCCAGAGGTCCATCTCCCCGATCGCGGCGCTGACGCCGTCCTCGGAAGTCAGGTCGAAGGCGACGAATTCGCAGGCGGTCTCCGCCGCGAGCTCCTCGAGCCGTCCCTCGTCCCGCCCGGCCGCCACCACCTTCGCGCCGCCCCGCACCAGATGCCGGACCGTCGCCGCCCCGATCCCGCCGCTCGCCCCGGTCACGAGAATCGGGCCTTTGTCGTAGGATGCCATCGCGTCTCTCTCCCTTCGCTCTCTTATCTCAGTCCGTAGCGGCCAGCAGGTCGCGGATCGCGACGAGCGTGGCGCGCGGAACCTCCGTCTCGCAATCCACCCGCACCACCGGCCCGAGCGACAGCGGCGCCGCCCGCGCCGCCAGCCCGCGCAGTTCCTCTGCATAGGAGGCCGGCGGATGCCCGTGGTGCCGCGCCGGACCGCGTGCCTTGTACCGGGCCGCGGCCGTCTCCGGCGTCACCGCGCACCAGACCTCGATCGGCGCGTCGATCCGCGCCCGCGCCAGGTTCTCCCGGACCGCCTCGACCGGCTGAAACCCGTGCCAGGCGTCGACGACCGGCACGATCGCGTCCGGAAACCGCGCCACGCTGTCGAAGATCGCCTGATAGCTCGCGCGCCCGAGCATCCGGTTGCGCTCGCGATCCCCGGCGCCCAGATGCGCGAAAAGCGCCTCCTTCACCGTGTCGAGACCGAGCGGCGCCGCCGCGATCCCTTCCGCGACGAGGAACCGCGCCAGCCGGTCCGCGAACGTCGTCTTGCCGCTCGCCGGGACGCCGTTCACCAGGATCGCCCGCCTCATTCCGTCGATCCGACGCGGGGCAGGGCGGCGAGGCCCGCGCCGATCACGCCCGCCATGTCGCCGAGACGCGCCGCCTCCACCGGCAATCCGAACCAGCCGGAAGCCGGCGGCAGAAGCCCGAGCGCGCGCGTCATGTCGCCCCCGAGACCGCCCCCGACGATGATCGCGCGGGGATCGACGACGGCGACGAGCGTCTCCAGCGCGCGCCGGAAGGGCGACGCCCATCGTTCGAGCACCGCGCGCGCGACCGCGTCGCCGCCCTCCGCCGCGCTCAGCAGGTCCTCGGCGGTCGTCGCCGGGGTCAGGTCCGCCTCCTTCACCAGCCGGCCGAGCGCCGTTCCGGAACTGAAGGTCTCGACGCAGCCGGTCCGTCCGCACTTGCAGGGCTTCCCCTCGGCGCTGACGACGATGTGCCCGAACTGACCCGAGATCCCGCCGCCGTGCCAGGGCGCGCCGTCCGCCAGGATCGCGCCGCCGATCCCGGTGCCCACCGTCAGCATCAGGATCACGCCGGCCGACCCTTCGGGCCGCGCATGCGCCTCCGCGAGCAGCGCCATCGTCGCGTCGTTCCCGACCCGCGCCGGCAGACCGGTCTCCTCCGCGACGACGCGGCCGAGATCGAACTCCGCCAGATCGAGATACCCCGCCGACCGGATCATTCCCGTCGCCGGCATCGACGCGCCCCGGAATGCCGATGCCGATCGCCGCGCTCGTCGCGTCCCGCGCCGATCCGGCCAGCCGGAGCACCTGTCCGGTGAAGCCCTCCCGATCCGCCCTGACCGGCTCGATCACGTGGGCCGCGAGGCTCCCGTCCGGACCGATCCGCCCCGCCCGGATGCGGGTGCCCCCGACATCGATGCCGATCGCCGTTTCAGACGGCTTTCGCATGCCGGTCCAGAATGCCCTGGATCTCCCGAAGACGCGCGCTCGCGATCTCCTCGAGCCGCGTCCGGCAGATTTCCCGGTCGAGCGACACGCAATCCTTCCACAGCGCCCGCCCGGCGATCACGCCCGACGCGCCGTTCTCCATCGCCGTCTCGACCTGGCCGACGAAGGTCTCGTGATCGACGCCTGCTGAGAGCACCGCCCAGGGCACGCCGAGATCGCTGATCCGCCGGCACGCCTCCGCCGTCCCGGGAAAAGGCAGCTTGAGCACCTTCGACCCGAGATCGGCCGAGATCCGCGCGCTCTCGACGATCAGCTCCGGAAACGCCCGCGCGTAATCCTCCGCGCTTTCGCCATCCAGCCGGTAGGTCAGGATCTCCACCACCAGCAGAACGTCCTCCGCCGCGAAATCGGCGATGCTATTCCGGATGATCCAGATGTTCGTCCCGTTCGCCTCCGGGCGGTCCGGCCGCAGATAGACCATCAGCTTCGCGCCGGTCCCGCCAAGCGCGCGCACCCGCCGGGCGGTGATCCCCGGCACCAGCTTCGAGACGCGGTAGCCGTTGGCGTCCGTGTCCCATCCCGAGGCGTCGAGCCCGATCAGGAGCGCGGTGTCGCGCGCGAGAACGCCGTCATCCACCACGTCCGGCACCGCGCAGACCGCGTCGAGCAGCACGCAGGACGCCTTGTTCGCCAGATGCCGCACGATGTCCGCCTTGACGACGCCGAGCGCCGCCTCGTCGATTCCGGCCCGCGCCTCGGGCGTGTCGGCCAGCACCTGGCGCATCCCCCCGCGCTGGTCGCAGGCCACGACCATCATCAACCCGTTCCGCCCGCAGATCTGCTGATAGCCGCGGCGTTCCGCGCTCGTCATGCCCGCACCCATCGCGCCCGTCCTCCCGATGCCTCGGGGCCACGCCTAGCCGCGGCATGCGACCATTTCAACAGGAATATTTCAGAAATAAATTTCAATACCCTTCGCGGACCTCCGCTCCGGCGTCGTCCAACAGATCGAGAACCGCGCGCGCGGTCTGGAGGTTCGTCACCAGCGCGCCGATCATGCCCGAGCGCGCCGCCCCGACGATCGCGGCCGCCTTGGCCGGTCCCGTAGCCACTCCGATGCCGAGCGGCACGCGCCGGAGCTCGTCCCGCGTCACCGTCATCGGATCGACGTCGTCCGGCCGCCCGGTCCTCCGGCCGGCGAGGTCGAAATAATGCCGCGCCACGTCGCCGACCGCGCCCTCCGGCGCCGCGGCTCCGGCTCCGCGCGTCGCGGACGAGGTCTGCACGCTTCCGATCCCCAGGATCGCGGCGTCGATCCGGGACCAGCACTCCATGATCCGCGTGGTGTCCGGATCGCGCAGCAGCACGGACCGCAGCTCGCGCGACGGGTTGGACGGCGCGTGGAGGAACCGCGCCTCGCCCCCGGTCTGCTCCGCCGCGGTCCGCACGAACTCGTTGATCTGGAAATGCGAGGCGGTCTCGTTCATGCCGCCCGTCGTCGGCACGACGACCACGCCCGGCAGCGGCGGCAATCCCGTCGAGATGACGCCCTGCACCGCACGGCCCCACCCGATGGCGAGAACCGAACCGGCGGCGAGCTCCGCCCCAGTCAGAAGCGCGCCGACCTGCGCGGCCAGCCCCGCCGTCCTGCCGGTGTCGACCGCCCGGACCGTCGCGAGGCCCAGCGCGCGGGCCAGATCGTCGCCGATCCCGTGCGCCTCGTCGGGATCGGCGATGTGGATGCGCACGATCCCCTCGTCGCGGGCGCGGGCCAGCAGCCGCGAGACGGTGGCGGTCGAGACCCGCATCCGCCGCGAGACCTCGATCTGCGAGACGCCCTCGCGGTAGTGCAGGATCGCCGCCGTCCGCATCAGCGTCCGATCGCCCGAACCCGCCCATTTCCGCCGCTGCGCCATCGGCCGCGTCCCGTGAAATATTTTTCTGGAAACAAATTCTTGCGCCGGAAATCGGCCTTTGGCAATCTGAATAACCGTAACGCGATTCGCGGGGCGACCGTCCGGCGACGACGAAAGACCGGCCTCGGATATCCGGGCCGGCATCCTTGGGAGGGGAACACGACATGCGAAACATCATCAGGTCCGCCGCGCTCGCCGCGACGCTCGGCGCCGCCGGAATGGCCCAGGCGCAGGAGGACATCACCATCACCCTCGTGCCCGGCCTGACCACCGACGCGTTCTACATCACGATGAACCGGGGCGCCCAGGCCGCCGCCGATGCGCTCGGCATCACCGTCGACTTCCAGGGCGCGGAGGAGTTCGACCCCGTCCTCCAGACGCCGGTGCTCGACGCCGTGATCGCGCGGGGCCCCGACGCCATCCTGATCGCGCCGACCGACAGCACCCAGATGATCGAGCCGCTGCGCCGCGCCAACGAGGCCGGCATCCCCGTCATCACCGTCGACACCTTCATCGACGACGGCATGTACCAGGACGGCGCCGGCGACGGCGATTTCCCGCTCTCCTACGTCGCGTCCGACAACGTCGGCGGCGGCCGGATGGCCGCGCGCTTCATGGCCGACGCGATGGGCGGCGAAGGCAAGGTCTACGTCTCCAACGTGCGGCCGGGCATCTCCACCACCGACCAGCGCGAGGAGGGCTTCAAGGCCGAGATGGCCGAGAACTTCCCCGGCATCGAGGTCCTCGACACCCAGTACAACGAGAACGACGCCTCGCTGGCCGCCTCGCAGTTCCAGGCGGTTCTCGCCCGCACGCCCGACATCGGCGGCGTGTTCGGCGCCAATCTCTTCTCCGCTCTGGGCGCGGGCAACGGCGTCGAAGGTGCCGATAAGGCAGACGACATCACCGTGATCGCCTTCGACGCGCCCCAGAGCATCGTCGACAACATCTCCTCGGGCCTCGTCGACGCCGCCATCGCCCAGCATCCAGCCGAGATCGGCTATTTCGGCGTCATGGCCGCCTACGCCGCGCTGACCGGACAGTCGGTTCCGACCTCGATCGGCACGGGCTTCACCGTCATCAACGCCGACAATGTCGGTGACGAGAACATCGCCAAGTTCATCTACTCCGAGTGAGCCAGGCGACGACACCCGCACGGGGAGGGGCTTCATTCCTGAAGCCCCTCCTCGACTTCTGGTCATGGGTCTTTCTCCTGATCATCCTCGCCTTTTTCGAGATCTACGCCCAGATCGAGACCGGCAACTCGTTCCTGTTCCGGATATACAATCTCCAATCCATCGCGGTCGCCGCCTCGCAGATCCTGCTGCTCGCGCTCGGCCTGACGCTCGTGGTCGTGGCGGGACACATCGACCTTTCCATCGGCTTCACCACCGGGCTCGCCGCCGTCGTGATGGCGCTCGTCATCCGTTACGTCGGCCCTGAGACCGGCTGGTTCGGCGTGATCCTCGCGATGGCCGCCGGGATCGCCGCCGCCGTCGTGGTCGGCGTAGTCAACGGCTGGCTTGTGGCGAGCCTCAACGTTCCGAGCTTCATCGGCACGCTCGGAACCTACGGCATCGCCCGGGGCGCCGCCCTCATCGTGGCTGGCGGCGCGACCGTTTCGATCCGCAGCGAGGAGGCGCGGGCGTTCGGCAACGGCGACATCCTCGGCTTCCCGGTTCCCGTCGTGGTGGCGCTGGTCCTGTCGGTCATCTGCCACTACCTCCTCTCCTACACAAAATTCGGCGTGCACACCTACGCGCTCGGCGCCAACCGCGCCTCGGTCGAACGGGCCGGCGTGGACGTAAAACGCCATCTCATGCTGCTCTTCATCATCTCCGCGATCACCGCCGGCGTCGGCGGCCTGATCTACACCGGCCGCTTCTCGGCGGGCGCCGCCAACGCGGGCGAGCCGATCCTGCTCTACGCCGTCGCCGCGGTCTTCATCGGCGGGGCATCCCTCACCGGCGGACAGGGCACCGTGACCGGCACCGTGATCGGCGCGATCATCATCGCGGTCATCCAGTTCGGCCTCGTCTTCAGCGGCCTGCCGCCCTACTGGCAGTTCGTCGCGGTGGGTCTCGTGATCATCGTCGCCGTGCTCGTGGACCAGTCCAAGGGCCGCCTGACGGGAGGCCGATGATGGCGCCGCTTCTCCAGGTCTCCGGTCTCAGGAAACGCTTCGGCGGGAACGAGGCGGTCAGCGACGTCAGCTTCGACGTCAACGCCGGCGAATGCGTCGTGCTGGCCGGCGACAACGGCGCCGGCAAGTCCACCGTCATCAAGATGATCTCGGGCGTCCACGCGCCGACCGCCGGCGACGTCCGCTTCGATGGCGGGAGCCTCACGGGCAAGGACCCCGAGGCGGTCCGGAGCGCCGGGATCGAGACCATCTACCAGGACCTCGCGCTCGCCGACAATCTCGACCCGGGCCTCAACCTCTATCTCGGCCGCGAGCGCACCCGCCGCATCCTGGGCCTGCCGTTTCTCGACCGCGCCGCGATGCGCCGCGACGCCGTCGCGGTCCTCGGCGGCCTCGGCATCGTCATTCCGGACCCGTCCGCGCCGGTCCGCGACCTGTCCGGCGGTCAGCGGCAGGCCATCGCCATCGCCCGCGCCGTCCACTGGGAGGCCAAACTCGTCATCATGGACGAGCCGACGGCCGCCCTGGGCGTGCCCGAACAGCGCGAGGTCATGTCGCTGATCGACCGGCTCAAATCCAAAGGCGTGGGGATCATCCTGATCTCCCACAACCTGCCCGACATGTTCGCCGCCGGCGACCGCATCATCGTCCTCGCCCGCGGCGTGGTCGCGGGCGAGCGCCGCCCCTCCGAGACCAACGACGAGGAGATCGTCCGGATGATGATGGGCGCGACGCTCTGACGGCTCTTTCCGTCTCCCGGTCCCACCGCGATGACCTGTCTGAAACAACCGGCCATCGACTCTCGGGTCCGGTCAGGCGCAGGCAAATCTCCTGCGTGTGGCACAGGTTTCCCTGCGGTTAACGCGATTCAGGAATCCAAATCAAATCAACAACATAACAAAAGTGCCACGCGTGGCACTTTTCCCGAGTCACGCCTCTTCGCGGCCTTCGAAGCGGGTTTCTTCCCTACCGGCGGCTTCCGGGCGGTGGATGTCGATCCGGCGTGGCGATACGCGACCCTCCGGCATGTCTTCGTCTCCCCGAACGCGGAGGCGGGCGGCGGATCATGCCGTCAGCCACTGCTCCAGCTTCGAAGCGTCGGGAAGACCCCCCGCGTGAACCAGGGTGCCGTCAACCGATATCCCCGGCGTGGACATGACGCCCGCCATGGCGATGGATCTGGCGTCCGTGACCTTTTCCACGTCGAGTTCGAGGCCGAGTCTCGGCGCCGGCCTCCCTGACCATCACTTCGGTCGCGTCGCAGCGTTTGCAGCCGGGGCCGTAGATTTTGACGGTTTTCATGGGGATGTCCTTTCGGAGAGAGGAGGCGACCTTGCCGGTCACAGCAGGAAGTTGAACAGCCAGCCGGTGGCGAGAATGCCCGCCGAGACGACGCCGATGAAAATCGCGATCAGCCGAAGGGTCAGCACCTGCTTGAGGATGATCATCTCCGGCAGCGAAAGCGCGATCACCGACATCATGAAGGCCAGCGTCGTCCCGAGCGCCGCGCCCTTGCCCAGAAGCGCCTCCACGATGGGAATGACGCCGGCTGCGTTGGTGTACATCGGAACGCCGATGGCCACCGCGGCGGGGACCGACCACCACGACTCGCCGCCCATGACCCTGAGCATCATCGCCTCCGGAACGTAGCCGTGGATCGCGGCGCCGATGCCGATGCCGACCAGAACCCAGATCCAGACCTTGCCGACGATCTCGCGGACCTGTTCCACGCCGACCTTCAGCCGATCCGCGAATGTCAGTTTCTCCTCGGGCGGATCGCCCACGGGGCCCGCGTTCAACTCGCGCACCCAGTCCTGCAGGTACCGCTCCAGTCCCATCCGGCCCATGACGAAGCCCGCGACCGTGGCGATGCTGAAACCGAAGACGAGATAGATCGTCGCGATCCGCCAGCCGACCAGCCCGTAGAGCAGACCCAGTCCGACCGGGCCGACCATCGGCCCCGCGATGAGGAACGAGAAAGTGACCCCCAGCGGAATGCCCGCCGAGACGAAGCCGATGAAAAGCGGCACGGACGAGCAGGAGCAGAACGGCGTCAGCACGCCCAGCAGGGCCGCCAGCGGATAGCCCCAGATCTCGCGCCTGCCGACCAGGATCGCGCGGGTTTTTTCCGGGCTGAACCAGCTGCGCAGAACTCCGGTGACGAAGACGATCCCGGTCAGGAGCATCAGCACTTTCGGCACGTCATAGACGAAAAAAGCGATCGCCTGGCCGGTATGGCTGTCGCGGGCGACCGGAAACAGCGACGTCACCCATTCCGAGAACGGGATCAGCTGTCCGTAGACCAGCCACCAGAGGGCGGCGGCGACGGGCACGGCCAAGTACCAGACCCGGTCCGGCACCGTGCGATGACGGGCGACGTCCTGCGTTTCGGTTGTCATTCCACTTCCAGTTCGAGCATGTGTTCGGCGTTCAACACGGCGGAGACCACCGCCAGGATCTCGGGCGCGATATCGGAGTTGCGGCGGTACCGCACCCATTGCGCATCGCGCCGGTCGACGACGAGACCGGCCTCGCGCAAAACTTTCATATGCCGTGACATCCGGCTCTGGCTCGCGTCGAGCCGTTCCATCAATTCACAGACGCAATGCTCTCCCCCGTCCCAAAGAACGGCGAGCGCGCCACGGCGGGTGGAATCGCAAAGGGCGGTCAGGATATCCTGCATGACGGCCACTATATGCGGAGCAATGCATATGCGCCTTGATCCATATCAGTTCCCTGCGTCACCGCCCCGGGCGGAAGCATCTTCATCATCGACTCGACAAGAGCGCTTGATCACCGCCGTGGGCGTCACCTCGCGCATGTGTTCGACGGCTGGCCGGAACACCTTCTGGCGGCCTCGCCGGCTCCGAAGGATCGGGCAGGCGCCTGGATGTCCCGGGAACCTCCCATGTCTGCCGGTTCCATGCCGCGGTCGCGGCCGCGCCGGGAGATCAAGACATGCGTGCCATCCTCGAACGGCACAAGACGGGGGTCGCCGGCCGGGCGGCGCGGACGACCGGTCTCCCTGACGCCGAGATCGAACTGATGCTTATCGCCGAAGAGTTGACCCAGACTTGGCGCCGCACCGCCCGAAGGCCATCGAAGGAGCCAGGCGCTTGGGCACGGCGTTGGGGCGGCCGGACCGATCTCATCCTGACCGTCCCGGAGGCGGAACCGATCCGGGCCACCATGCGCGGTACGGGCATGTCGCCCCGGATGCCGGGCCGTCAGGAAGGCACGGCGCTCGAAACGTCTTCTCGTGTCGAAAACCGGTTCAGCCGACGGGTTTTGAACGGCGTGTGACACGGGTTTCCACGCGGTTATCGCGATTCTAAAACCGTAGTAAAGTCAGATAGATGCCGATTCCGTCACGCGTGATGCATTCCGTGATTCACGCCTTTTTCGCGGCGGGCTTCTTCTTCGCCGCCGGCTTCTTCGCGGCGGGCTTTTTCGCCGCCGCCTTTTTCCTCGGCGCGGCCTTCTTTTTCGCGGGCTTCTTCGCGGCGATCAGCTCCAGCGCCTGCTCCAGCGTCACCGCGTCCTTGTCGATCTCCTTGGGCAGGGTCGCGTTGACCTTCTCCCATTTCACATAGGCGCCGTATTTCCCGTCATGGACGCCGATCGTCCCGCCATCGGGATGCTCGCCCAGCTCGCGCAGCGGTTTGGCCGCCGCCCGTCCGCGCCCCGGCCCGCGCGCGACCTTCTCGGCGATCACCTCCACCGCCCGGTTCATCCCGATGGTCAGAACCTCCTCGGGATCCTTGAGGTTCGCGTAGGTCTTGTTGTGCTTCACGTAAGGCCCGTAGGGCCCGATCGCCGCCACGATCTTCTCGCCGTCCTCCGGATGCAGGCCGATCTCGCGCGGCAGCGACAGAAGCTCCAGCGCGCGCGGCAGCTCGATCGCCGCCGGGTCCATCCCCTTGGGAATTGAAGACCGCTTCGGCTTCGGCGTGTCCTCGGTCGCGTCCCCGAGCTGCACGTAGAGCCCGTACGGGCCGACCCGCAGCGTCACGGGCAGCCCGTCGTCGCTGTAGCCCAGCAGCTTGCCGTCCGGCCCCGCCGCCTCGCCGCCCTCGATCTCGCCAGCGAGCGGCCGGGTGTAGCGACATTCGGGGTAGTTCGAGCAGCCGATGAACGCCCCGCCCGACCGCGCCGTGCGCAGGCTCAGCCGCCCGTTCCCGCAGGCCTTGCAGACGCGCGGATTCGGATCGTCCTCGGTCACCGGGAACAGATGCGGCTCCAGGAACTCGTTGATCTTCTCCAGAACGTCGGTGATCCGGAGTTCCGTCGTCTCGCCGAGCGCCGCCGAGAAATGCTCCCAGAACCGCGCGAGCAGCTTCTTCCAGTCCTCCTCGCCCGTCGTGACCCGGTCGAGTTCGGTCTCCAGATCGGCGGTGAAGTTGTAGTCGAGATACCGCGTGAAATACGTCTCGAGGAACGCCGTCACCAGCCGCCCCTTGTCCTGCGGATGCAGCCGGTTGGCCTCCTTGCGGACGTAGTCGCGCTCCTGGATCGTCGAGACGATCGAGGCGTAGGTCGACGGCCGCCCGATCCCGAGCTCCTCCATCCGCTTGACCAGCGTCGCCTCGGTGTAGCGCGGCGGCGGCTGGGTGAAATGCTGCTCCGGCGTCACCGAGCGCCGCTCGGCCGCCTCGCCCCGCTCCACCTTCGGCAGACGCCCGTCATCCTCGTCGTCCACGAGGCTGAACTCCTCGTCGTCGCGGCCCTCCGAATAGACCTTGAGGAAGCCGTCGAAGGTCACGACCTGACCCGTGGCGCGCAGACCGACCGTGTCTTCCCCGTCCGCGATCTCGATCGTCGTGCGCTCGAACCGCGCCGCCTCCATCTGGCTGGCGACCGAGCGTTTCCAGATCAGATCGTAGAGCTTGCGCTGGTCCGGCTCGATGTTCCCCAGCGCGTCCGCCGCGCGCTCCATGTCCGTCGGCCGGATGCACTCGTGCGCCTCCTGCGCGTTCTTGGCCTTGTTCTTGTACATGCGCGGGCTCGACGGCACGTAATCCGCCCCGTACCGCTTCTTGATCGCGTCGCGCGCGGCCATCACCGCCTCGGGGGCCATGTCGATGCCGTCCGTCCGCATGTAGGTGATGTGTCCGGCCTCGTAGAGCCGCTGCGCCGTCGACATCGTCTGGCGCGCGCCGAAGCCGAACTTGCGGCTGGCCTCCTGCTGCAGCGTCGACGTCATGAAGGGAGCCGCCGGATTGCGGGTGGCGGGCTTCGCCTCCACGCTCCGCACGCTCAAATCATGCGCCTTGATCGCCGCGACCGCGTCCTTCGCCGCGGCCTCGTCGTGCAGGTCGAACTTGTCGAGCCGGCGCCCGTTCAGCGACACCAGCCGCGCCTCGTAGGTGTCCGCGCGCGGGGTCGCCAGAAGCGCCTTGACCGACCAGTACTCGCGCGACTTGAACGCCTCGATCTCCATCTCGCGCTCGACGATCAGCCGCAGCGTCACCGACTGCACCCGCCCCGCCGACTTCGCGCCCGGCAGCTTGCGCCAAAGCACCGGCGACAGCTTGAACCCGACGAGGTAATCCAGCGCCCGGCGCGCGAGGTACGCGTCCACCAGCTCCATGTCGATCTGGCGCGGATTTGCCATCGCCGTCGTCACGGCGGTCTTGGTGATCGCGTTGAACACCACCCGTTCGACGGCGGTGGTCTTCTTGACCGCCTTGCGCTTGGTCAGAGCCTCCAGAAGATGCCACGAGATCGCCTCGCCCTCGCGATCGGGGTCGGTCGCGAGGATCAGCCGGTCGTCGGATTTCAGCGCCTCGGCGATCGCGCGGATGTGCTTGGCGCTGTCGGACGCCACCTCCCACTTCATCTCGAAGGAATTGTCCGGATCCACCGATCCGTCCTTGGGCGGCAGGTCGCGCACGTGCCCGTAGGACGCGAGCACCGTATAATCCGATCCGAGATACTTGTTGATTGTCTTCGCCTTGGCGGGCGATTCGACGACGACGACTGCCATGCGGGGCCTACCTCCTGCGCGGCCGGAATTGCCGGACCGCGACCGGGGCTACATGTGGCCCGGCAAAATGCTTGTCAACCGCGCGCGGGGGTCGGCGCGGTCGGCCCGTCGGCCGCCCGCGCCGCGCCGTTCAGTCGAGCATGCCGTTTCCGTCCAGGTCCGCCGCGTCGAAATCGACGAGCACCTGCGTGTCGTACTCGGCGCGGCTGGCCAGCCCGTCACCGTCCGTGTCCATGCCCTTGAACAGCGCCTCGGGGATGGTTTCGGCCTCGGAAGGCGAAAGCATGTTGTCGCTGTCCGCGTCCATGAGAATGAAAGCGTTGGACGTGGTGACGCGGTATTCCGCGCGGCTGACGGTCCCGTCGGCGTCGAGATCGAAGATCGCGAGATGCTGGTCGGTGATCGCGCCGGCCGGATCGGCTTCGGCCGCCGCCATCGCCGGCGCGGCCATGCCGAGCGCCAGAATCGAAGTGAGTATGAACCGGATCGTCATCGTGATCTCCTCCTCAGGACTTCGGACAGTGCATGGCGTGACCGATCATGCCGCCGGCGACGCCGCCCGCCGTCTCGAACAGGGTCTTTCCGAGACCGCCGCCGAGCAGGCTGCCGAGCGCGACGCCGGCGACCGCGCCGCCGGTCGTCGCCACGGTGCAGGCGAGTTCGTGGTCCCTGCTTTCAGGCTGCGCCGTCGTCTGCGCCACGGCGACGCCGCCGCCCGCAAACGCCACGATGACCGCCCCGAGCAGGAGAGTCCGCTTTCGCATCTTGGATGTTCCTTTTCACTGGCCCGGATTGTCCGGGACCCGCCCCAATTCCGCCTGGTTCCCAGTCGGCCGTTCTTATCGGTTCCGCGGAATGACAGGACGCCGAACGAAATGTAGTGATGTCCACAACAAAATGTGTCTTCCCGCGCGAAGACTCTACATGCGCCGATTCGCCGCGTCAATTCCTCAGATGAGGCTGATCATCGCGCCCGGATGCCGGCGCACATGTCCGGCGAGTTCCAGATCGAGCAGGATCGCCGAAACCGCGGCCGCCGGAAGCGCCATTTCGCGGATGAGCGCGTCCTCGGCGACGGGCGCGGCGCCGATCAGGGCGAGAAGCCGCGTCTCCAATCCCTCATCGGGCGGGGTCGGGACGCCGGGCTCCGCCGCGACGGGCGCGGGCCGGAGCGCGTCCGGATCGCGGCCGTCCAGATGTTCCGCCAGCGCCTCCAGCACGTCCTCGGCGGATCGGACAAGCGTGGCGCCGTCCCGGATCAGGGCGTTGCAGCCGCCGGCCCGGGCGTCGAGCGGCGATCCGGGCACCGCCATGACCTCGCGCCCCTGGTCGAGCGCCGCCCGCGCGGTGATCAGGCTGCCCGAGCGCAGCGCGCCCTCGACCACCACGATCCCGAGCGACAGGCCGGACACGATCCGGTTGCGTCGCGGAAAATCCTGCGCGCGGGGGGCATACCCCATCGGCATTTCCGACAGACGCAGGCCCTTCGCGGCGATCTCCTTGGCGAGGCCCGCGTTCTCCGGCGGATAGACGTCGTCGACGCCGCCCGCCTGCGCGGCGACCGTCCCCGTCTCCATCGCCGCCGCGTGCGCCGCGGCGTCGATCCCGCGCGCCAGACCCGAGGCCACGACGAGACCCGCCGCGCCGAGTTCGCGCGCCAGCCGCGCCGCCATCCGGCACCCGAGGGCCGAGGCGTTGCGCGCGCCCACCAGCGCCACCGCCGGCCGCGCGAGAAGCCCGACGTCGCCGAGCGCCCAGAGCATCGGCGGCGGGTCCGGGATGGTCGCGAGCCGGGCGGGATAGTCCGGTCCGCCGAGCAGAAGCGGAACCGCGCCGGCACTCTCCGCCGCGCGCCATTCCGCCTCGATCTCACGACGCGGAGCCGTCGCGTATGCCCGCACCCCCGCGGCCGAGGCGATGGCGGGAAGGGCCTCCAGCGCGTCGCGCGCCGAACCGTGTTCGCGCATCAGGCGTATGAAGGTGGCCGGACCGACGCGCCGCGACCGGACGAGCTGGAGCCAGTCGAGCATTCCTTCGGTCGAGCGGGGCAGGGCGGCTGTCGGGATCTTGGCGGAAACGGGGTGGCGGTCCTGCAAGGGGTCGTCTCCGTCCGGGCGACGCCGGCAGGGGGCCGCGCGACGCGGTGTCTAGGCGCGCCGCGCGGGTCGTCCGGGTGCTCTTGCCTGCGGAATGATTCCTGTCGCGAAATGGTTAACGGCCGCTGAACGAGGCCGGCAGTTTCCCGCCGAACGCGTCGGCGGCGGCGAATGGGAACGGGCGCGCCACGCCGAGGTGGCGTAGCCTGGACGCGTCCCGCCCGGGCGCGGGCGCGCGAGGGAGGATTCGGGAGAAAGTCTGACATGGCACATTCGGAAATAAGGTTCGGCCGCGCCGCGGCTCTCGCGACGCTCGCGGCGCTGACGCTCGCGTCGGCGGCTGACGCTGCGACCGTCTCCATCGACGAGATCGCCCTGGACGGGGTCTTCTCCCAGGCCTCCTTCGGAGAAGACCCTGTCGACGTCCGCGTCGCGCCGACGCGCGAGATCCGCGACCGGGGCCTCGCGAACGTCGGTCGACGCGGCCGCCGAATCGGCGCTTTTCGACATCGCGGGCGCCATGAGTCCGGGAATCGGGCTGATCTTCGTCGACAGCATCGCGTGGTGTTCGGGCTATGACGCGACGATCGCCGGCTGCGCGCTTCGCGGGTCCCCGGGATTGTTCGTGGAATCGGACTTCGCCGCCGGCCCGTACGGCGCCGAGATGCTCGCCCACGAGATCGCGCACAATCTGGGACTCCTCCACCGGACCGGCGGATTGATGGATCCGCTGCTGAACGGCGACATGGCGTTGAACATCGACGAGGTCCGGACCGTTCTGGCGAGCGCGCTGGTCGGAGAGGACGGGTCGGGCCGTTTCATCGACATCCTGCCGATACGCGTCGCGCCCGTCCCGCTGCCGGCCACCGCGCCGCTCCTCGCGGGCGGGGCGCTGCTCATCGCCCTCGCGCGCCGCCGCCGGGCCTGATCGCGGGCCTCAGGCGGCGCTGCCCCCGACGGTCAGCCCGCCGATCAGAAGCGTCGGCTGCCCGACGCCCACCGGCACCCATTGCCCCGCCTTGCCGCAATTGCCCATGCCGGGATCGAGCGCCATGTCGTTGCCGACGGCCCGGATCTTCCGCAGCGCCGTCGCCCCGTCGCCGATCAGCGTCGCGCCCTTCACCGGCGCGCCGACGCGGCCGTCCTTCACCCGGTACGCCTCGGTGCAGGCGAACACGAACTTGCCGTTGGTGATGTCGACCTGACCGCCGCCGAATCCGACCGCGTAGATCCCGTCCTTCAGCTCCGCCAGAACGTCCTTCGGATCCGTCCCGCCGCTTTCCATGATCGTGTTGGTCATGCGCGGCATCGGGATGTGCGCGTAGGATTGCCGCCGGCCGTTTCCGGTCGCCTCCACGCCCATCAGCCGCGCGTTCTGCCGGTCCTGCATGTAGCCGACCAGGATCCCGTCCTCGATCAGCACGTTGCGCCGCGACGGCGTGCCCTCGTCGTCGAAGCTGATCGATCCCCGCCGGTCCGGAATGGTGCCGTCATCGACCACGGTCACGCCCGGCGCCGCGATCCGCTCGCCCATCAGGCCGGCGAAGGCGGAAGTCTCCTTGCGATTGAAATCTCCCTCCAGCCCGTGCCCGATCGCCTCGTGCAGCAGGATGCCCGGCCAGCCCGGCCCGAGCACCACGTCCATCATGCCCGCCGGCGCCGCCTCGGCCTCGAGATTGACCGAGGCGATCCGCAACGCTTCGCGCGCGACGCCCTTCCAATGGTCGCCCTCCATCAGCGCCGACAGCCCGTACCGGCCGCCGCCGCCCGCCGAGCCCGATTCGCGCCGGCCGTCCTTCTCGACCGTCACAGACACGCTCATCCGCACCATCGGGCGCGATTCGGCCAGGCGGCCGCCCTCGGGCCGCAGGATCTCCACCTCCTGCATCGAGGCCGCGAGGCTCGCCGAGACCTGGACCACCCGGGGATCGAGGCCCCGGGCGAAGGCGTCGATCTCCCGCAGGGTCTCGACCTTCACCGCGAATTCCGCGTCGTCGAACGGATCGGCGTCCGAGTAGAGCCGCCGGTTCGTTCCGGCGGGCGGGGCCGCCATCGTCCCGCCGCCCGCCCCGACCGCGAGCCGCGCCGTCTCCGCCGCGCGATCCAGAGCGGCGGCGGAAATCTCCGTCGAATGGGCATAGCCGGACGTCTCGCCCCGCACGGCGCGCAGACCGAACCCCTCGGACGCGTCGTAGCTGGCGTTCTTCAGCCGCCCGTCGTCGAAGGCGAGGGCCTCCGACCGCCGCCGCTCGAGGAACAGCTCGCCGTCATCGGCCCCCCCGGTCGCGGCGCGCAGGAGCCGCAGCGCGGCCTCCTCGTCCAGAGAGGTCTCGAAGGGGCGGAATCGCGGGGTGTCTGGCAAGAAACGTCCTCCGGGGGATGTCGTGCGGATCGGCGGCCATATGACGCGAAGCCGCGTCTTGTCCTCGGGCCTTCAATATGGTTCATCTGCGCCCGGATGCAACGCGCGGGCGGCCGCGCAGCGCGGGCGCCCGCGCGGTCGGAAAAAACGGACGGACCCAGCAATGATCAAACGCATCGCGGCAGGCCTCGCAGGCATCCTCACGCTCGGACCCGGGAGCGCGTTCGCCCAGGGCGAACCGACGGGTCTCCCGATCATCGGCGCGCCCGCGCACGGCCCCGCGACCGGATTCCAGCCCGCCGTGACCGAGGTCGCCCACGATCTGCACTGGCTCGACTCGTTCGTGCACGGCATCATGGCGGTGATCGTCGTCTTCGTGACCGCCCTGCTGCTCTACGTGATCTTCCGCTTCAACCACCGGTCGAACCCGACGCCCGCCCGCTTCACCCACAACACCAAGGTCGAGATCGCCTGGACGCTGGTCCCGGTGCTGATCCTGATCGTGATCGGATCGCTGTCGCTTCCGATCCTGTTCAAACAGCTCGAGATCCCGGAACCCGACCTGACCGTCAAGGCGACCGGCAACCAGTGGTACTGGACCTACGACTACACCGATTTCGGAATGTCCTTCGACAGCCTGATGCTGGCCGAGGACGAGCTCGCCGAGCACGGCTATTCCGAGGATCTCTACCGTCTGGCGACCGACACCTCCGTGGTGGTCCCGGTGAACGCGGTCGTGCGGCTCCAGACCACCGGCGCCGACGTGATCCATTCCTGGGCGATGCCGGCGTTCGGCGTGAAGATGGACGCGGTGCCCGGCCGGCTCAACGAGACCTGGTTCAGCGCCGATACCGAGGGCGTCTATTTCGGCCAGTGCTCCGAGCTCTGCGGCAAGGATCACAGCTACATGCCGATCACGGTGAAGGTCGTGAGCCGCGAGGCCTACGAGACCTGGCTCGACTGGGCGCTCGGGGAATACGGCGGCTCGCGCGGCGAGGAGATCGTCGCCGAGGTCCCCGCCGGAGCGGCGTCCGCCGCCGAGACGGAGGCCGATGCGGACGTGGAGGCGGCCGTCGAGGCCGGAGCGGCCGAGGCCCCCGAGGCGGAAGCCGACGGTTCCGTCCTCGCGGACGAGGCCGAAGCCGACGACGCCAACCTCGAATCCGAGGCCGATCCCGTCACGCCGGAAGACGAAGTGCCGGCAGAGCCCGCCAACTGAGGATCCGATGACCGACAGCGCCTGGAGTCCATCGCAGCGGATCGCCGAGCCGCAGTTCGGCGACTACGTCGAACTGCTCAAGCCGCGCGTGATGCGTCTGGTGATACTCACCGCGCTCGCCGGCCTCGTCGCCGCGCCGGGCTTCGTCAATCCGGTGATCGCGCTGGCGTCGATCGTCTGCATCGCGGTGGGCGCGGGCGCGTCCGGCGCGCTCAACATGTGGTGGGACCACGACATCGACGCGGTGATGAGCCGCACGGCCGCCCGGCCGATCCCGTCGGGCCGCGTCGGCAAGGACGAGGCGCTCGCCATCGGTCTGGCGCTTTCGGGTTTCTCGGTGGTGATGCTGGCGCTGTTCGCCAACCTCTTCGCGGCGGGCCTGCTCGCCTTCACGATCTTCTTCTACGCGGTGATCTACTCGATGTGGCTCAAGCGCGCGACGCCGCAGAACATCGTGATCGGCGGCGCCGCGGGGGCGTTTCCGCCGATGATCGGCTGGGCGGTCGTGACCGGCGGCGTCTCCGTCGAGAGCGTGCTGATGTTCGCCATCATCTTCCTCTGGACCCCGCCGCATTTCTGGGCGCTGGCGCTCTTCCGCACCGACGACTACCAGCGCGCGGCCGTGCCGATGCTGCCGGTGATCGCCGGCAACCGCGCCACCCGCAACCAGATCTTCGCCTATTCCCTGGTCCTCGCGCCGGTCGCCGTCGCGCCCGCCTTCACCATCGTCGGCGGTCCGGTCTATCTCGCCGGCGCCCTGATCCTGAACGGGATGTTCGTGCTCGGCGCCTGGCGCATCTGGCGTCGCGACGACGCGGACGCCGCCGCCGACCGGATGCTCGTCGAGAAGAAGTATTTCGGCCTGTCCATCCTCTATCTCTTCATCCATTTCGGCCTGTTCATCGCCGAGGCGGCGCTCCGGCTCGCGGGGCTGACGCCAGCTGGCTGGCCGATCCTGATCGGAGCCGGCGCATGAGACCCGACAGCCATGAACTCTACGACCGCAGGCGCAGCCGCAACGTGGGCGTCGGCCTCGTGCTGGGCGCGTTCGTCCTTCTGGTCTTCGCGGTGACCGTCGTGAAGCTCTACGAGGGCCAGACGATCAAGGGCTACGATCACGTCGTCGACCGCGACCTGCTTCCGAAGATCGAGGAGTAGGATCGTGGCGCGGACTCCGATCCAGAAGACGGGCGTCCGGCTGGCGCTCATCGTGCCGGTCATGCTCGGTCTGAGCTACGCCGCCGTGCCGTTCTACAGCTGGTTCTGCGCGGTGACGGGCTTCGGCGGCACGCCGCTCGTCGCGGAGACCGGAGCCGACGAGATCCTCGACCGCACGATCCGGATCCGCTTCGACGCCAACGCCGCTCCCGACATGCCGTGGGAGTTCCGCCCGATGCAGACCGAGACCGAGATGCGCATCGGCGAGACCGGTCTGGCGTTCTACGAGGCCTACAATCCGACCGACGAGACCATCGCGGGCAGCGCCAGCTACAACATCGCGCCCTACGCCGCCGGCGGCTATTTCGCCAAGATCGCCTGTTTCTGTTTCGACATGCAGATCCTTGGGCCGGGCGAGCGGATCGAGATGCCGGTGACCTTCTTCGTCGATCCCGACATCGTCGACGACGCCGAGGCCGGCGGCCTCAAGAGCATCACGCTCTCCTACACCATGCACCGCGCCGAGCTTCCGGAGGCGGAGGTCTCGGCCGTCGCGCCGGAAGCGCCGCCCGTCGCGACGATCAGATAACAGGCTGGAGGAACCCGCACATGGCCGGTCGGAAAAACCACGATTACCACATCCTGCAGCCGAGCATCTGGCCGCTCACCGGAGCCGTCGGCGCTTTCACGATGCTGCTCGGTCTCGTGATGCTGTTCCACGATCACGGGCCCTGGCTGGCGCTGATCGGCCTCACGCTGGTGCTCTACACCATGTACGCGTGGTGGAGCGACGTCATCACCGAGAGCCAGGTCGGCGACCACACCCCCGTCGTGCAGATCGGCCTGCGCTACGGCGTGATCATGTTCATCGTCTCCGAGATCATGTTCTTCGCCGCGTGGTTCTGGTCGTTCTTCAAGCACGCCCTGTATCCGATGGGCGAGATCGAGGGGTCGGTCCAGCACGAGGGCCACTGGCCGCCGCTCGGGATCGAGGTGTTCGACCCGTGGCATCTGCCGCTGATCAACACGCTGATCCTGCTCTGCTCGGGCTGCGCGGCGACCTGGGCGCACCACGCCCTGGTTCACGGAAACAAGCGCGACGAGATGAAGTGGGGCCTCTGGCTCGCGATCCTTCTCGGCATGCTCTTCACCGTGTTCCAGGTCTACGAGTACAGCCACGCGGCTTTCGGCTTCGCCGGCAACATCTACGGCGCGAATTTCTTCATGGCGACGGGCTTCCACGGCTTCCACGTCATCATCGGGACGATCTTCCTCTCGGTCTGCCTATACCGCGTCTACCGGGGCCATTTCACCGAGGACAAGCACGTCGGCTTCGAGGCGGCGGCCTGGTACTGGCACTTCGTGGACGTGGTCTGGCTCTTCCTCTTCGCCGCCGTCTACATCTGGGGCAGCGCCGGAGCGACGATCCACTGATCCGCCACCGCGCCGTCGGCGTCCGCGGCCTCCGGCGCTCCGCCGGGGGCCTTTTCGCGTCAACGAAGTATTAGGATTCGGAACGCCTTTGATTCCAGATACTTGGCATAGGTTCACGCGTGGACAGTCGTGGCGCGGCGCGTCATCGGACGGTCATGCCCGCCTGGGCACGGGGGCGGCCCCCCGATGACCCGCCGCATGATCGCCCCGCTGCTCTTCGGACTGCTCGGAACGGCGATCCTGATCGCTCTGGGCGTCTGGCAGGTCCAGCGGCTCGAATGGAAGCGCGGCATCCTCGCCACCATCGAGACCCGCATCGCCGCCGACCCCGTCGCCGTCCCGCCGGCGCCCAACAAGGCCGAGGACCAGTACCGCCGCGTCGAGGCGGCCGGCGTGATCGGACCCGGAGAAATCCACGTCTACACCGCCTCGCCATCGGGCGGCGTCGGCTACCGCGTCATCGCTCCGCTCACTCTGGCCGACGGTCGGGACGTCCTGATCGACCGGGGTTTCGTGCCCATCGGCGAAAAGGACGCGACGCGCCCGATCGGTCCGATCTGGGTCAGGGGCTCGCTCCTCTGGCCGGACGACGGCGCGCTCGCGTCGAACCCGCCCGATCTGGAGAAGAACATCTGGATCGCCCGCGATCTGCCCGCGATGGCCGCCGAACTCGGCACCGAGGCGATCCTGATCGTCGCCGCCGAGACCGACCCGGCGGACGGCCCCGAACCCCTGCCCGTGACCGTCAACATCCCCAACAACCACCTCGAATACGCCGTCACATGGTTCGGCCTCGCGGCCGTCTGGGCGGGGATGACACTCTGGCTCCTATGGCGTATCAATCGCCGTCTTGACTGAACGAAAGCCGGAATGAACTACATCTCCACCCGCGGAGCCGCCCCGAAACTCGGTTTCGAACAGACGATGCTCGCCGGCCTCGCGCGCGACGGCGGCCTCTACGTGCCCGAGACCTGGCCGCGCCTCGACCCGGAGGACATCGCGGCATTCGCCGGGCGACCGTACGAGGAGGTCGCGTTCCGCGTGATGCGTCCCTTCGTTGCGGACGCCTTCGGCGACGACGAGTTCCGGGAGATCCTCGCCCGCGCCTATGCCGGTTTCGGTCACGTGGCGCGCTGCCCTCTGGTCCAGGTCGGCGACAACGACTGGATGCTCGAGCTTTTCCACGGCCCGACCCTGGCGTTCAAGGACGTGGCGATGCAGCTCATCGGCCAGATGTTCGAGGCGTCGCTGGCCCGGTCGGGAGACCGCCTGACCATCGTCGGCGCCACCAGCGGCGACACGGGCTCCGCCGCCATCGAGGCCTTCCGGGGCAGGGCGGGCGTCGACGTCTTCATCCTCTTCCCCGACGGCCGCGTCTCCGAGGTCCAGCGACGCCAGATGACCACGCCGACCGAAGGCAACGTCCACGCGCTCGCCATCGACGGCGATTTCGACGACGCCCAGGCGGCGGTCAAGGACATGTTCAACGATCACGCCTTCCGCGACGAGGTCGGTCTCGCCGGGATCAACTCGATAAACTGGGCGCGCGTTCTGGCCCAGGCGGTCTATTACTTCACCTCCGCCGTCGCGCTCGGCGCGCCGGGACGGAAGATCAGCTTCACCGTGCCCACCGGCAATTTCGGTGACGTCTTCGCCGGCTACGTCGCCAAGCGGATGGGTCTTCCCGTCGACCGGCTGGTGATCGCGACCAACCAGAACGACATCCTGCACCGCACGATGGAGACCGGCGCGCATGTCAAGGAGGGCGTCGCGCCCTCGATCAGCCCGTCGATGGACATCCAGGTCAGCTCGAACTTCGAGCGGCTTCTCTTCGACGTCTGCGACCGCGAGGGCGCCGCCGTCGCGCAGCTCATGGCGGCGCTGCGCGGCGAGGGCGGCTTCAAGCTGCCGCAGGGAGCTCTCGACCGCCTGCGCGACGAATTCGACAGCGCGCGCGTCTCCGAGGACGAGACCCGCGCGACCATCGCCGCGACCCTGCGCGATACCGGCCATGTGGTCTGTCCGCACACCGCCGTCGGTCTGCGCGCCGCCCGCGCGCGCCGCGGCGACCCGGCGACGCCGATGGTCACGCTCGCCACCGCGCACGCCGCGAAATTTCCCGACGCGGTGGAGGCCGCATGCGGCGTCCGACCCGCTTTGCCTCCGCGCATGGCCGATCTCTTCGATCGTCCCGAGCGCGTCACCCATGTCCCGAACGACCTCGGCGCGATCCAGGCGCTGATACGACAGGAGACCGGCCGTTGAGCGCCTTCGTCCACCGCCTTTCCAACGGCCTGCGCGTCGTCGCCGAACCCATGCCGGGACTGCACTCCGCGACCATCGGTCTCTGGGTCGCGGCCGGGGGCCGTCACGAGCGCGTCGAACAGAACGGCGTCGCGCATTTCCTCGAACACATGGCCTTCAAGGGCACCCCGAGCCGCACCGCGCTGCGGATCGCCGAGGAGATCGAGGACGTCGGCGGCTACATCAACGCCTATACCGGCAAGGAGATGACCGCCTACTACGCCCGCGTGCTCGAGGCGGACACCGCCCGCGCGCTCGACCTGATCGGCGACATCGTCCTCAATCCGCTCTTCGACGCGCCGGACATCGAGACCGAGCGCGGCGTGATCCTCCAGGAGATCGGCCAGGCGCTCGACACGCCGGACGACATCATCTTCGACTGGCTGCAGGAGGCGTCGTTTCCCGATCAGCCCTTCGGGCGCGCGATCCTCGGACCCGCCGAGCGCGTCGGCGCGTTCGGCAAACCCGACCTCTCGGGCTTCGTGGCCGAGCATTACGGTCCCGACCGGCTGATCGTCTCGGCCGCGGGAGCCGTGGACCCGGACGCGGTCGCGCGTCAGGCGGAGCGTCTTTTCGGGCATCTCGAGCGCCGCACCGCCCCGGCCGCCCCGACGGCGCTTTTCGCGGGCCGCGAGCGCCGCGAGGTGCGCGACCTCGAACAGGCCCACCTGGCGCTCGCCTTCGAGGGGCCGGCGATCCGCGAGGACGCCGCCTACGCCGCGCAGATCTACGCGAGCGCGCTCGGCGGGGGCATGTCCTCGCGGCTTTTCCAGGAACTGCGCGAGAGGCGCGGTCTCTGCTACACGATCTTCGCGCAGGCCGGCGCATACGACGATACCGGCATGATCACGATCTATGCCGGCACCGGTCCGGACGAGCTGCGCGGCCTCGCCGAACTCACCGTCGACGAGCTGCGGCGGGCGGCCGATGGCTTCGGCGCGGCGGAGATCGACCGCGCGCGCGCGCAGATGAAAGCCGGCTTGCTGATGGGCCTCGAAAGCCCGTCGGCGCGCGCCGAGCGTCTGGCCCGCCTCATGCTGGTCTGGGACCGGGTGCCCGACATCTCCGAGACGATCGCCAGGATCGACGCGGTGACGGCCGAGGGAGTCCGTGCCTTCGCCGGGACGATGGCGTCCCGCGCCGACCCCGCGCTGGCGCTGCTCGGGCCGGTCGGGGGCGCTCCGGACCGCGCCGATCTGGCCAGACGCCTGGCGGCCTGAGCCCGTGCTCACGTTTCGGCGCGCGACGTTTCCCGCGATCGAGACGTCCCGCCTGATCCTGCGCCTGCCCGAGATGGGCGACCATGCCGAATGGGCGACGCTGCGCCGCGAGGGCGAGACGTTTCTGCGCGACTGGGAGCCCGACTGGTCCCTCGACCATTTCTCCCGCAAGGCGTTCCGCAACCGGGTCTACTGGGCGTACCGCTCGTCCGAGGAGAAGCGCGCCTTGGCGCTGTTCCTGATCCGCCGCGACGACGCCCGCCTGATGGGCGCCATCACGCTCGACAACATCCGCCGGGGGCCGTCGCAATCGGCCAGCGTCGGGTATTGGATCGGACCCCGCTTCGCGCGGCAGGGTTTCATGTCCGAGGCGCTCGCCGCGACGGTCGCGCACGCTTTCGGGGCGCTGGATCTCAGCCGGATCGAGGCCGCCTGTCTCGCGGAGAATACGCCGTCGCGCGGGCTGCTGGAACGCTCGGGTTTCGTCCATGAGGGTCTGGCCGAGAGCTATCTGCAGATCCGGGGCCGCTGGCGCGATCATCTCATCTATTCCAACCTCCGCGCGGACCGGCGCCGAGCCGCGAGAGGGGATGCGACGTGACCGCGCAGACACTGAACGCCGCCGATGACGCGCTTCTGGCGCGGCTCGCCGACACGCTGGGTTCCGACGCGGTCCGCGCTCCGGAGGACCGCTATCTGGAAGAGCCGCGCGGACGCTATCGCGGGCACGCCGCCGCCGTCCTGCGCCCCGCCGACACCGAAGCCGTCGCGGCGGCGGTCCGTCTCTGCGCCGAGGCGCGCGTCGGGATCATCCCCTATGCCGGGGGGACGGGTCTGGTCGGCGGCCAGATCATGGAAACCGGCCCCGCGCCGGTGATCCTGTCGCTCGAACGCCTGACCCGTGTGCGCGACATCGACGCCACCGACAACGTGATGACCGCCGAGGCGGGCGTCGTCCTGGCCGACGCGCATGCGGCCGCAGAGTCGCAGGACCGGCTCTTTCCGCTCTGGCTCGCCTCCGAGGGGACCGCCCGGATCGGCGGGCTGCTCGGCACGAACGCGGGCGGCGTCAACGTCATCCGCTACGGCAACGCGCGCGACCTCTGCCTCGGGATCGAGGCGGTGATGGCCGACGGAACGGTGCTTCACGGTCTGAGCCGCGTGGTCAAGGACAACATGGGCTATGATCTGCGTCACCTTCTGATCGGATCGGAAGGCACGCTGGGCATCATCACCGCCGCGAGCCTGCGCCTGCATCCGGCGACGCCGGAACGCGCCACCGCCTGGATCGCCGTCGCCTCGCCCTCCGACGCGCTCGCGCTTCTCCAGCATCTGCGCGCGCGGCTCGGCGGCGCGATCTCGGCCTTCGAACTGATGCATTCCCAGGGGCTCGCGTTCCTCGCCGAGAAACTGCCGCGGGTCGCCGTGCCGGATCTGCGCGGCGAGTGGTTCGTCCTCGCCGAGGCCGCGGACGGGCTGGGGGCGGAGATCGGCGGGCGGCTCGAATCGGCACTTGCGGAGGCTCTGGACGCCGGAATGGCGCGCGACGCGCTCATCGCGCAGAGCGCGGCGCAACGCGACGCCTTCTGGTCGGTGCGCGAGACGATCCCGGAGGCGAACCGTCTGATCGGCTCGATTTCCAGCCATGACATCTCGCTGCCGCCCGCGCGGTTGGCCGATTTCGTCGCCGAGGCGGGGCGGGCGCTCGCCGGACTGGATCCGGGCATGCGGATCAACTGCTTCGGCCATCTCGGCGACGGCAATCTGCATTACAACGTGTTTCCCGCCAAAGGCCGCGCGCGCGCCGATTACGAAGACCTGCGCGGCGCGGTGAAACGCCTGGTGCACGACATGACCCACGCCGCGGGCGGATCGGTCGGCGCGGAGCATGGCGTGGGACGGCTGAAATCCGACGATCTCACCCGCTACGGCGACCCGACGAAGATCGCGGCGATGCGCGCGGTCAAGGCGGCGCTCGATCCGACGGGCATTCTCAATCCCGGCGCGGTGCTGCCGCCGGCCTGAACGTCGCGTTCTCTTACGCTTTGGGGGGAGGAAGTCGCGCCTCCTTCTCTGGGGGGGGGAAGAGAAGGAGGCGCTGTTACCAGACTGGAGGGTCTGAGCTTTTGCAAGCAGCGTCCAATCGCTTGGACAAGTCCGTTTTCGCCCGAAATGGTTACCAGAAAGTTAATTTCTGGAGGTAGAGTCGCCTTTAAGTAGAATTTTTTCGGTTTTTCGAACACCCGGCATTCGGATGCCGGTGCTCCCGGACGCGTCCCGCGAGGATTTGCCGTCCAATAACAACGCGTCCTTAGCCCGCCAGCCGGGGCTCACCCGTCATCGGGCCTTTCCAGCGTGAACACCTCCGTCACGGCGCAATATTCCCGGTACCCGAGACGGGCGAGCGGACGGTAAATCGTCACGTCGACCATGCCGTCCGGAATCACCGCATCGTCGATGTGGATCCCGACGACCTCCCCCAGAACGAGGTGGTTGTCCGCGCCCGGCAGGTCGACGATCCGCCAGACCCGGCATTCGAGCGACGCCGGCGCGGCGGCGACCCGAGGCGCCGCGACGATCTCACTGGGCGCGGCGGTCAGTCCGGCCCTCAGGAACTCGTCCTCGCCCGCCGCCAGGTTGGCGGACGAGACGTTCATCGCGTCCCGCATGTCCGAGCCGACGATGTTGGCGACGAATTCCCCGGTGGCACGGATGTTGGCCAGCGTGTCCTTGCCCTCGGCGCGCCCGATTTTTCGGCCGGTGTTGGAATACATCACCATCGGCGGCGTGTCGGCGACCGCGTTGAAAAAACTGTAGGGCGCCAAATTGGCGCGACCCTCGGCGTCGAGCGTCGAAATCCAGCCGATCGGCCGGGGCGAGACCAGCGCCTTGAACGGGTTGTGCGGCAGACCGTGCGGGTCGATGCCGGGACGATAGAACACTGCGCGCGCTCCGAATGGAATTTGCCGGGACCGTAGGGTCATGTTAGGGCGGAGTTGAGCGGGCCGGGCCCGTCCTCGCAGCAAGCCCCGAGCGCGCCACCGGCCATGTTCCGCATCCTCCGAGAGACGCCCCAGGACGCCACCGAGGTCGAATACCTCTACGATCTCGCCTTCGCGCCCGGCCGGACGGCGCTCTCGTCCTACCGGCTGCGCGACGGGGTCGATCCCGTGCCCGGTCTGTCGCTGGTGGCCCGCGACGAATACGACGCGATCGGCGGCGCGATCCGGTACTGGCCGGTCCGGGTGGGCGAAGCGGGCACGCCCGCGCTGCTGCTCGGTCCGGTGGCGGTGCACCCGACCCGGCAGGGCGAAGGGCTGGGCGCGATTCTCATGTCCGAAAGCCTCCACCGCGCCGCCGAGCTCGGCTGGACCCGGGTGATCCTGGTGGGCGACGAGCCCTATTACGGGCGGTTCGGTTTCAGCCGGCAGGCGGCGCTGGCGCTCGACTATCCACCGCCGACCAACCCGGACCGCCTGCTGGCGCGGGCCCTGGAACCCGACGCCTTCAGGAACGTGTCGGGCATGGTCAGGAGCTGGGCGCCCTGATCAGACGACGAAGCCCTTCGCCGCGAGCCACGTTTCCAGCGCCGGGCGAGCCGATTCCGACCCGTCGGCCCGCGCTCCGGCGATGACGTCGCGCGCCTCGCCGAGATCGATCTGCCGCAGCAGGGATTTCACCGGCCCGATCGATGCCGGGCGCATCGAGAGGTTCCGCAACCCCATCGCCGCCAGCGCCAAGGCCTCCAGCGGGCGCCCCGCGTCCTCGCCGCAGAACGAGACCGGCGTGTTCGCCGCGGCGCAACGCCCGATGATGTGGCCGATGAAATCCAGAAAACTGACGCTCAGCGAATCGTATCGGCGCCGCACGAGCTCGTTTTCCCGGTCGGCCGCGAAGAAGAACTGCTTGAGATCGTTTCCGCCGATCGAGATGAAGTCGGCGAGTTCGAAGAACCTGTCGGGCGCCCAGGCGAGGCTCGGCGTCTCCAGCATCGCGCCGATGCTGATGTCCTCGGGCGGCGCCTTGCCCATCTTCCGCTCGCGGTCCACCTCCCGCAGCAGAAGATCGCGCGCGGCGTCGAACTCGCCCGGTCCCGCGACGAACGGGAACATGACGCGCAGCGGGCGGCCGCCCGCCCCCCGCAGCAGCGCCTGGATCTGCATCCGCAGGATGCCGGGCCGGTCGAGGCCCACCCGGATCGCCCGCCAGCCGAGCGCCGGGTTGGGCTCTTCCGAGCGCTTCATGTAGGGCAGGACCTTGTCCGAGCCGATGTCGAGCGTGCGGAACGTCACCGGCTTTTCGCCTGCGGAATCCAGGATCCGCGCGTAGAGCGCGGCGAGATCGGTCCGTTTGGGGACCGTCGAGCGGATCAGGAACTGAAGCTCCGTCCGGAAAAGGCCCACGCCGAGCGCGCCGCATTTCGGCAGGCTCGGAAGATCCGCCATCAGTCCCGCGTTCATGTGCAGATCGAGCGTCACGCCGTCCCGGGTCGTCGCGGGCCTGTCGCGCAGCGCGGCATAGGCCTGCTGCGCCTCCGCGCGCATCTCGATCTTCTCGCGGAACGCCTTGGCGACGCTCTCCTCGGGACGCAGATGCACGACGCCCTGGTCGCCGTCGACGAGGATCGCGTCGCCGTTCAGCGCCTCGCGCGTGATCCGCCCGGCATGCACCACCAGAGGAATCGCCAGCGCCCGCGCGACGATGGCCGCGTGGCTGCCGACCGACCCCTCCTCGAGAACGACGCCGCACAGGCCGCGGCCGTAATCGAGCAGTTCCGCCGGCCCGATGTTGCGCGCGACGAGGATCGCGTTCTCGGGCATCTCCCGGCCGCCCGGCTGTTCGCCTCCGACGAGCAGCCGCAGGAGCCGGTTGGCCAGGTCATCGAGATCGTGCAGCCTCTCGCGCAGATAGGGGTCGGAGACGCGGCTCATGCGGGCGCGCGTCGCGGACTGCTCCTTCTCGACCGCCACCTCGGCGGCGAGGCCGCTCCGGATCGACGCCTCCATGCGTCGGACCCAGCCCTTGTCATTGGCGAACATCCGATACGCGTTCAGCACGTCGCGATGCTCGCCGGTCGCGGTCAGATAGTCGGCGGCGAGCATCTGGTCGACCTCCGCGCGAAGCTCGGCGATCGCCGCGCCCAGGCGCGCGGCTTCCGCGTCGGGATCGTCGCTGATCGGGTTCGAGACCAGCGACTGGGGCTGATGCAGCAGGACCCGGCCTTCCGCCACGCCCTCCTGCCCGCTGAGGCCGCGCGCGAAGAACGGCAGCTGATGGGGCCTCGCGAGTTCCATCGCGCCCGGTCCGATGAAGGCGCCGAGCTCCGTCATCTCCGCGATGACCATCGCCACGACCTCGAGCGCGTAGACCTCGTCGTCGGTGTATTCCCGCGGCTCCCGGTTCTGCACGACGAGCACGCCCAGCACTTCTCCCAGCCGCTGGATGGGCACGCCCAGAAAGCTCGAATAGATCTCCTCGCCCGTCTCCGGCATGAAGCGGAACCCGCGCGTGTTCGGGGCGTCGTGCGTGCTGACGGGCTCCGCGCTTTCGGCGATCCTGCCGACGAGACCCTGGCCGACGCGGAGCCGCGTCTGATGCACCGCCTCCGGTTTGAGGCCTTCGGTCGCGCAGAGTTCGAGCGAGTTGTCGGGGCGGCGCAGATAGATCGAGCAGACCTCCGCGATGAGCCCGCCCGCGATCAGGCGGGTGATCCGGTCGAGCCGCTCCTGGCCGCCGCCGGGCTCGGCGAGCGTGTCGCGCAACCGTGTGAGGATGACGCGGGAATCTACCGCTTCCGAAAATGGCATCGCGCGCGTCCGTTTCCCCGGCTCTCAGCCGGCCGCCTCCAGCTCGAACGCATCATGCAGCGCTTGGACGGCGAGTTCCATGTATTTGCGGTCGACCAGCACCGAGACCTTGATCTCGGAGGTGGTGATGACCCGGATGTTCACGCCCTCTTCCGCCAGCGCCGCGAACATCTTGTGCGCCACGCCGGCATGGCTGCGCATGCCGATGCCCACGATCGAGACCTTCGCGACCTCCTCGTTGACGTCGAGCGCGTGGAAATTGATCCCGCCGGCCGCCTTGGCGCCCTCGAGCGCGCGGCGGGCCTTCTCCACGTCGTCCACCGGGCAGGAGAACGTCATGTCGGTGCGCCCCCCCTCCGAGATGTTCTGCACGATCATGTCGACGTTCACGCCCGCCTCGGCGAGCGGGCCGAAGATCGCGGCTGCGATGCCGGGACGGTCCGCGACGCTGATCAGCGTCATCTGGGCCTCGTCGCGGGAATGGGCGATGCCGCTGACTACTCTGCTTTCCACGATTTCCTCCTCGTCGCAGACGAGCGTTCCTGGCGCGTCCGAGAAACTGCTGAGAACCTGAAGCCGTACGCGGTAGCGCATGGCGAGTTCCACGCTGCGCGTCTGAAGCACCTTCGCGCCGAGCGACGCGAGCTCCAGCATCTCCTCGTAGGAGATGCGCCCGAGCTTGCGCGCCTTGCGGGTGATGCGCGGATCGGTGGTATAGACGCCATCCACGTCGGTGTAGATGTCGCAGCGCTCCGCGCCGAGCGCGGCCGCGAAGGCGACCGCGCTGGTATCGGACCCGCCGCGGCCGAGCGTCGTGATCCGGCCCTCCGGACTGATCCCCTGAAAGCCGGCGATCACCGCGTGCAGGCCCTCCCCGAACTTGCGCTCCAGATTGGCCGTATCGATGGATTCGATCCGGGCCGATCCATGCGCCGAACTGGTCCGGAGCGGCACCTGCCAACCCTGCCAGCTTCGCGCCGGCACGCCGATCTCCTGCAGCGTCAGCGCCATGAGGCCGGCGGTCACGTTCTCGCCCGAGGACACGACCGCGTCGTATTCGCGCGCGTCGTAGAGCTTTCCGGTCTCGCGCACCCAGCCGACCAGCTCGTTGGTCTTGCCCGCCATCGCCGAGACGATTACCGCCACCTCGTAGCCCCGCTCGACCTCGCGCCGCACGCGTTCCGCCGCGTTGCGGATGCGCTGCGGGTCGGCCACGGAGGTGCCGCCGAATTTCATCACCAGTCGGGGCATTCCGGTCTGCCTTGGCCGCCGCGAGACGCGCCCTCTTACGCGGACGCATCCGGCCCTTCAAGCGGCCATCCGGACGCCGCGCGGGCGCTCAGTTCGTCCTGCGGGTGGTCCACGGCAGCGGCGCGATCGGAACGCCTTCCTCCACCAGAGCCTTGGCGTCGGCGACGCGCGCCTCTCCGATGATCGCCCGTTCCGGCGCCTCTCCGGCATGGATGCGACGGGCTTCGGCGGCGAAATCCCTGCCGACGTTCTCCGAACCGGCCTCGATCCTCCGACGGAGCTCCTTCAGGGCCGATTCCGCCGCGGATGCCGGCGCGGAGATGTCCGGCTCCGGCCGCGCCGAACCGGCCAGGCCCGGCGCCATCAGATCCTTCTCGACCTCCGTTCCGCCGCAGACGGCGCAGGCGACATGGCCGGACGCGCGCAGACGGTCGAAATCGGCGCCGGACCCGAACCAGGCGTCGAAGCGGTGCTGCCGGTCGCATCGGAGGGAAAAGCGGATCATGCGGGACACTCTGTCATTGCGGCGTTGAAAGCTAGATATGGATCGCCTTGTTGAAGGCAATCCTTCCAGCGCTTAACTAACCGGCCGACTTTGCCGTTGCGGCCCGACCCGAAAAGGACCGAGGCGATTCCCAAACCCCTCCATCTGGCGCTCGCGCTGGCCGCCGGGAGTCTCATGGCTCTCGCCGCCGCAGGGATGCCGCCGTGGATCGCCTTCTCTCTCGGCGCGGCCGCGGCCCTCGCGGCGGCGGCGCTGTTATCGCCTGAGGCTTCCCCGAAGGACGCGCCCGCGCCCTCGGCTCCTCCGCCGCCCGCGCCGGCGGAGGTCATTCCCGTCGGCAGGGCGCTGATCGAGAAGCTGCCGTCGCCGGTTCTCGTGATATCGCGGAGGGGGATCGTCACGTTCGCCAACCGCGCGGCGCACGAGGCCCTTCCGCGGCTGCGCGCCGGAGCCCATTTCGCGAGCTGCATCCGCGCGCCGGCCTTCGTCGAGGCGGTCAACGCCACGCTGTCCGACGGGGGCGAGAGGACGTTCGAGTTCTCCACCCACGAGGGCCGGGACCGCACGTTCGAATCCCGCTCGAGCCTTCTCGTGTCCGAAGGAACCGCGCGGACTGAAGCCCAGGCTATCATCCAGATCGAGGACCGGACCCGGGCGCGGCGCTCCGAGCGCATGCGCTCGGATTTCATCGCGAACGCGAGTCACGAGCTGCGGACTCCGCTCGCCTCGATCATCGGCTACATCGAGACGCTGCAGCATCACGCCCGTGACGATCCGGAGGCGCGTGACCGTTTCCTCGGCATCATGGCGCGCGAGGCGGGGCGGATGAGCCGTCTGGTCGACGACCTGATGTCGCTCGGACGGATCGAGATGAGCGAGCACGTGCCGCCGTCCGACGCGGTCTCGCTTCACGCCGTCGCGTCCGAGAGCGCCGCGGCCCTCATGCCCGTCGCGGAGAGCGCCGGCGCGCGCATCGAGATCGATCTCGACCCTTCCGGCGCCCGCGTCCGGGGCGACAGGGACCAGTTGGCTCAGGTTTTCACCAACCTGATCGACAACGCGCTCAAATACGGCGGCGCGGCGACCGTGGTGACGGTCCGCGAAGCGGTTCCCGGGCCCGCCGATACCGGCCGGTTCGGCGTCAGCGTGACCGACACGGGTCCGGGCGTCCCGCGCGAGCACATCCACCGCCTGACCGAACGCTTCTACCGGGTCAACGCGACGAACAGCCGGAACAAGGGCGGAACGGGTCTCGGCCTCGCCATCGTCAAGCACATCCTGAACCGCCACGAGGGAAGGCTCGAGATCACCTCGAAGCCGGGCGAGGGCAGCACGTTCACCGTCTGGGTGCCGGCCTACCCGCCCGGAATGCCGTCAGAGCGGCCGACCGAATCGTCGACGCGGCCCGAGACGGGCTCGACACGCGTCCGTTGACGCGTCATGGAAACGTCACAAATCTGCAATGATCGTGTCGCCGCCGACGGGATACATGACGCGACAATCCGGGCCTTCCGGACAGGAGTCTCCATGCCGCACATCGTATCGTCCTTCGACGAGGATCTTGTCCAGGTCCAGGCCAAGATCTCCGAGATGGGCGGTCTCGCCGAGGAGCTGCTGTCCAAGGCCCTCGAATCCGTCCAGACCCGCGACGCCGCGCTCGCGCGAGAGGTGATCGAGCGGGACAAGGCCCTGGACGCGCTCGAGGCGACGCTTGAAGAGACCGTCGTCAGGACCATGGCGCTGCGGCAACCCGTGGCGCGCGACCTGCGCGTGCTGATCGCCGCGCTGAAGATGGCGTCCACGCTGGAGCGGATCGGCGATCTCGCGAAGAACATCGCCAAGCGCGCCATTCCGCTGAGTTCCGCGAGGCCGGCGAAGCTGACGAACTCCATCGTCCGCATGGGCCGGGAGACCTTGAAGCAACTCAGCGACGTCCTGAACGCGCACGCGTCGCGCGACGTGGATCTCGCGGTCCGGATCTGGAACGCCGATTACGAGATCGACGAGATGTACAACGCCATCTTCCGCGAGGTGGTCACCTACATGGTCGAGGACAGCCGGCTGATCGGCGTGGGCGCGCAGCTTCTGTTTCTCGCCAAGAACCTCGAACGCATCGGCGACCACACGACGCACATTTCCGAGATGGTCTACTACATCGTCAAAGGAGAGACGCTCGGCGACGACCGGCCCAAGGGCGAGCCGATGGGCGTCGACTTCCTCAACGGCTGACAACTGGAAAGAACGGGCCCATGGGTGCGAAGATACTGGTGGTCGAGGACGAGGAGGCGATCAGCCAGCTCGTCGCCTACAATCTCGAGAAGGAAGGTTTCACCGTCTCGACCTGTTTCGACGGAGAAGAGGCGATGATGGTCATCGACGAGGACAGGCCGGATCTCGTCCTGCTCGACTGGATGCTGCCGAACGTCTCGGGAATCGAGATCTGCCGCCGGATGCGCGGGCGCGTCGAGACGCGCGAGCTTCCGGTGATCATGCTGACCGCGCGCGGCGAGGAGGACGACCGGGTCCGCGGACTCGAACTCGGCGCCGACGACTACATCACCAAGCCCTTCTCGATGAACGAGCTCGTTGCGCGGATGCGCGCGGTCCTGCGCCGCAGCGCGCCCGGCGTGGCCGGCGACGTGGCGACGTTCGCGGACATCGTCCTCGACCGGGAGGCGTGCCGCGTCCGCCGCGGCAAGCGCGACGTCAGTCTCGGCCCGACGGAATTCCGCCTGCTCGACGTCCTGATGCAGCGGCCCGGCCGGGTCTACAGCCGCGAGCAGCTTCTCGACCGGGTCTGGGGACAGGACATCCATGTCGAGACCCGCACCGTCGACGTCCATGTCGGCCGGCTGCGCAAGGCGCTCAACCGGCGCGGCGACAAGGATCCGATCCGCACGGTCCGGTCCAGCGGCTACGCGCTCGACGAGACCTATTCCGCCTGAGGGCCGCCCGGCCGCCGGGACTTCAGCGGCTTCCCGACCGGCGGTCGCGACGCGCCGACATCGGCTGGAACGCCACGGCCACATGGGTCTCGCAATAGGGCTTCCCCGCTGCGGTCGGCAGGCCGCAGAACCAGAAATCGTCCGTGGCGGGGTCGCCGACCGGCCATTTGCAGGTGCGCTCGGTCAGCTGCATCAGCGTCAGCCGCCGGGCCTTCTTCGCGACCTCCTCGAGATTGGCCAGCGCCTCGGCGCTGATCTCGTTGGCCGACGGCTGCGGCGGCAGGGGCTGGCCCGGCACCAGTTTGGGGCGCTGGGCAGGGATGTTCGTCGCCATCGAGGCGGGGCGCTGCGACGGGGACATCGCCGGCGCGGGTTTCGGGGCCGGCGCGGGCCGGGGCTCCGGATCGGGCACGATCTCGACCACGGGTCTCGGTTCGGGCTCGGGGGCCGCGGGCTCGGGCGTCTCGCCGGAAGTCCGGTTCGACAGGCCGAGGCGGTGAACCTTGCCGATCACGGCGTTGCGGGTGACGCCGCCGAGCTCCTTGGCGATCTGGCTGGCGCTCTTGCCGTCGCCCCACATCGTCTTGAGCGTCTCGACGCGTTCATCGGTCCAGGACATGGAGGCTCTCCGTCAGTGAAATGGATGCGGCGGACGGCACGGGGTCCGCATTCGGGCAGGCTCTTATTGTAACCAGTCCCGCTTCGGTTACAAGAAGCGCCATGACAAATCAGGCTTTCCCGACCCCGACCGACGCCGCGCCGCCCGGAATGGGGGTGCGCCGGTTCGGGCGCGTCAACTGGCTCGGGCTCGCGACGCTGACCGAACGCGAGATCCGGCGCTTCACCAACGTCTGGACCCAGACGCTCGCCGCGCCGGTCGCGACGGCCGTCCTCTTCATGCTGGTCTTCACGCTGGCGATCGGCACGAAACGGGGCGAGGTCGAGGGGGTGCCGTTCGCGGTGTTCCTGGCGCCCGGCATCCTGATGATGACGGTGATCCAGAACGCCTTCGCCAACACGTCGAGCTCGATCATGGTCTCGAAGGTGCAGGGCAACATCGTCGACACGCTGATGCCGCCGCTGTCTCCGGGCGAGCTTCTGACCGGGTTCGTCACCGGCGGCGTCGCCCGGGGGCTCTTCGTGGCGCTGGGCGTGGCGGCCGCGATCTTCCCGTTCCTCGGCATCTGGCCGACGCATCCTTTCTGGGCCCTGGCCTTCGTGATCGGCGGGAGCGCGATGCTGGCGCTGGCCGGGCTGATCGGCGGCATCCTCGCGCAGAAATTCGACCATCTGGCGGCGTTCACCAATTTCGTCATCACGCCGCTCAGTTTCCTGTCCGGCACGTTCTATTCCTCGGCGGCGGTGCCCGGCGCGTTCAGCGTCCTGCTCCACGTCAACCCGGTCTTCTATCTGATCGCGGGCGCGCGGTTCGGGATCTTGGGCATCGCCGACGCGCCGCCGGCTTTGGGGCTCGCGGTGGTCGTGGCGACGGATATCGCGCTGGGATGGCTCGCCTACGGCTGGCTCAAGACCGGATATCGCCTCAAAAGCTGAAAAGTGTCACGCGTGTCACTTTTACTAAAGCATTGGAATAAAAAGGCGATTTAATCGCGTTAGTGTGAAATTAACCCGCGTCACGCCTCCGGAAACGGGCTCGTGCCGGCGAATTGACTTGAAGGCGGCCTTGCGGCATTACCTCGCCTTCGCCCCGCGCCACCGGCCGCCTGCGGGGCGTTTCCGTTTCCGGGCGGCCGATCAGGAGTGCGCCCGTGATCCCTCCCGTCCTTCCGACCTACGCGCGCGCGCCGTTGGCTTTCACCGAAGGCGAGGGCGCCTGGCTGACGGGCGAGGATGGCGCGCGGTATCTCGACCTCGGGGCGGGCATCGCGGTCAACCTGCTTGGGCACGCCAATCCGGCGCTGGTGAAGGCGCTGGAGGACCAGGCGCGGAAACTCTGGCACGTCTCCAACCTCTACCGCATCCCCGAGCAGGAGGCGCTGGCCGCGCGTCTTGTGGAGCACACCTTCGCCGACACCATGTTCTTCACCAATTCCGGCACGGAGGCGATGGAGCTCGCGGTCAAGATGGTCGCGCAAGCATTTCGCCGCGAAGGGCCAGCCGGAGCGGAACCGGATCGTCACCTTCGAGGGCGCCTTTCACGGCCGGTCCATCGCGGCGATCTCGGCCACCAACGCGCCGAAGATGATCGACGGGTTCGGGCCGCTGCTGCCCGGTTTCGACATCGTGCCCTGGGGCGATCACGAGGCGCTGAAGGCCGCCGTGACCGACGAGACCGCCGCGATCCTGATCGAGCCGGTGCAGGGCGAGGGCGGCATTCAGCAGCCTGCCGCGCCAGTGCCTTCAGGGTCTGCGCGCGCTCTGCGACGAGAAGGGGATCCTGCTGGTGCTGGACGAGGTGCAGTGCGGCATGGGCCGGACGGGCAGGCTCTTCGCGCATGAATGGTCGGGCGTCACGCCGGACGTGATGATGATCGCCAAGGGCATCGGCGGGGGCTTTCCGCTCGGCGCCGTGCTGGCGACGGAGGACGCGGCGGCGGGCATGGTGGCAGGCACGCACGGCTCGACCTATGGCGGCAATCCGCTGGCCTGCGCGGTGGGCTGCGCGGTGATGGACGCGGTGACGGCGCCGGGTTTCCTCGATCACGTCAGCCGGTTGTCGGGGCGTCTGCGGCAGGGTCTCGAAGGACTGGTCGCGGCGCATCCGGAGGTGTTCGAAAGCGTGCGGGGCGAGGGGCTGATGCTCGGGATCAGGTGCCGCGCGCCCAACACCGACGTGGTCAAGGCGGGCTACGCCCAGCATGTGCTCACCGTGCCGGCGGCCGACAACATCGTGCGGCTTCTGCCGCCGCTGAACCTGACGGACGAGGAGGCCGACGAGGGGCTGCGGCGGCTCGACGCGGCGGCGCGGGCGGTCGAGGCGGCGGCATGAGACATTTTCTCGATCTGCACACGACCCCGGCCGACGATCTGCGGGCGATCCTCGACAGCGCGGGCGCGATGAAGGCCGCGCGGAACGGCCGGCCCAAGGGCGCGCCGGACGACGAGACGCCGCTCGCCGGGCGCATGGTGGCGCTGGTCTTCGAGAAGCCCTCGACCCGCACGCGCGTCAGCTTCGACGTCGGCGCGCGGCAGATGGGCGGCGGGACGCTGGTGCTGTCCGGCGCGGAGATGCAGCTCGGCCACGGCGAGACCATCGCGGACACGGCGCGGGTGCTGTCGCGCTATGTCGATCTGATCATGCTGCGCACCTTCGATCCCGGCACGCTGACCGAGATGGCGGAGCACGCGACGGTGCCGGTGATCAACGGGCTGACCGACGCGAGCCATCCCTGCCAGATCATGGCCGACATGATGACCTACGAGGAGCGTCGCGGGCCGATCCGGGGGCGCAAGGTGGTCTGGACCGGCGACGGCAACAACACCTGCGCCTCGTTCCTGCACGCGGCCGGGCGGTTCGGATACGATTTCACCTTCACCGGGCCGGCGTCGCTCGACCCGGCGCGCGAGGCGGTGGAGTTCGCCCGCGCCGAGGGCTCGACCGTCGGGATCGAACGCGATCCGAAGCGGGCGGTCGCGGGCGCCGACCTCGTGGTGACCGACACCTGGATCTCGATGCATGACAGCCAGAGCGCGCGCGAGCGGCGGCACCGGCTGCTGCGGCCCTATCAGGTGAACGCGGCGCTGATGGCGGCGGCGAAGCCGGACGCGCTGTTCATGCATTGCCTGCCCGCCCACCGCGAGGAGGAGGTCACCAACGAGGTGATGGACGGGCCGGCCTCGGTGGTGTTCGACGAGGCCGAGAACCGGCTCCACGCGCAGAAGGCGATCATGCGCTGGTGTCTCGGGGTCTGAGCCGCCGGGTGGCCACGCGTGGCCACTTTGACAAGCACTTGAAAACGAACGCTTTCCGGACTCACGTTAACCGCGTGGCAACCTACGTGACACAGCTGGTACCCGCCGGCTGTCGGATGCGCGGCGACCCTGCCGACCGGCTCACCCGGAGCCTCGCCTGATCGGTCCGAAAGCGCGAAAGCCGGCCGCATCGCGCCAGAACCCGCAGCGTCGGCCGGCGGTCTCAGCCGATCACGGCGCGGATGGCGAAGGCGACGACGGCCAGGACGGCCACGCCGGCGAGCCAGTAGGCGGCGAACCACAGGAGCCGGCGGAGCATCAGTGGTAGCCGTGCGCCGGGTCGATCTTGCCGCGGAACACCCAGTAGGCGTAGGCGGTGTAGGCGAGGATCAGCGGCACCAGCACCAGCGCGCCGACCAGCAGGAACCAGAGGCTCTCGTCGGGCGCCGCCGCCTCGGCGATCGTCAGGGATGGCGGGACGATGTTGGGATAGAAGCTGATCCCGATGCCGATGAAGGACAGAACGAAGACGGCGAGCCCCGCGAGAAAGGGCCAGGCGTCGCGCTCCTCGCGCAGGCCGCGCAGGTAGAACCAGGCGGCCGCCGCCACGAGGACCGGCACCCAGATCGTGAGCAGGATGTCGGGCGTGCGGAACCAGCGGTCGAGATAGGCCGGTTCGAGAAACGGCGTGATCAGGCTCACCAGACCGATCAGCGCCAGCGTCGCGGGGCCGGCGATCCACGAGACGGCGCGCGCCCGGTCGCGGACGGGCCCCTCGGTCTTGAGGATCAGCCAGGCCGCGCCGAGCATGGCGTAGCCGACGACCAGCGCCGCGCCGGTCAGGATCGAGAACGGCGTCAGCCAGTCCCAGTGTCCCCCGGCATAGGCGCGGTTCTCGACGGCGATGCCCTGGACGAGCGCTCCGAGCGCCACGCCCTGGGCGAAGGTCGCGACGAGGCTTCCGCCGAAGAAGGAGATGTCCCAGAGCCATTTCGCCCGCTTCGTGCGCCAGCGGAACTCGAACGCGACGCCTCGGAAGATCAGCGCCAGCAGCATGGCGATGATCGGCGCGTAGAGCGCGGGCATCACCACCGCGTAGGCCAGCGGGAACACCGCGAAGAGACCGCCGCCGCCGAGCACCAGCCAGGTCTCGTTCCCGTCCCAGACCGGCGCGACGGTGTTCATCGCGAGGTCCTTGTCCGCCTCGCCGCGCATCAGCGGAAAGAGGATGCCGATCCCCAGGTCGAAGCCGTCGAGAATGACGTAGGCGAGCACGGCGAAGGCGATCAGGCCGGCCCAGATGAACGCGAGATCGGGTTCCATTGGGTTCTCCTCACTCCGACGGGATGAAATCGGGGTCGGCGGACGGGGCGGTTGTGGTCCCGGCCGTGCGGGTCGGTCCGAGATCCGCCATGTGCGGCCGGTCGGACGGCGGGCGGTTCATCAGGCGGAGGATGTAATAGGTCCCGGCCCCGAAGACCGCGAAATAGACGAGGATGAAGGCGATCAGCGAGGACGAGACGGCGCTCGCCGCGACGGGGGAGAGGCTGTCGGCGGTGGTGAGGTGGCCGTAGACCGTCCAGGGCTGGCGGCCGACCTCGGTGGTGATCCAGCCGCAGAGCACCGCGACGAAGCCCGCGGGGCCCATCGCGACCGAGGCGCGCAGCAGCGCGGGGCTGTCGTAGAGCCCGCCGCGGATCCGCCGCCAGAGCGCCCAGAGCGAGAGGCCGAGCATGGCGAAACCGAGCGCCACCATGATCCGGAACGTCCAGAAGATCAGCGCCGCCTTGGGACGTTCGTCCTCCGGAAAGGCCTTGAGACCCCTCACCTCGCCGTCGAGCGAATGGGTCAGGATCAGCGATCCGAGATACGGGATCTCGACCTTGTACCGCGTCACCTCGGCCGCGTCGTCGGGAAGGCCGAAGAGGATGAGCGGAGCCGGCGCCTCGGTCTCGTAATGCCCCTCCATCGCGGCGATCTTGGCGGGCTGATGCTCGAGCGTGTTGATGCCGTGGAAGTCGCCCGCGACGATCTGGAGCGGGGCCACGACGACGATCATGCCCATCGCCATGGAGAACATGCGGCGCGCGCCGGCCTCATGCCGGTCGCGCAGCAGATGCGTCGCGCCGACGGCGCCGACGACGAGCGCGGTGGTGAGGTAGGCGGCCAGCACCATGTGGACCAGCCGGTAGGGGAAGGACGGGTTGAAGACGACGGCCCACCAGTCGGTCGGGACGAACTGGCCCGCGTCGTTCATCGCGAAGCCGGCCGGGGTCTGCATCCACGAATTGACCGAGAGGATCCAGAACGCCGAGCCCAGCGTGCCGATCGCCACCATCAGGGTCGCGAGGAAATGCAGCCTCTCGCCGACCTTGGCGCGCCCGAAGAGCATGACGCCGAGAAAGCCCGCCTCGAGGAAGAACGCGCTCAGCACCTCGTAGCCCATGAGCGGGCCGACCACCGGACCGGCGCGGTCGGAATAGACCGACCAGTTGGTGCCGAACTGGTAGGACATGACGATGCCCGAGACGACGCCCATGCCGAAGGCGACCGCGAAGATCACCTTCCAGTAGTTGAAGAGGCGAAGATACACGTCGTCGCGCGTCCACAGATGCAGCCCGTTCAGGACCGCGAGATAGCTCGCCAGCCCGATGGAGAAGGCCGGGAAGATGATGTGGAAGCTGACGGTGAACGCGAACTGGAAACGCGCCAGATCCAACGCCTCGAAACCGAACATCGGGTAACCTCACATTCCGCGACACCTCCGCCGCTTGACGCTTCAGGTATCGCTTCGGACGAATATGACCAGTCAAGTTTTGCTGAGGCGCGCGGATGCCGCGCTCCCCGCCGGTCTCAGCGTCGCCTGCGCCGCACGGTCGGGACGGTCGTGGGCCGCCTGGTGACGGGCGGGGCTTCCGGGTGCGGCGGAAGACCGTGGTTGCGGCTCCAATACGCGGGGCCGCCGGCCCGGAGCCAGAGCGGCAGGGTCAGCAGGACGCCCGCGACGAAGCCGCCGACATGCGCGAGATGCGCGACGCCGCCGCCGTCGACGCCGAGGGTCGCGTAGCTGTTGAAGGCCTGGAGGCCGAACCAGAACCCGAGCATGACCCAGGCGGGCAGGGTGAACATGCGGATGATGATCACGAGGATCACGATCACGTCCACGCGGGCCTTCGGGAACAGCAGGAGATAGCCGCCCATCACTCCGGCGATGGCGCCGGACGCGCCGACCATCGGCACGGCCGACCCCGGATCGGGCAGGACCTGCGCCAGGGCGGCCGCGACGCCGCAGGCCAGATAGAACAGCAGGAATCCGACATGCCCGAACGCGTCCTCGAGATTGTCGCCGAAGATGTAGAGGAACAGCATGTTGCCCGCGATGTGCATGATGCTGCCGTGCAGGAACATCGACGTGAGCAGGGTGTGGTATTCCCGGCCCCGGCTCAGGTCGGCCGGCGTCAGCGCCCATTTGCCGAAGAACCCGGCGAGCCGCACCTCGTCCGAGAGAAGCCCGACATAGCTGACGAAGACGACGACGTTGATCGCGATCAGGGCCCAGGTGACGTAGGGCGTCCGCCGGGACGGGTTGTGGTCGCGGATCGGGAACATCGGCTCCTCCTCGTTGCGGCGCAGGCTAGCTCATCGGCGGTCCGGTGTCATGGGATCATCCGCGCGGCGCGCCGGCGAACCGCTCCTCCAGCGCGGTCCGGCGCGCGTCGTCGATCTTGGCGAAGAGCACGTCGGGCACGTCGAAGGCGTGCCCGGCGGGCAGCGCCGTCAGCGCCGCTCCGACGTCCCCGGGCCAGTCCGCGCCGTCAAGCCGCAGGGCCGCGAGCATCGCGTCGGAGGCGTCGGGCAGGAACGGCCGGCTCAGCACCCCGTAGAGCCGGATGAGATTCAGCGCCATGCGCGTCACCGCCGCCGCCCGGTCGGGATCGGACTTGAACGCCGTCCATGGCGCGGCCGCCTGGAGGTACTCGTTGCCGGCGGCCCAGATCGCGCGCAGCTCCTGCGCGGCCTTGCGCAGCTCGATGGCCTCCATGTGGGCCTCGTAGGCGGCGATCCTTCGGGCGAGCTCGTCGGTCAGCGCGGCCTCCTCGGGGCCGTATTCGCCGCCCTCGGGCAGGGTCCCGCCGAATTTCGACCGGGCGAATTTGGTCACGCGGCTGACGAAATTGCCGAGCACGTCCGCGAGGTCCTTGTTCACGCCGGCCTGGAAGCTCTCCCAGGTGAAGTTCGAATCCGATCCCTCGGGCACGTTGGCCATCAGCCACCAGCGCCAGTAATCCGACGGCAGGATCTCGAGCGCCTGGTCCATGAAGACGCCGCGTCCTTCGGAGGTGGAGAACTTTCCGCCGTCATAGTTGAGGTAGTTGAACGACTTGATGTAGTCGACGAGCTTCCACGGCTCGCCCGATCCGAGCAGCGTCGCGGGGAAGCTGAGCGTGTGGAAGGGCACGTTGTCCTTGCCCATGAACTGCAGATAGCGCACGTCGTCGCGCGCCCTCGTCGGTCCGCCACCAGCGCCGCCAGGCGGCCTCGTCCCGTCCGGTGGCGTCGGCCCATTCGGCGGAGGCGGCGATGTATTCGATGGGCGCGTCGAACCAGACGTAGAAGACCTTGCCCTCCATGCCGGGCCAGTCCGCGTCGCCGCGCCGCACCGGAATGCCCCAGTCGAGGTCGCGGGTGATGCCGCGGTCCTGAAGCCCCTCGCCGTCGTCGAGCCATTTGCGCGCGATGGAGGTTGTGAGCACCGGCCAGTCGGTCTTGGTGTCGATCCAGGCGCGGATCTCGTCGCGCATCGCGCTCTGGCGGAGATAGAGGTGCTTGGTCTCGCGCACCTCCAGATCGGTCGAGCCTGAGATCGCGGAGCGCGGGTCGATGAGGTCGGTCGGGTCGAGCTGCTTGGTGCAGTTCTCGCATTGATCGCCGCGCGCGCGCTCGTAGCCGCAATTGGGGCAGGTGCCCTCGATGTAGCGGTCGGGCAGGAAGCGGCGGTCCGCGCGGCTGTAGACCTGTTTCTCGGAGACCTCCTCGATCAGGCCCGCCTCGGCGAGCCGGCCGGCGAAATGCTGCGTCAGCCGATGGTTGCGCGCCGAGGACGAGCGGCCGAAATGGTCGAAGCTGAGGCGGAACCCGTCGGCGATGTCCTTCTGCACGGACCACATCCGCGCGCAATACTCGGCCACCGGTTCGCCCGCCTTGGCCGCGGCGAGCTCGGCCGGGGTTCCGTGCTCGTCGGTGGCGCAGATGAACAGCACCTCATGGCCGCGGGCGCGCATGTAACGGGCGTAGACGTCCGCCGGAAGCTGGCTTCCGACCAGGTTGCCGAGATGCTTGATGCCGTTGATGTAGGGCAGGGCGGAGGTGATCAGGATGCGCGGCATGGACTTTCCCCGGATTGCGTGTCCGGATTAAGCGATCGGCGGCGCGCTGGCCAGAGGCGAGGGCGCGGGATCATGGCGCCGGCGCCACCCCGCGCCGGCGCCTGGACCCGACGCCCAATCATCCACTCGTTACTCTTCGCTCCCTGACGCCGGGCCCGTGAGGCGATAACGGGCCCGCGTGACCGAAAGTTGCACCTGACGTAAGGATATGTCGGATCGTGACGCCCCCGGACCGGCACTTGGCGGAAGGCGCGCCGGAGAGCCCGCGGCGCGGCGCCGCCGGCTGCTGGCGGGGTCCCGGCGATGCCGGTCGCCGATCGGCGGGATCACCGGGACGACATGCCGAGGGCATGAAGCGGATCCCGGAACGGAAGCTTCGGTCATTCGGGGATGACCTTGCCCGGGACCGCCTCGTAGGGATTGTGCGCCGCGACTTGGGTCCGGGCGACGGTGCCGGGCATGATCTCGAAGCGCGGGTCGAAATCGACCATCGTGGCGGCCAGTTGCGACAGCACGGTCACGTCGCCCTCCGCCGTGGCCGTGCCTTCGGCGATCTGCGCCTCCAGCGTCTTCGCGCCCATCATCGTCTGCTCAAGATCGGACCGGTTGATGGTCAGCGTGAGGTCGGGGGCCTCCGCTTGGAAACCTTGGATGTTGGTCAGCGTCTCGTTTTCCAGCTCGACGATGAAGCGCTCGCCGTTGTCGGGGGTGACGAGGTTCATGGTGAAGCTCAGCCCCTCGGCCTTGCGGCCGTCCATGCGGATGCCGAGGAAGTCCAGGAACAGCTCCGTCGACATCGCGCGGATCACGTCCGGGCTGGAGCTGTCCGCGGTCTCGCCCTGCGGAATGCCGGTCCGGAGTTCGTAGGTGGCGGCGAGGAAGCTGTTGCGGAGCCCCGGATTCTCCTGCTGGTAGCCGAGCTGCTCGAAGATGTCGGCGAGCAGCTCCTTGGCCTCGGAGTTGTCCGGCTCGGCCTGGACGAGCTTGTTGACGATCTCCATCGCCAGCTTGTAGTCGCCCGCGTCGTGAAGCTCGCGCCCGCGTTCGATGATCCGGTCGGAGCCCCCCATCATCTCGACATAGAGCGGCGCGGAGTCTTCCGGAGAGAGCGGGATCAGCGTCGCCGGGTTGCAGTCCCAGAAGCCGAGGAAGCGCTGGACCACCCCGCGCGCGTTGTGCTCCGGCGAGCCGTGGTAGCCGCGGCAGTGCCACTTCTCCTGCAGCGACGTCGGCACCTGGTAGACGTTGTGGATCTGGTTGATGGTCACGCCCTGGTTCGCGTAGTGCAGAACCTGGTTGTTCATGTTGGCGTAGAGGTCGCGCTGGTCGCGCAGCACCTCCTGGATGCGGTCGTTGCCCCAGCGCGGCCAATGGTGCGAGGCGAACATGACCTCCGCCTCCTGTGCCGAAACGGTAGAGCGCGTCGGCGATGTATTTCGACCAGTTGAGCGCGTCGCGGACCTGGGCGCCGCGCAGGGTGTAGATGTTGTGGAGCGTCGCGGTGACGTTCTCCGCCATCCACAGCGCCTTCATCTCGGGGATGTAGGTGTTCATCTCCCGCGGCGCCTCGGTGTTCGGCGTGTTCTGGAAGATCATCCGCACGCCGTCGACCTCGAATTCCTCGATCGGGTCCGAGACGAGGCGCGTCGGCGGGACGAGGCCCGTGGCGCCGGCCGGCACCCGATGGCCGAGACCCTGGCTCACGAAGCCGTGCGGCGACACGGGCAGAAGGAGCCCGTACTGATAGAACAGCCGCCGGTTCATGGCGTTGCCGGCGAAGACGTTCTCCGAGACGGCGAAGCGCTCGAAGTCGGCGGGCGCGATCACCTCCACACGTCCCGACCGCGCGTCCTCGCGGCTGATGATGCCGAGCGCGCCGCCCCAGTGGTCGCCGTGCGTATGCGAATAGATCACCGCGGTGACCGGCAGGCCCTCGCCGACATGTTCCTGGAACAGGTTCCACGCCGCCCGCGCGGTCTCCGTGGTGGTGAGCGTGTCGAACACGATCCAGCCGGTCCTGCCGCGCACGAAGGTCATGTCCGAGAGGTCGAACCCGCGCACCTGATAGATGCCCGGGATCACCTCGTAGAGCCCGTAATTGTTGTTGAGCTTGGCGATCCGGGTCATCGAGGGGTGGACGCTGTCGAAATCGTCCGCGGTCTCGAGGAACTGGAACTGCTCCATGTCCCAGGCGACGTGGCCGGCGTCGGCCATGATCTTCATGTCGGGCATCGGCGCGATCAGCCCGCGCGCCTGCTCCTCGAGGTCGCGGGTGTCGTCGAACGGCAGCGTGGCCTTCGCGGCTTCCAGAACGGCCCGCGTGTGGGTGGAAGGCGCCTTGCCCTTGGGATGGAAGTGACCCGCGAGCGGCGCCTCCTGCGCGCGGGCCGCCGCGCCCTCCATGAGCGCCTGTCCGGCCAGCGAGAAGGCGGCGCCTGCCGCCGGAAGCGATCCTATGAACTGTCGCCGGGTGGCCATCGGTCGTTGCTCCGTCGTTCGAGGGGTGCGATCGCCGGAACGATATCGGGCGGATTCCACCCGGGCAACGAAATACACGTCGCATAATCTGAATTAGCGAAGATTTGAATGGCTCGGGGCGGATCCGGAAAAGGAACGGGGCGCGGTTTCCCGCGCCCCGTTCCCCGTGTCACGTCCGCCGGTCTCAGTCGGCGTTCGAGCCCGCCGTCTCGGGCATGTCGGCGTCGGCGTCCGGCATGTCCTCGATCGCAAGCGCGGCGGCGGCTTCCGCCTCGGCGCGCCGGTCGGCGATGATCTTCGCGTCGCGGTCGGTCGCGACGCGCTTGATCTGATGCGTCGCGCCGCCGGTGCCCGCCGGGATCAGACGTCCGACGATGACGTTCTCCTTGAGCCCGACGAGCTTGTCGCGCTTGCCCTGGGTCGCCGCCTCGGTCAGCACGCGCGTGGTCTCCTGGAACGACGCCGCCGAGATGAAGCTCCGGGTCTGGAGCGACGCCTTGGTGATGCCGAGCAGGATCGGCGCGCCCTTGGCGGGCTCGCGGCCCGCCGCGACGGCCTTCTCGTTCTCCTCGTCGAACTCGATCTTGTCGACCTGCTCGCCCTTGAGAAGCGTCGTGCCGCCGGAATGGGAGATCTCCCATTTCTGCAGCATCTGCCGGACGATGACCTCGATGTGCTTGTCGTTGATCTTCACGCCCTGGAGCCGGTAGACCTCCTGCACCTCGTCGATCAGGTAGTCGGCGAGCGCCTCGATGCCGAGGATGGCGAGGATGTCATGGGGGGCGGGATTGCCGTCCATGATGTACTCGCCCTTCTGGATGAAGTCGCCCTCCTGCACCGGGATGTGCTTGCCCTTGGGCACCATGTACTCGTGGGCTTCGGCGCCTTCCTCGGTCGGCTGGATCGAGATCCGACGCTTGTTCTTGAAGTCCTTGCCGAAATGCACGTGGCCGGAGACCTCCGCGATGATCGCGTGATCCTTGGGACGGCGCGCCTCGAACAGCTCCGCCACCCGCGGCAGACCGCCGGTGATGTCCTTGGTCTTGGCGCCCTCGCGCGGGATGCGCGCCAGCACGTCGCCCGGGAGAACCTCCTGGCCGTCCTCGACCGAGAGGATGGCGTCGACCGACATGGCGTGGACCTCGGGGTTGCCGTTGTCGAGCCGCACCGGTTCGCCCGTGACCGGGTCCATGACGATGATCTCGGGCTTGAGCTCGTTGCCCTTGGGGGCCGCGCGCCAGTCCGAGACGATCTTCTGGCTGATCCCGGTCGCGTCGTCGGTGTCCTCGCGCACGGAGAAGCCCGCGACGAGATCGACGAACTTCGCGACGCCCGCCTTCTCGGCGATGATCGGAAGGGTGTAGGGGTCCCATTCCGCGAGCTTGTCGCCGCGCGCCACGTCCGCGCCTTCTTTGGCGAGGAGCTTCGAGCCGTAGGCCAGCTTGTGGACCGCCCGCTCGACGTCGTTCTCGTCGATGATGGCGATCTCCATGTTGCGCGCCATGACGATCTGATCGCCCTGCGCGTTGCTCAGGAGGCTGGCGTTCCGGTAGTGCAGCTTGCCCTCCTGGCTCGCCTCGAGGAACGACTGGCTGCCGCCCTGCGCGATGCCGCCGATGTGGAAGGTCCGCATCGTCAGCTGCGTGCCGGGCTCGCCGATCGACTGCGCCGCGATGATGCCCACGGCCTCGCCGGGGTTCACGCGGGTGCCGCGCGCCAGATCTCGCCCGTAGCACTGGGCGCAGATGCCGTCGTCGGCCTCGCAGGTCAGCGGCGAGCGGATCTGGAATTCCAGAACGCCCGCGGCCTCGATCATGTCGGCGGCCCGCTCGTCGATCAGGTCGCCGCGCTTGAAGATCACCTCGTCGGTCTTGGGATCGAGCACGTCCTCCGCCGCGACGCGGCCCAGGATGCGCTCGGAGAGCGGCGAGACGATCTCGCCGTCGCTGATCGCCGCGCGCGCCGAGATCGAGCGGTCGGTGCCGCAATCGTCGATCTTGACGATGCAGTCCTGCGCCACGTCGACGAGACGCCGCGTGAGATAGCCCGAGTTCGCCGTCTTGAGCGCGGTGTCGGCCAGACCCTTGCGGGCGCCGTGGGTCGAGTTGAAGTATTCAAGGACGGTCAGGCCCTCCTTGAAGTTCGACACGATCGGCGTCTCGATGATCTCGCCCGAGGGCTTGGCCATCAGGCCGCGCATGCCGCCGAGCTGCTTCATCTGCGCGGGCGAGCCGCGGGCGCCGGAATGGGCCATCATGTAGACCGAGTTCGGCTCCATCTCGGCCCCGTCCTCGTCGCGGCGGGTCGATGAGATCTCGCCCATCATGGCGTCGGCCACGACGTCCGAGCATTTCGACCAGGCGTCGACGACCTTGTTGTACTTCTCGCCCTGGGTGATCAGGCCGTCCATGTACTGCTGCTCGAACTCCTTCACCTGGTCGCGGGTGGAGTTCACCAGGTCCCATTTGGTGTCGGGGATCACCATGTCGTCCTTGCCGAACGAGATGCCGGCCTTGAACGCCTCGGTGAAGCCGAGCGTCATGATCTGGTCGCAGAAGATGACCGATTCCTTCTGGCCGCAATGGCGGTAGACGGTGTCGATGACCTCGCCGACCTCCTTCTTGCGCAGGAGCCGGTTCACGATGTCGAACGGCGTGCGGTAGTTCGCGGGCAGGAGCGCGCCGAGGCGCAGGCGGCCCGGCGTGGTCTCGAAGCGCTTGAGGACCGTCAGGCCCTCCTCGTCGATCTGCTCGATGCGGGCGGTGATCTTCGAGTGCAGGTTCACGAGCCCCTCCTGGAGCGCGTGGTCGACCTCCTCGATCGAGGCGAAGACCATGCCCTCGCCCGGCTGGCCGTCGCGCGCGATGGTCAGATAGTAGAGGCCGAGGATCATGTCCTGCGACGGCACGATGATCGGCTTGCCGTTCGCGGGGGACAGCACGTTGTTCGTCGACATCATCAGGACGCGCGCCTCCAGCTGGGCCTCGAGGCTCAGCGGAACGTGCACGGCCATCTGGTCGCCGTCGAAATCGGCGTTGAACGCGGCGCAGACCAGCGGGTGAAGCTGGATCGCCTTGCCCTCGATCAGCACCGGCTCGAAAGCCTGGATGCCGAGGCGGTGGAGCGTCGGCGCGCGGTTCAGCAGCACCGGATGCTCGCGGATCACCTCGTCGAGGATGTCCCAGACCTCCGGGCGCTCCTTCTCGACCAGCTTCTTCGCCTGTTTGACGGTGCTGGACAGGCCCTTGGCGTCAAGCCGCGCGTAGATGAACGGCTTGAACAGCTCGAGCGCCATCTTCTTCGGCAGGCCGCATTGGTGCAGCTTCAGCTCCGGTCCGGTCACGATGACCGAGCGGCCCGAGAAGTCGACGCGCTTGCCGAGCAGGTTCTGCCGGAACCGGCCCTGCTTGCCCTTGAGCATGTCGCTGAGCGATTTCAGCGGCCGCTTGTTGGTGCCGGTGATGACCCGGCCGCGACGGCCGTTGTCGAACAGCGCGTCGACGGATTCCTGCAGCATCCGCTTCTCGTTGCGGATGATGATGTCGGGCGCGCGCAGCTCGATCAGCCGCTTGAGGCGGTTGTTGCGGTTGATGACGCGGCGGTAGAGGTCGTTGAGGTCGGACGTCGCGAAGCGGCCGCCGTCGAGCGGCACCAGCGGGCGCAGCTCGGGCGGGATGACCGGAACGACGGTCAGGATCATCCATTCCGGGCGGTTGCCGCTCTCGCGGAAGCTCTCGACGAGCTTCAGCCGCTTGATGATCTTCTTGGGCTTCAGCTCGCCGGTGGCCTCGGCCAGATCGGCGCGCAGCTGCTCGGCCTCGGCGTCGAGGTCGATGGCGGCGAGCATCTCGCGGATCGCCTCGGCGCCGATGCCGGCGCGGAAGCTGTCCTCGCCGTATTGGTCCTGGGCGTCGAGGAACTCCTCCTCGCCCAGAAGCTGGCCGGCGGTCAGGTCGGTCAGGCCGGGTTCGATCACCACGTACTGCTCGAAATAGAGGATCCGCTCCAGATCGCGCAGCGTCATGTCGAGCATCAGGCCGATGCGCGACGGCAGCGACTTCAGGAACCAGATGTGCGCGACGGGCGAGGCCAGCTCGATGTGGCCCATGCGCTCGCGGCGCACTTTCTGGAGCGTGACCTCGACGCCGCACTTCTCGCAGACGACGCCGCGATACTTCATCCGCTTGTACTTGCCGCACAGGCACTCGTAATCCTTGATCGGACCGAAGATGCGCGCGCAGAACAGGCCGTCACGCTCGGGCTTGAACGTGCGGTAGTTGATGGTCTCGGGCTTCTTGATCTCGCCGAAGGACCAGCTCAGGATGCGCTCGGGCGACGCCAGCGAGATCTTGATCTCGTCGAACGTGCGGAGCGGCTGGACCGGAGCGAACGGGTTTGTGATTTCCTGGTTCATGTCTGAATCCTCAATCGCGTTTCAGGAGAGGGAAGGGCGCGGACGCCCTCACTCCGCTTCCGAGTCCAGAAGCTCGATGTTGAGACCGAGCGAGCGGATCTCCTTGACGAGCACGTTGAACGATTCCGGGACTCCCGCCTCGAAATTGTCCTCGCCCTTGACGATGCTCTCGTAGACCTTGGTGCGGCCCGCGACATCGTCGGATTTGACCGTCAGCATCTCCTGCAAGGTATAGGCGGCGCCGTAGGCTTCAAGGGCCCAGACCTCCATCTCACCGAAGCGTTGACCGCCGAACTGCGCCTTGCCGCCCAGCGGCTGCTGGGTCACGAGGCTGTAGGGTCCGGTCGAGCGCGCGTGGATCTTGTCGTCCACGAGATGGTGCAGCTTCAGCAGATACTTCACGCCGACCGTCACCGGACGGGTGAACTGCTCGCCCGTGCGCCCGTCATAGACGACGGACTGGCCCGAGGTGTCGAAGCCGGCCCGCTCCAGCGCGTCGTTGACGTCCGCCTCCTTGGCGCCGTCGAAGACCGGCGTCGCGATCGGCACGCCGCGCGTCACGTTGTCGGCCGCCTCGAGGAACGCGTCCTCGTCCATCTCGGAGAGCACCTCGTTGTAGAGGTTCTCGCCGTAGGCCACCTTCATCGCCTCGCGCGTCGGCGTCATGTCGCCCGTGCGGCGGTACTCCTGCAGACCGAGATCGATCGCCCGGCCCAGACCGCGCGCGGCCCAGCCCATGTGCGTCTCGAGGATCTGGCCGACGTTCATGCGGCTGGGCACGCCCAGCGGGTTGAGCACGAAATCGACCGGCGTGCCGTCCGCGAGGAACGGCATGTCCGCCTCCGGGACCACCTTGGAGATGACGCCCTTGTTGCCGTGACGGCCGGCCATCTTGTCGCCCGGCTGAAGCTTGCGCTTCACCGCGATGAAGACCTTGACCATCTTCATCACGCCCGGCGGCAGGTCGTCTCCCCGGCGCACCTTCTCGACCTTGTCCTCGAAGCGGCGCTCGAGCACCTTCTTCTGCAGCTCGTACTGGCCGTGGAGCGCCTCCATGCCGGCGGCCTCCGCGTCGTCGCCGAGCGCGAGCTGCCACCACTGGCCGCGGCTGAGCGTGCCCAGCAGCTCCTCGTCGATCGTCGAGCCGGCCTTGACGCCCTTCGGACCCTTCACGGCCTTCTTGCCGAGCAGGACGTCCTTGAGACGCGCGTAGATGTTGCGGTCGAGGATCGCCATCTCGTCGTCGCGGTCGCGGCTGAGGCGCTCGACCTCCTCGCGCTCGATCTGGAGCGCGCGCTCGTCCTTGTCGACGCCGTGCCGGTTGAACACCCGCACCTCGACGACCGTGCCGTAATCGCCCGGCGGAAGCCGCAGCGACGTGTCGCGCACGTCGGACGCCTTCTCGCCGAAGATGGCGCGGAGCAGCTTCTCCTCCGGCGTCATCGGGCTCTCGCCCTTGGGGGTGATCTTGCCCACCAGGATGTCGGCCGGTCCGACCTCGGCGCCGATATAGACGATGCCCGCCTCGTCGAGGTTGCGCAGGGCCTCCTCGCCGACGTTCGGGATGTCGCGGGTGATCTCCTCGGGCCCGAGCTTGGTGTCGCGGGCCGCGACCTCGAACTCCTCGATGTGGATCGAGGTGAAGACGTCGTCCTTCACGATCCGCTCGGAGATGAGGATGGAGTCCTCGTAGTTGTAGCCGTTCCACGGCATGAACGCGACGAGCACGTTCTTGCCGAGCGCCAGCTCGCCCAGATCGGTCGACGGGCCGTCGGCGATGAACTCGCCCTTGGAGACCGTGTCGCCCACCTTCACCAGCGGACGCTGGTTGATGCAGGTGTTCTGGTTCGAGCGCTGGAACTTGCGCAGCCGGTAGATGTCGACGCCGGGATCGCCCGGATCGAGATCGCCGGTGGCGCGGACCACGATGCGCATGGCGTCGACCTGGTCGACCACGCCCGAGCGTCTCGCGGTGATCGCGGCGCCGGTGTCCCGCGCCACGATCTCCTCGATGCCGGTGCCCACGAAGGGCGACTCGGCGCGCAGGAGCGGCACGGCCTGACGCTGCATGTTCGAGCCCATCAGCGCGCGGTTCGCGTCGTCGTTCTCGAGGAACGGGATCAGCGAGGCCGCGACCGAGACGAGCTGTTTCGGGCTGACGTCGATCATGTCGACGTTGGCCGGCGGGTTGAGCATGAAGTCGCCCGCCTTGCGGGTGGAGACGAGGTCGTTGACGAACCGGCCGTCCGCGTCGAGATTGGCGTTCGCCTGCGCGATGGTGTGGCGCATCTCCTCGGTCGCGGACATGTACTGGACCTCGTCGGTCACCTGGCTGTCCACCACGCGGCGATACGGCGTCTCGATGAAGCCGTACTTGTTGACCCGCGCGAAGCGAGGCCAGCGAGTTGATCAGGCCGATGTTCGGGCCTTCCGGCGTCTCGATCGGGCACATGCGGCCGTAATGCGTCGGATGCACGTCGCGCACCTCGAAGCCGGCGCGCTCGCGCGTGAGGCCGCCCGGTCCGAGCGCCGAGAGGCGGCGCTTGTGGGTGACTTCCGAGAGCGGGTTGGTCTGGTCCATGAACTGGCTGAGCTGCGACGAGCCGAAGAACTCGCGCACCGCCGCCGCCGCCGGTTTGGCGTTGATCAGATCCTGCGGCATGACCGTGTCGATCTCGACCGAGGACATGCGCTCGCGGATCGCCCGCTCCATGCGCAGGAGGCCGACGCGGTACTGGTTCTCCATCAGCTCGCCGACCGAGCGCACCCGCCGGTTGCCGAGATGGTCGATGTCGTCGATCTCGCCGCGACCGTCGCGCAGATCCACCAGCGCCTTGACGACGGCGATGATGTCCTCGTTGCGGAGCGTCCGCTGCGTGTCCTCGGCGTCGAGGTCGAGACGCATGTTCATCTTCACGCGGCCGACGGCGCTGAGGTCGTAGCGCTCGGAATCGAAGAACAGCGTGTCGAAGAGCGCGCTGGCGGCGTCGACCGTCGGCGGCTCGCCCGGACGCATCACCCGGTAGATGTCCATGAGCGCCTGATCGCGGTTCATGTTCTTGTCGACCGCCATCGTGTTGCGGATGTAGGCGCCGACGTTGATGTTGTCGATGTCGAGCGTCGGGATGTCCGTCACGCCGTTGTCGAGCAGGGTTTTCAGCGTGCCGCCGGTCACGTCGCCGGTCTTGGCGTCGATGTCCCAGGTCAGCTCGTCGCCGGCCTCGACCCAGATCTCGCCGGTCTGCTCGTTGATGATGTCCTTGGCCGAGAAGCGCCCCATGATCGCCTCGAACGGCATGAGCACCTCGGTGACGGAGCCGGAATCCAGCCATTCCTTGACCATGCGCGGCGTGACCTTGACGCCCGCCTCGGCGATGACCTCGCCGGTCTTGGCGTCGACGATGTCATGCGGCGGGCTTGGTGCCGCGGATGCGCTCGGGAAAGAAGCTTCGTCGCCCATTGCTGGCCCTCGCGGCGGTAATCCACCGTGTCGTAATAGGCCGACATGATGCCCTCCTGGTCGAGACCGAGGGCGTAGAGCAGCGTCGTCACCGGAAGCTTCCGGCGGCGGTCGATGCGGGCGAACACGATGTCCTTGGCGTCGAACTCGAAATCGAGCCACGAGCCGCGATAGGGGATGATCCGGCTGGTGAACAGCAGCTTGCCCGAGGAATGGGTCTTTCCCTTGTCATGGTCGAAGAACACGCCGGGGCTGCGGTGCATCTGGGAGACGATGACCCGCTCGGTGCCGTTCACGACGAAGGTGCCGTTGGGCGTCATCAGGGGCATGTCGCCCATGAACACGTCCTGCTCCTTGATGTCCTTGACCGAGCGCGCGCCGGTCTCCTCGTCGACCTCGAACACGATCAGGCGCAGCGTCACCTTGAGCGGCGCCGCGTACGTCATGTCGCGCTGCATGCACTCCTCGACGTCGTATTTCGGCGCCTCGAGCTCGTATTTCACGAATTCGAGCGTCGCGGTCTCGTTGAAGTCCTTGATCGGAAAGACCGACTGGAAGACGCCCTTGATGCCTTCGCCGTCCATCGGCGCGTCCTGGTCCCCGGAATCGAGGAACAGGTCGTAGCTCGACTTCTGGACCTCGATGAGATTCGGCATCTCCGCGACTTCGCGGATCTTGCCGTAGAACCTGCGGATGCGCTTGTGACCGGAATGCGTCTGAGCCATGCTCTACCTACCTTAGTTTGCACGCGGAGCCGTCCGGCGGGGAACGGACGGCTCGGCTTTGCCCGGCGTTCCGGTCCCATACTCGCGCGACTTCCCACGTCGCGCGCCCGGACCGGATGCGCCTGTCGCGAAGCCCCTTGGCGAGGGGCGCCCCGAGAGACACATCAAGCTGGACCCGCGAGGCCGCGGATCCAGCTCTTTTTCTCGACGCGCGGCCCGAAGGCCGCGGCGGATCACTTCAGCTCGACTTCGGCGCCGGCTTCGGTGAGCTTCTTCTGGATCTCCTCGGCTTCCGCCTTGGAGACGCCTTCCTTCACGGCCTTGCCGCCGGCCTCGACGAGGTCCTTGGCTTCCTTCAGGCCGAGACCGGTGATCGCGCGGACCTCCTTGATGACGTTGATCTTCTGGGCGCCTGCCGCCTTGAGGATCACGTCGAATTCGGTCTGCTCCTCGGCGGCCTCGGCCGGACCCGCGGCCGGACCGGCCATCATGACGGCGCCGCCGGCGGCCGGCTCGATGCCGTACTCGTCCTTGAGGATGTTCTTCAGTTCGGACGCCTCGAGAAGGGTCAGGCCCACGATCTCTTCGGCGAGTTTCTTAAGGTCAGCCATTTGTTCCGTTTCCAATCAGGTTCGTTGGTGTTGTCCGGGTCGTGACGCGTCCGCGCCCCTCCGGCCATCGGGTATGTCGAGATTACGCCGCCTCACGCTCTTCGAGTGTCGTGAGGATTCCCGCGATGTTCGCGGCAGGCGCGCCAATCGCCGAGACGAGGTTTCCGCCCGGAGCCGCGATGCAGCCGACGATCGAAGCGATGAGCTCCTCCCGCGACGGCATGGCGGCCACGGCTTTCACGCCGGCCTCGTCGAGCGGCGTCTCGCCCATCGCACCCCCGAGAACAACCAGCTTCTTGTTGTCCTTGGTGAAGGCGTCGACCGTCTTTCGCGGCCGCCACCGGGTCCTCCGAATAGGCGAGCACCGTCATGCCCGTGAGGAACTTGCCGATGCTTTCGCTCGGGGTTCCCTTCAGGGCGATCTTGGCGAGCTTGTTCTTGGCGACGCGGACCGATCCGCCGGCGGTCTTCATCCGCAGGCGGAAATCCGTCATCTCGGCAACCGTCAGGCCCTCGTAGTGCGCGACCACGACGACGCCAGAGTCCGCGAAGATCTGGCCGAGTTCCCCGACCACAGCTTCCTTTTGGGCTCTATCCACGTGTTGCTCCAAGTCCTTGGCGGTCCGGATGACCCTCGCCGCCGCTCAGTTTCACCGGTTTCCCGGCGTCTCGGGTCCTTGTTACGGGTTCCCGCCAAAACCGCCCGGGGTCGCCCCCGCACCAATCCTGATCGTTCCCCGTCTCAGGCAGGATTTCCGGCTCGCGCCAACCCGCCGTCTCGGACAGTTCGAGCGGATCGCTCCGCCCGTATCATCCCCGGAATCGCCCCCGGGGAATTCCTCACTCGGCCACCGCGCTCGCGATGTCGACCGTCACGCCCGGTCCCATCGTGGACGTCAGCGCGATCTTCTTCAGATACGTGCCCTTGGCGCCCGAGGGCTTGGCCCGGTTCACCGCCTGCACGAAAGCCTTGACGTTCTCGACCAGCTTCGCCTCGTCGAACGACGCCTTGCCGATGCCGCAATGCACGACGCCGGCCTTCTCGGCCTTGAACTGGACCTCGCCGCCCTTCGCCGCCTCGACGGCCGCCTTGACGTCGGTCGTCACGGTGCCGACCCGCGGGTTCGGCATCAGGTTGCGCGGCCCGAGGATCTTGCCCAGACGCCCGACGATCGGCATCATGTCCGGCGTCGCGATGCAGCGGTCGAACTCGATCTTGCCGCCCTGGATCGTCTCCATCAGATCCTCGGCGCCGACGATGTCGGCTCCGGCGGCGGTGGCCTCCTCGGCCTTCTCGCCGCGCGCGAACACCGCCACGCGCACCGATTTGCCGGTGCCGTTCGGCAGCGACACGACGCCGCGGACCATCTGGTCGGCGTGACGCGGATCGACGCCGAGACACATCGCGATCTCGAAGGTCTCGTCGAACTTGGCCGAGGCGTTCGCCTTGACCAGGGACACGGCCTCCGCGACCGGGACGTTGTGCTTGCCTTCGACCGCCGCGCGCGCCTTGGCCGTTCTTTTCGCCATCTTCGCCATGATTACGCCTTCACCTCGATGCCCATCGACCGGGCCGAGCCCGCGACGATCAGCATGGCCGCCTCGACGTCGTTCGCGTTGAGATCCTTCATCTTGATCTCGGCGATCTCGCGCACCTGCTTGAGCGTCACCGATCCGGCGGTCTCCTTGCCGGGCAGCTTCGCCGCCGACTTCAGACCGGCGGCCTTCTTCAGGAGATGCGACGCGGGCGGCGTCTTGATCTCCATCGTGAAGGACTTGTCGGTGAAATAGGTGATGATCACGGGCGTCGGCTGGCCGACCTCCATCTCCTGCGTGCGGGCGTTGAACGCCTTGCAGAATTCCATGATGTTGATGCCGCGCTGACCCAAAGCCGGCCCGACGGGCGGCGAGGGGTTCGCCTTGCCCGCGGCCACCTGGAGCTTCAGGGTTCCCGCTACCTTCTTGGCCATGACGGCCTCCTTTTCTCTCCATGCCCGGCAGGACGCGTCCGGCGGGGCTCGACAGGACGTGGTCCGGCTCCGGCGGCGCGCCGCCCCGGCCTCCCACGCGTCACATCACGAGGCTTTCGACACCTGCGTGAATTCAAGCTCGACCGGGGTGGCCCGGCCGAAGATCGACACCGAGACCTTCAGGCGGGCGTTGCCCTGGTCGACGTCCTCGACCATGCCCGAGAAGCCCTCGAACGGACCGTCGGTGACGTTCACCGTCTCCCCGGTCTCGAAACTGATGATCGAGCGCGGATGTTCGGCGCCCTCCTCGACCTGGTTGAGGATGCGGTTCACCTCGTCGTCGCGCATGGGCACCGGCTTGCCCTGCGGTCCGAGGAATCCCGTCACCCGGTTGATCGAGGTGATCGCGTGATAGGCCTTGTCGCTCATGTCCATGCGCACGAGCACGTAGCCGGGCATGAAGCGCTTCTCGGTCTGGATCTTCTTGCCGCGGCGGATCTCGATGACCTCCTCGGTCGGCACCAGGACCTGTTCGATCTCGTCCTCGAGACGCTGTTGCGCGACGGCCTCGCGGATCGATTCCGCGACCTTCTTCTCGAAGTTCGAAAGGACGCTCACCGAATACCAGCGCATCGCCATGTTGTCCGTCACCCTGATATCCGGACGCCTCGCGGCGTCGGCATTGCCGTGCTCCGCGCGGTGGCGCGGAAAATAAAAACGGCGCGCACCCGAATCGATGCGCGCGGCTGATCGTCTGAGACGCGCCCCATTACCCCCGACGCCGGGGAGGTTCAAGTGGCGATGTTGAGGATCGTCTCCAGCGAGAACCGGATAAGCATGTCGACCAGAAAGAAGAACGTGGCGAAAAGCGACGCCATGATCAGCACCATCACGGTCGTCAGACCCACCTCGCGGCGCGTCGGCCAGACGACCTTGGCCGTTTCCGCGCGCACCTGCTGGATGAACTGGAGGGGGTTGGTTCGGGCCATGATCGCTTCCATTCCGGGACAGGGGCGCATGTAATGCACGGTTCCCGCCGACACAAGCGGCAAGGCGGGCCGGTCCCTCCGACGACGTTCCGCATGCTGGCAGGGGCGAAAGGACTCGAACCTTCGACCCTCGGTTTTGGAGACCGATGCTCTACCAACTGAGCTACACCCCTGCGGGCCGGCATGCGTGCGCTCCGATTACGTCGGACCGCGCCCCGATGCAAGAGGGCGCGGCGTGTTGCGCGGCCCGCCGGTTCCGCGTCAGACTGGCGCCATGACCCGTGCTCTCGTCAACGCCTGGTGCGCCACTCTGCCCGGCGCGGAAGTCTCCGACCCCTGGGGCGGCGGCCACGACGCATGGAAGATCGGCGGCAGGATGTTCGCCGTCGTCGGAACGGCCGATGACGGCGTCTCGGTGAAATGTTCCGACGTCGAGACCGCCGCGCTGCTGATCGATGTCGGCCGCGCCGTGAGCGCGCCCTATTTCCACCGAAGCTGGGTCCGCGTGCCGTGGGGGCTGGTCCCCGACGACGAACTGCGCGACCGTCTGACCGACTCCTATCGTCTCATCCGGTCCGGCCTGACGAGGAAGGCCCAAGCCTCCCTGCCGCCGCTCTGACGCGTTAACGGAAAAGCAGCACTTTAAACGTCATATAATTCAATAGCTTGCCCTAGGTTCACGCGTGGACCGCGCGCGGGCTCACGATTTGCGGCCCGACATCGCCGCCCGGAGCCCGCGCATCAGGCCGCCGCCAGGCCCGGACCCGGACCCGGGCAGGGGCGCGGGACCGGCCGGGTCCAGCACCGAGACCGCGTCGCCCTCCAGCACGAGGCAGGTCAGGATCCCCGTGCGGAACGCCCCGGTGTCGATCGCGATGCGGTTCGTCCGGTGCTCGGGTTCGGGGACGATCGTGTGGCCGTGCACCACCTTGAAGCCGAAATCCTCCCGCGAGCTCAGGAACGGCTCGCGGATCCAGATCAGGTCGTCGCGCGCCTGATCCGCCAGCGCGACGCCCGGCCGGATGCCCGCGTGGACGAACAGGTATCCGCCGATCCGCTCCGTCAGCCGGCACCGATGCAGGAACGCCAGATGCTCCGCCGGGAACGCCGCCGCGAAGGCGTCGCGCGTCGCCGCCGGATCGGCCGCCTCGGCGTCCGGCACGCCGTAGGAGGCGAGCGTCTCGGCGCCGCCCATCGCCGAATGCAGCCAGTGGTAGGTCCGGTCGAACCATTCCGGCTCCTCGAGATACGCCTCGATGTAGCTGTCATGGTTGCCGAACAGGAACGTCGCGGGCAGGGGCCCCGCCTCGACCTCGATCAGTCGCGAGATCACGCCCCGGCTCTCGGGCCCGCGGTCGCAGTAATCCCCCAGAAACACGAGCTGCGGCGCGGCGTGCGGTCGCGCCGCCAGATCCGCCCGGACCCGCGCCAGCATCCCGTCGAGCAGATCGAGCCGTCCGTGCAGATCGCCGATGGCGTAGATCCGTCGACCCTCGGTCAGTCCGTCAACATTCATCCCGTCCCGCGCCCGCTGTTCATGGCGGCGCGACCCTCGCGCGTTCCCGCCGGATTTGTCCAGAGCGGGCCGGCTCAGGGCTTCTGGATGCCGTCGATATGCGCGATCAGCGCCAGGATGCGGCTCTCGACGTATTCCGCCCGCTCCTCGGGGGACAGCCGGAAGCCGAGAAGTTCCAGCGCCTCGACGCTGAACCGGTCGCCCCAGGCCGGCATCTCCCGGGTGCCGTGCGGTCCGGTCGTCGTGCCGCCGGAGATGATGCCGTAGAGTTGCTCGAACGGAAGCTCGCCGCCGTTCTCGCGCGCGATCACGGTCAGGTCCGGGGGCGCGACGTTCAGGTAACCGGCGATGACCCCGCCGCCGGTCCCGTCGAGCCCGTGGCACTGGGCGCAGTTGAGCATGTATTCCTGCCGGCCTAGGGCGTCCTGCGCCGCCTGGCCGGACGCCGCCCCGGCGAGCGCGCCCGAGACGGCAAGCCCGAGGATCAGATGTTTCATGCCGCCTCTCCCTCGAAGACACATTCAGCGACCATGCTGCGTCCGTCGGGCGGACGCAATGGCCCGGCACGAAAAAACGCGGGCGCCGAGGCGCCCGCGTCCGGTCCGGCCATCCCGGGCCCGCCTTACTCGATGATCTTGGAGACCACGCCGGCGCCGACGGTGCGTCCGCCCTCGCGGATGGCGAAGCGGAGCTTCTCCTCCATGGCGATGGGGGCGATCAGCTCGACGTTGAACTTCAGGTTGTCGCCGGGCATGACCATCTCGGTGCCCTCGGGCAGGGCGACGGTGCCGGTGACGTCCGTGGTCCGGAAGTAGAACTGCGGGCGGTAATTGGCGAAGAACGGCGTGTGGCGCCCGCCCTCCTCCTTGGTCAGGATGTAGGCCTCGGCCTCGAACTTGGTGTGCGGCTTGACCGAGCCGGGCTTGCACAGCACCTGGCCGCGCTCGACCCCGTCCCGCTCCACGCCGCGCAGCAGCACGCCGACGTTGTCGCCGGCCTCGCCGCGGTCCAGAAGCTTGCGGAACATCTCGACGCCGGTGCAGGTCGTCTTCTTGTTCGGCCGGATGCCGACGATCTCGATCTCGTCGCCGACGTTGAGCACGCCGCGCTCGATCCGGCCCGTGGCCACCGTGCCGCGTCCCGAGATCGAGAACACGTCCTCGACCGGCATCAGGAACGGCTGGTCGACGGGACGCTCGGGGGTCGGGATCCACTCGTCGACCGCCGCCATCAGCGCCTTGATCGAGCTCTCGCCGATCTCCGGGTCGCGCTCCTCGAGGGCGGCCAGCGCCGAGCCCTTGACGATCGGGATGTCGTCGCCGGGGAAGTCGTATTTGGAGAGGAGCTCGCGCACCTCCATCTCGACCAGCTCCAGCAGCTCCTCGTCGTCGACCTGGTCGACCTTGTTGAGATAGACCACCATCGACGGCACGCCGACCTGCTTGGCCAGCAGGATGTGCTCGCGGGTCTGCGGCATCGGGCCGTCGGCCGCGTTCACCACCAGGATCGCGCCGTCCATCTGCGCGGCGCCGGTGATCATGTTCTTGACGTAGTCGGCGTGGCCCGGGCAGTCGACATGCGCGTAATGCCGCGCCGGCGTCTCGTACTCGACATGCGCCGTCGAGATCGTGATCCCGCGCGCCTTCTCCTCGGGAGCCGCGTCGATCTGGTCGTAGGCCTTGAAATCGCCGAAATACTTCGTGATCGCCGCCGTCAGCGTCGTCTTGCCGTGATCCACGTGACCGATCGTCCCGATGTTCACATGCGGCTTCGTCCGCTCGAATTTCGCCTTCGCCATGATGGTCTTCCCGATCTCACAAGGGGCCCGAGACGGCCCCGCCTCCGATGCGCGCCCCTTAGGACCAAAGCCGGCGAAACGCAAGCCGCGAAAGCGCCGGCGAAATCCCGCGGCGCAGGAGACAATCCGTCTCGCGCCGTGACGTGGATCACACAGGTCCGAAGCGACGCTTTACTATGCCGGGCATCGCGGCGAGCCGCGATTGCCCGAAGGATGAGCGATGAGGCGCGTGACCGGACGGGGACTGCCTGACGGCGCAGGGGCCTTCCCGTGAGCGCGGCGGTGACGCTCGGTCTCGTCGCTGGGAGCGCTGCAGGCGGCCGCCTACCTTATATACGCGCTGCAGGTCGTGCGCGCCGAGTGCCGTCCGAACGGGATCACTTGGCTCATGTGGAGCTACGGCACGCTGGTGCTTCTGATCATCGAACGGGATGTCGGCGCGCCGGTCTCGATACTGATCCTGCCGGCCGTCTGCTCCGCCTGCTCGCTCTTCATCTCCGGTTACGCCTTCGTCCGCAGCCACTACATCGCGCCGGTCCGCCAGGACTGGGCCGTCCTCGCCCTCGACGTGCTGATCCTCGCCGGCTACGTCACCCTCGCGGGCGGTCTCCGGGGCCACGCGGCCGGCGTGTCGGAGTATTCGAACCTCTTCGTTTTCCTGACGGGCGCCACGACCCTGACCTCGTCCTGGCCGATCCTTCGCACGACATATCTCGAACCCGGTCACGAGAGACCGGCGGCCTGGTTCGTCTGGTGCGCCGCCTACGCCTCGATGGGGGCCGCCATGATTCTCGAAGGTCTGGCCTGGGAGTACGGAGTTTATCCCGTCCTGTCCTTCCTGATCCATCTGGCGATCGGCGTCTTCGCCCTGTGCCGCGACGGGACTTCGCGCCGCGCGCCCGCCGCCCGCGCCCGGAACCGGGTTCCGCGCGCCTGATTGACGGGAAAACGCCGGTTTCGGGAACGACGGCGCCACCCTGCGAAAGATGCGTCGATCCGTGTTGACAAGGGTCCGCGCCCCGCTTAGGTTCCGCGCGCTCTAGAGGGGTCAAGCCCCTTCGAAACAAGTCATCATCGGGCGGTCACGACTCGGGTCAAGCACCCCAGTCCTCTGGAATTTCGCCGCGTCGGAACCGAAACCGGGTCCGAACGCGGCACTTTTGGCTTTGCGCGCATCGGCGCGCGGGGCCGCAGGTTGAAACGGGTTAGACGGGGTTAGAACCGAATGCCAACGATCCAGCAGCTGATCCGCAAACCGCGGCAGCCGAAAGTGAAGCGCTCGAAGTCGATGCATCTGCAATCGTGCCCGCAGAAGCGCGGCGTCTGCACGCGCGTCTACACCACGACGCCGAAAAAGCCGAACTCGGCCATGCGCAAGGTCGCCAAGGTGCGGCTGACCAACGGCTTCGAGGTCATCAGCTACATCCCCGGCGAGAGCCACAACCTTCAGGAGCATTCCGTGGTCCTGATCCGCGGCGGCCGCGTGAAGGACCTTCCGGGCGTGCGCTATCACATCCTGCGCGGCGTGCTCGACACCCAGGGCGTCAAGGACCGTCGCCAGCGCCGGTCGAAATACGGCGCGAAGCGTCCGAAATAAGGAGAAGCGGTCATGTCGCGACGTCACAGCGCCGAAAAGCGCGAAGTGCTCCCGGACGCCAAGTTCGGCGACACGGTGCTCACCAAGTTCATGAACAACCTGATGTTCGACGGCAAGAAGTCCGTCGCGGAGGGCATCGTCTACGGCGCGCTCGAACGCGTGGAGCAGAAGCTCCGCCGCGCGCCGGTCGAGGTGTTCCACGAGGCGCTCGAGAACATCAAGCCGTCGGTCGAGGTCCGCTCGCGCCGCGTCGGCGGGGCCACCTACCAGGTGCCCGTCGAGGTGCGTCCGGAACGCCGCGAGGCGCTGGCGATCCGCTGGCTGATCAAGGCGAGCCGCGCGCGCAACGAGCACACGATGGAGGAGCGCCTGGCGGGCGAGCTGCTCGACGCCGCCAACCTTCGCGGCACGGCCGTGAAGAAGCGCGAAGACACCCACAAGATGGCCGACGCCAACAAGGCGTTCAGCCATTACCGCTGGTAATACCGAGATTTAGGAACCGAACCGATGGCCCGCGATTATTCCCTCGATCACTACCGCAACTTCGGCATCATGGCGCATATCGACGCCGGGAAGACGACGACGACCGAGCGGATCCTGTTCTACACCGGAAAGTCCCACAAGCTCGGCGAGGTCCATGACGGCGCCGCGACGATGGACTGGATGGAGCAGGAGCAGGAGCGGGGCATCACGATCACGTCCGCCGCGACCACGACCTTCTGGCAGCGCCAGGACGAGCCCGGCGTGATTCCGGAAGGCGAGACCAAGTTCCGGTTCAACATCATCGACACGCCCGGTCACGTGGACTTCACCATCGAGGTCGAGCGCTCGCTCGCGGTGCTCGACGGCGCGGTCTGCGTTCTCGACGCCAACGCCGGCGTCGAGCCGCAGACCGAGACGGTCTGGCGGCAGGCCGACCGCTACAAGGTGCCGCGCATCGTGTTCGTCAACAAGATGGACAAGATCGGCGCCGACTTCTTCAACTGCGTCCGCATGATCAAGGACCGGACCGGCGCGACGCCGTGCCCGATCCAGCTTCCGATCGGCTCCGAGAACGATCTGGAAGGCCATGTCGACCTGATCACCATGGAGGAGTGGACCTGGAAGGGCGAGGATCTGGGCGCGTCCTGGACCCGCCAGGCGATCCGTCCGGAGCTCGCCGACAAGGCCGCCGAGATGCGCGCCGAGATGATCGAGATCGCCGTCGACATGGATGACGGCGCGATGGAGGCCTATCTCGACGGCGTCGAGCCCGACACCGCCACACTGCGCTCGCTCATCCGCAAGGGCACGCTGGCGATGAAGTTCGTCCCCGTCCTCTGCGGTTCCGCCTTCAAGAACAAGGGCGTGCAGCCGATGCTGAACGCGGTGGTCGACTTCCTGCCATGCCCGCTCGACGTGCCGGCCTACATGGGTTTCTCGCCCGACGACGAGACCGAGACCCGCGACATCGCGCGCCACGCGGACGATTCCGAGCCGTTCTCGGGTCTGGCCTTCAAGATCATGAACGACCCCTTCGTGGGTTCGCTCACCTTCACCCGGATCTATTCGGGCATGATCAAGAAGGGCGACAGCCTGCTGAACTCGACCAAGGGCAAGAAGGAACGCGTCGGCCGCATGATGATGATGCACGCCATCGCGCGCGAGGAGATCGACGAGGCTTTCGCCGGCGACATCATCGCGCTTGCGGGCCTCAAGGACACCACGACGGGCGACACCCTCTGCGATCCGCAGAAGCCGGTGGTGCTCGAGACCATGACCTTCCCCGAGCCGGTGATCGAGATCGCCGTCGAGCCCAAGACAAAGAACGACCAGGAGAAGATGTCGCAGGGCCTCGCCCGTCTGGCCGCCGAGGACCCGTCCTTCCGCGTCGAGACCGACATCGAATCCGGCCAGACGATCATGAAGGGCATGGGCGAGCTCCATCTCGACATCCTGGTCGACCGTCTGAAACGCGAGTTCAAGGTCGAGGCCAATATCGGCGCGCCGCAGGTCGCATACCGCGAGACGATCAGCCGTCAGGCCGAGATCGACTACACGCACAAGAAACAGTCCGGCGGCTCGGGCCAGTTCGCGCGCATCAAGCTCGTGATCTCTCCGACCGAACCCGGCGAAGGCTATTCGTTCGAGTCCAAGATCGTCGGCGGCTCGGTGCCCAAGGAGTACATCCCGGGCGTCGAGAAGGGCATCAACTCGGTGATGGATTCCGGTCCTCTGGCCGGGTTCCCGGTCATCGACTTCAAGGTCCAGCTGATCGACGGCGCCTACCACGACGTCGATTCGAGCGTTCTCGCCTTCGAGATCGCCGCCCGCGCCGCGATGCGCGACGGCCTCAAAAAGGCCGGCGCCAAGCTGCTGGAGCCGATCATGAAGGTCGAGGTCGTGACGCCCGAGGACTATACCGGCGGCATCATCGGCGACCTGACCAGCCGTCGCGGCCAGATCAACGGTCAGGACACCCGCGGCAACGCCATCGCGATCGACGCGACGGTGCCGCTGGCGAACATGTTCGGCTACATCAACACGCTGCGCTCGATGTCCTCGGGCCGCGCCAACTTCACCATGCAGTTCAGCCATTACGACGCTGTTCCGCAGAACATATCCGACGAGATCCAGGCCAAGTTCGCCTGATCCCGCAGAGCTGAGACATCGGGCGGTCTGATCCGCCTTACGGACATCCAAGGAGACCATCATGGCGAAGGCGAAATTCGAGCGGACGAAGCCGCATGTGAACATCGGGACGATCGGTCACGTGGATCACGGCAAGACGACGCTGACGGCGGCGATCACGAAGTATTTCGGCGATTTCAAGGCCTACGACCAGATCGACGCGGCTCCCGAGGAGAAGGCGCGCGGGATCACGATCTCGACGGCGCATGTCGAGTACGAGACGCCGGCGCGGCATTACGCGCATGTCGACTGCCCGGGCCACGCCGACTACGTCAAGAACATGATCACCGGCGCCGCGCAGATGGACGGCGCGATCCTGGTGGTGAACGCGGCCGACGGCCCGATGCCGCAGACCCGCGAGCACATCCTGCTGGCCAAGCAGGTCGGCGTGCCGTCGATGGTGGTCTATCTCAACAAGGTCGACCAGGTCGACGACGAGGAGCTGCTGGAGCTGGTCGAGATGGAGGTGCGCGAGCTCCTGTCCAAATACGACTTCCCCGGCGACGACATCCCGATCGTCAAGGGCTCGGCGCTGGCCGCCCTCGAGGAGCGCGACCCGGAGATCGGCGAGAGCTCGATCAAGGCGCTGATGGCGGCGGTCGACGAGTGGATCCCGACCCCCGAGCGTCCCGTCGACCAGCCGTTCCTGATGCCGGTCGAGGACGTGTTCTCGATCTCGGGACGCGGCACGGTGGCCACGGGCCGGATCGAGCGCGGCGTGCTCAACGTCGGCGACGAGATCGAGATCGTCGGCATCCGGCCGAACAAGAAGACGACCTGCACCGGCGTCGAGATGTTCCGCAAGCTTCTCGACCGCGGCGAGGCCGGCGACAACGTCGGCGTGCTGCTGCGCGGCGTGGAGCGGGACGGCGTCGAGCGCGGCCAGGTGCTGTGCAAGCCCGGCTCGGTCAAGCCGCACACCAAGTTCGAGGCCGAGGCCTACATCCTGACCAAGGAGGAGGGCGGGCGCCACACGCCGTTCTTCGCCAATTACCGCCCGCAGTTCTACTTCCGGACCACGGACGTCACCGGCACCGTCGCCCTGCCCGAGGGCACCGAGATGGTCATGCCCGGCGACAACCTGAAGTTCAACGTCGAGCTGATCGCCCCCATCGCCATGGAGGAGAAGCTCCGCTTCGCCATCCGCGAGGGCGGACGCACCGTCGGCGCCGGCGTGGTCTCCAAGATCATCGAGTAAGGCCGCGAGGCCTCCCCGCGGCCGGGGCATCGTCCCGGCCGCGTCCAGACAAACAACCTGCCAGCCCGAGAGGCGACACGAAATGCCAAGTCAGAACATACGCATCCGGCTGAAGGCCTTCGATTACCGCGTGCTCGACGCGAGCACCGCGGAGATCGTCAGCACCGCCAAACGGACCGGCGCGCGGGTGCGCGGACCGATCCCGCTGCCCAACAAGATCGAGAAGTTCACCGTCCTGCGCGGCCCGCACATCGACAAGAAGAGCCGCGAACAGTTCGAGATCCGGACGCACAAGCGCCTTCTCGACATCGTCGATCCGACGCCGCAGACCGTGGACGCGCTCATGAAGCTCGACCTGGCCGCCGGCGTCGACGTCGAAATCAAGCTCTGAGGGGACCGAACCGATGCGTTCCGGAGTAATCGCGAAGAAGCTGGGCATGACCCGGCTGTTCATGGAGGACGGACGGCAGATTCCCGTCACCGTCCTCCACATGGAAAACGTCCAGGTCGTGGCCCAGCGCACCGGCGAGCGGGACGGCTATTCGGCCGTCCAGCTCGGCGCGGGCGAGGCCAAGGCCAAGCGCGTGACGCAGGCCATGCGCGGCCATTTCGCCGCCGCCAACGTCGCGCCCAAGCGCAAGATCGCGGAATTCCGCGTCTCGCCGGAGAACCTCATCGAGGTCGGCGAGGAGATCACGGCCGACCATTACTTCGCCGGCCAGTATGTCGACATCGCCGGCACCTCGATCGGCAAGGGCTTCGCCGGCGCCATGAAGCGGCATAATTTCGGCGGCCTGCGCGCCTCGCACGGCGTCTCGGTCAGCCACCGGAGCCACGGCTCCACCGGCCAGTGCCAGGATCCGGGCAAGGTCTTCAAAGGCAAGAAGATGGCCGGCCACATGGGCTCGGTCCGCGTCACCACCCAGAACCTCGAGGTCGTCCGGACGGACGCCGAGAAGGGTCTGATCATGGTCAAGGGCGCGGTGCCCGGCTCCAAGGGCGGCTGGGTCATGATCAAGGACGCGGCCAAGAAGCCGGCGCCCGACGGCGTGATCCTGCCCGCCGCGCTGCGCTCCGCCGCGGCCGCCGCCGCCGAGGCCGCCGAGAAGGCCGCCGCCGAGGCCGCCGCCGCCGAGGCGGCCGCCGAGGCCGAGCGTCAGGCCGAGCAGGCCGCGCAGGAAGCCGCGGCGCTGAAGAAAGCCGAGGAAGAGATCAAATCGGACGGCAGCGACGCTGACCACAGCGACGCCGCGCCCGAAGGGGGCGAAGAGAAATGAAGACCGACGTAATCAAGCTGGACGCGAGCGCCGCCGGGTCGATCGACCTCGACGACGCGGTGTTCGGACTCGAGCCCCGCGCGGACATCCTTCACCGGATGGTCCGCTGGCAGCTCGCCAAGCGCCAGGCGGGGACGCACAGCGTGCTCGGCCGCTCGGAAGTGTCCTACTCGACCAAGAAGATCTATCGCCAGAAGGGCACCGGCGGCGCGCGCCACGGCTCGCGCAAGGCGCCGATTTTCCGGTCGGGCGGCACCTACAAGGGCCCGACGCCCCGCAGCCACGCGCATGACCTCAACAAGAAGTTCCGCGCCCTCGGCCTGCGTCACGCGCTCTCGGCCAAGGCGAGCGCCGGCGAGCTGGTCGTGATCGACACGGCCGAGATGGCGGACGCGAAGACCGGCACGCTCTCCAAGGCGCTTTCCAACCTCGGCTGGAAGCGCGCCCTGGTGATCGACGGGGCCGAGGTGAACGCGAACTTCGCCCGCGCCGCGCGCAACATCGAGGGTCTCGACGTCCTTCCGAGCGTCGGCGCGAACGTCTACGACATCCTGCGCCGCGACACTCTGGTGTTGACCAAGGCGGCCGTCGAAGCGCTGGAGGCGCGACTGAAATGAGCGTGAAAGCAGAGCTTTACGACGTGATCCGCAAGCCGATCATCACCGAGAAGGCCACGATGGCGTCCGAGCACGGCGCCGTCGTCTTCGAGGTCGGCATCGACACCACGAAGCCTCAGATCAAGGAGGCGGTCGAGACCCTGTTCAACGTCAAGGTCAAGGCGGTGAACACCACCGTGACCAAGGGCAAGGTCAAGAAGTTCCGCGGCCGCCCCGGCCGCCGCAAGGACGTGAAGAAAGCCTACGTGACGCTGGTCGAGGGCAACACCATCGACGTGACCACCGGCCTCTGAGCGATAGACGAAGACCGCGCCTTCGGGAGCGGATTTAGGATAGCGCCCCTCCGGGGTGTATTGAGACAGCGCCCCTCCGGGGCGACAAAACGGAAGACAGCAAGACATGGCGTTAAAATCGTACAAACCTACGACGCCGGGCCAGCGGGGGCTGGTTCTGATCGACCGTTCGGAGCTTTGGAAAGGCCGCCCCGTCAAGTCCCTCACCGAGGGACTGACGGGCAAGGGCGGACGGAACAACACCGGACGGATCACGATGCGTCGTCGCGGCGGCGGAGCCAAACGGCTCTACCGCGTGGTGGACTTCAAGCGCACCAAGCGCGACGTCCCGGCCAAGGTCATCCGGATCGAATACGATCCCAACCGGACCGCGTTCATCGCGCTGATCGGCTACGCCGACGGCGAGCAGGCCTACATCCTGGCCCCGCAGCGGCTCGCGGCGGGCGACAGCGTGGTCGCCTCCGCCAAGGCCGACATCAAACCGGGCAACGCGATGCCGTTCCTGTCGATGCCGATCGGCACGATCGTCCACAATGTCGAGATGAAACCCGGCAAGGGCGGCCAGATCGCCCGCTCCGCCGGCACCTACGCGCAGTTCGTCGGCCGGGACGGCGGCTACGCCCAGGTCCGTCTCTCGTCGGGCGAGCTTCGGCTCGTGCGTCAGGAATGCATGGCGACGGTGGGCGCGGTGTCGAACCCCGACAACTCGAACCAGAACATGGGCAAGGCCGGCCGCATGCGGCACAAGGGCAACCGCCCGAAGGTCCGCGGCGTCGTGATGAACCCGATCGACCACCCGCATGGCGGCGGCGAGGGCCGCACCTCCGGCGGCCGTCATCCGGTCACGCCGTGGGGCAAGCCCACCAAGGGCGCGCGCACCCGCAGCAACAAGGCGTCGGACAAGTACATCCTGCGCTCGCGTCACCAGAAAAAATCGAAGCGCTAGGAGCCCTCATGTCACGTTCAGTATGGAAAGGCCCCTTCGTCGATTCCTTCGTCCTGAAAAAGGCGGAGAAGGCGCGGGAATCCGGCCGCAACGAAGTCATCAAGATCTGGTCGCGCCGCTCGACCATCCTGCCGCAGTTCGTCGGACTCACGTTCGGCGTCTACAACGGCAAGAAGCACATCCCCGTAAACGTGTCCGAGGACATGATCGGTCAGAAGTTCGGCGAGTATTCCCCGACCCGGACCTATTACGGTCACGCGGCCGACAAGAAAGCGAAGCGGAAGTAATCATGGGCAAGGAACGAAACCCCCGCCGCGTCGCGGACAACGAGGCCATGGCCGTCAGCCGCATGCTCCGCACGAGTCCGCAGAAGCTCAACCTGGTCGCCGCGCTCATCCGCAACAAGCCCGTCGACAAGGCGCTCTCGGATCTCACGTTCTCGAAGCGGCGCATCTCCGACGAGGTCAAGAAGACGCTACAGTCGGCGATCGCCAACGCCGAGAACAATCACGGTCTCGACGTCGACGATCTCGTCGTCGCGGAGGCCTTCGTCGGCAAGAACATGGTCCTCAAGCGCGGCCGCCCGCGCGCCCGCGGCCGGTTCGGCAAGATTCTCAAGCCGTTCAGCCAGGTCACCATCAAGGTCCGTCAGGTTTCAGAGGAGCAGGCGTAATGGGACAGAAGATCAATCCGATCGGCCTTCGCCTGCAGGTCAACCGCACCTGGGACAGCCGCTGGTTCGCCGACGGCCCCGAGTACGGCAAACTGCTGCACGAGGACATCGCGATCCGCGACTACATCCGCAAGAACGCGGTCCAGGCCGGCATCAGCCGCGTCGTGATCGAGCGCCCGCACCGCAAGTGCCGGGTCACGATCCACGCTGCCCGTCCCGGCGTGATCATCGGCAAGAAGGGCGCGGACATCGAGACGATGCGCAAGTCTCTGGCGAAGTTCACCGATTCCGAGCTGCACCTCAACATCGTCGAGGTCCGCAAGCCCGAACTCGACGCGGCTCTGGTCGCCGAGAACATCGCCCAGCAGCTTGAGCGGCGCGTGTCGTTCCGTCGCGCGATGAAGCGCTCGGTGCAGAACACCATGCGCATGGGCGCGCTCGGCGTGCGGATCAACGTGGCCGGCCGTCTCGGCGGCGCGGAGATCGCGCGCACGGAATGGTACCGCGAGGGCCGGGTGCCGCTGCACACGCTGCGCGCGGACATCGATTACGCGCTCGCCGAGGCCAAGACCGCCTACGGCATCATCGGGATCAAGGTCTGGATCTTCAAAGGCGAGATCCTCGAGCACGACCCGCAGGCCCACGAGCGTCGGCACACCGAACTGCAGGAAAGCGGCGGCGGAATGCGGCGTCCGCGCTGAGCCACGACGCCTGAGGAGAACCACAGATGCTTTCACCGAAGCGCACCAAATTCCGCAAGCAGCACAAGGGCCGCATCCACGGCGACGCGAAGGGCGGAACCGAGATCACGTTCGGCCAGTACGGTCTGAAGGCGGCCGAGCCGGAGCGCGTGACCGCGCGCCAGATCGAGGCCGCGCGCCGCGCCCTGACCCGTCACATGAAGCGTCAGGGCCGCGTCTGGATCCGGATTTTCCCGGACGTGCCGGTTTCGAAAAAGCCCACCGAGGTCCGCATGGGCAAGGGCAAGGGCTCCGTCGAGTTCTGGGCCGCCAAGGTCAAGCCCGGCCGGATCATGTTCGAGATCGACGGCGTCGATCAGGACACGGCGAAAGAGGCGCTTCGCCTCGCCGCGATGAAGCTGCCGATCAAATGCCGGTTCATCGTGCGCGAAGACTGGTAGTCCTTCCCGCCCCGAGGGCTCTTGAGGCCGCCGCGCGTCCGCGCGGCGGCTTTCTCATGCGGGCGGATCCGCGGCCGCCGAATCCCGCTGATCCGATCGGATCTCCGCAATCCGTCCGGCGCGGATCATCCGCCGCAGCACGCCGCGCCCGGTCGCGCGGCGTCGCGGGTCCGCCGAAACGGGTTGCGGTCCCCGGCCGTTCCGGCTACATGGCGCGCTCACCTCTGCCTCCGCCAGAATCAGGGTGACCCCTTCCCGGGGGCTCTCTGGCGATGTTGAAAGGAATATGGCGATGAACGCCAAGGAATTGCGGGACAAGACTCCCGACCAGCTCCGCGAGGATCTCGCCCGGCTGAAAAAGGAATTGTTCAACCTCCGCTTCCAGCAGGCCACCGGCCAGCTCGAAAGCACCGCCCGCATGAAGGCCGTCCGCCGCGACGCCGCGCGCGTCAAGACCGTGTTGACCCAGAAGGCCGCCGCCGCGGCCGCGGAGGCCTGAGACCATGCCCAAACGAATCCTGACCGGCACCGTGACCGGCGACCAGAACGAGCAGACCGTCACCGTCCTCGTCGAGCGCCGTTTCACCCACCCGGTGATGAAGAAGGTCGTGCGCCGCTCCAAGAAATACCGCGCGCACGACGCCGAGAACACGTTCAAGGTCGGAGACACCGTCCGCATCCAGGAATGCGCGCCGATCTCGAAGACCAAACGCTGGGAAGTCGTCAGGGAAGCCGCCGCCGAGGCGTAGGATCCCCGATATTGTCGAAACCGCGGGGACGGGTCCCCGCAGGTCGGAGTGAAACCAAATGATCCAGATGCAGACCAATCTGGATGTCGCTGACAATTCCGGCGCCCGCCGGGTTCAGTGCATCAAGGTTCTGGGCGGTTCCAAACGGAAATACGCCTCCGTGGGCGACGTGATCGTCGTCTCCGTGAAGGAGGCGATCCCGCGCGGCCGCGTCAAGAAGGGCGACGTCCGCAAGGCCGTCGTCGTGCGCACCGCCAAGGAGGTCCGCCGCGACGACGGGACCGCGATCCGGTTCGACCGGAACGCCGCCGTCATCCTCAACAACCAGAACGAGCCGCTCGGCACCCGCATCTTCGGACCGGTGGTCCGCGAGCTGCGCGCCAAGAACTTCATGAAGATCATCTCGCTCGCGCCGGAGGTTCTGTGATGGCCGCGAAACTCCGCAAGGGCGACAAGGTCGTCGTGCTCACCGGCAAGGACAAGGGCAAGAAGGGCGAGATCACCCGCGTCATGCCCAAGGACGAGAAGGCCGTGGTGTCCGGCGTCAACGTCGCGATCCGCCACGTCAAACAGAGCCAGAACGCCCAGGGCGGCCGGGTTCCGACCGACATGCCGATCGCGCTGAGCAACCTCGCGCTCGTCGATCCGAAGACCGGCGACGCCACGCGCGTCGGCTTCCGGATGGAAGACGGCAAGAAGGTCCGCTTCGCCAAGAAATCGGGGGAGACGATCAATGGCTGATTACACGCCACGCCTGCGCGCGCATTACCGCGACGCCGTCCGGCCCGCGCTCAAGGAAGAGTTCGGCTACAAGAACGACATGCAGATCCCGCGTCTGGACAAGATCGTCCTGAACATGGGTGTCGGCGAGGCCGTCTCCGATTCCAAGAAGATCCGCTCGGCCGAGGCCGACATGGCGCTGATCGCCGGCCAGAAGCCGGTCATCACCAAGGCGCGCAACTCGATCGCGGGCTTCAAGGTGCGCGAGGACATGCCGCTCGGCGTCAAGGTCACGCTGCGCCGCGACCGGATGTACGAGTTCTTCGACCGTCTGATCACCGTGGCGATGCCGCGGGTCCGCGACTTCCGGGGCGTGAACCCCAAGAGCTTCGACGGACGCGGCAATTACGCGATGGGCCTCCGGGAGCACATCGTGTTCCCCGAGATCAACTTCGACAAGATCGACCAGGTCTGGGGCATGGACATCGTGATCTGCACCACGGCCGCGAACGACGCGGAAGCGAAGTCGCTGCTGAAGCATTTCAACATGCCCTTCACGGCCTGACGCGCGGGAGAGAGAAAAATGGCAAAGACAAGCATGATCGAGCGCGAGAAGAAGCGCGCCGCGCTGGTGAAGAAATACGCCGCGCGCCGGGCCGAGCTCAAGGAGACCGCGCGCAACACCGAGCTGCCGATGGAGGAGCGCTTCAAGGCGCGCCTGAAGCTGGCCAAGCTGCCGCGCAACTCCTCGGCGACGCGTCTGCACAACCGGTGCGACGTGACGGGCCGTCCGCGCGCCTATTACCGCAAGCTGCGCATGTCGCGCATCGCGCTCCGGGATTACGCCTCGAACGGGCAGATCCCCGGCATGGTCAAGTCGAGCTGGTAGGGGGGGAACGGACATGAACCTGAACGATCCTCTCGGTGACATGCTCACCCGCATCCGCAACGCCTCGATGCGCCACAAGTCGTCGGTCCGCACGCCGGCCTCGAAGATCCGCAAATGGGTCCTCGACGTGCTTCTGGCCGAGGGCTACATCCGCGGCTACGAGGAAGTGAAATCCGAGCGCGGCCATCCCGAGCTCGAGATCGCGCTGAAATACTTCGACGGCGCCTCGGCGATCCGCGAGCTCAAGCGCGTCTCCACCCCCGGCCGCCGCGTCTATTCCGGCGTCCAGGACATCCCGCAGGTCCGTCAGGGTCTCGGGATCGCGATCGTCTCGACGCCGCGCGGCGTCATGTCCGATGCACAGGCCCGCACCGACAATGTCGGCGGCGAGGTCCTGTGCACCGTGTTCTGAGGAGGGCGAGATGTCTCGAATTGGCAAGAAGCCGGTCGAACTGCCCGGTGGCGTGAGCGCCACGGTCTCGGGTCAGACGGTCGAGGTCAAAGGTCCGAAGGGCGTGCGGTCGTTCACCGCCACCGACGACGTCACCATCACGCTGGACGGGAACGAGATCTCCGTCAAGCCGCGCGGACTTTCGAAGCGCGCGCGCCAGCAATGGGGCATGTCGCGCACCCAGGTCGCCAATCTGGTGGCCGGCGTGACGACCGGCTTCAAGAAGGAGATGGAGATCAACGGCGTCGGCTACCGCGCCGCGGCGCAGGGCAGGACGCTCAGGCTCTCGCTCGGCTACAGCCACGACGTCGATTTCGACATCCCCGAGGGTGTCACGGTGACCACGCCCAAGCCGACGGAGATCGTCGTCGAGGGCATGGACCAGCAGGTCGTCGGCCAGGTCGCGGCGAACATCCGCGAATGGCGCAAGCCGGAGCCCTACAAGGGCAAGGGCATCAAATACAAGGACGAGTTCATCTTCCGCAAGGAAGGCAAGAAGAAGTAAGGAGCGCATGGTCATGGCGAACAGCAAGAGAGATCTGTTCCAGAAGCGCCGCCAGCGCGTCCGGAGCAAACTGAGGAAGACGGCCAACGGTCGACCCCGTCTGAGCGTCCACCGCTCGTCCAAGAACATCTCGGTCCAGGTGATCGACGACGTTCAGGGACGGACCCTGGCGGCCGCCTCGACGCTCGAGGCGGATCTCGGCCTGAAGGGCACGAACAACAAGGAGGCGGCCGCCAAGGTCGGCGCCGAGATCGCCGCCCGCGCCAAGAAGGCCGGCGTCGAGGAGGTCTATTTCGACCGCGGCGGCTTCCTTTTCCACGGCAAGGTCAAGGCCCTTGCGGACGCCGCCCGAGAGGGCGGCCTGAAGTTCTAGGGAGAGACCCATGGCAAGAGAACAGAGAGGCGGGGGCCGTCGCGACCGCGACGAGAACCCGGAATTCCAGGACCGCCTGGTCGCGATCAACCGCGTCTCCAAGACGGTCAAGGGCGGCAAGCGCTTCGGTTTCGCGGCGCTCGTCGTCGTCGGCGACCAGAAGGGCCGCGTCGGCTACGGCAAGGGCAAGGCCCGCGAGGTGCCCGAGGCGATCCGCAAGGCGACCGAGCAGGCGAAGCGCCAGATGATCCGCGTGCCGCTGCGCGAGGGCCGGACGCTGCACCACGACATGAACGGCCGCCACGGCGCCGGCAAGGTCGTGATGCGCACCGCGCCCGCGGGAACCGGCATCATCGCCGGCGGACCGATGCGCGCGGTCTTCGAGATGCTGGGGGTCCAGGACGTGGTGTCGAAATCGATCGGCACCCAGAACCCCTACAACATGATCCGCGCCACGATCGACGGTCTCCAGAAGGAGACCAGCCCCCGGATGGTCGCGCAGCGCCGCGGCAAGAAGGTCGCGGACATCCTTCCGAAATCCGACGCTCCGGCCGAAGCCGAAGCTGTCGAGGCCTGAGGAGCGGAGCGATGGCGAAGACAATCGTGGTCAAGCAGATCGGCTCGCCGATCCGCCGCCCCGCCAGCCAGCGCGCGACGCTGGTCGGTCTGGGCCTCAACAGGATGCACCGGACCCGCGAGCTCGAGGACACGCCCTCGGTCCGCGGCATGGTCAATTCCATCCCGCATCTCGTGACAATCGTGGAGGAGCGCGGCTGAGGCCGGGCTCCGACCGATCCGCGATCCGGAATGACACGGCGCCCCTCGGGGCGCCGTGTCGCGTTTCAGGCGCGCCGGCGGGCGCGGCCGAGACCCGCCAGGGCGGAGATGCCGCCCAGAAGCAGCAGGAACGGCGCCGGCAGCGGCACCGCCGCGATGGTAAGCGACGGCCGCATCGCGGGATCGGCCGCGCCGGAGGACGCGAACAGCGCCGCCGCGAACCTGTCGCGCATTCCGTCGACCTGCGGAAACGCCGCGAGCCCCGTCTGCGAGATCTCGACGCCCATGTTGCTCGCCGGATCGTCCAGCCACTTCCTGAGCGCCTCCGTGACATCGAACCGCGCCGTCTGCGGCGCGCCGGTCAGCGAAGCGGTCGCGACGACGTCGCCGACCGCCGGCCGCGTCTCCCAGGTCACGAGCTGTTCGTCCCACCCCTCGAGCACGTATTTCAGCGCGAGGTTCACCGGGGTCCCGGGCGTCGCGTTGTTGAACGGAGGAAGTCCCGGCACCGCGGCGAGGTCGATGTGGGCCGACCGCACCTTGGAGGACGCGATGCCGACATCCGAGACGTCGAACTGCAGGAGCGTGCGCGTCGTGTGCGCCCGCAGCGGCTCGTCCGGATCGTCCGGGTTCGTCCGGAACGGCTCCGTCTCGGAGGCGCCGAGAAACGCGCCGAAGGGCACCGCGGCGCTCGCGGGAATATTGGCGGTATCGAGGTTCGAGACGTTCGGCGCCGAGGGGATGCCGAGCGTGCCCGGAATGCTGAACGCGTATACGAAAACGTCCTTGCTCGCATCCTCATCGGGTTGAAGCGTGATGGTTTCCGCGTTGGCGGCGAATGCCGCCGTACTCAAAAGCAAGGCGGCCGCGAGGCCGGTGATCCTGCATTTCATGTTCCCACTCCCTTTTGGATGAACGCCGAAGAGAACTCCGGCATCTTCAGCCACGTCGGTCCGGCGCCGAAGGTTTCACCCGGATCCCACCTTTTTCCCGTGGACGCCGCGATCGGGACCGCCCATGTCGCGGTGGGCCTTGAAACCTCTCACCGTTCCGGCCTATAGGCCGCCGGTGCGCCTCGTGGGCCACGCATTTATGAAAACGCCGTGGTCGGGAGCCCGTGACGCTCCGCTCCCGCATCCGGCCAAGGAGACAGCGTCATGAAACTGAACGAACTGCGCGACAATCCCGGCGCGACGAAATCGAAGAAGCGGGTCGCCCGCGGCCCGGGCTCGGGCAAGGGCAAGACCGCCGGACGGGGCATCAAGGGACAGAAGTCGCGCTCGGGCGTGGCGCTCAACGCCTACGAGGGCGGCCAGATGCCGCTCTACATGCGTCTGCCCAAACGCGGCTTCAATCCGGTCGATCGCAACCGCTACGCCGTGATCAACCTCGGTCTGCTCCAGAAGTTCATCGACGCGGGCAAGGTCGACGCCAAGGCCGAGATCACCGAGGACGCGCTCGTGGCGAGCGGCCTCGTGCGCCGCAAGCTCGACGGCGTCCGGCTCCTGGCCAAGGGCGAGCTGACCTCGAAGGTCACGATCACGCTGTCGGGCGCCTCCAAGGCGGCGGTCGAGGCCGTGGAGAAGGCGGGCGGGGCGATCACGCTCACGGCGCCGGCCAAGGCCGTCTCCGCGGCGGAATGAGGCTTGCGGCTCTTTCGGGGGCCGCTTAAGTCCGACCTACACGCGCCGCCGCGAGCCCGGGACGGGGTCCGGCGGCGCAGTCATGAAAGGGGTTCCCTATGGCATCGGCAGCGGAACAGATGGCCTCCAACCTCAGTTGGGGCACGTTCGGCAAGGCGAAGGACCTTCAGAACCGCATCCTGTTCGCGGTGGGGCTGCTGATCGTCTACCGGATCGGCACCTACATCCCCGTTCCCGGCATCGACGCCAACCAGCTCGCGCAGTTCTTCAACCGGGCCAGCGACGGCATCGGCGGCATGCTCAACATGTTCACCGGCGGCGCGGTCTCCCGGATGGCGATCTTCTCGCTCGGCATCATGCCCTACATCTCGGCGTCGATCATCGTGCAGCTGATGACGTCGATGGTCCCCTCGCTCGCCGCCCTCAAGAAGGAGGGCGAGGCGGGCCGCAAGAAGATCAACCAGTACACGCGCTACGGCACCGTGTTCCTCGCGACGTTCCAGGCCTACGGTCTCGCGCTCGGCCTCGAGGGGCAGGGCCTCGCGCATGATCCGGGCTGGTTCTTCCGCGTCTCCTGCGTCATCACGCTCGTCGGCGGAACCATGTTCCTGATGTGGCTCGGCGAGCAGATCACGTCGCGCGGCATCGGCAACGGCATCTCGCTGATCATCTTCACGGGCATCGTCGCCCAGTTCCCCGCCGCGCTGGCCCAGTTCTTCTCGCAGGGTCGCACCGGCGCGCTCAGCCCGGTGGTGATCATCGGCATCATGGTGATGATGGTGGCCGTCGTGGCCTTCGTGGTCTTCATGGAGCGGGCGCTCCGCAAGATCCACATCCAGTATCCCAAGCGCCAGGTCGGCATGAAGATCTACGGCGGCGAGAGCTCGCATCTGCCGATCAAGGTCAACCCGGCCGGCGTGATCCCGGCGATCTTCGCCTCGTCGCTGCTGCTGCTGCCGGCCACGATCACCACCTTCTCGGGGGCGGATGCCGGCGCGACGTCGGGCATCATGAGCTACGTCGCGGCCTACATGGGTCACGGCCAGCCGCTCTATCTGCTGTTCTTCGCGGCGCTGATCGTCTTCTTCACGTATTTCTACACCGCCAACGTCGCGTTCAAATCCGACGACGTGGCGGACAATCTCAAGAAGCAGGGCGGCTTCGTGCCCGGCATCCGTCCGGGCCAGAAGACCATCGAATATCTCGACTACGTCGTCTCTCGCATCCTCGTGATCGGCTCGGCCTATCTCGCGGCGGTCTGCCTGCTCCCCGAGGTTCTCATCTCCCGCCTGTCGATCCCGTTCTATTTCGGCGGCACCTCCCTTCTGATCGTCGTGTCCGTGACTATGGACACCATCACGCAGATACAGTCTCATATGCTCGCGCATCAGTACGAGGGGCTCATCGAGAAGTCCAAGCTGCGCGGCAAGGGACGGGGTAAAGCGCGACGATGAACATCATCCTTCTGGGACCGCCGGGCGCGGGCAAGGGAACGCAGGCGCGCCGCCTGGTCGAGAAACACGGCATGGTCCAGCTCTCGACCGGCGACATGCTCCGCGCCGCGAAGTCGAGCGGGACCGAGATGGGCAGAAAGGTCGCCGACGTGATGGCGCGCGGCGATCTGGTGACCGACGACATCGTGATCGGCCTCATCGAGGAGCAGCTCGACGGCGAGGCCGGCGCGCACGGCCTGATCTTCGACGGCTTCCCGCGCACGCTCGCCCAGGCCGACGCGCTCGAGGCGCTGCTGGCGCGGAAGGGCAAGACGCTCGACGCCGTCATCGAGATGCGCGTCGACGACGCGCGACTGATCGACCGCATCACCGGCCGCTACACCTGCGCCAAGTGCGGCGAGGTCTACCACGACACCATGCGTCCCGCGGCGAAGGACGGCGTCTGCGACGCATGCGGCTCGACCGAATTCACGCGCCGCGCCGACGACAACCGCAACTCGGTGCAGGTGCGGCTGATGGCCTATTACCGCAGCACCGCGCCGCTGATCGGATATTACCACGCCAAGGGCAAGCTGCGCCCCGTCGACGGGCTCGGTGAGATCGACGCGGTCGCCGCCGAAGTGGAAAGCGCGCTCGCGGCCTGATTTCGGCGCCGATCCGCCCTTGACCCCGCCGGGCCGATTCCTATAGTACGCGCTTCTCTCGAAAGAGAGTTGTTCCCGTCTACATTTCACCTCGGGGGCGCGGGATGCTTGGCCCAGGGACATGGGTATCGAAGCCTGCCGGCAGGAACGGCGGGCTGTGACTTTTGGACTGGGGTCCGGCAGGGACCCACTGGAGAGACGGAGCACCATCTTGGCCCGCATAGCAGGCGTTAACATCCCCACGAACAAGCGCGCCGTCGTCGCGCTGACCTACATCACCGGCATCGGCGACTCGACCGCGCGCAATCTCTGCGAGGCGCTCGACATCGACCCGAGCCGCCGCGTCAACGAGCTGAGCGACGCCGACGTGCTGCGCATCCGCGAATACATCGACGCCAACGTGATGGTCGAAGGCGATCTGCGCCGCGAGACCAGCATGAACATCAAACGGCTGATGGATCTCGGCTGCTACCGCGGCCTGCGTCACCGTCGGGGCCTGCCCGTCCGCGGCCAGCGCACGCACACCAACGCACGCACGCGCAAGGGCCCCGCGAAGGCCATCGCCGGCAAAAAGAAATAAGGGGGCCGGACAATGGCACGGGAAAAGGCGCGCGCGAAGCGCAAGGAACGCAAGAACATCTCGACGGGCGTCTGCCACGTCAACGCGAGCTTCAACAACACCAAGATCCTGATCGCCGACGCGCAGGGCAACGCGATCTCCTGGTCGTCCGCCGGCACGATGGGTTTCAAGGGTTCGCGCAAGTCGACGCCCTACGCCGCCCAGATGGCCGCCGAGGACGCCGGCCGCAAGGCGCAGGAGCACGGGATGCGGACGCTCGAGGTCGAGGTCCAGGGACCCGGCTCGGGCCGCGAGAGCGCGCTGCGGGCGCTCGGCGCCGTCGGGTTCAACATCACCGCGATCCGCGACGTCACGCCCATCGCGCATAACGGCTGCCGACCGCCGAAACGCCGCCGCGTCTGATCGCCGGATTTCCGGATCGCCCGCCCTTTCGGCGGGCGCTTCGCTTTTTATCGAACATCCCTCGGGAGTCGACGGGTCACGGATCCGGTCCGTCGGCAGGAATGGAGGACCATGAACATGCTGATCCACAAGAACTGGCAGGAACTCATCCGGCCGACCGCCCTGGCGATCAAGCCTGGCGCGGACCCCAGCCGGATGGCCACGGCGGTCGCCGAGCCGCTCGAGCGCGGCTTCGGCCTGACGCTCGGCAACGCGCTGCGCCGCGTCCTGCTCTCGTCGCTCCAGGGCGCCGCGATCACCTCGCGTGCAGATCGACAACGTCCTGCATGAGTTCTCGTCCGTCGCGGGCGTGCGCGAGGACGTCACCGACATCGTGCTCAACCTCAAGGGCGTGGCGGTCAAGATGGAGGTCGAAGGACCAAAGCGCGTCGAGATCCGCGCGACCGGACCGGGCGTCGTCACCGCGGGCGACATCGCCACGACCAACGGCATCGAGATCCTGAACCGCGATCACGTCATCTGCCATCTCGACGACGGCGCGTCGCTCTACATGGAACTGACCGTCGAGCAGGGCAAATCCTACGTCCCCGCCGACAAGAACCGTCCCGAGGACGCGCCCATCGGGCTCATCTCGGTCGACGCGCTGTTCTCGCCGATCCGCAAGGTCAGCTACAAGGTCGAGCCCACCCGCGAGGGCCAGGTTCTCGATTACGACAAGCTGACGCTCAACGTCGAGACCGACGGATCGATCAAGCCGGACGACGCGCTCGCCTACGCCGCGCGCATCCTCCAGGATCAGCTCTCGGTCTTCGTCAACTTCGAGGAGCCGTCCTCCGGCGTCCGCTCCGACGAGGACAACGATCTCGAGTTCAACCCGCTCCTGCTCAAGAAGGTCGACGAGCTCGAACTCAGCGTCCGTTCGGCGAACTGCCTCAAGAACGACAACATCGTCTACATCGGCGATCTGATCCAGAAGACCGAGGCGGAGATGCTGCGCACGCCGAACTTCGGCCGCAAGTCGCTGAACGAGATCAAGGAGGTCCTGACCACGATGGGCCTGCATCTCGGCATGGAGATCGTCGACTGGCCGCCCGAGAACATCGAGGATCTGGCCAAGAAGTTCGAGGACCAGTTCTAAAGACGCGGGGCCTTCGGGCCCCGCCTGAACCACCCGGGCATTCCGCCCCAAGGAGCGCGGTCCCGTCGCAGGACCGCCGGACAAAGCAAAACAGCCCTTTAGGAGACCATCATGCGTCACGGCAACGGCTACCGCAAACTGAACCGCACCCACGAGCATCGCAAGGCGATGTTCGCCAACATGGCCTCGTCGCTCATCGAGCACGAGCAGATCAAGACGACTCTTCCCAAGGCCAAGGAACTGCGCCGGATCATCGACAAGCTGATCACCCTCGGCAAGCGCGGCGATCTTCACGCCCGTCGCATGGCCGCGTCGCAGATCAAGCAGGACCACGCCGTGGCCAAGCTCTTCGACACGCTCGGCGACCGCTACAAGGACCGCCAGGGCGGCTATTCGCGCATCCTCAAGGCCGGGTTCCGTCACGGCGACATGGCCCCGATGGCCATCATCGAACTCGTCGATCGCGATCCCGCGGCGAAAGGCGCCGGCGACAAGGCCCGCGTCGCCGCCGAGGAGACCGAAGACGCCTGACCGGTCCGCCATCGCGGCGAGACGCGCCCGCCGGAGCACGCTCCGGCGGGCTTTTTCGTGCCTGTCGGCGCTTGGACGAAAAAACAGGCTTGCATATCATAAGCAGGCTTACTAACTCGGCCGCATGACCGATATTCCCAGACCGAGCCTCGGGGTTCTTCTTTTCGACGCGGCGCGGCTGCTCCGCCGCCGCTTCGATCAGGAGAGCCGCGACCTTCCGATGACCTCGGCGCAGCTGCGCGTCATCGCCCTGCTCCGATACAACGAAGGGATCGGTCAGGCCGCGCTCGCGGCGCTGCTCGACCTGGAACCGATGACGCTCTGCCGGCATATAGACCGGATGGAGGCCGCCGGCCTGGTCGAGCGCCGGCCGGACCCGGACGACCGGCGGGCGCGTCGCATTTTCACGACGGCGCAGGGGCGGGCGCTCTTCGAGCCCATGCGGGCGCGGGCGGAGGCCGTCTACGCGCGCGCCGAGGCCGGCCTCTCTTCCGAGCGCCGCGCCGCCCTGCGCTCCACGCTGCAGGCGATCATCGCCAACCTGTCCGACGCGGAGGCTCCGGCCGCGACCCCGCCGCCGGACGAGGACCAGACCCGAGGAGATCGCGCATGACCGATGATGTCGAACCCGAAGTCACCGACGCCGATGGTCCGGACGCGGCGCCCGCCGCGGCGAAGTCCCGCGCGCGTCTTCCGCGCAGGATCCTGATCGTGGCGTTGCCCCTCGCGCTCGCCCTCGTGGGCGGATGGGTATGGGTCACCGGCGGCCGTGTGGTCTCGACCGAGGACGCCTACGTCCAGCAGGACCGCGTCACGATCATGCCCCAGGTCAGCGGCCGGATCGCCTCGGTCGAGGTGCGCGAGAACGAGGCCGTCCGGGCCGGCGACGTCCTGTTCACCATCGACGACCGGGTCTACGCGAACGCGGTCGAGGCCGACCGGGCCCGGCTGGCCTCCGCTCGGCTGGTGGTCGAGAAGCTGAAGGCCGACTACGCCGAGGCGGTCTCCGCCGCCGAGACCGCCCGGGAGACCCTCGAAAACGCGCGCACCCAGGACGAACGCCAGCAGTCGCTCGTCGAAAGCGGGGTCGTCAGCCGCGCCGCCGCCGACGACAGCGCGCTGAAGCTCCAGCAGGCCAAGGGAGCCTATGCCCAGGCCAGTTCCAAGGTGGTCTCCGCCCGCGCCGCGCTGGCCGGCGATCCCGACATCGCGACCGACGATCATCCGGCGGTGCTCGAGGCGCTCGCGGCGCTGCGCGCGGCGGAGCTCGACCTCTCGAACACCCGGATCGTCTCGCCGGTCTCCGCCACCGTCAGCCAGACCGACCGGCTCCAGCAGGGACAGTACGTCACCCCGGCGGTGCCGGTTCTGACTCTCGTCGCGAGCTCCGGCGCCTGGATCGAGGCGAACTACAAGGAGACCGACCTCACCCACATGCGCGAGGGACAGCAGGTCGAGATCACGCTCGACGCCTATCCCGACCTCGATCTGAAGGGCGAGATCGGCTCCATCGGCGCCGGCACGGGATCGGAATTCGCGCTTCTTCCGGCCCAGAACGCGAGCGGCAACTGGGTGAAGGTCGTGCAGCGGGTCCCCGTGCGTGTCGCGATCGACGCCGACGGCACCGAGCCGCCGCTGCGGGCGGGAATGAGCGCGACGGTCGAGACCGACACCGGCCGGGCGCGCGGCCTGCCGAAGCCGGTCGCGGCCATCCTCGCGGCCATCGGCCTCGGCGGCGAGCCCGCGGCCGCGGACCCGCGCGACTGATGTCCGCGACGACGCGCGCCCCCGACCCCGACGCGCCGCCTGCGGTCGCGAACAAGGGGCTCATCACCGCCTCGATCATGCTCGCCACGATCATGCAGGTGCTCGACACCACCATCGCCAACGTGGCCCTGCCCAGCATGCAGGGCAGCCTCGGCGCCGCACAGGACCAGATCACCTGGGTCCTGACCTCCTACATCGTCGCCGCCGCGATCATGACCCCGGTCACCGGCTGGCTCAGCGACCGCATCGGCCTGCGCGAGCTGTTCATCGTCTCGGTCGCGGGCTTCATCGTCACCTCGATGGCCTGCGGACTGGCCACGAGCCTCGGACAGATGGTCGTGTTCCGCACCCTCCAGGGCGTGTGCGGCGCCGCGCTCGTGCCGCTCTCGCAGACCGTGCTCCTGAACATCAACTCCCGCGCGGATCACGGCAAGGCGATGGCGATCTGGGGCGCCGGCATCATGGTCGGCCCGATCATCGGCCCGACGCTGGGCGGCTGGCTCACCGAGACGTTCAACTGGCGCTACGTCTTCTACGTCAACGTGCCGGTCGGCCTTCTGGCGCTCGCCGGACTGATGCTCTTCCTGCCCGAATCGACCAGACGCCGACGCGGCCTGGACGTCTTCGGATTCGCGATGCTTTCGCTGGCGATCGGCGCGCTCCAGCTGTTTCTCGACCGCGGCGAACAGGTCGGCTGGTTCGACGCCGCCGAGATCTGGATCTACGCCGGCATCACCATTTCCGGGCTCTGGGCCTTCGTGCTCCACGTCGCGGGCCGCGAGAACGCGTTCATCGACCCGCACATCTTCCGCGACGCGAATTTCGTCACGGCGCTCGTCATGATCTTCATGGTCGGCGTGATCCTGCTGGCGGGTCTCGCGCTGCTCCCGCCGCTGCTCCAGCGGATCATGGGCTATCCGGTCGTGACCACCGGGCTCGTCCTCGCGCCGCGCGGCGTGGGGACCATGCTCTCGATGATCGTCGTCGGCCGGCTCGTCGGCAGGGTCGACCCCCGCCTCCTGATCCTCACCGGTCTCGGTCTCACGGCCTTCTCGCTCTGGCAGATGACGCAGTTCTCCATCGCGATGGACAGCCGCCCGCTCGTCGTCTCGGGCGTGATCCAGGGCATCGGGCTGGGCTTCGTGTTCGTGCCGCTCTCCACGATCGCCTTCGCGACGCTCGAACAGAGGTTCCGCGCGGACGCCGCGGCGCTCTTCAGCCTCGTGCGCAACATAGGCTCGTCGGTCGGCATCTCCGTCGTCACCACCGCCCTGGCGCGCAACATCGTCATCAACCGCGCCGAGCTGGCGTCGAAGCTCACGCCGTTCAGCCCGAACATGGACCAGGTGCCGGCGAGCGGCCTCGACCCGACCGCCGTGCTGGCCGTCCTCAACGGCCAGCTTCAGGCCCAGGCGGCCTTCATCGCCTACATCGACGATTTCAAGCTGATGATGTACGTGACGCTCGCCGTGATCCCGCTGCTCGTCTTCATGCGGCCGCCGGACAGGGACGCGGGCGAGCCCGTCCCGGCGATGGAGTGAGCCTCGCGCGGGCTTTCACGTCCGTCGTCGGCGGCGTAGGTTGACGCGCATGGCCGATCTCTTCGACACCGGAACGCCGCAGCCGACCCGCCCGGCGCCCGAGCCTGCGGGCCCTCGCCCGCTCGCGGACCGGATGCGGCCCGCGCGCCTCGACGACGTCGTGGGCCAGGACCATCTGCTGGGGGAGGGGGGGCAGCTCACGCGCATGCTCGCCGACGGCGCGTTCGGCTCGATCGTCTTCTGGGGACCGCCCGGCGTCGGCAAGACCACGATCGCGCGCCTGCTCGCCGACCGCACAGACCTCGCCTTCGTGCAGATCAGCGCGATCTTCTCCGGCGTCGCCGAGCTGAAAAGGATCTTCGAGGCCGCGCGCCTGCGCCGGACCAACGGACGCGGCACGCTGCTCTTCGTCGACGAGATCCACCGCTTCAACAAGGCGCAGCAGGACGCCTTTCTGCCGCTGATGGAGGACGGCACCATCGTTCTCGTCGGCGCCACCACCGAGAACCCGTCCTTCGAGCTCAACGCCGCGCTCCTGTCGCGCGCCCGCGTGCTCACGCTCCGCCGGCTGGACCCGCCCGCGCTCGAGCGCCTCGCGCGTCGGGCCGAGGCCGAACTCGGCCGCCCGCTCCCGGTGACGTCCGAGGCCCGCGAGAGGCTGTTCGAACTGGCCGACGGCGACGGCAGGTCGTTCCTCAACCTCGTCGAGGAGATCGCCTCGGAGACCGGACCTCCGCTCGACGTGAAGGCGCTCGCGGAACGCGTGTCGCGCCGCGCGGCGATCTTCGACAAATCCGGCGACAGCCATTACAACCTGATCTCGGCGCTGCACAAATCCGTCCGCGGATCCGATCCCGACGCGGCGCTCTACTGGCTCGCGCGGATGCTCAAGGGAGGCGAGGATCCGCGCTACCTCGCCCGCCGAATCACCCGCATGGCGATAGAGGACGTCGGCCTCGCCGATCCCGGCGCGCAGCGGTTCTGCCTCGACGCATGGTCGACGTGGGAGCGCCTCGGCTCGCCGGAGGGGGACCTCGCGCTCGCCCAGGCCGTGATCCGTCTCGCGCTCGCGCCGAAATCGAACGCCGGCTACCGCGCCTTTTCCGAGGCGCTCGGCGCCGCGGCGTCGACGGGGTCTCTTCCGCCGCCGAAACATATACTTAACGCCCCGAACCAATGGATGCGTGGCGAAGGTTTCGGGGAAGGATATCTCTACGATCATGATGTCCCCGGCGGCTTCTCCGGTCAGGAGTATTTCCCGGACGGCATGGATCGTCGGGATTTCTACCGCCCCGGAGATTCCGGCGAGGAGGCGACGCTGCGGGAAAGGGTTTTGTATTTCGCCGCCCGACGCGCTACTAAAGGTCAATCGGAAACCGAGTAGCGCCCCGCCCGGGCGCCTCCCCCTCACCCGGCGGCTGACGGCTTTGGCGACGGATGGATCAAGCGCAGACTCGGGGCCCCGCGCGCGCCAACTCATCCAACTCGTCTACGTCAGCGCCGCGACGCCGAAACTCGCTCCCGAGCAGATCGAACGCATCCGCCTCGCCTCCGACCGCGAGAACGCGCGGCTCGGCATCACCGGTCTTCTCCTGCATCAGGGGGGATCGTTCTACGCCGTTCTCGAAGGCGATCGCCGCCGGGTCTTCCGGCTCATGGAGAGGATCATCACCGACCCGCGCCATCGCGACGTGCAGATCCTCCGCGAGAGCCCGGTCCCGCGCAGGCGATTCGAGAACTGGAGTTTCGGCGCGATTCCCCGGGGCCCGTCAGGCTTCGCGGACCGCATCGCCTCGGACGACTTCATTCACAACCTGTCCAGACGTCTCAATTCGCCCTGAATTGCTCGTTTCACGATTTTTTCTCGCCAATCCATTGACAAATTGAAACCATTGGGTTGAGTCAAAACGTTTGCATCTCACGGATAAGTGAAACATGCCCCTTCCGCCGCCGGCTCCCCTGATCGAGTTCTCCTACGCCTCCAAAGCGGCGGGCGATCTGCCCGACGCGGCGCTGCTGCGGATGGCGCAACAGGCGTGGAGCCGCAACACGCGGCTCGGGATCACCGGATCGCTCGCCGTCGCGGACGGAGCGTTCCGGCAGATCATCGAAGGCCCGTCGGACGCCGTGCTGCCCCTCGTCTCGCGCATCCTGACCGATCCGCGGCACGAGGCGATCTCGATAGAGACTTTCCGTCCCATCGAGGCGCGCCGTTTCGACTGCTGGAGCGCCACGGGATTCGGGCCTTGCGGCGACATTCCCATCGTGGAGGCCGCGCCGGCGATCGATCCGGTCCGCGCCGTCCCGCGCGGGTTTCCGGCCAAGGTCGCGAGCATCCGGGGCTAGGCGGCTCCCGCCTCGCCGCGCGCGTCGGGTTGACAATCGGTCGCGGGCGGGCTTTTGGAAGCGCGTCCGAACATCCGGAACCGCGCCCCCGTGTCCCCATCCCTCTCCCCGCCGTCTCCGACGGCCCCCCGCATGACGGCCCGCCGATGAGCGGCGTCGAACTGGTGACCGTCTCCGCGGATGACGGCGAACAGCGTCTCGACCGCTGGCTCCGCCGCCGCCATCCCGAGCTTCCGCAAGGCCGTGTCGAGCGCATGTGCCGCAAGGGCGAGATCCGCGTCGATGGCGGTCGCGTCCAGGCCTCGACGCGACTGGAACCGGGCCAGACCGTCCGCATCCCGCCGATCCCGGAGGCCGCCCGCGCGCCCGCCGCCCCGCGCGAGACCACGCTCTCCAAAGCCGATGCCGAGATGATCCGCGCCTGCGTCATCTACCGCGACGACGACGTGCTGGCGCTGAACAAGCCGCCGGGTCTCGCCGTCCAGGGCGGCTCCGGCCAGACCCGTCACGTCGACGGCATGACCGACGCCCTGCGCTTCGACCGGCCCGACCGACCACGCCTCGTCCACCGTCTCGACCGCGACACCTCCGGCGTCCTCGTGATGGCGCGTTCCGTCCGCGCCGCCTCCGCGCTCGCCCGCGCCTTCCAGTCCCGCGACGCGCGAAAAATCTACTGGGCCGCCGTCGCCGGCGTGCCCTCGCCGCGCTCCGGCACCATCCGCTACGGTCTCGTCAAGGCGTCCGGCCACGGCTCCGGCGGCGAGGGCGAGAAGATGATCCCGGTCGCCCCCGACGAGATCGCGACGACCGAGGGAGCCAAGCGCGCCACCACCGACTACACCGTGATCGACGCCGCCGCCAAACGCTGCGCCTGGGTCGCGCTCGCGCCGATCACCGGCCGCACCCACCAGCTCCGCGCCCACATGCAGGCCATCGGCCACCCGGTCGTCGGCGACGGCAAATACGGCACGTCGGGCCAGGAGAATCTCGGCGAGGGCTGGGGCTCCGGTCTCGGCGGCGCCGTCAGCCGCAAGCTGCACCTGCACGCCCGCTCGCTGTCCATCGCCCACCCCGTCACCGGCGCGCGGCTGCATCTGACGGCGCCCCTGCCCGAACACATGGCCCGCACGTGGGAGATGTTCGGCTGGCGCCCCTCCGACGCCGCCGCCGACCCGTTCGAGGATCTGCGATGACCGCCCGCAACCTCGCCGTGTTCGACGTGGACGGGACCCTGATCGACAGCCAGGACCTCATCCACGACGCGATGGAGCGCGCCTTCGCCGGGGCCGGCCATCCCTGTCCGCCCCGCGCCGACGTCCTCGCCATCGTCGGCCTGTCCCTGCCCGAGGCCATGGCGCTCCTGGCGCCACACCTGCCGGAGACCACCCGCGACGATCTCACCCGCCACTACCGCGAGGGCTTCGTGGCCCAGCGCGCGGCGGCGACGGAGGCCCTCGCGCCGCTCTATCCCGGCGCCGCCGACGCGCTCGCCCGCCTCTCCGCGCGCAAGGACGCCGTGATGGGCATCGCGACGGGCAAGGCGCGCCCCGGTCTCGACCACCTCTTCGCGACGCACCCGATCGGCCACCATTTCGCCACGACCCAGACCGCCGACGCGCATCCGTCGAAACCGCATCCCTCGATGCTCCTGCGCGCGCTCGCCGAGACCGGCTGCGCGGCGGACCGCGCGGTGATGATCGGCGACACCGAGTTCGACATGGCGATGGGCAAGGCCGCCGGCTACGCGACGATCGGCGTGACCTGGGGCTACCATCCGCGCGAGCGCCTCTCGGCGGCGGGGGCGGACGCGCTCATCGACGGCTACGCCGACCTCGACGCCGCGCTCGCGCGGCTCTGGGACGTCTGAATGGCCTGGAAGACGCCCGAGCGCTTCTGGGCGGGCGCCGCGGTCGAACCGGCGCCCGGGGGCTGGTCCGTCCTGCTCGACGCCAAACCGCTGCTGACGCCCGCCAGGACGCCGCTCGTCGCGCCCTCCGAGCCGCTCGCCACGGCCATCGCCGCCGAATGGGACGGGGTCGAAGGCGCGATCCGCCCCGAGACGCTGCATCTCACCCGTCTCGCGAATTCCGCGCTCGACCGCGTCGCGCCCCGACGGGACGAGGTCATCGACGACATCGCGGCCTACGGCGCGACCGATCTGCTCTGCTACCGCGCCGAGGCGCTTTCGGAGCTCGCGGCGCGCCAGGCCGACGCCTGGGACCCCTGGCTGATCTGGGCCGCCGACACGCTCCACGCCCCGCTGCGCACCACGACGGCTCTCGCGCCGGCGCCGCAGCCCGGCCCGAGCCTCGCCGCGCTGCGCGGGGCGGTGGCGCGGGCCGATGCCTTCACGCTCGCCGCCCTGCACGAGCTGGTCTCGATCTCCGGCTCGCTGGTGCTCGGCCTCGCCGTGGCGGGGAACGCGCTCCCGGGCGAGGAGGCGTGGAGCCTCTCACGCGTCGACGAGACCTGGCAGGTCGAAAGCTGGGGCCGCGACGCCGAGGCCGAGGCCGCGGCGGCGCTCAAGCGACGCGATCTCCTCAACGCCGAGCGGCTGATCCGGCTTCTGTCGGCTCCGTCCGACCGGCCGGACCGCTGACGCCGTCCGAAATCGGCCCTTGACGCCGCGTCAACCGCCTGACCGCGCCCGGCTGGCGCCCTTGACCTTTGCGCGACCCCGCTATTGTTTGAACGGACTATGACAGAACGTCGCGGACGCGACCCGAGAAGGGTGGGCGGACCTGACGTGCCGATACGCGAATGCAAGTCCAACAGGAGAAAGGCCAACAATGAAAAAGTCTCTGTTTCTCGGAACCGCCGCCGCGCTCACGTTGCTCGCCGCCGCCGCTTCCGCCCAGACCCTGCAGCAGATCAAGGACAACGACGTCCTGAAATGCGGCGTCAACTCCGGTCTCGCCGGCTTCGCCGCGCCCGACGCCGACGGCCGCTGGGACGGTTTCGACATCGCCCAGTGCCGCGCCGTGGCCGCGGCCGTGCTCGGCGACGAGAACAAGATCGAATTCGTCCCGACCACCGGAGAGACCCGATTCACCGCGCTCGCCTCCGGCGAGGTCGACATGCTGGCCCGCAACACGACCTGGACGTTCACCCGCGACGTCGACCTGAAGTTCACCTTCACCGGCATCAACTACTATGACGGCCAGGGGTTCATCGTGCCTGTCGATCTGGGCGTCGAATCGGCGCTCGATCTCTCGGGGGCGACCATCTGCATCCAGACCGGCACGACGACCGAGCTCAACCTCGCCGACTATTTCAAGCGTCACGGCATGGATTACCAGCCGGTGCCGATCCAGACGAACGCCGAGGCCGACCAGCAGTTGCAGGCCGGCGCCTGCGACGCCTACACGACCGACGCCTCCGGCCTCGCCGCATCGCGCGCGACATACGTCGATCCCAGCAACTGGGTCATCCTGCCCGAGATCATCTCGAAGGAGCCGCTCGGGCCGCTGGTTCGCCAAGGCGACGACGAATGGGCCGACGTGGTCCGGTGGGTCGGATACGCGCTCGTCGCGGCGGAGGAATACGGCATCACTTCCGAGAACGTCGAGGAGATGGCGTCATCCGAGAGCCCCGAGGTGCGCCGCATCCTCGGCACCGAGGGCAATCTCGGCGAAAAGCTCGGCCTCGACGCGGACTGGGCCAAGCGCGCGATCGCCGCGACCGGCAATTACGGCGAGATCTTCGCCCGCACGATCGGCGAGGGCACCGCGAGCGACATCCCGCGCGGCGTCAACGCGCTCTGGACCGAAGGCGGTCTCCAGTACGCGCCGCCGTTCCGCTGATCCGGATGCACGAGACGAGGCGCGCCGCGTTCCGGCGCGCCTCGACCCGGCGCGGATGCCGCGCCCCGAGCCGCACCGCCCGATGCGCGCTTGACCTGCGCCCGTCGGTGCTGCTTAGCTTGACCCAACAAAAAAAGACCGACAGGGCCATGACATGACAAGCGCGGAATATCCGTCGGAGCCGTTCCGGCTCAGCATGCTCATTTACGACACGCGATACCGGTCTCTCACGATTCAGGTCTTCGCGCTTCTCGTCTTCATGCTCGCGGCGGCCTGGCTGGTCAACAACACGGTCCAGAACCTCTCCGCGCTCGGCAAGGATTTCAACTTCGGTTTTCTCGGCACCCGCGCCGGCTACGACATCAACCAGACGCTGATCCCCTACACCAACGACAGCACGCACGCGCGCGCGGCGCTGGTCGGCATCCTCAACACGTTTCTCGTCGCGATCCTCGGCTGCGTCGCCGCCACGATCGTCGGCGTCTTCGCCGGCATCCTGCGCCTGTCGCCCAACTGGCTCGTCAGCAAGCTCGCCGGCGTCTATGTCGAGGTGTTCCGCAACGTCCCGGTCCTGCTCTGGATCATCGCCATCATGGCGCTCCTGACCGAGAGCACGCCGGCGCCGTCGGCCTTCCGCGGCGACGATCCCGCGGCCTCGATGCTGTTCAACGATTCCTTCGCGATCACGAACCGGGGCCTCTACATGCCATGGCCGGTTCTCGACGCCGGCTGGCAGCTCGTCGTTCTCACGTTTCTCGCCTCGCTCGCGGCGATCTGGTTCTTCGGCCGCTGGGCGCGCGCCCGGCAGGAGGCCACCGGCGAGATCCTCCCGACGCTCTGGATCAAGATCGGTCTGCTTCTGATCCCGACCGCTCTCGTCGAGATCCTCGCGGGCAGCCCGATCTCGTTCTCCTTCCCCGTCCTCGAACGCTTCAACTTCGAGGGTGGCGGCTTCGTCGACAAGGCCTTCCTCTCGCTCTGGCTCGCGCTGTCGCTCTACACCGGAAGCTACATCGCCGAGATCGTCCGCGGAGGCATCCTCGCCGTGTCAAAGGGGCAGACCGAGGCGGCGGCGGCGCTCGGCCTGCGCCCGCGCAGGGTCATGAACCTCGTGGTCCTCCCCCAGGCTTTGCGGGTCATCATCCCGCCGCTGATCTCGCAGTACCTCAACCTCACCAAGAACTCGTCGCTCGCCATCGCGGTCGGCTACATGGACGTGCGCGCCACGCTGGGCGGCATCACCATGAACCAGACGGGCCGCGAGCTCGAATGCATGCTCCTTCTCATGGGGTTCTACCTGATCCTCAGCCTGGCGATCTCGTCGGTCATGAACTGGTACAACGCCTCCGTCTCCATCAAGGAGCGCTGAGATGACCGATTTCGCCTTCGTCCGCACCGAGATGGCCTCCGAGGAACCGGCGCCGAACGCGTCCGTCGGCCCGGTCCGCTGGATCCAGGAGCGCCTGTTCCCGAGCTGGTTCAACGCGGCTCTCACGTTGGTCTCGATCTACGTCGTCTGGTCCCTGCTTCAGCACGTCTGGCCCTGGTTCGCCCATTCGGTCTGGACCGCGGAATCCCTCCAGGATTGCCGCCGCATCATCATCGAACGCCACGGCGAGGGCGCGACGGGCGCATGTTTCGCCGTGATCCAGGAGCGCTGGAAGCAGTTCCTCTTCGGCTTCTACCCGGTCGAGCTCTACTGGCGGCCGACCTCGGCCTTCGTGCTGATGCTGGCGGCGCTCGTGCCGATCCTCGTGCCCGAAGCCCCGCGCAGGCTCATCTGGCTCTCCGCCGCCTTTCCCGGCCTCGGCTATTGGCTGCTCTGGGGCGGATCGATCTTCGTGCCGCTGATGATCTACGCGGGTCTCGCCGTCGGCTGGCTGCTGCTCACCTTCGTCTCGGACCGGTTCTCGACGCTGCTCGGCGTGATCGCCGCCCTGGTCGGGACCCTGATCTGGTGGTTCTACGCGGTAGGGCCGCTCGCGGGCGCGCTTGACGACGTCTTCGGTTTCGCGTCGCTGCGACCGGTCTCCTCGAAACAGTTCGGCGGCTTCATGCTCTCGCTGGTGATCGGCGTGACCGGCATCGCGTTCTCGCTGCCCATCGGCATCCTGCTGGCGCTCGGGCGCAACTCGGACATGTTCATCGTGCGCGCGATCTGCATCGGCTTCATCGAGTTCATCCGCGGCGTGCCGCTCATCACCCTCCTGCTGGTCGCCTCGTTCCTGCTCAACATCTTCCTGCCGCCCGGCACCAATTTCGACATCATCCTGCGCGTGATCATCATGGTGACGCTCTTCGCCTCCGCCTACATGGCCGAGACCGTGCGCGGCGGCCTCGCGGCGCTCCCGCGCGGCCAGTACGAGGCCGCCGACGCGCTCGGCCTCGACTACTGGAAATCCATGCGGCTCATCATCATGCCGCAGGCGCTCAAGATCTCGATCCCGGCCATCGTCGGCAACTTCATCAGCCTGTTCAAGGACACCACGCTGGTCGCGATCATCGGTCTTCTGGATCCGATCGGCCTGACCACGTCCGTCCGCGCCGACAGCAACTGGAACGGCATCGTCTGGGAGCTCTACGGCTTCGTGGCGCTGATCTTCTTCATCCTGTGCTACGGCATGTCCCAGTATTCCCAATACCTCGAGCGCAAGCTCGCGACCGACCACCGCTAGGAGGCGCTCCGCATGTCAGACACCGCCATCGACCTCGCCGCACCCAAGACGCCGCTCCAGGTCTCCGACGAGATCGCCATCGAGATCGTCGGAATGAACAAGTGGTACGGCGAATTCCACGTCCTGCGCGACATCGACCTCACGGTCCATCGCGGCGAGCGCATCGTGGTCTGCGGCCCCTCCGGTTCCGGCAAGTCCACGCTGATCCGCTGCGTCAACCGCCTCGAGGAGCACCAGAAGGGCAAGATCGTCGTCGACGGCGTCGAGCTCACCTCCGATCTCAAGAACATCGACAAGGTGCGCTCCGAGGTCGGCATGGTGTTCCAGCACTTCAACCTCTTCCCGCATCTCACGATCAAGGAGAACTGCACCCTCGCGCCGATCTGGGTCCGCAAGACGCCCAAGAAGGAGGCCGACGAGGTCGCGATGCACTTCCTCACCAAGGTCAAGATCCCCGAGCAGGCCGACAAATACCCCGGCCAGCTCTCCGGCGGCCAGCAGCAGCGCGTCGCCATCGCCCGCTCGCTCTGCATGAAGCCCCGCATCATGCTCTTCGACGAGCCCACCTCCGCCCTCGATCCCGAGATGATCAAGGAGGTGCTCGACACCATGATCCAACTCGCCGAGGAGGGCATGACGATGATCTGCGTCACCCACGAGATGGGCTTCGCCCAGGCCGTCGCCAACCGCGTGATCTTCATGGACCAGGGCCAGATCGTCGAACAGAACGAGCCCAAGGAGTTCTTCAACAACCCCCAGTCGGACCGCACCAAGCTGTTCCTGAGCCAGATCCTCGGGCACTAGGCCCGAGGGTCACGGCCGCGCTCAGGCCGTCTCCATCCGCGCCGACGGCGTCGACGCTGGAGATCTCGCGCTCCTCGTCGGTCATCTCCTCGGCTATGCCCTCGAAAAGCGGCGTCGAGAGATACCGCTCGCCGGTGTCGGGCAGCATGACCAGCATGACCGATCCCTCGGGCGCCGTCTCGGCGAGCTTCATCGCGACGGCGAAGGTGGAGCCGCCCGAAATGCCGGTGAAGATCCCTTCGCCCGCGGCCAGCCGCCGCGACCAGGCGATGCCCTCCGCGCCCGCCACCGGGATGAGATCGTCGTAATACGCGCCGTCGATCGCCTCCTGAAGCACCCAGGGAATGAAATCCGGCGTCCATCCCTGGATCGGATGCGGCTCGAAATCCGGATGGCCCTCGGTCGGCTGATGCGCCTCGTTGCGCGCGTTGACCCGGCCCGACGCGACGAGCGCGGCGTTCGCGGGCTCGGTCAGCACGATCCGCGTCTCCGGCCTGCGCGCGCGCAGAACCCGCCCGACGCCCGCCACGGTCCCGCCGGTGCCGTAGCCCGTCACGAAATAGTCGAGCCGTTCGCCGTCGAAATCCGCGACGATCTCGCGGGCCGTCGTGGACTCGTGGATGTCGGCGTTGTCGGGCGTCTCGAACTGGCTCGCGAGGAACCAGCCGTTCGCCTCCGCCAGCTCCTTGGCCTTGACGTACATGCCGAAGCCCTTGAGCGCCCGGGGCGTCAGGACCACCTTGGCGCCCAGAAAACGCATCAGACGGCGCCGCTCCACCGAAAAACTGTCGGCCATCGTGACGACGAGCGGATAGCCCTTCGCCGCGCAGACCATCGCGAGCCCGATCCCGGTGTTGCCCGACGTCGCCTCGACCACCGTCTGCCCCGGCTTCAGCCGTCCGTCGCGCTCGGCGGCCTCGATGATGTTGAGCGCGAGACGGTCCTTGACCGATCCGCCCGGATTGAACGCCTCGAACTTCACGTAGACCGTGACGTTCTCCGGCGCGATGCGGTTGATCCGGATCGCGGGCGTGTTCCCCACGGTCTCCAGAACCGACTCGTAGAGCCGTCCCCGGCCCTCGGTTTGCCTGATGCCCACGACGGTCCCCCTTCATGCCCCGACCGCCAACGGTCGCGGTTTCGACGTCCCGGTTACCATGATCGAGGCGGATTGTCGCGATTCCCGGGCGCCCCGCGCCGCCGGAACTACTCCAGCGCCCTCGGAACGGTGAAATCCAGCGCCGCGCCGCCGCCCCAACCGACCGCGTCCCAGCTTTCCACGTCGAACCCGATCACCGTCGTGGAGCCCGTCGGATGCCGCGCGAACAGCGGATCGTCCACCGGCTCCGCCAGCAGCCGCGCAGCCGTCGCGCCGATCCCCGGCTGATGTCCGATCAGGATCACCGTCGCCACGTCCGGGGCCCGCCGCAACACGCCGAGCAGCGTCGCCGGCGCCGCCTCGTAGATCGCGTCCATGAATTCCGCCGCGACGTCGGGGAAACCGAGCCCCTCCCAGGTCTCCCGCGTCCGCCGGGCCGTCGAGACCAGCGCCGCCCCGGGGGCGTATCCCCGCTCGCGCAGCCACGCTCCGAGAAGCGGCGCGCTCCGTCTTCCGCGCCCGTTCAGCGGCCGGTCGAAGTCACGCTGACCGGGGTCGGCCCAGCTCGACTTGGCATGTCTCATCAGGATCAGGCGTCGCATCATTCCGCCGTGCCACGGAACGCCGCCATGTGGAAGGCCGATTGCGCCTCGGGCCGCAGTCCGTCGCCCACCGGACAGGCCCGCCGCACCGCGCAGCCGCGCTCCAGGCATTCCCGCCCCGCCTCCGTCGCGATCCACGCCTTGCAGGCCGGCACGTCATAGCCTTCCCCGGTCAGCGCCCCGACCGGACAGGCCGAAAGGCATGGCTTCGCGCATGAAGGGCAGGGCGCCACGCCCGGCCCATGCAGCGCGACCCGCCCGCGCAGCGCCAGCGCTCCGCGATACGACACGAACAGGCCCGCGTCCTCATGCACCAGAAGCCCGACCGGCGAGCTCCATGCGCGTCCGGTCCGTTTCGCCCAGGCGATGAACGGCAGCCACGGCGGTCCGCCGAACGGGAACAGCGCCTCCGCCCCCAGCGTCTCTGCCACCCCGCCCAGCACCCGCTCCGACCAGCGGTTCAGCGGATCGGTCGCCCCGTCCGCGAATTCGGCGCTGTCCTGAAAGACCCGCCAGAACGCCGCGCCGTCGGGTCCCGCCATCACCAAAGTCCCGCAATCCCCGGGAACGCCGTCGCCCGCCTCCGGGTGGAACGCGCCCAGCACCGCCAGCCCGTGCGGCCGCAGCGCCGCCGCCACGTCGTCCAGATTCATTTCGCCCGGAACGGCAGCGCGAGGCTCCATCCCAGACGGCTCGGCCGGTCGTCCCGCCAGGCCAGCCCCGTCTCCATCGTCTCGTGCGGATCGCGCGGCTGGGCGATGTAGGTGCCGAACATCCGGTCCCAGACCGACAGGCTGAATCCGTAATTGCTGTCATGCTCCGCCCGGTCCACCGAATGGTGCACCCGGTGCATGTCCGGCGTCACGACGATCCGCCGCAGCACGGCGTCCACGGGCCGGGGCAGGTCGATGTTGGCGTGGTTGAACATCGCCATCCCGTTCAGCGTCACCTCGAAGATCACCACGGCCAAAGCCGACGGCCCGAGCAGATAGACCAGCCCGATCTTCAGCAGCATCGAGAGCGCGATCTCCACCGGATGGAACCGGATCGCCGTCGTCACGTCCATGTCGACATCCGCGTGATGCACCCGGTGCAGCCGCCAGAGGACCGGAACCTTGTGCGTCACCAGATGCTGCGCCCAGATCGCGAGATCGAAGATCAGCACCGCGATCACCACCTCGATCCACGCCGGCCAGTCGAGCGCGTTGAACAGCCCCCAGCCCTTGTCGCCGGCGTCGATGGCGGCGCCCACGGCCAGAAGCGGCAGCGCGACGGCGATCAGCCGAAGCGCCAGGCTGTCGATCACCACGATCCCCCAATTCGTCGCCCAGCGTCTCCCGCGGCCCTGGGCCCGCGCCCGCCGCGGCGCCCACACCTCGACCGCAGCGAGAACCGCGAAGATCCCGAGGAACGCCGCCAGCCGGATCAGAAGTTCGTTTGCCATGCCGTGAATGTGTCCGTTTCCGCGGGCCGGTCAAGCGGACCCCCGCCGCCCGCGCGCCCCGTCCACGCCGTTAACGCAAAAGCAGGATTTGAAACGCCTTTGATATCAGCAACTTGTCATAGGTTCACGCGTGGACCACGCCGCCCGCGCTCGCTAACCCTTGATCAGACTGCCCGCGCCATGCGCCGTGAACAGCTCCAGAAGAACCGCGTGCGGCTTCGTCCCGTCCAGGATCACCACCGCCCGCACCCCGCCCTCGATGGCGTCGAGCGCCGTCTGGGTCTTGGGGATCATTCCCGCGCCGATCACCCCGCTCCCGGTCAGTTCGCGCACCTTGGCCGAGGTGATCTGCGTGATGACCTCGCCCGACGCGTCCTTCACCCCCGCCACGTTCGTGAGCAGCAGCAGCCGGTCCGCCTTCATCGCCGCCGCGATCGCCCCCGCCGCCGTGTCGCCGTTGACGTTGAACGTCTCGCCGTTCCGCCCCATCCCGACCGGCGCCACCACGGGGATGAAATCCGACCCGAGAAACGTCCTGAGCACGCCCGGATTGACCTCGACGGGACGCCCGACGAAGCCCAGATCGACCTCCGTCTCCACCCCGTCGCGCACGACCGTCTTGACGTCCTTCTCGCAGATCAGCAGGTTCGCGTCCTTGCCCGACAGCCCCACCGCCTTGCCGCCCTGCGCGTTGATCGCCTGGACGATGCGTTTGTTGATCCGGCCCGACAGGACCATCTCGACCACTTCCATCGCCGCCGCGTCCGTCACCCGCTTGCCGTCGACGAACTCCGACTTGATGTCGAGCCGCGCCAGCATCTCGTTGATCATCGGCCCGCCGCCATGGACGATGACCGGATTGACCCGGCATTGCCGCATCAGCACCACGTCCCGCGCGAAGGCCGCCATCTCGTCGTCGTCGCCCATCGCGTTGCCGCCGAACTTGATCACGACCGTCGCGCCGTCATAGCGCTGGAGATAGGGCAGGGCTTCCGACAGGGTCCGGGCGGTCGCGATCCAGTCGCGTTTCGCGGCGCTCGTCTCTTTCATCTGCACGGTTCCCTCCTCGGCCAGACCGGCTGAATAGCCCCTCGCGGGCGCCCGGACAAGCGCGCGGGGCATGGCGCTTCGAATGCGAAAGACGTAATCTGTCGTCCCAGCCCTGACGGATCGAGTCGCGCAATGCATAGCACCAGTCTTCTCGCCGGAGCCGCCCTGCTCCTCGCCGCCTGCGCGACGGGGCCCTCTCCGGACTCCGCCCGCGACGCCGGACGCTGCGTCTCCCTGTTCGACCAGTATGACGCGCTGCTCGACCTCTATCCGAACGCGGCGTCGGGAGGGTTCGGGGTCGGCGGTCTCGCCTTCAATCCCATCCAGCAGCAGATCGCGTTCATCCGCCAGGCGGACTGCCTCACCCGCGAATCCGAGCTCGCCGGAATGGAGGCCCTCGGCGAGAGCCTCCGCCCCTTCACGCCCGCGACCGGCGGCGGCGCGATCGCGCCGGTCGCGGTCGTCGCCGGCATCGTCACCAGTCCGGACGCGGAGGCCCGCGCCGTCGCCTTCTTCCAAAGCCTCGGCTATTCCACCCGCACCGTGGGCATGCCCCAGCTCGGCCGCCGCATCCTCGTCGGCGGCTTCACCACCCAGGGCGGGCTCGACCAGGCCCTCGGCATCGCGCGCGAGGCGGGATTCGAGAGCGCCTACGCCACCCGGCGCTTCCGGATCTGACCGCGATCCGCGCTCAGACCATGTCGGCGATGACGCTCCGCAGCGTGTCGATCCCGTCTCCGGTCTCCGCCGAGGTGACGATGATCTCCGGATAGGCCGCCGGATGCGGCCCGAGCGCGACCTTCACGCCCTCGACGATGCGGTCCAGCTCGGCGGCCTTGAGCTTGTCGGTCTTGGTGAGCACCACCTGGAACGTCACCGCCGAGCGGTTGAGCAGATCCATGATCTCGGCGTCCACCGGCTTCACGCCATGCCGCCCGTCGACCAGCAGGAACACCCGCCGCAGCGTCGGCCGTCCGGCGAGATAGGCTTTCAGCAACGCCTGCCACTTCTCGACCACCGGCCTCGGCGCCTTGGCGAATCCGTATCCGGGCAGATCGACCAGGTAATGCGCGTCGCCCAGCGTGAAGAAGTTGATCTCCTGCGTCCGTCCGGGCGTGTTGGACGCCCGCGCCAGCGCCTTGCGCCCGGTCAGCGCGTTGATCAGCGTCGACTTTCCCACGTTCGAACGCCCGGCGAAACAGACCTCCAGCCGGTCGGCGGGAGGCATCCCGTCCATCGCCACCACGCCCTTGAGGAAATCGACCGGTCCCGCGAACAGAAGCCGGCCCCGTCTCGAGCGCGGGCGGCTCCGGCGTCTCGGCGCGCGTGAAGACCGCCTTCATCGGACCTCCACCCTGTCCCCGACGGCGATCCGCCCGCCTTCGAGCACCTCGGCGTAGACGCCGAAATCGCGATGATCCCAGCCGGCTTCGAGCGCGCCGAGCGTGTCCACGTCCGGCGCCCCGGTCTCCGGGTCCACGCCCGTCGCCTTGCACCGGGTGATCCGCTCACGGACCGACAGGGTCGCGTCCCCGATCCGGACGCTCCGTCCGACCCAGGCGAATTCCGCCCACGGCTCCGGCCCTTCGATCCAGACGTTGCCCCGGAACCGCTCCTGCGCGAGCGCGCGCCCCGCCCGGGCGCCCAAGGCGGCGAGCGACGCCGAATTCAGGATCGAGATCGAAGGCCAGTCGCTGTCCGTCATGCCGCGATCCGCCCGAACGACGCGAACCGGCCGCGCGCGGTCGGGGTTCGATATCGGCCGGACCCACTCGATCAGCCGGGCCGCGTCCTCGGCGATCTCGGGGTTCACGCTGATCGCGGTCCGTCGCGGGTGCGTCAGCGTGACGACGCCCGACGCCTCGTCGACGCTCGCGCGGATCGCCATCAGCTCCGGCGACTTCGCTCCGCGGCTGAAATTCGCGCAGGGACGCCAGGCTCCGGCGTCACCGTCGGTCCTGGCGGCCTCGTGCGCGATGGCCCAGACCCGGTCCCACGGCATCGTCGCGCCCGCCGACAGCGTCGTCTCGGTCACGCGTTCGGATCCGTGGGCCTTGATCGGATGCCGCCAGAGATGCGTGACCGTTCCGGCCATCCCTCACTCCGCCTTGCGCTTCTTCCGAAATCCGCCCGTGATGTTGCCGAGCACGTTTGGTTGGACGCCCTGGCTGCGCATGATCAGGTACTGCTGGGTGAACGTGATGGTGTTGTTCGCGACCCAGTACAGCACCAGCCCCGAGGCGAAGCTGCCGAGCATGAACATGAAGATCCACGGCATCCAGGCGAACACCATCGCCTGCGTCTTGTCGGCCGGCGCCGGATTCAGCTTCATCTGAAGCCACATCGTGATGCCCATCAGGATCGGCAACACGCCGATCGAAAGGATCGCGAAGACGCTGCCCGGCCCCGGCGCGTCGAACGGAAGAAGTCCGAACAGGTTCAGGATCGAGGAAGGGTCGGGCGCCGAGAGGTCCTGGACCCAGCCGAAGAACGGCGCGTGGCGGAGTTCGAGCGTGACGAAGATCACCTTGTAGAGCGAGAAGAAGATCGGGATCTGCAGAAGGATCGGAAGACACCCGGCGGCCGGGTTGACCTTCTCCTTCTTGTAGAGCGCCATGACTTCCTGCTGCATCGCCATGCGGTCGTCGCCGGCCCGCTCCTTGATCTTCTCCATCTCGGGCTGGAGCTTCTTCATCTTCGACATCGAGACGTAGGATTTGTACGCCAGCGGAAAGAGCAGCGCCTTGATGCAGAACGTCAGGAGGATGATCGCGATGCCCATGTTGCCGATCAGGCCGTTCAGGAAGTGCAGCGCCCGGAAGATCGGTTTGGTCAGGAAAAAGAACCAGCCCCAGTCGATCGCGTCCACGAACCGCTCGATGCCCAGATCGCGCTCGTAGTCGCGGATCGTCTCCCATTCCTTCGCTCCCGCGAAGAGCATCGTGCCGACGGACGCGGTCTCGCCCGGAGCCACCGTCATCACCGGCAGACGGACGTCCGTCTGGAAGGTGTCGGTCTCCTGCGTGTACTTCGCGACGGCGGTGAACGCCTGACCCGCCGAAGGCACCAGCGTCGACATCCAGTAATGGTCGGTGAACCCGATCCAGCCGTTCTCCGCGACCTCGATGGTCCGGGCGGGGCCCCGCTCGGCCGGATCGACCTCGAAATCGGCGACGTCCTTGTATTTGATCTCCACGAGCTCGCCGTCGGTCTTGCCGATCACGCCTTCGTGCAGGATGTAGAAATTGCGCAGATTGTCGGGGATGCCATGCCGGGCGATGATGCCATAGGGCGCGAGCCGCACGGTACCCGCGCCCGCGTTCTCGACCGACTGGACGACCGTGAACATGAAGTTCTCGTCGACGGAGATCTCCCGGCGGAAGATGAGGCCGGCGCCGTTGTCCCAGACCAGAGTCACGGGCGTGGTCTCGGTAAGCGTCCCGCCGCTTTCGACGCTCCACGGCGTGGACGGTCCAGGCACCATGTCGAAGCCGAGCTCGCCCGCCGGAGCCCACCCGTAGAGCGTGTAGTACGCGTTCGCGGCCCCGGCCGGCGTGAGCAGCGTGACGTCCGGGGAATCCTCGGCGATCGTTACGGTGTAGTCCTTGAGCTTGATGTCGTCGATGCGCCCTCCGACGAGCGACAGCGATCCCTCGAGCCTCGCGGTCTCGATCGCGATCCGCTCCGTTCTCGCGAGGGCCGCCGCGCGCGTGTCGGCGGGCGCCGCGGCGAGCTCCGGCGCCTGGGCGACGGTCCCGTCGGCCGGGGGCACGACGACGCTCCCGTCCTGCGTGGTTTCGACCCCCGGCTGCTGCGCGGGCGGGGGCGCCGTCGCCTCGGGCGGGAAGAGCAGGAACCAGACGAGGATCACCGCGAAACTGAGCGCGGTCGCCAGGATGAGATTCCTGTTCTGCTCGTCCATGTCGGGAGGCTCCGGTCAGAAGGCTTGAAAAATCTGACTGGGTTCAACAGGCGCGGGGTCCAAAGGTCAAGGTGTATTCGGGTCGCCGAAGGCCTGCGCGGAAGCCTCCCCGGCGGCTCCGCGCGTGGCGTGCCAGGCGCGGAGCCAGGAGAACGTATCGGTCAGCGACATGGGTTTGGCGACCAGGAATCCCTGCAGCTGGCCGAAGCCCAATGACCGCACGACGGCCTGCGCCTCCTCGGTCTCGACGCCCTCGGCGAGCGTCTCGATCCCGAGCGCGCCGGCCATCGCGACCATCGACGCCGTGAGGGTGCGCAGCTCCTCGCTGCTCTCGATCCCGTTGATGAAGCCCCGGTCGATCTTGATGCGGTTGACCATGAAGCGACGCAGGTTCGAGATCGAGGCGTGCCCCGTCCCGAAATCGTCGAGCTCGATGTGGAAGCCGGCCGAGGCGAGGCCGCGCAGGTTGCGCACGACCATGTCCTGGTCGCTCTTGATCAGGACGGTCTCCAGCACCTCGATCGCGATGCGCGAGGGATCGACGTCGCAGCGCTCGACCTCCCACTTGATCTTCTCGATCAGGCGCGGATCGCGCAGCTGTCCCAGCGCGAAGTTGACGCCGACCTTGGGCACGTGCAGCCCCGCCGCGTCCCAGGCCACGATCGCGCCGAGCGAGGCGTTCAGCACGACCTCGCCGATCCGTTCGGTCAGGCCGGTCTCGTCGGCGAAGTCGAGGAACGCGGCGGGAGTGAGCAGGCCGCGTTCCGGATGCCGCCAGCGCACGAGCGCCTCGAAACCCGCGAAGTCGCCGGTCTTCAGGTCGATCTGCGGCTGGAAGAACGGCACGAGCTGTCCCGCGTCGAGACCGTGGAGCAGATCCGAGAACAGCGTCTCGCGCCGCTCGACCTCCGCGCGCATGCTCTCGCGGAAGTAGCGCACCGATCCGGGACCGTGGGCGTGGGCCTCCTTGAGCGCGATCGCCGCGTTCGACAGGACGCGCGCGGGATCCGGCACGTCGTCCGAAAGGAGCGTCACGCCGATCCGGCATTCGATCCGACGCGCGCCGCCCTGGATCGAATAGGGCTTCGAGAGCGCGTTGAGCAGACGCTGGGCGATGGAAGCCGCGTCGTTGGCCTCGTCCAGGTCTCCCGCCACGACCACGAAGTCGTCCTGGCCGAGATGGGCCGCGAGATCGACCTCGCGCAGCGCCTGCTGGATGCGCCGCGCGCCGATCCGGATGATCTCGTCGGTCGCCCGCTGTCCGAGCGTCTCGCGCAGCGTGTCGAAGCGTTCGAGATCGAGTCTGAGCACCGCGGTCTGCAGACCGTTGCGTTTGGCGCCGGCGGCGACCCTCAGGATGTAGGCGTCGAGATAGGTGCGGTTCGGCAGGCCGGTCAGAGGGTCGTGAAGCAGCCGGAAGCGGGTGTCCTCCTCGGCCTCGCGCGAGCGTCGCACCCACTCGCCGATGCGCCGGTGGGCGGGAAACGCGACGGCCAGAAGAATGAGGATGGCGCCGATCAGGTTCACCGCGACGGAGGCGAGCATGGCGACGCGGCTGAAATCGACGGCCCCGGCCGCCGCGTCGCGGGCCTCCGAGGCGACGCGTTCGAGCCGCGGCAGGATGCGTCCGCCGAAGACCGCTTTCAGCGCGGCCGCGTCTCCCGCGGCGAAATCCGCGCGCCCGGCTATGGAGAGCGCCATGTCGGATTCGGTCGCGAGTTCCAGAGGCGCTCCCCGCGCGTCGCGCCCGGACCCGATCGCCTCGATGTCGCGCAGCAGCCGGTTGCGCACGATCTCCCGCGCCGCTCCGTCGGGCAGCCCGGCCATCCGGTCGATCTCGGCCACGGCCGTGCGCGCGCCCGCGAGCGTCGCCGTCGTCTCCAACGCGCGTTCGAGCGCGTCGCCCTGGCGCGCCGCGATGTGCGCCACGGCCAGATGGCTCGCGCCGAACACGACCACGCCCGCGGCGAGCATCCGCGCGCAGGCGCGCGCGAACTCCCGCTCGGGCGAATGGGCGATGTCGGAAGGCGGCTGGCTGTCCATCAGGCTTTTCTAGCCCGGTCACCCTTGGACAATCGTTAAGCCCGCCAGGCGGGTCCGCGCTTTCTCCGCCGCATTCGCCGAAAATTATCCCCCGCGCTCGGGCGTCGCGGAGTCGAACCAGCGGATTTCGCAGCCGAGCCGTTCGAGAAACCGCACCAGCGCTCCCGGCGCGAGCGCCACCGTCCGGTCGTTCACCAGCGGATGCGCGTAGACGAGAGCCCGGTCGCGCAGATTCGCGTCGATCCAGAGCTCCACTCCGGTTCCCCGCCCCGTCACCATGGCGAAGGGCGTGACCGCGCCTGGCCGGACGCCGAGATGCTCCATCAGCCGCTCGGGTGATCCGAACGAGAGGCGTCCCGACCCGATCCGCTCCGCCAGCGTCTTGAGGTCGATGACGCGGTCCTGTTCCGCCACGACCAGATAGTTCCGTTTGCGATGGTCCCGCAGGTAGAGGTTCTTGACGTGCCCGCCGCCGTCACCGGGCGCGAGCCAGTCCGACTGCACCTCTTTCGACTCCTCTACGGTGCGCAGCGGCGGATGCGAATGGAGCTCGAACGCGACCCCTTCCGACCGGAGCCGCTCCAGAAGCGCGTCCGACGACACGGGCAGGGTGTCCTGATGCGCCGAGGTCGCGTCCACTCAGAGCGCCTTGAAATCGAACAGGGACGGGTCGAGCAGATGGCTCGGATTGGCCTGGGTCAGCGCCCGGAAGATGATCTGGCGGCGTCCGGGACTGCGCGTCTCCCACTCGTCGACCATGCGCTTGATCTGCTGGCGCTGAAGCCCGTCCTGGCTGCCGCAGAGATCGCACGGGATGATCGGATAGCCCATCCCCGCCGCGAACCGCCCGCAATCCTCCTCCGAGACATGCGCCAGCGGCCGGTGCACGTAGACGTCGCCCTCGTCGTTCAGCAGCTTCGGCGGCATCGCCGCGAGCTTGCCGCCGTGAAAGAGGTTGAGCAGGAACGTCTCGATGATGTCGTCGCGGTGATGGCCCGAGCACGATCGAAGAGCACCCCTCCTCCCGCGCGATCCGGTAGAGATGGCCGCGCCGGAGCCGCGAGCAGAGCGCGCAATAGGTCTTCGCCGCCGGCACCTTGTCCATGACGATCGAATAGGTGTCGCGGTACTCGATCCGGTGCGGCACGCCCATCCGCTCCAGAAACTCCGGCAGGACGGTGGCCGGAAACCCCGGCTGCCCCTGATCCAGATTGCAGGCGAGGATCTCGACCGGCAGGACCCCGCGCCACTGAAGCTCGGTCAGCGCCGCCAGCAGCGTATAGCTGTCCTTGCCGCCCGACAGGCAGACCAGCCACCGCTCGCCCCGCCGCGCCATGCCGTAGGTCTCGACCGCCTCGCGGGTCTGGCGGACGATCCGCTTGCGCAGCTTGCGGAACGCCGTCGTCTTCGGCGCGCCGGCGAAAAGGGGATGGATGTCGTCGTCCGCGTCGAGCATGGCCGCCGGTATAGGCCATCCGCCCCGGACCCGACAAGCGGCCCGATGCTGGCTTGGCGCCGCGCCGAGGGACGGCGCCCGCTCGAAAACGACACGCGTGTCGCTTGGACTAAAGAATTGAATATAAATGATTTCCTGAGTCGCGTTAACCGCAGAGAAACTTCCGTCATGCTCCGTTCCGAAGCGATCGGCCGACAGGATCGGACCATTCCAGGAAATCGCCGCGGAGATGACGGACCGGGAGCGTCGTTTCCGCTTGTGGGCCCGCGACCGTGGCGCCCTATGTCGCATGCGCAGGCGGATGTGACCGGCCGGCCAGCAGGGGAGATCGTCGATGGATCTGACACGCAGAGAACTTCTCGAAACAACCGCTCTGCTGGCCGCGTCCACGATGATCGCGACAGGAATGGCGGGCTCCGCGATGGCCCAGGGTTCCGATTTCGACATCGACGCCGCCTTCGCGTCGTTCATGGGCGATCTCGGGCGGGAGCCGGGCGACGGCGGCGGCGCGGTCACCTTCACCGGCGCCGATCCCATTTTGCGCAGCCATTTCCGCATCGGCGCCTCGATGGCGCTGCCGGCGATGGCGGCGGCGGTGGGCGCCGCCGCGATCTGGCGCGACCGCACCGGCGAGGGACAGGACGTGTCGATCGACCTGCGCGAGGCGGTCTATGGCGTCAATCCGATCATCGCGCCGATCATGCGGCATCGCCTCGCGATCGGCGCGGTGGAGCCGAACGATCCGGTGGCGCTCGGCTTCACCTTCACGCCCACGATCAACGGCGGCCTCTACAACATCGCGCTCGCCAACGAGAACGAGTTCTCCTTCGTGCCCTACCGCACCAAGGACGGCCGGTTCATGAACATCACCGGCATTTATCCCCACCTGAACACGCGCGCTCTGAATCTGCTCGGCGCGAAGCCGGACCGCGAGTCGATCGCGGCCGCCGTCGCGACATGGAACGGAGAGGAACTCGAGGCGGCGATGTTCGACGCCGGCGTGGTCGGCGTCATGCACCGGACGAACGAGGAATGGCTCGCCCACCCGGAAGGCGCCCATCTGGCGCAGACCGACCTCATCGAGATCCGCAAGGTCGCCGACGGCGATCCGGCCCCGTGGACGCCCGATCCGACGCAGCCGCTCTCGGGGGTCAAGGCGCTCGCCCTGAGCCATGTTATCGCGGGATCGACCGCGGCGCGGACGCTCTCCGAATACGGGGCCGAAGTCCTGCACGTCATGCGGCCGCAGACTTTCGAATTCGAGGGCCTCTGGACCGACGTCAACATCGGCATGCGGTCGACGTCGCTGGACCTTCGCCAGCCGAACGACGCCGACGCGCTGCACGCGTTGGCCGAGGACGCCGACGTGTTCATCGACGGCTTCAGCGGGCGCGGCATCGAGCGGCTCGGTTTCGGCATCGACGAGATCGCCTCGAAGCGGCCCGAGGGCGTCGTCTATCTCACCATGCGCGGCTACGGCTGGGACGGTCCATGGAAGATGGTCCGGACCTTCGACATGGAGGCGGTCGCGACCACCGGCTTCACCTACACCGAAGGCGGCGGCCGCTATCCCGGATTTCGGGCCGGCCTACGGGGAAGAGGAGAGGACGGGCACCCCGGAATTCCCGCCGACGCTCGTCATGAACGACTACATCGCCGGCTATATCGGCGGCGCAGGGATCATCGAGGCCCTGCGGCGTCGCGCCACCGAGGGCGGCAGCTACCACGTCCACGTCAACCTCGCGCGCGCCGCGATGTGGTTCCAGAGCCTCGGCACCTTTCCGTCGACCGATTTCGAGCCCGGCGAGGACAATCTGATGATCGATCCCGAGACCGTCACCTTCGATTCGCCCTACGGCGAGGTCACGCGGCTGGCGCCGATGGCGAAACTCTCCAAAACGCCCGGGAAATGGCAGGAACCCCTCCTGACCGTGCGCGGCAGCGATCTGCCCGTCTGGAGCGGGTCGTGAGCGCGGGGGCGCGTCGCGCGCTCTTCACGACAGGCGCGCTGCTCGTCGCGACCGGACTCGCCAACGCCCAGGCCCAGGACGTCGAGACCCTCAGCGATCCGGACGAGGGGCGGTATCCGCTCCTGCTGGATGGCACGCTCTCGGGCGACGGCGACCTCAAGGAGGACAACTCGCCGCATTCCGGCTACTTGCGCTTCCCGACACTCCTCGACCCGTGGGACGCGTTCAAGGCCAACGTCCGCGAGAAGACGGGCATCACCTTCGGCGGCTCCTGGGGCGTGCTCTACCAGAATTACTCCGAGATCCCGTCCTTCAATCCCGAGGCCGAGCGCGATTCCGTCGGCCAGAAGTTCACCCTCAACTTCTCCCGCGACATGCTCCGCCGAGGAACCCCGGAGGCGCTGGCCTTCGATCTCGTCATCGAGGACCGCGGGCCGATCGGGACCGACAACCCGCCGCTTCAGGCCGGTCTGGCCGCCGGCTCCATCGTGCCGACCGCCGCGACCTGGGGCGATTTCGATCTCGGGATCACGCAGGCCTACATCCGCCAGAACCTGATGGGCAACAAGGTCCAGTACACGATCGGCAAGATCTTCGCGCCGAACTTCATCGACGCCTATCCGTTCTTCGACGACAACCGTCAGTTCCTGAACCAGAGCTTCTCGACCAGCCCGACCATCGCCTCGCCGCTCCGGGGTTTCGGCGCGGCGGCGACGGTCTTTCCGACCGAGAACAATCTCTACGTGCTGGGCGGGATCTATTCCGCCAACTCGAGCGACACCGGCTTCACGCTCGACGAGGTCTTCGACACGGGCGAGCTCTTCTATCAGCTCGAGATCGGCTGGAGCGCGCTGGCCCGTTCCGGCGTTCCGGTCCAGGCGCGCGGACCGATGGACAGCAACAACGTGCATCTGACCGGCTGGTACAAGGACAGCCAGCCCGACCAGTCGAACGCGACCCTGCGGCCCCAGGCGCGCGGCCTCGCCTTCAACGCCAACTGGATGGTCGGCGACGACCTGATGTGGTTCCTGCGCGCCGGCGCGTCCGACGGCTGGGTCAACGACCGCGCCGTCTCGGCCGGCTTCGGCTGGCGGCCGGACGCGCGATACTCGGACCTCTTCGGCTTCGGGATCGGCTGGGTCCGGCCGAACACCGAGATCGTGACGGTCGAGGCGTTCCAGCGGGAGCAGTGGAACGTCGAGACGTTCTACCGCTTCCACGTCACTCCGAACCTCGCGATCACGCCGGATCTGCAATACATCATCGATCCGTCGCTCAACCCTGAAGTCGACTCGCTCTGGGTCGGGAGTCTGCGCGCGCGCGTCACGTTCTGAAACGAGACCCGCGTGGCGCAGGTTTCCGAAGGGTTAACGTGATTCGGATTGCTGTTTCAAAACAAGGCCTTGGCGAAAGTGCCACGCGTGGCACGCTCGCGCGTGTCGCGCCCTCAATCCGGCACGTTGTCGATCCCCGATCCGCCCCAGGGATGGCACCTGGCCATCCGTCGGAGCGCGAGCCATCCGCCCTTGAGGGCGCCGTGCCGCTCCAGAGCTTCGAGCGCGTAGACGGAGCATGTCGGCTGATAGCGGCAGTTGGCCCCCAGAAACGGCGAGATCACCGTCCGGTAGGCCCGCACCGGGACCGCGGCGACCTTCGCCATCGGGCTCATCGCGGCCGCCTCGCGTGCATGGCGTCGACCGCGCCCGCGAGATCGCGCAGCATCGCCGCGAAATCCCGCGTCGCCGTCACGTCGGGCCGTCCGATGAGCACGTAGTCCCAACCCGCCCGCCCGCGCGTCGGAAACACCTCGCGCGCAAGCGCGCGCAGACGCCGTTTGGCCCGGTTGCGGGCCACGGCGTTGCCGACCTTTTTCGAGCAGGTGTAGCCGACCCGCAGGCCCGTCGCGGGCTCGTCCGCCCGCCGCTCGCGGGCCTGGAGCGTGAAGCCCGGCCGCGAGGTCCGCGCCGCGCGGGCCGCGCGCAGGAAATCGGGGCGTTTGCGCAGGATGGACATGACGACGGGCCCGGCGGCGTCCTGCGCGGCCGGGCCCGGAACGTCACTCATCGGTCTCAGGCTGACAGGCGCTTGCGGCCCTGGGCGCGGCGCCGGTTGATGATCGTGCGGCCGGCCTTGGTGGCCATGCGCGCGCGGAAACCGTGGCGCCGCTTGCGGACCAGGTTGCTGGGCTGGAATGTGCGTTTCGTGGTCACGGGTCTTCTCCTGATCGTCCGGCCGGGCCGGTCTGCGGGAGCCGACGATCCGCGCGCGGACATGGCCCCTCGAATTCGAAGCCCCGTCTCTAGGGGCGACGGCGCGCGGAGTCAATTCGCACCTGCCGCGCGGATGAAACATTTCCGCCGATCCGATCAAGCGGGCGTGAGCGGGGTAACGGCCCTGTCGCCGGGGGCGAACCTCTGGCATGGACCGCAGACGCGAGGAAGCTAGCATGGCCACTATGACCGCCCCGAAGAGACGACTCTCCATCCGGCGCGCCGCGCCGATCGCGATCATCGCGGCCGGCGCCGCGACCGGCGCGTTCCTGCTCCGCGACGTGATCAGCTTCGAGACCCTGCGCGAGAACCGCGAGGCGCTTCTGGCCTGGCGCGACGCGAACTACCTCTCCGCGGCGCTGGTCTACGTCGCCGCCTACGTCGCCGTCGTCGCCTTCTCGCTGCCCGGCGCCACGGTGATGACGCTGAGCGGCGGGTTCCTGTTCGGTCTCGCCGCCGGGGCGGGCATGACGGTGATCGCGGCGACGCTCGGCGCGACCGCGATCTTCCTCGCGGCGCGCATGGGTCTCGGGGACGCGCTCCACGCCCGCCTCGTCGCGAAGGGCGGGGACGGCACGCTGGCGCGGATGGAGCGCGGCCTGCGCGAGAACGAGGTGAGCTATCTCCTGCTCATGCGTCTGGTGCCGGCCGTCCCGTTCTTCGTCGCCAATCTCGCGCCGGCCTTTCTCGGCGTGAAGCCGCGGAATTTCATCCTGACGACGCTCTTCGGGATCATTCCCGGGACGGTGGTGTTCACTTGGATCGGCGTCGGCCTCGGCGAGGTTTTCGACCGCGGCGGGACGCCGGACCTGGGACTGTTTTTCGAGCCGCGGATCATCGGACCCATTCTCGGCCTCGCGGCGCTCGCCGCGCTTCCCATTCTGATCAGAGCCGCGCGCGGCAAAGGAACCCCCTCATGACCGACCGCATCAAGACAGACCTCTGCGTCATCGGCGCGGGCTCCGGCGGCCTCTCGACGGCCGCCGGAGCGGTCCAGATGGGCGCCTCCGTGGTGCTGATCGAGGGCCACAAGATGGGCGGCGACTGCCTCAATTTCGGCTGCGTGCCCTCGAAGGCGCTGATCGCCTCGGCCAGGCACGCCCACGCCATGACAACGGGCGCGCCTTTCGGCGTCGCGCCCGTCGCGCCCGAGATCGACTACGCCGCCGCCAAGGACCGCGTCCGGTCGGTCATCGAGGGCATCGCGCCGCACGATTCGGTCGAGCGGTACGAAGGCCTCGGCGTGAAGGTGATCAGGGAATACGCCCGCTTCATCTCGCACACGGAGGTCCAGGCCGGCGACACGATCATCGCCGCGCGCCGCTTCGTCATCGCCACGGGCTCGCGACCCCTCGTGCCGCCGATCCCCGGGCTCGACGGGGTGCGGCACTACACCAACGAGGACATCTTCGACCTGCGCGAGCGCCCCGACCATCTGATCATCATCGGCGGCGGACCCATCGGCATGGAGATGGCCCAGGCGCATCGCCGGCTCGGGTCCGAGGTCACGGTCATCGAAGGCGCCAAGGCGCTGGGCAAGGACGATCCGGAACTCGCCGCCATCGCGCTCGACCGCATCCGCGCCGAGGGCGTCGGGATCGTCGAGGGCGCGCAGGCCGCGAGCGTCGCCGCCGAAGGCGGCGCGATCATTGTGCGGACCGGGGACGGACGGAGCTTCACCGGCTCCCACCTTCTGATCGCGGTCGGCCGCAAGGCGAACACCGAACGGCTGGATCTGGACAAGGCGGGCGTGAAGACCACGAAATCCGGCGTGGAGGTCGATGCCGGCCTGCGCACGTCCAACCGCCGCGTCTACGCCATCGGCGACGCGGCGGGCGGGCTCCAGTTCACCCATGTCGCCAACTACCACGCCGGGATCGTCGTCCGCTCCGCGTTGTTCAAGCTGCCGGCGAAGGCCAGGACGGCGCACCTGCCTTGGGTCACCTATACCAGTCCGGAACTCGCCCAGGTCGGCCTGACCGAGCCGGACGCGCGGAAGAAGCACGGGAGCAGGCTCGAAGTCCTGCGGTTTCAATACGCCGAGAACGACCGCGCGCGGACCGACGGCCTCACCACTGGTCTCGTCAAGGTCATGGTCGCGGGCGGTCGCCCCGTGGGCGCCTCCATCGTCGGGGCGCAGGCGGGCGAGCTGATCGGGCTCTGGGCGCTGGCGATCTCGGCGAAGCTCAAGATCTCGCACGTGGCGGGCATGGTCGCGCCCTATCCGACGCTGACCGAGATATCGAAGGGCGCGGCGGGGCGGTACTACACGCCGCGCCTCTTCGAGAACCCGATCGTGAAGCGCGTCGTCCGGCTGATCCAGCGCTACGCGTGACCCAAGCGGCCGGCGCTTGCCCGACGGTCGGCTTCCCCCTAGATACCTGACACGGATGTGATCGGGATCGGCCATGTTTTTCAACAGCCTTTCGGGTCGGTTTCTTGGCCTGACGATCCTCTTCGTGATGATCGCGGAGGTGCTGATCTTCGTGCCGTCGGTGGCGAATTTCCGGCGCGACTATCTGCAGAACCGGCTGGAGCTGTCGCAGCTCGCGGCGCTGGCGCTGCTGGCCACGCCGGAGGAGGCGGTGCCGGAGGATCTCGAGAGCGAGCTTCTGGCGACGGCGGACGTTCTCAACGTCGTGCTCCGGCGCGACACGATCCGCGAACTCGCGCTCGAGACGCGGCCCATGCCGGGGATGGTCGAGGAGACGTTCGACCTGACCGACACGTCGCTCCTCACGCTGATGCGCGACGGGCTGCGCACGCTCTTCGCGACGGAGGACCGGATCATCCTCGTGCGCGGGCGGAGCGAGAAGGCCACGGGGTCCCAGATCGAGGTCGCCATGCGGGAGGGGCCGCTCCACGAGGCGCTGGTCGCCTACGCGCTGCGCATCCTCTATCTCTCGCTCGCGATCTCGATGACGACGGCGGCGCTCCTGTTCTTCGCGGTGCAGCGCTTCATCGTGCGGCCGATCGGCCGGGTGGTCGACAGCATGACCGCCTACCGGGACGATCCCGAGGACGACACGCGCGTGATCACGCCCGAGAGCGGGGTCCATGAGCTGCGCGAGGCCGAGACGGCGCTGAAGGATCTCCAGGTCCAGCTGACCGGCGCGCTGCGGCAGAAGGGGCGCCTCGCGGCGCTGGGCGGCGCGGTCGCCAAGATCAGCCACGATCTGCGCAATCTGCTGACCACGGCGCAGCTTCTCGCGGACCGCATCGACATGAGCGCCGATCCAGGCGTGAAACGCACCGCGCCCAAGCTGGTCAACTCGCTGTCGCGCGCCATCGCGCTCTGCGAGCGGACGCTGACCTACGGCAAGGCCGAGGAGCCCGCGCCGGTGATGGGCGTCTTCGCGCTGGCGCCGCTCGTCGACGAGGTGATCGGCAACGAGAGCCTCCTGAGCGTGCCCGACGGCGTGACGCTCCACGCCGACATTCCCGACGACTTCACGCTCGACGGGGACGCCGACCAGATCTTCCGCGTGCTGACCAACCTCGTGCGCAACGCCGTCCAGGCCATCGAGGCGACCGGGAGGCCCGGCGAGGTCCGCATCGCCGCCTCGTGCGACGGCGCGCCGGAGATCACCGTCTCCGACACGGGGCCGGGCCTGCCGGAAAAGGCGCGCGCCAACCTGTTCCAGCCGTTCCGGGGCGGCGTCCGCCAGGGCGGCGCGGGCCTCGGTCTGGTGATCGCGTCGGAGCTCGTCAAAGGCCACGGCGGCACGCTCGACCTCGCCTCCACCGGCCCCGGGGGCACGACGTTCCGCATATCGCTGCCGCGGCCGGGCGAGGCGCGGCCCGGCGCCTTGGCGGCGCGGGCCTGACCCGGGCGGCTCAGCGCCGCAGGATGCTCGGACGGCCGGGATCGACCGGCGCGCGCAGCGTCGCCGCGAGTTCGACCGGCGGCGCCTCCGCGGCTTCCGGCTTCGCGCCTTGACTGGTCGTGGCGCGGCGCCACCGCTCGATGGTCGCGCGCACGACCTCGGCGCGATCCGCCGGACCCGCGCCGGCGCCCTCCGCCCGCGCGCCCGAATCGCTGCGCGGCACGTCCTCGCGGGGCAGGGTGGCGAAGGTGAGCCGCGCGACGAGCGGCAGGCCCTCGCCGATGCCGATGGCCTCCTGCGCGCCCAGCGACGGCACGAAGCCGAGCAGGTTCGCCGCCGCCTCGGACACCGCCGCGCGCAGAAGCGCCTGGTCGGCGTCGTTGGTCATCCGCATCACGAAGAAGGTGCTGCATTGCGAGATGATGGTGGGATCGAGCTCGGACGGCCGCTGCGTCACCAGCCCCAGATGAACGCCGTATTTCCGCCCCTCGCGCGCGATCCGCTTGAGCGCGCGCCGCGCCGGCGCGAAGCCGGCGTGCTTGTCGGCGGACGCGTAGCGGTGCGCCTCCTCGCAGACGAGAAGGATCGGGATCGCCCCGTCGCTCCACAGCGCGAAATCGAACGCGAGGCGCGAGAGCACGCAGACGACCGCGTCCACGACCTCGTCGGGCAGGCTGGCGAGTTTGAGGATCGTCAGCGCCCTGTCCTCGCTGTCGAGGCTGAACATCTGGCCGAGCACGGCCGCCATCACGTCGCCGCCGCGGGTCGCGTCGCGGAACATGAACTCGTAGCGCGGATCGTTGCGGATGCCCTCGATCCGGGCGGCGAGACGATGGTGGGTCATGCTGACCGACCGGTTCTCGAGCTTGCCCATGCGCTCGCGGATCAGGCCGATCAGATCGGGAAGCTGATAGGGCAGGGGCGTATCGGCGGTGAACCCGCCGCGCGCCGCGCTCCGGCGCTCCAGCGTCGCGCGCTCCGGCCCGCCCTGGTAATTCGCCTTGGCCATCGGGATCAGCTCGGACAGGATCTCGATCTCCTCGGTCGGCGCGGGTTTGCCGCCGTACAGGACGTTGAGCGTCTCCTCGAAATTGAACAGCCAGAACGGCAGCCGGAGGTTCTCCGAGCCGACGATGTTCGCCCGCTCGCCGAAAACCGCGCCGTATTCGTTGTGCACGTCCAGAAGCAGCACGCGCAGCTCCGGCCGGACGGTGATCGTCTTTCCGAGGATCGAGGCCACCGCCGTCGATTTGCCCACGCCGGTCGAGCCCACCACCGCGAAATGCTTGGCCAGCAGGTGATCGGTGTCGACGATGGCCGGGATCGACCGGTCCTGGCTGAGATGGCCGACGTCGATGGTCCGCGTCCCGGTCGACGCGTAGATCAGGTTCAGCTCCTCGTGGCCCATGAGTTCCACCGCGTCGCCGATGGCCGCGTAGTCCCGCACGCCCCGCCGGAACCGCCGCGTGCCGGTCGCGGCGCCCTCGATCTCGCCGAGAAGATCCACCCGCGCCACGGTCCGCGACCCGTCGATGGCCTCCGCCTGGAGCCGCACGTCCGAGATCATGCCGACCAGCGTCGTGTCCCGCCCGTTGATCGCGACGAATTTGCCCACCGTCGGCCGCTCCTGCCGGCCGGGGCTGGGCGGGGCGAGCGCGATCCGCGCCTCCGACCCCTCGACCGCCACCACATGGCCCAAAACGCCATCCGCCGACGTCTGACCGAAACCCGCCGAGAAATTCTGGATGATCGACATGCCCGCGCGCTCCCTGAATCGCGCCCGATTCCAGCGCCAAGACGCCGTCTTGCCAGCAACTCGTTGCGTGAGTGTGAACGGGACGGCGTGCCCGCCGCGCCCGGAACGCCGACGCGGCGAAGGCCTATGGCCCAGAACCGACCGGCATCCGTCGTTGCCGGGGCGCTTCGGGCTCGATCCGGAAATTTCTGCTCGCGGCCACCGCCCGGAACCTCAGGAAGCTCGCGAAACTCTTCCCGGAGACCCCAAGGCAATATCGGCCTGACACGAACGCGCTCGCCTTTTCTTCACGGCTGCGCCGGGCAACTTTCAGGATCGACTCTTTCAACGGAACAAGTCCAAGGTGACAAAGGAATGGCGGACGTGCTGTTCAGTCGGGAAAGCCGCGAGGGGGTCGACATGCGCAAACTTCTATTTTCGACTGGTTCACCGTTTGCGCGCGCCGTGCGCATTGTTCTTCATGAACTGGACCTTGAGTACGACAAGCAGGAATTGGTAGCCAAGGCACTTCCTGTCGCGGAAATGGCGGAGTTGACGCCGACATTGCAGGTTCCCACATTTTGGGACGGCGATCTGACGCTTTGGGAAAGCGGGACGATCGTTGAATATTTGCTGTCAACCTATGACCAGCCCCAAGGCAGCGCACCGGCCCTGGCGCGTGTGGCGTTTCGCGATGAAACGAAATGGCAGGACAAACTGGTTCTCTCAACAATTCAGACGTTTGGAACGGCTGCAACCACGATATCGCAGATGACATGGACCGGCGTCACGGTTGACAAGAACGCGCATTTGGCCCGATCGGCGGAAAGGCTGACCTATATTCTGAGTTGGTTGGAGGACCAGCTTGTCGATGCGGAAAACGGCTTCCTGCCGGGATATGTTTCCGTTCAGGACATCTTTCTGGCGTCGCACGTCCGCTTCGTGGCGGCCCGACCAATAGGTGTTGATCTGCACCTGAACAATTACCCGAAAATCAGACGGCTTCTGGATCGGTTGGATGAGCGGCAAAGTTTCAAGGCCAACCCCGTGTGGTGGTGGAAGCCCGGTGTGATTGGATATCAACCAGACGGGACGCCGGTTTTTCAAGCCAAGAGCTAGCGGTAGGGAACGGCATTTTTGCCCGCACACCCACCGTCATCGCCTCTTTTACACCCGGTTAGCTCGCAGCGGTTCTCCAACTGTCGGGCCGTCGAATGACCGGAGCGGTCCGACACGGAAACGACAAGGGGCTCGGAGCATCTTCCCGGTCGTGTTGTCGTTGAGGCCTTTGACCCGGCCGCCCGACCCGCGTTATCTGTTTTACGAAACGGAGGATGCGGCATGGCAGGAGGCTGGACGCGCGACGGCGCGGTGCAGGACCAGATCGAGGCCTCGATCGCCGAGGAACTCGAACGCATGAAGGCCCGGCGCGCCCCTGTCGGCGAGAGCGCGTCGATCTGCGTCGAATGCGACGAGCCGATCCCCGAGGCCCGCCGGAAGGCGATCCCCGGCGTCAAGCTCTGCATCGACTGCCAGCGCGAACGCGACTCCCGCCCCGTCGCCCGCGGCGGCATCAACCGGCGCGGCTCCAAGGACAGCCAGCTGAAGTGACGCGCGGTGGTCGGCCCCGCACCACCACCCGGCTCCGCGGCGTCCAGCGCGCCAGCACCCATTCCAGATCGGCGCGCGCGAAGGCGACGCAGCCCGCCGTCGGATGGCGTGGTTTCCGCCAGACATGCAGGAAGATCGCGCTGCCAAGCCCCGCCACCGGCGGGCGCCGGTTCCAGTCGAGCACCGCGACCAGATCATACATCGGATCGGCCCGCCGGAGCGCCTCGTGGCTGAACGGATGCGGGCGTCTGACGAGTCGATTGTAGTCCGGATCGGCGGGATCGTCCGACCATCCGTCGGCCGGGCCGATGGCGCGGAATGTAACTACGGAAAACCTACGGATAAACCACGGATAACCTACGCCGGAATCGCGGTCTTTCCGAACCATGATCCGCTCGATCCGATGGGCCCCGACCGGCGTGATCCCGTCGCCCTCGCCTCGCTTCACGCCGATGCCGCCGCGCCCCACCGCGCAGGGCAGAAACCGCCCCATGTAGCGGGCGCCCCACGGTCCCACCACCAGATCATGCGGGTTCAAAGCAGATGCCCGCTCTTCGCCGCCTTGGTCCGCAGATAGGCGTCGTTGTGCTCCGTCCTGCCGGCCCGCAGCGGCACCCGCTCCACCACCTCGACCCCGCAGCCGTTCATCCGCTCGACCTTCGCGGGGTTGTTCGTCATCAGCCGGACCTTGGAGAACCCCATTGATTTCAGCATGTTCGCGCCCAGCCTGAAGTCCCTCTCGTCGTCCTCGAAGCCGAGCCGGTGGTTCGCCTCGACCGTGTCGAACCCCTGATCCTGGAGCCCGTAGGCCCGCAGTTTGTTCGCCAGCCCGATCCCGCGCCCCTCCTGGTTGAGATAGAGCAGAACCCCGCTCCCCTCCGCCCCGATCGCCGCCAGCGCCGCGCGCAGCTGCGCCCCGCAATCGCATTTGAGCGATCCGATCAGATCTCCGGTGAAACAGGCCGAATGCAGCCGGCAGAGCACCGGCTTCGCCCGGTCCGGCGCGCCGATCTCCACCGCGTAATGCTCCTCCGCTCCGTCGCGCGGGCGGAACACCCGGACCCGCCCCGCCTCGGACACCTCGAGCGGCACCCTCGCCGCGGCGACCTCCGACAGCGCCGCCGCGCCGGCGTCGCGCGGGACCAGATCCACGTCGATCCGGCTGACGCCATCGGCGCCCAGCCGTGCCGCCGTGGCCGCGTCGACCGTCACGGCCAGCGCCGCCGGCATCAGCCGCGCCTGTTTGCAGAGCGCCAGCGCCGCGCGGTGAAGGTCGGCGTTCCCGTCGCGCCGCGTGGCGTAGGGACCCTTCATCGGCCAGTCGAGATCGGCCGACGGGTCCGCCGTGGCGCGCACCCAAGGCAGATCCGCGTCCGCCGGAAGCGCCACGCGCGCCAGATCGCCGTCATAGGCGCGCGCCTTGAGCGTCTCGGCCCGCCGCGCGGTGATCGCGAGGTCCACGGGTCCCAAGGCGCGCAGGTCCGCGAGCCGCTCCGCCGTCGCGGTCTCGGCCGCGATCACGACGAGCGCGCCGCCGAGCACGACCGGCGCGCCCATGCGCAGATCCGCGCGGGCGCGCGCGAGCCGTTCGGACGGGGAGAGAGCAAGCATCCGGGTGAGGTTCCCAAGCGGCGACGGACGCCAAGGAGTAGCGCCATCCGCCGGAAATTGAAACAAAAGCCGCGCCGCGTACACCTCTGCGTGAGCGGCGCCGGCGTCTCGTTGCCGGGCGCCGGGCGCGCGGACATCTGCCCTTCACGAGAAGGAGACATGCGATGAGCCAGCTGAAAAAAATCCTGATGGTCGACGACGACGCGGACCTGCGCGAGGCGCTCGCCGACCAGCTTCTGCTGACCGAGGAGTTCGACGTGTTCGAGGCCGCCAACGGCGCGGACGGGCTCGCGAAGTCCAAGGAGCAGAATTACGACCTCGTCATTCTCGACGTGGGCCTGCCGGACATGGACGGGCGCGAGCTCTGCCGGCTGATGCGCAAGCAGGGCGTGAAATGCCCCATCCTGATGCTGACCGGCCATACCGGCGACAGCGACCAGATCCTCGGGCTCGAATCCGGCGCGAACGACTACGTCGCCAAGCCCTTCAAGCTGCCGGTGCTGCTGGCCCGCATCCGCGCCCAGCTTCGCCAGCACGAGCAGTCGGAGGACGCGGTCTTCGCGATCGGTCCCTACACCTTCAAACCGGCCGCCAAGGTGCTGCTCGACGAGAGCGACCGGAAAGTGCGGCTGACCGAGAAGGAGACCAACATCCTCAAGTTCCTCTACCGCGCCGACGACAACGTCGTGGGTCGCGACACCCTTCTGCACGAGGTCTGGGGCTACAACGCGGGCGTCACCACGCACACGCTCGAGACCCACATCTACCGCCTGCGCCAGAAGATCGAGCCCGATCCGTCCAACGCGAAGATCCTGGTGACGGAACCCGGCGGCTACCGCCTCGTGCCCTGAGCCGGTTTCGGGTTGCGGTCCGGGCGGGCGCCGCTAAGACTTCGGCCTCATTCCCGGCCGGAGTCCCCATGACGCTCACGATCTGCACCTGGAACATCAATTCCGTGCGTCTGCGCGAGGAGACCGTGCTGCGTCTCCTGCGCGAGGAGGCGCCGGACATCCTGTGTCTCCAGGAGACCAAATCGCCGGTCGAGAAGCTGCCGCTCGACGGGTTCCGCGACCTCGGCTACGGCCACGTCATCGCGCGGGGCCAGAAGGGCTATAACGGCGTCGCGATCCTGTCGCGGGTGCCGATCGAGGATGCGGGGCAGCGCGATTTCTGCGCGAAGGGCGACGCGCGGCACGTCGCGGGGCGCCTGCCGTCCGGAACGGTGATCCACAATTTCTACGTCCCGGCCGGCGGCGACGTGCCGGACCGCGAAGCGAATCCGAAATTCGGGCACAAGCTCGATTTCCTCGCGGAGATGCGCGCCTGGTTCGCGGACGAGACGCCCGAAAACGCGATCATGGTGGGCGACCTCAACATCGCCCCGCGCGAGGACGACGTCTGGAGCCACAGGCAGCTGCTCAGGGTCGTCTCCCACACGCCGGTCGAGGTGGACGCGCTGAACGCCGCGCAAGCGGCCGGTGGCTGGGTCGATCTGACGCGCAAGGACATCCCGGACGGGCCGCTGTTCTCGTGGTGGTCATATCGCAGTCCGGACTGGAACGCCGCCGACAAGGGGCGCCGGCTCGACCATGTCTGGGCCACGCCCGACATCGCGGAGCGCTCCGGCGGAAGCCGGGTCTCGCGGCACGTGCGCGGCTGGGACCGGCCGAGCGATCACGCGCCGGTCTTCGCCGAATTCGAGGCGTGAGGCGATGATCGAGGCCGAGGTCGAGGGCGCCGTCGGGCGCATCGTCCTGAACGCGCCGGAGACGCACAACGCGCTCGACCGGGCGGCGATGGGCGCGCTGATCCGTGTCCTGGAGGACTGGTCGACGCGGACGGATCTGCGGGCGCTGGTCCTGACCGGAACGGGGCGGAGTTTCTGTTCCGGCGCGGCGCTCGCGGACGTGGCGCGGGCCGACTGGACGGACAATCCGCTGACGGCGCTGTGCGACGCGCTGGAATGGTTCCCCGCGCCGACCGTCGCGCGTCTCAACGGCGGGGTCTTTGGCGGCGGCGTGGAGCTGGCGCTCTCCTGCGATTTCCGGATCGGCGTCGCCGGGATGCGCGTTTTCGCGCCGCCGGCGCGGCTCGGCATCCATTACGAGCCGGCCGGACTCGCTCGCGCCATCGACCGGCTGGGGTCGCAGGTCGCGCGCCGGCTGTTCCTGCTGGGCGAGACCTTCGACGACGCGGCGTTGCTGCGGCACGGGTTCGTCGACATTCTGGTCGAGCCGGGCGAACTTGACGCGGTGACGGACAGGATGGCGGCGACCTTGGCGGAGGCGGCGCCGATGGCGGTGCGGGGCATGAAACGGTCGATTCTCGAGCTGTCGAAGGGCGCGCATGACGACGCGGCGGCGCGTCGGCGGATCGCGGCCTGTTTCGCGTCGGCGGATCACGCGGAAGGGCTCGCGGCGAAGCGGGAGAAGCGCGCGCCGAGGTTCACCGGCGCGTGAGACCGTTCCTGATCCTCCAGCTCCGGCCCGAGACCGAGGCGTCCGACGACGAGTTCGGCGCGTTCCTCGCGAAGGGAGGGCTTGCGGCCTCCGATGCCGTCCGGATCCGCCTCGATCAGGAACCGCTCCCCGAAGGCCTCGATCTCGGCCGGTTCTCGGGCGTGATCGTCGGCGGCGGTCCGGGCTGCGTCAGCGATCTGCCGGAGCATAAGAGCCCGGTGGAGAAGCGCATCGAGGACACGGTGCTCGGCCTGATGCCGGAGATCACCGGCAACGACGTGCCGTTTCTCGGCTGCTGCTACGGGATCGGCATTCTGGCGCATCATCTGGGAGCGGCCGTCAGCAAGGCGCGATACGGCGAGCCGGTCGGGGCCGTGACCTGCGCGGTGACGGAGGAGGGGCGGCGCGATCCGCTGCTCGCGGCGGCGCCCGGGACGTTCCGCGCGTTCGTGGGCCACAAGGAGGCGGTGCAGGAGCTGCCTCCGGGCTGCGTCCACCTCCTGGCGTCGGATCCGTGTCCGTATCAGATGATCCGCTACAAGAGCCGGGTCTGGGCGACGCAGTTCCATCCCGAGGCGGACGCGGCCGGGTTCGAGACCCGCATCCGCGTCTATCGCGACCGGGGCTATTTCCCGCCCGGGGACGCGGCGCGGCTGGTCGAGATGTGCCGGGCCGAGGACGTGACGGCGCCCGAGACGATCCTGCGGGCCTTCGTGGACACCGTCACGCGGTCCTAGAACGCGGAGGACGCCTCGATCAGCGCGTCGGCATAGGAATAGTCCACGTAGAGGATCGCGCCGCCCGGACCGGAGAGCGCGCTCCATCCGCCGCCGAGGGTCTTGCATTCCGCCAATTCCGCGTCGGTCAGATCGCCGGACAGGGCCACGCCGTCGGCCGCGCCGGAACAGAACGCCCGGATGCCGTCGGCGCGGCCCGCGTAGGCCGACGCGACGGGGATGCCGTCGGCGGCGAGGGCGTTCGAGATCGTGGCGCCCGGCGCGGGTTCGCCGACCAGACGCAGCTCCGCCGGAAGCGGCTTCGGTTCGGGGCGCGACCCCGCGTCGTTCGAGGGGGTCGCGGCGCAGCCGGCCAGAAGCAGCGCGACGGCGGGCGTCACGCGTTTCAATTTCGTCATCGTCCCGTTCCTTTTCCGATCCGGCCATTCTTCGGGCCGCACCCGAGCCTGACCGCGAGGGGATCGTCCGTCAATGCGCGCGACGGCGGGTCAGTATTTCGACGGGACGTAGAGTTCCGGCGGCAGCACCTTGCGCTCGTATTCGGGATTGAACACGCGGTCGGGCAGGGTGACCTCCTCGTGCGGGACCGGTCCGTAGGGAACCATGCTCAGCAGGTGGTCGATGCAGTTCAGGCGGGCGCGCTTCTTGTCGTTGCCTTCGACGATGTACCACGGCGCCTCGGGAATGTTGGTGCGCGCCAGCGCCTCCTCCTTGGCCTTGGTGTACTGTTCCCAGCGCACGCGGCTCTGAAGATCCATCGGCGAGAGCTTCCACTGTTTCAGGGGGTCGTGGATCCGCATGAGGAACCGCATCTGCTGCTCCTCGTCGGTGATCGAGAACCAGTATTTGACGAGGATGATCCCCGACCGGACCAGCATGCGCTCGAATTCGGGCACGTCGCGGAAGAACTCCTCGACCTGCTCCTCGGTGGCGAAGCCCATGACGCGCTCGACGCCGGAGCGGTTGTACCAGGACCGGTCGAAGAGCGCGATCTCGCCGGCGGCGGGCAGATGCGGGACGTAGCGCTGGAAGTACCACTGGGTCTTCTCGCGGTCGTTCGGGGCGGGCAGGGCCACCACGCGGACGACGCGGGGGTTCAGGCGCTGGGTGATGCGTTTGATCACGCCGCCCTTGCCGGCGCTGTCGCGGCCCTCGAAGAGCACGACCACCTTGGCGCCGGTATGCGACACCCAGTCCTGGAGCTTGATCAGCTCGGACTGGAGCCGGAGCAGATCGCGGAAGTATTCGGGGCGCGGAATGGTCGGCGGATGGGTCCGGCGATAGACCTTGCGGATCTCCATCGACAGCGCCGGCTCGGAGATCTCGAGCTCGTAATCCTCGTCGAGCGTGTCGGCGAGTTCCGCCTCGAGCCAGTCCATCGCGCTGTCGCCGTCTTCCGTCTCAGACATGGTGGTCTCCTTTTCGCGAATGATGTTGTGCCGCGGATCGTGGATCCAGTCGCGGATCCTGACGGATCCGTGTCGGCGTCACGGTGCGGCGCTCCGCGCGCCGAAAATGGCCGAGCCGATCCGGACATGGGTCGCGCCGCAGGCGATGGCGGTCTCGAAATCGTCGGACATGCCCATCGAGAGGCCCGCGAGGCCGTTGCGTTCCGCCATGTCGCGCAGGGTGCGGAAATGCGGCGCGGGGTCCGCGTCGACCGGGGGGATGACCATGAGACCGGCGATGTCGAGGCCGAGCGGGCCGCGGCATTCCGCGATGAAGGCGTCGAGACCGTCGGGGTCGATCCCGGCCTTCTGCGGCTCGCGCCCGGTATTGACCTGGACGAAGAGGACGGGCGCGGCGCCGCGGGCCTGGACGGCGTCGGCGAGCCTGCGGGCGAGTTTCGGACGGTCGAGGCCGTGGATCGCGTCGAAGAGGTCGAGGGCGGCGTTCACCTTGTTGGTCTGGAGCGGACCGAGCAGGTGGAGATCGACCCGGCCGAATTCGGCGCGCAGATCGGGCCATTTGCCGGCGGCCTCCTGGACGCGGTTCTCGCCGAAGGTGCGGTGGCCGGCGTCGAGGACCGCGCGGACGCGGTCCAGCGGCTGGACCTTGGAGACCGCGATCAGGGTGACGGAACCCGCCGGCCGGCCGGCGGAGGCGAGGGCCGCGTCAAGTCGGGCGCGGATCGCGGCGAGGGTCATGGGGTGCCTCCTTGGACGGGTGGGCGGATTTTATCGCGGGACGAGGGGAGCTGAAAGGGTTCGCGACCGCGTGGAGCGTGGGCGCTCACGCGTGAACCTCGGTCAAGTTGTTGATTTCATGAGGGTAACAAAAGTTAACATCGTAAACGAAGTGTTGCGTCGCCGGACGGGACGGGCGAGATCGTCCGGGGAAGGGGCGATCTCGGCGGCCAAGGCGCTCAGAAGGCCATCGAGATGCCGAAATCCGCCAGATTCATGCCGCCGTAATCGTTGACCACGCCGAACTGCGCCAGCGCGCCGCCGCCGAGGTCGTAGTTGACGCCGAAGCCGTAGCTTCGCGTGCCGTCGAACTCGTCCAGCCCGCCATAGGCGTCGAAGACGTTGTTGTAATAGAAATTCAACGCCCAAGGGCCGAAACCCGCGCCGACGCCGAGGCCCAGCGTGTCGAATCCGGTCTCGCCGCTGCTTTCGGCATTGGTATAGATCACCGTGCCGTTGAAGGCGCCGAACTCGCCACCGACCATCGCCGACCATTGCGTGCCGGCGGCGACTTCGACATCCGCGGATTCCGCCTCGATCTCCATCGGGTCGCCGTCGCTGTCGATCACGGTGATCATCTGGGATGGCCCCACCGTCCTGAAGGACGCGTAGTCGTAGTAGCCGGCGCCTATCGCGAGCGAGCCGCCGCCGATCTCGCCCTCCCAGCCGCCACCGACGCCGATGTCGGTCAGGTCGCGGTTGCTGGACATCGACAGGCCGAAGCCGTGAAAGGTGAAATCGTACCGGATCGTCGGGCGGGCCTCGGGGTTGTTCGCGAAGTTGAGCTCGTCTTCGCCGAAGCCCCCGCCGTTGGAGATGAAGGGCGTCTCGTTCTCGCAGCTGAGGCAGGTCAGGCCGACCTCGTTGAGATCGCCGACCCATCGTTCGTCGGCGCCGCTGGTGTCCCCGAACGTCAGCGCGCCCCACGCGCCCGAGACGAAGACGAGGCCTTCGGATTGGCCGACCTGCTCGCCCTCGCCCCCGACGGCGTTGTCGGCGCGGATGTCCGCGCCGAAGGTCACGCCGGATTCGGTCTCGCCGGCCATGAGCACGCCGAAACGGACCCTGGAGACGGCGCGCAACGCGTCATCGCCGGTCGGCTGGCCGTCGTTGTCGATGTTGTAGCCCAGACCGAGCCGCGCGTCGCCGTAGAGCATGATGCCTTCGGCCGAGGCGCCGCCGGCCAAGGCGACGGAGGCCGCGACGATCAGAAGGGCTCCGTTCGGTGTCATGGCCGATCTCCGAATGACCTCCGGACCATGCCCGGAGAAGCGTCCGCCGTTCGGAATGGAGGGTATCACGCGCGTGGTCCCGGAGAGGGCGCGAATGGCGCCGGGCCCGTGCGTTCGTCGGGAAATGTGACGGAAATGTTTCTGTCCGGGTCGTCATCCGGCCGATCGCGGCGCGAACGCGCAAAGAAAAAGGCGGACCCGAGGGCCCGCCTTTCCGTCTTTCGGATCCGGGTGGATCAGAAGGACATCTTGATGCCGAAGTCGGCGACCGTGTCCGCGTCGTCGTCGGTGTAGATCAGATCGCCGTCCTGGAACAGCTCGTCGCGTCCGTAGGTGCGGGCGATGCCGCCGGCGACCTGTGCGCCGCCGCCGAGATCGTAGGAGGCGGTCAGGCCGTAGGTGGACTTGCCGTCCGAGCCCTCGAGCGTTCCCTTGGCGCTGAAGATGTTCTTGTAGTATGCGCCGACCGTGAACGCGTCGAAGCCGTAGGTGCCGCCGACGCCGATGATCTGGAAGCTGTCACCGTCGGAGTCGGCGTTGTTGTAGACGACGCCCATTCCGAAGTCGCCGTAGGTTCCGCCGATGCTGGCCGTGTACTGGTTGCCCGACGGATAGGTCGCGTCTTCCGCCACGGTCGGAACGAGGAAGTCCTCGCCGACGACGCCAAGATCATCGCAGGTGCCGACCGTCGCGACGACGCCGTCGTAGCAGGCGGTCGCGCTGCCGGGCTTCGCCGAGAACGGTGAACTCGTTGTAGTCGTAGTAGCCGAGGCCGATGCTGAACGTGCCGCCGCTGTACTCGCCCGAGTAACCGCCGCCGACGCCGATATCGGTCAGGTCGCGGTTGGACGACACCGAGAGGCCGAAGCCCATGAGCTCGAAATCGTACCGGATCGTCGGACGGGCGAACGGGTTGGAAGCGAAGTTGTTGCGCCGTGTCGCTGCCGAAGGAGCCGCCGTTCGAGATGTAGATCGTCTCGTTCAGATCGCCCAGACCGGTCAGCGAGAGGTTGCCCGGCGTGTCGCCGACCCAGTTCTCGTCAGCGCCCGCGGTGTCGCCGAAGGTCAGCGTGCCCCAGTCGCCCGAGACGAAGACGTTGCCGGCCGTCTGACCGAGCGTTCCGCCCTGGCCGCCGATGGCGTTGTCCGCGCGGACGCTCGCGCCGAACGAGATGCCGCTGTCGGTCTCGCCGGCCATGTTCACGCCGAAGCGGACGCGGGAGACCGCACGTACATCCTCGTCGCCGTTGGCGGAGCCGTCGTTGTTGATGTTGTAGCCGAGACCCAAGCGCGCGTCACCGAAGAGGGTGATGCCCTGAGCCGAAGCCGCGCCGCCGATCGCCAGTGCGGCGAGTGCGGTCGATGCGAAGAGTACGTTTTTCATCGCTTTTCCTCGTTGTTTCTTTGAAACCCATCTCAAATCCGGGACATCCGGACCAAGTGCGATCTTAATCGCCCGAGAGACCTTCACCGGTCAAGCGAAGGGCGGGAGCCGGGAATTTTTGCGCTCCGCTCTGATGCAGCTTTGCCACAGTGGCGCCCGGGGCGCTCCGGCGGTTATCCCTTGTCGGGTGGGGCCCGAGTGGGTAGAGATCGTGCCTCAACCTGCTGGACCGGAACGCGACGTGACCCCATTGCGCAACATTCTGCTGCCGGCGCTGGCCTGCGTCGTTCTCGCCGCCTGTTCCCAGGACACGGAGCTGGCGAAGCAGCGCAACGCGGAACGCCAGATGCGGGACATGGACATCCGGACCGACGAATTGTTCTTCGACCTGTTCCGGAACCGCGGAAACCCGGAGATCGGCATCCAGGTCAACCGGTACCTCTGGCAGGCGTCGCTGGACACGCTGTCGTTCCTGCCGCTCGCCGGCGCCGATCCGTTCTCGGGCATCATCGAGACCGGGACCGGGAGCGTGAACGGCGCCCCCTACCGGGTGACGGTATATATATCGTCGCCCGCGCTCGACGCCGTCTCGCTCAAGGTCGCCGCGTTCCGGGGATCCGTTCCCGTGGGCGCCGACGAGAACGCGCAGATCGAGAACGCGATCCTGACCCGCGCGCGCCAGTTGCGGATCGCCTCCTCGACGCGCTGAGATCCGCGCGGGCCGGCACGGGAGAGACATGATGGATCGTTACGAGGCCGCATCGGTCGAGCCGAAATGGCGGCGGGCTTGGGACGAGGCGGGCGTGTTCCGCGCCGAACCCGATCCGTCGCGCGAGAAGTACTACGTGCTCGAGATGTTCCCGTATCCCTCGGGACGCATCCACATGGGCCACGTGCGCAACTACACGATGGGCGACGTGGTTGCGCGCTACAAATCCGCGCGCGGGTTCAACGTGCTGCATCCGATGGGCTGGGACGCCTTCGGCATGCCCGCCGAGAACGCCGCGATGGAGAAGGGCGTGCATCCCGGCGCATGGACCTATCAGAACATCGCCACGATGCGCGACCAGATGAGGCCGCTGGGGCTCAGCATCGACTGGACCCGCGAATTCGCCACCTGCGATCCGGAGTACTATGGCCGGCAGCAGGCGCTGTTCCTCGACATGCTCGAGGCGGGCCTGGTCACCCGCAAGAGCGCCGTGGTCAACTGGGACCCGGTCGACATGACGGTTCTGGCCAACGAGCAGGTGATCGACGGAAAGGGCTGGCGTTCCAACGCGCCGGTCGAGCGGCGCGAGCTGACGCAGTGGTTCTTCCGCATCTCGGACATGGCCGAGGAGCTTCTGGAGGCGCTCGACGGGCTCGACGGCTGGCCCGAGAAGGTCCGCGTGATGCAGCGGAACTGGATCGGCAAGTCGCGCGGGGCGCAGTTCCGGTTCGAGACGCGCGGCGCGCCCGAGGGGTTCGGGGCGCTCGAGGTCTTCACGACCCGGCCCGACACGATCTTCGGCGCGACCTTCGCCGCGGTCTCGCCGGACCATCCGCTCGCGCGCGCGCTCGAGGCCGATCCGGAGGTCGCCGCGTTCAACGCCGAATGCCGCCGCACGGGCACCTCCGAGGAGGCGCTGGAGACGGCCGAGAAGCGGGGCATCGATACGGGCGTGCGCGTCGTCCATCCCTTCGTTCCGGGTCTGGAGCTGCCGGTCTGGATCGCGAATTTCATCCTCATGGATTACGGGACCGGCGCGATTTTCGGCTGTCCCGCGCACGACCAGCGGGATCTGGATTTCGTGCGGAAATACGGCCTGCCGGTGAAGACGGTGGTCAGCCCCGAGGGGCCGGATTTCGCCGTCGCCGACGAGGCTTATGTCGGGCCGGGCGCGATGGTGAACTCGCGGTTCCTCGACGGGATGGAGATCGAGGCCGCTAAGGCCGAGGTGATCGCGCGGTTCGAGGCCGCGGGGACCGGCGAAGGGGTCACCCGGTACCGGCTGCGCGACTGGGGGATCAGCCGCCAGCGCTATTGGGGCTGTCCGATCCCGGTGGTGCATTGTCCGGCCTGCGGCGTGGTGCCGGAGGCGCGGGAGAACCTGCCGGTGCGGCTGCCCGAGGACGTGAGCTTCGATGTCCCGGGCAATCCGCTGGAGCGGCATGCGGAGTTTCTCGCCGCGACCTGTCCGCGCTGCGGCGGCGACGCGCGGCGCGAGACCGACACGATGGACACCTTCGTCGATTCGTCCTGGTATTACGCGCGCTTCACCGCGCCGCGTGCGGACACGCCGACGGTGATGGCCGACGCCGAGTACTGGATGAACGTCGACCAGTACATCGGCGGGGTCGAGCACGCGATCCTGCATCTGCTCTACAGCCGGTTCTTCGCCCGCGCGATGCGTCGCACCGGGCATCTGCCGGCCAAGGCGGTGGAGCCGTTCGACGCGCTTTTCACGCAGGGCATGGTCACGCACGAGACCTACGCGACGCGCGACGCGGCCGGCCGGCCGGTCTGGCGCGATCCGGGCGAGGTCGAGCGCGACGGGTCGGGCGCGCGTCTCGCGGACGGCACGCCGGTCGAGATCGGCCCGGTCGTGAAGATGTCGAAGTCCAAGAAGAACGTCGTCGATCCTGCCGACATCATTGGACTTTACGGCGCCGACACCGCGCGCTGGTTCGTCATGTCCGACAGCCCGCCAGAGCGCGACGTGGAATGGACGGCCGCCGGCGCCGAGGCGGCCTCGAAGCATCTGCAGCGGGTCTGGCGGATCGTGTCGGGCGTCGCGGACGCCGGGCGGGCGGGCGGCGGCGATCCCGTCGCGCCCGAGGGCGCGGAGGCGCTCGCCCTGCGCCGCGCGGCGCACCGGGCGATCCGAGACGTGACCGAGGGCATCGAGGGGTTCGCCTTCAACAAGGCGGTGGCGAAGCTCTACGAGTTCACCGCGATCCTCGGCCGGGCGGACGGAGACGGCGCGGGCATGGACGCGGCGCGGGTCTTCGCCGCGCGGACGCTCGCGCTCCTGATGCAGCCGATGACGCCGCATCTGGCCGAGGAGATGTGGGAGGCGCTGGGCGGCGATGGGCTGGCCGCGCGCGCGCCCTGGCCCGAGGCCGATCCCGCGATGCTGGCCGAGAGCGAGGTGACGCTGCCGATCCAGTTCAACGGCAAGCGGCGGGCCGAGATCACCGTGCCCAGGGGCGCGGCGAAGGACGCGGTCGAGGCGGCGGTGCTGGCCGACGCGGAGGTCCTCCGCATTCTCGGCGGCGCGGCGCCGCGCAAGCTGATCGTCGTGCCGGACCGGATCGTGAATGTGGTGCTCTGAGGCCGGCCGCGCGGTCCTGGCCGGGGCGTTCGCGCTCGGGCTGGCGGGCTGCGGGTTCGAGCCGATGTACGGTCGGGGCGCGCCCGCCGCGCAGATGCTGGGCCGGATCGCCGTCGGGCCGGTCGAGGGCGCGCCCGCCTTCGAGATGCGCGAGCGGCTGACCGAACGGCTCGGCGACGGCGCGGAGGCCGACCTCGTCCTCGACGTCGATCTCGATCTTCGGCGCTCCGGCGTCGCGCTGACGCAGCAGAACGTCACCACCCGGTTCAACATCGTCGGCGTGGCGGATTTCACGCTGCGCCCGGCGGCGGGCGGGGAGGCGATCCTGACCGGCCGGGTCCGCAACGTCACCGGCTACAGCGCGCCCGATTCGGAGACCGCCTCGGCCTTCGCGTCGCTTTCGGCCGAGCGCGACGCGGAAAGCCGGCTCGCGCGCACGCTCGCGGATCAGATCGTCCTGCGCCTCGCGCTCGAGGCCGGGGAACCGGGCCTGTGAAGCTGACGGGGCGCGAGGCGGCGCGGTATCTCGCCAAGCCGGACGCCCAAGGCGCCGGCGCGCTGCTGTTCGGGGCGGACGCGATGCGGGTGGCGCTCAAGCGCGAGGCGCTGGTCGCGGCGCTGATCGGTCCCGACGGCCCCGCCGAGATGCGGCTGACGCGGATCTCCGGCGCCGATCTGCGGCGCGATCCGGCGGCGCTCGGCGACGCGGTCAAGGCGGTCGGGTTCTTTCCCGGCCCGCGCGTGGTCCTGATCGACGAGGCGGGCGACGGGGTGGCGAAGGTCTTCGCCGGGGCGCTCGAGGACTGGCGCGCCGGCGACGCGGTGATCGTGGCCACGGCGGGCGCGCTCGGGGCGGGGAGCGCGCTGCGCAAGACCTTCGAGAAGGCGCGCGGCGCGGTCTCCATCGGGATCTACGACGATCCGCCGGGGCGCGACGAGATCGCGGCGCGGCTCGCCGGGGCGGGTCTTACGGACGTGCCGGCGGAGGCGGCGGGCGATGTCGAGGCGCTCGCGCGCGCGCTCGATCCCGGCGATTTCGCCCAGTTCATCACCAAGCTCGGACTTTACAAGCGGGGCGATCCCGACCCGCTCTCGCCCGCCGACATCGCCGCCTGCGCGCCCGCCGAGACCGAGGCCGACGTGGACGCCGTGCTCCATCTCGCCGCCGAGGGAGACGCGGGCGCACTGGTCGAGGAGATGCGCCGGGTCTCCGCGCGCGGCGGCGCCGCGACGTCGCTGATGATCGCCGCAGCGCGGCATTTCCGGGCGCTGCACGCCGCCGCCTGCGCCCCGGACGGGCCGGACGCGGCGCTGGCGCGCGCGCGGCCGCCGGTCTTCGGGCCGCGCCGGTCGCGCATGGCGGCCCAGGCGCGCGGGCTGGGGTCGGCGCGGCTCGAGCGCGCGCTCGGCTGGATCATGGACACGGATCTGGCGCTCCGATCGGGGCGGCCGGTCCCCGCGATGGCGATGGTCGAGCGCGTCTTCGTGCGGATCGCGATGCTCAGGCGGAACTGAGCCGCGCGGCCGCGGCGTCGCCCGCATGTCGCCCCGTGGCGAGGCATCCGGTGATGAGCCAGCCCCCCGTCGGCGCGTCCCAGTCGATCATCTCGCCGGCGCAGAACACGCCCGGCCGCGCCTTCAGCATCAGGCTCCCGTCCAGCGCCTCCCAGGCGACGCCGCCGGCGGTCGAGATCGCCTCGTCGATCGGGCGGGGTCCCGCGAGCGGCGGGACCAGCGCCTTGAGCGCCCGCGCCGTGGCGCCGGGATCGCCGAGCGCGTCCGGCGCGCATTCGCGCAGCAGCGCGATCTTCACCGGCGGGATGCCGAGAACCTTGCGCAGGTGATTCGACAGCGACGCCTTTCCGCGCGGCCGCGCGAGGCGCGTCGCTACCTCCGCCAAGCTCCGGTCCGGAACGAGATCGAGCGTCAGTGTTGCGCCGCTCCGCAATTCGGGCGTGAGCGCGTAGACGCCGCCGCCCTCGAGCGCCGCGCGCCGAGATGACGAACTCGCCCGCGAGGCCGCGTCCGCCGGCCGAGAGGATCACGGATTTGACCGGCGCCCCGAAATGCCGCGCCATCGCCGGGGACCAGTCGACGCGGAACCCGACATTCGACGCCTCGAACGGCGCGAGCGTCGCGCCCGCCCGCGCGAGCGCCTCCGTCCAGGCGCCGTCCGAGCCGAGCCGCGCCCAGGACGCGCCGCCGAGCGCCAGCACCGTCGCCCGGGCCGCGACTCGGCGCGGGCCCTCGGGCGTCTCGAACGTCGCCGCCGCGCCGTCCCAGCCCGTCCAGCGCCAGCGCGTCCGCAGATCGGCGCCCGACGCCGCCAGCCGTCCCAGCCAGGCGCGCAGCAGGGGCGAGGCCTTCATCGCGCGGGGGAACACGCGGCCGGACGAGCCGGTGAAGACCTCCAGGCCGAGACCGCGCGCCCAGTCCTGGACCTCGGCCGGACCGAACGCCGAGATCAGCGGCGCCATGCGGTCGGCGCCGCGCCAGTAGCGCGCCGCGAAGGGCTCCGCGTCCATGTCCATCGTGAGATTGAGTCCGGACTTGCCCGCCATCAGGAACTTGCGGCCGGCGCTGGGTTTCGCGTCGGCGATCAGAACGCGATGACCGGCCGCCGCGAGGCGCTCGGCGGCCATGAGGCCCGCCGGCCCCGCGCCGATCACCAGCGCGTCGATCTCTTCGGTTCCGGTCACGATCCGCTCATGGCGCACGCCGCGGGTCGCGGCAAGCCGGGCTTTTCCCGACGGGCCGCAGCGCTATGCTCGGCGGCATGGACGAGACGCCGGTCTGCCCGCTCTGCGGACGACCCATCCCCGAGGGCGCGCGGCAGAGCGCGCATCATCTCATCCCGAAGCTGAGAGGCGGAAAGGGAAGCCCGACCGTGCGGCTGCACCAGATCTGTCACGACGAGATCCACGCGACGCTGACCGAGACGGAACTCGCGCGCGATTTCGCCGACATGGAAAGCCTGCGGGCGCATCCGCGCATCGCGCGGTTCGTCGCCTGGGTGCGCCGACGGCCGCCGGGGTTTCACGCGCGGAGCGTCGGCGGGCGGCGCGGGCGGCGGTGAGCGTTCAGTCGAGACCGATCCGCGCGCGCATCTCGGGGTCGCGCAGGCTGATCTCCTGGCCCGCGAACCCGGCGGCGGCGTCGGTGCAGAGCCAGGCGATCGCCTTCGCGGGCGCCTCGGCCGGCGCGTGGCTGGAGAAGTCCATCTGGCTGACCGGATTGATGCCGGACGCCCGGATGGCGCGCTGCATGTCGGTGGCGACGGTGCCGGGGGAGAGCCCGAAGACGCGCAGGCCCCGTCCCCTGTTCTCGAGATGGGCGCAGCGGGTCAGCATCGCGGCCGCGGCCTTGGAGGCGCAGTAATGGCTCCAGCCCTCGAGCGGATTGCTCGCCGCGCCGGAGCCGAGATTGACGATGACGCCCGAGCGGCGCGCGCGCATCTGCGGCAGCACGGCGCGCATTCCGAAATAGACGCCCTTGAAGTTGATGTCCGCGGCGTGGGCCCAGGCCTCGGGGTCCGAGTCCGCGAGCGGGCCGATCGGGTCGATCACGCCGGCGTTGTTGACGAGGATGTCGACGGCACCGAAGGCGTCGCGGGCGCGCGCGGCGGCGGCCTCGACCTGCGGCCAGGACGCGACGTCGCAGGCGATGGCCTCGGCGCCGGCGCCGGTCGCGCGGATCCGCGCCGCGACCTCGGCGACGCCGGCGGACGACCGCGCCAGCAGCGCCACGTTCGCGCCCTCCGCCGCCAGCGCCTCGGCCGCCGCCGCGCCGATGCCGCGGCTCGCGCCGGTGATGATGGCGGTCTTGCCGTCGAGTCGGGCCATGGGTCTGCCTCCGTCGGGAAAGTGCGGGTTTCCAAGCCGGATCAAAGGCCGGGTCGGCGCGAAACGCAACCCCGCGCGGTTGCCCCCCGGCGGGCGACGGCCTAGGTACCTGTCGCAGTCAACATCCCGGAGACCAGAAAGATGATCCCGTCCACCGCGTTGCAGAGCGTGGCGCTCTATGCCGGCCTGAACGGCCTGATCCTGCTCTGGCTCGCGGTGCACGTGACGACGGTGCGCGGGCGCGAGAAGATCAGCATCGGGGACGGCGGCAACCCGGCGATGATCCGGGCGATGCGGGGCATGGCGAATTTCGTCGAGTTCGTGCCGCTGATCCTCGTCCAGATGGCGCTGATGGCGCTGATCGGCGCGCCGGTCTGGCTGATCCACGTCTTCGGGATCGCGCTGACCCTCGGCCGGCTCGCGCATGGATGGCATTTCAGCCGCGACGACGCGCCGGGATGGCAGCGCGGGGCGGGCGCCGGGATCACGTTCCTTCTGCTCGGCGCGGGAAGCGTCGGGCTGGTCGGGCACGCTCTTTTCGGGATGTTCTGACCATGGCCCATGATCTCGAATCCCTGACCGGCGCACTGCTGAAGGCCGCGCTGGACGCCGGGGCCGAGGCCGCCGACGCCATCGCCGTCGCCGGGGACACGCAGTCGGTCGAGGTGCGCGACGGGAAGCTGGAACAGGCCGAGCGGGCCGAGGGCGTCGATATCGGCCTGCGGGTGCTGATCGGCCGCCGCCAGGCGCACGTCTCGGCCAGCGACACCTCCGAGCGGACCATCGGCGAGATGGCCGGGCGGGCCGTCGCGATGGCGCGCGAGGCGCCCGAGGATCCCTGGTGCGGGCTGGCCGACCCGGACCGGCTCGCGCGGGACTGGGATCTCGCGGCGCTGGAGCTCGAGGATCCCGCGCCGATGCCCGACGCCGCCGCGCTCAAGGACGCGGCGCTCCGCGCCGAGGCCGCCGCGCGCGCGGTTCCGGGGGTCAGCCGGATGGACGCGGCGGGCGCGGGCTGGAGCGCCAGCCGCGTGCATCTCGCGGCGACCAACGGATTTTCCGGCGGGTACGGACGGACCGGGCATTCCATTCAGGCCGTCGCGATCTGCGGCGAGGGGCTCGGCATGGAGCGCGACCACGCGTTCGAGACGCGCGCCCACCATGCCGATCTGCCCGATCCCGAGAGCGTCGGCCGGCTCGCGGGGGAGCGCGCCGCGTCGCGCGCGGGCGCGGCGAAGCCGCCGACCGGAGCCTGGCCGGTGCTCTATGACGAGCGGGTGGCCTCGGGCCTGATCGGCCATCTGGTGCAGGCCGTGAACGGCGCGATGATCGCGCGCGGATCGAGCTGGCTCAAGGACGCGATGGGAGAGGCCGTCCTGCCCGAGGGCGTCGACCTCATCGAGAACCCCAACCGCCCGCGCGTGTCGGGCTCGCGGCCGTTCGACGGCGAGGGGCTGCCGGTCTCGATCCGCGCGCTGGTCGAGAACGGCGCGCTGCGGAGCTGGACCCTCGATCTCGCGACCGCGCGGCAGCTGGGGCTCGAAAGCACCGGCAACGCGAGCCGCGGGCCGGGAGGTCCGCCCAGCCCGTCGGCCGGCAACCTGACGCTCACGCCGGGCAAGCACGGCCGGGACGATCTGATCCGGGAGATGGGGACGGGACTTCTGATCACCTCGTTGATGGGCTCTTCGATCAATCCGAACACCGGCGACTATTCTCGCGGAGCCAGCGGCTACTGGGTCGAGAACGGCGAGATCGCGCGTCCGGTCAACGAATGCACGGTCGCGGGCAACCTGCGCGACATGCTGCGACGGTTCACGGCCGCGAATGACGGCCGCGCGGACCGGAGCCGCGTGGTGCCGAGCCTTCTGGTGGAAGGACTGGTGATTGCCGGAAGCTGATCTGGCGCTGCTGCTCGGCGCCGCGCGGGAAGCGGCGGAGATCGGTCTGCGCCATTTCGGGCGCGCGCCCGAGACCTGGGAGAAGCCGGGCGGCCACGGCCCGGTCACCGAGGCCGATCTCGAGGTCGACAGGATGCTGCGCGCGGAGCTGACCGCCGCGCGCCCCGGTTACGGCTGGCTTTCCGAGGAGACCCCGGACACGCCCGCCCGCCTGCGCGCCGATCGCGTGTTCATCGTCGATCCGATCGATGGAACCCGCGCCTTCATCGCCGGCCAGAAATCCTGGGCGCATTCGCTGGCGGTCGCCGAGCGGGGGCGCGTCATCGCGGGCGTGGTGCTGTTGCCCGCGCAGGGCCGGACCTACGCCGCGGCGGAGGGGCGCGGCGCCACGCTGAACGGCGCGCCGATCGCGCCGACCGACCGGAGCGGGCTGGACGGCGCGACCGTGCTCGCGGCCGGCGGCCAGTTCTCGCAGGCGCATTGGCCGGGCGGCGCGCCCGTCGTGGAGCGGCACTTCCGGCCCTCGCTGGCCTATCGGATCTGCCTGGCCGCCGAGGGGCGCTTCGACGCGATGCTGACCTTCCGCGACGCCTGGGAATGGGACGTGGCGGCGGGCGACCTGATCGCCCGCGAGGCCGGCGCGACGGTCACCGACCGCGAGGGCGCCCGCGCGGTCTACAACAGTCCCGGCGCGCAGGTCCCGGGAATGGTGGTCGCGGGGTCCGCGCTTCACGCCGCGATCACCGCGCGGCGGCGCGGCGCGGGCTGAGCCGCGCCCCCCGCGCGGCCATTGCCTTCTGCGGAGCCGCCGATAAGGTGCGCGCGATCCCGGAACGCCACGAAAGGACCGAAAGATGACCCAACGCCTGCATCTCGTGTTCGGCGGCGAACTCGTCGACACGCAGCGCAACGAGTTCCGCGACACCGAGGCGATCGACATCGTGGGCATGTTCCCGGACTACGCGTCGGCCTACGCCGCCTGGAAGGCCAAGGCGCAGTCGACCGTGGACGACGCGCAGGTGCGGTATTTCATCGCCCATCTCCATCGCCTGCGCGACGAGGCGACCGAGGCGAGCGCGACCGAAGAGCTGGGCTAGGTCCGACGGAATTGGACCCGGAGGGACGGGATCCGGCGCTTCTGCGCCTCTATCTCTTCGGTTCGCGACGGGCCGGACCGCTCGCGCGCCGGCATCTGGAGCGACGACGGACGCGCGGCCGGGAGCATCCCGGGCGGCTGCCGGAACGCATGGGCGTGGCCTGGCCTGCCGCGCCCGGAGGGGCGGCTCGTCTGGTTCCACGCGGCGAGCGTCGGCGAGGCGGCCTCGCTGCTCGAGCTTCTGCGGCGTCTGGAGCGCGCCCATCCCGGCCTGACCTGCCTCGTGACGACGGTCACCCTGACCTCGCAGCAGTTCCTGGCCGAGCGTCTGCCCGAGGGGAGCGTCCACCAGTTCGCGCCGGTCGACGTGGTCCCGTGGATCGACGGATTTCTCGACCATTGGCGTCCCGACGTCGCGGTCTGGACCGAGAGCGAGTTCTGGCCGGCCATGCTCTGCAGGACGGCGGCGCGGGGAACGCCGATGCTGCTGATAAACGCGCGGATCTCGCATCGCAGCTACCGGCGGTGGCGCCGGCTCCGCCGGGTCGCGCGGGCGCTGCTGGGCCGGTTCGACCGGATCCTGGCCCAGGACGATCTGGCGGGCGAGCAGCTGGCCGCGCTCGGGGCGCCGACCGACAGGCTCGAGGTCGCGGGGACGCTCAAGGAGGGCGCCGCGCCCCTGAGCCATGACGAGGGCGAGCGCGCGCGCCTCGCCCGCGCCCTGGCGGCGCGGCCGGTCTGGCTGGCCGCCTCGACGCACGAGGGCGAGGAGGCCGCGGCGCTCGTGGCGCATCTGGAGGCGCGCAAGGTCTTTCCGATGCTCGCGATGATCCTGGCGCCCCGGCATCCGGACCGGGGCGACGCGCTCGCGGAGATGCTGCGCGGCCGGGGTCTGAGCGTGGCGCAGCGGTCGAAGGGCGAGCCCTTCGGGGGCGACACGGACGTGTACCTGGCCGACACGCTCGGCGAGATGGGTCTGTGGTACCGGATCGCCTCGGTCAGCTTCATCGGCGGGTCGCTCGTCGATGTCGGCGGGCACAATCCGTTCGAGCCCGCGCTTCTCGGGAGCGCGATCCTGCATGGTCCGCACGTCCGCAACTTCGCGGACGGCTACGCGCGGCTCGGCGCGGCTGGCGCGGCGGTCGAGATCGGGGACGCCGCCGGCCTGGGCGACGCGCTCGCCGAGACGCTTCAGCCGGACCGGGCGGCGGAGATGGCGGCCGCCGGCTGGGAGACCTGCAGCGCCGGCGCCGGGGTCACCGACCTGGTGCTCGAGGCGATCGGCGGACATCTGGGCCGGCCCGCGTGACGCGGGCCCCGCGTTTCTGGGACAACCCGCCCGCGCGTCCCGGCGCGGCCGCTCGGGCGCTCGCGCCGCTCTCGTGGATCTGGGCCGAGCGGACGCGGAGGCGGCTGGCGGCGGGTCCGGGGGCGCGCGTCGGCGTGCCGGTCATCTGCGTGGGCAACCTCTCCGTCGGCGGAACCGGAAAGACGCCGGCGGTGATCGCGCTCTGCGAGAGGCTGCGCGGCCGCGGCCGACGCCCCGCCGTGATCTCGCGCGGCCATGGCGGCGCGCTGAAGGGTCCGGTCCGCGTCGATCCGGCGCTGCACGGCGCCGGCGACGTCGGCGACGAGCCGCTGCTGCTCGCCGCGTTCGGGCCGGTCTGGATCGGCCGGGACCGCGCCGCGGCGGCCCGCGCGGCGGCGGCCGGCGGGGCGGACGCGCTGGTGATGGACGACGGGTTCCAGAACCCCGCGCTCTCCAAGGACCTGTCAATCGTCGTCGTCGACGCGCGCCAAGGCTTCGGCAACGGCCGGGTGATGCCCGCCGGGCCGCTGCGCGAGCCCGTGCCGGAAGGTCTCGCCCGCGCCGATCTGACGCTCGCGGTGGGCGATCCGGAGGCGCGCGCGGGGCTGCGCGCCGCGTGGCCGGCGCTCGCGGCGCTGCCGATGCTCGAGGGCGCGCTGGAGCCGCTTGCGACCGGGATGGACTGGAAGGGCCTGCGCGCGGTCGCGTTCGCGGGGATCGGCCGTCCGGAGAAGTTCTTCGCCACGCTGCGCGGTCTCGGCGCGGATGTCGTCGGGGCGCGCGGCTTCGCGGACCACGCGCCGTTCGATCGGCGCGCGCTGGCGCGGCTGGCGGCGGAGGCGAAGGCGGCGGGCGCGCAGCTGGTCACGACCGAGAAGGACGCGGCGCGGCTTCCGCCCGCGTTCCTGCGCGAGGTTCTGGTGCTGCCGGTCCGGCTCTCGATCGACGACTGGACGCCGCTCGACGCGGCGCTCGACCGCCTGGGGCTCTGACTATTCGCCCAGCGCCTTGTTGAGCGCGGCCTCGAACTCCGCGTAGCTCATGTTGCCGACCTTCTCGCCGTCGATCAGGAAGGACGGGGTCGAATCGATGCCGTCGGCCTGGGCGTTCTTCTGGTAGGATTCCACGAGCGCCTCCGCGAAGGACTGGTCGGTCATGCAGGCGTCCATCTCGGCGTCGGTCAGGCCGGCCTGGCGCCCGATGCCGTAGAGATTGCGCATCATCGCCTCCGGGTCGTTGCCGGCGATCCATTCGGCCTGTCCGCGGTAGAGCAGGTCCACGACGCCGAAATACCGGTCCGGGCCGGCGCAGCGGGCGATCATCGCGGCCCAGAGGCTGGCGCGGTTGAAATAGACCTCGCGGTACACGAGCCGCACCTTGCCGGTATCGACGAAGTTCTTCTTGATCTGCGGCCAGGTCTCCAGATGGAACGCGGCGCAGTGCGGACAGGTGAACATCGCGTATTCCACCATGGTCACCGGCGCGTCCGGGTCGCCGATCGTCATCTCGTCGGTGTTCGGGCCGGACTGCGCGAACGCGAGGCCGGGCGCGAACGCCAGCGAGGCGGCGAGGGCGGTGGCGAGCGTCTCCCGGCGGGTCGGTCCGTCTGTCATCTGTCTGCCTCCGTCAATTCGGTTTTCTTTCCCGCGATACCACGTTTCGCGCCAATGTCTCCAGCGCCCGGCGCAGCCCGTCATCACCAATGCTTGACAGGACGGGCGCGACCTCGCCGATGTCGGCCGCTTCCGGCGCCGGGACGGGCGGGGCGGACGCGGGCGCGGCGTCGGTCGGCCGGCCGCCGGCCTGGACGAGCTGGATGCGGCCGACGGTTCCCGGTCCGAGCGCCGCGTTGATCCGCTCGACCAGCTGCGGCAGCATCATCTGAAGCTGAGGCGCGTGCGCGCCGTCCACCGCGAGCCGGAGCAGGCCGCCCGCCGGACCCCGCGCGGTCGTGAGCTTTCGCGGCTCGCAGACGTCCGCGATCCCGGGACCGGCGATCTCGCTCCAGAGCGCGCGGAGCTTGGCCTCCAGAAACCCCCGACGCGCCGCGGCGGTCCGCATCTGCGGCGCGATCAGCCCGCCGGCCCGCGCGAATCCGCGCCCGCGCCTCGAGGCGGGGCCGTTCGCGTCCGGCTCCCTGGTCTTCGCGGCCATGCGGCCTTGCTCCTCGGTTGCGCGCGGGCTAGCGGTTCGCACGCCGCCCCATCGGGGATGGATGACGTCGGGAGAGGTCCATTGCAAGGGCAAGATGCGCCGCGCCGAGAGGATCCCGCCGCGCTTTCGGACGCGCTGCTGGCCTGGTACGACCGGAACGCGCGACGCATGCCGTGGCGGGTGCCGCCCGCCGCCCGTCTGGCGGGAGAGCGCCCCGATCCCTACCGCGTCTGGCTCTCGGAGGTCATGCTGCAGCAGACGACGGTCGCGGCGGTGGGAGGCCATTACGAGACCTTCACCCGCCGCTGGCCGCGGGTCGAGGATCTGGCGGCGGCGGACGACGCGGAGGTGATGGCCGCCTGGGCCGGCCTCGGCTATTACGCCCGCGCCCGCAATCTGCTCGCCTGCGCGCGCGCGGTCGCCCGGGACCGGGCCGGGGTATTCCCCGACACCGAGGCGGAGCTCCTCGCGCTTCCGGGCGTCGGTCCCTACACCGCCGCCGCGATCGCCGCCATCGCGTTCGACCGCCGGGCGACGGTGCTCGACGGCAACGTGGAGCGCGTCATGGCGCGGCTGCACGCGGTCGAGGCGCCGCTGCCCGGCGCCAAGGAGACCCTGCGCGCGCTGGCGGCGGCCATGACGCCGGCGGCGCGGCCGGGCGATCACGCCCAGGCCGTGATGGATCTCGGCGCGACGATCTGCACCCCGCGCAACCCGGCCTGCGGCGTCTGCCCGCTCGCCCCGGCCTGCCTCGCGCGGGCGCGCGGCGTCGCCGCCGATCTGCCGCGCAAGACGCCGAGAGCCGCGAAGCCGATCCGCCGCGGCACCGCCTATCTGGCGGTCCGCGCCGACGGGGCAGTTCTGCTGGAAACGCGCGCCGCGACGGGTCTGCTCGGCGGGATGCTGGGCCTGCCGGGCACGCCCTGGACCGAGACCCCGCCGCCGCCGGCGCCGCCCTTCGCCGCGGACTGGCGCGACAGCGGCGGCGAGGTGCGCCACACCTTCACCCATTTCCACCTGCGCCTGCGCGTCGAGACCGCCGCCGCGCCGCCCGACGCGCCGGGAGCGTTCTTCGGGAGCCGCCCGGATCGCGCCTCCGCCCTGCCGACGGTGATGCGCAAGGCGCTCGCCCTCGGCCTCTCCGCCCACGGACCTGTGAACGGCGCGGAGCCGGAAGGCGAATAGCGCCGTTGTCCCGACCGCGCATACCGGCTAAGACCGGCGCGAAGAGCTATTCGGGTCGCCGATCCTCGACGAGGTCCATCCCGCTTGCGAAGAACTGTGAACCGGGAGAGACATGTCCGCACCCGCCGCCACCGTGTCGTCAGACACGACGCCCCACTCGCGCGACTGGGTGCGCGTCCTCGCCAGATACCGGGAACCGGACCATTGGCGCAGCGCCTACGAGCTCGCCGTCACGATCGGCCCGTTCCTCGCCCTCTGGGCGCTCGCCTGGTGGGCGCTTTCGTTCAGCGGCTGGCTCTCGCTCGCGATCTCGGTGGTGAACGCCGGGTTCCTGCTCAGGCTCTTCGCGATCCAGCACGATTGCGGCCATTCCTCCTTTTTCGCCAACCGCGCGGTGAGCGACTGGACGGGACGCGCCCTGGGCGTGCTCACGCTTACGCCCTATGACGTCTGGCGCCGCCAGCATTCGATCCACCACGCCCATTCCGGCAATCTCGACGAGCGCGGGATCGGCGACATCACCACGCTGACCGTCGCGGAATATCGCGGGAAATCCGCCATGGGACGTCTCGCCTACCGGCTCTACCGGAACCCGCTGACGCTCTTCGCCATCGGGCCGGCGTACCAGTTCATCCTCAAGAACCGCCTTCCGTTCGGCCTGATGGATCAGGGCTCGCGCTACTGGGTCAGCGCGATGGGCACCAACCTGGCGCTCGTCGCCGCGCTCGGGCTTATCTGGTGGTTCGGAGGGATCATGCCGATCCTGCTGATCTTCCTGCCGACCTCCATCCTCGCGGCCTCCGCAGGCGTCTGGCTGTTCTACGTCCAGCACCAGTTCGAGGAGACCCGCTGGGACGTCGTCCCGGACTGGCAGGTGCATGACGCGGCGCTGCACGGCAGCTCGCATTACGTCCTGCCTGGCGTCCTGCGCTGGTTCAGCGCCAATATCGGCGTGCACCACGTCCACCATCTCTACAGCCGCATTCCGTTCTACCGTCTGCCGGAGGTTCTTCGCGACCATTCGGCCCTGGCCGACGCGCAGCGCATGACGGTCCGCGAAAGTCTCGCCTGCGTGCGCCTGCACCTGTGGGACGAGACGAGCCGCAGGCTCATGTCCTTCGCCGACGCGCGGAAGATTCCGGCGGCCTGATCGGCCCGACGCGGGGGGGTGATCGCGCCCGCCACGGGGAGGAGACGGACGCGATCCGGGAGAGACTTCCCGCGACGGCGCAAATGGCGCCGCCTGTCGATCAAACCCGTCTCGCGCTTTCCGGTTCCGCCCGCTATGCCGCTCAGTGCGCGGAGGCGAATCCGCCATCCGCGAAGGCTTTCGCGAGGTGGTCGAGAACGGCCCTGACGCGCGGGACGCGCCGCAGATCCTCATGGGTCACCAGCCATGTCTCCAGAACGCCGATCCGCAATTCCGGCAGCACGCGGACCAGATCGGGGTTTCGCGCCGCGACCGGCGCGAGGACGGCCCCGACGCCCAGCCCCGCCCGGACGGCCGCGAACGCGGCGGGATGGCTGTCGGTCCGCAGCGCGAAGCCTTCCGGCGCGACGGGATGGCCCAGCCGCGCCGCGAACCGGAGGTCGGACGTCGACCGGTCCGGGCCGATGACGTCGTGGCCGGCAAGCTCCGCGAGCGTCAGCGGCACGCCCCTGCGCGCCAGATAGTCGCGATGCGCGAAGAAGCCGATCGGGAACGTCGCGACCCTGCGCGCGACGAGCGCGCGCTGCTTCGGGTCGGTCATGCGCAGCGCGACGTCCACCTCCTGCTCGAGAATGTTCGCGCTCTCGTTCGAGAGCGCCAGTTCGATGTCGAGCGCGGGATGGCGCGCGCGCAGGGTCGCGAGCATCGGCGGGATCACCTCGATCCCGACGAACTCCGACACGCTCAGGCGGACGACGCCGCCGATCCCCTCGCCGGCCGCCGACGCCGCCCGGGCCATGGCCTCGGAGGCCCGACGCATCGCGCGGACGTGCTCCGCGAGCGCGGCGGCCGCGCGCGTCGGGACCATCCCGTTGACGGAGCGGACGAACAGCGCGCCGCCGAGCGCGCGCTCGAGCGCGGCGACGCGGGCGCGCACCGTGGGCTGCGACAGGCCCAGCCGCCGCGCCGCGCCCGAGAGGCTCCCTTCCTCGATCACCGCGAGGAATGCGCGCTGGTCATCCCACCCGACGTCCGCTCCGCGTCCTTCGCTCATGGATTTCTTATGAGCCGAGGAGAAGAATCAGGCAATTCCTTTCGGCCTCCGAAACAGTCATCACTCGCCCGTCAGCGTAAGGAGGCAGACATGACCTTGATATCGGAACATTCCCGCGTCGCGCTCGTCCTCGGAGCGACGGGCGGAATCGGCGGCGCCGTCACCCGCGCGCTTCTCGGCCGCGGCTGGACAATCCGCGCAATGGTCCGCGACGCCGCGAAAGCCGAGGCGGCCTGGAAATCCGCGCCCGCTCCGGAATTCGTGTCGGGCGACGCGATGATCCGCGAGGACGTCGTGCGGGCGGCCGTCGAGGGCGGCCCGGCCGGCGTCATCGTCCACGCGGCGAATCCGCCCGGCTATCGCGACTGGGACCGGCTCGCGCCGCCGATGCTGGACAACGCGATCGCCGCCGCGCGCGCCGCGGGAGGCGCCCGGATCGCGCTTCCCGGCACGGTCTACAATTTCGACCCGGCCGCGACCCCGGTCGTCCTCGAGGACGCGCCGCAGACCGGCGCGGGGCGCAAGGCGCGGGTCCGCGTCGCGCTCGAGCGGCGCCTCGCGGACGCCGCGCCGGACGTGCCGGGCCTGATCGTCCGGGCCGGCGATTTCTTCGGTCCGGGCGCGCGGTCGAGCTGGTTCGGACAGGTCATGGTCGCGCCGGGCCGGCCCGTGCGGAAGATCACCCTCATGGCGCCGGGCGTGGCGCACGGTTACGCCTATCTCCCCGATCTCGCCGAGACCTTCGCGCGGCTGCTCGACGCGCCCGACGCGCTGCGCCCGCACGAGCGGGTGCATTTCGGGGGGACCTGGGACGCGGACGGCCGGATGATGGCGGACGCCGTCCGCGCGGCCGTCGGGCGCGACGTTCCGGCGAGGGCGTTTCCATGGTGGGCGCTGCGGCTGGCCGCGCCGTTCAACGCCTTCGCGCGGGAGGCGGCGGAGGTCGAGCCGTACTGGCGCCATCCGATGCGGTTCGACAACCGGCGGCTGGTCGAGCTTCTGGGGGCGGAGCCGCGGACCCCGCTCGACGTCGCCATGCGCCGCACGCTGGCCGACATGGGCTGTCTGGAGGCCGCGTAGCCCGCGGGTCAGATCGTCGGCGTCCGCACGACGTCTGCCAGATCCGCTCCCGCGGCGAGCCGGTTCACGTTGTCGGCCATGGCGGCGGCGCGCCGGGAGATCGTGCCCAGGGTCCAGGCGCACATGTGCGGGGTCATCGTCACGTTCGCGAGCTCGTGGAACGGACGGCGGCCCGGTCTCGGCGACGGATCGTCGGGGGAGGGATAGACGTACCACGTGTCGATGACCGCCCCGCCGATCCGTCCGTCGCGCAGGGCCTCGTAGAGCGCGTCCTCGTCGATCACCGGCCCGCGCCCGACGTTGAGGATCACCGCGTCCGGCCGCATCGCCGCGATCTCCGCGGCGCCGATCAGACCGCGGGTCCCGTCGGTCAGGGGCAGGGTGTTGACCACGGCGTCCACCCGCCCGAACATCGTCCCGAGCGCGTCGAGACCGTATCCGCCCGCGTAGGGCCCCGCCACCGGCGAGCGGTTGGCGACGTGGATCTCCATCCCGAACGCGGCGGCGCGGGACGCCAGCTCGCGGCCGATATGCCCGTGTCCGACGATGCCGAGGCTCCGCGACCCGAGTTCGGAGCGCAGCCCGTCGGCGCGGCCGACCCCGTAACGCCAGTCGCCGCGCCGCAGCCGCGCGTCCGCGTCCGCGAGCGGGACGTGTCGCGCCAGAAGCGCCGCCATGACGTATTCCGCGATCGCCCTCTCGTGGCCGAAGCAGTTGCAGACGACGCAGTCCGGCGGCAGGGCGGCCATGTCCACCGCGTCGTATCCCGCGCCGGGGATCTGATAGAGCCGCGCCGACAGATCCGGATCGCCGGCCCCGTAGCGCGCTCCGATCACCACGTCGGCGGCGGCCATCGTCTCCGGCTCGCCCGGGCCGGCGAGGCCGTCCGAGACGATTGCGATCTCGTGCGCCGCGTCCAGCAGCGCCTCGAAGCCCGGCCGGAACGTCGCCGCGTTCGATCCGTGAAAGACGATCCTCACGCCCCGCGCCTCACATCACCGCCAGCATGCCGCCATCGGCGTAGATGATCTGGCCGGACACGTAGTCGGAGGCCGCCGAGCTGAGGAAGATCGCGAGGCCCGCCAGCTCCTCCGGCCTGCCCCAGCGCCGCATCGGCGTGCGCGCCTTCACCCATGCGTCGAATTCCGGGTTTCCGGTCAGCGCCGCGTTCATGTCGGTGTCCATGAAGCCCGGCCCGATGGCGTTGGCCTGGATGCCCTTCTCGCTCCATTCCGCCGCCATCGCCTTGGTCAGCATCTTGATGCCGCCCTTGGAGACCGCGTAGGGGGCCACCGTCGCCCGCGCGACCTCCGAGGTGAGCGAGCCGATGTTGACGATCTTGCCGTGCCCGCGCGCCGCCATCCGCCGGGCCGCCTCGCGCCCGATCACGAAGCAGGCGGTCAGATTCGCCTCGATCACCCGGCGCCAGTCGGCGGTGTCGAGCTCGAGCATCGGTTTGCGGAACTGGATGCCGGCGTTGTTGACCAGGATGTCGACCGCCGACGCCCTCGCGCGTCGAGCGCCTCGAAGGCGGCCACCACCGCCGCCTCGTCCGTCACGTCGAATCGCGACGTCAGCACGTCGAACCCCTCGGCGCGCAGCTCCTCCGCCGCCTTGTCGAGACGACCGGCGTCGACGCCGTTCAGCACCACCCGCGCGCCGGCGCCGGCGAGGCCCCGCGCGAAGGCGAGGCCCAGTCCCCGCGACGATCCGGTCACGAGCGCCGTCCTGTCCGTGAGATCGAAAATCGCCAGGCTCATCGAGCGCCTCCCCCTTTTCCGCGCATTCCGCGCGCCTTGACACATGCGCCACCAGCGCCGCCTCGTCCACCGTCACGCCCAGGCCCGGCCCCTGCGGCACGCGCACCGCGCCCTCCTCCAGCGTGAAATTCTCCGTCAGGATGGCGTCGCGCAGCGGATTGAACGTGCGGTCGAATTCCAGCATCGGCTCGTTCTGGAGCGTCTCGGGCGCGGCGGTGTGCGGCGTCGGCGGCACCGTCGCGATGGCGTGGAGCGCCGCGGCCACCGCGATCCCCGAGCCCCAGACATGGGGCACCGTCAGGACGTTGTGCTGTGTCGCGAGGCCGAGGATCTTCACCCATTCGCTCAGGCCGCCGCTGGCGCAGACGTCGGGCTGGACGATGTCGACGCATCCGCCGCCGATCAGGTCGCGGAAGCCGAAGCGGGTGAACTCGCATTCCCCGCCGGCGATCGGAATGTCGAGCGCCGCGCGCAGGCGGCGGTATCCGTCATGGTCCTCCGGCGGCACCGGCTCCTCGAACCACAGAAGCCCGTGCTCCTCCATCGCGCGGCCGATCCGGATCGCGGTCGCGGAATTGTAGGCGTGGTTCGCGTCCGCCATCAGCCGAACCTCCGGCCCGACCGTGCGGCGGATCAGGGCGATCCGCGCGGCGTCCGCCTCGACCGGCAGCAGGCCCAGCTTGATCTTGATCGCGGTGACGCCCGCCGCCGCGTAGCCTTCGACCTCGGCCGCAAGCTGAGCCATCATGGCGTCCGTGTCGCGGAAATTCTCGGGGTAGTAGCACCCGGTCCCGTAGGCCATGGCCCGGTCGCGGAACGCGCCGCCCATCAGGTGATGGACCGGCCGGTCGAGCGACTTGCCCCAGATGTCCCAGAGCGCGATGTCGATGGCGCTGATCGCCTCGATGTAGGTTCCCGTCCGTCCGAAATCGCGGCTGAACGCGTAGTTCCGCTCCCAGATCCGCACCGGCGCGTCCGCCGCCTCGCCGATCAGACGCGGGCCGAGGACGTCGGTGATCGCGCTCGCGACCGGCTCTCCCGGCCCGTACTGACCGCCTTCGCCCCAGCCGACGATCCCGTCATCCGTGGTGATCTTCACCAGCGTGCTGGTGCGTTCCGGAAACCGCGCCTGGCTGGAATAGAACGCGTGGGCGCCCGTGGGCGCCTTCAGGATCATCGTCTCGATGCGGGCGATTTTCATGTGACGTCCTCCGTCGCCGTTTTCACGACATGGAGCACACGTCAGGCGCCGGATGCCAGTCATGAAACGAAGAAAGCCGGACCCTCGCGGACCCGGCTTTCCCCCTCGGTGCGGCGGGATCAGTTGCCGCTGGGCAATCCGATGCTGAACCCTTCCTGTGCCAGAGCGTCCTGGACGTATTTGAACCGCTGGTAACCCGTCAGGGTGATCGGGCCGTTATAGCCCTCGCCCTGCATCTTGCGCGGCGGATGGTCCACATAGGTCTTCATCAGTTCCGCGATCGCCTCGTTGAAGGTGACCAGCGTCCAGGTGTGCTCGGTGTAGCTGTTCATGAACACGTCGTAGCGTTCCTGCGGATCCTGCAGGATGTCGAAGACCTGCGGCACCATCGCCGCGTATTTCTCCGGTCCTTTCCAGCCGAGATTGGTGTCGACCGCCAGTCCGCCGGTCGCCTGGCCGTCGTCGCCGCGCAGGTTGAACACCGCCTTGTAATTGGCGACCCGCGCCGCGCCCGGCGTCAGCTCGTTCTCGGTGAAGTAGAACCACGCCTTGCGCTCCGAGGGGCCGCTTCCGGTCCAGACGGGCGTCATGTCGTAGCTGTCGAAGACGATGGGTTCGCCCTCGCGGTCCTCGGTCGGCAGATCGACGCCCGCCGCCGCGGCGAACGTCGCCATCAGGTCCAGACCGCCGACGATCGCGGCGCTTTTCGTGTCCGGCTCGACCTTGCCCGGCCAGCGCACGATCGCGGGAACGCGGTTGCCGCCTTCGCGCACGGTTCCTTTGGTGCCCCGGAAGGGCGTGTAGCCGGCGTCGGGATAGACGTCCTGCCAGGCCCCGTTGTCGGTGGTCCAGAAGACGATGGTGTTGTCGCGCAGGCCCAGCTCGTCGACTTTGTCGAGGATGTTGCCGACGCGGGCGTCCATCTCGACCACCGAATCCGCGTATTTCGTCTTGGAGATCGACGCTCCCTGGAATTCAGGCGCCGGCATGCTCGGCTGGTGCACCTTCATGAAGTTGACGTTGATGAAAAACGGCGCGTCACTCGCCGCCGCCTCCTCGAGGAAGTCGATGGCGTCCTGCTCGACATAGGAGTCGAAGAAAGGAATGCCCACGACGCCCTCTTCGGGCGTGTTGACGTACTGGCCGTTGATCTTGAAGTCCTCGGTGACCTCTCCGCCGGCCTTGCCCGACAGCGAGCCCCTGGTGACCTCCTCGAACATCGCCCGCAGTTCCGGGTCCATGTCCGGGAACCAGGTCGGGTCCGCGTAGGTGTAGGCGTTCAGATGATAGAGGCCGACATGCCGCATGTCGTCGTAGCCCTGGGCGTTCGGCAGCGCGTAGTCGTCCTCGCCCAGGTGCCACTTGCCGCTGAAATAGGTATTGTATCCGGCGGTCTTGAGCAGCGAGGCGATGGTCCATTCGGCGGCTGGAAGACCGCCCCCCTGTCCCTGGAACGCCACCGTGGTCATGCCGCTGCGGTTGGGGATGCGCCCGGTCTGCATCGCGACGCGTCCGGCCGTGCAGCTCGGCTGGGCGTAGAAGGACGTGAACATCATTCCCTCATCGGCCAGCTGGTCGAAGTTCGGCGTCGGCATGCCGCGCGCCTCTCCGCCGAGATAGGCGCCGAGATCGCCATAGCCGGTGTCGTCCGAGACGATCAGCAGGATGTTTGGTTTCTCGGCCGTACCGTCTTGCGCGTTCGCGGCGTCGATCACGCCGCACGAGGCGGCCGCGGCCGCCGCTAGAAGGAGTATCGGTCTCATGTTCGCTCCGGTGATGTCCAATCTGTTGGCTCGTGCCACGATCCTACCATGCATCGACGCCGCGTCAGGTGGAAATGCCGCCTCTGATGTCGGCGGAAAGAGGCGTTAACACTTTTATTTTTTATAATCAGATAGTTGAAGTCTGTCCTACCTAGGACACGTCCTTCAGGCCTCCATCTCCGACCGGATCTGCTGGCGCCAGTAGTCGATCGGAACGCTGACCCCGTCGCGTTTGAAGTGCCAGAAGGTCCATCCGTTGCACGAGGGCGCGCCCTGGAGCGCCGCTCCGACCTGATGGATCGACCCGCGCGCGTCGTGCGCGATCAGCGTGCCGTCGGCGCGGATCTTCGCGCTGTACCGCCCGTTGACGGATTCAAGTTTCTCGCCCGGCGACAGAAGCCCCCGTTCGACCACCTGTCCGAACGCCACGCGCGGCTCCGCCCGTTTCGGCGCGGTCACGGTCGCCGATTCCATGTCCAGCGGCCGCACCGCCGCGATCCGTTTCTCCGCGACCGCCCGGTACCCGGCCTCGCGCTCGATCCCGATGAACCGCCGCCGCAGCCGCTTCGCCACCGCCCCGGTCGTGCCCGTCCCGAAGAACGGATCGAGCACCACGTCGCCCGGTCTCGTCGACGCCACCAGGACGCGGTGCAGCAGCGCCTCCGGCTTCTGCGTCGGATGCGCCTTGGCCCCGTCGCCGTTCTTGATCCGCTCCGATCCGGTGCAGAGCGGGATCACCCAGTCCGACCGCATCTGCACGTCGTCGTTCAGCGCCTTCATGGCCTCGTAGTTGAACGTGTATCTCGACTGGTCAGACTTGGCCGCCCAGATCATCGTCTCGTGCGCGTTGGTCAGCCGCTTGCCCCGGAAATTCGGCATCGGATTGGATTTGCGCCATACGACGTCGTTGAGGATCCAGTACCCCGCGTCCTGAAGCTGCGCGCCCACCCGGAAGATGTTGTGGTACGACCCGATCACCCAGATCGCCCCGTCCGGCTTCAGCACCCGCCGCGCCTCCGCGAGCCAAGCCCGCGAGAACGCGTCATACGCCGCGAACGACGCGAACCGGTCCCATTCGTCATCCACCGCGTCGACCTTGCTGTTGTCGGGCCGGTGCAGATCGCCCCGCAACTGGAGGTTGTAGGGCGGGTCCGCGAAGATCAGGTCGACGCAGGCGTCCGGCAGGGACCGCATCGCCTCGACGCAGTCGCCCGACAGTATCGCGTCGAGCGGCAGAGCGTTGATTTCAATGGAGCTTGCATCTTTCGGCATGGTCATTCTTCCCGGCGGCTGCGGACATGCGCCAAAGATGAGTTAGAACGGATTCGCCGTCAATTTATAATTGAATCAAGGATTTAGATAATCCGCTTCACACAATATCTTGTGGATCGGTTTGAACGATCGCCTATGGTGTGGGGTGACGCCGAGGCGCGCGAGGCCGTCGGAATGCGCTCTTGTGCCGTATCCCATGTTCGTGGCCCATCCATAGCCGGGAAACTGTTGCGAAAGCGCCACCATGATCCGGTCGCGCGTGACCTTCGCGACGATCGAGGCGGCGGCGATGGACAGACAGAGCGCGTCGCCGCCGATGACGGGGCGGCATCCGCAGTCGAGGCCGGACGGCACCAGGTTGCCGTCGATGAGGGCCATCGCGGGGCGGGAGCCGAGGTCGAGGACGGCGCGGCGCATGGCGAGATGGCTGGCCCGGAGGATGTTCAGGGCGTCGATCTCGGCCACGTCGGCCAGGCCGACGCCGATGGTCGCGTGGCGCATGAGGTCCGCGAGCAGGCCCTCGCGGCGCTTGGCGGTCAGGCGTTTGCTGTCGTCGATGCCGTCGGGGATGCGCTCGGGGTGGAGAATGACGGCGGCGGCGACGACCGGGCCGGCCCAGGGTCCGCGGCCGGCCTCGTCGACGCCGCAGACCGGTGCGGGGCCTTCATTCTCGAAGGTATGGTCCGGGCGCGGGCGGGAGGAGCCCGTCACCGCGGGTTCCGAAAGCGGAGCGGACGGGGCGTCGGGGCGACTTTCCTCACTCTGCTGGACGCTGCGCGGCTGTTCGGCATCGGCTCTTCCGGGATCGCGTCTTGAACGCGGACTTGTCAGAGGTGGCGGCCCCGTCAGGATTCGAACCTGAGACCTACCGCTTAGGAGGAAATAAACCCGAGTCGGCTTTCATCAGATCCAGCCTCATATCGTACTGACTGAAACGGGTTTATTCGCTTTGGCTGTTGGAAGGAGGCCAATATCACCTGCATCCGTCGCGGTTCGCTGACGGTTCGACAGATACGGCGCAACGGTTCGGGAGACAATCATGGCTAGGCTCACAGAGAGAATGATCCAAGGCTGCGAATGGGCTGGGAGAGAGACGCAACTCAGGGACGACAAACTGCCGGGATTTTTTCTTTCCGTCAACAAGACCCGAAAATCGTTCAAAGTCCAAGCAGATCTGTGGCAGGGCGTGCCAGGTCGCCGGAAGCTCGTAAGGTCGATTCGCCATACGATCGGCACGACAGAGACGCATTCGTTGGCTGACGCGAGGCTGATGGCTGCCGATATTCTCTCTCAGATCAAGCGAGGACGCGATCCATTCGCAGCAAAGCGCGTTCAAGGTGCACCGGCACCTCTCATCGTTGGGGACCCAACAGGTTGGACCGTCGACGAGCTTTTGCTGGGCTACCAAACGGTTCTCGACAGAAAGGAATCGTCGGACCGCTCAATAGAGAATGTTGAAGAGGTGCGCGTTCGTTATCTAAAAACTTGGTCAGATCGACTGGCTTTGGAAATCCGCAAAAGCGACGCTCGCGATCTGCACGGCCTTCTATCCGAATGGCATGGAAAGGTTGCGGCCAATAAAGCTATGCGAGTCTTCCGGGCAGCATACAACAATGCAGGCAAGCTCAGTGACGACAATTCTGCTTTCGAATACAATCCTATTCATGGCGTAATATTTCATAAAGAGCGCTCTAGTGAACGCGTTTTGGCCCCAGATGATTTGCCTTTTTGGTGGGAAGCAGTGCAACACATCAAGAATCCAATCCGTCGGGAAATGCATCTGTTGGGCCTGTTCAGTGGATTGCGTCCAGGAACCCTCATGTCAATAGAAAAGCAGTGGGTAGACATGAAACACTGCGCTATTCGATTTCCGAAAATGAAATCGAAAAGAGCATTTCACCTTCCGCTATCAGAACAAATGATAGAGTGTCTTTCACGTGCAATACAAGTAGGAGATATTCTATATCCTGGATGCATCTGGCTTTTTCCAACACGTTCCAAAACTGGTGAAATCGTACACACGAAAGTTGTCCGTGAGAAGACAATGCCTAGCCAAACAGGGCACATCCTCCGGCATACCCATCGCACGATGGCTCAACGAGAGAAAGTGAGCCAGATCAACGGGCGCCTTCTGTTGGATCACAAAGTTCTAGGGATAGATGGGGTATATATACACGATCGCGCCCTATTCGAACCGCTCCTAGAAGACCAGCAGAAAATTTCTGATGCAATGGTTTGCCATATGAAATAAAATAGGTCTACGTGCCATTTATTGCTGAATTAGCTTCCTTCTTTCAGAGGTTAATCGGAGCATAGAGCATTCAAGATCCTTCTAAATCACTGGTGTGTCCCATCGTGTAGCGCAACGCGGCGGGCGGATGATGTATTCGTCCGTCTCGAAAAGGAGATCGTGTTGCCATGTCAGGATACAGCCACCTCACGGCCGAGGAGCGTGATCGGCTCGCCGATCTAGAGGCCAACGGCCTGTCACTTCGGGTGATCGCCAAGACGCTCGGCCGGGCGGCGTCGACCATCTTGCGAGAACTGCGGCGCAACGCGCTCGACAGCGGGGCGTACCGGCCGCATGTGGCCGACGGGGAGTACATGTTGCGTCGCCAGCGTGCGGCGGGGTGGATTCCACTGCGAAGCGCAATGGTTCAAGCAAACCGGAGTTGGACGTCCCTGCCAAGCTCGGACAGGAACGCCTCGACCGGGGAACGGTATGCGAGGCATTTTCGTGGGGTGAGGTTGATGGTCATAGCGATCTCCTGAATGTCGGCTTCGTCGAACGCGTCAAGGTCGGTCCCGCGCGGCAGCCATCGTCGGATGCGGCCGTTTGCGTTCTCGATCCGGCCCTTCTGCCAGCTGGCGTAGGTGTCGCAGAAGTACGTGGTGGCCGAGAGCATGCCGCGCAGCAGCATGTGGCGGGCGAGCGCTCGGTCGGGCGGCGTCGATCATCTCGCGCGAGCTGCGGCGCCACGCGCTCGACAGCGGGGCGTATATCCCTCCTCGCTGAAGTGGCTGAGTTCCATCGTGAAGCGCAACACCGCGGGCGGATGATGTATCCGTCTGTCTGGAAACGGAGAACGGTGTTGCCATGGCAGGATATTCCCATCTCACGGCCGAGGAGAGAGACCGGCTCGCCGATTTGAAGGCTGACGGCCTTTCGCTTCAGGCGATCGCCCGGGCGCTTGGCCGGGCGGCTTCGACGATCTCGCGCGAGATCGGGCGCAACGCGCTCGAGAGCGGCGCGTACCGTCCGCATCTGGCGGATGGGGCGTACATGCTGCGCCGCCAGCGGCGGGCGAGGCTGGAGACCGACCTGAGGCTCGCGGCCTACGTCACGGATCGCCTGGGCAAGGCGGGCAAGCGCGAGTACGTCCAGATCCTGCGGCTCCTCGAGACCTTCGAGATGGACCATGTCCATGGCGCCGTCCGGCAGGCTCTCGACCTTGGCGCGATCGGCTATGACGCGGTAAAGCACCTGGTGCTCTGTCGCATCGAGCGGCGTCCGCCGCGGCTCGATCTCGACTGCTATCCTTACCTGCCCCGGGCCCGGGTCGAGACCACGAAGCCGTCGAGCTACCTCAGCCTGATGTCCGGGACGGCGGCATGAGCGACACGCCCCAGGTGCTCCTCCAGCACCATCTCCGGAAGCTCAAGCTGCCCACCTTCCAGTCAGAGCACGCCAAGCTTGCCCGGCAGTGCGCGGCCGAGGGCAAGGATCATGTCCAGTACCTGCTGCGGCTCTGCGAACTCGAGCTGATCGAGCGGGAACGCCGGATGATCGAGCGCCGCATCAAGACCGCCAAGTTCCCGGCGACCAAGAGCCTCGACAGCTTCGACTTCACCGCGATCCCGTCTCTCAACAAGGCGCTGACCATGGAGTTGGCGCGCTGCGAGTTCGTCGACCGCCGGGAGAACGTCATCGCCTTGGGACCCAGCGGCACGGGCAAGACGCACCTCGCCCTCGGCCTCGGACTGGCGGCCTGCCAGAAGGGCCGGAAGGTCGGCTTCACCACCGCCGCGGCCTTGGTCCACGAACTCATGGAGGCTGTCGACGATCGCAGGCTCCAGCGGCTCCAGAAGAGCCTTGCCACCCATGACCTCCTGATCATCGACGAACTCGGCTTCGTGCCGCTCTCCAAAACCGGCGCCGAGCTGTTGTTCGAAGTCATCTCACCAGCGCTACGAGCGCGGCTCGATCATCATCACCTCGAACCTGCCGTTCGACGAATGGACCGAAGTCTTCGGCTCAGAGCGCCTGACGGGCGCGCATCCTCGACCGCCTCACCCACCACGTCCATATCCTCGAGATGAACGGCCAGAGCTTCCGGCTCCGTCAGAGCCGAAAGCGCGATCCCTGAACGCAAACAACGTCGTCCGCCATGAACTGGCCTGCGGCCAGTGCGCCTTGGCACGCGTCAGGTATTTCAGGACCACGCGCGCCAAGGCGCATGCCAGAACCGCGCTCATGGCCCGGTATCACACCGGGCCATGGCCCCATTTTGGTCCGGGATTGACAGCCGGTAAGCGCCGCTGTCGAGCGCGTTGCGCCGCAGCTCGCGCGAGATGCTCGACGCCGCCCGGCCGAGCTCCTTGGCGATCGACCGGAGCGACAGACCGTCGGCCATCAGATCGGCGAGCCGATCACGCTCCTCGGCCGTGAGGTGGCTGTATCCTGACCTGGCAACACCGTTCTCCTTTTGGTGACAGACGGAAACATCCTCCGCCCACGGTGTTGCGCTTCACGATGGAACTCATGGATGCCTGCCGCTCTCACGCATTGCCACGACCAGACAGCCAATCTCGGACTGCGGTAGGGTGATACCTTACGTTAACACCCGCTTTCACGTAATTGGGACCGCAGCCGGTGGCGCGGTAGCGCTCCAGAGTGGCCTTTGTTATCTTTGTCATTTCAGAGACTTGTTTTGTTGTTAAATAATTTTCTTGATCTGAAGTTATAGAATTGACCGCTGAAAGTTTTTTCAGGACCTTTTCTGCTACTATTTCTGCAACTAAATGCGCCAGTTTTTCGAGGTCTGCTTGACTCATCTTGCTCTCCGAAAGTCCAACCGCCCATCGCCGGTCAAGGAAATTGCGGAAATCAGCGCGTTCGGAGCGGGGTTTGAGCCCCAGAGAGGAAACATGAACCTCCTTCGATGGAAAAATAGGCCTCGAACTTTGTTTAAGAAACAGTCTTGAAAAGAATTAAATATCTGACTCAGTATCGGACTTGCTCGCTGGATTTGAGAGAATTATTATAGTATAAATTTGCGAATATGTGCGATGAGTTAGGTCATATAATTTACAGTGACGGGACGTATTTCAACGGCGGAGGAAAACCTAACCCAGTGTCGGCGCAATACTCGACCATCTTTGGGACGGGTCACTGATGCGGGAATGAGAACGTGCCTTGGGACCCGCACTCTCTGAGTGGCTGGCGTTGCCGA